>NZ_FNTG01000001.1:0-1200000 GCF_900104795.1 Burkholderia sp. WP9
CTGCGCGACCGTTCGGGCAAGTCGGCCCGGATCAAGGAAAAGCTGGTCTCGAAAGACCGCGCTGCTTCCCAAGCGTAAATGCTGTAAGAAAAAGCACCCCTCGCGGGTGCTTTTTTGTTTGCCAGGTCAAAATAGCGGCATGTCCCCTATCCGCCTATTTCGAGAGACCCGTTGATCCGCCCCGTCTTTGAGCCTGAAACTCTGCCTGTCGAAGCGACGGGCGCCGATCTGCCGCCGGTGGCCGGCGACCGTCTCACGCCTGACGGCCTGCGCGCACGCTTCGAGCAGCGCCTTGCCTGGACTCCCGAACCTATCGTCGAAGCGCCGTGGCGCGATACGCATGCCGATCCGCGAGTTGCCGCGGTGCTGGTGCCGCTGGTGGTGCGCGAGCGCGGCCTGACCGTGCTGCTGACCCAGCGCGCCGACCATCTGAACGATCATGCGGGGCAGGTGAGCTTTCCCGGTGGCCGTCACGAACCCTTCGATGCGGACGCCACCGCCACCGCGCTGCGTGAAGCACAGGAAGAGGTGGGTCTTGCGCCCTCGCGTGTGGAGATTCTCGGCGCCTTGCCGGACTACCTGACGGGCACTGGTTTTCGCGTGACGCCGGTAATCGGCCTCGTGCATCCGCCGTTCACAGTGAAAGCGGACGCGCTCGAAGTGGCCGAAGTCTTCGAAGTGCCACTCGCCTTTCTCATGAACCCCGCCCATCACGAAGAGCGCGTGTTTCGCTACGAGGGCGGTGAGCGGCGCTTCTTCGCCATGCCGTATCCGCGTGCCGCGTCGGCCGAAGCGCAGGCTGCGGAGAGCGGAAGCGAGCTCGGTGGTCACTACTTCATCTGGGGCGCAACGGCGGCGATGCTGCGCAACTTCTATCGCTTCCTCGCGGCGTAAACCGCACGGGACTGTGCAGTTGTTGGGTGTTTGTCAACGACTGCGCTCAGTCGCATCCGACCCTGTGCTATCGTTATAAAACAATCGTAAAACTCGAAAAGCACGGCGCATCGCATGACTTTTTTCTCTGTATTGCTGGCTCTGATCATTGAACAGGTGCGTGCGCTTTCACCGAGCAATCCGGTGTCCGCGTTGCTTCAATACCATGCGGAATCGGCGGCGCACGGATTCGATGCCGGCAAGCCGAAGCATGGCTTGCTCGCCTGGCTCGTGGTGGTGGTGCCCTGGACGTTGGCCGTGGCGCTCGTCTACTACGTGCTGTATCACATCCATTTCGCACTGGCGTTCCTGTGGAACGTCGCGGTGCTGTACTTCACGCTCGGCTTTCGCCAGTTCAGCCATTACTTCACGGACATCCACCTCGCGTTGAATAACGACGACGTGCCGCACGCGCGTGAAATCCTGAACGAATGGACCGGGCTCGATACCGTCGATATGCCCGTCAGCGAAATCGTGCGTCATACGCTGATTCATGCGGTGGTCGCTTCGCATCGGCATGTGTTCGGCGTGTTCTTCTGGTTTCTGATTCCGGTCGGTCCGGCGGGCGCGGTGCTATATCGGATTGCCGAGTATCTGGCGCGCACGTGGGCACGTCCGGTCGACGATCGTACGGTTGCGTTTTCGAGCTTCGCACAGCGCGCCTTCTTCGTGATCGACTGGGTGCCGGCGCGGCTGACGTCGCTGGGCTTTGCGATTGTCGGCAATTTCGAAGACGCGATTTATGCATGGCGCAATCATGCGCGCCAGTGGCCGGATGCGAACGACGGCGTGTTGCTGGCCGCGGGCAGCGGTGCATTGGGCGCACGTTTGAGCGGGCCGCTTGCCGAGCCGTCGAGTCTCGACGCATTAGCCACCGGCGACGGCGGCCCGATGCAGGTCGGCGACGACTGCACGCCGCGCACGCTGCAATCGGCTGTGGGGTTGGTGTGGCGCGCGGTGGTGCTGTGGATGATTCTGCTGTTGATGCTGACGATTGCAGTGTGGCTGGCTTAAAGTCGCTTAGCTGATCTTGATTGGCATAAAAAAACCGGACAACGTCCGGTTTTTTTATGCCTGCAAATCATCCTGAAATAAGCTGACACCGATCTCGTGCGGAATCACCCATCCCGCGGATCGCGCGCCGTCCCGCACTGCCAGCACACCGTAAACTGCGCCTCGAGCGTTTCACCACAGTGCCGACACCGCCAGCCGGGCGTTCCCGCCGCCGGCCCGTGCGACGCTGCATCGATCAACCTTCGCGCCATCGCCTCATCACGTTCATCGACGAGCCAAAGCTCCGGCGAGCACTGATCCGCCGGAATATCGCCGAGCGCGCCGTTCAGATAACGGTTGTGTAACTCGCAAGCAATGCCCGCGGTGGCCAGCACATTGACCCAGTGCTGCCCGATGATCAGATTCGGCGCGCGCATCAGTTTCATGTCAGCGCACGATCTGGCTGGCTTCGTGCACGAGTTGCGCATACAGCGCATGCCGTTCGGGGCGGATGCGGCCGTCCGCGACCGCTTCGAGGATCGCGCAACCGGGCTCATGCAAGTGATGGCAGTTGTAGAAGCGGCAGTTCGGCAGTAACGGCCTGAACTCGGGAAACGCGCGCTCGAGCCGGCCCTCGGTCAGATGATGCAGGCCGAACTCCTGGAAGCCCGGTGAGTCGATCAACGAACCGCCTATGCCGTCCGCACTGTCCGGCAGCGGATAGAGACGCGTGAAAGTCGTCGTATGGCGCCCGCTATTGAGCGCCGTAGAAATTTCGCGCGTGGCGACTTCGGCATCGGGAATCAGCAGATTGACGAGTGTGGATTTGCCCATGCCCGACTGGCCGAGCAGCAGCGTCGAATGACCATGCAGATGTTCGATCAACGCGGCACGTGCGGCCTCGGGCTGAGTCTTGATCGACACCTCCACGACCGTATAACCCAACGCGCGATACGGCTCGAGCCGTTTGCGCGCGCCTTCGAGCGCACCGGTCACGTCGGTCTTGTTCAGTACGATCAACGGCTTCAGTTCGTTCGCCTCGGCCGCGACGAGCGCGCGCCCGAGCAGGTCTTCGCTGAAGTGCGGTTCAGTGGCGAGCACGATCAGCAACTGGTCGAGGTTGGCCGCGAACAGCTTCGATTTGTACTGATCCGAGCGATATAGCAGATTGCGCCGCTCGCCGATCTCGACGATCACGCCTTGATCCGCCGAAGCCAACTCGTAAATCACGTGATCGCCGACCGCCACCTCGCTGCGCTTGCCGCGCGGGAAGCATTGAAGCATGGCGCCGCCGTCGTCCGGTGCGACGAGATAGTGGCGGCCATGCGCGGCCACCACGAGGCCGCCTACACGCGCGCTGGACGGCGCGCGCGACGCTTTCGGGGAGCGGCCGCTCATGCGTGCCGCAGCAGGCGGTCGATCCGCTGCGACGCCGGCGGATGCGAGTAGTAGAACGCGGTGTAGAGCGGATCGGGCGTCAGGGTCGACGCATTGTCCTCGTACAGCTTGACGAGCGCATTGACGAGATCTTGCGCGTCGGTCTGCGTCGCGGCGAACGCGTCGGCTTCGAACTCATGCTTGCGCGAACTGAGGCTGCCGAGCGGCGTGACGAAGAACAGGAACACCGGCAGCGCAAGGAAGAACAACACCAGCGCGAGGCCGCTATTGCCGCCGACCAGCGACGGCCGCACGCCCAGCCCTTCATAGAACCAGACGCACTGCATGAGCCAGCCGAGCAGGGCGAGCATGACGAGACTGATCGCGAAGGTAACGAGCATGCGCTTGATCACATGACGGCGTTTGAAGTGGCCGAGTTCATGCGCGAGCACGGCTTCGATCTCGCTGCCCGACAGGCGCGCGAGCAACGTGTCGAAGAACACGATTCGCTTGGCGGCGCCGAAGCCGGTGAAATAGGCGTTGCCGTGCGCGGAACGGCGGCTGCCGTCCATCACGAAAAGACCCTTGGCGGCGAAGCCGCAGCGTTGCATCAGCGCTTCGATGCGGCTTTTCAGCGCTTCGTCCTTGAGCGGCTCGAACTTGTTGAAGAGCGGCGCAATAAACGACGGATACAGCACCAATACGAGCATCTGGAAGGCGACCCACACGACCCATGTCCACAGCCACCAGAGGCTGCCGGCCTGGTTCATCAGCCACAGCACGACGAACAGTAGCGGCAGGCCGAACGCGGCGCCGAGCAACACGCCCTTCAGGCGGTCGACGAAGAAAATGCCGCGGCTCATGCGGTTGAAGCCGAAGCGCTGTTCCACCACGAACTGCCGGTAGTAGTCGAACGGCAGGTCGACCACGCTGGTGATCGCGATCACCGCGGCGACCAGCGCGATCTGCCCGATGTATCCGCGGCCGAGCCAGTCGGAAATGCCCAGATCGAGCGCCTGCACGCCACCGAGCAGCGTAAGGCCGATCAGCACGGCCGCGCTGACGACGATCTCGATCAAGGTCAGACGCGTGCGCTCGACGGTGTAGTCGGCGGCGCGCTGGTGCGCGGTGAGCGCGATGGTGCCGGCGAACTGGCTCGGCACCTGCTCGCGATGTTGGGCCACGAAGCGGATCTGCCGCGACGCGAGCCACAGTTTGGTGCCGACCATCGCCACGACGGCGACGACGAACAGAACGGTGAAGTACAGGGTAGGCATCCGGGGATTCCGTGGTATCTATGCGAGAATTATATGTTTCTTCCTGCCTCGCGGCGGGAAGGTGAGTCCAAACCGGCTCGCACCAGCTTAATCCAATCTCAAACGAACAATCGCCGCGGCAAGCGGGCTTGCTGACAAGCCGTTTGCCCGGCCATCAGGGTTGCCTTCATGACTGACATCCTCGCATCCACCGAACAGCCGCCGCTCGTGCGCAGCGACATGAATCTCGTCTGGCTGGACATGGAAATGACCGGGCTCGAGCCCGATTCCGACCGCATCATCGAAATCGCGGTGGTGGTGACGAATTCGACGCTCGACCGCCTCGTCGAAGGTCCGGTTCTGGCGATTCACCAGAGCGACGAGACGCTCGCCAAAATGGATCAGTGGAATCAGAACACCCATGGCCGTTCGGGGCTGATCGACCGGGTGAAGGCGTCCACGGTGAGCGAGGCCGACGCCACCGAGCAAATCCGCGATTTCCTGAGCGTCTTCGTGCCGCCCGGCAAATCGCCGATGTGCGGTAACTCGATCTGCCAGGACCGCCGCTTCATGGCGCGCTGGATGCCGGACCTGGAGCGCTTCTTCCATTACCGCAATCTCGACGTCAGCACGTTGAAGGAGCTGTGCCGCCGCTGGCAGCCGGCCATCTACAAGGGTTTCCAGAAGCGCGCGATGCACACGGCGCTGGCCGATATCCACGAGTCGATCGACGAACTGAAGTACTACCGCGAGCACTTCCTGATCCCGTCGGCGCCGGACGCCGCCGGCGGCGCGGAATAACGGGGCTGATCTGCTTCGACGCGTAACGCGCCGGTGGCTGGCCGGAGCGGCGCCGCCTTCCGGCTGGGCGCACCTCGCTGGTCGCGGCTGACTGGCGCCTGCCAGTTCCCTGCGCCAGAGCGCGACCCAAAACCGAAGCCCCGGGAAGCCAGACGGCCAAATCACAGCGGCCAATCCGCGCCGTGATTCCAGCCTATGCAGACTTGGGCGCGCGCTGCGCGTTCTTCGGCCGGAACGCCTTCACCACGTCGGCGTTGGTTTCCACATAAGGCCCGCCGATCAGGTCGATACAGTACGGCACCGCGGCGAAAATGCCCGGCACCTTCACCGCGCCGCCCGCTTCGGCGTCGCGCAAACCTTCCAGCGTTTCCTTGATCGACTTCGGCTGCCCCGGCAGATTGATGATCAGCGCTGCGTGCTCCGCCGTTTCGCGGATCACGGCGACCTGGCGCGACAGAATCGCGGTCGGCACGAAATTCAGGCTGATCTGCCGCATCTGCTCGCCGAAACCCGGCATTTCCTTTGTTGCGACCGCAAGCGTCGCCTCGGGCGTCACGTCGCGGCGTGACGGGCCGGTGCCGCCGGTGGTCAGCACCAGATCGCAGCCGACCTCGTCGACCAGTTCGGTCAGCGTGGCCGAAATGGTCGGCGCATCGTCCTGAATCAGACGGGTGACCACTTGCCACGGTGAGGTGAGGGCCGCGCCGAGCCATTCCTGCAAGGCCGGAAGGCCCTTATCCTCGTACACGCCGGTGGAGGCGCGGTCGCTGATCGACACGAGGCCGATCAGGATTTCGTCGGGGTGATTGCGTGCCGGCTTGCCTGCGTGATCATGCGTCGCGGTCGTCATCGTCATCGTCGTCCAGGGCGTCGTCGGCGTCGGAATCGGTCTGCGCGGACGGGCCGTCCGCGTTCTTGATCCACTGGAACAGTTCGCGGAAGTAGCGCGGCGGCTTGCTCTGCTGCGCTTCCTTGCGTGCGTTGCGGATCAGCGTGCGCCCCTGCTGCGGGTCGGCGTTCGGGTGCTGGCGGATGAAATCGGTCAGCGCGGCGTCGTCGGCGAGCAGTTTTTCGCGGGTGCGCTCGATCCAGTGGAGTTTGGCCGTTTCCGCTTTGTTGACGCCGTTATAGGTGTCGAGCGCGGTGCGCAGCGCGGCGGTTTCCTCGTCCAGCAGCGAGCGCATCACGCGGCCGACGTACTGCACCTGGCGGCGCTTGCCTTCGTGATCGGTGATGCGGCGCGCTTCGCGCACGGCGTCGTCGAGCTTTTCGGGCATCGGCATGCGCTTGAGCGCGTCTTTGGGCAGCGCGATCAGCGCCGCGCCCAGTTCCTGCAGCTCGTGCATTTCGCGCTTGAGCTGAGACTTGCTGGGACGGTCGTAGCCGTTTTCGTCGACTTCCGGCTCGGCGGATTCGATGGGTTGAATGCGGGTTTTGCGTGTCATACCGATATTGTAGCGTGCCGCGCCCGCTGAACCGCCGTGCTGCTGCGCACAAGGCCTCGCGCCCTGCGAAGCGATGGCGGCGCGGCGCATGCGCGAGGCGCTGCGAATGCCAGGTACGGCGTCGCGTACCTTGCTATGATCGCGGGATGCATAACCCGACACGGGCGCGCGCATGCGTGAGGCATGTGCGTAACCGGTGCGAACATAGCGAACACACCCAGGGCCGCTCGGCCCCGAACAGGACGGCAACGACAATGGCAGCAGACATGGACGTCAAGCAGCGCTTTTTTCCGCATACCCAGGATGAGCTGAAGGAAATCGCCTCGGACATCCTTCGTCACGCGAAGTCGCTCGGCGGTACCGACGCGGCGACCGAGATTTCCGAAGGCGACGGCCTGTCCGTCTCCGTGCGGCGCGGCGAAGTCGAGACGATCGAGCACAACCGCGACAAGATGGTCGGCGTGACGGTGTTCATCGGCAACAAGCGCGGCAACGCGAGCACTTCGGACTTTTCGTCGCAGGCTTTGAAGGACACGGTTGCGGCGGCCTACAACATCGCGCGCTTCACGGCCGAAGACGACTGCGCGGGTCTCGCCGAAGCCGAATTGCTGGAAACGGCGCCGCGCGATCTCGATCTCTATCACCCGTGGAATCTGTCCGCGGATGAAGCGGTGGAAATTGCCCGCCGCTCGGAAGACGCCGCGTTCGCCACCGATCCGCAGATCAAGAATTCGGAAGGCGCGAGTGTCTCGGCACAGCACTCGCAGTTCGTGCTGGCCACCTCGCGCGGCTTCCTGGCCGGTTATCCGTACTCGCGCCACTACATCGCGTGCGCGCCGATTGCAGGCAGCGGCCGCAACATGCAGCGCGACGACTGGTACACGTCGACCCGCAGCGCCGAAGAACTGGCCGATCCCGAAGCCGTGGGCCGTTACGCGGCGCAACGCGCGCTCGCGCGCATCGGCGCGCGCGGTCTGGATACGCGCAAGGTGCCGGTGCTGTTCGAAGCGCCGCTCGCCGCGGGCCTGCTCGGCGCGTTCGTGCAAGCCACGAGCGGCGGCGCGCTGTATCGCAAGACCTCGTTCCTCGTCGACAGCCTCGGCAAGCCGGTGTTCGCGCCGCACGTGCAGGTGCTCGAAGACCCGCATATCGCGCGTGCCATGGGCAGCGCGCCATTCGACGAAGAAGGCGTGCGCACCAAAAAGCGGTCGGTGGTGAAAGACGGCGTGGTGGAAGGTTATTTCCTGTCCACGTACTCGGCGCGCAAGCTCGGCATGCAGACCACCGGTAACGCCGGCGGCTCGCACAACCTGTCGCTGCTCAGCTCCAACACGCGCCCCGAGGACGACTTCGAAGAAATGTTACGCAAGCTCGGCACGGGCCTGCTGCTGACCGAACTGATGGGGCAGGGCGTGAACTACGTGACGGGTGACTACTCGCGCGGCGCGTCGGGCTTCTGGGTCGAGAACGGCAAGATCCAGTATCCGGTCGAGGAAATCACGGTGGCGAGCACGCTGCAGGAGATGTTCCACCACATCGTCGCGATCGGCGCGGATACGATCACGCGCGGCACCAAGAAAACCGGCTCGGTGCTGATCGAGCGCATGACGATCGCGGGGCAGTGAAGCGATTTTGCCGCGAGCCGGCGGGCCGCCGGTTCGTCGGTCGATGAGAAAACGCCACGCGAGGTCATTGCGTGGCGTTTTTTTATATCAGTTCGGCGGCCACTGTCTGCTTCGAGCGGGCACGATTACCGCTGAAGCGGTCCGGCCTCAGACGCCTTTGCGCCGGTACGTCACGAACGCGTAGTCGAAGTCGTTCGGCGCATGCGCGCGGTGTGTTTCGTGCGCGACTTCTTCCCACTCGGTTTCGTCGAGTTCGGGGAAGGTGGCGTCGCCTTCGAAGTCGGCGGAAATCTCGGTGACGATGAGCTTGTCCGCCTGCCGCAACCCTTCCTCATACAACTGCGCGCCGCCGATCAGAAACGCTTCGGGCGCCTGATCCTGAGCGGCGAGCTTGAGCGCCTCTTCGAGCGTCGTGGCCGCGTCGCATCCCTGGAAGCGCCGCGCGGCATCCCGCGTCACGACAATGTTGCGGCGTCCGGGCAAGGGCCGGCCAATCGACTCGTGCGTTTTGCGGCCCATGATGATGGGCGCGCCCATGGTGGTGCGCTTGAAGAACGCGAGGTCTTCGGGGAGTCGCCAGGGCAACTGGTTGTCGCGGCCGATCACGCCGTTATTGGCGCGAGCGACGATCAGGGTGAGCGTCGTCATCGAATGGAAAGGGGAACGTAACCGGACCGATTCTACCTGACGCGCAAGGCCATGCCGCCGAGGCGGGTGGCGAGCCGGCGGCGAGGATTCGCGGCGGTATCGGAGCCGGCACGGACAAGGCGCGTGTCCCACGCGTTTCGCCGCAGCCGCGTGAGGTCGCCGAGTCGCGCGGCTGTGCGCGGCGCGCCACACATGTTCGACCGGCGTGCGCGATTGCCGTGTTCCCGGCGTTTGCGACTGTCAGGACCCACCGCCGTGTCCCACAGCCGTGTCCCCCCGGCGTGCGCGATCACCGTGTCCTGCCGCCGTTCGCGACCGCGGTGTCCCACCGCCATGCGCGGCCACCATGCCCCACCGCCGCGCGCGTCATTCCTGCGCGCCTGCACCCACGGCGAATGCCGCCTTCTCGTCGGCGGCGCTCATTTCGCGCAGCCCGTGCTGGCCCATCAGGCGATATAGCGTCACGCGCGAAATATTCAGATCCGCCGCCGCCTCGTTCAACCGGTGACGATGACGCAGCAGCGCCGCTTCGATCGCCCGCTTTTCGGCGGCTTCGCGCGCTTGCGTGAGCGTCATGGTCTGCTGCCCGGTGAAGTGCGCGAGATCGAGATCGTCGGCGGAAATCAGCTTGTTCTCCGCCATCACGATCGCGCGGCGCACCCGGTTGATCAGCTCGCGGACATTGCCGGGCCAGTTGTAGTTATAGAGCGCCTCGATCGCCGACGGCGTGAAGCCGCGGATCTTGCGCGCGCCGTCGGTCTTGAACTTGTGCAGGATGTGATGCGCGAGAATTTCGATGTCCTTGCCGCGCGCGCGCAGCGGCGGCTCGTCCACACGCAGCACGCAAAGCCGATGAAACAGGTCGGCGCGGAACTGGCCGTCGCGCATCGCGCTCTCCAGATCGACGTGCGTCGCGGAAATGATCCGCACGTCGACAGGAATCGATTCGCGTCCGCCGAGCCGCTCGATCTTGCCTTCCTGCAGAAAGCGCAACAGGCTCGCCTGGCTCTCGAGCGGCAGGTCGCCGATTTCATCGAGCAGCAGTGTGCCTCCGTCCGCGGCTTCCACGCGGCCTATCTTGCGCTGATTCGCACCGGTAAACGCCCCGCGTTCGTAGCCGAATAGTTCGGACTGCAACAGATGGTGCGGAATCGCACCGCAATTGATCGCGACGAACGGCGCTTTGCGGCGCGGCGAGCGCTCGTGAATCGCGAGCGCGGTGAGCTCCTTGCCGGTGCCCGATTCACCCGCGATGAACACGCTCGCGTCCGTGTTCGCCACTTTGCGGATGGTGCGAAAGAGCTGCTGCATGGCTTCGCAGGTGCCGACCATTTCCTCGTCGCCTGATTCGTTTACGGGCGGCGTGGCTTCGGGGTCGCATAGCGTCACCATGCCGAACGCGTGGCCGACGAGGTAGTCGACCGTGGCGTTCGCCACCGGCATCTTCACGAAGTCGAAGCAGTAGTGACGTACGAGTCGCCGCACCACCGGATCGTTGAGCCGCTCGCTGGTGGCAAGCGCGATCCAGCCGATCTGCTGCTGGCGCAGGCTTGTTTCGAGTCCGGCCAGGTCGCGCGGCGGAAAGCTCGCCAGATCGACGATGCCCGCGCAAGCCATGTCGGGTTTCAACAGCCGGCCGAGTTCGTGCGCCGAGCGCGCCGCCACGACGTGCCAGCCGCGGTTTTTCAGATGCGCGATCAGCGTGTCGTCCGGCGTGCGGGCCACATACAACAGCGGGCGCTCGACGCCGCAACCGGCGACCGCGGCCAGCGGCGGCGCGCCTGCGACCGCGGCTACCGCCGAAGTCCGTGCCGGCGCCATCTCGCTGGTTAGCGCGCGCGTCATATGCGCTCCCGCTCCGGCCGCCGGAGCAACACTGGACAGATGAGGTGATTCACGCACGTTCGACCTCGTATCGTTGGCACGTCAGAATGTGTACGGAAACCGCACGCCGACCACGAAGTTCGGCGCGTCGGGCGTCAAGCCCACGGAGACCGAGCCGTTGATGGTCAGGTGCTTGTTCACGACGTGGTTCAGGCCAAAATTCAGCGCCGCGGCCGTGGTCTCGCTGCCCGGCACCTTTTCGTATGAGCCGCCCGGCTCGCGCGTTTTCGATTCGGGTTCGAGCGCCATCGTGTACGAGATGCTGGCCGAGTCCTTGTCGGAGAATGCGAGCGCCACGCCGCCGCCGAACTGCACGATGTCGCCGAGCTTGACCGTCGCCGGCTGGGTTTGTCCCTGCACCGACGAGATGTCCGCGAACGAGCGCGCGATGTTGTAGGTGTAGGAAAGACTGCCGAACAGCACCACCGGGTCGTAGGTCTTCAAAAGCGAGATGCCGGCCGTGATGTTCCAGAAGCCCGTGCCGGTAGGCAGCTTGCTCGGCGCCACCAGATTGGTGTTGTTGGCGTCCACCTGGACCAGTTTCTCGCCGAACGGCGAGGTGCCGGTCGGCGCCTTGATGCGCAGACTGCCGACCACGTCCGGCAGGCTGTTGGTCTCTTTCAGGAACTGGTAGTAGATCCCGAAGTTGACGTCGCCGATATTGCTGCCGTTCACGGACGCGTCCGACATCGTGCTCGCCGCGCCGCCCGCGCCGCCGACAATGAAGTTGCTATGCCGGTAGATATACGGCACGTCGACGTCGATACTCATACGGTCGGTCAGGCCGTAGCGCGTATCGAGATCCGCCATCACCTGGTGCGACTTGGTCTGGCCCAGGTTGATGTTGCCGAGGAAAATCGCGTCGAGCGCGAGGAAGCCCGACAGCTGCAACTGGCGGCGATCGTAGTAGGTGTCGCTGATACCCCAGTCCATCGTCAGCTTGTGGTCGAAGAGCGGGGCGTGCTCGCGCTGCACCACGGCTTCTTCGGCTTGCGTGCGCACCGGTTCGGCCGCTTTCTGCGTCTGGCCGATCGCGCCGCTGCCGTCGGTCGCGGACGGCAGGCCACCCGCGCTGCCGCCATCGGGCGGCGGCGGATAGACCGGCACGCCGGTCGCCGTGCCGGTGTTGCCGCCGGGCGCGGGCGCGCCGGGACTGACCTGGGCGAGCGGCGGCAGCGGCACCGGCAGGCCGTCGGCGCCGGGCTGCTCGGCCACGGCGTCGCTGCCGGCCGGCGCGCCGGCGCCCGGTACGCCGCGGCCGCGTTGCGCCATCTCCAGATTGGTCACCTGGCGCTCGAGAGAATGAATTTGCCGCTGCTGCTCGTCGACGACCCGCATCAACGTATTCAGACGTTCTTCGACCGATTGTCCAGCGAGCGCCTGCGCGCTCGCCCCTTGCGAAAGTGCGAATAGCATGACGGCGGCCGGAATGGCCGCGAGTGCCATGCGCGGCACTTTTTTCGATGAAAGATTATTCATTTTGTGTTCCCCCGGTGTTCCGGCCGGGCGCCCTCCGTGTCCCGTCGATCAGAGCGGGTGCCAAGCACTTGCTCCGGTTCGATGCAACACGCTTGCTGACAGCGCGCGGCCTTATCTGTACTGCCTTTGCTGCGGTCGGCGGGTGGCGGCCCGCATGCTTATCTCCTGTTTTGCAGAGCTTGTAGAACGCCTAACTGACGGATCATGGCGGCCGACATTTGCTGCGTCTGCAAATGCAGCTGCAATGCGTTGGCGACTTGCTGGTTATTGCCTGCGATCTGCAGCAACTGGGCGATTTGCCCGTTGCCTGGTGCGATGGTCTGGGTGGCGAGTCCAGCCGGAGTCTGCAGCGAGACAAGGATGCCGTTGCTGCCGAACGAGATGCCGGCTTTGACGGAGCCGGTCGAATTGCTGGCCGCTGCTGTCGGGGCATTGGCGGTGCCCGCGAGGATCACGGCGTTGTTGTTGAAGTCGATGAGCGCGGAGTTGGCGCCGCTGTTACGGTCGCCGGCCACCTGGGTCACTTGCGACACGCCATTGACCGAAATGCTCTGGCCTCCGTTGACCTGGGCATTGGGATTGGCCCCGGAGTTGGCGCCATTGGCTTGGCTGCCGGGGCCGCCGCCGCTCACGCTCGCCAGCGTGTTGACGGCGCTGGTCGCCTGTCCGAGCGCGTTCTGTCCGGCGCTGAGGGTGCCCTGGGCAAGCGCGGTCACGCCGTTGGGCAATTGCCATTGCGAAATGACATTGAGAACGAAGCCGGAGATCATCGTGCCGCCGACATATTTGCCGGTCTGGCCGGCGAGGACGTCGTCGTCCACCAGCTGCACCTTGACCGCGCCAGCACCGACGTCATGAGCGGCGAGATAGTCAGGCACCGGCGCAGAGCCGGCGCCTGGTGCTGCGTGGGCGCTGCCGCTGATCGCGCTCAGGCCGCACATCATGGTGCAGATCGCGAGCCCGAGCGGGGTGAGGGGTTGCTTCATGGTTGGTTCAGAACAGGTCTGCCTTGATCAAGCCGTACTCGACGAAGGGAGTCGCCGCGGTGCCGTTAGCCAGCGCGCTGGCGCGCAGCTTGAGCGCGAGCGACTCGTTGTCCTGCAAGAGCGGGGAATCCTCCCTGAAGGGTTTGCCGAGGACCGCGAATACCAGGCCGTTCCAGGTCCGCACGAAGTCCTCTTCGAGCACGATGCGGTTGCCGAGCGCCGGATCCGCAATGAACACGCGGCCATCCTGGGCATGCTTGACGATCACGAAATGCTCGTACCCGTCGATGTTCATCAGAACCATCACGGGAATCTGCAAGTGTTGGAGCGCGCTGGCGTTGACCCGGAAGCCGCGGCCGCGCAAACCGATGGTCTCGACGAATTTCTTCATGTCGAGCATGGAGAAGCCATTTTTGACAACCACTTCCGGCGTGGAGAACACCATCATCCGGCGAATCAGTTCGGTCTCCGGAATATCGATGCCATAGCCGTATTTGAGGAGCGTAGCCAGCGCCGCCGCACCGCAGCTGTAATCGAACTGCTGATTGACGATGTGGCTGTAGCGGATGTCCTTCATCGAACGCACCGTCTTTTTCAACGGAACGCCCGCCAGCGTGGACGTGTCGATGCTCGCCTGTGCGTAACTCGGGCCCGCGCACAGCGCGCAGCTTGCCAGCGCTACAGCGAACCGTAGCGCCGGGAACCCCTTGAACCCGGACATGCTGGTCTCCTGCTCTATACGCGCCGGCCGCTGCGAATGGCTGCCGGCGCGTCCCCCCTCAACTGCCTGCTGGCTTCTGGTGCCTGCTGCCGGCTTAGTGGCCGCTGTTCAGCGCGGCGATTGCCAGGCCGTTGTGCTGCAGGTTGCCCGCGCCGCCGGCGATATTCACGCCGATGTTGCCCGACGCATTGGCCAACGAGTTGGCACCCAGCATCGCGGTGCCCTGGAATTGACCCGTGACCGTCATGCCGGCGGTTTGCGAGTTGTCATCCGTGGCGACCATCGCCGTGGTCAGCGCGTTGCCCGGCTTGGTCGTCGTCACGGCACCGGCGAGGCTGTTGTTCTGCACGTTGCCGATACCCGACGCGACGTTCACCCCGACATTGCCCGTCACACCCGACAGCGAGCCATCTCCGATCGACGCGTTCAGATTGAAGTTGTTGATCCTCGCGCTGCCGCCTGTCGATTGCGCGTTGAAGATCTGCGCATTGCCGAACACGTTGCCGATATCGACCGAGGCCAGCGACACGTCGTTGCTTTGCGCGTTGCTGATGCCTTCCGCGATGTTGATGCCCAGGTTGCCCGAGACGCCGTTGGCCGCATTGGTGCCGGTCGTGGCGGTCAGCGTGCCTGCCGCTTGGGTGTCGATGTGCTGCGTCACGTAGCCCCGTGTGGTCACGTCGGTCGTGGCAAGGCTGGCGTTGACGCCGAAGGCCGCCGCATAAGAGTCGGTGGAGGAGGTCCGGCTGGTCTGGTAGCCGGACGAGTGTTCGCCGACCGCCGCGAAGCCCGATCCTTCGCTAGCCTTGTAGCCCCACACCTTGCCCTGTCCGGATGCCTGCGTTGCCTCGAAGCCGCCGGCCAGGCTCGACGTGTTGGCGTAGCTCGACTCGTTATAGCCGGCCTGCAAGCCGCCTGCCGCATGGAACGTCCCGGCGCCGAAGAACGGCGTATTGAAGGCCGCATAGTTGTAACTGCCGCCGATCGAGCCGCCTGCCGCGATATGGCCACCGGAGTTCTGGCTGGTGTGCGTGAAGCCGCCAGCGATTCCCGATGCCTGCTGGCTGGTCTGATACCCGCCGCCGGCGACGGAGGAACTCTGGCTGCCGTACACGTAGCCGCCCGATGCCTGATAGCCCTGCGCGCCGACCGACGACTGCGAGTGGCTTTGCGATGCCACCGCGAAGACCGAGCCGCCGCCCTTGATCGACGAAGAGCTGTTGTTATAGGTGGTCGTCACACGGCCCGTCGTATAGCTCTGCGCTTGCGGGTTGAGCGTAGCGTTGACGTTGACCGTCTGACTGTTGTTGATCACCGCGCCCGCCGTGCTGGACACGTGTACGCAGCCGTATAGACCGACCAGACCTTCGACGCCGACCGCTTCGCCGATCAGGGTGGCATTGAACAGGTAGGCCTTTTGCGGTGCGGCAAACGCGCTGCCGGATGCGGCAACGAGAACGGCTGCGGCAATAAGAGTGCGCTTCATGATTCGCTCCGATACTTTAAGTGTGGTCAGTTAAAAAAAGTGCCCGCCGGGGGACGGAGCACAAAACTGTTTGCCGTGGCGTTACCGGCGCCGGCTGTCTGGTTGATCTGCACGATCCCGTTGGCGTTCTTGAAGGCATCGCTGGAAATGTTTGCCTCGCGGACGCTATGAACCCCGATGGATTGACCCAGACCTCCGTTTTTCGGGGCCGTCGCGGATAGCTCCCCATCCGAGACGGTCTCGACTCCGAGCGCCGCAGTGCCCAATTGGGTGCTGTTGCGCTGCAGATTCCCTGCTCCGGCGGACTGGTTCACCAGCACCGCACCGGATGAATTCGAAAATGCATTGGCTTCGATCGACGCACGCGCATTCGTCACCTTCGCGGCGACGGCGGCGCTTTGCATGCTTGCGTTGTCGTTGCCGGCGACGCCGCCGTTCGACACCGTGATCTGATTCGTTTGCGCGTTGTTCAGGCCGGCCGTTTCGTTGACCGCGAAAGCGCCCGTCACGCCGGCGGCCGCGCCGTTGGCGATGGTCGAGGTGGCGCCGATCGTCGGCACCGATTGAGCGTGGGCGTGACTCGCTACCAGTGCTGCGCCGCCGAGACAGACGCACAGTGCCGCGTGCAGCGCACGGAGCTTGAGCGGGCTCATGAGTGCGTGCGCGAGCGGGTTCGTAAGCGGGCTCATTTCAGACCGCCAAGCGCGCCGGTGAGCGCATTCGACAGCGGCGCGAGCGCGCCCGTCACCGACGAGGTGATGGTGCCGCCGATGCCCGGCGCGGGCAGGCCGATGCCGCCGGAGTTCAGCGCCACGTTGTTGCCGGTTGCTTTGCCACTGAGGATCTGGGTCACCGCCTGCATGCCTGTACCACCGAGCACACCGCCGTCCGCCACACCACTGGACCCGTGCGCGTTCGTCAGATCGGTGTCGGCCACGATCTGGGCGACCGCCGGATTGAACGAGTTGGCCGGGAAAGTGGTGGCGCGCACGGCGACCGGGTCCTGACTCTTCGGCACCGGTACGAAGGCGTCGCGCGGCGTGATCGTGCGCTCGACGATGATGTCGCCCGGATTGACGGCTTGCGCTATGGCGTCGACGGCAAAACAGACCGTGAACAGGACGACGACGCTGGCCAGCGCCGCCTGCAGGAGGGTGGGCGACGACGCCCGCGACCTGAATGCGCGCGGCGTCCGGATAGAGGTGGTCATGTCGGTCCTTGCTTGCGTCTTGTCTTATATGCGGGCGGTGTGTTCGCTACACCGCCACCCCTGTCTGCATCGCTAATTCGTTCGGTCTACTTTCTTTGGTAACTGGCGACGTTGCCTTGGGCCGCGCGCGCCGCATCGATCGGGACGGGGAGCGGCGAGGGCGGGGCGATCTCGTCCCACAGCGTCACGCTGCTGCCGCCACTGTTGCCGCGCATGAGCTGCGGCGTGGCGGCGACCATCACCATGCCGACCGCGCCGCCGCGTTGCCGAGAGAGCATCTGGTCGTCGAGTGCAAAATCGTTCACGGATGCAGCATCAGCCGGAATGCTGAGCGAGTTCGCGGCGGCCTGGCGGAAGGCGTCGGCGGTGCGCGCCCTCGCATCGGAGGAGGCGGCTCGCGTGATCGTGGTTTCGGAGAAAGTGGCCGAACCGGCATCGGCGGATTCCGCCAGCGTGGCGGATTGGGCCGGTTCGGCGTTCTGCGCATTGGCGCCAATGGGCAGCATGGTCAGCGCGATTGCGGTGCAAAGGGCCGCCAATGGTGCAGTGCGGCTCAAATCGATGCGGAAAACAGGTCGCATGATGTGTCTCCTTGGTGCACAGCATTTAGCGAAACGTGTGCCATCGCTCGCAATCCATTGGTGCATCAGGACAAGAAGCAAAACCTCGAAGCAATGATTGAGAATTTGGACAAAAACGTTTCAGCGCTGAAACGATGAGGAGGAAATACCTGTAATTTGTTAATTGAGGCGGTATGAAGTACCTTGGGGTCTACGCTAGGAAAAGCGCTTCCACTAATCTTTTATTCGTCGGCTGAATAACCGTTTATTGCCCGCAGAGCCTTGCTGGGTAAGGAGTGCACGATTAAATTCGCATAACTGTTTTCCAAGCGCCGCGCGTATAGTAAGCTCTCAGAAAAGAGCTTCAGTTTTAAAAAAGCCCACCAAAGGGCCGTCTCAATCACACACACGCCGCTTTCTTGGGGATCAGCTGTCCGCACGGAATGGAATGCCCGTTCGGTTTTTGCTATTTCGCGAATCCCGAATGAGTCAGCGTGTCTGAATTCGGTTCAGGTGCGTGCGTCATCCTTAACGTTCGTTGACGAGAGGATCTGAATAATGGAACCCGCAACGCGACAACTGATTTACGTTTCGCGCGATCCGAGCGCGGAGCTGAATACTCGGTTTCATCAGCGCGGCTGGCACGTCGAAGTGGTGGGGTCGGCGCGCGACGTGCGCCGGGCGGTTCGCGCCGGAATGGCGGCGGGCGGCCTGCTCGATCTGTCTAGCGATTTTCAGCCACACGAAATCGCTGCCTTCGAATCGTGCCTGACCATGCCGAACGTCGGCTGGGTCGCGGCCACCATGCCGGGTCAACTGCAGGACGCCGCGTTGCGCCGGCTCGTACGCGACTATTGTTTCGACTATGTGACCGTGCCGTATTCGGGCGACAGGATCGTCGACTCGGTCGGTCATGCATACGGCATGATTTCCTTGGGCGAGCCGGCTTCCAACGACGCGTCGCAAGGCGCCGAAGGCGAAATGGTCGGCTCGTGCGACGCCATGCTCGCGCTGTTCCGCTCGATCCGCAAAGTGGCGATGACGGATGCGCCCGTGTTCATCTCGGGCGAATCGGGCACCGGCAAGGAACTGACCGCGGTCGCGATTCACGAGCGCTCGGCCCGGCGCAACGCGCCGTTCGTGCCGATTAACTGCGGCGCAATTCCGCCGCATCTGCTGCAATCCGAACTGTTCGGCTATGAGCGCGGCGCGTTCACCGGCGCCAATCAGCGCAAGATCGGCCGGGTGGAAGCGGCCAACGGCGGCACGCTCTTTCTCGACGAAATCGGCGATCTGCCGCTCGAAAGCCAGGCGAGCCTGCTGCGCTTTCTGCAGGAGCGCAAAGTGGAGCGGCTGGGCGGGCACGGCGCGGTGGACGTCGACGTGCGCATTATCTCGGCCACGCACGTGGATATGACGGCGGCGATGATCGAAGGCCGTTTCCGTTCCGACCTGTATCACCGCCTCTGCGTGCTGCAGATCGACGAACCTCCGCTTCGCGCGCGTGGTAAGGATATCGAACTGCTTGCCCGGCACATGCTGGAACGTTTCAAGAAAGATGCGAGCCGCCGCTTGCGCGGCTTCGCGCCGGACGCGATCGCGGCACTGCATAACTACGGCTGGCCGGGCAACGTGCGCGAGCTGATCAACCGGGTGCGGCGCGCCATCGTGATGTCCGAAGGCCGCGCGATCACGGCGCGCGATCTGGAGCTCGCCGAATATGTGGAGATCGTGCCGGTCTCGCTCGCGCAGGCGCGCGAAGCGGCCGAACGTCAGGCGATCGAGCTGGCTTTGTTGCGTCACCGCGGGCGTTTGGGCGATGCGGCTCAAGAACTCGGCATCTCGCGCGTCACGTTGTACCGGCTCTTGTGCTCGCATGGCATGCGGCATATGGAGGGCGAGCCGCTGGCTTCGCCGCACGGCGATTTGCCGGCTTCGGTGCCGCATCTATAAATCGTTCGACGGGCCGCGTGGTTTGCGCCGGCCATTAGAGCGGACTTCAGCGATTGATGCAGAGCGCATTAGCCGCGCTGTGCGTGGCGGCGCGCCGTCCGGCCGCGCCATCTCCGTTCATCTTTTCCCGAGATAATTTCGATGCCGCGCGCCCCGACCGGGCGCCGTCTGGCTGCGCTTGTTAAAATCGGGTTTTCCGCTCAATCCCCGTGGCGCCCGGATTTACCCGGCAGGCGCCGCGTCGAAGGAACCCGAATGAAACAATACCTCGACCTCGTCCGCACGATTCTCGACACCGGCACGTGGCAGGAGAACCGCACTGGCATCCGCACGATCAGCATGCCGGGCGCCATGTTGCGCTTCGACCTTCAGCAAGGCTTCCCCGCGGTCACCACGAAAAAGCTGGCGTTCAAATCGGCGGTGGGTGAACTGGTCGGGTTTCTGCGCGCCTCGCGCAGCGCCGCGGATTTCCGCGACCTCGGCTGCAAGGTGTGGGACGCGAACGCCAACCAGAATCCGCAGTGGCTCGCCAATCCCTATCGCGAAGGCCCGGACGATCTCGGCGACGTGTACGGCGTGCAGTGGCGCCAGTGGCCGGCCTACAAGGTGTTGAACGCAGACGCGAGCGCGCAGCTTGCCGACGCGACCGCGCGCGGCTTCCAGGTGGTGACCGAGTTCGAAGAAGATGGCAGCCGCAAAGTGTTGCTGTACAAAGCGATCGACCAGTTGCGCCAATGCCTCGACACGATCATGCAGAACCCGGCGGACCGGCGCATTCTGTTTCATGCGTGGAACCCCGCGGTGCTGGATCAGATCGCGCTGCCGGCTTGCCACCTGCTTTACCAGTTCGTGCCGAACGTGGTGCGCAAGGAAATTTCGCTGTGCCTTTATATCCGCAGCAATGACGTGGGCTTGGGGACGCCGTTCAATCTGACCGAAGGCGCGGCGTTGCTGCACCTGGTCGGTCGTCTGACGGGTTATACGCCGCGGTGGTTCACCTATTTCATCGGTGACGTGCATATCTTTGTGGAACCTAAATTAGTACCAACATACCACTGACATTGGCTTTCAGCCGAATTTGGCATGGCACTTTTTTGGAAAGTACCATTTCGCCTTCAAGACACTGCGCCGGCTTTTTACTTATCCACATTTAATCCACAGGCGCATGTACTCGGTCGCGGCTCCAAATGAACCCTCCTTTCTCTTCCACGTTGCACCCGGTCAAACGTGCGCTCCGTCTCGGTCGGCGTTCCAGCCCTAAATAAACAGTGGCGTAGCTGCGGGCTGGCGATTCGCTGTTCTTTCCCTTGTCGCCGGTTTTCGGAAAAAAGCGCTACATGAATAGTCCTAACACTCTAACGGGTTAGCCGTGACCCGACGAGCGTCTGGAATACCTGGAGAATGTCAACTTTCGTTCTTCCGCTACTGATTGATGCCAGAAAGGGGTCGTAGCGCACCGATACTTCTTCGCCACTACGAGGATTGAGCAGAACAAAGTCCTGCCACTCTTCGCCTTTACCTTCGACAGCGGCCGCGAAACTCAAGAGCCAGTAGATGGCAATTTGACGGTAGTCGGACGCTGAAAAGCGTTTGGCCGAGCACTTGACTTCAATGAGGGAGGGGCCAATTGCAAAGTCGCCTTGCCCGCTTCCAATCCACTCCAATCCTGGGATGGCTGGACGCAAAACGACCGGCTGGTTCTGCTGGTGGCTCTTCGTCCTGAGCCTGGTCGAAAGATTCTGCGCGACGATTTCAGCGAGCGTTCGGTCAGCCGGTTCGATTTTGTCCGGAAGCACGGCGTCGAAGAATGCTCCCTGCCGCTGCAGTGTCGCCTCAATGCACTCGGCCCAGTCATATGCGGTACCTGTCATGATGCGTTCTGCAAGCGTATATCCAAGCTCGAACAGAATGGCGCGCTGTAGCCTGGACTGAGAAAGCAATGCTGGGGGCAGCTCTTGAACATTGAATTTGCTGGCTCGCGAATTGAAGTGCGCGACGATTCCCGGTGTCAACTGCGGAAATACCTCATCAAGGATGCCGGGGATTTCGCGAGCGACGGAGCGCGGGTCAATCTGCATCTTTGACTTCCTTCGCCCATTTTTCATAGACGGTTGCGAACCGGGGTTCAGCGCCTCGCGGATGCTTTTTGAGCTTTTCCTTATCCTTCTCTTCGTCTAACGGTACTTCAACGCCCAGAGCCCACGCTTGAGTGATGGCGTGGCGAAACTGTCGCTGCGTGGCATCGCCTTCGTCAGCAAACTTGAAGGCGGCGAGCCAGAAGAGACGTTGGCACTCGGGCGTCATCTGATGCCAGCGATTTCGGAGGTAGTTGAATCCGGTCCTGTCGCCCCAGTTACGCCAACAGTCTAGGCAAGCGCGTCGGACGGTATCCAGCTGAGTTGAGTCGTAGAGCCGGCGAACGTAGAGAGCGCGTTCCGTTGTGCTACGGAATCTCAGGCACCGCATGTAATGGAGAAGGCTCGTGTCAACTTCGAGAAGATGACTCGAGTGATTTGGCACCGCGTCGAGCAGCGAATCGATACGCTCGTGGATGGACACGAAGCGTGGGTCAGCGTGTAGATGGGCGATGCCACGCATAATGGTCGAGAAGGATGCGCGAAAAGCATGCAGATTCTTGCTGGCCAGCAGCGTTGAAGCGATTTCCAGTGCGATGTCTGGGTCGTGCAGTCGCATCGTACGACCAATCTGGGCCACCAGGAAGGTGTCGGGCAACGCCTTTTCAAGTTCCCGGTTCAGCAGGCTCCGAATCGCAAGCGTCTCGACAGTCTCCTTCAGCGATTCATAGTCGTCGTCTGGCGTGTCAGAGTATGGGTCGAACTTGAGGTCGATGGTTCGGAGTTTGATTGCCTCGTCATCACCTGCGCCTAACTGGGAATTGACGTAGTCTCGATAGTGTTTTGAGGACAGAAACACGGACTTGGATTTGTTCAGGCTGAGGCCATAATCCATCAAACTCTGTGCCAGCACGCCAAGGGCGCGGTAAGCCTCGGCTGTATTCGCAGCAATCAAGACGTAGTCGTCGACGTAACGGTGCCAAGTGACGCCGGCAGCTGTGATAGCGTTGTCGACTTGGTTGAGGAAGAGTTCCGCAAGAATGCGCGCACCTTGGCCGCCCACAGGAAGTCCAAAGGACCTGCCGGCGAACAGCTTACCCAACAAGGCGTTGATTTGCTTCGAGACCTGCTTGCTATCTCCGCCAAGGTCGTTGATGAAATTCTCGATGTAGTGGTGAGAGACGTGCTCGTAAAAGCTGGAGATATCAGTCTGAACGACGATGGCATCTGTGCCAGCGGCGTCAGCGCTACGGACAGTCTCCTCCTTGAATGCGCGCCACGACCGAGCCGGGTCAAACAACTGCACTCCGGCACCGGGAAGAAACCGGTAAGAGTGGACGGTGGCTTTCCGCTGTGGTTCTATCGCCTCGGCAATTGCGATGGCCAGACCGTTAAGGTAAACGTTCCAGAAATGATGAATCTTTGTGACCACGCGGAAGCCAGCAGGACCAGAGGGGGCGATAAGTCGCTCGCTGTAGATGCGCATGCAAGCGATGCGCTCATGGTTGTCCTTAGGCGGCCCATCGCGTAGTTCTCCGTAAAAGCCGAAGGCGATGGTAGCGAGGTCCTTCGCACGGTCGCCGCAAAATTTCACGTCCAAGTCAAACGGAAGCGTGTCGTTGTCACCGTGTGCAGCAACTTCGCGCGCGGCGCGCTCGAAATGGTCGAGTGCGGGCTTCAGCAAGCAAGTCTCCCGTTTTCGATATACATCGAAGTAAACATCTAGTGCGACTGCCACGTATCTCTGCTCTGCTCGAAGCCAGAGTAGCAGGACCATCCGTGACCGGAAATGTCGAGATGCGCATGAGGCGGCACAATGAGTCTGTTACATGCTCGCCCGCGTTCCACGTACCCGGTATCGCACTGTCAGCCGTATCCGGTCGGTTCATAGTGTGCGTTGACTGGCACATTCGCCGTCGACGGAGAGGTGCCGTCGGTCGCGGAGACGGTACATCCGAGACGGCTAACTCTGGGCGGACAGGCGCTACGACGCACGGGCGGAGGCTGCACTACCGAGAACATAGAAGCGGTTTCCGTTGAAGGACTGGCTGCAGTCGGTGATGGCCCGCTACGTAAAATATTCTCCCGCCTTCTTTGCACAGGCCAACTTCGCCACCTCACGCTCACGGTGGCGACCAAGTGAACGATGAGTCGAGCTAGACCACTGCTCCACCTTCGACATTGCGCTTTCGGAAGCTGCTATTTGTTGCTGCCTGCGCGTTGTCTCTTCCATATGCGCTCGGTCGCGATAGACGGCATATCGACCGATGGACAAACCGATGAAGCATACGGGCAAGCCAATGAGCGCGGTGCTCTACACATTGAGAGAATACGCTCGGTTGAAAATGCACTTGCTTTCAGCTCGCCATGGTTCTCACGGCAGCTCGCCGGCCGTGGCAAATAGGTCCATTTGCCCCCGGGCCGCATCAAGCTGTCTTTGCAGTTTCTCCCATTGCTTCGCAATCAAGTCATCGGGGTCTTGCGGGTTGCGTGCAAGCTGCAGCCCGGCCTCGAGGTCCTCCCGTGTGAACACCACGACACCCATGGAATTTGCTGCTGTAATGTCTGCGATTGCTTCCAATGGCCTCGGCGATACGATGACTGGGAGTACGCGTGCCGGATTGTGGCCAGCGCCCTGCAGCGAACGGCGCACCGAAGCGGCGCGGTCGACCAATTTTCCAAGCTTCCCATCTTTGTTTATTTGCCCGATGGTGCACTCCACCAAGACGAGCTCGCCTTTGGGTGTCGTCGCCACGAGGTCGGGCCCGTTTTCGAGGGGCTTGCCGGCGAGAGCTTCGACTGAAAATCCAAGCATAAACAATAAGGCCGCGACGCCGGTCTCGAAATCCCTTGAATGTTTTTGGTGGTGGTCCTCATCTAAAAGATACCGCTGCAAAACCTGGAGCTCCGCGTCGAATGTCGCATGCAAAGCATAGCGAAGGTTCGGCATCTTCTCCGGGTCGCCTATCCACCCAATGCATTGCGGTGCACCGTCATATGCAGCAAAGCATCGAATCGCGCTTCCTTCGGGAACGTCAATATATATGGTTCCGATGTTAAAACCACGCTCGTCGACCTGCCACTGAAGTTGGTCGCCACTGTATTGAACGCGCGTTGGCTCTGCGCCCCTGTTGAAGATAGCGAGACCAAGACTAGCTTTCGATTCATCGAGATTTGGCGACAGAACCAGCGCCGGATTTGCAGCAGTGCCGGTGACCCGACGACCGAAATCAACCTGCACACAGTTTGCGGCGGTGATTTCCAGAAGGGAAATGTCTCGCCGTAAAGGGATGTCATTTACCGCGATGGCCATTTCGTCAAGTGAGGCAAAGGGCGTGGCGCACGAACGTACTTCGGTGAAATAGGGCAGCTCGTCTTGACCGAGAGGCCGTGCTGAGCCCGATAGCGCCAAAGCTATCGTTCGTGCTTCACCGTCACGAAGACCTGTCTTCCACAGTTGGAGGAAGGTCGCCAGAGTTCCGTCAGCATCGAGCAATAACCTCAGTCGGCCGAAAGGGGTCTCCAAGCCAGCGTCGGCAAAGTCGCGGACCGCCTGTTCGACCGTTAGATTCGCCATGTCCAGTCTGAACCGGCCTGCGAGGAGAGAGGTCGTTTCGAAACGAAGGTCGCTCCGCGCAATGGGGCCGTTCGGGAGAACCAGATGGGCATGTACGACTTCCAGACTATCCTCGCGTTTTACAGCAACGAACGATAAGGTCGCAGCACCGTAAGCGTCTCCCCACGGCGAAATTGTCCGCAAAAACGTGTCGACGTTTTCAGCATTGTGAGGGGCAGGCATCGTTGTTCTAGTGCAGAGGTGAATGTTGTGGCGATTTCTGTCGTTAAAACCGCATCTGCTGTCACGTGACGGTGCTGGCGCGCGTGTTGGTCTCGGCCAATTACGCAAAAAATCAAAGCGGAAGTGGCTCCAGCTAATGATTACCTATTCAATAGCCGTGACAGGTCAACCTGCAGTGTGCCAGAAAGAAAGTCTACGCGGACGATGACGCTATCTGCATCTATCGCCGCCTACGGGGACTGCAGCTGTCGACGTCCGGCCATTTTGACATAGGACATCCTCAAGGGCGCATCCTGAATTTACGGCCACTTTCATATCGCCGAACTTGCGTGGCTTGCGTTCGATTCTCCGCCAAAAACTTCCCAGACACGGTTTTCTGGGAGACCGCCAGACTGGCCTTCCCGCTGCCAATCGCTAGGTCAACGCCGAGTTTGTTTCTCGGGGGGTTGAAGCAGTCGGGTAAGCGTGGCGTCGAGCGCGGCACCCAGGTCTTGCAAATCCACCAACAGTGGGTTCGCCACCCGATTCTCCAGCCTTCCGACATACGTTCGAAAGTGCCCCGCCGCCTCAGATAAGGCCTCTTGGCTGAGCTTCTTTTTTTTGCGAAGAGCCTTTACGTTGGCAATGACGCGTTCGAGAGGTTCCAGCTTCTCGGGCAGTTGCTTTTCTTCCTCCCGGTCAAGCAGGAAGTCAAGCACGTCGACCTCCAATACGTTTGCAAGCTGAACCAGTGTCGTCAGACGCACGTTGGCGTGGCGCTTCTGCTCGAGAGCGGTGACATTAGCTCTGGAGACGGACGCCTTCGCCGCGAGCCCGTCTTGCGAAATACCTACGCGTTTTCGTATCTTTTTAAGTCTCTCGGACAGACCGAGCGCGACCGCTTCGTCGAGTGTTGGCATGCCCGAACTTTGGCGTGCATTGTCTTTGTTTTCTACTATATGAAAAAAGCACGCTTTAAAAAAATACGCTTGAAACTAGCACTCCGTAAACTATACAATAGCCACACACGGTCGCGTCTCTATCGGTGGGGCCAGCAATCGCATCCGAGCGGAAGTGAAATTGATTTCACCTTGGGCGGCCCTTCGGGGCCGAATTGATAACTCGCGTCGGTCGCTGGGTGCGAGCTGAACCGGTATGCCTCGTCCCGGCTTGGGTCGCGCGGAATTGCCGTCCGTCGAATTGAAAAGCTTGCTGCTGTCGGACGTGCGCAGCGTGATAGGCAGGTACATGCTGGAGCGAATATGGTGTTCGTCTTTTTTTGCGTGAGCGGCGTCTTGGGTCCAATGCAAAAGCATCCGTCGCTGACAACACGTGAAGGCGAGCCCGAGGCCAGCCGCTCGCTCGGTGCGGATATGGCGCTGCTCGCAGGAGCGCTAGGCGCTCACCCGGGCGCTGTTGTGGTCATTGGTAACGACTGGCCGTTCTACTACGACGTTCCCACTTTGCGGGCGGCTTGTGGCGAGTCCGGGCGACACATTGTGAATGTGGTCCGGACACTTGGTGACACTAAGGAGTTGGCCTTACTTGATTTCATGTCCGGTCGCGCGGAGCCTTTCGTTGTTATTGCTTCACCGGATTTTGAATTTACAGAGCTGACTGCTTCGAGGCGCATCGATGTGAACCGGCAACACGGGTTCGATGACGAAGCACGCGCTCGTCTTATCGAACATCTGCATACGCTCGGAGAGCATGCGTCGAACCCGCTTTCTGACGACGACATGCTGCGTGCCACTGTTGGTTCGCGAGACCTGCAACGCGCGCAGAAATACATTTCACCCATTCGTGCAGGCGAGGATGTGTCGTTTCAGCGCAAGCTGCGCTTTCTCCTCGGCTCGGGGGTAACGCGGTGAGAATGCAGATAGCGACCGATTTGCACCACGAACTCGCCGGCCCGGGTAGTCCGATATCGCAGCTGCTCGCGCATGCGGACAGTAGCGTGGACGTCCTGATAACTTTCGTGATGTATGGGTCTTTCACGAAGAGCTCGACCTGTAAGCCACCGAACTCAACTCCTCAGCCGGAGACGATTAATGTCACTTTACCTGCATCAGCCGCCGAACGAGGATGACGATGTTGTTCGCCTAGAGTCTTGGTCAATCAGAGAGTTCGACGGTGGTGGAAGACATTTCGTTGGGTACTCACTCGAAACGCACGATGGGCGAGTGAGTACCGCAATCACAGAGCTGGACGCCGAAGCCAGAACCGCACGGACTGCCAGCGGACGCAGGTATGAGTTAGTTGGTGGAAGTGGGTACAACAGCGACGCGGAGTATGTGTTTAACAGAGTTAAGGAAATCATCGGAAACGGCCAGCCCTGGAAAGACATAAGCGAACAACTCATCCCTGGTAGCCGTCGACCGAGACAGCGCATAGTCTGGCCCGAAGATGAGCAGTAAGCTGGCTGCCCCTCAAATTTGTAAGCAGAGGGCCTGTCACACGAGGAGGCCGGAATGGAGCGCGCCGACAGGGGGCGACAGATTTTATGGTCAGCCCGAGCTTATGCAGGGGAGTACTTAGGAGAGTGTGAGGCGCTTCCCTTGGTCAGCTCTACGAGCGGGGAAGCCGAG
Source organism: Burkholderia sp. WP9 (assembly GCF_900104795.1). Classification (NCBI taxonomy): domain Bacteria; kingdom Pseudomonadati; phylum Pseudomonadota; class Betaproteobacteria; order Burkholderiales; family Burkholderiaceae; genus Burkholderia; species Burkholderia sp. WP9. Next base: position 27,799 of record NZ_FNTG01000001.1, read on the forward strand.
TTGCGAAACGTTCGACGATTGTTGTCTTCGCCGGCCGCTTGTCATTTTGCTGCGATGCTCATTAACCTCAGCGAAAGGGCGCGCTATAACTATCCGCTAGAGCCTAAGGCAATCCCTTGTCACCTGATGACCGTATTTGTTGAGCGCGTTGAGAACCGTTCTACGGACGTTAAAGTTCTGGTCGCGCGGCTCGATGTTGTGCTGGATGGATGTTGCGCCTTCGCGAGCATAACAGCGGAAAGAGAGCCTCGGATTGATGTCCCCGCCGTAGCATATGGTGATGAGGACGGTGTCTGGGACATCGTTCTCAAAGTCCTTCGTGCGATTTTTTCGACGCACACAGGTCCTTGATTGATAATTTCATACGCGCAATTCCGAAGCAAGATGCGAATCCTGTTCACGCATGGGCGAACGGAATGCGGCTAACAAGGGGAAGCGAATGACGATGCCGGATGAGAGAGCTCGCGCATTAATCCGTGCGCGTGAGCTACTGACAGAGTTAGCTCAGTCGCGTGAACCTGTCGTCGGGCAGGCAGCGAGAGAAAGGGCCAATGACGTGCCGCGCCATTACCCGGACGATGGCATGCTGGCGGCCATCGCCAAGGACACGATTTGGCTCGACTGGCCCAGACGGATATAGAAATGCCCAAAATATCCTTCCGGGACAAAATTGAGCGACAAGCAATGGCTGCAAGGCGCGAGATGCTGCGGACTGGGGAGTTGATATCTGACGGCGAATTCCGCGAGCGTTTGCATGTCGGCGACCGCCTGTTCGCTCGCATGACGTCAAAGGGAGACATATTCTCTATCGAAGTCGATGGCGTGACGTGCTTTCCGGCATTTCTTGCGGCGCAAGAGCTTGACCTCAAGCGTCTGCATTCAATCTGCCGCTTGCTAGTGCCGGCGCCACCATCCTGCAGGCTCGGATATCTGTCGTCAAGGCACGCTAACATCGGAGGCATTTCGCCCATCGAAGCGCTTCGCGATGAGAGTCAATACCGGTTGCTACGCCGGATGGCGGCCGCGTACGCAGCTGAATGGTCGCGAACTGTTGTCACGATTTACGTGGGCCGTTACGAGGGGAAGCCGAGTGGTACGGAGCCCACATTGACGGCGGCGGATGAAGTAGACCCGAGAGTGAACCTCTGGACGCGGGCGGCGGGAGCCCTACGGTCGGGCGGATACATCCATCCGTGCGGGCCATATCCGCGTGCACCTGTGGCTACTGTATTCATCGCCCGGCATCCCGCCGGGCAAGCACCGGCCACCTCTGAGGCCCGTATCGACGTGAGCGTTGTGGATAATATCGCGAGTGCGGTCATCGTTAGCCACGAAACGCCGGCCTACGAGCTAGGCTCAATCCAAGTCGCGGATGAAGACAGCATCGTCGACGTCGTACTTCGCGTCGTCGTAACTGCCAGAGAGAGCGAGTCTAAAGGCGCGATAAAGTAGTTTCGGTGGGAAATAGATAAGCAAGTGAATACGGACACAGACCGGGCCAGCCGATGCAATCGCGAGAGACTCACCACTCGACCAAAGGGAAATCCAGTGAAGGTGCGGAAGCTGAAGCACATGCGGGCTGCCATCACCGCTGGCCCCGGGCGCTTGAATATCGACGAGGCCGCGCGCTTATTGCACGTGTCGCGGGAATGTTTCGACAGGCTGGTCCGGTCAGTCGAGCTGTCAGCAATTCGACATGCTCCAAGCGGCGGTCGTCGTTGGTTCTCAATGGCGCAACTGCTGGCCTACAAAAGGCGGTGCAAAATCCAGCAGAGGAGCGGATTAACCCGGATGATGAAGGCGACTGAGCGCCTGGGACTTTATGACGCGGAGCTCAAGGGGTTGCCGCGCCGCTGACGTGACGCGTGTTTGCCCCAATTGGCCGTGAAAAACTCGGTATAGAGGTTGATACGGCCAATTCCATGAAATCAATGAATTATGCGGCGTCTGCAGTAGTCATCGGGATGTGGTTCCTATCGTGCCTTCGCACATGGGCGTTGACTTTTATTGGCGGAGTCACATCGTCAAATGATGGTGGTCGCAAAAAGTTATCCACCACGCTGGGCGGATATGTCTCCTTAAAGGAGGGCAATCCGAACACGGAACGAGGCGCCGGCGGGGTGCTATTGAGCTGCTGCTTGCAACGACGCTATGCGGCGCATATCCCGCACGCCGAATTCATTTACTTTGAGCCCTTTTTAATCTTGGGCCATATTCTCACGAGCACAACAAGACATCCGCGAGGTCATCCAGCGACAATGACGTGGTGCTATGGTGTCCGCGAGGGCGTTGCCACTGACATCTGAAGAACGCAGATAGCTCTCCACTAGCCGAGCGTATGTATCGGCAACTGTGGTCGATTGATTCCCCTCTTGCTGGTTGCATTATGAGCGGCGACCTTGCGTAGTCGCCAGCCTGTTCGATGGCTCCGTCGACGTCGGCGCGCTTCGCACAGAGCGGCGACAACGAGCTGTTAGTCCACGGTTGTACCGGGGCGGTACTATCGAGAACAATTCGGCACAAGCCATCGCTATACGCTCATCCCCCATGTGCGCCTCCGTTGTACTTGTTGTAGATGTCGCGGAGTAATCCGGGCACCTTGCGCTCATAGACTTCACATATAGAGTCGGCCTGCTCGTGAGCGCCCGCCAGATAAAGTTGCTCGACGCATTTCGTTATATCGACCGGGTCATATGTGGGTACGAACGACTGGAGGGTGGCGTTGAAAATCTGCCCAATTCCTTCAGGGTGGGTCGTTACAAGTCGGGCGAAGTTTGACACTAGCACGGAACCATTGTGTGAAACATCCGCATACGGCGCGCACTGCATCCACAGCGTCGTTGTCGACGTGTTTAGCGCATCGATAAATGCCGAAAGAAAGTTGAGTTTGGAGAGGAGTTCTCTGTGTTGCTCCTCATGACCTGCAATTCTCTCTGAAAGATATGCCCAGAATGCAATGATTCTCGGCGTTTGCTCGCCAACAATGCTTCCGCGCAAAGTCCATAGGAACCACACGATTTGGCCCACGTTGCTATCAGATAAGTCCGCGAGCACTTGACAAATCGAACTCCTCACATCGGCAAGCTCCTCGAGTCCAGAAAGATAGGCGAAGGTGATGTATTGACTCGCTCTTTCGCGTGTTTGCCGATATGGCATGCTCTTGGCAGCCAATTGCGCGAGGACGCCAGAAGACCGAAGCGCTAAATAAAGGGGGGGTGAATAGAATGGCACGCCAGCGAACCCATGGGCTGCACTTTTCCAAAGCTCGTCATCATCAAGCAGGAATATGTTGAGTATGTTGGCGAGGGTCCATTCCTCGTTTAGGTACAAAAGCTGCAACAGATGTCTGGCCGCCAAAGCGTGGAACTCATGGTCCCGTCTTTCTCTGGAATTCTGGAGCAGTTGGTTCCATGGAACCTGTATGCACTGCCACGCGCGCTTCTTGTCACCGCCGGTTCGGTCCTCGTTGCGGTCAACGTGCAGTGCGTAAGCCAGCAATGTCCAAATGGCACGTCCGTGGACCGTGTTAAGCGCCGTATCCATCGGAGCATCGAGCGAAAACGTTTGTGACGGAGCCGAGCGTGTGGACAAGGTAGCGACGGCCAGTCCGATGTCCTCCAAGACGTCGCTCCGGAATTGATATTCGCGTCGTTCGAGAGCCACTCTTAACATGTCGAGCATTGAGTTGAGCAAGCGGTGCACGTCGAAACTACCGTCTGATGCGGATTCGGCCGTGTACTTTACCCAGATTTGCTCGCACTCGGAAATGCTGACGCAGAACCTCGCTACTTGCTGCCATGAAAGGTCGAGGCCATCGATGACTCGTGCGAACATGCCTGCGAAGAGGGCCTCCTGATAAACCCAGCGGAGGTCGTTAAACCGGTGCAACTCGTCAATGAACTTTTCGGGGACGCGTTTGACTACCTCTTTCAAGACGCGCGCCAGACCCGCGTCGCTATCTTCGTCCCAGCGGCCCGAGGGAACGAAGTCCTTCAAATGCTGGTATATCTCCGCCGTCTCCATTGCAACCATCTCTTCGAACGATATCGGACTGGCTTCAGAGAAAACGCTGACGTCACGGGACGCATAGGGGAGCTCTGGACGCCCTTCGACAGGTCCATACTGTTGCACAAGCGCGTCGAATGCTTTGTCTATATTCTCGAAGCCTTGATTCGCGAGGGAAGACAACCAGTCGCGCCGGAGATTTCCGTTGTAGTAGTCAGCTTTGCTCTGGTCGCTCCACTCACCGGACAAATTCATGATGAGATGGAAGACTCTTGTCTGCTCGGCCACGGAGAACTGAAGAAAGTTGTTTTTTAGAAGAAGGTAGAGTTCATGTTGGTGTTCAATGACAAACCAGGAAGAGTCGAGTGTTTCCCAGAACGCTTCCCTTACCGCCGGATAGTGCGCGGAAGTTGCATTAAGTGCTACGCGCTTCAAAGTAGCAAATTCTGACGTTAGCAGCGAGCGGATGTAGGGGATAGCTTCGCCGGGAGCGGCTGAGCAGCAGACGTCAAGCACATCGCGTAATCCGTTTATCAAAGAATCCCTGGCGTTCGCGAGTTCGTATTGCGTTGCCCCAGTTTCTATCGTGTTTCGCCAGATATACCCATACCTGTCGTCCTCCGGGCTTTTAAGGGCATCAGTCAAGCGTTGGACCAAGTTTGGGATGCAAGCCGTACCGCATTTTTTTGCAACATCTCTGGCGCGTGCGGTCATCATCTCGGACAACCAGTGGTCAGTTATCACTGACGTTGCTTCGCCAAATCTATTACCGTCGGAATCTGCTTCGATACCCTTTACCCGGCACAGGACATTGAATAACGCGTTGACTTTCTCGGGGGCATCAGCTGAATCATCCTCTAAAAGCCGGGGCAACAGATGGATAGCCAGTTCGTAGCCAAAGAGGGACGAGTCAAATCGGCTTTCGAACCATCGACTGGTTAGTTCCAGTAGCTGCGTAGGCACCAAAGTCGGTGGCAGCGCAGTCAGGCATTTTGCGAAGAACCACCACGTCCGGTCATTGTCTGGGGCATCGAGCTCGCTGACCTGTTTGATGATGTTGGTGATTTCAGTCGCTATGCGGTCGTCAGTACCGACTGAGCACTCTCCTGATACACGCTCAAGATATGGAAGGCAGGACCAAAGCGGTATCAAAACAAGATGCGCCTCTCGTTCGGAGGGTTTCGGTGCAGGATTCTGGTTTGCGGCGAAAAAGCCCGCAGCAAGAAAGGCGTCAAACCATTCCTTGCCTTTGACCCGAGCGAAAAAGTATCCGGCGAGGTCTTCGTCGTTCGCGATAAGCTCGAGGGCGGCCTTTCGCCAAGGTTCCGACGTTGATTTCGCGAGTGCCTGGTCTATCAGCTCCTGCTTCTGTACGAAGTGCGGAGGGCGAACATCCACCTGTCCTGACCATGACTCGATGACGCTAACGAGCTCGCTATAGCCACTCTTGTCAATACAGAATGGAAGGAGATTTATCCCGCACTGGTTACGAAAATAGCGTTGCAGGTAAAAAATCTGGACTTTTTCAGAACTCAGGTACGGGAAAAGGAGATAGTGCCGTACATCACTGGGCGTCGGGTTCGCCCTAACTATGTAATCCAATACCTCCATGTCGGACATGCTGTAGCCGAGGAACAGCACGGTCTTTCGGCTGAACAGTTCACGCAGGAAGGCATCAACGTACCCATCGGCGTAGTGCTGAATGTAATCACTCAGCGAGATGACCATTCCGTGTGGGTCGGCCCAGCTGCCGTGCAGATGCAACACGGTCCCTGGCTCATCTAGCCGCGCGATATTGAGGTCGTTACGATGATGAAATACCTTGCGTGCGCTTACTGCTGGGTCGTGGGCCGGTAAAGTGTTATCTTTGGGAGTCGCAGTGATTGGAGCGGCCGGCGTTTCATCGAGCCAACGGTCATAGTTCGTTGTGACAAAGACAGCACCGATGTTTGCCAGAAGCTGATATAGGCGTACACCCTCGTCACGTGGCGAACCCGGCGGATGGAGAATCCGGTCGAAGTCGATATCCGTCTCGGCACCAAGCCATATCTCCTTGGCGACCGACGCTTTGCGACGGGCATCAGATATGTTTTTCAATTGCTGCGAGGCGGAGTAGTCCAGTCCCACCTGCTTGGCCAGCTGGTCAATCATTCCGTGAGCGAACTCTTGCCACGACGGACTGCCGCACAACATTGACGCGCCTGCGCCCACAAATATTACCAACTCTCCCTTCCTCGCCGCTTCCTTTATCGACGTTGGTGCTTTATACGGGTCTTCAAAGGCAGTTATTTGGTCCATATTTACAGAATGCCTTCCGCAGTGTGATGCCACAGTATCCGATATTCTGCGCGCATGGCGCAGCACCGTCGCGAAACGCTCGACGAACTACAACACCTGGTGGCGTTTATCCTCTTCGAGGTGGCACTTTTTATATTTGACGCCGCTTCCGCACCAACAATGGTCATTTCGTCCCGGCAACCTCGGGGGATGATTCGGGACGGGTTTCAAGTTTTGGGCCCGTTGACGCAGCTCCGCCGCCCGGGCTTCGGCTGCAGCATATCGCTGCGACCCGACCTCCGGAAAATCAACGACCTGCAGATACGCATCAACCAGACTGAGCGCGACATCGTAGGTCAGCACAAAGGCTTTTACCGGCAAGCTTTGCATCAAGGCGAAAGCCTCAGCCTCGTGAGCAAGCTTCTCGAGATTCGCATCGGCGTCTTCGCGGCGCAACCACAGTACGACAGGTTCGCTATTAACATCGAACATAGTCCATCGCTCTGCGTTTCTCTGAAGCGACGCAGACAGCTCAGCGACTTTCGATGCGACCAATGTGCGCATATCCCCGTCGAAGTCGAGGAGACAGGCCTGCGCAGCGAGCCACCCAGGCTTTCGCGCCTCATCGAGGGCCTGGCACAGCGACCAAAACTCTTGAGGCCCGTCTTGTCGAGGACGCGGCCGGTCAGCCCACGAGTCGTCCACAAAGTAGCGGTCGATAACGTCAGAGTAGCCGGTAGTTAACAGTTCGTCGCCGCCGCGCTTCAACTCAATGAGGTCCCAATCGAAGCGGTTCTTTTTGATGTAAAACCCCAGGTGGTCGAGTTCATCGAAGACCATAGCCCTGCGGATGCCGGCGGCCTGCTGACGCACGCTCAGGTAGTGAAAGAACTCGCCGGCGCCTGGCAGGACCTTAGTCACAACGAAGAGGTCGTCAATCGACAGTGAAACGAAGGGGTGCTTGCCCAATATCGGGTCAATGCCGGGCAGCTCCTTGCACATCGTCGAAAACGGCGCGAATGACTCTACGGTAAGCCCGACAGGAATACACACGCGGTAGTCAGCGAGGCGTAGGCGGAGAACTTCCTCATAGTTCCCCTCATTTAGACGGAAGAGCGGGACCCTTTCGGCTGAGGCCGCATATTCGAAGAAGCGTTTCGATTGCTCGTACGCCGCAGTCACGAGCTGCTTGACGCCCCTGACGTGATTCGTAAAGTTCGTGGCCGGGTTATGCATCGGCATGGCGCCGGCCTTTGCCTCTAGCTGAATTAGCACGTCGTCAATCAACACGAGGACATCGTTCTCGACCCACCTGCCAGTTTCGGGATGTTGGTAGTACACCTCTTTGAATACCTGGGCACCACGCAATTGCGAGGAACAAATGAGTTCGAACGCGTCTTCCGACATCCGTTGCTGATTCGTGTTCCAAGCCTGACGGTAGTCAGGCAGCCGTTCCCGCAAGCCCCATTGAATGGCGCGGTAGGCGCTGTCGCGAATGAAGGCAACGTCGGTCGCGTAGTAGCCATCATCTAGCTTCACGGCTGGTCGCACGCGCGCCGGCAATGTTCGATAGGGAGTCCCGCAGAAATCACCCGGTGCAAAAAACTCCCCGTTGCCCCCTCTTTCGAAAGCAAGGTCCACGAGCAGCGCTTCAGGGAGACTCGTTTTACGCGAAAGGTTACAAATTCCGCCACGGAACATATCGACTATCGCCGCCTGGCCACGCTCAAATATGCCCGGGTCCTCAGCGCGCAAAATCCGGGCTGCCTGTTCTTCCTCGACGCCCTGTTCGACGAGTGCGGAAAGCCTGCTCTGGCCCTCCCGCAGCACAGCAAACGCTTCGTCGTGCCCTTGCATCATCGAATGCGCAATCTGCTGGATGCCGGCGGCGACCTCGTTCGCTCCTATCCCATATGCGCGATGCAAAGCCTCCCCATGTGGTGCGAGCACGAAGCGAAAAAACTCCCCTTCGAGCACTTGATAACGGTGCCCGCGCAGCGTAACCCAGTTCGCTTTGGCGAATATCTCGACCCGCGACGTCTCGGGTCCGAATTCGCCATCGCCACGTTGCGGGGTGCTGACCAGCGCGTAGTACTTGGCGGCCTTGTGCATCTGCTCACAAAGCGCGACGAGCTCAATGCCGCTTTTCTCACTGAACGTGGGCGCCTGTTCGTCTTCTGGAGTGAAGCACGACAGCACGGCGTGAAGGTACTCCAAGGCCATCTGGAGAATCTCTATCTGCGTTGTCCGGGTTGCATCATTTGCGTCACCTTTCACGGCCACAAGAAGGAGTCGCGACCACAGATAGCCAAGAAGCTGCTTCGGGTCATTTCGAAGCACGTTGCTCTTAATCTTCTCCGCAAGCTTTTCGAGCTTGAGGCGCGAGCGCTCGACGGCGGGCGCCAGGTCAATCCGAGGCCCCACACGAACGACATTATGTGCGCTCCCATTGCGCGGCTGCTTCCTGTTTCGTCTGGCCATAAATTTTCTCTTTCTTTTGGGGCGTACAGCCATCTGCTGTCGTCAGTGGTGAGTATGCGGATTGCACTCGTGCCATTCAAGGCGGTCATACAGCTTGCGCCTATAATGAGCCTCGTCCGCCTTTGAGCCAAGGGAGATAACGGCTGTCAGCACCTGTCGGTTGCGGACGTACTCATATAGCGAACGAACGAAATTGACGCCAGGTACCGAACTCATCTGGAACTGCCCTCCGGCCATCGCTGATGCGGCAAACGAAGCGACGGTCGAAGTCAAGCTCATCGCGCCCTTGCTCGATGCGTTGGGCTATGGCGGCGACGACATAGCAGCGAAGCACCCCATCAGGTTTCAGGACGGCCGTGCCGTCACAATCAAATATGCGGACTTCGTTATATTCGATGGCCCGTCGCGGGATGAGGGTGACGCTCTCCTTGTGATAGAGGCCAAACGGCCTGGCGAACGGATGGAGCCGGCCCGACGCCAAGCGGAGTCATACGCGCTTAGACTGCACGCTCTCGTGCACGTTGTCACGGACGGTCGCACGCTTGAGGTCTGGCAGTATCGTCGCACAGGTAAATCCGAGCTCGTTGTCAACTGTCGAGTCTGCGACCTACCCGCTCATCGAGCCGAAATCGAAGCGAGTCTCGGTCGGGAAAGCCTTAAGGCGTATCGCGCGCAGATTCGCGAGCCGAACCTGCGCGACGTCGCGTGGGACCTGTCAGCATATGAAAACGCCGAACTTTCGAGACTGGCGGCCGGCGAAGCGCTGGTAAATCGGACGCTTCTTCGCACAGAATTTCCCTCTGCTGACTCGAAACCGATTTCTGCCGACGAGTACGTGGCGCTTGAGCCGCTAACCGTGATTTACGCCCCGTCAGGCATGGGTAAATCGTTTTCTTTGTTGCGGATGTTTCAGCAGGCATTGGTGCGCCGACGCCTTCTGATGGAGCGCCCCATTCCCGTGGCAATTTCGCTTCCTGACGCTGCGGCGTCTCACGGCGACATCAGAAAGTTCGCGTACGACAGGATAGTTGCGCACTGTCCGCAATTCACGCCGTCCATGTTCGGCGAGATATTGCGCACAAATGGGTTGAACTTGCATTGTGATGCGTTCGACCGCGTTCCGGACTCCCGGCGGCCGCATATAGAGACCGAACTGAGCCTCTTGCTCAGAGATTCACCCCGCACGAGATTGACCGTGTTTTCGCGTCGGGGCACAGCTCCCCAACTCAAAGCCGATACATACTATCTGCAACCACTAGACCTTGGGCAACAGAAGGAACTGGAAAGGGTCATCCGGTGCGCGAAATCGCCATTGGATGGCGACGGGCTCGCGGTTGTCCCATCGTTGTTGCCCGACTTTTTCAAGAGGATAGCGGGTAGCCCTCTCATCTTTGCTCGACTGGTTGAGTTTTATGCCGAGAATGGCAAGCTGCCGACCGATTTGGCCGAGCTGTTTCGATTCTGGCTGGGAGAAGCACTTCGCCGCCGTGAGCACAAGCCCACGACATACGCCGCTCTCGAAAGCGCTTTGACAGCCATCTCGCTTCGGACGTGGGACGGCGCGGCCACTGTATCGGAAATTTCCGAGGCCCTGAGCGAGAGGGGCCTCCCTCTTGAGTTTCTCGACAGGCTTGTTGAGCTAGGGGCAATCATTGAAAGCGACGGCCGTTTTGAAGTCGAGCACGAGGCACTGGCCGATTATCTGCGTGCGAAGGCGACCGTCGAAGCCGTCCACATAGACCCGGACACAGTCATTCACGCGAGTCGACTTAACAGCGACGCCTTCTTCCCCGTTCTTCTTTCCGCACTGACGACAGATACTGATGCGCAGCGCAAGGTGCTCACTCAACTCACATCTCTCGGACTCGAAGGCTATCTCAACGCAGTCCGCTTCCGGGGGAAGGCGGCGAAAGGTCACAACTCCCTGTCGACAGCGGATGTTGAAGCGAATATGGCTACGGAGGTCGTCGATGGCTTCATGGCGCCGGCGCGACGGTTTTTCCCCGGCTTACTTGCGGATTTGATAGCGACCGCCACAGGCGTCCGCGCGACAACCGTCCATGCGGCCGTGAAGCTCTCTGATAAAGGTACGGCTGTCCGATTTTCACTCTTCGGCGGGGACGCTGAAGAGACGGGCGAGGACCCGTACCGCGAATCCCGTCTCGGCAGGCAAGACTTCGCCCCAATGGGCCGTGAAATTGGACTGGAAGCGCTGCACGGCTCGCTGGACAAGCTCATATCGGACTCCCACCTGCGCGGCGGTCCAGTTTGGCATGAAGAGCGGCTGTTGAGCCGCTTACGTCTCCTCCTCGTGGGACGGGCTGCCGTGGAGTCTTCCCTCCATATCAGCCAGCAACTGGCATTCTGGGAAAAATATCGAGGGGAAACCTATGTTTGCTCAATACGCGGCGTACTTTGTGAGGTCTCAGTTGACGAGATTCTCGTCGACCTCGACGTATTGGCAACAGCAGGCGTTAGCGAGGCGACGGTCTGGTGGAACTCTGGCGGCGACGACCAATGGTGGACTCGGGACTGGGACGAACGCGACGAGACGTTGCAGCAGTACTATACGCGGGCCGACGCGGCATACGCCGAGCTTATCGCTTTGAACTTCAGTGAAGTCGCGAACGACTTGGCCACGTACACTCTGTTGCCCCGTTCGTGGGAGGTCTATTTCCAGCCGAAGAGCACCGGCCGCCGACCATGGATTACAGCGCTATGGCACCCGGTCGCCGACGAGGCCGATGTTGCCGTTCGTGTCGTCAGAGGCACGCCGGCCGAAGGACTAACCGACATCAAGGCAGGGTGGTTTGACGAGACCGCCGCCAAACTGAATTCGCTTGGGCGACGATTCCGAGACGTCGCATATGGCACGGGAATTCCACCGTCATTCTCGGGGCGCACGCTGACGGGAGGTTACGACGGCAAGACGGCCGCTCTCAGAACCGCTTGCCAGCGGTTGCGGCATGAATTCCAAAGTCACTTTTATCAGGTCACAGGCAGGTCGCTACCCATCGGGTCTGAAGAGTAACTGTCAGCCGTCCGGGAGGTGTGCGCTGACCACAAGTCGCCAGGAACCGCCGCCTTCGAAGCTACGGGTGAACAGGGTTTGACCGAGACACTCGCGTCGGCTTGCCCCGATGGGAGTTAAAATCACCGGCATTTCCTGCCGTTAATTACGGCAACGCCAAATCACCGTCCGACTGGGGCGGTCGACAAGCCAACAAGTAGTAGCGGGATAGGTATCGAAAAAATGAACCATCAGGCCTTGTCTTCTTTCATCTGGTCCGTAGCTGACTTGCTACGTGGCGATTACAAGCAATCGGAGTACGGACGCGTCATCCTGCCATTTACCGTACTGCGACGTCTCGATTGCGTGCTTGAGCCGACGAAGGCGGCAGTACTAGCTGAATTTGACGCAAAGACGAAGGCAGGGCTGAACCCGGACCCATTCCTCACGCGCAAAGCCGGACAGTCGTTCTACAATACCTCACCGCTCGACCTCGTGAAGCTGCTGGGTGACCAGGACCATATCCGGCAGAACCTGTATACATACATCCAAGCATTTTCGCCCGCCGCGCGAGACATCTTTGAACGTTTCGACTTTTACACCCAGGTGGAACGACTGGCAAAAGCCAACCTGCTATACCTGGTCACGGAGAAGTTTGCAAACATCGACTTGCACCCTTCGGCCGTAGATAACACGCAGATGGGTTTAGTGTTCGAGGAACTCATCCGGAAGTTTGCGGAAATCTCGAACGAGACGGCCGGGGAGCATTTTACCCCGCGTGAGGTCATCCGTTTAATGGTGAACCTGCTGTTCATCGAGGACGACGATGTGCTTACGCCTGGTAACGCCGTCGTGCGCACAATCTACGACCCGACCGCAGGGACTGGCGGCATGCTGTCGGTAGCAGGCGAATTTCTGCTCGACCACAATCCGGCAGCCCGTTTGACGATGTTTGGCCAAGAATTGAACGATGAGTCGTATGCCATCTGCAAGGCGGACATGCTCATCAAGGACCAGGACGTCACGAACATCGTTGCCGGCAATACTCTGTCGGACGACGGTCACAGCGGACGCAAGTTCGACTACATGCTCTCGAATCCGCCGTTCGGCGTGGAGTGGAAAAAGGTCGAAAAGGCGGTGCGCAAGGAGCATGAAGAGAAGGGCTTTGATGGCCGCTTCGGCCCTGGGTTGCCCCGTGTGTCTGACGGCTCGATGTTATTCCTGATGCATCTGCTCTCGAAGATGCGCCCCGCGCAGGAAGGCGGCAGCCGCTTCGGCATCGTGCTGAACGGCTCGCCGCTCTTTACCGGTGGTGCTGGCTCTGGCGAGTCCGAAATCCGTCGCTACGTGCTGGAGAACGACCTGGTGGAGGCCATCATCGGCCTGCCGACCGACATGTTCTACAACACCGGCATCGCGACGTACGTGTGGATTCTGTCGAACAAAAAGCCGCAGAACCGCAAGGGTTACGTGCAGCTTATCGACGCGTCCAGCTTCTGGCAGAAGATGCGCAAAAGCTTGGGCAGCAAGCGCAAAGAGATGTCCGAAGAGCATATTGCGACTGTTACCCGGCTCTTCGGAGATTTCGTCGAGGCTGAACTGGCTACCGTCGTGGATGTCGAGGGCAAAGAGCTTTCCCGGTGGGTCATGCTTGGTGGCGGGCGGGCGCCGGAAGTGCCTGCTGGCGGCAAGTTGAAGTCGACACCAATTTCGCGAGTATTCAGGAACGAAGACTTTGGCTTCACGACGATTACTATTGAGCGGCCGCTACGGGACGGGAATGGTAAGGTCATGCTCGGCCTGAAGGGAAAACAGAAAGGCCAGCCACAACCGGATAGTGCGTTGCGCGACGCCGAGAACGTACCGCTTTCCGAAGACATCGCCGCTTACTTCAAACGGGAAGTGCTGCCTCATGCGCCCGACGCGTGGATTGATGACGAAAAGAGCAAGATAGGCTACGAGATTCCCTTCAACCGACATTTCTACGTGTTCGAGCCACCGCGCGACTTGCACACGATTGACGAAGAATTGAAGGCGGTGTCGGCCAATATCATGAGGATGCTTGAGGAACTGGCGGAATGAGCTTGTCACGCTATCGAGAATACAAGGACAGCGGCCACGAGTGGCTCGCAGAGGTGCCGCAGCATTGGAATGTGAAGCGTGTTAAGAGGCTAGTTAGCTCAATCGAACAGGGCTGGAGCCCACAGTGCGAGAATTGGGCGGTTGATGGCGAAGATGAGTGGGGCGTTCTTAAAGTCGGCTGCGTGAACGGTGGAGTGTTCAACCCGCTCGAGAACAAGAAACTGCCTTCCGAGCTAACGGCAATCCCCGAACTCGGTATTGCGCAAGGGGATTTGCTAATTTCTCGCGCCAACACGCGGGAGCTGGTTGGTAGCGCGGCCGTGGCCACGAAGGACTATAGAAATCTTTTGCTATGTGACAAGCTGTATCGGCTTCGTTTGCAGAGCGAGCAATGCACGCCGCATTTCTTGTCCTGCTACCTCGGCATCGAAGAAGTCAGGGGGCAAATCGAATTAGCGGCTACTGGCGCAAGCAGCTCGATGCTCAATATCGGACAATCCGTAATTCTCGAGCTACCCGTACCTCTGCCACCTTTCAAAGAGCAATTGGCCATCGCTGCTTTCCTCGACCGCGAAACCAGCATGATTGATACTCTGATTTCAGAGCAGGAAAAGCTCCTCACCCTGCTGGCAGAAAAGCGGCAAGCCGTCATCTCGCACGCGGTGGCCCGAGGCCTCAATCCGGACGCGCCAAAGAAGGATTCGGGTGTGGCATGGCTAGGCGACGTACCGGTGCATTGGGAGGTCGTCGGTCTCACGAAGTATCTTGAATCCGTTGTGGATTACCGGGGCCGCACTCCCACCAAGGTTGATGAGGGCGTTTTTTTGGTTACGGCCAAAAACATTCGAGACGGCGTCATTGATTACGAGTCGTCGAAAGAGTACATCGGGACTGCAGAATACGACGAAGTCATGAGACGAGGTCTCCCCAAAGTCGGGGACGTGCTATTTACGACCGAGGCGCCCCTCGGACAAGTTGCGTTGGTGGACCGCGAAGATATCGCTTTGGCTCAGCGTGTCATAAAGTTCAGAGGAGAGAGCACTCATCTAGACAATCGTTTTCTCAAATTCTGGATTATGGGAGACGCTTGCCAGTTCAATCTAGCGCAGCTGGCGACAGGCTCTACCGCGTTAGGTATCAAAGGCAGCAAAATCGGGCAGGTTCGATTGTGCTTGCCGCCGCTTGATGAGCAAGCGGCAATTGTGGGCCATATCGAGCGGAATGTTGTTGAGCTTGATGCCCTGAAAACCGAAGCGGAACGCGCTGTAGAACTGCTGAAGGAGCGGCGTAGCGCCCTTATTTCCGCTGCCGTCACTGGCAAAATCGACGTGCGCGGGCAGTCTCTTGCGCTGGAAGCCGCAGCATGAACGTCGTCGGCTCGTTTCGCCTTTCCGCCCACGACGAGGTGACGACTCGTGAGACTTGCCAACGCGCCACACAACAAGAACAGACCATTCCGGGGTAACGCATGAGCAACCTGCACCAGGAGCACCACTTCGAGGCGGAAATCTGCCAGCACCTGGGTGCCAACGGCTGGCTCTACGCAGAGGGTGATGCGGCGCGGTACGACCGCCCGAACGCCGTCTATCTTCCCGACCTGCTGGCGTGGGTTGAAGAAACTCAGCCCGCCGCCTGGCAGCGCCTAACCAAGACGCACGGTCCGGCCGTGAGTGACCGGCTTGCCGACCGGGTGCGCAAGAGTCTGAATGAGCGCGGCACTCTCGACGTCCTGCGGCGCGGCGTGGAGATGCTGGGTCTGAAGGAGCCGCTGTCACTGGTGCAGTTCAAACCGTCGCTCGCCATCAACCCAGCCATTCTGCAGCGCTACGCAGCAAACCGCTTGCGCGTCGTGCGCCAAGTGCGGCATTCGCCGAACAACCCGCTAGAAGAACTGGACCTCGTGCTATTCGTCAACGGCATTCCGGTTGCCACGGTCGAACTGAAGTCCAACTTCACGCAGAGTGTGCAGGACGCAGTGGACCAGTATCGCTTCGACCGGCACCCGCATCCCAAAGCAGGCATAGTCGAGCCGCTGCTCAGCTTCCCCGGCGGTGCGCTGGTGCATTTTGCTGTCAGCCAGAGCGAAGTCATGATGTGCACTAGGTTGGCTGGCCCCTCGAGCGTTTTTCTACCCTTTAACCGGGGCAACGAGGGCGCGGCCGGAAATGCACCGAATCCAGGTGGCTTTGCCACCGCCTACCTGTGGGAAGACATCTGGGCTCGCGAGAGCTGGCTCGAGATTCTAGGCCGCTATCTGATTGGCAAACGCGACGACAAGAAACAGCTCAAGAGCGTCATCTTCCCCCGATACCACCAGCTTGATGCGACCCGCAAATTGGTTGCCGACGCGCTAGCTAGGGGCGCGGGCGAGCGCTACCTTATCCAGCATTCCGCAGGCTCCGGCAAGACCAACTCGATTGCATGGACGGCGCACTTCCTTGCTGACCTGCATGATGCTGAACACAATAAGATGTTCGACAGTGTGCTGGTCGTGTCGGACCGTACAGTTCTCGACGCGCAGCTGCAGGAAGCTATCTTCGACTTTGAGCGCACCACCGGCGTGGTTGCCACCATCACGAACGAGCACGGCAGCAAAAGCGCCCAACTCAGCCAGGCGCTGAAAGACGGCAAGAAGATTATTGTCTGTACCATCCAGACCTTTCCGTTTGCGTTGCAGGCCGTGCAGGAGCTGGCCGCCACCGAGGGCAAGCGCTTTGCCGTCATCGCGGACGAGGCGCACAGTTCGCAGACGGGCGAAGCAGCCTCGAAACTGAAGCAACTGTTGTCAGTCGAGGAGTGGAATGCATTGCAGGACGGAGGCGAAATCGACACGGAAGCGCTGCTCGCCGCCCAAATGGAAGCGCGCACCGGCGCAAAGGGCTTGACGTACGTAGCTTTCACGGCGACGCCGAAACAGAAGACCCTTGAGCTCTTCGGTCGTCCCGCCCCGGACGGCCTACCGCAACCATTCCACGTGTATTCGATGCGCCAGGCAATCGAGGAAGGCTTCATCCTCGATGTCCTCAAGAACTACACGAGTTACAAGCTCGCCTTCAAACTCGCACACGACGGTCACGAGCTCGACGAGAAACAGGTCGAGCGTAGCACTGCGATGAAAGGCATCATGCAGTGGGTCCGGCTGCACCCGTACAACATATCGCAGAAGGTTCAGGTCGTTGTCGAGCACTATCGCGAGAATGTGCAGCCACTGCTCGACGGCCGCGCGAAGGCGATGGTAGTTGTGGCCAGCCGCAAGGAAGCGGTGCGCTGGCAGAAGGCGATTCGCGCCTATATCGAAAAACAGAATTATCCGCTTGGCGTGCTTGTTGCATTCTCCGGCGAAATCGACGACCTCGAGACCTTTCCAATGCCGGTGTCCGAGACCAGCAAGGAACTGAATCCCGGGCTCAAGGGTCGCGACATCCGGGACGCGTTCAGCGAACCCAGCTACCACCTCCTGCTCGTGGCCAACAAGTTTCAGACCGGCTTCGACCAGCCGCTGCTGTGCGGCATGTACGTCGACAAGATGCTGGGCGGTATTCAGGCGGTACAAACGCTCTCGCGCCTGAACCGCGCGTATCTGGGCAAGGACACCACCTACATTCTCGACTTCGTCAATGACGCCGGCGAAATTCTGAAGGCGTTCAAGACCTATTACGAGACCGCAGAACTCGAAGCGACAACGGACCCGCACAAGGTCTACGACCTACGGGCCAAGCTCGACGCGAGCGGCAACTACGATGACTTTGAGGTCGAGCGGGTAGCAAAGGTTGACCTTGACCCGAAAGGAACTCAGGCGCAATTGGACGCGGCAATCGCTCCCGTCGCGAACCGCTTGCTTAAGCGCTACAAGTCCACGTGGCAGGAGCGAACTTATGCCGAGGAGCAACATGACGACAAGGCCGCTCAGGCTGCAAAAGATGCCCTCGACGCGCTCGTTCTCTTCAAAAATGATATGGGCGCATTCATCCGCCTGTACGCGTTTCTGTCCCAGATTTTCGATTACGGCAATACCGATATTGAAAAGCGCTTCCTGTTCTTCAAGCGGCTGGGACCGCTGCTGGAGTTCGGCCGTGAACGCGACGCGGTCGACCTTTCCAAAGTGGTGTTGACTCACCATAACTTGCGAAACACCGGCAGACAAACGCTGAATCTCGGGCATGGTGAATCGCCAAAGCTGCCGCCGATGGATGCTGTCGGAAGCGGTTCCGTTCAGGATAAACAGCAAGCGTTTCTCGACGAAATAATCGAGAAGGTCAATGGCCTGTTCGAAGGCGAGCTCACGGACGATGACCAGCTCGTGTACGTCAACGGCGTCATCAAGGGCAAGTTGCTGGAAAACGCTACCTTGGTGCAGCAGGCGATGAGCAACAGCAAGGAGCAGTTTGCAAGCTCACCGGACCTGAAAAATGCGTTGCTTCACGCCATCATGGATGCGTTCGAAGCGCACAGCGCCATGAGCACTCAGGCACTTGGTTCTGAGCGAGTGCGCGAAGGGCTCAAGGACATTTTGCTTGGGCCAGCGCAGTTGTACGAAGCGTTGCGCGCCAAGTCAAACAGCGCCGAAGGGACGGCTGCCTAAAGCTGAATAGAGCTCGCCCGCAAAGGTAAGCGACGGACGACGGTATAGGTTCGATAATCGACCACGCGAAATTTATGTCATACGACTTCACCACACTTAGTCCGGGAGATTTTGAAAGTCTTGTAGCCGACCTTCTGTCACGAAGCTGGGGCCGACGGTTGGAATCATTCAAGGCTGGAAAGGACGGTGGCATCGACTTGCGCCTTAGTCGCGCTGCGGCCGATGAGGGAGATACCGTTGTCCAATGCAAACGCTATGCGCCTCATAAGCTTCCTGAACTTTTGCGAAGCCTCAAACTAGAGCTTCCGAAGCTGGCGAAGTTGCGACCACATCGTTACGTATTGGCAACTTCGGTTGGATTGACACCGCTGAACAAGGACGTCCTCATCGAACTGCTGCGGCCTTGGTGTCAGTCGCCCGGTGATATATTTGGACCAGACGAATTGAACGGTCTGCTCCGTGAACACCCCGAGGTCCTAAAGGCGCATTTCAAACTTTGGATTAGTAGTACGGAAGTTTTAGAAAGTGTATTGCATGCCAGAATTTTTGCGTTCACTGACGCCACAGTTGATGCAACGCGAAGACAACTAAGCAAGCTTGTTGTCCACAATGGTTTGACTCGTGCGCTGGACTTGCTGCATCAGCATCACCACGCGGTGATAGCCGGAAATCCCGGCATCGGGAAAACGACCCTCGCGCGGATGCTTATGTGTCACTACATGGGCAACGGGTTCGAACCAGTGATGATATCCGGCAATATTGAAGACGCATGGACGCTTGTTCATCAGGCACGTGATGAACGACGAAAGCTATTCATTGTTTACGACGACTTCTTGGGGCTGGACGCGTTCGATTCGAGACGCTTTGAAAAAAACGAAGATGCGTCGTTGATGACGTTGTTAGATAAAGTGAGGGCCTCGTCCAATCTACGTTTTGTCCTAACAACAAGAGAATACATTCTTGAAGACGCGAAGCGCGTGCACGGCGCGTTTGATATGCGAGCAAGCGAGCTGGTCAAATGCACCATTTCGCTTGCAGACTATACTGAGACGCACAGAGCAAGAATGCTATTCAATCACTTATATTTTTCCGACTTGCCTGACGAACGACTTCAAAAGTTCGTCCAAACGGGTGTCTATCGGGACATAGTCAAGCATAAGCACTTCAACCCTCGGGTCGTCGAAGCAATCAGTAGTTACGCTAACAGTCGTTCGATGAATGACGACGAATACGTTACGTATGTCGCTGCGGAATTCAAAAATCCAGCGAAGTTGTGGTCGGTTCCGTTCCACCGACATATCAGCGGAATTGCTAAGCATCTTCTGGCCTGTCTTTGGAGCTTCGGAGGCCACACAGAAATTTCGTTTCTTCGCAAGTGCGTCTCCTTGCTGAATCCCGGCATATCGCCGGAAGCTCTTGCAGTGCAGTTCAACGACGCAATAAAGCAAGTTGATGGAAATTTTATCCAAACCGGACGATTTGCGGGGGGGAACTGGAGTGCTCGCGATTTTCACATCGCTCAGTTTCAAAATCCTTCGGTCGCTGAGTTTGTGCGTCAGCTAGTATCAGATGAGCCGACGTGGCTAAGCATCATCCTGCCCGCAGTTATCTGCATTGACCAAGTCAACACCTTGTTTGATGCCGGGAAATCACGGAACGACCTAGGCGCGACTTTTTGGTTAAAGCTACGACAGCAGCTGCGGCTAGTAGAAGACAAGGCGCACCGACGTTTCCTTAGCTACAGGTACTCGAGTCACAATATGCTACGGACAGTATGGATGGTTGAGCCCACTAGGCTGTCGGCAATAACGCTGCGTCACCTACAGATTGACTCCAAGGCCAAATTGCCAGATGCGCATACGCAGGCCCTTGAAAAGCAACTCCTTACGGTCGAGGCATGGAAAGGAATCTTTCAAGACACTTTGCACGATGTGATTGGTGCTATGGACGCAGCCAGAATACAACGATGGATTGAAAGCGAAAGCGGGTGGTCTTCCTGGCATGTGCGCGAGTCGAATCGTTGCTATCGACTGGCGCTCCTTGGTATCTTCGATGACCCTCAGCTCGGTACGCTTCAGATGTCTGTTCTCGAAAGCCTGACCAGAGGTTGCATATCAGATAATCTACCGTTTGGCGACGAAGAAAGGCATGCAGTAGCTGACGCCGCAAGAGCGTCGGTAGCAATGTCTCTTGGTGAAGAGGAAGACCCAGACGAACTTCGATATTGCGTGAAAGAACTCAAGAAGGTTGAGGCAGGTCTCGAAATTGACATGAGCATGGAGATAGCGCAGCTTGAGCGGCGCGCAGACGACCTAGAGTCACAAGACGACGAAGAGGTGGAAGAAGACTCCGACGCGGAGCAATTGCGCTACGGGGCAAAAACCGACTACGACGAGGATGTTGAGGATTTCGATTTGCTTTTTAGCGAACTGCTGAACCGCTAGTCTCCCCTAATCGGTTCGGGCGGAGTAAGAACAATTCCCCTACGCGCCTCCACACTCAAAAGGAAAATAGTGAAATCGTCTAGGAACGCCTTTGAATATCTGGTTGACCGGATATTGAGGAAGCGCTGCGTACCTCTTATCGGCGCTGGCATCTCAATGACCTCTACCAAAAACGGCAAAGAATGGAACGGGCACTCGGTGTGGGAAATGCTCGGGAAGGTTGTTAGCCCAACCGTCGACATGCGAATCGAACGCCTTTCGAAGTCTGCGAGAGCTGCCGGAGACGCCGTCGCACTGTGTCAATCGTGTTTTTTGGCATTTGCGGACAATATTCGGCAACGATTGGATTTGGCCAGCGGTACCTGTCCGATGTGCGAACTGCGAGAAGCAAAACAGAGTCGTGCGCTAACAAAAGCATGTGAAGCATTCCTTTGGGAGCGTGGTGGCCCAAACAGGAAGGAAACGTACACGGAACTCGTCAAAGCACTACACATTGACCAGTTCGCCGACCTAGACCCAACATCGGCGCATTTTCACCTCGCATTTCTCGCGCGTGAGGGACTTATAACCGAATTCGTCACTACAAATTATGATTGCAATCTCGAGACTGCGTATCGCGAGACATGGTCAAACTCGCGTTCGCCTGAAATCGGACCAATCTGCGCTATTTACGACCTCAAGAGCTTCGCCGTTGGCGCCGCCGACAGCGCCAAATGGGTGGCGGGCGAAGACACGCGCCATCCATTGAAAGTATTCAAAATCAATGGCTGCGCCGCCCGACTACGGGAACGTCAAAGTCACGCAACGGACATTTTGCTTACCGCGTCACAGCTTCAGGATTGGCGGGCTAGACGTTGGGCTGCCGATTTTTTTCGGACGAAGATACGCATGGCGTCCCTTGTCACAATCGGCTTCGGCAGCGACGAACCGCAAGTGGTTCACACGCTACAACAAGTGTTAGAGGAATTTGCGGGCTTCGACAGTGAACCGAAAGGCTGGGGGAGCGATGACTTGTTGGCGTCGGAAAACGCCCCAATCGTGACGATGTACGAGCCGTATCCGAGCTTTCCACAGATGCAGCTTGCCTACGGGTTCTCGAGTTGGTTGACTGGAAATTCGACGGGCGGCGACGAACTCCTTATTGGACCGTTGCAGCGGCCTAGCAGAAGTCAAGCATTGGGCAGCGGTCAAGCGCGGGCGGCAAAAGGGCTGACGGCAGATGAACTCTGGGCGGACGTCTTTCAGGCGGTCTTTGGCCAATTGCTCGTCCGGGAGTTGCGTAACGCGGCGGCGACAAACAGTGCGGCGTTTACGGCGACTATCCCGTACGCCAATAGTTGGCTCAGCTCAATCGCTCAGGGGTTGGAGGGAAATGTCGCGTCACGGATGTTACCGGGGGCTAGCGAGGCACATTGGCTCACGGAACTTACCCCGAAAGACGCTGCGCCTCACGCGCGACCGCCCCAACTGACTCGTTGCGTCACTCATCTCCTCGGTCAGCTCGACAGTTTGAATCGCTATACAGCGCTGTCAGACCATGGAAGTTTCTTCACGGAATTGGTGCTACTGTTCGCCTTGCTGCGAGAAGCTTCAAGTTTGGGAGCAATGCCCGACGATTGGCAGCAGGTCGTCCTTCGTGGCGGAAGCGTTCTAGAAGTGCCAATTTACGTACCCGGCGAAAGCGGCGTCCCGACACCGACCTCCATATTCGTTAGCCGCACTCTTACGTCCACAAGTGGGCAATTGCCGCAAGTAGGCAATTCTAGCCGTGGGGCGAAGCGATTGGAGCTTGTGCTGGGGGCAGGGGCAAATCCCCTTGTTGACCTGGAGCGCCGGACGTTTGCTGTCAGCGCACAAGGACAAAGTCCGGTGACCTTGATACGCTTGGACTGGAAAGCGCTTTTCCCGCCGGACATGCCACTCAAGAGCTACCGCGATTTAAGTCGAAGGGTCAAAGACGCAGCCCATTTTCCGACTAAATATCGGCGGAGACTGGACGCGAGCGTTCGGACAAATCCGTTCCTTGAGCTGAACGCAGTTACATCAGGACTATGATGCTGGCAGAACATTCATTCCCTATAGCCCCCGGCGCTGCAGCTTGCGATGCAAATCAATTCAGCCTGCGCGCGTTCGAATGGCTCGCCTGGGACCGGCTAACGATATCCCCGATTGCAGCTGTGCTGCAGGCCGTTGGTACGGTCGCACCCGCAGAGGGCGAGAGCGGAATCCAGAAAAGAGACGCATTGCGAGACGAAATATGTGACCTTTTGGACGCGCTTTCGTCATTTGGAATGCAGGTTCCGCTAACTCTAATTGTTAGTTGTGACGAAGCGAACTACGACGCGTGGCACAAGCTGGCCGGAGACCAGGACTGGATTCGTGGCACGTTCTTCATCGAGCCATTTACACCAGCAGCCTTTCGAAGCGTCGGAATAGCAGATGCCGCGCAGTATGCCAGGATGCTGACAGATGTCGAGGCCGCTCACGTAAGCAATTACAAGCTTCGAACTTTGACCGACGCAGACTACCTCGATATCGTTAATAAACGTTTGCAGACGGAGAAGAGCAACTCCACGCGAGTGTTGGGTGGTTACATCGTCGAATCCCTCAGTGAAACGGGACTATTGAGAGCGGGCGAACCAGTCGGGCAAGGTCGGGTGGAGCGCGCGGTCAATCGTTGGGTGGCGCATGAGGTCCTCCCTCGCGCCTTGAAAGCGTTAGCTGAATCACCGACAGCCCCGCAAACAAAGGCCGCAACAAAGGATGGACTATGAGACCTGTGCAAAAACTGAAGTTAGAGAATTTCAGGGGGTTTGTCGGTACACACGAAATTGACCTTGACGCTGACTTGGTGCTTATTTCTGGAAAGAACGGTGTCGGAAAAACGAGCCTCTTGCTTGCACTCAATTTGTTGTTAAATGGTCAGACGTCCTCGCTTGAAAAACTTGGGGCGACTTTAACGAAGGGTGCCAGCTCCGGGACGCTGGAAACGACTGGAGCTTTTGCCAAGAAGATTGACCTGATGATGCCGCCGCCCCCTGTCTTGCATGCAGACCTGCTAGAGCGGGCTCATTTCTTTATCGCCGACTCAATCGATTCCCCTGAGTCGTCAAGTGATGTCTTGAGCATTCTCGAGCCACAGGCCGGTGCGTGGGTCGAGATTAAGCCCGCTTTGCAAAGCGCGGTAGACGAAATCGCGCGACACAGGAAGGAACTGGTAGCACGCGTTGCGGACACACAGAGTGCGCGACGGACAGCAGCTCGACGCTTTGAGAACGCGCGCGCCGCGCTAGATGTGGATGCGTTTGAGTGGACAGCGAACATTCGTGATGTACAGAGCCTGTTGCTGACGCAAGATAATTTGGCTAATCATTGGGAGAGTCAGCTTCGCAATTTGGTCGCAACAATCGGTTCGATTGTTGGGAGTAGCTCCACGCCCTCCACTGATGTAGCGACAACTCTAACCGAGCTGGCTCAACTATTAAAAATTCTTAGGAACAACGTTGCACACTCGTCCGGGCGTCCAGAATCGAAGCATAATCTTATCGCTGCGCTCGAGAATCGTCTTGAATTCTCGGCCGACGCTCCGTTCTTTTGGGCTCGTGAGTTGCCCATTTATCCGAGAGCTAGCGATGCTCCAGTGAGCCTCCCGGTGGACGCCAAATCCGAGCAGATTTGGAGAGAGAAAATAGGCGAAACTCAAGATAAGTACAGGACTTTTGAGCGACGGCTACGTGAGCTGGATAGATTTTTAAGTGATTTCGATTCTCCGCTGGAGTCGCTCACTCGCATGCTCGAGCAAATTGGGGAGGTAGCCCCTCCATGGCTCGGACAAATGGACAGGCATCATCCTGATGACGAGAGAGTGCATGCACTACATACTTGGCTGCGCGACACGGTTGAAAAGACGCCGTTGTTGCGCGCGGGCGTCGCGAGGTACGCTTCCGCTTTAGAGGAAGAGCGCCTCCATCTAGCGGATATTGTCAGGGAATTAGGCGAAGTTGACACACAGCTTCAGCATGAACTTTCGTGCGCAGCTGTCCTTCAAGGGTTGAAAGAAGAGCCTTGGGTGCAATCTGCGACAACCATCGGTGACTTGAAAGGGCAGGTCAAGGACATCTTGGACACCGAGCGGTATAAGGAGTCTCGGACCGACCGTGTTGCCGCTCAGCTGGCGACACTCGAAGAGGCGACTGTCGCTTGGGCCAATATCGAACGTGCAATCGAAGCCGAGACCCTCCGTGCTCGAGAAGCAACTTCCTTAAAAGAAGCCGAAAAGACATTTGTCGAAGCGGAGAGAACGCTCAAGCAAGCCCTATCTAATGACGGGATATTTAGTTTGGCATCCGCGATGAATGGTGGGCAGCTTGAACAACTTTTGTTGACTCTAAATAGATTATTGGCACGCTTCCACTTCCCGAAAGATTTTTTGCCCATACGCCTCGCACGAAATCCCGGACGAAGTAAGGCAACCGTGTATAGCTTTGTTTCACGGAATGGCGTCAACTTCCAAGGGCTTTCTACTGGGCAAAAAACGCAATTGGCAATCAGCTGGTCGGTATGCCTTAGTTATGCGTTGCGAGATAGACTGATGACACCACTCATCGCGTTTGACGACTTTACGACAGCTCTCGATATGGGGCAGTTGATTCCAGCTGCAGGAATATTACGTCAGCTTGCGTACAGCACATCTCAGCAATATCACCGCCAGGTCATCCTGACCAGTCATCATGAACAGATGACGAACTATCTCATCGATTATTTACTGCCCCCCCCTGGGAAATCGATGAAAGTCATTCATATCGAAGAGTGGACGCCGGCCAGAGGTCCCTCCATCGTTGAATACAATGCAAAGATGCCGAACGATTCCGAACCGCCCGACCCAGTGAGCATCTGTCGTTGGCTGCAAACCCAACTGCACGGGCGTACGCACTAAGGCGCACTCAGCTGGCCCGACCTAAGGAGCCACGAAAATGAGCGGCCCAATAGTTGCCCAACCTTCTGACATTCGGTACTCAATCGCTTGCACGAAATCGTTGCTTGATGAAGCCAGAACCAGCGGCAGAATGCCGCATTGCTCTCAGCCTAAGGAGGCAGGTGAGCAGTTCAACGAGTACTCTGGAAAGAGGTTGACGTAGTTAGACCGAGTGCGAGGCCGTCACGGACGAGGCAGCGATTTCAGAGCGCTGTCTCGTCCATCACGCCATCCCGTCGTCTCAGACTGCGATGGGAGCGGCAATTGACGGGTGAGGGTTGTAGCCGACCAATTCAAAATCCTCGAACCTGTACCCGTAAATCGATTCAGGCCTTCGCTTGATTTCAAGCTTCGGCAACTCCCGGACGTCGCGAGTCAACTGTGTGTGAATCTGCTGCATATGGTTGGAATAGGCATGCAGGTCGCCGATACTGACCACAATCTCGTGAGGCACTAGGTCGCATTGCTGGGCGAGCATGTGGGTGAGAAGGGCAAGTGAGGCGATGTTATAGGGCAGTCCAAGAAAGCTATCTGAGCTTCTGATGTACAACATTGACGACAATTTGCCTTCTGCCACGTAAAACTGGTAGAGCAAGTGGCATGGTGGCAAAGCCATCCGACCTTGCTTGGCATTTTCCTGCGGGCTGATAGATTCATCCGGTAGAAACTCGGGATTCCAGCCGTGAAACAGAATTCGCCGACTATTGGGATTCTTCCGAAGCGTGTCGATTACGTAATCAATCTGGTTGATGGTGCCACCATCTTTCGTAGGCCAAGCCGTCCACTGCTTGCCATAAACCGGACCAAGCTCGTTGTCTTCGGTGGCCCATTCATTCCAGATGGTGACGCCATTCTCGTTTAACCAGCTAACGTTCGTGTCGCCGCTGAGAAACCAAATGAGCTCGTTGGCGATGCTCTTGAAATGCAATTTCTTTGTCGTCAGCAGCGGAAAACCCTTCGAAAGGTCGTGCCTTATCTGCCGCCCAAAAACAGATGTTGTGCCGGTTCCCGTGCGGTCACCTTTGGCGGCTCCGTTTTCCAGCAGGTCTCGAAGAAGTTCGAGGTATTGCTTCATGTGTACGTCCAGTTATTCGTTTGTCCTACCGACAGGTGGGACGATTGACAGGTTCTTTCGAGCTTTGAGCCCAGCGATTTCCTTGTCCTTGCGGGCAATAGTCTCTTGCTGCTGAAGAACGTGTTCGTATAGCAACACGTTCTGCTGGAGAAGGCGGCCGATTCGTTCCCTGAGCTTGTCGGGTGTGTTTTCGGGCTGGTCGGGCGTGGGTTGGCTGTTCGCCTGAGGTTCCGCATCGGTTTTAAGCTTTTTCTTAATTTCTTTCAGTTTTGTGAGGGCCCAGGTCCTGTTGCGAATGGTGTTTCTCGACAACCCAGTCATCTTGCAAACCACTGCAACTATGGGTTTGCGCTTTCCGCGCTTCATCGGGTCGCCCAGGAGCGCCAGAGCATCCAGAATAAGCCTATCATTTTTCTCAGATTCAGCGGCGTTATGACTCGTCAGTTCGGGTGGGCGTTGGTCAGACATTAGTAGTCTCCCGTTCTAGCTTGGCAACGTGCCTATCCAAGGTCTGAACCAAGCCCCACCAGACCTTCTTGTAGGCCGGATTGGTCTCGCGCTCTGCTTCACCCATCGCATGATTTTTTCGCGCGACGAGCGCTCTCGCTGCCCGGTCTGTAATCAAATGGCTCGGACAGTCCGGGTCACATTGGAAGTCGCCGTAGCAAGGCGGGATGCTATCTGTCGGGGCGGCAAGATTTTTTCCGCAGTTTCCAATACTTGTTGGCATCAGTTTCACGCCACGCCTCGCCATATCCTTGATGTACTTTTCGCGCCGTTCTCCGAAAAGTCCCATGCCGGAGAAAAAACCGTCAATTCGTGCCTTATGCTTCACAGCGCCACCACCAGCAAATCTGGCCTCTTCGCCGTAGACGTCCAACAGAGCTCTTTCCCGGGCGTCCGCCAGACGGTTTGAAATGCTCGTCATCAACTGCTTTCGGTATTGTCCATACCCGGCCGTCACAGAGTTGGGCAAAGCGCTGAACTGGCTCCTGAAATGCTTCAGTTGCATACTGATGAATGGTAGGCCGACTTCCTGTTGCGCCAGTTGCGAGACAAGTGTCTCGCGGCATTGGTGGATAGAAAACGTCCAGTCAACGAAAAGGCCGTGGCTATCGATTGTTCGCAGCCATCTTGCGAACAAAGTGTTGAGTGTGCCGCCATGGGTGTAGCCCTTCTTGCCGTCACTCTGCCCTAGCCACGGCGACGAAAACAAGAATTCATTCCCCGTTTTCGCCGTGATAAACATTAGGATGTCGTACGCGTCCCGAACGATGTCTATGGCTAACCACCCCTCGCTTATTGGCGTATCTTTCGAGCGCTGTTTCACTTCCTTAGAAACCAAGAACCAGTAACCATGCTCTAGTTTGAGACAGTTGCGCTTCAAGTAGGCGACTTCAGTCGCGCGCATCCCCGTAAAAAGGAGAACAAGGAGCATGGCCGAGGTATGGCCCTCTTTGATAACTTGGTGTAGCTCGGACGCTGCGAGGCCGTGCTTGTTGCGAAAGGCGTTGCCGCCCACCGCGTCGCGTCTACCTCCATAATAGCTGTCAAACGCACTCTTCCGCGATTGACTCGAGTCCGACCCGAGAGAACGACCCAACGCTTGACAGTCGCTGTCATGCATTTCTAAGCCGGCTGCGGACTTGAACTCGACAATGGCCTTTTTGCAATAGTCAAGGAGATAGAGAAACTGCGCGTCAGACAGCGTGGGGATGCCGCCTTCGTCTTCCGAACTTCTCCAGGAAATCGAGCTTCCCGTAATATCGGAGAGCCCCCACTGCAAGGGCTCGCTAAGATTCTTCTGGACGCTTGGGTCCGAAATCAACTTGAGCGCCCGTTTTAGATGCTCCGGGCGACCCGCGAACGACGCAACGGTTTCCTTCACCAACGAGAAAGGAATGTCGGCGAGACTCGCTACGGCTAGTTCGGGCTTCTCTTTCGCTTTCAGGATGACCGAGGAAAAAAATTTCGCAAGGTCGTCGATGCGTCCTTTCACCGTTTTGGGGTCGAGTTGCTCCTTGGCGGTCTTCGCATCTTTTATCAAATTGGGAAAATTCCCAAAAATGACCGCTGCAATTTTGAGGTCGCGAACTATCTGCTTGGTCAGGCAATAAGTATATTTTGCCTTGTGAACAGAGTTCGGATGACTGAGAGTGGTGCCTCTGCCGTCAATGTAGTCTCGCCATACAAAGCTAGAGGTAGTCGGTCCTTTATATAGAGGGGAATCAGGGGCGACGAAGGGCCAGATGTCATCGCCAAACCGTCCGGACCAGACGGGCATGTCATCTCTAAAAACCGCTCGTCCTTCGATGACGTCGGACACCGTGGGGACACGTGAGAACATGGGCATGGCTAGATACCTTGGTAAATCAAATGGTCCACAAGCAGGTCATCCATGGTCGCCGCCATATGCTCGGCGCTCCGCAATACCGATGCAGGAAACACCACGTCGGGCTCCAAGAGACCGTCAATGAGCTTGACTGTGTCCTTATATAGCTCTTTCCTGCCTTGGATTGCGGGAGAGTCTTCATGAAGTGCCGTATTGACCCGCCCCTGATAGACCATGAGCTTGGGGAGAGATTTTTCGGTGACGATTGAGCTGTCGCACCGTATGCACATGTTCCAGTGCGCACAGGGGGAGCCCTCAACATGCTTTGTGACAGCACGCACGTTCGCGCTCGGATTGTAAGGGTCTCGGCAGCCGCAACCGGAAAGGGTTTCGAGGAAACCGTCCGAACTCGCGGTCATACGAGGCTTCGTAGCCTGTGCGACTGTCTGGTCGGTCTTCATATGTTCTTTGGAGCGTTGGGCTATGCGCTGAAGAGCTTCCGAGACGGTGCGGTTAAATACAGGTTGCAGTCCCTGGCTATCCAGATAAGTTGCGGTAGTCGCGATGCCTTCATGTCCCAGCGCTACCTGCACCTCAAACATGCTGGCCCCCGCCAGAACCAGATTGGTCGCAAGGGTTGGGCGGCACCGTGCAAGATTGAAATTAAAGCCTCGGCCGTACAGGCGATATAGACCTTCGCCGGAGCAGAACCGCCCGTACCAAGTCCGCACCTTGCGTTTGGGCTCTATCGCCACGACCGCACGATTACCCTCTCTTCGGGAGCGTTCGACGTCCTCAAAAATGAAGAGTCGCCGGGCAATTTCTGGAGGGGCGTCATTTCTGATTTTCGATGTGAGAGCGAGAACAAGACCGACTACCTTCTCAACCCGCTCGACAACCGAATCAGCAAGATAGTGCTCTTCCATTTCCAGCACTTCCAAATGCAGCTCTCTATCCTCCGAGCGAGTCGAACTACCGGACCGCCGCTTGTGGTAGATAATGACTGGTTGTCTAGTGAGCGTGTGTTCCTTCTGGTAAGAATCGACCTGTAGTTCCTTTAGCGCCTCGACATTCAAGCCTGTCAACATACTAAGCTCTAAAGCGAGTGGCATGATTATCCGGTCATCTACATGAGGCCAGACGCCCCATCGGATGAAGAGGGTCGACAGGCGCTTCATCGTGCAGACAGCCGTCAGGCGATTCCGCACACGAGAAAAATCCTCATACATCGCAAGCGCGTCACAGCCGAACTCGTTTTCGAACATCCACAGGAGCGCTCGGTCATCGTTTTTTCGTACATAAAGGGGCTCAATTCCAACGCTCTGTTCCGGAGTGAAACCAAGGCGCAATCGGACGGCGACGACTGAACTACTAATGCCATATGCATTACCCGCAGCGCTGATGCTGTTGTACGTAATATCTTCGACTGAAAGTGCAGTGGGCAAACCCTTTGATGAAGGGCGGGGTGACAATCCGATGGCCTGGCAAAAACTCCAGCCCTGACGAATTCGATGTGAAAGCGTTCCAGGTGCAATCCCGAACTGCTCGGCAGCTTCGGATATTCCGTAGTGTCTACCGTCTAGCTCAAGGGGCGGAAAGGCCATCTCGCGTTTGCGATACGGAATGCCTGCACCTGTAGGCGTATAACCATTGAGAGCGCTATTAGCCAAGCCAATCCACCGAGCGACCGCTGCGTTGATGACTTCCTGTTCGTCTTCGGCGTAGGCTGACCTCTGCTTCGTCTCTGACACACCTTTAAACATCGGTGCATGATAGACCACCGTGTCGATGACTCGAAGCGCATAGGCCATGTCCATAACTTGCCGGACTGACTTATAGATGCTGTAACGCGTCTTGCTCGCTAGTGCCTGCGCGTTCAACCACTTGTTGAAACGGATTAAAGCATCGGCTTCCCAGTGAGCGGTGAGATAGAAGCGTTTGTCGGACTCCAGGTCGTCGTAATATGCGTTGGTTTCAGTTACGAACTTCAAGTACTTGTTCTTTGCGTAACGAATTCCGTTCGCGGTCACTGTCTCGTATTCGGCTTCGAGTTGGAAGAACATCCACTTGACCTGTGCATATGGGTCCCGCATCGTCGGCTTGGGGGGCTGATGAAGACGCACAGGCTCGTCAAGCACGATGGCCTCGTCTTTCGATATGCTGCAAATGACCCAAGAATGTCTTCTCTCGAATCGTCTCGGCCTCTCCCAGACGATTGATTGCGCTTCCGGCTTTGGTCAGTGCTTGCAACATTGAGGGCGGAATCTGCGTGTATATCTCGGTTGTGGTGAGCTGCGCATGACCAAGCATCTGCTGAACAATCAGCATCCTGTCTTGGTAATCTTTTCCCATATCGGAGCGCAGCACCGAATAGGCGGTACCGTGGCGCATCCAGTGTGTTGACATCTGGTCTGTCAGGCCAACTCTGCGAATGGCATTCTTGAATTGCTTGGAAGCATTTCTTGTGTCCCAAGGCAACTGATTGACGGTGAGGAATGCGGGCTTGCTAGGGTCGTGAATGTCCCAGTCGGGCGCGAGTTTGTACTCTGGAGTACTGTGGTATCGCTTGATTCGCTTGAGAACAGCGCGCGAAATTAAAGTAATTTTCTCCGGAGTTTGACCGCCGCGCCCCTTAACGCGCTTCGCGCAGACCGGGATGAACTCAAGAGACGGGTTGTACATTGTGTCGTCGGGGATGTCGCCTAAAGTCAGCCGAGTCACTTCGGTGATTCTGAATCCCATGTCGTACTGCGCATGAAACATGCACCTTTCGCATTCGTTGTGCATCCCGTTCAGAAGCTCAATAACGATTTCAGTAGAGACAAATTTGGGACTGCGCGCATTGGGGGTGGCGACGATGTACCGAAGGCTGTTGTTGCGACCGTAGGGCGAATCCGCCGGGTCTCTAAGACGTCCCGCCTCGATTGTTGTCAACCATTCGAGAAAATTCTTTACGCAAGCCTCTCGGGTGTGCAGCGTGAAGTGGCTTTCTGCTCCGAGCTCTTTCATGTCGTCGAGCCAGGCGGCGATGTCCTGACGACTCAAGAGGGGCAGTTGTTCGTCGATAGTGAGGTTTGGATACAACTGGCGCCTTTCCATCCAGCGACAAAGATACGAAAGGATGCGGCCGTATAGCACGACAGTGTCGTGCCCGACAGTCAGTCCAATTACAGCACTCAACGAACGCAACCACCCATGCATGGATTTCACCACAGCCCCGCTTGAGTCCACGACGCTGAATATGGGGTAGCTGCTTTTGGGAATCGACGCATCAAAAGTGTCGCCACTGGAAAGCACAGTCATGGGCGAGTCGCTGTATCGCACCACTACAAACTGCGCCTCGAGGGCACCTGTACGTGTCATAGGTATTTCCAAACATCTGTGGGTACAGGCAAAAGCGGTCGCACGTCGTCTATCCAGAAAGTGTCCTCGGCCGATTGTACATCAGACTGATGAAATGGCTAAAAAATATGGTTGTGAGAAACAAAACAGGTTTACCGGTCGTTTTGCACGCTCAGCCGTGTAACAACCCACGAGATGGCCTTTACTGTTTGGTTCCAAAAACACATTTACGAGAATCAGCTCGACATGTTGCAGCAGCAACTCACGCGCGAGCCGTACGAAAGCCCGGCTTTCGCGATTTCGGATCGCGTGCCGGAGTACGCAAAAACCGGCGTGTACGAGCCGGAATGGCTCGAAAAGATCGAGCCGTCGGATTTCTCGCTGGTTGGCTACCGGCATCACGAGCCGCTCACTGCGCCAATGGCCGTTTGAGCGTCGGCGGGCAAGCTGCCCGGTCCGCATGAAGAAAAAACCCCCGCGATGCGAATCGCGGGGGTTTTTTCATGCTGGCTGCAAACGCAAGCGGGAGGCGCTCAGCCTTTGTGATGCTCGTCGCGGTTTCCGCCACCCGAATGCTGTTCGGCGTGCTGCGGCTGTGCCTGAGGATGCGGCTGCTGGGCCTGCTGCGGGCGTGATTCCTGGCGCGGCTGCTGCGGCTGCGGATGAAACTCCGGCCGAGGTTGTTGCTGCGCCTGTTGCTGACGGGGCTGCTGCTGTGGCTGGGGATGAAACTCCGGCCGCGGCTGTTGCTGCACCTGTTGCTGGCGCGGCTCAGGACGTGGCTCTTGGCGCGGAGCCTGCTGCATGGGCTGCGGATGATATTCCTGACGCGGTTGTTGCGCCTCAACTTGCGCTGGACGCCGCATCTGCTGCTCAGGCTGACGTTGCATCTGCGCCTGCGGCTGTGGCTGCGCATGAAGCCCCTGCTGCTGCTGTTGCTGCTGCACGGCCGGGTTTTCCGCGGGGTGCGGCGCGCCGTGCTGTTGTTGCGCCATCTCCGGCAGTCTTCCCTGTGGCTGAGCGCCGGGCTGTGGAGCGGCATCCGGCCGCCCAGCCTGTTGTTGCGCACCGCCGTGCTGCTGGGCCATCGGCGTGTGCGGCTGTGTCCAGGCCGGCTCGTGGCGTTCGTTGATGGCCGGCTGCTGACCTGCCTGTTGCGGCATGCCGCGCTGCTGTTGCTGCGCCCACGCCGCTGGGTTGCCGCCCGGGTTGCCGCCGTTCGCTTGCGGCGGACGCGGCACACCGTTCGACGGACGTTGCGACTCTTGAGGCTCCGGGCGCTGGTTTGCCATTTGCGGCGGCATGCCTGGCCGCTGTCCAGCTTGCTGCGTGCCGCCACGCGGCGCCTCACCCGGCCGCTGCCCAGCCTGCTGCATGCCGCCATGCGGCGCCTCACCCGGTTGCTGCCCGGCCTGCTGCATGCCGCCACGCGGCCCTTCACCCGGCCGCTGTCCCACCTGCTGCCCGCCGCCAGGCCCACCCGGCGCGCCCGCCGCCATCCCCGGCGCACGTCCCGCGATATGCGACTGCACGACCCGCACGTTCTGCACCGGCAGCGCGCCCGGACCGCCCGCCATATGCGCCGGCACCGAAGTCCGCACGATAGGCTGGCCGGCGCCCGACACCCGTCCGCCGCTTTGTGCGAACCGCTGAGCGAGGCTGTCGTGGTAAGCCGCCGGCATCGCGGGACTACGTGTCGCTACCACCGGGCGCGCCATCACCGCCGCAGGCGGCCGGTAGTTCGCATTGCGCAAACCCGGGCCGAAACTCTCCCGCACCGGCGCGATTCCCGGGCCGCCCGGGTTGATCTGCGCGTTGCGCCATTGCCGCGGATCGACCTTCTGGGCGAAGCGTCCGACCGGCTGACCATGTACGAAGGCTGTCGCCGGCATCGCGGTCACGCCGCCCGGCGCGCGGTAGTTGATATACGTGTTGTGAATGTTGGTCACATTCACGTTGCGGTTGTAGTTGTTGACGATCGTCGTCTGGTTGACGCGGTTGTAGTAACCGGGGCTCCAGTGATCGTGATCGCCCCAATGCGGGTGCCACGGCTCGCCCGGGCCGAGTGGGAACCATGCGACGCCCGCCGCTACCGCTCCGCCGATCGCCAGATCGACACCCCAGTTCACGCCGCCGCCTCCGCCGCCCACGAAGGCGACGAGAGCGGGTGCGTAAACGGGCGGCTCGCTGACCGCGACCGGTCCCGGCACCCACGCCCACGTGTCGTCGACCTGAGCCCAGCGGCCGTAGTGGTAGGGCGCGAAGCCCCACGGCGCGTCGTCGACCCAGGTCCAGCCCCACGGCGCCTGCCATACCCAATGGCCGTCGTGATACGGCGCCCAGCCGGCGGGCGTACCGCGCGGCACCCACACTTCACCGTATTGCGGCGAGCTCTGCCACGTGCCGTTGGCGTCGAGATCCTGATAGCCGGGAATGTCGCGCGACACGTAGCGCGCCGAGACCGAGCGATCTTCGGCGGCGTCGCGGCTTGCGGCCCATTGATCGAAGCCGTCGAGGCCGGGCGCGCCGTTGTCGGCGACCTGCTGGAGGTTGGTGCCGCCAAAGCGGATCTGCTGGCCGGCCGCAACCGGCACCTGGCCGTTGTCGCCGTACACCGTCGCGCTGCCGCTGCGCACGGTGACGGTGGTGCTGCTGCCGTCCGGCGCGACGTCGACGCGATAGTCGCCAGGTCCGTTCAGGCCGAGCGCGAGATTCGGCGTGTCGATTTCATAGGACGAGCCCGGCGCGAGTTCCCGCACGCGGGCCGACAGCGTGCCCTGAGCGACTTTGAGCTGAGCACTGTTGTCGTCGAGATTCAGCAGGTCGAGGCTGGTGGACTGGCCGAGGCGCACCGCGGTCGAGCCGATGTGCAGCTCCGAGCGGGCGTTCTGATCGTTCCACAGCTGGTCGCCGGTGGTGAGCGGGCGGTTGATTTGCGCGTAGGACCAGTCGGTGGCGCCGGCCGGTTCCGTGGTCACGGTGCCTGCCGTGTAGTTCAGGCGCGCGACGCGGCCGGGCGGATCGGTGTTTTGCGATGCGGCGGCGGCCTGCGGCGCTTGCTGGACTTCCTGCGCCAAGGTGGCTTGAGCCGCAAACAGGAACGTGGCGGCTGCGATCAACGTATAGCCGATGACCCGGCGGTTCGAATGGTGGTCTGGGGTGACTGTTCTCATGATTTATCTCCGACGAACGCGGCATCTTGCGGCATCCGTGCAGTCACTCTACCCGTGGCGATTGTTTCAAGGCCCCCACTTTTGTAAGGCCGCCTTGCCACCGTGTAACAAAAGATCTCGAAAAAGGTCCCGATAGGTTATTCGTAAGCGGATTGCCGATGTCCTGTAAGCGCGACGGACCTTCAGGCGCGCATCAGGCGGCGAGGAACGCATCGAAATGCCGATGCCCGGCCGGCGTGATGCGCAGGATTCGCGGCCGCTCCGTGCGTTCGACCCACCCATGCGACGACCACGAGTCGAGCAGTGCCGCGCCGAGTGCGCCGCCCAGATGCGGACGCCGTTCGCTCCAGTCGGGACAAGTGCAGGCGAAGCGGCGGCGCCGGCTTTTCTGCGCCGACATGTCGATGCCCCAGTCGGCGAAGCGGGCGGCGCCGTCAGCGGTGGCTTCCAGCGACGTGCCGTGCAGCGTCAGCAGGCCGCGCGCGACCAGCCGCTCGAACACGCGCACCGACAGCTCGCCCGCCATATGGTCGTAGCAGGTGCGCGCGTAGCGCATGTCGAGCGGCACGGTGCGCACGGGGCGCGGCACCGGACGTTGCGACGCGCTGACCTGCGCGACGTTGGCGAGCGCTTCGATCGACGCTGCGATGTCGGGCGACGCAATCCGGAAATAGCGATGCCGGCCGCGCACCTCGAGGGCGAGCAGGCCGCCGTCGGTCAGACGCGCGAGATGGGCGCTGGCCGCGGAGGGCGAGAGCCCGGCGATCATGGTCAGTTCGCCGGCCGGGCGGGCGCTG
This sequence comes from Burkholderia sp. WP9, assembly GCF_900104795.1. Classification (NCBI taxonomy): domain Bacteria; kingdom Pseudomonadati; phylum Pseudomonadota; class Betaproteobacteria; order Burkholderiales; family Burkholderiaceae; genus Burkholderia; species Burkholderia sp. WP9. The sequence goes on from NZ_FNTG01000001.1 coordinate 64,374, forward strand.
CCGTCCATGAGCGCCCACAGCATAGCGGCTCGGCCGGGATCGGCGAGCAGCGCGCCGATGCGGCTCAGGCCGGGAAAATGGTTCTGTTCGTCTGCGAGGGTGGCGGTCATTTGACGTCTCCTGGGGCGGCGCGGACAGGGCGCCATGCAACCCACTGTATCGGGCCAGGCGATTCGATGTTTCAGCTTAGCGTGAACTGTCGAATGCGGCAGCTACGAAAACCCGGCGAAGACGCGGGCCTTCAGCGAAAGCGAGCGTCCCAGCCGGCGCTTCGATGCCGCGCAGACCCGCCAGGCTAGAATTGTTGTCTGTCCTTGCAGGAACACGTTGCCATGAAAACTCTTCTCGCCGTCATTGCCGCGGCCCTGCTGATCAGCGCCTGTGCGCAGGGCGGCGCTGGTTCGTCTTCGGGCGCGGGCACCGGCAGCATCACCATGTACGGCACGATCGACGAAGGCGTCACGGTGCGCAAATAGGCGGCTCGCCGGCGCTTACGCAAATAACCGCGGACGACCGTGGACAACCGCAGCGACTGGCAGAAATTGATGCATTATTGGCATTTCTGCCAACGGCGCTCGTGTGACGATCAGGCCATCTCACGTCCGCCGCCCGGAACCTATCGATGCCACCGTCCGCCGCTTCCACCTTTCCCGCCCACTCCACCGGCCTGCGCGACGCCGATCCGCACGACCGCCGCGCCGCACGCGTGCTGGCCGTATGCCAGGCGCTGTACACCTCATCCGTATCGATCGATCTGACGTTGACCGGCCTCGTGGGCTACACGCTCGCCGAGGACAAAGCCCTCGCGACGCTGCCGTTCTCCCTGATTACCGTCGCCGCCGCGCTGACGACGATCTTCGCGTCTTTCCTGATGGCGCGCATTGGCCGGCGCGCGGGTTTCGTGCTGGGCGCGGGCGTCGGTGCGCTCGGCGGCGCGGTTTCCGTATGGGCGATCTTTCACCACAGTTTCTGGCTTTTTTGCGCCGGCACGGCGACGGTCGGCGTATTCCAGGCGTTCGCGCAGTATTACCGGCTGGCCGCAGCCGACGCCGTCGGCATAGAAGACAAAAGTCGCGCGATTTCGACAGTGCTGGCGGGCGGCGTAGTGGCCGCCGTCTGCGGACCGCTTCTTGCCGCATGGAGCAAAGACTGGCTGGCGCCGGTCGCGTTCGCGGGTTCTTATGCGCTCGTGACGGTTTTGGGGCTGGTGTCGGTCGCCTTGCTGGCGCTGCTGTATCGCGACGCGGCGCCGGCCGTGAGCACGGCGGCGAGTCATGAAGCGGCGCGGCCGCTCGGCGAAATCGTGCGGCAGCCGATCTTTGCGGCGGCGCTCGCCAACAATGCGCTCGGCTACGCGGTGATGATGTTCGTGATGACCGCCACGCCGATCGCCGCGCTCGCCTGCGGCCACACGATCGGCGACGGCGCGGCGATCATCCAGTGGCATCTGGTCGGCATGTTCGCGCCGTCGCTGTTTTCCGCGCGGCTGATCAAACGCTTTGGCGTGCTGCCGGTGATCGGCGTGGGCATCGCGCTGTCGGCGCTGTGCGGGGTACTCGCCCTGCGCTCGACCGATCTGCCGCATTTCTATGCGGCGCTTGCTTGCCTCGGCGTGGGCTGGAATTTCATGTTCGTCGGCGGCTCGACGCTGCTCGCGCAATCGTACCGGCCGTCGGAGCGGGCCAAGACGCAGGCGGCCAGCGAATTCACGACTTTCGCGTTCTCCGCGCTGGGCTCGCTGTTCGCGGGTCAATTGCTGGCCCGCTTCGGCTGGGCGACGATCAATGCCGCGATATTTCCGCTGCTCGGCGCGGCGGGGCTCGCCACGTTGGGCTACGCGTGGTCGCGCAGGCGGCAGGTGGCGGGGGAGATGTCCTGATGGTGGCGCGTCATATTGTGTTCGCGGTCGCGCCGGATCTGGTGCTGCTCGACGCCTGCGGGCCGTTGGAGGCGTTCTGGCGCGCGGAGTTGACGGTTGCCGGGAACGCCGGTGGCGGTGCTTCCGGCGTCGTGAATCCTGCTGAAAGCGCCAGCGCGGGCGGCTCGGGTAGAGCGGCCGGTTCGACCGGCAGCCCGGCGCAAGCCGTGGCCTATCGCACGACGGTCGCCTCGATCGACGGCGGCATATTGCAGACTTTCCCCGGTCTGCCGATCGTCACCGAGCGGCTCGAGTCGCTCGACGACCAGCCGATCGACACGCTGATCATTCCCGGCGTCCCGGTCGACGAGCACTGCACACTCCAGCCCGAACTCGTCGCATGGATCAGACGGCATGCCCCGCGGGCGCGGCGCGTGTGCTCGGTGTGTACCGGCGCGTTCTATCTGGCGGCGGCCGGCCTGCTCGACGGCCGCCGCGCTACCACGCACTGGCGCGACGCCCCGCACCTCGCGCAGCGCTTTCCCAACGTCCAGGTGGACGCCGATCCGATCTTCATCCGCGATGTGGGCCGCCGTGAAGGCGAGGGCGTCGTGTGGACTTCGGCGGGCGTGACGGCGGGTATCGATCTGGCGCTGGCGCTGATCGAGGAGGACCTCGGCCACGCGGTTGCGATGCAGGCCGCGCGGCGGCTGGTGGTCTTCATGAAGCGGCCCGGCGGTCAGTCGCAGTTCAGCGCGGCGCTGGCGGCACAGGCCTCGGCGAACGGTCCGTTCGACGCATTGCACAGCTGGATGGCGGCGCATCTGCGCGAGGACCTGTCGGTCGAGCGGCTCGCCGAGCGAATCCGCATGAGCCCGCGCACCTTTGCGCGCCGCTATGTCGACGAGGTCGGTCGCACGCCGGCTAAAACCGTCTCGGCGCTGCGGCTCGAAGCGGCTTCGCGGGCGCTCGCCGAATCGCGCCGTCCGCTCAAGCGGATTGCGTTGGACTGTGGTTTTGGCAGTGAACAGAATCTGCGGCGGGCGTTTTTACGGCGTTTCGGCGTGCTGCCGCTGGATTATCGCGAGCGTTTCATGTCGGCCGGCCCGACGCGCAGTGAGAGCGCTTCCGAGCTCGTCGAGGCAAGTTGATCGCGGACGCGAAACCAGCGCGCCCCGAAAAGCTCAAGATGCACTCTCGCCGGATCTGACGCCTCAACCGGCGCGGGAGACGAGGTCAATATTGCGCTCGTATAATCGCCTCCTTTCAATGCATCGATTGACCGGAGTCAAGATGAGCACCCCTGCCGCAGCGCCGCTGGACCGTTCCGAAACCACTTTTCGCTTTCTTGCCGAACCGACCTCGGTCAACTTCGGCGGCAAGGTGCATGGCGGCGCGCTGATGAAGTGGATCGACGAGACCGCTTACGCGTGCTCGGCGGTGTGGTCCGGGCGCTATTGCGTGACGGTCAGCGTGGGCAATATCCGTTTTCGTCGGCCGATTCTGGTCGGCAATCTGGTCGAGTTGCGCGCGCGGGTCGTGGCGACGGGCCGCACCAGCATGCACATTCACGTTTCGGTGCAGGCCGGCGACCCGAAGGGCGGCGAGTTGCTGCAAACCACGGATTGCCTGATCGTGATGGTCGCCGTCAACGAGAATGGCCAGCCCGTGCCCGTGCCGGCCTTCGTGCCGGAGACGGACGAACAGAAGCGCCTTGCCCGGTACGCGATGGACGTGAAGGAAGCGCTCGACGCGATCGTCGAACTGAAGCCGGAAGAAGTGGCGCAGGGGAAGGTTTAAGCGGCGCCCTGAAGCGCCGCTCGCAGGCCCGCACGAATGTTGTGTTCGCGCGGCCTGCTGTTGCTGTACTTCCAGACACGGTGTCCAAATCACCGTAGCGGCTCAAAGCACGCTGGCCGGGCCACTCGATCTGGCGGCCCCAGGCGCAGCGGCGCGGCCGATCACGCCGACGAATGCCCGACCATGTCTTCCGGCCGCACCCATTCGTCGAACTGCTGCTCGGTGACGAAGCCGAGCGCGAGCGCCGACGCCTTCAACGTGGTGCCTTCCTTGTGCGCCTTCTTGGCGATCTTCGCGGCCTTGTCGTAGCCGATGTGCGGATTGAGCGCCGTCACCAGCATCAGCGATTCATTGAGCAGGGTATCGATGCGCTCGTGATTCGGCTCGATGCCGACCGCGCAGTTGTCGTTGAAACTGTGCGCGCCGTCGGCGAGGAGGCGCACCGATTGCAGCACGTTGTGCGCGATCATCGGCCGGAACACGTTCAATTCGAAGTTGCCGCTCGCGCCGCCGATATTCACCGCAACGTCGTTGCCGAACACCTGTGAGCACAGCATCGTCAATGCTTCGGATTGGGTCGGATTGACCTTGCCCGGCATGATCGAGCTGCCCGGCTCGTTCTCCGGAATCGACAGTTCGCCGAGGCCGCAACGCGGGCCGCTTGCCAGCCAGCGCACGTCGTTGGCGATTTTGTTCAGGCTCGCCGCCACCGTTTTCAACGCGCCATGCGCGAACACCAGCGCGTCGGCCGCGGCCATCACTTCGAATTTGTTCGGCGCCGAGACGAACGGCAAGCCGGTCAGCTTGCCGATTGCCGCGGCCACCTTGTCGGCGAACTGCGGATGCGCGTTCAAACCCGTGCCGACCGCCGTGCCGCCTTGCGCGAGCTCGTACAGATGCGGCAGCGCCGATTCGACGTGACGAATGCCGTGTTCGAGTTGCGCGACGTAACCCGAAAACTCCTGACCGAGTGTAAGCGGCGTGGCGTCCTGCAAATGCGTGCGGCCGATCTTCACAATGCCCACGAACGCTTTCGCCTTGCCGTCGAGCGTGTCGCGCAGCGTCTTCAGCGCCGGCAGCAGATGCTTGACGATCGCATAGGCCGCGGCCACGTGCATGGCGGTCGGAAACACGTCGTTGGACGACTGGCCGCGATTCACGTCGTCGTTCGGATGCACCTTGCGCGCTTCGCCGCGCTCGCCGCCGAGCAGCTCGCTTGCACGGTTCGCGATCACCTCGTTGAGGTTCATGTTGGTCTGCGTGCCGGAACCGGTCTGCCACACGGCGAGCGGAAATTCCTCCGGGTGCTTGCCGTCGATGATCTCGTCAGCGGCCTGCATGATCGCCTTTGCCTTGCTCTCGTCGAGCACGCCGAGGCCGAGGTTGACTTCGGCGGCGGCGCGCTTGATGACGGCCAGCGCGGTGATGAGTTCGGGCGATTGCTTCTCGGTCGAGATGCGGAAATTCTGCAGCGAGCGCTGAGTTTGCGCGCCCCATAGACGAGCGTTCGGCACGGCGATTTCGCCGAACGTGTCGCGCTCCAATCGTACGTCTTCAGTCATGTTCAACTCCGCTTCAAAGTTCTGCGTTGACGGGCAATAGGGAGAATAGACCTGTTAGCGCATTCCGGTATAAACCGGCCTGGGGATCGAAAATGTAGGTGCGGCGCGTGCCGTCTTCGACGTCGGTCCACACGAGCGGGGAGAGCGGCGCGCCGATCGAACGCAGATACGCGAGTTGCGCGTCGTCGGCGAGTGTGACGCGATAGCTTTCCTCCGGGCTCGTGGCGCGTTCGAAGATTTGCGCGACCTGTTCGGCGAGCGGCGGGCTGTGGATCACCAGCGCCAGTTCGGTGTTCAGATTGGCCGAACGCGGGTCGAGGTTCATCGAGCCGATCACCAGAATCTTGCGATCGATCACATACGTTTTGGCATGCAGGCTGGCGCGCGAACGCGAGCCCGCGAAGCCCACGCTCGGCATGTTCTGCTGCGGCTTGAATTCGTATAACTCGACGCCCTGTTGCAGCAGCGGTACGCGAAACGGACTGTAGCCGGCCTGCACGGCGACGGCGTCGGTGGCGGCGAGCGAATTGGTCAGCACGGCAATGCGTACGCCCCGATGCGTCAGTTCGCCGGCCGTCTTCACACCGGCTTCGTGCGGCACGAAGTAAGGCGAAATGACGAGGAAGTCTTTCTGCGCGTCGCGCATCAATTCGCCGAGCCGTTGCATCGGCGGGCTCACATAGTCCGGCGACGGATGCACGATCTTCTCCGGCAGGTCCGCCTTGAACTCCGCCCGCGCCCAGGTCAGGCCGAGCTGATCCTTGGCGATCTGCGAGGCGAGCGGGGTGGCGTTCAGCGGCTTCGCGTTGTACGGATCGGCGTTGGTGCGCCAGTGCTGGCGCAACTCGTCGCGTGTCTGGTCCAATTCCTTCGCGTCGAACTTCTGCTTGTTCAGTACGCGCAACGGATAGGAGATGCTGCTGTTCCAGTAGTCGTCGAAACTCGCGGAGACGTCGGCGGTAATCGGGCCGGCGGCGAGCACGTCGAGGTCGCGGAACTGCAGTGTTTCGCTCGCGCTGAAATACTCGTCGCCAAGATTGCGGCCGCCCACGATCGCCAGCTGGTTGTCCGCGATCATCGCCTTGTTATGCATGCGGCGCGTGAAATGGCCGATTTGCGTGAACACGTTCGTGGTGCGTTCGAACATGCCTTCCTGCGCGCTGCCGAACGGATTGAAGACGCGTATTTCGATGTTCTCGTGCGAGTTCAAGCCCGCCATCACGCGGTCGATGTCCTTGAAGTTGAGATCGTCGACCAGCATGCGCACCCGCACGCCGTGATCGGCCGCAAAGAGCGCGGCGCCGAGCAGCAGCTTGCCGGTGGTGTCCTCGTTCGCGATGTAGTACTGCATGTCGAGGGTCCGGGTCGCGGCGCGTGCGAGCGCAATGCGCATCTGCAAGGCGTCGGTGCCGTTCGGGAGGATCCGGAAACCGGATTGATCCGGATGCGCGGCTTCGAGCGGCGCGAGTGCCGTGCGAAGCGGCGTGGTTTCCGTGACGGGCAGGGCGTGCGTGATGTGACGGTCGAACTCGGTGGCCGGTGGCTTGGTGGCGCAGGCGGTCAATAGTGCCGTTGCGCAACACCGCAGGAAGAAATGTCTCGTGGTGCCCCAGGCGTTCTTACGCTGGGGTGTGCTGAACGCGCACTGGCGTTGCGGTGCGGCTCTGCTTTTATCTGGATGCGACGGCACGCTTTCTCCCCTTGTTTGCAGGCTTCTCATGGCGACAGCGCGCGAGCTATTCACGCTGTCGAGAAATGCATTCTAAGGGGAATCAGGCGGGCGGGTTTTTGTTCTGGTTGTTGTTCTGCTTTTTGATCTTATACGCCGCCTGGCCGATGCATCTCGCGATGCGGCGCTCGCGTTGCGGGTTCTACGGATGCGTCGTGAACGTATCGGCAGAACCCGAAATTCAATGCCGGCGCGCGCCGGGATCGCGAAGCCAGCGCGACGCGCGCGCTGTTACCCGCGTTCGGCGTTCAACACCTGCTCACCGTCCATATGCGTCGAGCCTTTCGCGGGACGTCCTGCCCAGTATCCGGCGAGCAGCGAGCCCGACAGGTTGTGCCACACCGAAAACAGCGCGCCGGGCAACGCCGCGATCGGCGTGAAATAGAGCTTGCCGAGCGTCGCGGCGAGGCCCGAGTTCTGCATGCCCACTTCGATGGCGAGCGTGCGGCACACGGCTTCGTCGAAGCCGAGCAGACGCCCGCCCCAATAGCCGCCGAGCAAACCGATGCCGTTGTGCAGCACCACGCCCAGCATCACCACGAGGCCGACCGAGGCGATGCTCTTCTGCGTGCCGCCCACCACCGCGCCGATGATCAGCACGATCGCGACCATCGAGATCAGCGGCAGAACCGGTTCGATCTTGCGCACGATTTTGCCGAACAGATGATTGACGATCAGGCCGACCACGATCGGCAACGCGACGATTTGCAGGATGCTCATCAGCATGCCGTGTACGTCGACGGCGATCGAGGCGTCCACGTAAAGACGCGTGAGCAGCGGCGTCGCGAATACGCCGACGAGGGTCGACAGCGCGCTGATCGTCACCGACAACGCAACGTCGCCGCGCGCGAGGTAGATCATCACGTTCGACGCCGTGCCGCTCGCCACGCTGCCCACTAGCACCATGCCTGCGGTGAGGTCCGGCGGCATGCGCAACGCCTTGGCGATCACCCACGCGGCGAGCGGCATGACGAGATAGTGCAGCACGATGCCGGCGATCACCGGCGCGGGCCGCGTGAAGACACGCTGGAAATCGGCCACGGAGAGCGTGACGCCCATTGCCAGCATGATGATGGTCAGCAGCGTGGTGACGTGCGGCGCGATGCCTGAGAACGAGGCGGGCGAGCAGTACGCGGCAATCGAAACGAGCACGGCCCAGAGCGGGAAGAGACGGGTGACGCGGGCAAGCATGAGAGGTGTTCCTTGATTATGTTTTATCGCGAGAAGCAGGGTCGGTCGGGCGGCACGCCGCCGTCGGCGGCGCGCTTGCGGGAGTCTGCCGCGTGAGCGCGGCAAGCCGTGATGGCGGGTGATGAGCCTTCGGGCTACGCGGGCCTTTTTGAGGCGCGCGAGTGGGTTTTCGGCGCATGGACGCGGGTGCGCGTCCATGCGCCGAAACACGGTATTTTACCGTTCGCGGCGAATTTCCCGTGCGCCGGTGGTTGCGCGTGCAACCAGTCGGGCATCGTTCAAACGGGATTGGCCGGCACGCGCCGCAGGCTCAGTTTGTGAAAGCGCAGCGTCATTAGCAGCGCGACGCTCGCGAGGCCGGCGGCGAGTCCCCACCACAAGCCGCGCGCGCCGAGACCGAAGTGAAACGCCAGCGTGTAGCCGGTCGGGAAACCGATCACCCAGTAACCGAACGCGGCGGCGATCATGGGTACACGGGTGTCTTTCAGGCCGCGCAGACAGCCGGAACCGACCGTCTGCATGCCGTCGACGATCTGGAAGATCGCCGCCACGCCGAGCAGGGAACTCGCGAGCGCGACCGTGGCCGCGTTGGCCGGGTCGTCGAGATGCAGATAGAGGCCGACGATCCAGTGCGGCGCGGCGATCAGCACGAGCCCCGACAGCGTCATGAAGGCGACGCCGAGCGCCAACGCGACAAAGCCCGCATGGCGCGCGGCGAGCGGCTGGCCGGCGCCGGACCAGAAGCCAACTCGCACGTTGGCCGCCTGGCCGATCGCGAGCGGCACCATGAAGGCCACCGAGGCGACGTTCAGCGCGATCTGATGCGCGGCCAGTTGCGACTCGCCGAGCAGCCCGACCATCAGGCCGGTGGCGAGAAAGAGCGTCGATTCGACACCGTAGGTGATCGCGACCGGCCAGCCGATGCCGAACAGTTCGCCCATCAACGGCACGTTCGGCCGGGTGGCGACGACGAAGTGCCGGTAGCGCGGCCGCAAATGCAACAGCGCCATCAGCACGAGCGCGCTCAGCCAGACGGTGATGGAAGTCGCGGCCGCCGATCCGAGAAAGCCGAGCCGCGGCAAACCATAGGCGCCGTGAATCAGCCCGTAGTTGAGAAACCCGTTCACGCCGACGCTCGCGAGCGACACCCACAACAGCCGTTTGGCCGCGCCGATGGCCGGCAGGAACGAGCGCATCAGGCCGACGCCGATCAGGCTGCCGAGCGACCCCCAGCGCAGCACCGCCGCGTACTCACCGACGTTGTGCGCGAGCAGCGCGGGTTCGCCAAAAGCGAGCAGGATCGGCGTGGCGAACGAGAGCAGGAAGAATGCCGGCACCGACAGCAGCACGGACAGCACGAAACCGGTCCAGTAGATGTGCGGCACGCGGCCCTCGTCCTCTGCGCCGCGCGCGTGCGACACGCTCACGCTGACGGAGGTCAGCACGCCTTGCAGCAGCGTGACCACCACGAAAAACAGGTTCGCGCCGAGGCCGCCGGCCGCGAGCGCGTCGGGGCCGAGCGAGCCGAGCAGGATCGTGTCGGTCACGCCCATGGCCATTTGCGAGAGCTGCGCAATGGCGAGCGGCGCGGCGAGGCGGGCAGTGTCCGCCGCGTGGCGGGTCAGGGTCGGCGGCCGGGCGGCCACCCGGGTGAAGCCGGATTGAGTCATGGAGCGCTTGGCAGCGGAAGTGGCGACAGCGCGACGGCGGGCGCGGTAGTCGCGCGGGCGGTGGCGAGGGCAGCGGTTCGGCGGGCCTTGGTGAACGCACGAGGCAATCGTACGAAACAAGCGCACGAAGCAACCGCCAGCCGAAAGTGTCAGCCGATTGTTTGTCTGTCGAAACTGACAGCTTATTGCTTAGGCGCGGCGCTGTCGATGGAGAAGGCACGATTTTGGTGCGCGCGCCTCCTCCGAGTTTTCGGAAACCGCAGAGCGGCGGGGCGTTGCGTCAGGCTTCGTGAACCGCAATCCGCGTGTCGCCGAGCAAGACGACCTGGCCCGCGCGGATTTTGCAGGTTTTACGCGTTTCGACCCGGCCGTCTACGGTGACAGCACCGTCCGCCACCATCATTTTTGCCGAGCCGCCGCTGTCCGCGAGCCCCGTTATCTTCAGCAGATTATGCAGTTCGACGTAGTCGCCGGTGAGGGTGAAATCTAGGTTGGGCATGGCGTTTGCGCCTTCAGGCAAGGGGTTCGCATCATAAGCCAGAAGCTTGCCCTGGATGAAGTTCAAGGTGTGCGCCGACTTTGCGTGAGCATCTGCAAGCAGATGTTATGCGATTGTCAGAAAGTGAAACGTTGCGTAACACCGGTCGTAAGACACGAACTTCACTCGTAAAGTGCAGGTCAGTGGTAAAGCCTGCTGGATTGATCTGGCAGCGAGCAGACCGGGCGAGGCACGCAGAGCAAGCTTGCAAAGCGGCTCGAGAATGCGCAATGCCGGACAGGTCGCCCGCGTCACAACAACTTTAGAGAGGATTAGTCATGACCCAAATTCGAACGCTTCTGATCAATACCGCCCTGACCGCCGCCGTGACCGCGTTCGCGGCCACCGCAGCCGTTGCGCAGACTGCGCAACCGGCCGAGGGTGTCAACGGCCAGCCGCAAGTCCAGATGCAAGGCGCCGACGTTGCGCCCGCTGCACCCGCCGCGCAGGGCGTGCAGCCGGTGACGCCGCCCCCGGCGCGCCTGACGGCGTCGGGTTCGACGGACCCGCTGGTGCAGAAGCGCGACGCCAATGCGAAGGCCAACGCTGAATATCGCGCGTCGAAAAAGGCATCCAAGGCCGAGCTGAAGGACCAGCAGAAGGCCGCCAAGGCGCAGTACAAGGAAGAGGTGCGCGGCGCAAAGATCAACCAGAAGGCGGATAAGCAGGCCGCCAACAACGAAATGAAGATGGACATGCAAGGCCAGGCCGGCGTCCAGGCGGACGGCGCCGACGTCAAGCACTAAGACCGAGGCTGAGCGTCAAGGCGGTGGCGGGGCGGCATAGGTTGCCAACGCCGCCGCCTTGACCGATCGCGTTTGAAGGATCGCAAGGTCCAGGCATCTCGTTTCACGGAGGTATCGCATGAATATCACTCTGTCCATGAAGTCCAGAATTTCGGCCGCGTTGATCGCGGGCTGCCTGTCGTCGGTTGCCTTCGCGCAGGCTAGCGATCCGGCTGCGGCGCCGGTTACCCATGCCGACAAGAAGGCGGCCAAGGAGCAGTCGAAGGCGGATAAGAAAGCGTCCGTCGCGCAAGCCAAGGCGGACAAGAAGAAAACCGACGCTCAGGCCGACGCCGATAAGGCCAAGGCCGACGCCAATGTGAAGGACGCGAAGACGCAGTAGCCCGGCTTGACCGCTGGCCTCGCGGCGACGTGTGAGCGGCTCCGCGTTGCGTTTTCAAAGAAATGGCCCGTGCGCTTCCACGCCACGGGCCATTTTTCATATGCGCAATTGTCATGCGGCGGGATGCCGGCCGCCGAGGGCGCGCGGTCGAAAAAAGGGTCGCTTGTCGACGAGGGTTGTATGGATATACAGTATGCGTCGCCGTACTGAATCCACCTAACGTCCAAACCGATCGTGCTCTCCGTCGCCGAATCCCCGTCGTTCGATACCGTCGCCTGGCTGGCAAAGCTCAACGACGCGCAGCGCGAAGCCGTCGAGTACGGCGCCGACACGCCTACCGCGCCGCCCGGCGCATTGCTGGTGATCGCGGGCGCCGGCTCCGGCAAGACCAACACTCTCGCTCACCGGGTCGCCAATCTGGTAGTGAACGGCGCCGATCCGCGCCGCATCCTGCTGCTAACGTTTTCGCGTCGCGCTGCGCTCGAAATGACCCGGCGCGTCACGCGCATCGCCGGCGCGGCGCTCGGCACGCGAGCCGCGCTCGCGCAAGGGCTGACATGGTCGGGCACGTTCCATAGCGTGGGCGCGCGGCTGTTGCGCGAGTACGCGGACCTGATCGGCCTCGCGCCGGCCTTTACGATCAACGACCGCGAAGATTCCGCCGACCTGATGAATCTGGTGCGCCACGAGCTCGGTTTGTCGGCGAAAGAGCGGCGTTTCCCGGCCAAGGGCACGTGCTTTGCCATCTACTCGCGCGTTGTGAACACCGGCGCGTCGCTCGGCCAGGCGCTCGACAGTGCGTTCCCCTGGTGCCGTGAATGGGAAGCCGATCTGCGCAGGCTGTTCGCGGCTTATGTCGAGGCCAAACAGAAGCAGAGCGTGCTCGACTACGACGACCTGCTGCTTTACTGGTCGCACATGGCGGCCGAGCCGGCCATCGCCGCCGACCTGTCGGCGCGCTTCGATCACGTGCTGGTGGACGAATATCAGGACACCAACCGTCTGCAGGCGTCGATCCTGCTCGCATTGAAGCCGGACGGCCGCGGCCTGACCGTGGTCGGCGACGACGCCCAGTCCATCTATTCGTTTCGCGGCGCGACCGTGCGCAACATTCTCGATTTCCCCGCGCATTTCGACCCGCCGGCCAAACAGGTCACGCTCGAGCGCAATTACCGGTCGACCGCGCCGATTCTGGCGGCGTCCAACGCGGTGATCGAACTGGCCAGCGAGCGCTACACGAAAAATCTCTGGACCGACAAGGCGTCGGCGCAGCGCCCGCGCCTCGTGAGCGTCGCCGACGAGGCCGATCAGGCGCGCTACATCGTCGAACAGGTGCTCGAGGCGCGCGAGCAGGGCATGAAGCTCAAATCACAGGCGGTGCTGTTTCGCGCAGCGCATCACAGCGCCGCGCTGGAGATCGAACTGACCCGGCGCAACATTCCATTCGTGAAATTCGGAGGCTTGAAGTTTCTCGATTCGGTGCACGTGAAAGACGTGCTCGCCGTGCTGCGCTGGGCGGAAAATCCGCGCGACCGCGTAGCCGGCTTTCGCGTCGTGCAGCTGCTGCCGGGCGTGGGGCCGGCCACGGCTGCCAAGGTGCTCGACGAGATCGTCGCGCGCGCGGGCAGCGGCAATCCCGCCGACACCGCCGGTGGCGCATTGGCGGCCTTCGCCGCGCCGGCTCGCGCGCAGGAAGACTGGCATCCGTTCGTCAAGCTGATGTCGAGCGTGTACGGCCGCCAGACGCCGTGGCCCGCCGAGTTCGAGATGGTGCGCCGGTGGTACGAGCCGCATCTCGAGCGCAACCACGAGGACGCCGCGATCCGTCATGCGGACGTGTTGCAGATGGAGAGCATCGCGGGCACGTATGCGTCGCGTGAACGCTTTCTGACCGAGCTGACGCTCGATCCGCCCGATGCCACCAGCGACGAATCCGGCGTGCCGTTGCTCGACGAAGACTACCTGATCCTCTCCACGATTCATTCCGCGAAGGGGCAGGAGTGGCGCAACGTGTTCGTGCTGAACGGTGTGGACGGCTGCATTCCCTCCGACCTCGGCACCGGCAGCGAGGAGGAAATCGACGAGGAGCGCCGCCTGCTCTACGTGGCGATGACGCGCGCGAAAGAGGATCTGCATATCGTCGTGCCGCAGCGCTTTTACGTGCACAACCAGACGCATATGGGTGATCGTCACGTGTGGGCGTCGCGTACGCGCTTCATTCCCGCGCATCTCATGCCGCTGTTCGAGGCCTATGCGTGGCCGCGGGTGCCGGTTCCGAGCGCGCCCACGGCGGCCGGGCTGGCCGCCGCCGCGCAGGCGAAGATCGAGATCGCGGCGAAACTCAGGAAGATGTGGGATTGAGAGTGCGGTGGGTGCCGCCGTTACGGGCGCGGCGCCTGCCGTCTGAAGGCCTCGATCTTCAGCGCGACTGCCGTTGTTGCTGCTGAGGGGCCGGACGCGGCGGCACGAAGAAGTTGCGCAGCCAGGCCGCCATGCGCGAGAACACGTCGTACGGCTCTTCGACGAAAATCTCCGGCTTGAGCAAACGCAGGAATTCCATGATCTGCTGCGCTTCCTGTTTCTGGAACGAGCCGTGCGAGATGCCCAGCCGCAGAAGCCCGCGCAGTTCGCCGAGCTTCTCGCGCGCGGTGCTCCCCACGCTCGTTTCGCACGCCACCTTGGCCTCGTAGACGCGCTGGCGCAGCGACTCCACCAGCCGCCAGGCCGGTGTCTGCATTACTTCCTCGAGCGCCTGAATGTCCTGCGCCGCGCTCTTGATCTGCGCCGCGAGCGGGTCGACCAGCGTGGCGTCGCCTTCCGCTTCCTTGACGATCGCCGCCGCCCAGTCGCGGCACTGCTTGGCGAGTTCTTCCGGCGTCCATTCCGAGCGGGCCGCGAAACCGAAGCCGAATTCGCCCGCCTGCCGCATCAGGATTGCGACGACGTCCGGAAACTCCTTGTCGAGCGTTCGTTTGGCCCAAGCGTACTGGCCGCCCTGCAACATCCGCTGAACCGCGTGTTCGGTCAGCGGCACCATATTGTCGAGCAGCTTGGCGCGCAAAAAGTCCTCAAACGACGGCGTCGCGAACTGCGGATCGAGCTTCAGCGATACCCGCAGAAAAGCGTCGAAATCCTTGCGCAGTGTCGCAATGGTCTCGTCTTTGAGCGTGAGGGTGATTTGACCCATGAGTTATCCCGTTTGGTCCTGCCGCGCGGCTTCGCCGCGCCACCCGGCCGCGCGGGCCTTGGGAGACGCGACGTTCGATGCCGGCGCGCTTGATTCCTGCCTGTTGCCGCGTAACCAGCGGGACGTATCCCGACGAGCGGACCTCGACTGCATAACGGCGGATCGGGGGGAAACTTAAGGGCGTGCGGGACGGGTGCGCCCGCTTTAGAGGGAAGCGTCGCCCGGCATGCGCTTGCGTGTCGCAAGCCGGACGACCCGGATGCCGCCATGAAGGCGGCGTGCACCTATTTCAGCACGATACATTGCCAGACAAAAAACACCGCCAGGCCGACCGCAATGGTCAGAAGCGGCCGACGTGTGACTGCGCTGACGAGCACCGCGGCCAGCGCACCGACGAGTTGCGGATTGCGCCAAGTCAGTTCGGCATTGCTGCCGTGCGGCGAAACCGCCATCGGCACGATGATCGCGGTCAGCACGGTGACCGGCACGAAGCCGAGGGCGGTGCGCACAAGCGGCGGAAACACGAGCCGGTCGCCGAGCACGAAGACCGCGGCGCGGATCACCCACGTGATGGCCGCCATGCCGAGAATCAGAACGACGTAGTTCATCGGGACGCCTCCGCGGTTTTGCCCGTGCCGCGCAGGTTGGGGCGCGAGGTCGACAGCAGGACGCCGATCGCCACGCCCGCGAATACCGCGCCGAGCAGCCCGAGCTTGTACGGCCACGCCTGCCAGAAGAAGGCCAGCGTGCCCGCGGTCACTGCGGCCGCGATATAGCGCAGCGCCACGAGTTGCGGCACGACGATCGCGATAAAGGTGGCGACCATTGCGAAATCGAGGCCGAGCGATTGCAATCCCGGAAACGCCGCCCCGAACAACAGGCCGGCGACGGTCCAGATCTGCCAGTTCAGGTACATGGCGAGACCCGCGCCGAAGAAGTAGTGCGGGCCGACCGTGCCGGGCTCCCGATGCCGGTAATGCTCCCACGCGACGGCGAAAACTTCGTCCGTGAGCAGCGCGCCGAGCGCCCAGCGCCAGCGCGCCGACAGATGCGCGACGTGCGGTGCGAGCGTGGCGCTGTACAGCATGTGACGCAAATTGACCACCAGCGTAGTCGCCCAGATCACGGCGAAGCTGGCGTGACCCGCGATCAGGCCGAGTGCGATGAACTGCGCGGAGCCGGCGAACACGACGAGCGACATCAACTGCCCGTGCCAGAGGTGCAGCGGACCGGATGCGACGAGTGTGCCGAAAATGACGCCGAAAGGCGCCGCGCCGACCATCATCGGAATGATGTCGCGCGCGCCGGCGGTGAACTCCTTTAGATGGCCGTGGCTCGTGGGCTGGCCTGCGGTGGAATGGGTCAATCTTGCCTCCTTGAATCGGGAAGCTTAGCGGGGGCGGCCCAGCGGGGCTTGTACGTTCTTGCGGCTGGGCGTGTCTCGATGCGCTGACGCGTGGCGATGTCGTTGGTTGGTGGCTTGCGCGCCGGGGCGTGTCGTGCGGCCGGAATGAGCGACGCGGCGGCGCGCGCAAAGGTTGGCAGCAAATTTCGTGCTGGTATGTCGCTGGCGGCTGGGGCGTCCCAGGCAGCGGGCGTGCAAAGGTCGCTAGCAACGTTCGCGCTAGGGTTGTCTCTGGCGGTTAGAGCGCCCGGAACGGCGGTAAAGGTCGCCGGCAACGTTCGCGCTAAGGCTGTCTTTAGCGGCTGGACTCTTTGAGGCCGCCGGACGCGCTGCTCGCCCAACGCCGGTGCCCACGCCAACACCCACACCCAGTTAGACGCCTTGCCAGCGTCCGGGCGGCACGCCGAACATCCGCCGGAAATGCCGCGTGAAATGGCTCTGATCGGTGAAGCCGCTGGCGGCGGCGACATCCGTGACCGATACGCCGGCGCGCAATGGCGCGAGCGCGCGCTGCAAGCGCACCTGATTGCGCCATGCATGCGGCGGCAAGCCGGTCGTTTGAGTGAAAAGACGTGCCGCGTGGAACGGCGAAAGCCCGGCCGCCTGAGCGACTTCGGCGAGTGTGACGGGTTCGGCGAGGTCGCCCGTCAGGCACTCCTGCATGAGCGCCACGCGTGTGTCGTCGGTGGCGAGGCGGGCGCGCGCCGGGCGCGTTTGCGAATAGCGCACCAGCAGCGTGGACAACGCGTCGAGCATGGCGGCCTCGGCGGCAAGCGCGTCGTCGCCGGCCTCCAGCAGGCGATGCGCGTGCGCGAGCCGCTTAGCCAGATCAGGATCGCGGATCACGCCGGGCGCAAACCACGGCAACGTCTGCGGTTTGCCACTGACTTCATTGGCGAGTGAATGAATAAAATCCACCGGCGCATACATCACGCGATACCGCCAGCCCGCCTCGACCGCCTTCGAGCCAGTGTGCAACTCGCCGGGATTGATGATCGGCACGCTGCCGGCTTCGGCCACGTAGTCGGAACCGAGGTACCGATAACCCTCGGCGCCCGCGACGATCACCGGAATCGTGTACGCGTCGTGCCAATGCGGCGTGAACTCGTGATCGTGATATTCGGCCGTGAGCAGGTCCGCGCCGGGCAGAAGCGGCGTGCGCCAGTAGCGGGCGGAATCCTGGAAACGATGGGCGGTGGTCATGGCGAAGGTCCAGCAGGACCGGTCAGTGTAGCGCGTCGTGACGGGCGGCGCTTCATCGACCTAGGGCTCGTGCGGGTGTTTCCTGCCGGAGTGTGATGCCTCGGTTCGAGCAGTAGCTTTCCTCCCACCGCCTGAGGCCACCGATTCACGCCATCGCATCGGCCGGCTGTGTTTTTCCGTAGGGCGGGGCGCTTACTTGAGCGGGATCGTCGTGCCGGCCGGCATCGGCACGGCACTCACGCTGTTCTTCGCGCTACCGCTGACGACCCGGTCGCTGTAGGTGAGATACACCAGCGAGTTGCGTTTCGCGTCGACGACCCGCACCACGTGCAGCGACTTGAAGATGAGCGACATGCTCACCGAAAACACGTCGGCCTGTTTCTTCACAGGACCCGTGAAGTGAATTTCGCCGACCTGACGGCAAGCGATCGACGCCTCCGTGGGATCTTCCGCGATGCCGAGCGTCCCTTTGACACCACCCGTACGCGCCCGCGATACGTAGCAGGTCACGCCCTGAACCACGGGATCGTCATAGGCTTCTACGACCACACGGTCGGAACCCGTGACGTGGAAGTTGGTATTGACGCTGCCGACTTCTTCGCTGTGTGCCGAAGGCAGCAGCAGCGCGGCGGTCGCCGCGAGCGCGATGCGCAACAAAGTGGGTTTCATGGGATCGCCAGAAATTGAGCGCCTGGGCAGGCGCGGGATGCATGCCGCAAACCGCCATCGTATAACGGCGAGCCGATCATCGGGCTTTTGCAGGCGAGTGCGGACAGCGTCCGCCATGTTCGGGATTGCGGCGAGAGCATCGACCCGGGGCTGTGATCGGGCGTGCAGAAATGTGACGCGGAAAAAGAAAAGGCCCGCACGAATGCGGGCCTTTCAAAATTTTTGGCTCCTCGACCTGGGCTCGAACCAGGGACCTACGGATTAACAGTCCGGCGCTCTACCGACTGAGCTATCGAGGAACAACAGTACAGCTTGATCTACATAAAAAAGCCCGTCTTGGTTAACGGGCTTTTGCAATTCTTGGCTCCTCGACCTGGGCTCGAACCAGGGACCTACGGATTAACAGTCCGGCGCTCTACCGACTGAGCTATCGAGGAACAGAACAACAACAGCAGAGAAACGAAATTGTAGGAGGAGCTTAAGCGGCTGTCAATACCCTGCGTTCATCTCGATTTCATTCGAAGTCCGCTGCGTATGTGACGTGCTGCGTGACGTGCCGCGAGACTCAACGTACGAGCAGCTCGAGCTTTTCCTTTACGTCCTTGAACTCGTCGGCTTCCGGCAGCGGTGCTTTGGTCTTGGTGATGCTCGGCCAGCTTTTCGCGAGATCGGCATTCAGCTCGATGAAATTCTGCTGGTCGCCCGGCACGTCTTCTTCGGCATAGATGGCGTTCACCGGGCATTCGGCTACGCACACTGCGCAGTCGATGCATTCATCGGGGTCGATCGCGAGGAAGTTGGGACCTTCGCGAAAGCAGTCCACCGGGCACACATCGACACAGTCGGTATAGCGGCACTTGATGCAGCTTTCGGTCACAACGTGAGTCATTCAGGCAGCTCCTGCATGCGGTATCTGGGGAGGCGCAAACGCCAAAAGCGCTATTGTATCGTAACGTCAAGAGGCGCATGCAGCATCGCACCATGCCTTTTATACGTTTTCGTGATTAGTTTATGGCGCGCTGAAGGCCACCTGCTTCGCGGCGCTCACCGTGAAGACCTTGTTCGGGCGTGCGGTGCGAGCGCCCGGCGGCGCGCGGAATCCGGCGGCATTCGGGTAACATGCGTCAGGTCGGTGCGCACGGGGCGTGCCGTATGCGCATGGTTGAGTCGGGCCTTTCGTGTCGGGCCTTCCGTTTTTCCTGCAGTCCAGTTCGCACCATCATGATTATTACTTCGCTGCTCGACACCGATCTGTACAAGTTCACGATGATGCAAGTGGTGTTGCATCACTTTCCCGCGGCGAACGTGGAATATCGCTTCCGTTGCCGTACGCCGAATGTCGATCTCGTTCCGTATATCGGCGAGATTCGCGAGGAAGTGCGCAAGCTCTGCCAGCTTCGCTTTACCGACGACGAACTCGACTACCTGCGCCGCATGCGCTTCATCAAGGGCGACTTCATCGAGTTTCTCGCGCTGTTCCATCTGAACGAAAAATACATTTCGATCGAACCTTCGCCGAAGGGCAATGGCGAAATCGACATCGAGATCAAGGGACCGTGGCTGCATACGATCCTGTTCGAGATTCCGATGCTCGCGATCGTCAACGAGGTGTACTTCCGCAATACGCAGCAGAAGCCGGACTACAGCGAAGGGCGCGGCCGCCTCGTCGACAAGATCCAGCTGCTCGGCGCGCGTCCGGAATTCGCCGACTGCAAGATCGCCGACTACGGCACGCGCCGCCGATTCTCGAAGCAATGGCACGAGGAAGTGATCCTCAAACTCAAAGAGGGCCTCGGCGAGCAGTTCGCCGGCACCAGCAACGTCTTCTACGCAATGAAGCACGGCCTCACGCCGCTCGGCACGATGGCGCATGAATATCTGCAGGCGTGCCAGGCGCTCGGCCCACGGCTGCGCGACTCGCAGATCTTCGGCTTCGAAATGTGGGCCAAGGAATACCGCGGCGACCTGGGTATCGCGCTCTCCGACGTGTACGGCATGGAGGCGTTCCTGCGCGACTTCGACATGTACTTCTGCAAGCTGTTCGACGGCGCGCGCCATGATTCTGGCGATCCGTTCGAGTGGGGCGAACGTCTGCTCAAGCACTACGAAGCGAATCGCTGCGATCCGCGCACCAAGATCCTCGTATTTTCCGACGCCCTCGACATTCCGAAAGTGCTGCAGCTCTATGAGCGCTTCCGCGGCCGCTGCAAGCTGGCGTTCGGCGTGGGCACGAATCTGACCAACGACCTCGGCTATAGCCCGCTGCAGATCGTCATCAAAATGGTTCGCTGCAACGGCCAGCCGGTGGCGAAACTGTCGGACTCGCCGGGCAAGAACATGTGCGAAGACAAGGCTTACCTCGCTTACCTGCGCCAGGTGTTCGGCATTGCGCAGCCCGAGGAAGAGGCGGCGAAGTAACGCGGCTCGCAGCTGGCTATTGCAGTGGGCTATAGCGTAAGCCGCGTGTGCGATACGCGGCAATATCCCGTTTGGCCAGGGTGGCCGCGCGCGGGGCGGCCGGTATAATTCCCGCCATCCCGAACGGCTGTCGACACGAGGATTTCGCACATGGATACATCGATTGCCCGACGCAACATACTGGCGCGCATCCGCGCGGCGCAAGGGCGTGAGCCGGAGCCGTCCGCTGCCGAGCGCGAGGCGGCGGCGGACTACCTGGCGCGCCATCCTGCCGGGCCGCGTCCGGAGATGCCGGCCGACCTCGTTGCGCGCTTCGTCGAACAGGCCCGGAAGATGGCGACCACCGTCGAATCGGTTCAGGCACTGAGCGACGTGCCGGCCGCGGCGCATCGCTACCTCACACAACATGCGTTGCCGTTGCAGGCTATCGCCTGGCAAACGCTGCAGGATCTGCAGTGGGCCGAAGCCGGCCTCACCGTCGAATTCCGCAAGCCGCAAG
This sequence comes from Burkholderia sp. WP9, assembly GCF_900104795.1. Lineage (NCBI taxonomy): Bacteria > Pseudomonadati > Pseudomonadota > Betaproteobacteria > Burkholderiales > Burkholderiaceae > Burkholderia > Burkholderia sp. WP9. The sequence continues at coordinate 85,231 of NZ_FNTG01000001.1, forward strand.
ACGGCGACGTGGTCGGCCTGACCGGCTGCTTCTGCGCGACCGCCGAGACCGGCACGCTCGTGTTGCTGTCGGGACCGGAAACTTATGCGTCCGCTGGTCTGCTGCCTGAAACGCATATTGCCATCGTGCCGGCTTCACGCATCGTCTCGGGTCATGAAGAGGCGTTCGGTCTGATCCGCAAAGAACGCGGCGAACTTCCACGCGCGGTCAATTTCGTTTCCGGGCCTTCACGCACCGGGGATATCGAGCAGACCATCGTCCTCGGCGCGCATGGGCCATACCGCGTGCATGTGATCGTGGTGCAGGGCGCCTGAACGGCAAGCGCGGCCCGCGCCACGGGGCGCATGTGCCCACGCGCGGCTGCCGGCAATAACAAGGATTTCAACGCTATGAAAGGACATGCCGTCTGGACGGGCATGGGGTTCGCGGCTGCATTGGCGCTGGCCGGCTGGCCGCAACTGGCGTCTGCCGCTACGCTCGATGGCGCCACTTTGTCGGCGCTGTGGGGACTGCCATTCGCAGGCGTGCTGCTGTCGATCGCGGTATTTCCGCTGATCGCGCCGGCGTTCTGGCATCACCATTTCGGCAAGATCGCGGCTGCCTGGGCGCTTGCGTTCCTCGTGCCGTTCGCGCTCACCTTCGGTTCAGGCGTCGCGTTCGGCACGCTCGTGCATGCGCTCCTCGAAGAATACATTCCGTTCATTGTGCTGCTAACGGCGTTGTACACCGTGGCGGGCGGCATCTGCGTGCGCGGCAATCTGCATGGCACGCCGCGTCTGAACACCGGAATTCTCGCGCTAGGCACGTTGCTGGCCAGCATCATGGGCACGACCGGCGCGGCCATGCTGCTGATCCGTCCATTACTGCGCGCCAACGACAATCGCAAGCACGTGGTTCATGTAGTCGTGTTCTTCATCTTCCTCGTGGCGAACGCGGGCGGCTCGCTCTCGCCGCTGGGCGACCCGCCGCTCTTTCTCGGTTTTTTGCAGGGCGTGAGCTTTTTCTGGACCACCACGCATCTGATGCTGCCCATGCTGTTCATTTGCGGCGTGCTGCTGATCGGGTTCTATGCGCTCGACTCGTACTACTTTCATCGGCGTGAGGAAGAGCGCTCGCGCTTTCTCGATCCCTCGCCTGACTCGCCGCTGCTCGGCATCGACGGCAAGATCAATTTCGTGCTTCTCGCCGCGGTAGTCGGGCTCGTGCTGATGAGCGGGCTATGGAAGCCGGGCGTGGAGTTCGACGTGTTCGGCACGCACCTCGCGCTGCAGAATGCCGTGCGCGATGCCGCGCTGCTCGGCGTCACGTTGCTTTCATTGGTGCTCACGCCGCGTACGGCGCGCGCGGGCAACGACTTCAACTGGGCGCCAATCGAAGAGGTGGCCAAGCTGTTCGCCGGCATCTTCGTGACGATCGCGCCGGTCATCACGATCCTGCGTGCCGGCGAGGCGGGCGCCTTTGCCGGCATCGTCCATCTGGTCAACGACGCATCGGGCCAGCCGCACGATTTGATGTACTTCTGGATGACCGGGCTGCTATCTTCGTTTCTCGACAATGCGCCGACCTACCTCGTGTTCTTCAACCTGGCCGGCGGCAACGCGCAGACGCTCATGACCACCGGCGCCACCACGCTCGCGGCGATCTCGGCTGGCGCGGTGTTCATGGGTGCGAACACGTATATCGGCAATGCGCCGAACTTCATGGTGAAGGCAATCGCGGAATCGCGCGGCGTGCGCATGCCGGGTTTTTTCGCGTATCTGGGCTGGTCCGCGGCGGTGTTGCTGCCGTTGTTCCTCGTGACCGGCTGGCTTTTTTTCTGACGCCGAGGCAATCGAACTCGACGCGCTATACGGAGAATTGCAATGCAGAAGATCCTCGTCGCCCGTCCAATCTTTCCTGACGTGATCGAACGGCTCAAACAGTATTTCGACGTCGACTGGAATCAGGGCGACGTATTGTCCGCCGACGAACTGACGCGTCGTCTCGCGGACAAGGACGGCGCGCTCACCGCGGGCGATCCGGTCGGCGCGGGCGTACTCGCGGCGGCGCCGCGTCTGCGCGTGGTGTCGAACATGGCGGTGGGCTACAACAATTTCGACATGGCCGCCTTCACCGCGGCCAATGTGCTCGGCACCAATACGCCGGACGTGTTGAACGAGTCGACGGCGGACTTCGGCTGGGCCCTGATGATGGCGGCGGCGCGCCGTATCGCCGAATCGGAGCACTGGCTGCGCGCGGGCAAATGGCAGAAGTGGGCGTATGACGGTTTTCTCGGCAGCGACCTGTACGGCTCGACGCTCGGCGTGGTCGGCATGGGCCGCATCGGCCAGGCGTTGGCGCGTCGTGCAAAGGGCTTCAACATGCAGGTGATCTATCACAATCGTTCGCGCGTCGCGCCGGAGATAGAAGCCGAGCTGAACGCGGAATACGCGTCGAAAGAGGACCTGTTGCGGCGTGCCGATCACGTCGTGCTCGTCCTTCCGTACACGAAGGATAACCATCACACGATCGGCGCCGCCGAACTCGCGCTGATGAAGCCGACCGCGACGCTCACCAACATCGCGCGCGGCGGCATTGTCGACGACGCGGCGCTCGTCCAGGCCTTGCGCTCGAAGCAGATCGCCGCCGCCGGTCTCGACGTGTTCGAAGGCGAGCCGAATCTGAACCAGGACTTGCTGAGCGTGCCGAATGTCGTGCTGACGCCGCACATTGCCAGCGCGACCGAAGCCACGCGCCGCGCCATGGCGAATCTCGCCGCGGACAATCTGATCGCGGGCCTGGGCGAAGGCCCGCGCGCGGGCCGGCCGCCGAATCCGATCAATCCCGAGGTCATCGGCAAGGCGCGTTCATGACAATGATTCTGGTGGCGGCCGTCGCAGTGCTGGCGGTCGCATTGGTCATTGCGCTGGCCTTGCTGATGCGAGGCCACAGCCGCGCGCAAGAGAGCGAGCAGTTCGAACTGCTCAACGAGCGGCTGGACGCCTCGACCGACGCGCAAGCACACGCCTACGAGCGTCTCGAACGGCAACTGCGCAATGACATCACCGAGACCGCGCGGGTGTCGCGTACTGAACAGAGCAGCGGCTTCGCGCACTTTCAGCAGACGCTGGCGGCGCAGTTCAGCAGTATGACGACGGTGCAGGGCGGCAAGATCGACGGGTTCGCCCAGCAGCTCGACGCCGTGCGTCACAGTCTGCAGGCGCAGGCCCAGCAGGCGCGCGACGAGCAGGGCCGCTCGCTCAAGCAGTTCGGCGACACGCTGAGCCTGCAACTGGGGCAACTCACGGAGGCGAACGATCGCCGTTTCGCCGAGGTGCGCGCAACCATCGAACAGCGGCTGAAGGATATCGAGGCGAACAACTCGGTCAAGCTCGAGGAAATGCGCCGCACCGTCGACGAAAAACTGCACGCCACGCTCGAACAGCGTCTGGGTGAATCGTTCAAGCTCGTGTCCGACCGGCTCGAGCAGGTGCACCGCGGACTGGGCGAGATGCAGACGCTGGCGGCCGGTGTCGGCGACCTGAAGAAAGTGCTCACCAATGTGAAGACACGCGGTACGTGGGGCGAAGTGCAGCTGGAAGCGTTACTGGAGCAACTGCTCACCGCCGACCAGTACGCGAAGAACATTGCGACCGTGCCGAGAAGCACGGAGCGCGTCGAGTTTGCGATCAAGTTGCCCGGGCGCGCGGAGCAGGGCGGCGTGGCCACGCCGGTTTGGCTGCCCATCGACGCCAAGTTTCCGCGTGAAGACTACGAGCGTCTGATCGAAGCGCAGGAGCGCGCCGATCCGGTCGCGGTGGAAGAAGCCTCCCGCGCGCTCGAAGCGCGGATTCGCGCCGAGGCCCGCACGATTGCGGAGAAATACGTGTCGCCGCCACACACCACGGATTTCGCGTTGCTGTTCCTGCCGACCGAAGGCCTGTACGCGGAGGTGTTGCGCCGGCCGGGCCTGACGGACCTGCTGCAACGCGACTATCGCGTGACGATCGCCGGTCCGACTACGCTGACCGCATTGCTCAACAGTCTGCAGATGGGTTTTCGCACGCTCGCTATCGAAAAGCGGTCGAGCGAGGTGTGGCAGGTGCTCGGCGCGGTGAAAACTGAGTTCGGCAAATTCGGTGACGTGCTGGCGAAGACAAAGGCGCAACTGGAAACCGTCACGCGTTCTATCGAAGCGGCGGAAACGCGCACGCGTGTCATGAGCCGCAGACTGCGCGATGTCGAGGCATTACCGGGCGAGGAGGCGAGCGAGTTGCTCGGCGATGCGCTCTCGGGTGCGGAGCCCGAAGAGCAATGAGGGTACGGGGCTAACGGTTAGGTGTGGCGGAACCCGGCGTGAAGCTCCGCCCGCCAATCACTCAGGCACGCGCGCCCGCTGCCAGCTGTTCAAGCGCGTCACCTGTCAGGCGCACCACGCGCCAGTCGGGCATGACGGTCGCGCCCATCTTTTCATAGAAGCTGATGGCCTGCCGGTTCCAGTCGAGCACGGTCCATTCGAAGCGCGCGCATTGCCGTTCCACCGCCAGGGCGGCGAGGCGTTGAATCAATGCGGTGCCCAGACCGCTGCCGCGTTGCGAGGGTTGTACGTAGACGTCTTCGAGATACAGTCCGCGCTTGCCGACGAAACTCGAGTAATTGTGGAAGAACAGCGCATAGCCGACGATGCGTCCTTCGCTCTCCGCTACCAGCGCTTCAATAGAAGGCCGCGCGCCGAACAGCGCGTCGCGCAAGCCCTCTTCGGTTGCGACGAAGACGTGCGTGAGGCTTTCGAATTCCGCGAGCTCGTACGTCAGCGCGAAGATCGCGCTGGTGTCGGCAGGCGTGGCGGCGCGGATCGTCGCGGGCATTACGCTTCTTCCGGGGCGTCGGTCAGTTGGATTTCAATTCCGCCGAAGCGCGACGCAACCCAGTTGTACGCATGGCAGGCGATCCATAGCAGGACGAAGCCGAGAATCGCATTCAGCAGCAGCGCGCTGAACACCGTGCTCAGTTCCACCGAACCATAGCGCACGAACGCCACCAGTACGCCCAGCAGCACGATCGGTACCGAAAACGTCAGGTACACGAGGATCAGTGCTTTGGCTGTCTGTCCTGGTGCAATGAACGAAATCTGTTTTTTCATGTAAGTCAAACCCGTGTGTCGTAGTGGTAATGGGTAAAGCTATGAATGGCCGCTGGCGAGAGCGAGGCGTGAGCCGGGCGTTAGATGAGGCCGTCGAACAGCATGATCGCGACGCGCTCCCCTTGCGCAATCTCGCCCTCATCGTGCCCGAGCACGATGAAGCAATTGGCTTCGCTCATCGAACTCAGCACGCCGGAACTTTGTGAGCCGGTTGGCGTGACATGCCATTGTCCGTGCGCGTCCTGTTCGGCTACGCCGCGCTGGAACTCGGTGCGGCCGGCGCGCTTGCGGATGGCTTTGCGGCTCAGGGCGTGAATGAACGGCAACGGTTGCGGTGTTGCGCCCGACATCAGCAGCAGCGCCTCGCGCACGATCTGATAGAAGGTCACCATCACGGCGACCGGATTGCCCGGCAAACCGAAGAATAACGCGGGAAGCCCGAGCCCGGGTCGCTCGCCGGACCAGACGCGGCCGAAGGCGAGCGGCCGGCCCGGCCGCATGGCGAGACTCCAGAAGGCGACGTCGCCGAAAGTTTGCAGCAGTTGTTTGGTGAAATCGGCCTCGCCGACCGAAACCCCGCCCGAGGTGAGCACCACGTCGGCGCTCGCCGCCGCGCTGCGCAAGGCGGCTTCCATCGCGGCGGGCTCGTCGCGCACCACGCCGAGATCGAGCGTGTCGATGTTCAGGCGCCGCAGCATGGCGAACAGCGTGTAGCGATTGCTGTCGTACACGCAGCCCGCGTCGAGCGGCTCGCCGAGCGAGCGCAATTCGTCGCCGGTGGAGAAGAAGGCCACGCGCAAGCGCCGCTTGACATTGATTTCGCCGATGCCGAGCGAGGCCAGCAAACCAAGGTCCGACGCGCGCATGATACGGCCCGAGCGCAGTGCGGCGTGGCCGCGCGCGAGATCTTCGCCGGCGAGACGCCGGTTCGCGCCGGCCGCCACGGCGTTGGCGGCGAAGCGGATCGAACCCGAGTCGGCGTCGCGCTCGACCACCTCCTGCGGCACGACCGTGTCGCAGTCGGCCGGCATGCAGGCGCCGGTCATGATGCGCACGCATTGTGTGGTTTCGACGCGGCCCGTGAACGGATGCCCGGCGAGCGCTTTGCCGGCCACCGTCAACTCGACGGTGGCGCCGCCGGTGGCGAGTGCCGCGCTCTTGAACGCGTAGCCATCCATGGCGGAGTTGTCGTGCGAAGGCACGTCGATTGGCGACACGATATCCGCCGCGAGCACGCGGTCGAGCGCATCGCGCAGGGGCACGCGTTCAGTAGCCGTGACCGGTGCGGCCCACTGGCGAACAATCGCCTGAGCGGCTGACACGGGTAGCGCGTGAGGATCGTACTGCGCGACGCAGCGGGAGAATTCGTTAGGCGTGGTCATGAAGAGCGGGACGTCGCGACCGGAGGCGGCAGCGGCAGTTGCCGTGCGGCCGGAGCGGGATTTCAACCGGGGCCTCAATCACGTTCGAGGTCGGCGAGTTCTTGTAGCGAATTGATATTGTAAAACGCGCGCTCGTCGGTAAAGACGACTTCCTCCGTCTTGTGGCGCGCGTACCACGCGCGGACTTTGCGCTCGCCGGCCTCCAGAAAGGCCGCCAGATCGTCCGCGAGGCCCGTGCGCAACAGTGCGAAAACGGGGTGCAGGGACAACTGACCGTGCGCGTCGGAGGTGGCGACCGTGGCGATATCGGCGCCGTTCGAGTCGAGCGCGCGCGCAAGACGCTCGGCGAGGTCGGCGGGAAGCCACGGCGAGTCGCAGGGTGCGCTGAGCACATAGCCGGTTCCCGCTGCTCGCAAGCCCGCGAGCAGACCTGCCAGCGGGCCCGGAAATCCGGCCAGCGTATCGGCCACGACCGTGGCGCCGTACGGCGCACCGAGTGCGGCGTAAGCTTCGGCATGCCGATTGGCGCTGATGAGCAACGCGCCGGTTTGCGGTGCGAGGCGCTTGAGCACATGGCCGGCGAGCGGCTCGCCGTGCAGCGTTTGCAGCCCCTTGTCGGCGCCGCCCATGCGTGTGGCGCGTCCGCCCGCGAGCAACAGGCCGGTGATGTGTTCGCGCGTCGGTCTCATGCGCCGCCGCTCAGCCGCCGATGTACGACATTTCGACCCGACGGCCGTCGCGCGCGCCTGAATCGGCCGGGTTGCTGCCGCGCAGTTGCGAATACCGGTCGCCGCGGCCTTGCCAGATTTCGGCGATGGCGGTGGCGATACCGGCGTCGCTCGCGCCGTTGCGCACCAGTGCGCGCAGGTCGTGCCCCGACGACGCGAACAGGCACAGATAGAGCTTGCCTTCTGTGGACAGACGCGCTCGCGTGCAACTGCCGCAAAACGCCCGGGTCACGCTCGAAATCACGCCGATTTCGCCGCTGCCGTCCGCATAACCCCAGCGCTGCGCGGTCTCGGCGGCGCTGTGCGCTTCGAGCGGCGCGAGCGGGAAGTGCTCGGCGATGCGTGTGACCACGTCGGCGGACGGCAGCACTTCGGTCATGTTCCAACCGTTCGACGTGCCGACGTCCATGTATTCGATAAAGCGCAACACTGCGCCCGAGCCTTTGAAATGACGCGCCATCGGCACGATTTCACTATCGTTCGTGCCACGCTTGACGACCATGTTCACCTTGACCGGCGCGAGCCCCACCGCATGCGCGGCGGCAATGCCGTCCAGCACGTCCGCGACGGCGAAGTCGGCGTCGTTCATGCGGCGAAACAGCGTGTCGTCGAGCGCGTCCAGGCTCACCGTGACGCGGGTCAAACCGGCGTCTTTCAGGCTGCGCGCCTTGCGCGCCAGCAGCGAACCGTTGGTGGTCAGCGTCAGATCGAGCGGACGGCCCGCCGGCGTGGTAAGTTGCGCGAGCCGGTCGATCAGGAATTCGAGATTCTTGCGCAACAACGGTTCGCCGCCCGTCAGACGGATTTTTTCGACGCCGTGCGCGACGAAGATCCGCGCCACCCGTTCAATTTCCTCGAAGCTCAGCAGGTCGCTGTGCGGCAAAAAGGTGTAGTCCTTGTCGAACACCTCGCGCGGCATGCAGTAGACGCACCGAAAATTGCAGCGATCCGTGACCGAAATGCGCAGGTCGCGCAGCGGCCGCGCGAGCTTGTCGTGCAGCGCGCCGCTAGGCGTCTGCACGGGGCCGCTGATAACCGGCACAGCGCTGAAATCGGCAACAGGGATGATGCGTCGGGACATGGTTGCTTCGCTTAATTGCTTCGCGTGTTTGCTTTGCTCAGTGCTTGAACTTAGTGCTTGAAATCAAAGCTAGATATTCATTCTATCGGAAATGCCTCAAAAGGCAGTGGGACCCCCCGGCGGTGTCGGGTATACGGGGAGGTGCATGCCACCGGCGCGCCCGCGCTGCGCATAAAAAAAGCCCGCCATGAAGGCGGGCTTTGCTGGTGGAGCGGGGCAGCTTACTGCGGGTGCTTACCCGTTTCCACTTGTTGCATCGGCGCGCTGTCGAGCGGCGGCAACGATTTACGCTCGCGCACCACGCGAGCCGGCTTGACCGTCTGCGCGGCCGCTTCCTGAGCGGCGCGAAGCTTGTCGGCGTCGGTGTTCACCCAGACGAGACCGGCTTGTTCCAGCACCGGCTTCAAGGCTTCCGCCGACACGGCGCCATGACGCGGTGCTTGCGGTGCAACTGCGACAGGCGCGGGCTCGATCACCGTCGGCTCGACCGCGGCCACAACCGGCTGCGTTTCGGCGATCTCGGCATGCAACACAGGCTGAGCCGCCGGAGCTTCGACGACCGCAACCGGAGCGGCGGTTTCGACGGGAGCCGGCGCGGCTTGTGCTTCGACAGGCGACGCCACCACCGGCGTTTCGACTTGAGCCTGAGCCGGTGCTTCAAAGCGTGCGACCGGTTCAACCAGCGAAACCGTCTCGCTGACGGCCGGCGCGGCTTGCGCTGCTTCGACCGGCACGGCAGCGGCGGGCGCTACCGGCGTTTCGGCGACCGGTTCGACAGCAGCCGGAGTCGCCGGCGCCTGCGCTACCGGGACGACCGTTTCCGTCTTCGCAGCCTTTTCGACAGCCAGAGCCGGCGTTTCGGTAGCAGCGTGCAGTTCGGTGACCACGGCGGTTTCAGTCGCGACAGCGGCGACCACCACCTCTACCGGCGTCACGTTCTTCGCCTCGTTGACTTCCGTCTTGTGCTCGACAGGTTGATGCGCGGTGCGCACCGGCGCTTCGTCGGCAACGCTGGCGTTGTCGCCTTCAGCTTCCGCGACGTCCGCTGCGAGGTTGCCGTTCACGTCCTCTTCACGCTCACGACGACCACCGCGACGGCCGCGACGGCGACGACGACGCTCTTCACCTTCACGCGCCACGGCTTCCTGATCGATCGGCGCGCCGTTTTCGCCCAAGGCGGTCTGGTTTTGCGCCAGTTCTTCCGCCGGTTGAGCGTCGCTTTGCGTCAGAGACTCGGTGGCTTCAGCTTGCGGCTTGCGGCGCTCGCCACGTTCAGCGCGATCACCACGTTCACGCCGTTCGCCACGCTCCGGACGTTCGCCGCGCTCGCCACGTTCAGCGCGCGGTGCGCCTTCGACGGCTTCCGCACGGTCGTTGCCGCGATTCTCGCGGTCACGGTTTTCGCGACCCTCGCGACCTTCACGCGGTTCGCGTGGCTCGCGGGTTTCGCGCGGTTCACGGCCTTCGCGGGCCTCACGCGGTTCACGGTTGCCACGCGGCTCGCGCGCTTCACGCGGCTCACGGCCTTCGCGTGCTTCACGCGGTTCGCGTTCCTCGCGACGCTGCGACGGCTGCTGGCCTTGAGCCTGACGGCCGCCGGTCGCGCCTTCGCCGCGGCCCGCTGCATCGCGGCCGCCTGCGCCGCCACGGCGATTGCGGTTGCGATCGCCACCGCGTTCACCGGTGCGCTCACCGCGCTCCGTGCGTTCGCCGCGTTGCGGACGCGTCTGCTTGTCGGTCGTAGCCGGCGCGACAGGCGCCGGTGCCGCCGGCTGCATGCCGAACAGATTCTTCAGCCAGCCGATGAACCCACCGCTTGCCGGCGTGACCGCGACCGGAGCCGGGGCAGCGACAGGGCGAACCGGTGCGCTCGGCGCCGGCTTTTCAGGCGTGATGCCCTTGACCGCCGCTTCCTGCTTCGGCTTTGCTTCTTCGGTGCGCTTGCTGTAACCGGTTTCCGATTCGAGTTCGCGGGCCGCTTCTTCGGCCATCTTCCACGAAGCGCGCGGTTCGTCGAGGCGCGCGTCGTCGTGACGCAGACGCTCGAGCTTGTAATGCGGCGTATCGAGATGCTTGTTCGGAATCAGGACGACGTTGACCTTGAAGCGCGACTCGATCTTGTTGATTTCAGCGCGCTTTTCGTTCAGCAGGAAGGCGGTCACTTCGACCGGCACCTGGCAGTGAATTGCCGCGGTGTTTTCCTTCATCGCTTCTTCCTGAATGATCCGCAGCACTTGCAGCGCGGACGATTCGGTATCGCGGATGTGACCCGTGCCGTTACAGCGCGGGCAGGTCACGTGGCTGCCTTCGGACAGGGCCGGGCGCAGACGCTGGCGCGACAGTTCCATCAGGCCGAAACGCGAGATCTTGCCCATCTGGACGCGCGCACGGTCGTGCTTCAGCGCGTCTTTCAGGCGTTGCTCGACTTCACGCTGGCTCTTGGCCGATTCCATGTCGATGAAGTCGATCACGATCAGGCCGCCCAGATCGCGCAGGCGCAATTGGCGGGCGACTTCGTCGGCGGCTTCGAGGTTGGTGCGCGCGGCGGTTTCCTCGATGTCTGCGCCCTTGGTGGCGCGGGCCGAGTTCACGTCGATCGCGACCAGTGCTTCGGTGTGGTCGATCACGATCGCGCCGCCCGAGGGCAGCGGCACCGTGCGCGAGTACGCCGTTTCGATCTGGTGTTCGATCTGGAAGCGCGAGAAGAGCGGCACGTCGTCGTGATACCGCTTCACCTTGCTGACATTGTCCGGCATCACGATATCCATGAAGGCGCGTGCCTGGTCATGAATTTCAGTGGTGTCGATCAGGATTTCGCCGATATCCGGCTGGAAGTAGTCGCGAATCGCGCGGATCACGAGGCTCGATTCGAGATAAATCAGCATCGGCTGACCGTTCGAACCGCTCTGCGACGCAGCTTCGATCGCGCGCCACAGTTGCATCAGGTAGTTCAGGTCCCACTGCAGCTCTTCGGCGCTGCGGCCAATGCCGGCCGTGCGCGCGATGATGCTCATGCCTTCCGGCAATTGCAGCTGCGCCATGGTTTCGCGCAGTTCCTGACGGTCGTCGCCTTCGATCCGGCGCGACACGCCGCCGCCGCGCGGGTTGTTCGGCATCAGAACCAGATACCGGCCGGCGAGCGAAATGAAGGTGGTGAGGGCCGCGCCTTTGTTGCCGCGCTCTTCCTTTTCGACCTGAACGATCAGTTCCTGGCCTTCACGGAGCGCGTCCTGGATGCGCGCCGAGCGCATGTCGACGCCGTCGCGGAAATACTGGCGGGCGACTTCCTTGAACGGCAGAAAGCCGTGGCGGTCTTCGCCGTAGTTGACGAAACAGGCTTCGAGCGACGGCTCGATGCGCGTAATGATGCCCTTGTAAATATTGCCTTTGCGCTGTTCGCGCCCGGCGGTTTCGATGTCGATATCGATGAGTTTTTGCCCATCGACGATGGCGACGCGCAGTTCTTCCTGCTGCGTCGCGTTGAACAACATTCGTTTCATTGAACGGCTCCAGAGCGGCTTAGCCAGCCCATCGCTGCGCGGTTGTCAGTCGCGAGAGCGAAGCGGGCAGCGGCATGCCGCGCCTTATTGTGTTTTCACAAGCACGCTGGAGCGGGAAAACTGGCGGGAGAATTGCCTGAGAGGGCCCGGCCCCATTGAAAAATGGGCGCGGTGCCGCAGGGCACATGCGAACACGGCTTCAAATAACGACCCGACACGCCGCGGGTTCTGCCGGCAGACCTTCAAAAGCCTTCGTCCACTCGCGCCGGTGCGCCAACTGGGCGCGTGACCGGAGGGTCGAAGGCTGCGGCCGTGCCGCAGCGGGAAGTTCGCGCAGTCGGCGCGTCTTTTCCTGCTGGGGGTGTCTCGCCTCATTTTGACGTCGCCATGTCTTGTACTTTCTACAAGACGCCTCGGGCGCACGCCGTATTTTCGCAACTTGCAGCCTCGTACAACTGGGCGTCAGACCGCCCGATACCGAAGCTGAAAGTTAAATTCTTTTTTACCAAAATTCCGTTACCGTCGAAGCCGACCTTGACCGAACGCGCCTATGGGCGCCGTCCCTGCCGGGCACTGACTTCGTGCGTGCAACTTGTTGCATCTCATTTTCAGGGTGAGCAACCAGACCCCGGCGCAAGTAAAATAACGGTTTATCGCTTGCGCCTGCGCAATCCGCCCGAATTCCGAACACTGCGCCGGCCGCCGCAGACTGCTGGGCAAATTATATTCAGAATGAAAGAGTTAGGCAAAATATCCCAGAAATCGGTCGCAAGCGACCAGGTCTCGATGATCGAGATCGACGACAGTGCGGCCGGACAGCGCATCGACAACTTCCTGTTACGCGTCTGTAAAGGCGTGCCGAAAAGCCATATTTACCGCATCCTGCGCAGCGGCGAGGTCCGCGTCAATAAGGGCCGGATAGACGCGCAGTACCGGCTCGAACTAGGCGATCTGGTGCGTGTGCCACCCATTCGCGTCGCCCAACTGAGCGAAACCGCCGCCCAGGCGCCGGTACCCGCCGCGCATTTCAAGATCATTTTCGAAGACGAGCATCTGCTCGTCATCGACAAACCGGCCGGCGTGGCCGTGCACGGTGGCAGCGGGGTAGCGTTCGGCGTGATCGAGCAGATGCGCGAGGCGCGTCCGCAGGCGAAATTCCTCGAATTGGTACATCGGCTGGATCGCGAGACTTCCGGCATCCTGATGCTCGCCAAGAAGCGCTCGGCGCTCGTCAATCTGCACGAGCAGATTCGCGAGAACAAGATGGATAAGCGCTACTATGCTTGCGTTCACGGTGACTGGGCGAGCGATTGGGGCCGCCGCCGCGCGGTCAAGGAGCCGCTGCACAAGTATTTGACCGCGGACGGCGAGCGCCGCGTGCGCGTGCAGCCCGACGGCCTCGCGTCGCACACGGTTTTCAACCTGATCGACCGCTGGCCGGAGTACGCGCTGCTCGAGGCGGAACTGAAGACCGGGCGTACGCATCAGATCCGTGTCCACTTGCAGCATCTGGAACTGCCGATCGTCGGCGACGCCAAATATGGCGACTTCGCGCTGAATAAGGCATTGGCGCGCGCCAATGCGAAGCCGGGCCTGAAGCGCATGTTCCTGCACGCCTACCGGTTAAAGCTCACGCACCCGGCAACCGGCGCGCCGCTGCAGTTCGAGGCGCCGTTGCCGGCCGAATGCCGCAGCTTCATCGCGCAGCTCAACGAATTACGAAATGGGTCAAACCCGGAGACGACACCGCATGGCTAGAGAGCAATTTGATCTGATCGTCTTCGACTGGGACGGGACGCTGATGGATTCGACCGCCCACATCACGCGCAGCATCCAGTCGGCTTGCCGCGATCTCGGCTTGCCGGTTCCCGCCGACGAGGCGGCGAGCTACGTCATCGGCCTCGGTTTGCGTGATGCGCTACAAATTGCCGCGCCCACGCTGGACCCATCGGACTATCCGCGGCTGGCCGAGCGTTATCGCTTCCACTATCTGGTAAAGGATCAGACCACCGAGCTATTCGCCGGTGTGCGCGAAATGCTGCAGGAATTGCGCGACCTGGGCTATCTATTGGCCGTGGCCACGGGCAAAAGCCGCGTCGGGCTGAATCGCGCGCTTGACCAGTCGCGCCTCACGAGCCTGTTCGACGGCACCCGCTGCGCCGACGAGACTTTCTCGAAGCCGCACCCGGCCATGCTGCACGAATTGACGCGTGAACTAGGGCAGGACAACGCCCGCACGGTAATGGTCGGCGATACGACGCACGATCTGCAAATGGCGATCAACGCGGGTGTCGCGGGCATCGGTGTCACATATGGGGCGCATCCTGCCGGCTCGTTGAGTGCGTTATCGCCGAAGTTCGTGGCGTCGAGCGTCAGTGTGCTGTCGGGCTGGCTGCGAGAAAACGCATGAGCGAGCAGACACCGGACGCGGCGCAGGCGGTTCGCATTTGCGCGTCGGCGGAATTGGTCGACGGCGGCGCGGGCGTGCGCCGCGGGGCGAAGCTCGGCGGAGGCGACGTCGTCGTATTTTTTGTTCGCTATGATGGCCGCGCTTACGGCTACCTGAACCGCTGCGCCCATGTGCCGATGGAGCTGGACTGGGCCGAGGGCCAGTTCTTCGAATCGTCCGGTTTATACTTGATGTGCGCTACACACGGTGCGATTTACGCGCCGGACACAGGCAAATGCGTCGGTGGTCCGTGCCGCGGCGGCAGATTGCGGCCCGTTCAGGTGGACGAACGCGATACGCCGGAAGGCCGCGCGGTTTTCTGGCTGCCTGACGGCGAACTGCGTCCGGACACCCCCTGATTTTTCTCTTCTTCGACCTTTCCACTGCACCGCATGTCCGACAATTTGACTCCCGAGCCGAAGGAACCGTCCCTGACAGGCCGCCCCCGCACGCCTGCCGATGAGCCCGGTTGGGAACGCGCGGCGCTCGAGCGCATTGCTCTTGCCGCGATCAATGAGCAGCGCGCGGCGCGGCGCTGGAAAATCTTTTTCCGCTTCGTCTTCCTCGTCGTCCTTCTGCTGGCAATATGGGCCGCCATCGACTTGTCCGGTGACAAGGTAGCTGCCACTGGCCGTCATACGGCTTTGATATCGCTTGACGGCGAGATCTCCGCTGATACGAACGCGAACGCGGAAGATATCAATACCGCGCTGCAAAGTGCGTTCGACGATGCGGGCACCGCCGGCGTGATCCTGCGCTGTAATAGTCCGGGTGGTAGTCCGGTGCAGGCGGGCATTATCTACAGCGAAATTCGTCGTTTGCGCGTCAAATATCCGTCAATTCCGCTCTACGTCGTCGTGGGCGATATGTGCGCGTCAGGCGGCTATTATGCGGCCGCGGCGGCCGACAAGATTTACGTGGACAAGGCGAGCATCGTCGGATCGATCGGCGTGCTGATGGACAGCTTCGGCTTTACCGGCCTGATGGACAAGCTGGGAATTCAGCGGCGTTTGCACACATCGGGTGAGAACAAGGGCTTTTTCGATCCGTTCTCGCCAGAAACGCCGAAGATGGACGAACACGCGCAAGACATGCTCGATCAGATTCACGCGCAATTTATCGACGCCGTTCGCCAGGGGCGCGGCAAGCGCCTTCATGAAACGCCGGATATGTTCTCAGGGCTTTTCTGGACCGGTCAAAAGAGCGTTGAGCTCGGTCTCGCCGATGGTTTCGGCGACGCGGATTACGTAGCGCGCGACCTCTTCAAGGCGCCGGATATTGTCGACTACACAGTGAAAGAGAGCATTACGGACCGCGTTGCGCGTAAATTCGGCGCGGCTGTGGGGAGCGGTGCGGTTCACGCCATGGCGCTCGGCGGGAAGCTGAATCTGCGTTGATGTGCTGATTTGTTGACGTGCTGATGTGAAAAGCCCCGCGCGATCGATGTTTTGACGATCGCGCGGGGCTTTTTTATACCTATCCCGGTTAGCCCGGATCAGACGGCCAGGATCAGAAAAATGGCGGGCCGCCTGTGCAGATCGATTGCAGGCTGTTTCTTCCAGTCGGCTACGGTGCGGCTGGCAATGGTTTCGGTTTCCAGCGTCAGATCGACCGCCACGCAGACGAGCGTGGAAGGCGCACACGTCGCCAGTAACGTATCCAGCAGCGCGCGGTTCCGGTAGGGCGTCTCAATAAAGATCTGCGTCTGCTTGCCTTTGCGTGATTGCTGTTCGAGGTCTCGCAGGCGCTTGGCTCGCTCCGTGGCATCGACCGGCAGGTAGCCGTGAAACGCAAAGCTCTGGCCGTTGAGCCCGGAAGCCATTAAGGCTAACAGAATCGAACTGGGGCCAACGAACGGCACCACTTTCACTCCCCGTTCATGCGCGCGGCGCACCAGCAGGGCGCCGGGGTCGGCGACCGCCGGACAGCCCGCTTCGGAGACGAGACCGGCGTCGGTGCCGGCGAGAAGCGGCGCGAGTAGCTTATCGATCTCCCCGGCCGGCGTGTTGACGTTCAGTTCGCGGATCTCGATTTCCTGGATCGGCCGTTCCGTGCCGACTTTCTTCAGGAACGCGCGCGTGGTTTTCGCGTTTTCGCCGATGTAATAGTGAAGCGAAGCCGCGCGGGCGCGTACCGGCGCCGGCAGAACGGCGTCCAGCGCCTCGGCGTCGCCTTCGCCGAGCGTGTTCGGAATCAGATAGAGCGTGCCGGTCATTGCGCCCCCAGAAGCGGAAAGCCCACTGCGAGCAGCATGCGCGACAGTGCGATCAACGGCAGGCCGACGAGCGCGGTGGGGTCGTCGGAATGGATGGCTTCGAGCAACGCGATGCCGAGTCCTTCGGATTTGGCGCTGCCTGCAACGTCGTACGGCGTTTCGGCCAGCAGATAGGCTTCCAGCGTGGTGTCCGGCAGATCGCGGAATTGCACGCGGGTAATTACGTCGGCGGCTTGCACTGTCCCCGAGCGAGTGTCGAATAGACACAATGCGCTATGGAATTGCACTTCGCGGCCGCGCATTGCCTGCAATTGCGCCAGCGCATTGGCGTGGGTGCCCGGTTTGCCGATTTGCAGACCGTCATAGGTCGCAACCTGATCGGAGCCGATTACGAGCGCGGCCTCGCTGGCGCCGAGTCCACCGGCAACCGCGCGAGCTTTGGCTTGCGCGAGGCGCAGAGCGGTCACTTCGGGCGTCTCGCCGGCGAGCGGCGTCTCGTCGATCGCGGGTACGACGACATCGAACGGCACACGCAGGCGTTCGAGCAGCTCGCGGCGATAAGGCGAACTCGACGCCAGGATCAGGCGTGGCGGGCGATTGAGGGAATCTGGCATGGGCAATCAACGGCTAGAGAGGCAGAACGTACGGGGTCGCGGAAAGCTTGCGCGTGTACGGGCTTAAGTGTTTGACTCGAAAAGACAAAACGGATATGATTTTGGGCTTTTCATCGGTATGCTTGCGCTAGGCGGGCCTCGGTGTGTGTCAGGCGTGCAAGCGGACTTGCAAGCGTGGCGTACAACTCGTGGGTCTTTCAGGTTGTCTCGCAAACCGGTTGTACCCCGCGGTTATACCCCGCGGTTTATACCCCGGCGAAACCCTTGCCGAAGCAGGAGCGCACATGACTCAACATCCTGGCAACCCTGCAGGTCTGTCCGACCCGCATAATCTCGATCTGTTCGAATTTGCGCGGAGCGCGCGTCAGGCCGCGGGTGTCGTGCGCGTCTCGCAACTGCCGCGCATGTTAAACGAAGTCCCGGCAGAAGCGCCAGACCGCGATACGGCGTTCACCTGGCAAGCCGAAGGGGCGACGCAGCCGGAATTGCAGGACGACGGCACCGAGGGTCCCCAGCCTTATTTGAGGATGGCGATTCACGGCGCCGCATGGCTCGAATGTCAGCGGTGCATGACACCGTACTTGCAGGCATTCAACGTCGATGCAACTTACCGGATCGTCAACACTGAGGCGGAAGCCGAAGAGTTTCCGCTCGACGAGGATGAAGTCGAAGTGATCGTGGGCTCGAACCATTTCGATCTCATCGACTTGATCGAAGAAGAGTTGCTGCTTTCCTTGCCGCTCGTGCCCAAGCATGAGGTCTGTCCCGAAGTGCACGAGAGTCTCGTCTCTGGTGTGGCCGGTACTGAAGGCGAGGGCGACGAGGGCGCACTGGATGAGGGCGGTGAGCCCGAGCGGCCGAATCCGTTTGCGGCGCTCCAGAGTCTCAAACGCGGTGAGCCGGGCGACAAGAAGCACTGAACAGTTGCATTGGAGCGCGACGCGGGCGCATTGGCCACTCGGCCAGTGGCGGACACCGAGTCGGGCTGTGTTAGAATCCGGAAAATTTTTAGGAGTTAGTCATGGCAGTTCAGCAAAACAAGAAGTCGCCGTCGAAGCGCGGCATGCACCGTTCGCACGATTTCCTGACGGCAGCGCCGCTGGCCGTGGAACCGAGCACGGGCGAAGTGCATCTGCGTCACCACGTTAGCCCGAACGGCTACTATCGTGGCAAGAAAGTTGTCAAGACGAAGAACGATTAATCGTTTCGCCGCCTGTTTCTCTGCGTGTCGCCCCTTGGCGTTTCGCGTGGCGATGGGCTCGCTTGACATTTTCCCGGCTCGGCAAAAAAGCGGCATTCAATTGCCGCTTTTTTGTGTCGATCGCAGCTGGCAATTTAGCGCCTACCGCGGTCCCATGCAGGGCGCCTGAAATTCGTCGCACTCCATGACAGTAAAGCTCACGATAGATTGCATGGGAGGCGACCACGGCCCGTCCGTGACCGTTCCCGCTGCCGTCAACTTCGTTCGTTCGCATCCCGATGCGCAGTTGCTGCTCGTCGGCATTGAAAGTGCGATTCGTGCGCAGCTGAAGAAGTTGAAGGCTCAGGACCTGCCGGCGCTGACCGTCGTACCCGCTTCCGAGATCGTCGCCATGGACGATCCGGTCGAAGTCGCGCTGCGCAAGAAAAAAGATTCCTCCATGCGCGTGGCGCTGAACCGCGTCAAGGAAGGCGAGGCGCAAGCCTGCATTTCCGCCGGCAACACCGGCGCGCTGATGGCGGTCTCGCGCTATGTGCTGAAAACGCTGTCGGGCATCGAACGCCCGGCTATCGCGTCGGCACTGCCCAATCCCAATGGCTACACGATGATGCTCGACCTGGGCGCCAACGTCGACTGTGAACCTCAGCATCTGCTGCAGTTCGCGGAGATGGGGCACGCGCTCGTGTCGGCGCTCGAGGGTAAGGAGCGGCCCACCATCGGTCTGCTCAATATCGGCGAAGAAGTCATCAAGGGCAACGACACCATCAAACGTGCCGGCGAATTGCTGCGCGCGAGTACACTTAACTTTCACGGTAACGTTGAAGGCAACGATATCTTCAAAGGCACGGTCGACGTCATCGTCTGCGACGGTTTCGTCGGCAATGTCGCGCTGAAGACGTCGGAGGGCCTCGCGCAGATGCTGTCCAACATCATCAAGGAAGAGTTTGGCCGTTCGTGGCTGACCAAGGTGATGGCGGTGCTCGCATTGCCGGTATTGATGCGCTTCAAGAAACGCGTCGATCATCGGCAATACAATGGTGCCGCGTTGCTCGGCCTGCGCGGGCTGGTGATAAAAAGCCACGGTTCGGCGGATGCCTACGCGTTTGAGTGGGCTATCAAACGCGGGTATGATGCCGTCAAAAACGGCGTGCTGGAACGCCTTGCGCGTGCGATGGAAGAGAACGCGGGTTCTCTCGAGCAGGCAGCGCGCGACGCGAGCGGTGCGGGTCACGCAAGCCCGATCGCAGGCCAGCCAGCCGAGCCCTACGCTGCGCAATCCTCGAAGGCATAATGGCTCAATCGACAATTTATTCCCGCGTGCTGGGCACCGGCAGCTACCTGCCGCCCAACCGCGTCTCCAATCAGGATCTGGCCGAACGTCTCGCCAAGCAGGGCGTCGAGACGAGCGACGAGTGGATCGTCGCCCGCACGGGCATCCATGCTCGCCACTTCGCGGAACCTGATGTCACGACCAGCGATCTGGCGTTCATCGCTTCGCAACGCGCGATCGAAGCGGCAGATATCGACCCGCAGTCCATCGATCTGATCATCGTCGCCACGTCCACGCCGGACTTCGTGTTTCCGAGCACGGCGTGCCTGTTGCAGAACAAGCTCGGCATCAAGAACCACGGCGCGGCCTTCGACGTGCAGGCCGTCTGTTCCGGTTTTGCCTATGCGGTGGCGACGGCGGACAGCTTCATTCGCAGCGGTCAGCATCGTACGGCGCTCGTGATCGGCGCGGAAACTTTCTCGCGCATTCTCGACTTCAAAGACCGCACCACCTGCGTGCTGTTCGGCGACGGCGCGGGCGCGGTGATCCTGCAGGCATCCGAAGAACCGGGCGTGCTCGCGAGCGCGCTGCACGCGGACGGCAGCCATTCGAACATTCTCTGCACGCCGGGCAACGTGAACGGCGGTGTGGTAGCCGGCAGCGCGTTTCTGCATATGGACGGACAGGCCGTGTTCAAGCTTGCCGTCAATGTGCTCGAAAAGGTCGCGGTCGAAGCGCTCGAGAAGGCCGATCTGTCGGCTGAGCAGGTCGACTGGCTGATCCCGCATCAGGCGAATATCCGCATCATGCAAAGCACCTGCCGCAAGCTCGGCTTGCCGCAGGAACGCATGGTCGTCACCGTGGGCGAGCACGGCAATACGTCGGCTGCGTCCATTCCGCTCGCATTCGACGTCGCCGTGCGCGACGGCCGCATCAAGCGCGGCCAGAACGTGCTGATCGAAGGCGTCGGCGGCGGCTTCACGTGGGGCGCGTCGGTTATCCGCTACTGATAGCGGCGACGTATGGCGAGCGCGCTTCACGGCGCTCGGCTTCGCTTGAGCGCGCTCGCCGTCAACCGGGCGCGCCACCCACATCTGACAACATCGATTTTGGGGACGATATGAAATTTGCGTTCGTTTTTCCTGGGCAAGGATCGCAGTCGGTCGGCATGCTCAACGCGTTCGCCGATCACGCGGTCGTGCGTGAGACGGTTCAGGAAGCCTCCGACGCGCTCAATCAGGACCTCGGCAAGCTGATCGCCGAAGGCCCCGCCGAAGATCTGAACCTCACCACCAACACCCAGCCTGTCATGCTGACCGCCTCCTACGCCATGTATCGCGCGTGGTTGCAGGCTGGCGGCCCGAAGCCGGCGATCGTCGCAGGCCACAGCCTGGGTGAATACACCGCGCTGGTCGCGGCGGGTGCGCTCGCGTTTCGCGATGCCGTGCCGCTCGTGCGTTTTCGCGCGCAAGCGATGCAAACGGCGGTGCCGGTCGGTGAAGGCGGTATGGCCGCGATCCTCGGCCTCGACGACGACACGGTGCGCGCGGTGTGCGCTGAGGCGTCGGTTGCGGGCGTCGTCGAAGCGGTCAATTTCAATGCGCCGGCGCAGGTCGTGATCGCGGGCCACAAGGCCGCGGTCGAAAAGGCCTGCGAAGTCGCGAAGGCTAAGGGCGCCAAGCGCGCGTTGCCGCTGCCGGTCTCGGCGCCGTTTCACTCGTCGCTGCTCAAGCCCGCGTCGGATCAATTGCGCGAGTATCTCGCGAGTGTCGACGTGCAGGTGCCTGCCATTCCGGTCATCAACAACGTGGACGTTGCCGTGGTCAACGAACCGGCCGGGATCAAGGACGCGTTGGTGCGCCAGGCTGCCGGTGCGGTGCGCTGGGTGGAAAGCGTTCAGGCCATGTCCGCTCAGGGCGTCACGCACGTGATCGAATGCGGTCCGGGCAAGGTCCTTGCGGGTTTGACCAAGCGTATCGACGGCAATCTGGTCGGCGCTTCGATCTTCGATCCGGCTTCGCTCGAAGAGACGCTCAAACTCGTGACGGCTGGCTGAGCACTGCGCCGCGCGTGCCTTGCGCTGACAGCACGCGCTGCGCGAGAGCGTCAGATCATCGCATCAAGAATCAATCAGCCCTCCGAAGGGCATCCGGACTGACAGATGGAAAAGACTCTCGACAAGCAGATCGCAATCGTGACCGGCGCTTCGCGCGGTATTGGCCGGGCGATCGCCATGGAACTGGCGCGCCAGGGCGCGACGGTAATCGGCACGGCGACCAGCGAAAGCGGCGCAGCCGCAATCAGCGAAGCGTTTAACGCCGCCGGCGTGAACGGCCGTGGCGCGGTGCTCAACGTGAACGACGCGGCTGCGGCGGAAGCGCTGATCGACGGCACGGTGAAGGAATTCGGCGCGCTGCACGTACTGGTGAATAACGCCGGCATCACGCAGGACCAACTTGCCATGCGCATGAAGGACGACGATTGGGACGCGGTGATCGACACCAACCTCAAGTCGGTGTTCCGGCTGTCGCGCGCGGTGCTGCGTCCCATGATGAAGGCGAAGGGCGGCCGCATCATCAACATCACGTCGGTGGTCGGCTCGGCCGGCAACCCGGGGCAAGTCAACTACGCCGCCGCGAAAGCGGGCGTGGCGGGCATGACGCGTGCGCTCGCACGCGAGATCGGCAGCCGCGGCATCACGGTGAATTGTGTCGCGCCGGGCTTTATCGATACCGACATGACCAAGACGTTGCCGGAAGAGCAGCAAACGGCGCTGAAGACGCAGATTCCGCTGGGCCGTCTCGGCAGCCCGGAAGATATTGCGCACGCCGTGGCGTTTCTGGCGTCGCCACATGCGGGCTATATCACCGGCACGACATTGCATGTAAACGGTGGGATGTACATGTCGTAACCAAATTCGGTTACTATCCGCGCCTTGATGCGTTTGTAAATGCGTAAGGCGCATGCCTTGACAGCCACCCGATGCGCCGCTTTTTTGCCGGGTCAAACCTGATAAAATGCGCGCACCTGTATTTTTGAACTTCTTTTCCCTTGGAGGGGTAATGGACAATATCGAACAGCGCGTCAAGAAGATCGTCGCAGAACAACTGGGCGTTGCAGAAGCTGAGATCAAGAACGAAGCTTCGTTCGTGAACGACCTCGGCGCCGACTCGCTCGACACCGTTGAACTCGTGATGGCCCTCGAAGACGAGTTCGGCATGGAAATTCCGGATGAAGAAGCCGAGAAGATCACCACCGTTCAGCAAGCGATCGACTACGCTCGCGCGAACGTCAAGGCCTAAGGTCATTCGCGCCCGCGTTTCTGCGTTGGCGGCGTATGACGCCCTGCCGTGTCGGTTGCCGACGCCAGCAGGGTTGGCGCTTTTTGCCACGCGTTTTGCCAAGCAGGAGCGAGCGATGTTGACTGCGCAATTTTTCGCGCGATTGCCGAGTTAAACAGCCACAGGGCATACAGGGCAGGTTCCTGTGGCCGCTGTGGCTTTTGCTTTTGTCATCTATGAAAAAGGGGTTACCGTGAGCCGCCGTCGTGTTGTTGTTACAGGCCTGGGGCTGATTTCGCCTGTTGGCAATAATGTTGCCGACGGCTGGGCCAATCTGGTCGCCGGCAAGTCGGGTATTGCCAATATCACGAAGTTCGATGCGTCGAACTTTTCGACTCGTTTTGCCGGCGAGGTGAAGGGCTTCAATATCGAGGACTACATCCCCGGTAAGGAAGCGCGCCACATGGATACGTTTATCCATTACGGCGTGGCTGCAGGCATCCAGGCGATGCAGGACAGCGGCCTCGAAGTCACCGACGAGAATTCGGAGCGTATCGGTGTAGTGGTCGGTTCGGGCATCGGCGGTTTGCCGATGATCGAAGTGACGCAAACCGAACTGCTCAATCGCGGCCCACGCCGTATTTCGCCGTTCTTCGTGCCGGCGTCGATCATCAACATGATTTCCGGCCACCTGTCGATCAAATTCGGCATCAAGGGACCGAATCTGGCTATCGTCACGGCCTGTACCACGGGCCTGCACTGTATCGGCGAGGCTTCGCGCCTGATCGAATACGGTGACGCCGACGTGATGATCGCCGGCGGCGCGGAATCGACTGTGTCGCCGCTCGGTGTCGGCGGCTTTGCGGCGGCGCGTGCGCTGTCGCAGCGCAATGACGATCCGGCAACGGCGAGCCGTCCGTGGGACAAGGATCGTGACGGATTCGTGCTGGGCGAGGGTGCCGGCGTCATGGTGCTCGAAGAGTACGAGCACGCGAAGGCACGCGGCGCGAAGATTTACGCCGAAGTCAGCGGCTATGGGATGAGCGGCGACGCTTATCACATGACCGCGCCGCTGGAAGACGGCGACGGCGCTCGCCGCTGCATGCTGGCCGCAATGAAGAACGCGGGTGTCAATGCCGACCAGGTGAATTACCTGAACGCGCACGGCACGTCCACTCCGCTCGGCGATCTGGCCGAAACCACCGGCATCAAGCGCGCTTTCGGCGATCACGCCAAAAACATGGTCGTGAATTCGACCAAGTCGATGACGGGGCACCTGCTGGGTGGCGCCGGCGGTCTGGAGTCGGTGTTCACCGTGCTGGCCGTGCATCATCAGGTGTCGCCGCCGACCATCAACATCTTCAACCAGGATCCGGCCTGCGATCTGGATTACTGCGCTAATACCGCGCGGGAAATGAAGATCGACGTCGCGCTGAAGAACTCGTTTGGGTTCGGCGGCACGAACGGCACGCTGGTCTTCAAGCGCGCCTGATCGCCTGATAGTTGGTGACGCGCCAGTCGACGGCGCCGGTTGTGCCGGCGCTTTCCCCTGAACCGGCAACGCCCGACGGAGCGCCGCAGCGGATTGCGCTGCGGCGCTCCGTTGCCATATGGGCTGCGCTGGGGGCGTTCATTCTGGCGGCGACCTCTGCCGTCTTCGCTTGCCTCGCGTCGCATCTGGGCGCCGGGCAAGCGGTTCCGTTGACGCTCGCGGTATGGGCGTGGCTCACGCTTTGCGCGCTCCGCTATGGGCGCGCGCAGCCCGTCGCGCTGAAAATCGGGGCGGACGGCTTGTCCGTTTGGGGCCGAACAGGCGCACTGCTGGCGCACGGACGTCTTGCCGGCTGTTCGCAGTGGAGCGGTCGCCTGCTGATTCTGACAGTCATGCCGGATCAAGGCGGCCCGCGCACGCTACTGCTTGCCGCCGACACTCTCCCGGCACCCGTCTTCCGCGAACTGGCGGTGCTGGGCCGGCGTGGCGCCGGCGCCTGACTGTAACGACTGTAACCGCTGTTACCGGCGTAACGTACCCAGTTGATGGGGACGCTACAATGGTGCCCCGCCATGCGCCCTATAGTTAACGGATTTATCAGGTGAGCGAAAAAGAAATTGATCAGGTGCTGGTCGAGCGCGTCCAGAAGGGCGACAAGGCCGCGTTCGAGCTTCTGGTCTCCAAATACCACCGCAAGATTCTCCGGCTGATCTCGCGCCTCGTGCGGGACCCCGCCGAGGTGGAAGACGTCGCCCAGGACGCCTTTATCAAGGCGTATCGGGCGCTGCCGCAGTTTCGCGGGGAATCGGCTTTTTATACGTGGTTGTACCGGATTGCCGTCAACACGGCAAAGAACTACCTTGCGACCCAAGGGCGACGCGCGCCGACCTCGACCGAAGCAGATGCTGAAGAAGCTGAAACTTTCTCGGACGCGGACCAACTAAGGGATATCAACACGCCTGAGTCGATGTTGATGAGCAAGCAGATCGCTGAGACGGTCAATGCTGCGATGGCGGTTTTACCGGAAGAGTTGCGCACCGCCATTACTCTTCGTGAAATTGAAGGTTTGAGCTATGAGGAAATCGCTGAGATGATGGGGTGCCCAATCGGCACGGTCAGATCACGAATCTTCCGCGCTCGCGAAGCCATTGCGGCAAAATTGCGTCCGTTACTTGACACACCTGAAGGCAAGCGCTGGTAAACCACCAGCCGGCCGGGCGGGGCGCGGGTGCAATATCTGGATTAGTGGTGTCACTACGAGGTATTTGTAAGATGGGGAGCATCATGGGGTCGGTCTCGATGCAATCGCAAGCCAGCTCGCGCAGCGAGCGCATGTCCGCTTTTGTCGACGGTGAGCTGGTCGGCGAAGAGCATCTGAATCTGGACGCGTTTCTTTCCGGGCTAGACGGCCAGGATCGCGCCGCCTGGTCGAGCTATCACCTGATCGGCGACGCTTTGCGTTCTGACGATCTGGCGGTGAGTCCGGCCGCGAGCAGCGCGTTCCTGAGCGGTTTTGCCGCGCGCTTCGACAACGAGCCGCACGTGTTGGCGCCTGCCGCTATGCCTGTTGCGCGTCGTTTGCTGGCGCTGCGTCGCCGTGTCGTGCCGGCCTTTGCCGTCGCGGCCGCTGCCGCCACGCTGACGTGGATCGTCGTGCCGCAACTGCAAGGCGTGCCGGGCGGTCCGGGCACGGCGCAACTCGCGTCGGTCCAGTCGCATGGCGATACGCTGCAACGCGTGGCCATGGCTTCGGTGCCGGCGGCTACCGTTCAGCCGATCGTACAAGACGCGAATATCATTCGTGACGCCAGTCTCGACCAGTATCTGGAAGCTCACCAGCAATTCGCGCAACAGCCGGTCATGCCGGGCTCGATGCCGCTGATTCGCGCTGCCGCCGTTTCTACGCAAGGCCAATAGTTTGATGCAGACTCCGCGGTTGAATAAAACGACTATCTGGGGGCGGCTGCCGGCATTTCTGTTCTGCGCAGCCGTGTTGTTGTCCGCTACACCGCGGGTCTTTGCGCAAACCGACGATCCGCTCGTCGCCCGTCGCACGGCCGCGGATCTGCTCGATCGCATCCATCAAGCCGCACAGCAGCAAAATTACGAGGGCGCATTCGTCTACCAACGCGGCAATTTCGTTCAAACGTCGCGGATCGCGCACTACGCGACCCGCGCGGATGGCGAATTCGAGCAGCTCGAAAGTCTCGACGGCAAGCCGCGCAAAATGCTGCGTCATAACGAGGAGCTCTACACGTTCGTGCCGGAGCGGCATTTGTGCGTCGTCGAAAAACGTCAGAACAAGGATTCGTTCCCGGCGCTACTGGCCGTGAGCGGCGAACAGGTGCTGTCGGTCTACGAGCCCAAGCTGCTGGGCGACGACCGTGTCGCGGGCGTCGACAGCCAGGTGATCGAGCTCGACCCGAAAGACGCCTATCGCTTTGCCTACAAGTTGTGGGCCGACAAGAAAACCGGCCTGCTGCTGCGTGCCCAGACACTCGACCCGAGCGGTCAGGTGCTCGAACAACTGTCTTTTTCGCAGATTCGCATCGGCGTGCCGGTCGACAAGGCCGGCATCGTCAACGGTATTCGTAATACGGCGGGTTGGACCGTGGTGCGCCCGCCGGTCGAGCCGGTGGACATGGCCGCGCAAGGCTGGCAGATCACGCCAACCGTGCCGGGTTTCCGCAAGATTCGTGAACTACGCCGTCCCATGGCCGCGCGTGACGCCGGCCAGCCGACCATTCCAGTGGACCAGGCGGTGTTCTCCGACGGCCTCGCGGCCATTTCGGTGTTCGTCGAGCCGGTCGAGAACAACACGCGCAAGGAAGGCGCGGGCAGCAGCGGCGCGACGCACGTGCTCGTCAAGCGTCGCGGCGACTTCTGGATTACTCTGCTGGGTGAAGTGCCCCAGACCACATTGCAGCAATTTGCGGCTGCCATAGAATACAAAGCTCCGAAGTAACCCCCCGAATCCTGAATCCCTCGGCTTGCTACGATATGACGACTTTCTCGGTGCGCAAATTCCTCGCGGCCGCGGTAGTAGCGGCGTGTTTGCCGCTCGTGCCGCATACGGCGTCGGCGGCTCCCGCCGCCAATCTGCCCGACTTCACTGACCTGGTCGACAAAGTCGGCCCGGCGGTCGTCAACATCCGCACCACCACTCGCGTGTCCAGCAGCGGTGCCCGCAGCGGTTTGCCGCCGGGTATGGACGACGGCGACATGTCGGAGTTTTTCCGGCGTTTCTTTGGCATTCCGTTGCCGCAGTCACCGCAATCGCCGGGTTCGCCGGGGGCACCCCGCGGCGGCGACAACGGCGGCAGTGGCGGCAGCCAGGACACGCCGGATAGCAGCGATCCGGAACAGAACAGCGGCGTGGGCTCGGGCTTTATCCTGTCGGCGGACGGCTACGTGATGACAAACGCGCACGTCATCGACGACGCGGACACCATTTATGTCACGCTCACCGACAAGCGCGAATTCAAGGCAAAGCTGATCGGCGTGGACGATCGCACCGACGTCGCCGTCGTCAAAATCAGCGCCGCCAATCTGCCGACCATCACGATCGGCGACTCGAACAAGGTTCGCGTCGGCGAGTGGGTGGTCGCGATCGGCTCGCCGTTCGGGCTCGAGAACACGGTGACGGCCGGTATTGTCAGCGCCAAGGGGCGCGATACGGGCGACTATCTGCCGTTCATCCAGACCGACGTGGCCGTCAACCCAGGCAACTCGGGCGGTCCGCTGATCAACATGCAGGGCGAGGTGATCGGCATCAATTCGCAGATTTACAGCCGCACCGGCGGTTTCATGGGCATTTCGTTCGCGATTCCGATCGACGAGGCGATGCGCGTGGCCGATCAGTTGAAGGCCTCGGGCAAGGTGGTGCGCGGCCGGATTGCGGTGGCGATCGGCGAAGTGACCAAAGACGTCGCCGAATCGCTTGGTCTGCCGAAGGCGCAGGGCGCGCTGGTCAGCAGCGTCGAGCCGGGCGGCCCGGCGGATAAGGCGGGTGTGCAGCCGGGCGATATCATCCTGAAATTCAACGGCCATTCGGTCGACACGGCAACCGACCTGCCGCGCATGGTTGGCGACACGAAGCCGGGTACGAAGTCGACGATCACGATCTGGCGCAAGGGCCAGACGCGCGATCTGCCGGTGACGATCGCCGAGATGCAGCCGGATAAGGCAACCAAGGCGGATCAGAAGAAGCCGCAGCCGCCCAAACAGCGCGCCACGAACGTGCTGGGTGTGGCGGTCAGCGATATCCCTGCCGATCAGTTGAAGGCGCTGAAGCTGCACAGCGGCGTGCAGATCGACGCCGTGGACGGTCCCGCAGCGCGCGTGGGCCTGCAAAAGGGCGACATCATTCTGCGGGTGGGCGACACCGACATCACGAGCGCAAAGCAGTTCGACGACGTGAGTTCGCATCTCGATTCGCAGAAGATGGTCGCGCTGCTGGTTCGCCGCGGCGAGAACACGCAGTTCGTGCCGGTCCGCCCGCGCAGCGCGCAGAAATGACAAAGACGGCGCCGCTCACGCTCTACGGGCGCGCGTGGTGCCATCTTTGCGATGACATGCGTGCCGCGCTCGCGCCCTTGCTGGCCGAATTCGGCGCGCAGGTCGAAATTGTCGACGTCGACGCGGATCCCTTGCTGGAAGCCCGTTACAACGAACTGGTGCCAGTTCTGGTCTGTGACGGCGTCGAGCTGTGTCACTATCACCTCGACGTAGCGCGGGTTCGCGCCGCGCTCGCCACGCGGGTCGCGGCGGCCTCCTGAGTTTTAGCACGAGGGTTCGAGGTGCGGCATCGACGCCGCTCCGCTCACGCCGAGTTTCACGTCTCTCCTGTCAACCCGAGTTGGCGCCGCAGCGCCGTGCTCTGGTCCCATGCAGCAGGGTTGCCCAGCTGTCTTTTCCGCCCGAGCTTCGCAAGATGCGCCGGGCGACGGCCTTTTCGGCTAAAATAGATAGGTTTTTCACCTACTTACAAGGCGTGCTCCGCTATTGTCCGAGCGCGCCTTTTTTGCTTGATCGGCACTGAATGGATCATATTCGTAACTTCTCGATCATTGCGCACATCGACCATGGCAAGTCGACGCTCGCCGATCGCATCATCCAGATTTGCGGCGGCCTGTCCGACCGCGAAATGGAATCTCAAGTGCTCGATTCGATGGATCTCGAACGCGAGCGCGGCATCACCATCAAGGCACAAACCGCCGCACTGACGTACAAGGCCCGTGACGGGCAGGTCTACAACCTGAACATGATCGACACGCCGGGCCACGTCGACTTCTCGTACGAAGTCAGCCGCTCGCTGTCCGCATGCGAAGGCGCGTTGCTGGTCGTCGATGCGAGCCAGGGCGTCGAGGCGCAAACCGTGGCCAACTGCTACACGGCGATCGAGCTCGGCGTGGACGTGATTCCGGTGCTCAACAAGATCGATCTGCCGGCGGCGAACCCCGAAAATGCGATCGCTGAAATCGAAGACGTGATCGGCATCGACGCGACCGACGCCACGCATTGCAGCGCAAAGACGGGCCTCGGCGTCGAAGACGTGCTCGAAGCACTGATCGCTAAAGTGCCGCCGCCCAAGGGCGATCCGGAAGCGCCGTTGCAGGCGCTGATCATCGACTCGTGGTTCGACAACTATGTCGGCGTTGTGATGCTGGTGCGTATCGTCAACGGCACGCTGCGTCCCAAGGACAAGATCCGTATGATGGCGACCGGCGCGCAGTACCCGGTCGAGCACATCGGCGTGTTCACGCCGAAGTCGAAGAATCTCGAATCGCTGTCGGCCGGGCAGGTGGGCTTCATCATCGCCGGCATCAAGGAATTGGCTGCTGCGAAGGTGGGCGACACCGTCACGCTGGTGAACCGTCCGGCCGCCGAGCCGCTGCCCGGATTCAAGGAGGTCAAGCCGCAGGTGTTCGCCGGCCTCTATCCGGTCGAAGCCAACCAGTACGACGCGTTGCGTGATTCGCTCGAAAAGCTGAAGCTCAACGACGCCTCGCTGATGTACGAGCCGGAAGTGTCGCAGGCGCTCGGCTTCGGTTTCCGTTGCGGCTTCCTCGGCCTGCTGCATATGGAGATCGTGCAGGAACGTCTCGAGCGCGAATTCGACATGGACCTGATCACCACGGCGCCGACCGTGGTGTACGAAGTCCTGCAACGCGACGGCACGATTCTCATGGTCGAGAATCCGGCCAAGATGCCGGAGCCGTCGAAGATCGAAGAGGTGCGCGAACCGATCGTCACCGTGAATCTGTACATGCCGCAAGACTACGTCGGCTCGGTGATCACGCTGTGCACGCAAAAGCGCGGCACGCAGATCAACATGCAGTATCACGGCCGTCAGGTGCAGTTGACCTATGAAATCCCGATGGGCGAAGTCGTGCTCGATTTCTTCGATCGTCTGAAGTCGATTTCGCGCGGCTATGCGTCGATGGATTACGAGTTCAAGGAATATCGCGCGGCAGACGTGGTGAAGGTCGACATGCTGATCAACGGCGACAAGGTCGACGCGCTGTCGGTCATCGTGCACCGTTCGCAAAGCCAGTATCGCGGCCGCGAAGTCGCGGCGAAAATGCGTGAACTGATTCCGCGTCAAATGTACGACGTGGCGATTCAGGCCACGATCGGCGCGAACATCATTGCGCGCGAAAACATTAAAGCGTTGCGTAAGAACGTGCTGGCAAAATGCTACGGCGGCGACATTTCACGTAAAAAGAAGCTGCTGGAAAAGCAAAAGGCAGGCAAGAAGCGAATGAAGCAAGTGGGATCGGTCGAGATTCCGCAAGAGGCTTTCCTCGCTATCCTGCGTGTCGAAGACAAATAAGACGAACAACGGAACCCTATGAATTTTGCGCTGATTCTTTTTGTGCTCGTCATTTTGACGGGCGTCGCATGGGTCGCAGACAAACTGGTTTTCATGCCGCAACGGCGCCGCGCGGCGGAAGCCGCGGTCGCCGAGTTCGACCGCCAGCAGGCACGCGTCGGCGAGCGTTTCGCCGACGAGAACGCGGCGCAAACGCGCGCCCGTTTGCGTGACGACAAGCTGCGCCAACCGTGGTGGCTCGAGTATTCGGCGAGTTTTTTCCCGGTGATTCTGGTGGTTTTCGTGGTGCGCTCGTTCGTGGTCGAGCCGTTCAAGATTCCGTCGGGTTCGATGGTGCCGACGCTGCTGGTGGGCGACTTCATTCTCGTCAATAAATTCGACTACGGCATCCGTCTGCCGATCACCAACACGAAGATCACCGCAGGCCGTCCGCTCCAACGCGGCGACGTGGTGGTGTTCCGCTACCCGAGAGACGAATCGGTCGACTACATCAAGCGCGTGATCGGCCTGCCTGGCGACACGGTCGCATATCAGGACAAGCAGCTCACGATCAACGGCAAGCCGGTGCCGGAAACGCCGCTGCCCGATTACCTCGACGACGAACGCATGGGTTACGCGAAGCAGTTCGAAGAAGATCTCGACGGCCGCAAGAACGCAATCCTGAACAATCCTGCGGTGCCGCCGTTTATCGTCGGCGCGGAAGATTATCCGTATCGCGACAACTGCACGTACAACGCGCGCGGTGTGATCTGCAAGGTACCGCCGGGCAACTACTTCATGATGGGCGACAACCGCGATAACAGCGCGGATAGCCGGTACTGGGGTTTTGCGCCGGACAACAATGTCGTCGGACGCGCGTTTTTTATCTGGATGAACTTCAGCAATCTGAAACGCATCGGCTCATTCAACTGAGTTCGTGTGCGTTCATTGCACGACACGCCGCGCGGTTGGCCTTTACACAGGTCACGCAGCCGCGGCGTGTTATCACGCTACTTTAAGATTCCGCGGTAACGTCGCTTCACCACGCTTTTTCCGCTGGCCGCCCCGCGTTTTCGCCGGGCCAGGCGCCCGCGTTATACTCTGCCCATGCCCCTATCTCCGTTGGAAAGCCGTCTGCGCTATGAATTTCGCAATGCGGAATTGTTGCGCCAGGCTTTAACGCACCGCAGTCACAGTTCCACGCATAACGAACGGCTCGAGTTTCTTGGCGATTCCGTTCTAAATTGCGCGGTGGCTGCGCTTTTGTTCCAACGTTTCAGCAAGCTGGACGAAGGCGACCTGTCGCGCGTCCGGGCCAATCTGGTCAAGCAGCAGTCGCTTTACGAAATCGCTCAGGCCCTCAATATTTCCGAAGGCTTGCGGCTGGGCGAAGGCGAGTTGCGCAGCGGTGGCTTCCGCCGGCCCTCCATCCTTGCTGACACGCTCGAAGCCGTGCTGGGCGCAGTGTTCCTCGACGGCGGCTTCGAAGCCGCCCAGACGGTCATCAAACGTCTTTACGTGCCGATTCTCGATCACATCGACCCGCGCACGCTCGGCAAGGATGCCAAGACGTTGCTCCAGGAATATCTGCAAGGTCACAAGATCGCGCTGCCGACCTACATCGTCGTCGCTACACATGGTGCGGCGCACAATCAGCAGTTCGAAGTCGAATGCACGGTGCCGAAGCTGGACGTGAAAGTGTCCGGTTCCGGCGCGAGCCGGCGCGCGGCGGAGCAGGCGGCGGCCAAGAAGGCACTCGACGAAGTGATGGCCGCGGCGCCCGCCATGGTCGCCAAACCCAAGCGCTCGAAAAGCGCCCGCGCGGCGAAGCATGTCGAGCCGGAGATCGTGCCCGGCGTGACCGGCGTGCAAGCCGCGCTGGATTTGCGCAGCCCGGATCGCAAGAGCGAGCGCGCAGCGGGGCGCGGCGAGGCCCGCGGAGGGGCGGCCACTGCGGAGCCGGCAGCCGAACGCCCCACGCTGACAGCCGCAGCCGCGCCGTTGGCGGTGATTCGCGCCGCGCACGTGGAGTACAGCGGACAGGACAAGGCCGAGCGCGCAGAGAAGGCGGAGAAGACGGCCGCTCACGCGGGCGACAAGTCCACAGATAAAGCCGCAGCGGAAAAAGCCTCAGAAAAGCTCGACACCAAGGCCGCTGACGCGAAACTCGCCGAAGCCAAACCGGACGCGAAACCAGAAGCCAAGCCGGACGCCGCTGCGGTCCGCAGTGTCGACAAACACCGCGGCCGCGAAGTCACACCCGGTCCCGCCGTGCCCGCGCCGAGCGCAGCGGCGGCACCGACCGAACACGAACCCGGCGTAGCCGACGCGGTGCAAACGCGCGTCGCCGACGCGGGCCATTGATTGCCATCGGCGCGCCATTCCTGCGTGTCGATCTGAACTTGCCGTAGCCCGAATATGAACGTTCCCACTCCCACTGGTTTTCGCTGCGGCATGGTCGCGATCGTCGGCCGCCCCAACGTCGGCAAGTCCACGCTGATGAACGCGCTGGTCGGCCAGAAAGTCAGTATCACGTCGCGCAAGGCGCAGACCACGCGCCATCGCATCACGGGCATCCATACGCTCGAAGACGCGCAGTATATTTTCGTCGACACGCCGGGTTTTCAGACCAAGCACAGCGGCGCGCTGAACCGTTCGCTCAATCGCGCGGTCACGTCCACGCTGACTTCGGTGGATGCGATCCTGTTCGTGATCGAAGCCGGCCGCTTCGGCCCGGACGACCAGAAAGTGCTCGACCTGATTCCGCCGTCGGTGCCCACGCTGCTGATTGCGAACAAGCTTGATCGCGTGTCGGATAAAGACTCGCTGTTCCCGTTCATGCAGCAGGTCAGCACGCTGCACAAGTTTGCCGAGATCGTGCCGCTGTCGGCGAAAAATATCGACGACATCAAACGTTTGATGGCGACCGTCAAGCCGTTCCTGCCGGAAGGCGCGCCGATCTACGGCGAAGACGACCTGACCGATCGCAGCGAGCGTTTCCTCGCCGCGGAAATTCTGCGTGAAAAAGTGTTCCGCTGGACCGGCGACGAACTGCCGTACACGAGCACCGTGCTGATCGACAAGTTCGAAACCGAAGGGCGCCTGCGCCGCATTTTCGCGACCATCATGGTCGAACGCGATACGCACAAGGCGATGATCATCGGCCAGAAGGGCGCCAAGCTGAAGCAGATCAGCACCGAAGCACGCCTCGACATGGAAAAGCTGTTCGACGGTCCGGTGTATCTGGAAACCTTTATCAAGGTGAAGAGCGGCTGGGCCGACAACGAAGCCGGACTTCGTGCGTATGGGTACGAATGACGCGTGGATGACGCTGAATTCCGACGCTGATCCGGACGACTCGGAGCCGGCCGCGCCGGCACGCGATTTGTCCCAACCCGCGTCCAAACCCGCTCGTAGCACCAGAAAAACTTCATCGACCAAAAGCGCCCAGGGCGCCGAAGGCGAGCCGCGCAAAGCGCCGCCTCGCCGCGCACCGCGCACCTCCGCATCCGACTACCGGATCGCTGAGCAACCTGCATTCGTTCTCCACAGCTATCCGTATCGCGAGACCAGTCTGATCATCGACGTGCTCTCGCGCGATCATGGTCGTCTCGCGCTCGTCGCGAAGGGCGCGAAGCGTCCGCACTCCGCGCTGCGCGGCGTGTTGCAGACCTTCCAGCCGCTCGCGCTGTCATGGTCGGGCAAATCCGAAGTTCGCACGCTGACCGGCGCGGAGTGGGTCGGCGGCATGTTGCCGCTGGCCGGTGACGCGCTGCTGTGCGGCTTCTACGTCAACGAACTGCTGGTCAAGTTCTGTGCGCGCGAAGACCCGCATCCGCAACTGTTCCATCACTACGTCGTCACGATGACGCGTCTCGCGCACGACGAACCGCCCGTGCAGGTGCTCCGTTCGTTCGAGCGCGTGCTGCTGCGCGAAACCGGCTACGCGATGGCGTTGGATCGCACCGTCGCGCGCAAGGCGGTGCGGGCCGACGGCCGCTACGTGTTCGACCCGGAGCGCGGCGTGCGCGAAGCTTCCGACGATCTGCCCGCGCAATGGCCCGTGATCGGCGGACAAACCTTGCTCGACATGGAGCAGGACGATTACCATCGAGCGCAGACCGTGGCGCAAAGCAAGACGCTGATGCGCTTTCTGCTCAACACTTACCTTGGCGGCACGCCGCTCGCGACGCGCCAGATCCTGATCGACTTGCAGAACTTATGAGCTTCTTTCTTACGTCGCCGAATGTGATTGACCTGGGCGTGAACATCGATCACGTCGCCACGCTGCGCAACGCACGCGGCACTTCCTACCCCGATCCGATCCGCGCCGCGCTGATGGCCGAAGAGGCCGGCGCGGACGTCATCACGCTGCATCTGCGCGAAGACCGCCGTCATATCGTCGATGCCGACGTGCGCAAGCTGCGCCCGCTCCTGAAAACGCGCATGAATCTCGAATGCGCGGTCACGCAGGAAATGCTCGATATCGCGTGTGAAGTGCAGCCGCACGACGTTTGCCTCGTGCCGGAAAAACGCCAGGAGTTGACGACGGAAGGCGGGCTCGACGTCGCCGGCCAGTTCGAAGCCGTGCGCGCCGCTTGCAGGCAGCTCGCAGAAGCGAACTCGCGGGTGTCGCTCTTCATCGATCCGGACGAAACGCAGATTCGTGCCGCGCACGAAGCCGGCGCCCCGGTGATCGAATTGCACACTGGCCGTTATGCCGAAGCGCACGATCCCGCCGAGCAGCAGCGCGAATTCGAGCGCGTGGTGCGCGCCGTCGAATTCGGCGCGACGCTTGGCATCAAGGTCAACGCGGGCCACGGTCTGCACTACACGAACGTCCAGCAGATTGCCGCGATCGAGGGCATCGTTGAGTTGAACATCGGCCACGCGATCGTCGCGCATGCGATCTTCGCCGGCTGGGACAATGCGGTGCGCGAGATGAAGGCGATCATGGTCGCCGCGCGTCTCGGCGCGCGCTCCTGATGCAACCTGAGGGGCCCCGCGCATGACGATCTACGGCATCGGTACGGACATCGTTCAGGTCAGCCGCGTCGGCGCGGTCATGACGCGCACCAACGGCCGCTTCGCCGAAAAGGTGCTCGGGCCGGACGAACTGCGCGTCTATCACGCGCGGCACGCCCGCTCGGCGGCGCGCGGTCTCGCGTTTCTCGCCACCCGGTTCTCTGCGAAAGAAGCGTTCTCGAAAGCGATCGGCCTCGGCATGCGCTGGCCGATGACGTGGCGCGCGCTGCAAACGCTCAACAAGCCGAGCGGCGAACCGATGGTGGTCGCATCCGGTGAGCTGGCCGAATGGCTCGACGCGCGCGGTATCACGGCGCGCGTCACGATCAGCGACGAGCGTGATTACGCGGTGTCGTTCGTGATCGCGGAAACACGGGAAGCCACGCAAGCAGCGACACCCGGCGCCGCCGAATAAAAAATACTTTGAACGCGGCGCACGCCGGCCGCGTCTTCCTTTGTTCCAGGCTTTTTTCTAGCGGAAATCGATGAAAACCATTCCCGGACCGGTGATGCTCGACGTGGTCGGCAAAACGCTGAACGACGACGACAAACGCCGCCTTGCGCATCCCATGACCGGCGGCGTGATCCTGTTCGCGCGCCACTACGAGAGCCGCGCGCAACTGATCGCGCTGACCGAATCGATCCGAGCGATCCGCGAGGATCTGCTGATCGCCGTCGATCACGAGGGCGGACGCGTGCAGCGGTTTCGCACCGACGGTTTCACGGTGCTGCCGGCCATGGGCAAGCTCGGCGCGTTGTGGGACAGCGATGTACTGCACGCCACCAAAGTGACGACGGCCGTCGGCTATATCCTCGCGGCGGAATTGCGCGCGTGCGGTATCGATATGAGCTTCACACCGGTGCTCGACCTGAACTACGGCCAGTCGCAGGTGATTGGCGACCGCTCGTTCCACCGCGATCCGCGTGTGGTGACCTTGCTGGCGAAGAGCCTCAATCATGGACTCGCGCTGGCCGGCATGAGCAATTGCGGGAAGCACTTTCCGGGGCACGGTTTCGCGCAGGCGGATTCACACGTCGCGATGCCGGTCGACGATCGTTCGCTCGAAGAAATCCTGCGTGATGACGCAGCGCCTTACGACTGGCTCGGGTTGTCTTTGGGATCGGTCATTCCCGCGCATGTGGTCTATCCGAAAATCGATTCGAAGCCCGCGGGTTTCTCGCGTATCTGGCTGCAGGAAATTCTGCGCAACAAGTTGCGCTTCGAAGGCGCGATCTTTAGTGACGATCTTTCAATGGAAGCCGCGCGCCAGGGCGGCACGCTGACCGAAGGCGCTACCGCCGCGCTGCAAGCCGGCTGTGACATGGTGCTGATCTGTAATCAGCCGGACGAGGCGGAAAAGGTGCTGAATGCGCTGCGCTTCACGCCGTCGAAGGAATCGCAACAGCGGCTCAAGCGCATGCGTCCGCGCGGCAAAGCCTTGAAGTGGAGCAAGCTGGTCGCGGAGCCTCAATATCTTCAAGCGCAGGCATTGTTGCGCAGCGCGTTTGCCTGAGTCGCGCGAGCGACGGACACGCGAGCGGGAAAAACGGCACCTCGAAGGTGCCGTTTTTTTAACCTTATCGACAAGGCTCCCACCTCGAGCCGCCGAGGCGGCGCTCAGTTCAAGCGCATGCGCTGCAGCTTGTTGTACAGCGTCTTCGGACTGATACCCAGAAGCGACGCCGCCCGGTGACGTGTACCGCCCACTGCATCAAGCGTGGCCCGAATCAGCATTTCCTCGACGTCCGCGAGCGGTGTGCCCACCGTGACCTGCACGCGGCTGCCGTTCAGATCGCGGCCATTTGCCGAGCCCGCTTCGTCGGCGCGCAACGACTCCAGCACATCGCCAGACGCGTGATACGCGCGCCGCACGCGGTCGTGCAGCTCGCGCACATTGCCGGGCCATTCATAGGTGAGACACTCGCGCAGAAAATTCGGCCCGATCTGCTTGGCGGCCTCCAGCGTGCCGCGCGTGGCTCCTTCGTGATTCTGCTCGTCGACGACCGCCTGAGCGATTAGCGCCGGATCTTCGCCGCGCTCGCGCAGCGGCGGCAGCGTCACGGCGGCCGCTTCGAGCCGCAGCGCCAGATCTGCGTGCAGGCTGCCATCAGCTACTGCCTCGCGCGGCACCTTGCGCGTCGAGGCGATCAGCCGGAAATCCGTCACGACCTGATTCGTGCCGCCGACGCGCATGAAGGTTTGCGAATCGAGCGCGCGCAACAGCGCTTCCTGCTGATCGCGCGGTAATTCCGCGATTTCGTCGATGAACAGCGTGCCGCCGCTCGCCTGCTCGAAGAGGCCCGGCTCGCGCTGCTCGGCGCCGCTGAACGCACCGCGTTCGTGGCCGAACAGCAGACTGTCGAGCGAGCGATTCGCGCTGTTGGCCGTCCGGCAATCGAGCGTGACGAACGGGCCTTTACGGCGCCGGCTCATATCGTGGATGGTGCGCGCCGCCATTTGCTTGCCGGTGCCGGTTTCGCCGGAAATCAGCACGGCGGCTTCAGTCGGCGCAATGTGCTCGATCGTGTCATAGACATGCTGAATCGCGCTGCTACGGCCGAGCATGGAACCGAAACGGCCGAGTTGGCGTAGCGACGCGCGCAGCGTCTGCACTTCTTCGGTCAGTTCGTACGGCCGCGGAATGCGCGCGAGCAGACTGCGCAAGCGTGGAATGTTGACCGGCTTCAGGAGGTAGTCCCAGATGCCGTGCCGCAAACCTTCGATCGCGCTTTCCACCGTCGCATTGCCGGTCATTACGATCACGGGCAAGGCGCCGCCGGGCGGATGCGCGGGCAGATGCTGCAGCAGGTCGAGCCCGCTGCCGTCCGGCAGGTTCAGGTCGACCAGCACGACGTCGGGAATGAAGCGTGTCAAGGCGGCCCGGGCCTCCGCGATGGTGGTCGCCGTGTCGACGGAGAAGCCGTCGGCGGCGAGGATGGCGGACAGGCCTGACAGGCTATTAGGATCGTCTTCAACAATCAGGGCGTGTGGCATGGCGAGCGCAATTTTTTAAATGGATGGAATCCCCAGCCCGCTGCGCCAATAATTCGGCGCGCGGCACTAGGCGCGATGCAGGCCGGTATCTCCGATCGAATTGCGTGTCGCGCCGCCAAACTCGTCTTGCGCGCTGCAAGAGGGGCCGGATGGCACCGTCTGGCACTGCGGCGCGTACAACCATCAAACAGTCAGGCAGGCGCACGGCGATTCGATTCGAGTACTTCTGGTCCTTTGCGTTATCACACTGCGGCGCCCATCCTGACCTCTTGTAAGCTTGGTAAGCGTGGGCGGGCACCTGTATTTCCTTCACTCGGCCTGTCAGAAATCCCGATTGCTATCGAAAAACCGGCGTACTTCCAGTTCCGCCTGTTCGCGCGTCTTGCCGTAGCGTTCCTGGATCAGACCCGCAAGCTTGTCGGCGCGGCCTTCGGCTTTGGTCAATTCGTCGTCCGTCAGTTCGCCCCATGCAGTCTTGGCCTTGCCGACTATCTGCTTCCACTTGCCTTCAGCGATGTCGTTATTCATGTGGCATCTCCCGAGTTGAAGAAATTAAAGCCTTACTGGCCTATACCCAAGAGAAGCATGAACTGTACCATCATGATTTACTTAAACTAATCAATGGTCTGCTGAGCGGATCATGGGAAAATTTGGGACGCCGGTGTGCAATTCCGAGAAAATCGCCGGTAAAGTTTTCCTTAACCATACACGGCAGCACGAAAAAGAAAAAGCGCCCAATGTGGGCGCTTTTTTTTGCCATTTTTTTCTCAGCGCCGCGGTTGCGGCGCTGGATTCAGGCGAGCAGGGCGCTTAAGCGCGGCTGCGGTACTCGTGCGTACGCGTGTCGATTTCGATCTTGTCGCCGATGTTGCAGAAGAGCGGCACTTGCAGTTCGAAACCGGTGGTCAGCTTGGCGTTCTTCAACACCTTGCCCGACGACGTATCGCCCTTGACAGCCGGTTCCGTATAGATGATTTCGCGGACCAGCGTGGTCGGCAGTTCGACCGAGATGGCTTTCTCGTTGTAGAACACGACTTCGCAAGCCATGCCGTCTTCGAGGTAATGAAGGGCGTCGCCCATCATTTCGGCTTCGACTTCGAACTGGTTGTAGTCGGCGTCCATGAACACGTACATCGGGTCAGCGAAGTACGAGTACGTGACTTCCTTGCGTTCCAGCACGACGACGTCGAACTTGTCGTCAGCCTTGTACACGCTTTCCATGCCTGCGCCGGTCAGCAGGTTCTTGAACTTCATCTTGACGACGGCGGAGTTGCGGCCCGATTTGTTGTATTCGGCCTTTTGCACAACCATTGCGTCTGCGCCGATCATCACGACGTTACCGGTGCGGAGTTCCTGTGCGGTCTTCATAAAACTGTCCTGTACGAAATAAGTAGCTTCAACTTTTGCTCAACGGCATACGGCGCAAGCGGCTTCGGCGTTTCGCCCACTGCGCGCCGCGCCGACTGGAATGGCTCGGCGGGTTGCGGGCGAATCAAGGCGTGGCCGGCTTGCCGCGGAGACTGGCTCTCGGGCCGCAACCTTCGGCCTGTGCCATTCCCAGCAATCCGTTACCTGCTTTTTACCCTGTGCGGGCGGGTACACGAGTGGCGCCGATCCGCAACATACGTCCCTTTTTTGACATTTCCGCCATTCAGACTTTGATGTGGGGACTGTCTCGCATCTTTCGATACGGGTCGACGGGCCGGTCAAGCCAAATGGCCGGATTCTGCCGCTGCGATCGGGCCGCGCTTGCGTCGTCGGCCGTTGGATAACCGCTTATTTTAACTGAGTTTTTGCGAACAAGGCCAGATTTCCGGCGAGGTCGCCCACTTGAGCCAGCTCGCCGGCCCATTCGCCAGCACGGCGCTCGAGCGCCGGGGCGTGGCGCTGCAATTGCGCCCAGTCCGGTCGGCCCGCGCCGTTCCACGCGTGCCAGAAGCGGCCAAGGGCGTCGCGCGCGTCGGCGGACAGGGTGCGCGCGTAGTGCGCGAGAGCCGCGTCGAGCTTCGGCAGATGGGCGTCGTCGGCTTGCGGGTAGATGTGCCAGACGAACGGTTTGGCGGCCCATTGAGCCCGAACGAACGAATCTTCGCCGCGCACGAAATTGATGTCGCTGACCCATAGCAGCGTGTCGTAGCCGGTCTGGTCGGTAAAGGCGAGCGCGTGCGCGCTGAGGTTTCCGCGCACGGCGTGCGAACCGGCAGCGAACGAGGGCAGGTCGAAGAAGCGCGCGAGCGCCCCAGAGATGCGGCCTTCGGGCACCAGCAGCACGACCGGGCTGGCGCCGTCGCGCCATTGTTCGAGCAGGCTGTCGACGGCGGGGTTCTCGTAGGCGAACAGCGACACGACGGTGGCCGCGGCGGGCGGCGGCGCGTGGCCGGTGGCTTCACGCCACCACGCTTCGCGCGCGGTGGGCGAACTCTCGAACGCGGCGCGCGCGCCGTCGAGATGCCGTTCCTTCAGCACACCGCCGGTGCCCGGGCCCAGGCCGGGGAAAAAGAAAGTCTTGGTCAGCGCATAGCGCGGGTGAGGCGAGGGCCGTAAATGAAAATCCGCCACCCAGTCCTCGGCGCTCAAATATTCGAG
Organism: Burkholderia sp. WP9; assembly: GCF_900104795.1. Lineage (NCBI taxonomy): Bacteria > Pseudomonadati > Pseudomonadota > Betaproteobacteria > Burkholderiales > Burkholderiaceae > Burkholderia > Burkholderia sp. WP9. The sequence goes on from NZ_FNTG01000001.1 coordinate 126,986, forward strand.
GTTGATCCAGACGGGCGTGCGCGTGCGCGCGGCCATTGCGGCGACATAGACAGGTGGCAGTTCGCAGCCGAATGCTTCGATCACGACGTCGGCCACTTCGAGCGTATCGCCCGCATGGGCCGGCTCGCGCCAGTGTTCGACGACGATGCCGCTCACCGTCTGGCGGGCGCGCTCCAGCGTCAGGGCTGGGCACAGCTTCTGAAACGCATGCAGGTCGTCGACGAACACGCGCACCTGCCAGCCGTGTTCGCTGGCGAGTTGGCGCGCAAGTCGCCAGCACACACCGATGTCGCCGAAATTGTCGATCACCGCGCAGAAGATGTCGCAAGCGATTGCCGTGGAGGCGTCAGCAGCGTGGTCGGGAAGAGGCGGGGCGGAGGACATGATGGCCTGAGTCGCGGATTGGAACGGATGGAGGGAGCGGTACGGTTCGAGCCGTCTGAACCTGCTGCGTCGCGGCGTGACCGGCTGCCGCGGGTGCGTGGTCCGATTCGGGGCAACAGGGTTCGAACGCACGCGGAATGTTCTAAACTGGCGATTCTAAAGCACCCGTTCACGATTGCGCGCGCGACGCACATTGAGGTTCGCCGAGGCGCGCGGCACGCGGGGCAACGCTTCGCAAGACCGTCCCACCCAACCGATTCTGCATGACTGAACCCGAAGCAACCGACGCTTTCGAGCCGAAAAAAGTGCTCACCCAACTGCCGCATCTGCCCGGCGTCTATCGCTATTACGATACGCACGGCGCGGTGCTTTACGTGGGTAAGGCACGCGACCTGAAAAAGCGCGTCTCGAGCTATTTCACGAAGACGCAACTGTCGCCGCGTATCGCGATGATGGTGACGCGCATTGCGCGCATCGAGACGACCGTCACGCGCTCCGAGGCCGAAGCGCTGCTGCTCGAAAACAATCTGATCAAGGCGCTGGCGCCGCGCTACAACATTCTGTTTCGCGACGACAAGTCGTATCCGTACCTCAAGCTCACCGGGCACAAGTTTCCGCGCATGGCGTATTACCGTGGCGCGGTGGATCGCAAGAATCAGTACTTCGGTCCGTTTCCGAGTGCATGGGCGGTGCGCGAGAGCATCCAGATCCTGCAGCGCGTGTTCCAGTTGCGCACCTGCGAAGACTCGGTGTTCAACAATCGCACGCGGCCCTGTTTGCTGCATCAGATCGGCCGTTGTACGGCGCCGTGCGTCGCGGCCATCAGCGAAGAGGATTACGCGCGCGACGTCGCCAACGCGTCGCGCTTTCTGCTCGGCCGTCAAGGCGAAGTGATGAGCGAACTCGAGCAGAAGATGCACGCCTTCGCGAGCGAACTGAAGTTCGAGCAGGCTGCGGCGGTGCGTAACCAGATGAGCTCGCTGTCGACGGTGCTGCATCAGCAGGCGATCGAAGTCGGCAGCGACAGCGACGTCGATATTCTCGCGGTGGTCGCGCTGGGCGGGCGTGTGTGCGTGAATCTGGCGATGGTGCGCGGCGGACGGCATCTGGGTGACAAGGCGTATTTCCCGGCGCATGTGGAAAGCGCGCTGACGGCGGATGAGGGTGGTCTGGAAGAAGACGGCGAGGTGTTGGCTGCTGCACCAGGCTCGCTCGGTGAAGCGGGCGTGGACGATGCGGCGGAATCAGCTGCTACCGCGGACGCGCTGGCAATCGCGCAAGATATGCCGCCGGAAGACGAAGAGCGCGAAACTGACGAGCAGGACGAACAGGACGGCGAACCCGAAGAACCCGAATCGGACTCCGAACCCGCGAAGCCGCGCAAAGGCCGCGCCCGCGCGGCCGGCGGCATCGAATCCGAGGTCCTCGAAGCGTTCATCGCGCAGCACTACCTGGGCAATCGCGTGCCGCCGGTGCTGGTGGTCAGCCACGCGCCCGCTACACGCGAACTGGTCGACGTGCTGATCGAGCAGGCCGGGCACAAGGTAACCGTGCTGCGTCAGCCGCAAGGACAGCGGCGCGCCTGGCTCGCCATGGCCGAGCAGAATGCGCGGCTCGCGCTCGCGCGCCTGCTCTCGGAACAGGGTTCGCAGCAGGCCCGCACGCGCGCGCTCACCGACACGCTCGGCATGGAGTGCGACGATCTTGCGCATCTGCGCATCGAATGTTTCGACATCAGCCACACCATGGGCGAGGCGACGCAGGCATCGTGCGTGGTGTATCACCATCACAAGATGCAGTCCTCGGAATATCGCCGGTACAACATTACCGGCATTACGCCCGGCGACGATTACGCCGCGATGCGCCAGGTCCTCACGCGCCGCTACGAGAAGATGGTGGCGCAAGCCGCTGCGAATGCCGCTGATGAAGCCGCCGAATTGCAAAACGACGCGGCCGCGGATCCGTCGCTCGCGCCGGACGCCGCGGAGCCGGTCGCCGCGGGCGGCGTCTTGCCGACCATCGTGCTGATCGACGGCGGCAAGGGTCAGGTCGAAATCGCGCGCCAGGTGTTCACGGAACTGGGTCTCGATACCGGCATGCTGGTCGGCGTCGCGAAGGGCGAGGGACGCAAGGTCGGCCTCGAAACGCTCATCTTCGCCGACGGCCGCGGGCCGCTCGAACTCGGCAAGGAAAGCGCCGCGCTGATGCTGGTCGCGCAGATCCGCGACGAAGCGCACCGCTTCGCAATCACCGGCATGCGCGCGAAGCGCGGCAAAACGCGCCAGACCTCGCGGCTCGAAGAGCTCGAAGGGGTGGGCGCGAAGCGGCGCCAGCGGCTGCTCGCGCGCTTTGGCGGACTGCGCGGCGTGGTCGCCGCCAGTGTCGACGATCTGGCGAGCGTCGAAGGCATTTCGCAGGCGCTCGCGGAGCAGATTTACCGCCAGTTGCATTGATTGCGGCGGGTCCGGCCGGCCGCTCGCACCTTTCGAGCGGCACGTGCGCGAGGATCCGCGCGCCGCTTTGCTTGTGGCAGGCCCTGTGACACGGCACAATTGCATCTCCCTCGTCAGACGCTGCGCCTGCCCATGCCGTTTAATTTCCCGATTTTCCTGACTTGGCTGCGGATCGTCCTGATTCCGCTCGTCGTCGGCGTGTTCTATTTGCCCGACATGATGATGAGCCCCGCGCACCGCAATCTGGCGGCCGCGACGATCTTCATTCTGGCGGCGTTGACCGACTGGTTCGACGGCTTTCTGGCGCGCAAATGGAATCAGACTTCGGCATTCGGCGCGTTTCTCGACCCGGTCGCCGACAAGCTGATGGTGACCGCCGCGTTGCTGGTGCTCGTGCAGCTCGCGCGAATCGATTCGGCCATTGCGCTCGTGATCGTCGGGCGCGAGATTGCGATTTCGGCGCTGCGTGAGTGGATGGCGCAGATCGGCGCGTCGAAGAGCGTCGCAGTCAATTCTCTCGGCAAGTTCAAGACCGTTTGTCAGATGGTCGCGATTCCCATGCTGCTGTTTTATGGGCCACTGCCGTTCGGTGGGGGCGTGGTGATCGATACGCGCGTGTGGGGCCTGTGGCTCATCTATCTGGCCGCGTTCCTGACGATCTGGTCGATGCTCTACTACATGAAGCTCGCATGGCCGCAGATTCGCGAGAGGAGCGGTGTGGCCTGATCGCTCGCCGTTGCGGAAGACGTCCGGTGCGTGCCCGAACTTCGCGGCAACATGAGTGAAATCTGTTCAGCAAAAGAGATTCGCAAAAGGGGGTTGACACGTTTCAGTCGTTTCTCCATAATCTCGTTTCTCCGATGCACGCAGTTCGAAACGTCGGTGGCAGTAAGAGAGTAGTTGCAGTAACAAGGCAGCAGTTAGTAAGTAATAAGCAGGCAAAAGCAGCACAATGCGGGAGTAGCTCAGTTGGTAGAGCGCAACCTTGCCAAGGTTGAGGTCGCGAGTTCGAGCCTCGTCTCCCGCTCCAAATTTTTAAAGCAGTGCGTTGTTTGGCGAAGTAAAAAGGCAGCGCGTTGTGAAGCAGTGCAATGCGGGAGTAGCTCAGTTGGTAGAGCGCAACCTTGCCAAGGTTGAGGTCGCGAGTTCGAGCCTCGTCTCCCGCTCCATACATAAGGGGAAGCAGTGCTTCCCTTTTTGTTTGGTGGTCCGGTCCTTCCGGTTATCCGCCAGACAGAATCTGCGAATCTGTTGCTAGGTTCCAGTCCGCTTGCGGCGCGATAGCAAAGCGGTTATGCAGCGGCCTGCAAAGCCGTTTAGGCCGGTTCGACTCCGGCTCGCGCCTCCAGTAGTTGATGCAAAGAAAAGCCCCGACTTGTCGGGGCTTTTCTTTTTTGTGCGCGCTCCGTCAGCGCGGATGCAGATGCTCACGCTACGCATGTGTAGCGGTCTCACCTCTGGTGCTGCACATATCAGCGTCGGCCCGCGCGATCATCAGCGGGTTCAGCGCGAGTCCATCCTTGCTTGCAGCCAACCTCGAACCGGTCCCGCGAATCTCATGCCTGCCGAGTCATAGCCAACGCGGCGCCGCTCGCCTGAACCTTATGCCGTTTGCCAATCGCTTCTCGCGTACTTTCGTTTTTATTTAATTGCCTTTCATATTTATTTTAGTAGTGGAACTGCGCTCGGTTTGCAGTATTGATTGCCATCGGTAATTGCCGATAATGTACAGTGGCAATGCACATTCGCGCATTTAACGCATGGCTGCAATCTACCTGAATGGATGGCGATGTTTTTTCATCGTGAATGAATGGGGCAATGCAAACCCGCTACAACTACTACATCTCGACCAATGAAAAAAACGATAACCGCAGCCGTGCTGTTGACCGTCTGTTTGCCGATATTGGCCATTGCTCAGTCGGCGCCGCCTCCGGTCCTCAAGACCGGCGACACCTGGACTTACGTCAATACGTTTGAAAAAGCGCCTTCGGTCTGGCGCCAGACGCACGATGAGGTGACCGTTTTGCGCGCCACGTCGTCGCACATTTACTATGAGTCGAAGCCGTCGGGTTCGACTCAGGCGGCGAACGAACTGATCGCGGGCGCGGACTGGAGTCGCGAGCGCAGCGTGAACGGCACCGAAATGGTGGTCAACCGGCCACTCGCGTTCCCGTTATCGCCGGGTAAAACCTGGAGCATCGACTACGCGGAACAGCATCCCAACAAGATGCACGCCTTGGAGAAGTGGCGCACCCAATATCGGGTCGTGGACACGGAAACGGTCGAAGTGCCGGCGGGCAAATTCCAGGCGATCAAGGTGGAAGCGGAGGGCGACTGGACCGCGCAACTCGAGCCGACACAGACCGTCACACAGGCCGTGCAGGTCCAGCAGGGCGATACGGCCATGGTGACGCATGCACAGAAAACCGGCCCGGTTCAGGCAACCGGGCGTACTTATAAAGCAATCTGGTATGTGCCCGAAATTGGCCGGTGGGTAAAATCAGTGGAAGAGTATTACGCCAGCAATGGAGTGCGAAACGAGCGCTATACGAGCGAACTGGAGTCGTTCAAAAGAAGCGCCGAATAATCTGCCGCGTGTGAGTATCAAGCGGAAGGATTTTTCCTGCGAGAAGCCCCGGGCAATCCGGGGCTTTATTTTTGTTGACCACTTCGAAATTTGCCGGAAATGCGTATGCAGGATATCGTCCGCCGCTCGCTTTATTTACGCGTGATCTACGCGCTTTGCCTGGCCGGCGCCACGTGGACGTATCTTCAGGCGGTGCTGACGCATGGCCTCTCGTGGGACTACGGCAACGCCGCGCTCTTTACGCGCATCTACTGGACTTCTCTGCTCTTCATCGATCCTGTTACCGCGTTGCTGCTGCTAGTCTCTCCGGTAATAGGGTTGATTCTTTGCATTGCCGTTATCGTCACGGATGTGGCGCACAATTCGTGGTTCGCGCCGCATCACCCGATCCGTATGGATCTGTATCTGTCGCAGATCGTCTTTCTGCTGTTCGTCGCCTTCACCGTGCGTACGGCCTGGCGAGGCGCGGCGAGCCGGTGCGCCGCGCCGCACGTGATCGGTTGAACGGCGGCCCAGCTTCTTTGCATCATTGCTTGTCCACACCGAGGTTGCATGTACCTACAACTCACCGGCACTCAGGTTCGCCTGCTCGGCTCGATGCATCTCTTTCCGGCGACGAGCCGCCGAACACCGCCATGGATCGCCGAAGCGTATGACTGGGCCGAGGCGCTCGTCTTCGAGTCCGATCCGCCGACGATCCTCCCGTTTCTGAAGGCCGCCGGCCAGGGCGGCGCCGCTTGCCTGCAGCCCTTGCTATCCGCCGACGCATGGCAGCGTCTTCAGGCGGCCTGGCCCGTTGAAGGCCCGCTGGCGCCGCTCGCCGATCTGCGCCCGTGGGCCGCGCTGATCGTCGCGCCGACGCTGTTCCAGCAGGTCGTCGAAGGCGTCGAGCCGCGCATGCTGCGCTCGGCGATCGCGCAGGCCAAACCCTATCACTATCTCGAGACCGCGCAGGAAGTGGCGGCGGCGCTCGAATCGATTCCGCTCGATGCTGTCGGCGCGGCGCTCGGTCTGCTGATAGCCGATCTCGATGAACCGCAGCGCACGCTCGAACGCATGCATGCCGCGTGGCTGGAGGGCGATCTGGCCGCCGTGCACCGCATCGCCAACGAGTCGCCGATGTTCAATCTGCCAGGCATCCGGCATGCGATTCTCGACGCGCGCAATCGCGCATGGGCGGCGCGCCTGAGGGACTTGCTGTCGCGGCCTGAGCGCACGTTGGTGGTCGTTGGCGCGCTGCATCTGTGCGGACCCGACAACCTGATCGACTGTCTTGCGCGGCCCGTAGAGCCGGTCTTTGAAAGCTCTTAGTCAAGCCGCCGTCACACCTTGCCGCGCGAGCGTCTCGGCTCGGCGCGGCCTGCATCGGCGCGAATGCGGATGCAGCGGGCACGCAATCCGAGGGAACTCTCGCGCTCTGGTCTTGCCCCAAGTGACGTATGTCGCTATACACTAACCGCCTGCCACTTCGGCCACACCGGTCGCCTTGGGGACTACTACATGCATGTGCCACCGACGCCCATTGACGAAAGCGCCCGTCTCGACACCCTGCGTGCGCTGCATATTCTCGATACACTGCCGGAAGAGCGCTTCGATCGCCTGACCCGGCTCGCCAAGCGACTCTTCGGTGTGCCTATCGCCCTCGTGAGTCTTGTCGACGCGGATCGTCAGTGGTTCAAGTCGTGCGTCGGCCTGAACGTGAGCGAGACCTCGCGTGACGTGTCGTTCTGCGCGCACGCCATCGTTGGCGACGAGATCCTGATGGTGCCCGACACGTTCGCGGACGAGCGGTTTCACGACAATCCGCTCGTCACGGACAGCCCGAATATCCGTTTCTACGCCGGCTGCCCGCTGACAGTGCCCAACGGCAGCAAGCTCGGCACGCTCTGTCTGATCGACACCAAGCCGCGCGGCCTCGACGAAGAAGAGCGCGAATTGCTGCGTGATCTGGCGCGCATGGCCGAGCAGGAACTGGCGGCGGTGCAATTGGCCACGCTCGACGATCTGACGCTTCTGTCGAACCGGCGCGGGTTCGAGTCACTCGCGCAACATGCGCTGAACGTCTGCAAGCGAATGCAAAAGCCGGCGTCTCTGCTGTTCTTCGATCTGAACGATTTCAAGCAGATCAACGACACGCTCGGCCACGCCGAAGGCGATCACGCGCTAAAGAACTTCGCCGACGTCCTGCGCACCGCGCTGCGTGAAAGCGATGTGATCGGGCGGCTCGGCGGCGACGAGTTCGTCGTGCTGCTCACCGATTCGGACCGCGGCGCCACGCAGGAAGTGACGCACCGACTTGCGCAACTGCTGGACGAGCGCAACGCCGAAGCCCAGCGTGGCTACGACATTCGCTATAGCGTCGGGCAGATTCAGTACGATCCCGCCCGGCATCGATCGGTTGCCGATCTGCTGGCGGCGGCTGACGCTGCGATGTACAGCCATAAACAGGCGTCGAAGGCGCGCGCCGCGCATCACAACTGAGCCGGCACGGCGGCGAAGCCGTGACGTGCCATGCGGCATAATCTCGCCTCACCGTTATTCGTGCGGTGCGCCTTCTTTCTATTGAACGTTGTCATGACTGAACTGCAGCAGAGCGCCGCCACGCGGCTCGCGCAACTCGACTGGCGCTGGAAATACTTCGACGAGCTCACGAGTATCGAGGTCTATACGATGCTGGGGGCGCGCAGCGCGGTGTTCGTCGTCGAGCAGAACTGCGTGTATGGCGATATCGACGGGCTCGATGTGGACGCCTGGCATCTGCTGGCCTATGGTCCCGGTGAAAAGCGGCCGCCGCTCGCGGGTTATCTGCGCGTGCTGCTGCCTGATGCGGACGACACGGATATCCGCATTGGCCGTGTGCTCACGACAGCGGAATTCCGCGGCATCGGTTTGGGCAATGCGATGCTCGAACGGGCGCTTACGCATATTCGCGCGCAGTGGTCGGGCACGCCGATCCGCTTGCATGCGCAGGCCCATCTGCAAGGCTTTTACGGTGCGTTCGGCTTCGCGCCGGTGTCGGAAGTCCACGAAGAAGACGGCATCCCGCATGTCTGGATGCGTTCCGCCTGAAGCAGCGCACATCCTCCGCGCAAGTTGTACGCGCGCGGAGTTTCCGGCGACCGTTGCAAACTATGGGATTAACGGTGATTGCCCGCAGGCGTTGAAACCGCGTTCGCCAGGGCGTGTGTCGCCTTCGCGCGCCGTTCGCCGCGCAAGCGTCCGCGTGCCGACAACCGCATCCAGTGACGCAAGGCCACTAGCGCGCCGATCACGCTCATCATCGAACCCGGAATCCACAGCAGCAACCCGCCGATCTGCTGATCGCGCATTGGGCTCAACCATGTAAATGCACGGCCGCAGATCGAGTAGATCGGATACAACTCGCGTGGCGTGAAAAAGATGAACGCGCCGAGAATGATCTGCGGCGGAATCGCGGCGATCACCACCAGCACGCGCTTGCCGGGCGACAAACGCGCCGGCGGCGCGGGACGCGGATCGAGCACGAGCCACCAGAACAGCAGGCCGTCGATCACCATGCTCCAGTTCATCACGCGATACAGCCGCCAGTCGAGCATCGCGACGAAATGAATCGGCGACATCAGCCAGAAGTAAATCAACCCGACGAACAGCGTCACTGCAACGACCGGATGCATCACCACGTCGAGCAGCTTGCGCACGACCGGCGTCTCGAGCGCGGGCCGCACGAAGCGTTGCCGCCAACTGAACGGAATACCCGCGCGCAACGCGGCACCCGGATACGACAGTGCAATGAAGAACGGCCCGAGATGATGCAGCACCAGGTGCTGCGCGCGATGCATGAAAAACTCATGCTCGAAGAAATAGTCGAGCCGCGTATGCAACGCGACATACAGCGCCACCAGCCCGAACCAGAAGGAGATACGCCGCGCGACCGACATCTTCGCCTTGCGCGCGCCGCGCATGAAGAGGATCGCCGGCACCAGCAAGGCGATCACGACGGTCGGCGAAAACTCCCAGGGATCGAGCCAGTAGAGCAGATTCATCGCCGCAGTTTACTTCGTCTGCGCCGGCGATTTGACGGCGAACGGCGTGTCGAGCGTTTCGCCGTCGGAGAACTTGAGCGTGAGATGCACGGTGTCGCCCGGCGCGATCTTGTGCTTCGCATCTTCGAGCATCACGTGGTAGCCGCCGGGCGCGATGGCGACCTGGCCGTGCGCGGGCACGGTCAGCTTGTCGACCATCACCATCTTCTGCGACGAACCGTTCGACACCGTCTGATGCAGCATTGCGTCGCCGTAGTCGTTGCTGGAGATGTCGACGAGATCGACCGGCTTGTCGCTCGCGTTGACGAGCGTCACATAGCCGGCGGCGGGCAGGTTGTTGGGCAGCCAGCGGACCCACGCGTTTTTCGCGCTGACCGCGTTGGCGCCCGCGGCTTGCGCGGTCGTGGCAACACCGAACGAGAGGGCGAGGGCGCAACTCAGTGCAGCGAACGTTTTGATCTTGATCGACATGAATGGACTCGGGAAAGGTCAGGAACGGTCTTCAATGATACGGCGCAGGTCTTCTGCGATCGCATCGGGCGTGTCGCGGTCGGTGGCCAGCAGGCGCGCGTGCCCCTGGCTGTCGAACACGTAGACGGCGGAACTATGGGTGACCTCGTAGTTGCCGCTGGGATCGCGCTTTTCCATCTGATAGGCAACGCGGTAACGCTTGGCGAGCGACTCGATCTGCCAGTCGGTGCCGGTCAGCCCTTCGGCGTGTTGCGAGTCGAAAGCGCCGACGTAGTCGTGCAAGGCTTGCGCCGTGTCGCGCGCGGGATCGACGGTGATGAACAGAATGCGCACCTTCTGCGCGTCGGGGCCGAGTTTGCCGAGCACCTGCATCAACCGGCCCATCGTTTCAGGACAGACGTCCGGGCAATGCGTGTAGCCGAAATAGACCAGCGAGGTGCGGCCCTTGAACGAGTCGCCGTTGACGGCGCGGCCATCGTCGCCGGTCAGGTTGAAGTCGAGATCCGGCAGGTGGCCGGTCACATTGGTCAACTGCCACGTGTCCTGGCGATGCGTGCAGCCGGCAAGCGCCGCGAGCGCGCCCAACGCGAGCGTCAGCGCCAACAGGCGCGCGCGGCGCAGCCCGTGTGAAGACGCCAGGTGCGATTGCGAATGCCGGAATGAGAAGATCGGGAACAAAGCAGGGTTCAGTTACTCGATTGAATGGCGGCGCCAGTGCGCGCGCGAGCGGCGCTGCACGATTCGGGCGTTTCGCGCGGGCCGTCATAGTGTGCAAAACTGGTCGTAACGGCAATGATCTGCGTGGCAGCGACTGTAGCGCAAAATCGCTGATGGCGTCGCGCAGCGCCGACGGGCGCACGTTTTGCGAGGCAATTTGACGCAGGCGGCTGAAAGCTGCATGAAGCCGGATTGTCTTCTTTTTGAACGCAATCGCCGACGGTGTTCGCTCGCGGCGTTCGGCCGGGCTTGTGTCCAGCCTTACTTTCTCGAAAAATTGATGGATGCGCGGTAAGATGCGCACACTTTTCCGGCCGCACAAGGCTGAAAGGCAAAACTAACCGATGCAAGCACTTCCGGCTGTTCTGTCTCCAGGCGAGACTGCATTTTTCTTCGATTTCGACGGTACGCTCGTCGAACTCGCTTCCACGCCGGACGGCGTGCTGGTGGAACCCCGCGTGGTCGATCTGTTGAGCGAGCTGCGCAGCCTGACCAACGGTGCGGTCGCGGTCGTGTCGGGCCGCGGTATCGACAGTATCGACGGTTTTCTCGGCATGCCCGATTTGCCGATTGCCGGTCTGCACGGCGCCGAGCGGCGCGACGCGAACGGCGACACGCAGCGTATCGGCTTTCATGACGAGCGGCTCCTGCGCATGGAGCAGGTGCTCGCGCAGGTGGTCAACGAAAATCCCGGCATGCTGCTCGAAATCAAGGGCGCGGCCGTGGCGCTGCATTACCGCAATGCGCCGGATCGCGAGCCGGTGGCGCGCGAGGCAACCGGGCGGCTGGTGGCCGATTACGCCGGCTCCTACGTGCTGCAGCCGGGCAAGATGGTCTATGAAATCAAACCCAAAGATGTCGACAAGGGCCGCGCGTTGCGCGCGTTCCTCGACGAGCCGCCTTTCGTCGGCCGCCAGCCGGTCTTTGCCGGCGACGATCTGACCGACGAGAAAGGCTTTGCCGTCGTCAACGAGCGCGGCGGGGTGTCGATCAAGGTCGGTCCGGGCGAGACGCTGGCGCAAACGCGTATCGACTCCGTCCCGGCGCTGCTCGACTGGCTGGCGTCGGTCGTCACGGCGGCGCGCTCGGTCTGATGGCCATGCCGCATCGCTCAAAGAAAACAACGTACTGCATCGGGAAACGCGCTTCATGAGTCGACTGATCATCGTATCGAACCGGGTCGCGCCGATCTCGGAGGGCGGCCCGGCGGCGGGCGGTCTGGCGGTCGGCGTGTACGACGCGCTGAAGGAAACCGGCGGCATGTGGTTCGGCTGGAGCGGCGACGTGCTCGGCTCGGGCCAGCCGCAGATCAAGGTCGAGGAGCGCGGCCCGGTGACGTTCGCGACCATCGCGCTGATGCGCCGCGATTACGACCAGTACTACCGCGGTTTCTCGAACGCCACGCTGTGGCCGGCGTTCCACTATCGCGCCGACCTGTTGCAATACGACCGGCACGACTTCGAGGGCTACTGCCGCGTCAATGCGTGGCTCGCGCAACAACTCGTGCCGCTGCTGCGTGAAGACGACGTGATCTGGGTTCACGACTATCACCTGATTCCGTTTGCGCAGGCTTTGCGTGCGGCGGGCGTAAAGAATCGCATCGGTTTTTTCCTGCACATTCCGTTTCCAGCTTCGCAGGTACTGCTGGCGGTGCCGCCGCATCGCGAACTCGTCGAAGCACTGTGTTCGTTCGATCTGCTCGGCTTCCAGACGGCGCCGGATTTGCGTGCGTTCTGCGACTACATCGTCAACGAGGCGAACGGCACCGTCGACGCATCGGCGAAAGGCCCGCTGACGATCCACGCATTCGGTCGCACGCTGCGCGCGGCCGCCTATCCGATCGGCGTCTATCCGGACGAGATCGCCGAACTCGCGAAAGCGGGCGAGCGCGGCAAACCGGTGCGTACGATGAAGGCGACGCTGCATTCGCGCAAGCTGATCATGAGCGTGGACCGGCTCGATTATTCGAAAGGACTGGTCGAGCGTTTTCGCGCCTTCGAGCGGCTGCTCGAACATGCGACCGCGCAACGCAACAAGGTGTCGTTCCTGCAGATCGCGCCGCCGACGCGCGCCGACATGCATGCGTATCAGGACATCCGCTTGCAGCTGGAAGGGGAGTCGGGGCGTATCAATGGGCGCTTCGCCGAACTGGACTGGACGCCGATTCTCTACATCCATAAGCAATACGAACGCTCGGTGCTGGCCGCACTATTTCGCACCGCGCACGTCGGCTATGTCACGCCCTTGCGCGATGGCATGAACCTGGTCGCCAAGGAGTACGTATCGGCGCAGGACCCGGAGAATCCCGGCGTGCTCGTGCTGTCGCGTTTTGCCGGCGCCGCGCAGGAACTGGACGGCGCGCTGATCGTCAATCCGGTCGACATCGACGGCATGGCCGAGGCGCTCGCGAGGGCGCTAGAGATGCCGCTCGCGGAGCGTCAGGCACGTCATCGCGACATGATGGTGCAGTTGCGCGAGAACAATGTGTCCGTGTGGCGCGATAACTTCATGCGCGATCTGCAGGGCGTTGCTGGTGCAAAGAGCACCCGAAGCGGGAAGGCGCGCGCAGTGCCGGGGAAAAAGGCACGCCAGACTCGGGCCGGGTAGGCGCGTTCGGGGCCGCTGGCAACCGGCGGTGTGAAAAGCAGAAAAGCCGCTCTTCGAGCGGCTTTTCTTTTGGCGCTGGGCGCTGTCGTTGCGACCCCGGCTCTAAGCATGCCCGCGCGTGGGTTCAGACCACGTGCTGTTCGTCGACCTTCTTGCCGCCGATATGCAGCGTCGTGCCTTTGCCATACTGCTTGGTGAGCAGATCGCGGTACAGGCCCGGGCGCTGGCGCAACTCGTCCGGGCTGCCGTCGTCGATAACTTTGCCGGCGCTCATCACGATGATCCGGTCGAAGTTGTTCAGCGTGGACAGACGGTGCGCAATCGCAACCACGGTACGGCCGACCATCAACCGGTCGAGCGCCTTCTGAATGGCTTCTTCCGACGCGCTGTCGAGCGCCGAAGTCGCTTCGTCGAGCAGCAGGATCGGCGCGTTCTTGAGGATCGCGCGCGCGATCGCAATCCGCTGACGCTGTCCGCCGGACAACTTCACGCCGCGATCGCCGACGATCGTGTCGTAGCCTTCCGGCATGGCCTCGATGAAGTCCGCGCAGCGCGCCTCGCGAGCGGCCGTGAGCACTTCTTCGCGGGTTGCCTCCGGACGCCCATAGGCGATGTTTTCGTACACCGTGCGATGGAACAGCGAGATGTCCTGCGGCACCAGCGCGATCGCGTGGCGCAGGCTGTCCTGCGTGACTGCGGCGATATCCTGGCCGTCCACCTTGATCGCGCCGCCCTGGGTTTCATAGAAACGCTGCAGCAGTGCCAGCACCGTGGATTTGCCCGCGCCCGACTTGCCGATCAGGCCGACGCGCTGGCCGGGTTGGATATGCAGGTCGAAATGGTCGAGAATCGGGCGGCGGCGCGGATAGGCGAACGTGACACTTTCGAAATCGATGCGCCCGCCTTGCGGCACCAGCTCGGTCGCATCGTCGCGGTCCGGCATGCCGTGCGGCTCGAGCAGCGTCCGGACGGCTTCCGCGAGACGCGCCACGTGTTGCGTGACATCCACGAGCGCCACGGCCAGGTCGCGCGTGCCGTGCAGAATCGTGAAGCCGAGCGAACTGACGAGCACGATGTCGCCGGAGGTCGCCCGGCCTTGATCCCACAGGTGCAACGCCCAGCCCAGCAAGCCCGCCGACAGCAGCGCGGTGATCACGGCATGCAGCAGGCGCAGCTTTTCCAGATACAGCAGGCTTTGCTGGCGCGCGTCCATCTCGGCCTTGACCGTTGCGCCGAAACGCTGCTGCTCGCGAAAGGTCATGCCGAAAGCGCGCACGAGGCCCATGTTGCTGATCACGTCGACCAGCTCGCCGTCCACCGAAGCCGCCTTGGTGGCGAAATGGTGATGGCGCGCCGACCCGCGGCCGGCGAGCTTGTACAGCACGACCGACAGAATCGCCGAGCACAGCATCAGGCCGCCGGCCATCAGCGGATTCACGGCGGTGATCATGACGATGGCGCCGAGCACCGCGATGCACGGCGGCAGCACGTTCCAGGCGGTGGTGTTCTCCGCCGTGTAGACCGCGTTCGAGGTGGCCGTGATCCGGCTTGCGAGCATGCCCGGCTGTTTCTCGGAGTAATAGGTCGGCGAATGGCCGCTCAAATACTGGAACAGGTCGCGCCGCAGATCGCCGGTCACGGCGACGAACGTATGCGCGGCGACCCAGCCGCCGACACGCCACAACAGGTTGTCGGCGGCGATCAGGCCGACGAGGATGGCGAATGCGCCCCACAGCGGACCGGGATGATGCCGGCCTTCGCCGAGCACGTCGATCAGATGCTTGATCGCATACTGAGAAGCGAGCGCGCAGCCGACGGCCGCGAACACGCTGCACAGGACGATCGCATGCGCGAGCGGATGGCGGCGAATGAAGCGGAAAAGAAACGCGAGCGGCCGGTGCGCATAGCTCGCAAGCTTTGCGTCCTGGGCATTACGCTGGGCGACGGTTAAATGTTCCAATTGATCGTGAAGGTCGATGGGTTCGGGGTTGTGCATGCAAAGCGCGGGCCACGTCAGAAACGGTTCGCCGCGAAGCCGATGCTTCGCATTGTAAACATGCAAAAGCGATTGCGCCCTGTGTTATCGGGCCTTGGCGCGATTGATCTCGCGATGGACGTTCGAAACCTGCCGCGACAGGACCCGCCAGCGGGTCAGGTTGCCGCAGGTCGCGGAACCAACTCAGGATATAATTACAAATTGCATTCAACTGCGGCGCGGCATTTCTTCAATGCTTGCCGGCAAAGTTGACTCGGGACCTTACCGCGCCGTTCTGGCGTTGCTGCGCTGCAAACCAGTTGTCACTGTAGAACTGTCTTAGAAAACAAGGGTTTGCAAAGTGTTTCGCCTTTGTAACAACGTAAAGACTTTGAAATGTTGTGGTGCAGCGAGAATCCCGGCATTGATAATGCATGCTCTGTAGGCCCACCGAAATTTCTGACAGTTTGTCAACGTAGGTGTCTTGCGTGCGTTTACCGGCACATGCACAGACGCTGACAACCAGTCTGGGCTCACTACCCAAGCGATCCATCGCAGGATTTCTCGAAAGAATCAGGCCCGCGCCGGCATATCCGGCCAGACTGCCCTGGCGAGCAAGCGAGTCGCTTTTACCAAACGCAGTACCTTTGCCTGATTTTTTACGAGGAGTTCTTCATTATGCGAATCGCTCAAATCGCTCCGTTGCACGAGGCGGTTCCTCCCAAGCTGTATGGTGGTACGGAACGTGTGGTGTCCTACCTGACCGAGGCTTTGGTCGAGCAGGGCCACGACGTCACGCTCTTTGCGAGCGGCGATTCGCAAACCTCCGCGAAACTCGAAGCTTTCTGGCCGCAGGCGCTGCGCCTCGACCCGACCATCCGTGACGTGATGGCGCCGCACATGCTGCTGCTGGAAGAAGTGCGCCGCCGCGCGGACGAATTCGACGTGCTGCATTTCCACATCGACTACTACCCGTTCTCGTTGTTCGCCCGCCAGCCGGTGCCGTTCCTGACCACGCTGCACGGCCGTCTCGACCTGCCGGAACTGCAGCCGATCTTCAATACGTTCAGCGACGTGCCGGTGGTGTCGATTTCGGACAACCAGCGTATTCCGCTGCAACAGGCGAACTGGCTGCAAACCGTCTATCACGGTCTGCCGGAAAACGTGCTCACGCCGATCGATAATGTCGAACCGGGCTATCTCGCGTTCCTCGGCCGCGTCTCGCCGGAGAAGGGCCTCGACCGCGCGATCCGCATCGCCGGCCAGGCAGGCATGAAGCTCAAGGTCGCCGCCAAGATCGACAAGGCCGACCGTGCCTATTACGAAGAAGTGATCAAGCCGCTGATGGCGCTCCCGCACGTCGAGTACATCGGCGAAATCGGCGAAGCCGAAAAGCGTGAGTTCCTCGGCAATGCGCACGCACTGGTGTTCCCGATCGACTGGCCGGAGCCCTTCGGTCTGGTCATGATCGAAGCGATGGCGTGCGGTACGCCGGCGATCGCGTTCAACCGCGGTTCGGTGCCGGAAGTGATCGAAAACGGCGTGTCGGGCTTCGTCGTCGAAGACGAAATCAGCGCGGTCGCCGCGGTCAAGCGTCTGCACACGCTGTCGCGCGCCAACGTGCGCAAGGCGTTCGAATCGCGCTTTTCGTCGAAGGTCATGGCGCAGAACTACGTCGCCACCTACGAAGAACTGCTGCGTCAGAAGCACCGCACCGTGCTGCGCGAAGTCAACGCCGGCTAATCGCCGTCGGTTCATGCGCAACAGATGAGTCGATTCGGTTGAGGAGCGCTTTGCGGTGCTCTGTCAGCCTCCAGCAACGCCCCGTGTGCCACCGGCCCACGGGGCGTTGTTGCAAGCGCGCCGCGCTTTTTTCAATGAACCGACGAAAGTGAGCGGTTTCGGCCGTTAAGAATGAGCCGCTCTCCGTAAAATCCCTATAATGGCCGTGCCGCAAATTTGGCTGCGGCGCCGCCGACGACAGGAGGATGCCTTGGCGAGAACGAAAGAGACGCGTGCGAACGCGGCGCCTGGCGCCGGAACGATTTTCGCGTTGCGCGCCATCGGTCTCGTGCTCCTCGCTCGCTGGCTCTTTTCCATGGCGCAGATGGATGCGGGCGCATCGCTGCTGGCCATGGTGTCCTCGCCTTGGGCGTGCATCAACCTCGTCTTCCTGTTCCTTCTGATTTTCCTGCCGGGCGCGCGCGCTGTCGCCGAGCGTCCGTTTCATCCGCTGCCGCAATGGCTGCGGCAAGCGTTGCGTCTGTTTGCTTTTCTCGGCTTCCTCTTTGCAGTCTGGTCGGTCGGTGCGTTCGCGGCGAGCGCCGGCTGGCGCCGCGCCGCCAACGCGGTGGCGGCGTCCAACGGCTGGTTGCTGGCCGCGCCGGCGCTGTATGCGGCCGTGCTGTGGATCTGCCGCCCGCGCGCGCTGTGGCGTACCAATATCGCCGCGCGCCGGTTTGCGATCGGCCGCTATGCCGTTTCGCTCGACCCGGTCACGCGCACGGTCATTGTGTGGGCGGAGCGCCGCAAAGTGGGGCAGTACGACGCGCGCGAATTGTCCGTGCGCTGGGCTGCCGGGCAAGCCGCGCGACCCACGCCGACGCCCACGCCCGCAGTGGCGTTCAGCGCCGCGGGCGAGCCGGGCGGCTCCGGCGCGTCACTCGGGGCGGCCGCTGCGCCGTCGCTTGCGCGTGGCGCGTTCGGTCGCCGTCCGAAAATCGAATTGCTGTGGGATTCGCCGGCTGCGGCGGGTCACAATCGCCAAACCGTGTTCCGTACCGCGCTGACGACCGAACGCGATCGGGTCGCCGCCCGTGCGCTTGACACATCGTTGCAGCAGGTCTGAATCTGCCGGTTTGTGCAGTTGGCCACACCCTGTGGTCGAAGCAGGCGTTGTAAATTGAGCCGTAGTCGATAATGAAGTCATGGCGCCCGGCGCTTCAGCGCGGGCGAGTGAGACATACAACGATCGTATTGCGTCCTTTGCAGGAGTCGCCATGCTGGTTCGCTGGTTGCTTGCCGCCATCCATCTGCTTGCTTATGGCTTCGCACTCGCGTCGATTCTGCGGCGCACATGGGCGCTGCGCCGCGCCACGGTGCCAGCCGCGCTACGATCCGTTTTCCGGGCGGATACCGGCTGGGGCATCTCGGCGTTGGTGCTGATCGTCACCGGGTTGATGCGCGCTTTCGGCGGGTTTGAAAAGGGCGCCGATTACTATCTCCACGAGCCGCTCTTTCACCTCAAGATGACGTTGGTCGTGGTCATTCTTATCCTCGAAGTGCCGTCGATGCTTGCGCTGATGCGCTGGCGGGCCGCGATCAGAAAAGGCGCCGCGCCCGATCTGCACAAGGCGCGCTCCTACGCACGCTTCAGCGTGATCCAGACGATATTGATGGTGGTTGTGGTGTTGGCGGCCACCGGGATGGCGCGCGGGGTGGGGTTGCCGGCGGGCGCGGTGTAGCCGGGGCTGCTGAAGGGTGGTTGGACGCTTGCGGAGAGCGGCGCTCAGGAGATCGTTGAGTGCATGGGAAAACGATTGGCGGCAAAACGCTGCCTAAAAACTGCCTAAAAACCGCCCCAAGGCCCCCAAAAACCGCCGGCTCACACCGGCGGTTTCCAGCGGACATCCCACACGACTAGCATCATTTACTTCCCGACCAGCAAGCTGGAATCGTCCGTGCGGATCGCACTCGGCCGCGAGGCATGATTCGCGAGTTCCGGCTCGCCCAGCCCCTTGATCAGTTCCAGTGCCTGACGCTCGAACAGCCGCCGGTAGAGGCCGTTCTCGAGTCGGATCAGCGCGTCGTGACTGCCTTCCTCGATCACCTTGCCTTTATCCAGCACCAGCAAGCGGTCCAGCGCGCGCACGGTGGAAAGACGGTGCGCCACCACCAACGTCGTGCGGCCCATCATCAGCCGCTCCATGGCTTGCTGGATCAGCACTTCGCTTTCGCTGTCGAGACTCGACGTCGCCTCGTCCAGAATCAGGATCGGTGCGTCGGCGAGAAATGCCCGTGCGATGGCCACGCGCTGACGTTCGCCGCCCGACAGCTTGACGCCGCGTTCACCGACCAGCGTGTCGTAGCCATGGGGCAGCGCCGCGATGAAGTCGTGCGCGCTCGCGAGCTTCGCGGCGCGTTCGATCTCGGCGCGGCTCGCACCGGGCCGCGCATACGCAATGTTCTCGGCAAGCGAGCGGTGAAATAGCACCGGCTCCTGCTGAACGATCGCGATCTGGCTGCGCAGCGACGCCTGCCTCACCCGGGCGATGTCCTGACCGTCGATCGTGATGCGGCCTTCCGAAATGTCATAGAGCCGCTGGATCAGCTTGATGAACGTGGTTTTCCCCGAGCCCGAATGCCCGACCAGTCCGACGCGCTCGCCCGGCGCGATACGCACGGAGAAGTTGTCGTACAGCGGCTGGCCGCTCGCGCCGTAATGGAAGGTGACGTGCTCGAAACGGATCTCGCCTTTGCCGATCACGATCGGACCTGCGCCGGGCCGGTCCTCGATACCGAGCGGCTGGCTTTCCAGCGACACCAGTTCTTCCATGTCGTTGACCGAGCGTTGCAGGTTGCGGATGTGCATGCCCACGTCGCGCAGATAGCCTTGCAGCATGAAAAACATGGTTAGCGCGAACGTGATGTCGCCGACGCTTGCCTCGCCGCGCGCCCACAACAGCAGCGCCGCGCCGAGAATGGCGGCCTGGATCGCCACCAGCATGCCGCCCTGGACGCCGCCGTTGATCGTGCCGCGCATCCACGTGCGGCGCGTACGATGCCGCCATTTGCCGATCACGCGCGCGAGCAGCGCTTCTTCGCGCTCTTCTGCGCCGAATGCCTTGACTACGCCGTTGCAGCTGACTGCGTCGGCGAGCGCGCCGCCCATGCGCGTGTCCCATGCGTTTGCGAGGCGCGCAGCCGGCGCCACGAAGCCGAGCGACATGGCTACGGTCACCGCGATATACAGCACCGAGCCGATGCCGACCACCGCGCCCATCATCGGCCAGCGCCAACCGAGCAGGGTCGTGGCGCCGACCAGCATGACGAGCGACGGCAACAACGCGATCAGCAGCGTGTCGTTGAGCAGGTCGAGCGCCCACATGCCGCGCGTGATCTTGCGCACCGTGGAGCCGGCGAAGCTGTTCGCGTGCCAGTCGGTCGAGAAGCGTTGCACCCGATGAAACGCGTTCGCGGCGATCTCGCTCATCATCTTGAGCGTGAGCCTGATGATATTGAAGTACACGCCTTGCCGCAGCAGCGTGGCGCCGAGGCCGAGCGCACTCAGCACGCAGAACGCCGTCACTGCCGCGTGCCAGGCCACTGCGTTGCTGGCCGCGCCCGACGCGATGGCGTCGACGAGACGTCCGGCGAACATCGGCGTGAGCACGTCGGCCAACGCGGAGAGCAGCACCAGCCCCGTAATCACGAGAATGCGCCAGGGCTGCTGCGCCCAATGATGGAAGGTAAAGCCGAGGACGTCCTTGAAGGCCTGTCCGCGAAAGTCGAGTTTTTTTCTGGTCATTTGCCACGACCCGGTGACGCATGAGCGCACCGAGGTTCCAGTCAGAAGCGAAAGGACGAGACAGTCAAAACGCGCCGCTATGCACGGGCGATGGAACTGCGGACTGTCTGGGAATTGCGCGGAGCGCCTTTTCAGGCGGAACCGCGTGAGCAGCGAATGAGCAACCTGAGAAACTTAAGGTCGCGACAACGCTCGCGAAACCATGCCAGGGGCGGCGATACGCATTGCAAACATGTGGCGCCTCCCTGTGGTCGAATGAAGTGAAGAAAAAGGACGGGGCGAATGCCCGAGTGCCAACTATATCAGCAGTATTCGGCGCCCGCAAACGTACGAAGATTCGGTGTTGACGGCAAAGCGCGATGCGAGGTCTTGTGACGCTGCTTCGATTTGATCGATGCAAATCGTTTGGAGCGAGGCGAGTGGCTCAACCGCTGCAGAGCACGCCGAGATCTACCTGGCATTCCATACGGTTTTCGGCGTGCAGCAAAAGCTCGCAGCAGCGCACAGCAACCGACGGCCGCAAATGAAAAAGGGCTTACGCATTTCTGCGTAAGCCCTTTAGTCTTCGGTGATCGACACACCAAAATTCTGGTGGGTAGTACTGGGATCGAACCAGTGACCCCTGCCGTGTGAAGGCAGTGCTCTACCGCTGAGCTAACCACCCGAAGAGAGCCGAATTATGTCAGGGATTTTTGCACTCGTCCAGTACTTTTTAAGCGGTTTGCTCATCCGCGGTCGGCGCCGGTTCGAGTCGCCACACGCTCGTGCCCTTGATCGCCTTGTCGAGACCGTCGAGTACCGCCTGGTGCGCGGCCAGTTCGTCGTCGCTGGCGGTGAGCACGACCAGATCCAGCGAGTCGAGCGCGACACGCGGTGCGCGCGCATCGCCGCCGGCATGTGAATCGCCGAGCATGTCGATGACGAGGCTTTCCTGGCCGCGCGTCATCGCCAGATAGACTTCGGCGAGCAGTTCCGAGTCGAGCAGCGCGCCGTGCAGCGTGCGGTGCGCGTTGCTGATGCCGAAGCGATCGCACAGCGCGTCGAGGGAATTGCGCTTGCCAGGGAACATCTGCTTGGCGCGCGCCAGTGTGTCGATGATTTCGCCGCAGTAGGTGTTCACCGGCGGCAAGCCGAGCAGGGCGAACTCGACATCCAGAAAGCCGATATCGAACGGTGCGTTGTGAATGATCAGGTCCGCGCCCTGGATGAAATCGCGGAACTGATCGGCGATCTCGCCGAACTTCGGCTTGTCGCTCAGGAATTCGGTGGTGAGGCCGTGAACGGCCAATGCGCCCGGATCGCTGTCGCGTTCAGGGTTGATATAGAAGTGCAGGTTGTTGCCGGTGAGCCGGCGGTTCACCAGTTCGACACAGCCGAGTTCGAGAATCCGGTCGCCGGTGCGGGGATTCAGGCCGGTGGTTTCGGTATCGAGGATGAGTTGACGCATGTCGGATTAGCCTGCCTCAGAAAATTGCAGCAAAAAAAGATGGCACGCGCGGCTAGCCGGCACGGCCGTCGCAGCAAGAATCAAATCTGCGCGAGTGATGCGACGCCGCGATTGGCCAGCTGATCGGCGCGCTCGTTTTCCGGGTGGCCATTATGCCCGCGCACCCAACGCCATTCGATTTCGTGTTGCGCGACGAGCGCGTCGAGCCGCTTCCACAGATCGGCGTTCTTCACCGGCTGCTTGGCGGCGGTGATCCAGCCTTTTTTCTTCCAGCCGTGGATCCATTCGCTGATGCCTTTCTGCACGTACTGCGAGTCGGTGTGCACGACCGCCTTGCAGGGGCGTTTGAGCGCTTCGAGCGCGGCGATCACGCCCATCAGTTCCATGCGGTTGTTGGTGGTGTTGGGTTCACCGCCGAACAGTTCTTTTTCCTGGTCGCCGAAGCGCAGCAGCGCGCCCCAGCCGCCGGGGCCGGGATTGCCCTTGCAGGCGCCGTCGGTATAAATATCGATGAGATCGGAAGTCATTGAGTGTGGTTGCGTGTATTCGGTGTGGCGGCGGGCGCGAGGCCTGCGGCGAGGACGGGTTTCTTCACTTTCAGCGGGCCGATGAGGCGCATGCCGCGCACGCGCTTGATCGCCTTGATCATGTAGGTGGCGCCGAAGATCGGCCACCAGCGGTCGCCGGCGGCTTCCATGAAACCGTAGCGCGACAGCCATTGTTCGCTGCCAAGCGGCGGACGATAGCAGCCGAAGCGACCGCGTTCAAGGTCGAAGCCCAGCAGTTTGATCCAGTCTTTAAGACGCGTGAAGGCAATCAGGTCGACAGCCGCCGGCACGAAAGGCCGGCCGGTCATCTTGCCGACCGACTGCCGCGCGCCCCAGAGCGACAGCGAGTTGAAGCCCAAAATAATCAACTGGCCCTCGGGCATCAGCACGCGCTCGGCTTCGCGCAGAAGACGGTGAGGGTCGCTCGTGAATTCCAGCGTGTGCGGCATCACGATCAGATCGACGCTCTGTGCTTCGAACGGCAAGTCCAGCAGGTCGCACCACACGGCACTGCGCCCGACCGGCGCCGGCAGGCCTGCAAGTCCGCCTTGTGCGGCGCCGTTGCTGAGCCCATGCCCCAGCCCGCGCGGAAAAGCGTAAGGCGCGCTCGCACCGCTCGCGGCGTCGAGCACGAGCCCGCGGCACGGCATGCGGTTTTCGCGCAATGCGTCGAGCTGCGGCAGGCCGAGTTGCAGCGCATGGTAACCGAACACGTCCGACACCACGCGATCGAGCTGGGTCTGTTCCCACTCGAGCACGTAGCGGCCAGGCGGCGAATCGGTCCACGCGGGCCAGTCTATAATCGCTCGATCAGTCATATCAGAGAATGCGTCGCCTATGAATGCGCTCGAGTACGTACCGGTCCCGGCGTTTGATGACAATTACATCTGGGTCGTCTCCGACGGACACAATGCGGTCGTCGTCGATCCGGGTGAGGCCGCCCCCGTGCAAGCTTATCTGGCGAAGCGGGGTTGGCGGCTGAGCGCTATTTTACTCACGCACCATCATCAAGACCACGTCGGCGGGGTGGCCGATCTGCTGAACGGCCAGGCCGTGCCCGTCTACGGCCCGGCGGGCGAGGCGATCGAGCATCTCACGCGCCGTCTGAAAAATGGTGATCACGTGTCGATTGCGGCCCCCGCGCTCGAATTGAGCGTGCTCGATGTGCCAGGTCATACGAGCGGGCACATCGCTTACTTTCAGGCGGCCGACCCGCGCGGCACGCCGCACGTTTTTTGTGGCGACACGCTGTTCGCCTGCGGTTGCGGCCGGCTGTTCGAAGGCACGCCGAAGCAGATGCTCGCTTCGCTGGACGCGCTTGCCGCGCTGCCCGGCGCGACCGAGGTTCATTGCGCACACGAGTACACGCTCTCGAATATCCGCTTCGCGCTCGCCTGCGAACCCGCCAACGTTGAACTGCAAGCCTGGCGGGATAAGGCGAGCGAATTGCGCGCGCGCGGCGTGCCGACGCTGCCCACCACGATCGCCCACGAACGCGCGGTGAATCCGTTTTTGCGCGCTGATAATCCGGCAGTCCAGGCGAGCCTGCAAGAGCAGTTGCACGAAAAAGTGCCCGATCGATTGACGGCCTTTACGTTGATGCGCGAATGGAAAAACCGCTTCCGTTGACCCGTTCCAATGAAGGGTGTTGTTCACGCGAAGAATCGGAAAAATTCGCCAAGCCCAAGATTTACTTGATTTTTTCGTAATTTTCCGATTGACGTAAACGTTGCCGTTTCGTACTATCGGCTGCAAATTCCAGCCCTTGTGGAAGCCGAGACGTTCATGCGATTTATCTTAAGTGCGTTGCTGGTTCTGACGCTCGCCGCCTGCGCGAGCCAGGGACCAACGACGAGTAGCCTTTCCACCGCAACAAATCCCGCCAGTCAGCAAGCCGTAGCCGACGCCCTTCGCAAGAGCGCCACCGCCAAAGAAACGATTAACGTCGACCAGGGCTCCGTCACGCAGTTGACGAGCGCCGACGCCGATCTTTGGGGCCGTATTCGCCGTGGTTTCCAGATGCCGGACCTGCAAACCGACCTCGTCGACATGCAGGTGAACTGGTATGCGCAGCGTCCCGATTACGTGCAACGCATGACCGAGCGTTCGCAGAAGTACCTGTACCACATCGTCGAAGAGCTCGAAGCGCGCCATATGCCGACCGAGCTCGCGTTGCTGCCGTTCATCGAGTCGGCGTATAGCCCGCAGGCTTTGTCGGTAGCGAAGGCGGCCGGCATGTGGCAGTTCATGCCGGGCACGGGCCGCACCTACAATCTCAAGCAGAACATGTGGCAGGACGAGCGCCGCGACGTGCTGGCCTCGACCAGTGCCGCGCTCGATTATTTGTCGCGTCTGCATGACATGTTCGGCGACTGGCAGTTGGCGCTCGCGGCGTACAACTGGGGTGAGGGCAACGTGCAGCGCGCGATCGCGCGTAACGAAGCGGCGGGTCTGCCGACTGATTACCTGAGCCTGCGCATGCCTAACGAGACACGTAACTACGTGCCCAAGCTGCAGGCGGTGAAGAACATCGTGATGAACCCGCAAATGTACGGGCTCGCGCTGCCGTCCATTCCGAACCACCCGTATTTCGTGACGGTGACCACCTCGCACGATATCGACGTGGACATGGCCGCCAAGCTTGCGAATCTCTCCACGGACGAGTTCCGCTCGTTGAATCCGTCGTTCAGAAAGCCGGTCATTCTCGGCGCCACGCAGCCGCAGATCCTGCTGCCGTTCGACAACGCGAGCGCGTTCGAACGCAATCTGAAGACCTACTCCGGCTCGCTGTCGTCGTGGACCACGTATACGGTCACCGAGCGCGCGGCGCCGGCGGCGATCGCGCAGAAAATCGGTGTCGATGCCGACACGCTGATGGAAGTGAACAAGATTCCCGTCGGCATGCGCCTGAAACCCGGCTCCACGATCGTCGTGCCGCGCGGTTCGGACGACGACGAAGACATCAGCGCGGACGTGGCTGAAAGCGCGGTGCTGGCAATGGAACCCGACGTCCCCGACACGCGCAAGATGCTGATTCGCGTGCGCCGCAATCAGACTATGGCTGCCATTGCCGTGCGTTACGGCGTGTCGATCGGTCAGTTGAAGGCATGGAACCGCACGCACCGGGACAGTGTCTCGCGCGGCCAGGTGATCGTGCTGCACGTGCCGGTCGGCAAGGCCATGCCGAGCGAACCGGGCCCTGAGCGCATCGCGACGGACGTGCAGGGCGGCGGCGTCGAGAAGATCGGCACCCGTGTCGCGGACACGAGAAGCGATTCGCGCTACGATAATAAGAAGGGTCGTGGCCGGTCAGGCGTGGTGAAGGTTTCCGAGCCGGCAGGCAAAGTCAGCAAGCCGACGGCATCGAGCGCCAGTAAGGGCAAGGTGACCAAGGTATCGGCTTCCACGTCCAGCAAGGCGTCGAAGGCTGCGGCAGAGAGCCGCCCGAAGACCGCGGCCAACGCGAAGAAGGGTAAGTAGACCAATAGCGGCTCACACGGTAGTGACCACATGCGTTGCGGGGGCAGCGCATGAATTGCGCTCCGATCACGCACCGTGCTTTTTCCAACGCCGTCACCTGTGGTGACGGCGTTTTTCATTCTGCAGATCATTTTGGGTAAAGCCGGCGCTTTTCCTTTATCGTTC
The DNA here is from genome assembly GCF_900104795.1 of Burkholderia sp. WP9. NCBI lineage: Bacteria > Pseudomonadati > Pseudomonadota > Betaproteobacteria > Burkholderiales > Burkholderiaceae > Burkholderia > Burkholderia sp. WP9. The sequence goes on from NZ_FNTG01000001.1 coordinate 153,369, forward strand.
GTGCTTTGGATCAAATTGATCCGGCCAGCCGCCTGATCCAGGAGCTTATGTCGTCGACCCAGCTGCGCGTCTTTTTGCTGTTTTCCGCCGGTTATTTCGTTTCCTACGTGTTTCGCGGCGTCAACCTCGGCTTTGCGCCGTTCATTACCCGTGATCTCGGCTTGTCGGCGGCTGATCTGGGCTTGCTCACCAGTCTCTATTTTCTTGGCTTTGCGGGCGCTCAGATTCCAGCCGGCGTCCTGCTCGATCACTTCGGCGCGCGGCGGGTCACGGCCGCCACGCTGCTGTTTGCCGCGCTCGGCATCGGTGTGTTCGGCGCCGCGCAGGGCGTCGGCGCGATGATGGCGGGGCGGCTGCTGATCGGCGTGGGTGTCTCCGTCTGTCTCGGCGCCGCATTCAAGGCATTGGCGCAACACTTTGCGCCGGCACGCCTGCCCTTAATGAACGGACTGGTGATGGCGATCGGCGGCTTCGGCGGCGTGATGGTCGGCTCGCCGCTGACGTGGGTGCTGACGTTTGCCAGTTGGCGCATGGTCTGCGTCGGGCTGGGCTTGCTGACCGTGCTCGTCGCGCTGGCGCAATGGACGCTCGCTCCGGACACGAAGGAAACCCATCACCAGGCGAGTCTCGGCGCGCAGTTCAAAGGCACGCTGCATATTTTGCGCAGCGCGGCGTTCTGGAAGATCGCGTCGTTCTCGGTCGTCACGCAAGGCGTCTTCTATGCAATGCAGTCGCTTTGGGTCGGCGCGTGGTTGCGTGACGTGCAGGGCTTCGGGCCGCGCGAGGCGGCAGCGCTCGTGTCGGTTCTCGGCTTCGCGATGATGGCCGGCTGCGTGGGCTTCGGCGCGGCGGCGCGCGGTCTCGAGCGGCGCGGCATCTCGCTCCATGCGTTTTGCGGCGTCGGCATGGCGCTGTATGTGCTGACGCAGTTGCTGATCATGTTCAAGGCGCCGCTGCCCGCGGCTCTCTTGTGGGCGGCGTACGGGATCTTTGGTGGCACGGGCATTCTCAGCTACGCGGTCATGGCCCGGCACTTCCCCGCGCAGATGATCGGCCGGGTGAACACCACACTGACGTTGATCATCTTCCTGCTGATTTTCGGCTTCCAGATCGGCGTGGGCGCGGTGCTTTCACGTTGGCCGGCGAGTGGTGGCCATTACCCGGCGGCCGCGCATTTGACCGCGTGGGGCATTCTGGTCGCGCTGCAGATGCTGAGCGCGATCTGGTACGTATTGCCTGGCCGCAAAAAACAGCTGTGTCCGCCTGAAGTCCACCTCGAACAGGAAGCTTGAGTTCGCTAAACACTGTCTCGAGCACGCCTCGATGCTGCCAGCCGCGTCGATTCGCCACTCTGAGCAGTCCGCCGGAGTAATTCTGGTGACCGTCGACACCAGGCTTGGACTATCCCGATTCGAACCCGTGGAAATTATGTCGAATGTCGGCCGCGCCAGACGCAGCGAGGCTTTGAGCGGCTTTCAGGCGTGCTTTCCCAAGCTCGCTTGCCATCTCGGATTTGGACGGAAGGGCGTTTTCACGCTATAATTTCAAGGTTTGAGCTTATCAACCCGCACCCTAGCGCCTACCTCTCCCATACCGTTCATCCGCCGCGCGCCACTGGCGTAGCAAGCAGGGCTTCGCCCCCAGCCGATCCGTCCACACAATGGACCCATCGCGCCCCTTGCAACGTCAACGGCAGTTCGCGAGCGAGTCTGCGCGCGCATCCCGGATGCGTCTCGCTGCGGCTCGCAGTCGGATAGACAGGTCGGCAACAGGGTGTTCCCCAAGGAGTCTCCCGTGTTGCCGTCATTTTCTCCCGCTCTGCTCGCGCTCGCCGACGGCACGGTCTTTCGTGGTTACTCGATCGGCGCCCCCGGGCATACCATCGGCGAAGTCGTGTTCAACACCGCTATCACCGGCTATCAGGAAATCCTGACTGACCCGAGCTACGCGCGCCAGATCGTGACCCTCACGTATCCGCATATCGGCAACGTCGGCGTGAACGCCGAAGACGTCGAAGCAACGAAAGTCCATGCCGCCGGCCTGATCATTCGTGATCTGCCGGTTCTCGCGTCGAACTTCCGCATGGAGCGCACGCTCCAGCAATATCTGCAGGACGAAGGCGTGGTCGCCATCGCCGGTCTCGATACCCGCATGCTGACTCGCGTTCTGCGCGACAAGGGTGCGCAGAACGGCGCGATCCTCGCCGGTTCGGACGACGAAGCCCGCGCCATCGAACTCGCACGCTCGTTCCCGGGCCTCGCGGGCATGGACCTCGCGAAGGTCGTGTCGACGAAGGAATCGTACGAGTGGGCGCAGACCGAATGGCGTCTGGGCGAGGGCTACGGAACGCAAACCGCGCCGAAGTACCGCGTCGTGGCGTTCGATTACGGCGTCAAGTACAACATCCTGCGCATGCTGGCTGAACGCGGCTGCCACGTCACGGTGCTGCCGGCGCAAGCCACTGCGGCCGACGCGCTCGCGCTCAATCCGGACGGCGTATTCCTGTCGAACGGCCCGGGCGATCCGGAACCGTGCGACTACGCGATTCGCGCCACGAAGGAGCTGATCGAGCGTGGCATTCCGACCTTCGGCATCTGCCTCGGCCATCAGATCATGGGCCTCGCGGTCGGCGCCAAGACCATGAAGATGAAGACTGGCCACCACGGCGCGAACCATCCTGTGAAAGATCTGGACAACGGCCGTGTGGTGATCACGTCGCAGAACCACGGCTTCGCGGTCGACGCCGACACGTTGCCCGCCAACGCCCGCGCCACGCACGTCTCGCTGTTCGACGGCACGCTGCAGGGCTTCGCGCTGACCGACAAGCCGGCGTTCTGCTTCCAGGGTCACCCGGAAGCGTCGCCTGGCCCGCATGACATCGCCTATCTGTTCGACCGCTTCACGGCGTTGATGGACACGAAGAAGGCCGGCAAGACCGCTGCGGCATAAAGCAGCATCAAAGTCTCGGCGGCGCACGGCTCGCGCCGCGCCGCGCGTGATCGACGCACAAGCGGCGTATGCGCGACGAACACGCGACCAACACGCGGCGAACACGCGGCGAGCCGGACCAGACAGAGCAGAGCGCGCGCAGCGTAACAGCAGCGCGCGCCGACGGAAAGAATTCAGGAATACATTAGCGAGAGCGTTATGCCCAAGCGGACAGACATCAAGAGCATCCTCATCATCGGCGCGGGTCCGATCATCATCGGCCAGGCGTGCGAGTTCGACTACTCGGGCGCGCAGGCATGCAAGGCGCTGCGTGAGGAAGGCTACAAGGTCATTCTCGTCAACAGCAATCCGGCGACGATCATGACCGACCCGAACACGGCCGACGTGACCTACATCGAGCCGATCACGTGGGAAGTGGTCGAGCGCATTATCGCGAAGGAGCGCCCGGACGCGATCCTGCCGACGATGGGCGGCCAGACCGCGCTGAACTGCGCGCTCGATCTGCACGCGCACGGCGTGCTGGAAAAGTACAAGGTCGAACTGATCGGCGCGTCGCCGGAAGCGATCGACAAGGCGGAAGACCGCCAGAAGTTCAAAGACGCGATGACCAAGATCGGCCTCGGTTCGGCCAAATCGGGCACCGCGCATTCCATGGAAGAAGCGCTGCAGGTGCAGGCCGACATCGCCGCGCAAACCGGCAGCGGCGGTTATCCGGTGGTGATTCGTCCGTCGTTCACGCTGGGCGGCTCGGGCGGCGGTATCGCGTATAACCGCGACGAGTTCGAAGAGATCTGCAAGCGCGGTCTCGACCTGTCGCCCACGCGCGAACTGCTGATCGAAGAGTCGCTGCTCGGCTGGAAAGAGTACGAGATGGAAGTGGTCCGCGACAGGAAGGACAACTGCATCATCGTCTGCTCGATCGAAAACCTGGACCCGATGGGCATCCACACCGGCGACTCGATCACGGTTGCCCCGGCGCAAACGCTCACCGACAAGGAATATCAGGTCCTGCGGAACGCATCGCTCGCGGTGCTGCGCGAGATCGGCGTCGACACCGGCGGTTCGAACGTGCAGTTCTCGATCAATCCGAAAGACGGCCGGATGATCGTGATCGAAATGAATCCGCGTGTGTCGCGTTCGTCGGCATTGGCTTCGAAGGCAACGGGTTTCCCGATCGCCAAGGTCGCGGCCAAGCTCGCCGTCGGCTACACGCTGGACGAATTGAAGAACGAAATCACCGGCGGCCAGACCCCGGCGTCGTTCGAACCGACGATCGACTACGTCGTCACCAAGATCCCGCGTTTCGCGTTCGAAAAATTCCGCGAAGCCGATTCGCGTCTGACCACGCAAATGAAGTCGGTCGGCGAAGTGATGGCAATCGGCCGCACCTTCCAGGAGTCGTTCCAGAAGGCGCTGCGCGGTCTCGAAGTCGGCGTGGACGGTCTGGACGAAAAGACCGACAACCGTGACGAGATCATCCGCGAGATCGGCGAAGCCGGCCCGGATCGTATCTGGTACGTGGGCGACGCGTTCCGTGTCGGCATGACGGCTGAAGAGATTTTCGAGGAAACCTCGATCGACCCGTGGTTCCTCGCGCAGATCGAACAGATCATCCTGAAGGAAAAGGCGCTGGCCGGCCGCACACTCGGGAGCCTTTCGAAGGAAGAGCTGAAGTACCTGAAGCAAAGCGGCTTCTCGGATCGGCGTCTCGCGAAACTGCTCGGCGCGAAGCCTGCGGAAGTGCGTCAACGCCGTATCGAGTTGAACGTGCGCCCGGTGTACAAGCGCGTCGACACCTGCGCGGCCGAGTTCGCCACGAAAACCGCTTACATGTACTCGACCTATGAGGAAGAGTGCGAAGCGAACCCGACCAACAACAAGAAGATCATGGTGCTGGGCGGTGGCCCGAACCGGATCGGGCAGGGCATCGAGTTCGACTACTGCTGCGTGCACGCCGCGCTCGCCATGCGCGAAGACGGCTACGAAACGATCATGGTCAACTGCAACCCTGAAACCGTTTCGACCGACTACGACACGTCCGATCGTCTGTACTTCGAATCGCTGACGCTTGAAGACGTGCTCGAAATCGTCGACAAGGAAAAGCCCGTCGGGGTGATCGTGCAATACGGTGGTCAAACGCCGTTGAAGCTCGCGCTCGATCTCGAAGCGAACGGTGTGCCGATCGTCGGCACGTCGCCGGACATGATCGACGCCGCGGAAGACCGCGAGCGTTTCCAGAAGCTGCTGCAGGACCTCGGTCTGCGTCAGCCGCCGAATCGCACCGCGCGCGCCGAAGACGAAGCGCTCAAGCTCGCCGACGAAATCGGCTATCCGCTGGTGGTGCGTCCGTCGTACGTGTTGGGTGGCCGAGCGATGGAAATCGTCCACGAGCCGCGCGACCTCGAGCGCTACATGCGCGAGGCCGTGAAGGTGTCGAACGACTCGCCGGTGCTGCTCGACCGCTTCCTGAACGACGCGATCGAATGCGACGTGGATTGCATCTCCGACGGTGAAGCCGTTTTCATCGGCGGCGTGATGGAGCACATCGAACAGGCTGGCGTGCACTCGGGCGACTCGGCGTGCTCGCTGCCGCCGTATTCGCTGTCGAAGGAAACCGTCGCGGAACTGAAGCGTCAAACGGGCGCAATGGCGAAGGCGCTGAACGTGGTCGGCCTGATGAACGTGCAGTTCGCGATCCAGCAGGTGCCGCAGGCGGACGGTTCGAAAGAAGACATCATCTACGTGCTCGAAGTGAATCCTCGTGCTTCGCGTACGGTGCCGTACGTGTCGAAGGCGACCAGCCTGCCGCTCGCGAAAATCGCCGCGCGTGCAATGGTCGGCCAGACGCTGGCGCAGCAAGGCGTGACGAAAGAGATCGACCCGCCGTACTTCAGCGTGAAGGAAGCCGTGTTCCCGTTCGTCAAGTTCCCGGCAGTCGATCCGGTGCTCGGACCGGAAATGCGTTCGACCGGCGAAGTGATGGGCGTGGGTCAGACCTTCGGCGAAGCCTTGTTCAAGTCGCAACTCGCGGCGGGTTCGCGTTTGCCGGAGTCGGGCACGGTGCTGTTGACTGTGATGGACGCCGATAAGCCGAAGGCCGTCGAAGTCGCACGCATGCTGCACGAACTCGGTTATCCGATCGTCGCGACCAAGGGTACGGCCGCGGCCATCGAAGCGGCCGGTGTGCCGGTCAAGGTCGTCAACAAGGTGAAGGACGGCCGTCCGCACATCGTCGACATGATCAAGAATGGTGAGATCGCGCTGGTCTTCACGACCGTCGACGAAACCCGCGCCGCGATCGCCGATTCGCGTTCGATCCGCATGAGCGCCCAGGCGAACAAGGTCACGTACTACACGACCATGTCCGGCGCGCGGGCCGCAGTGGAAGGTTTGCGCTATTTGAAGGACCTGGAAGTCTATGATTTACAAGGCCTCCACGCTCGCCTAAACTAAGGCTTCGAATACCTGTCCAAGATGTAAGTGCCGCGGTTAAGCGGCGTTCCGCAGGTGCTTGGCACCGGGTTTTGCCCGGCGCTCTGGCCCCCGCGGAATGCACTTAACCGCGGTGATTTTTTTTACGGCTGTTTTTTGCATAGAGTTGTTTATGAGCACTGTTCCATTGACTAAGCGCGGCGCGGAAATGTTGCGCGATGAATTGCAGCGCCTGAAATCGGTTGAGCGTCCCTCGGTGATCAATTCGATCGCGGAAGCGCGTGCCCAGGGCGATCTGTCGGAAAATGCAGAGTACGACGCGGCGAAGGAAAAGCAGGGCTTCATCGAAGGCCGTATCGCCGAAATCGAATCGAAGCTGGCCGGTGCGCAAGTGATCGACCCGTCAGCGGTGGAAGCGGACGGTCGCGTGGTGTTCGGTGCAACGGTGGAACTGGAAGACCTGGATTCGGGCGCGTCCGTCAAATATCAGATCGTCGGCGACGACGAAGCGGACATCGATCATGGCCTGATCTCGATCAGCTCGCCGATCGCGCGTGCCTTGATCGGCAAGTCGGAAGGCGACGTTGCGTCCGTGCAGGCACCGGGCGGCGTGCGCGAATACGAAATCATCGCAGTCAGCTACGTTTGAACGCGCCCCTGGTGCCCCAGATGCCGCATCGATTGTTCCGGTTATTGACGGTGGTGTGGGTCGGTAGTCTGCTGACTATCGGCTATGCCGTTGCACCCGTGCTGTTCAGCTCGCTCGACCGAGTGACGGCGGGCGCGGTCGCGGCGCAACTGTTTCGCATTGAAGGCGTGCTGGGTGCGGTGTGCGGCATTTTGCTGCTCGGTCTTGCGAACGTACTGGTTCGCCGCGGCGGCGATGCCTATCGACGCTTGCGCTGGCTGATCGCCGGCATGCTCGTTTGCGTGCTCGTTGGCTACTTCGCGTTGCAGCCGTTCATGAATGCCATGCGCATCGCCGCGCTCGAAGCGGGCAGCGACGTCGGCCATTCGGCTTATGCGACGCGCTTTGGCATCCTGCACGGCGTGTCGAGTCTGTTTTATCTGATCGAAAGCCTGCTGGGCGTGGCGCTCGTGTGGAAGTTACCTGCGGGCGCAGGTGTTGCGGCGGCGGAGCAAGGTACCCGCAACACAGCGGGCAAGGTCACTGGCTGACGTTGCGAACCAGTGGGGCGCTTCGCAGCGTCTGGGCAAATCGACTCGGCGGCGGTTTCTTTCGCTGAGCACGATGTTGAGCTTGAAAGACGCGTTCGGCAGGCAACGCCGAGATGCGGGACTCGCCCGCACCTCTCATCAATCGCTTATTTCGACGACTGATGCGCGCGCTTCGCGCTGCTTTGGCGCTTCTTGGCGCGCTTGATGTTGCCGCCTTGGGTAACACGTTCATTGCCGCGCACCACGACTGCTTTTGCCTTCGGTTTGCGCATCGGGATTTCGCTGGGCTTGACGACCGTTACGACGCGTGGCGCGCGGCCTTTGCCCGGTTTGGCTTCCACAGCGGCTTCGCGCGCGCTCGGCAGTGCGCCGCGTTTGGCCTTCACCGCCGGCTGTGTGGCTTCCGGCTTCCAGATCACCAGCAGCTTGCCGATATGCTGGATCGGCGCGGCGTTCAGCTTGTCACAGATTTCTTCGTAGATCGCAAGGCGCGCTTCGCGCTCGTCGCCGAACACGCGGATTTTGATGAGCTGATGAGCGCCAAGGTGGACCTTGATCTCGGAGAGCACGGCGTCGGTCAAGCCTTCGGCGCCGACGAGTACGACCGGTTTGAGCGCATGTGCCTGGGAGCGCAACTCGGCGCGTTGGTCGGAAGAGACTTTGAGGGCGGGCATGGAAAGTGGGAGACTCGACTAAAATGGCGGCACCTGCGTTCCCCGGTACAGTCGTTCGATTGACTTGATCGAGGCGATTCGGCAGGGCGGCGCGTCAGAACAACAGAATCGCGGATGGCCGCCAGTTTTGGCGGTGGCCGCGCGAATTAACCGCGTATTATCCGCTAAAGCGTGACATCACGCAGCAAGAGTTCAACGTTTAATGGCAAAAAACAAGTTCAACACCGCGTGGCTGCATGACCACATCAACGATCCGTACGTAAAAATGGCGCAGCGGGAGGGCTATCGCGCCCGCGCGGCCTACAAACTCAAGGAAATCGACGAACAGGACAAGCTGATCCGCCCGGGGCAGGTCATCGTCGACCTTGGCTCGACGCCGGGTAGCTGGAGCCAGTATGCGCGCAACAAACTTGCCAAGGGCGCCCAACGCGACGCCGAGCGCGAAGGCGGGATCGACGGCACGATCATCGCGCTCGACCTGCTGCCAATGGAGCCGGTCGCCGACGTTCACTTCATTCAGGGTGACTTCCGCGAAGACTCGGTTCTGGCGCAACTGGAAGAATTGGTCGGCGAACGTCAGGTAGATCTTGTAATTTCGGATATGGCGCCCAACCTGTCGGGAGTGGCGGTGGCGGATGCCGCGCGAATCGAGCACCTATGCGATCTCGCGCTGGAATTCTCACAAAATCACCTGAAACCGGATGGTGCCCTTTTAGTCAAATGTTTTCACGGCAGCGGTTACAGCCAGATTGTCGAAAAGTTCAAGCATCAGTTCAAGGTAGTGGGGGCCCGCAAGCCGAAAGCGTCGCGGGACAAATCGTCAGAAACGTTTATTTTGGGTAAGCATCTCAAGCGGCCCGCATAGAGGCGCTGCAGGAAGGTTCCGCATCTGCCGTTAATGCGATCACGACTTCAGAAACGGGTGCTGCAATGGCACGCTGTCCTATTTCTGTGGTAGTGAAACCTTATGGCAGGGGTCTGCGGACTGGATTAGAATGCTTTCGTGGTGCCGCAAGGCAAATGTAGGCGCCCGTCTAAGTGAAGGAGTGGTGCTTTGAACAACAATATGTTTTCGAAAGCAGCAGTGTGGCTGGTTATCGCACTGGTGCTGTTTACGGTGTTCAAGCAGTTCGACAAGCCCCGTGTCCAGGAAGGCGTTTCCTATTCGCAGTTCATGGACGACGCAAAGAACGGCAAAGTCAAGAACGTCATTGTCCAGGGGCGGAACCTCACGGTCACTCCAGCAGACGGCCAGAAGTACCAGATCGTGTCGCCCGGCGACATCTGGATGGTCGGCGATCTGATGAAGTACGGCGTTCAGGTGAGCGGCAAGGCTGATGACGAACCCAATGCGCTTGTGTCCGCACTGTATTACCTCGGGCCGACGATCCTGATCATCGGTTTCTGGTTCTACATGATGCGACAGATGCAGGGAGGCGGGAAAGGCGGTGCGTTCTCGTTCGGTAAATCCCGTGCACGTCTGATCGACGAAAACAACAACGCAATCAATTTCACCGACGTCGCCGGTTGCGACGAAGCCAAGGAAGAAGTCTCCGAACTGGTCGACTTCCTGCGCGATCCGCAGAAATTTCAGAAACTGGGCGGCCGTATTCCGCGTGGTGTGCTGCTGGTCGGGCCGCCGGGAACCGGTAAGACGCTGCTGGCACGTGCTATCGCCGGTGAAGCGAAAGTGCCGTTCTTCAGCATCTCGGGTTCGGACTTCGTTGAAATGTTCGTGGGTGTCGGTGCGGCTCGTGTTCGCGATATGTTCGAGCAAGCCAAGAAGCATGCGCCATGCATCGTGTTCATCGACGAAATCGACGCGGTTGGCCGTCATCGCGGTGCCGGCATGGGCGGCGGTAACGACGAACGCGAACAGACGCTGAACCAGATGCTCGTCGAGATGGACGGCTTCGAAGCGAACTCGGGCGTGATCGTGATCGCTGCAACCAACCGTTCGGACGTGCTCGACAAGGCGCTGTTGCGTCCGGGCCGTTTCGACCGTCAGGTGTATGTCGGTCTGCCGGACATTCGCGGCCGTGAACACATCATGAAGGTCCACCTGCGCAAGGTGCCGATTTCGAACGACGTCGATGCAGCAGTGATCGCACGTGGCACGCCGGGCTTCTCGGGCGCCGATCTCGCGAACCTCGTGAACGAAGCGGCCTTGTTCGCGGCTCGCCGCGGCAAGCGCATCGTCGAAATGACGGACTTCGAAGACGCGAAGGACAAGATCTTCATGGGTCCGGAGCGCAAGTCTGCCGTGATTCGCGAAGAATCGAAGCGCGCAACGGCGTACCACGAGTCGGGCCATGCGGTGATCGCCAAGCTCCTGCCAAAGGCTGATCCGGTGCACAAGGTTACGATCATTCCGCGCGGCCGTGCGCTGGGCGTGACGTGGCAGTTGCCGGAGCATGACAACGAAACGTATTCGAAGGACTACCTGCTGGATCGTCTCGCGATCCTGTTCGGTGGCCGCGTTGCGGAAGAGTTGTTCCTGAACCTGATCAGCACCGGCGCGTCGGACGACTTCAACAAGGCGACGCAAACGGCGCGCGCCATGGTGGCCCGCTTCGGCATGACGGATGCGCTCGGACCAATGGTCTACGTCGACGACGAAAACGACGCGACGCCGTTTGGCCGAGGCTTCACTCGCACCATTTCGGAAGCGACGCAGCAGAAGGTCGATGCCGAAATCCGCCGCGTGCTGGACGAGCAGTACAACCTCGCGAAGCGCCTGCTGGACGAGAACCGCGATAAGGTCGAGGCAATGACCGCCGCACTGATGGAGTGGGAAACGATCGACGCCGATCAGATCAACGACATCATGGCTGGCCGTCCGCCGCGCTCGCCGAAAAGCTCGCCGCCGTCGGCAAGCGACGCCTCATCGGGCGGCAGCCCGGGTACCGAGGTCAAGCCGGGTAGCGCAACAGCTCCGGCCTGATCGGCGACCACTAGAAAGTGCGGGCCGGTGTGTTTTCACACCGGCCCGTTTTGCATTTATTCGTTTGCGTGAAGTATCTCCTCGTGTCGAAAGTCGAATTTTCTGCTTTACCAGTTCCGGAACCGTTGCAGTGTGGCCGTTTCAAGCTGACCTTTGAACGCCCGTTGGTCATGGGCATTCTGAACGTCACACCCGATTCTTTTTCCGATGGCGGCAAATACGCGATGCGCGGCGATGCGTTGCGCCAGGCCGAGCGTATGATGCTCGACGGCGCGGACATCATCGACATCGGCGGCGAATCGACGCGGCCCGGTGCGCCGCCAGTGCCGCTCGACGAAGAACTCGAGCGGGTGATCCCTCTCGTCGAGCAATTGCGCGGCGCGAATGTGCCGCTGTCGGTCGACACATACAAGCCTGAAGTGATGCGCCACGCATTGGCCGCGGGCGCCGATCTGATCAATGACATCTGGGGCTTCCGGATGGCCGGCGCAATCGACGCCGTGCGCGACAGCCAATGCGGCCTGTGCGTCATGCATATGCTCGGTGAGCCGCAGACCATGCAACTCGGCGAGCCTCTCTATGATGACGTGGTGAGTGCCGTTCGGGAATTTCTGGAGGAGCGCGTCGCAACGCTTGAACAGGCTGGCATCGCGCGTGCTCGCATCAGCGTGGATCCAGGTTTCGGGTTCGGCAAGGCCGTGGTCGAGCACAATTATGCGCTGCTTGCCCACCTGCCGGATACGGCGCCGCGAGCCGAGCCGCCGTATCCCATTCTTGCCGGCATGTCGCGCAAGTCGATGATCGGCGCGGTGGTGGGGCGGCCGGCGCCTGAACGCGTCGCGGGCAGTATTGCAGCGGCGGTGTGCGCTGCTGAACGGGGCGCTGCGATTCTGCGCGTGCACGACGTCGCGCAAACAGTAGATGCATTGAAAGTCTGGGCAGCCATGCGCGAAGCGGCGAATCACAGTCGCGCGCGCGGCTGAGCCCACAAGCCAAGGAGGAATATAAAACATGGCACGTCGTTATTTCGGAACGGACGGCATTCGGGGCAAAGTCGGCGAAGGACCTATCACGCCGGAATTTGTATTGCGGCTCGGTTACGCGGCCGGCAAGGTGCTGGTGGGCGGGGACCGCTGGGCGAGGACGGGCACGCGGCCAACCGTGCTGATCGGCAAAGACACGCGGGTGTCGGGCTATATGCTCGAAGCGGCGCTGGAAGCGGGCTTCTCCGCGGCAGGTGTGGACGTGATGCTGGCCGGCCCGATGCCGACCCCCGGCATCGCCTACCTCACACGCGCGTTGCGGCTGGCCGCGGGCGTGGTGATCAGCGCGTCGCATAACCCGTACTACGACAACGGCATCAAATTTTTCTCCGCCGACGGCAACAAGTTGCCGGACGAAGTGGAAGCACAGATCGAAGAGCAACTCGATCAGCCGCTGAACTGTGCGGCATCCGAGCAACTCGGCAAGGCACGGCGTCTGGACGACGCGGCGGGCCGCTACATCGAATTCTGCAAGAGCACTTTCCCGGCTGCGTTCGACCTGCGTGGGCTGAAGCTGGTGGTCGACTGCGCGCACGGCGCCGCGTATGACGTCGCGCCGCACGTCTTCCATGAACTGGGCGCCGACGTGATTCCGATCGGTGTTGCGCCGAACGGCTTCAACATCAACGACGGAGTTGGCGCGACCGCGCCGGATGCGCTGGTGCGCGCCGTGCGAGCGAACCATGCCGATCTCGGCATCGCGCTCGACGGCGACGCCGACCGTCTGCAGGTGGTCGATGCCGCGGGCCGGCTCTATAACGGCGATGAGTTGCTGTACATCCTCGTCAAGGACCGTATTGCGACCGAGGGCAAGGTGGAGGGCGCGGTCGGCACCTTGATGACGAACATGGCGGTGGAAGTCGCGCTGCAGAAGGCCGGCGTGAAGTTCGTCCGCGCGGCGGTCGGCGACCGTTACGTGCTCGAACAGTTGCGCGAGCACGGCTGGCAGCTCGGGGCCGAAGGCTCCGGCCATATTCTGTCGCTCGACCGCCATTCCACCGGCGACGGCATCGTCTCCGCGTTGCTGGTGCTGGCGGCCATGAAGCGCAGCGACAAGACGCTCGCTGATCTGCTCGAGGGCGTCACGCTGTTCCCGCAAAAGCTGATCAACGTGCGGATGAAGCCCGACGCGGATTGGAAAGGCAGCGACGTGATTCGCCGCGCCATTGCCAAGGCCGAAGACGCGCTGAACGGCCGCGGCCGCGTGCTGATCCGCGCGTCTGGCACCGAGCCGGTGTTGCGCGTGATGGTGGAAGCGGAAAATGTCGCCGACGCGGTTCATCATGCGGAATCGATTGCCAGCGCCGTGAAGCTGGCTACGGCGTAAGCTGCGCGCCTTATTAGTGCAGCGCGGCGGGACATGGCAATATCGTCCCGCCGCCAAACCCGCCAAACCCGCCAAACCCGCCAAACCCGCCAAACCCGCCAAACCCGCCAAACCAATCGGCGTCATGCGGGCCACATATCTGAACCTTTCCCCACCCCGCCTTCCACGCGCAAACGTTCGCGCCCCATCTTTTTCGTCTAATCTGTAGAACGAAGCCGCCCAGTTCAGCAAAACCGGCAATTCCCCACCCCAAAAGCCTTTCACCCTAGTAATCCCACTGTCACATCCGTTTCACGGTTAGTCACGTTACTGTCACAAAGAGACCCTAAGCTTCGCGGTGTTCGTGTTACTCGCTCACACCGCTCACACCTTGGAGGTCTCATGAAATTGATGCAAACCGTGTTCGCTGGCGTCGCTGGCGCGCTTTTCGCGATCGCAGCGCAAGCCGCAGACATCACCGGCGCGGGCAGCACCTTCGCAGCACCGATTTACACGAAGTGGGCCGACGCCTATCAGAAGTCCGGTGGCGGCAAGGTTAACTATCAGGGTATCGGTTCGTCGGGTGGCGTGAAGCAGATCGTCGCGAAGACCGTCGACTTCGCCGGTTCGGACGCTCCGCTGAAGGACGACGAACTCGCCAAGGAAGGCCTGTTCCAGTTCCCGACGGTGGTCGGCGGCGTGGTGCCGGTCGTCAACGTGCCGGGCGTGAAGCCGGCTGAACTGACGCTGTCGGGCGAAGTGCTCGGCGACATCTACCTGGGCAAGATCAAGAAGTGGAACGATCCGGCGATCGTTGCACTGAACCCGAAGGTCAAGCTGCCGGATACCGACATCGCCGTGGTTCGCCGCGCCGATGGTTCGGGCACCAGCTTCATCTGGACGAACTATCTGTCGAAGGTCAACGCGGACTGGAAGTCGAAAGTCGGTGAAGGTTCGACGGTCAACTGGCCGACGGGCACGGGCGGCAAGGGCAACGACGGCGTTGCAGCCTTCGTGCAACGTCTGCCGGGCGCAATCGGCTACGTGGAATGGGCGTATGCGAAGCAGAACCACATGACGTACGTCGCGCTGAAGAACTCGTCGGGCACGGTGGTCGAGCCGAAAACGGACACCTTCAAGGCAGCGGCAGCAGGCGCGGACTGGTCGAAGTCGTTCTACCAGATCCTGACGAACGAGCCGGGCAAGAACGCATGGCCGATCGTCGGCGCGACGTTCGTGCTGTTGCACACGGCGCAGGACAAGCCGGCGCAAGGAACGGAAACGCTGAAGTTCTTCGACTGGGCATTCAAGAACGGCACGCAAGCTGCGAACGATCTGGATTACATCTCGCTGCCGGATTCGGTCGTGGCGGAAATCCGCACGCAATGGAAGGCAAAGGTGAAGGACGCTTCGGGCAAGGCAATCGCCGAGTAAGTCAGGCGGTCAGCATCAGCAGTACGTAACACGTTGGCCGTCCTCATGTGAGGACGGCCAATGGCTTTAACCCTCGGCATTACCGGCCGCACGACACGTGTCATACGGCAACTGGAAACAGATCCATCAGGCTCTCATGTCCGATATCCAATTAGCGTCCGGCGCGAGCAGGTCGACCCCGCCCGGCAGCGCATCGCAGCAGAAAGCGCCTGGCCGTGCCGGCGACGTGATCTTCGGCGGTCTCGCGCGCCTCGCCGCCGTCATCACCTTGTTGCTGCTCGGCGGCATCATTGTTTCGCTGATCGTCGCGTCCATGCCGTCGATCAGGCAGTTCGGTCTCAGCTTCCTGTGGACCGCCGACTGGGATCCACCCAGCAAGCAATTTGGCGCACTGGTGCCGATCTACGGCACGATCGCCACCTCGATCATTGCACTCATCATCGCGGTGCCTGTGAGCTTCGGCATCGCGCTTTTCCTGACCGAACTCGCGCCCGCGTGGCTGCGCCGGCCGCTCGGTATCGCGATCGAACTGCTCGCCGCGATTCCGTCGATCGTGTACGGCATGTGGGGTCTGCTCGTGTTCGCGCCGATCTTCGCGACGTATTTCGAAAAGCCGCTCGGCGTGGTGCTCGGCGGCATTCCGGTAGTGGGTGCGCTGTTTCAGGGCGCGCCGATCGGCATCGGCATTTTGTGCGCGGGCGTGATTCTCGCGATCATGATCATTCCGTACATCGCCTCGGTGATGCGCGACGTGTTCGAAGTCACGCCGGTGTTGCTGAAAGAGTCGGCGTACGGCATCGGCTGCACGACGTGGGAAGTGATGTGGAAGATCGTGCTGCCCTTTACGAAGAGCGGCGTGATCGGCGGCGTCATGCTGGGTCTCGGCCGCGCGCTCGGCGAGACCATGGCGGTCACGTTCGTGATCGGCAACACCAATCTGCTCGATAACGTCTCACTCTTTTCGCCGGGCAACAGCATTACGTCGGCGCTCGCCAACGAATTCGCCGAAGCGGATCCGGGCCTGCATACGTCGGCGTTGATGGAGCTCGGCCTCATTCTGTTCGTGATCACTTTCATCGTGCTGGCGATCTCCAAAGTCATGCTGCTTCGCCTCGAAAAAGGGGAGGGCGCGAAATGAGCCAGCCCACTTTGAATATGCCGGGTTCGACCGACGCCGCCGCGCTCGAAGCCATGCGCGTGCGTCTGCAAGGCCGCCGCCGCATGAAGAACGCGATCGCGCTGACCATGTCGCTCGCCGCGATGGCGTTCGGCCTGGTGTGGCTGATCTGGATTCTGTACACGACCTTGCGCCTGGGTGTCGGCGGCTTGTCGGTGGAACTGTTCACGCAATCCACGCCGCCGCCTAACACCGACGGCGGTGGCCTCGCCAACGCGATTGTCGGCAGTTTGATGCTGGTTGGGCTCGCCACGTTCGTCGGCACGCCGATTGGCATTCTGGCGGGCGTCTATCTCGCCGAATATGGGCAGAAGGGCTGGCTCGCGAGCATCACGCGCTTTATCAACGACATTCTGTTGTCGGCGCCTTCGATCGTGGTGGGTCTGTTCGTGTATGCGCTGGTCGTCGCGAAGATGGGCCACTTCAGTGGCTGGGCCGGTGTGTTCGCACTTGCCTTATTGCAGATTCCAATTGTGATCCGCACCACGGAAAACATGCTGAAACTCGTGCCGAATGCGCTGCGTGAAGCCGCCTTCGCACTCGGCACGCCGAAGTGGAAGATGGTGCTGTCGATCACGCTGAAGGCTTCCATCGCGGGTATCGTCACCGGTGTGTTGCTCGGCGTGGCGCGTATCGCAGGCGAAACCGCGCCGCTGCTCTTCACGGCGTTGTCAAATCAGTTCTTCTCGATGGACATGGGCCAGCCGGTCGCGAACCTGCCGGTCACGATCTACAAGTTTGCGATGAGCCCGTTCGCGCAGTGGCAATCGCTTGCGTGGGCCGGCGTCTTCCTGATCACGCTCGCGGTGCTGGGATTGAATATCCTCGCGCGCACGATCTTCACGAACAAGTAAGGGCGGAGTGTAATCCGATGAATATGGCAGAAACTCAACTCAATCCGATCGAGCGCTCCACGGCGCCCGCCGGTTTCGACCCCGCCCAAAGCGGCCAATCGCAAGCGCCGTCGCGCCCGAAGATCGAGATCAACGACCTGAACTTCTTCTACGGCAAGTATCACGCGCTGAAGAACATCAACCTGCAAATCCCGGAAGGCAAGGTGACCGCGTTCATCGGTCCGTCGGGCTGCGGTAAGTCCACGTTGCTGCGCACGCTCAACAAGATGTACGCGCTCTATCCGGAGCAGCGCGCCGAGGGCGAGATCCTGATGGACGGCGAAAACCTGCTGACCACGAAGCGCGATATCTCGCTGCTGCGCGCACGGATCGGCATGGTCTTCCAGAAGCCGACGCCGTTTCCGATGTCGATCTACGACAACATCGCGTTCGGCGTGAAGATGTTCGAAACGCTGCCGCGCTCGGAAATGGACGACCGCGTGGAATGGGCGTTGACCAAGGCCGCGTTGTGGAACGAAGTGAAGGACAAGCTCGGCCAGAGCGGCTACGGTCTGTCGGGTGGCCAGCAGCAACGTCTGTGCATTGCGCGCGGTATCGCGATCCGTCCGGAAGTGCTGCTGCTCGATGAGCCGTGCTCCGCGCTCGACCCGATTTCCACGGGCCGCATCGAAGAGCTGATCGCTGAATTGAAGAGCGATTACACGGTGGTGATCGTCACGCACAACATGCAACAGGCGGCCCGCTGTTCGGACTACACTGCCTATATGTACCTCGGCGAGTTGATCGAGTTCGGCGACACCGAAAAGATCTTCATCAAGCCGGTCCGCAAGGAAACCGAGGACTACATCACTGGCCGCTTCGGTTAAATCGCCGAGTCAAACAAGGGAGTACGACATGTCCGACAAACACCTGTCCAGCCAGTTCGACGCCGACCTGAATCTGGTCTCCTCCAAGGTGCTCGAAATGGGCGGCCTGGTCGAATCGCAAATCGTCAAGGCCATGCAGGCACTCAACGAATTCGATCTCGACATCGCCGAGCAGGTGATCGCCGCCGAAGAGCGCCTGAACAAGATGGAAGTGGAGATCGACGAAGAGTGCAGCAACATCATCGCGCGCCGTCAGCCGGCCGCGCGTGATCTGCGCCTCCTGATCGCGATTTCGAAGACCATCACGAATCTCGAGCGCGCTGGCGACGAAGCCGAAAAAATCGCCAAGCGCACCAAGCGTTTGATGGAAGACGGCGCCTCGCGCACCATCAACATCGCCGAGATCAAGTTGTCGGGCGAAATGGCGGTGTCGATTCTGCGCCGCGCGCTGGACGCGTTCGCGCGCCTCGACACGGTGGCCGCCGCGCAGATCGTGCGCGACGACAAAGCGATCGACGAAGAATTCCGCGCGTTCGTGCGCAAGCTGATTTCGTATATGACGGAAGATCCGCGTTCGATTTCGGTGGGCCTCGATTTCCTCTTCATCGCCAAGGCGATCGAGCGGATCGGCGACCACGCGAAGAACATCGCGGAATTCATCATTTACATCGTGAAGGGCACCGACGTGCGGCACAAGTCGCGCGACGCGCTCGAACGCGAAGCACTCAGTTAATCCAGACATAAGGACCAGAGGTGCCGATGCCCAGCAGCATTCTCGTCATTGAAGATGAGCCCGCCATTTCCGAACTGATTTCGGTCAATCTTCAACACGCCGGACACTGCCCGATTCGCGCGTACAACGCGGAGCAGGCGCAAAACCTGATCAGCGACGTACTGCCCGACCTCGTGCTGCTCGACTGGATGTTGCCGGGAAAATCGGGCATTGCGTTCGCGCGTGATCTGCGCAACAACGAGCGCACGAAGCATATCCCGATCATCATGCTGACCGCGCGTGGCGACGAGCAGGACAAGGTGCTCGGCCTCGAAATCGGCGCCGACGACTACGTCACCAAGCCGTTCTCGCCGAAAGAATTGATGGCGCGCATCAAGGCGGTGTTGCGCCGTCGCGCGCCGCAGCTGACCGAAGACGTGGTCGCGATCAACGGTCTCAAGCTCGATCCGGCGACGCACCGCGTGGCCGCTGCAGCGGAAGGCAGCGAGATCAAGCTCGATCTCGGCCCGACCGAATTCCGTCTGCTGCACTTCTTCATGACGCACCCGGAGCGCGTGCACAGCCGCACGCAATTGCTCGATCAGGTGTGGGGCGATCACGTGTTCGTCGAAGAGCGCACGGTCGACGTGCATATCAAACGCCTGCGTGCGGCCCTCAAGCCGGCCGGGTGCGATGCTATGATTGAGACGGTGCGCGGCAGCGGCTACCGGCTCGCGAAGAGCGCCTGACGCTTGCGCTGGCGGCGTTGGGCCGCCTGCATCAGGTATGTGATCTTTGCTGCTCGTCGTCACTCTTCGCTACGTTAGGCGCCGCGATTCCGATTCCGGCGCATAGGCTTTTTTCTTCGATCGCTAGACCATGAACATCATCTGGGCGCGCTCCATCGTGTCGGTCGTGCTGCTGGCTGTTCTGTGCGTGGTGGTCGGCGCACTGGTGAACGTCAAGACAGCGCTCGTCCTCGCGATCGTCATGCTGCTCGCGCAGAGCATTTTCAGCACCTTCCATAAGCAGCGTCTGTGGCGTTTGCTCGACGCGCCGGTGTACGGCGAAGTGCCGAGCGCCCCCGGCATCTGGGGCGAAATCTACTACCGTTTGCACAAGCTCGCGAAGCGCTGGCACGCCCAGGTGCGCCAGGTCGAGCAGCAGCATTCGCGTTTCATCCAGGCGATCCAGGCTTCGCCGAACGGCGTGGCGATGCTCGACGATCATGATCAGATCGAGTGGTGCAACGCGATCTCCGAACTTCATTTCGGCCTGGACGCGAAACGCGATCTGCGTCAGCACATCACGCATCTGGTGCGTCAGCCGGACTTTGTGCGTTACCTGAATTCGCACCGGTACGAAGAGATGCTGATCATGCGCGGCATGGGTGACAAGCGTCAAAACGTGCTGTCGGTACAGGTCTTTCCGTACGGCGAAAACCGCAAGCTGGTGCTCTCGCAAGACATCACCGAACTCGAACGGACCGATGCGATGCGGCGCGATTTCGTCGCCAATGTGTCGCATGAGCTGAAGACGCCACTCACGGTGCTCTCGGGCTTTCTGGAGACCATGCGCGAGTTGCCGTTGAGCGAAGCTGAACGTTCGCGCTATCTCGAGCTGATGGAGCAACAGGCTTCGCGCATGCGCCATATCGTCAGCGACCTGTTGGTGCTCGCCAAACTCGAGGGTGACAACAAGCCGCCGAGCGATCAGATGATCGACATGCGCGCGGTGTTGCGGCATTTGCGTGACGACGCGCAAAGCCTGTCTAGCGATCATCACAAGATCGTGTTCGATGCCGATGAAGGGCTCACCGTCACCGGCGT
The DNA here is from genome assembly GCF_900104795.1 of Burkholderia sp. WP9. NCBI lineage: Bacteria > Pseudomonadati > Pseudomonadota > Betaproteobacteria > Burkholderiales > Burkholderiaceae > Burkholderia > Burkholderia sp. WP9. The sequence goes on from NZ_FNTG01000001.1 coordinate 173,768, forward strand.
CGAAACGGAAATTCTCAGCGCGTTCGGCAATCTCGTCACGAACGCGATCCGCTACACGCCGGACGGCGGTGCGATCAAGGTGTCCTGGCACGCGCAAGGCGGCAATGCGGTGTTTTCCGTGACGGACAGTGGTTTGGGCATTCCCGCCGCGGACATTCCGCGGCTGACCGAGCGCTTCTATCGCGTGGATCGCAGCCGTTCACGCGACACCGGCGGTACGGGCCTCGGTCTCGCGATCGTCAAGCACGTGCTGCAACGTCACGATGCACAGCTCGATGTGAAGAGCGAAGAGGGGCGTGGCAGTACGTTCACGGTGCGCTTTCCGGTGTATCGCACGGCGCGTCGGCAACCGGCGCCGGTTTGAGCGCCCACGTATCGCTGGTCAAGAATCACGCACGTTGCGAAAGCCTATCGCTTGTTCAGCCATTATGAGAGGGAGGCTCGGCGAGGGCAGCGTCCCCGGGCCCCCACCCTGGGATGTTCAGGTAATAGCGGGTGGAGCGACCGGCACCGACTCGGCATAGTAGCCCCATGTCCTCGAGTTCGATGAGTTCGCGCGACGCTGTGGCCCGCGAGGTGCTGCCGATGCTCTCGTACTTTCTGGTGTTCATGCCCCCTTCGAAACCCTTGGGACCGGCATCGAGCAGAAGGTTGACGACTTTGCGCTGTCGGGTCGTGAGTATCTTGTCCTGATGGTTCATCCAGAAAATGGCTTTGCCAAGCGCGGCGTCTACCGCACTGGATGCTTCTTCGCAGGACACTCGCACCTGTTCCACGAACCACAGAACCCATTCGGTCACGTCCAGCTCGCCATGCTGGGCGCGTTCGAGCTGCTCATAGTAGTCGTGGCGCCTGTCGAGCAAGCGCTGTGAGGTTCGAATCAGGCGGCTGACCTCGCCGATGTCGCGCGCCAGCACGAGGTCGATGAGAACTCGACCGATGCGGCCATTGCCGTCTTCAAAGGGGTGAATCGTTTCGAACCACAGGTGAGCGAGTGCTGCTTTCACCAGATTGTCGTGCTCGGTCGTTGCATTGAACCAATCCAGGAACGTTTGCATTTCGGCTGGGACGCGGGCCGATGATGGGGCCTCGTAGTGGACCCTTTCGCGCCCGGCGTGCCCGCTGACAATTTGCATCGGCTCCGCATGCTCGCGGTAGGCTCCGACAAGAATTCTGGTCATGCCTGAATAGCCGGTAGGAAAAAGAGCCGCCTGCCATGCCCACAGGCGCTCGTGTGTAAGCGGGGCTTCTCTTTGCCGGACGGCGTCATCCATGATATCGAGCAGGCCTTCGACGCTTCGGGGCGCGTTGGGCCCATTCTGATTGCCGACACCAAGTCGCCGCGCCACGGACGACCGCACTGCGCTGAGGTCGATGCGTTCGCCTTCGATCGCTGCCGTCGAGACTGCATCCTGGCTCCATGCCTCGGCGGCGAGTTCGAGGCGCTGTTCGAAGCCAAGACCTGCCAGCTTGCCTTCAACGACGCCCTGAACTCGATGCGCGCGGGCCAGTTCGCCGCCGACGCGAACGGCGTCGTAGTGCATGCCAGGCCACGTGGGGGTCTGCCAGATGAATGCCGGGGTCGATTTCATGGTGCCGGATGAGCGATGAGGCGATTGTGGGTGCTATTCGACTCGTTTTGTGAGTCGAATAAGTATAGCCCACCGTGAGTCGATTGAATGCCTAATCGACTCAGAATATGAGCGGATATCGACTCCGCCCCGAACTGCCGCATGCAGGTGATGTGAGGCAAAACGTTGCCCGCCGCCGGGAAAGCCTCTTTCCAAAGTGAGAAGAACCTTATTCGACGGCGCGTGACGAGCGTTGTTACTAGCCCGCCGGAGCGAGCGCACCCGTCACGAACAGAATTTCCCCAGCAGACTCATCTGCGCGTTGCGCGAAGACTTGCCCGGCCGACGGCGCCGATAATGGCCGTCGCTTTGCATCAGCCACGCGGATTGATTGTCGCCGAGAAACGCCGACAGACCTTCGGCGATCACGCGCCGCTTAAGACGCCGGTTGTTGATCGGAAACGCGACTTCCACGCGCCGAAAGAAGTTGCGGTCCATCCAGTCGGCGCTCGACAGATACACCTGTTCCTTGCCACCGTCGTAGAAGTAGAAGATGCGGTGATGTTCGAGAAAGCGCCCGACGATCGAGCGCACGGTGATGTTCTCCGAAAGGCCCGCCACACCTGGCTGCAACGAACACACGCCACGCACGATCAGATCGATCTTGACGCCGGCTTGCGCTGCTTCGTACAACTCGGCAATCACCGTGGGTTCGAGGAGCGCGTTCATCTTCGCGACGATGCGCGCTTTCCTGCCGGCGCGCGCATGCTCGGCTTCAGCGCGAATCGCCTCGACCAGTTTCGGATGCAGCGTGAACGGCGATTGCCACAACTCGTGCAGCTTCAATTCACCGCCAATGCCGGTCAACTGCTGGAACACGTGATGCACGTCTTCGCAGATTTTCTGGTCGGCGGTCATCAGGCCGAAGTCGGTGTACAGACGCGCCGTACGCGGATGATAGTTGCCGGTGCCGAGGTGGACGTAACGCTTGAGCGTGGTCTTGCCGCCCACCGACACGCGCCGCACGATCAGCATCATCTTCGCGTGGCACTTGTGGCCCACTACGCCATACACGACGTGCGCGCCGACCGCTTCGAGCTGCGAGGCCCAGTTGATGTTGGTTTCTTCGTCGAAGCGCGCGAGCAGTTCGACCACCACCGTCACTTCCTTGCCGTTGCGCGCGGCTTGCATGAGCGCGTCCATCAGCGGCGAATCGGTGCCGGTGCGATAGATGGTCTGCTTGATGGCCATCACGTTCGGATCTTTGGCCGCCTGCAGCAACAGTTCGAGCACCGGCTGAAAACTTTCGTATGGGTGATGCAGCAGCACATCGCCCTGATCGATCACGTCGAACATGCTGGTGCTGTTGGCGATCTGCGGTGGAATTGCGGGAATGTGCGGCACGAACTTCAGATCGGGGCGGTCCACCATCTCCGGCAATTGCATCAACCGCACCAGATTGACGGGGCCGTCGGCGTAATAGCAATCTTTGTTGGAGAGGCTGCTTTCGTCGAGCAGGCGCCGCACCACGTGCGAGGGCGTGTCCGCCGACACTTCGAGCCGCACCGCGTTGCCCAGATGCCGCGCCGGCAATTCACCCTGCAGCGCGACACGCAGATTGGTGATTTCGTCTTCGTCGACGAACAGTTCGCTATTGCGCGTGATGCGAAACTGATTGCAACTGCGCACGACGAGGTTCGGAAACAGCTCGCCGACAAAGCGTTGCAATAGCGAGCTCAGCAGCACGAAGCCATGCGGGTAGCCGGATAGGTCTTGCGGCATGCGCACGAGGCGCGGCAGCGCGCGCGGCGCCTGCACGATGCCCATCATCGCCTGACGGCCGAAGGCGTCTTTGCCCTCCAGTTCGACGACGAAGTTCAGGCTCTTGTTGAGCACGCGCGGAAACGGGTGCGCGGGATCGAGGCCGATTGGCGTGAGCACCGGCAACAGTTCGTCGAAGAAGTAGTTGCGCGCCCATTCGGTCTGCGCTTCGTTCCACGCTTCGGTGCCGTGAAAATAGATGCCTTCCGCTTCGAGCGCGGTGAGCACCGTGTCGTGCAGCATGGTGTATTGACGATGCACGAGCTTCTGCGCGCGTTCGACCACGAGGTCATAGACGTGCTGCAGCGACATGCCGTCCGGCGACAGTCCGCCCGGGTTGTCGCGCATCTGCTCGTGCAGTCCGGCCATGCGGACTTCGAAGAATTCGTCGAGATTGCTACTGGTGATGCAGATGAAGCGCAGGCGTTCGAGCAAAGGGACGGCTGGGTCGGCAGCTTGTGCCAACACACGCTCGTTGAAACCCAGAATGCCCAGCTCGCGGTTCAATAGGGGGTAGCGGATGGACATCGGCAGCGAGAATGGAATGTCAGGAAGGGAGGCGGAAAGACGCTCGGAAATTCTCACAGTATGATGACGTTGTTATGACATTCTCGATCTTTTAAATTTTACGCCGGATTCGCTGCGTGTCGTCAATATGACGCAGTTCATATGGGAGCATAGTTTCCCCCAACGCTGCGAGGTGACATCGTGAGGTCCGGTACGCTTAGAATGGCGTCTTTGAACAGCGCGGCTGGCCAGAAGGCGCCTAAGGCACCGGGTGGACGACCGGCTCCCCACGCATCTTCCGCCGCCACGCTCGCGCGCATGGAGTCCGCTTACTCGATGGTCACTACGCCACAACTCCTCGCTGCCGTCGATCTCGGCTCGAACAGCTTCCGCCTGATCGTCGGCCGGGTCGAGGAAACCGACGCAGGCAGCCAGATTTATCAGGTCGATGCGTTGCGCGAACCGGTTCGCCTCGCGGCCGGCCTGTCGCGCGACAAGATGCTCGATCGCGCTTCGCAGGTGCGCGGATGGGACGCGCTCAAGCGTTTCGGCGAGCGTCTTCGCGACTTTCATCCCGATCATGTGCGTGCTGTCGCCACCAATACGTTGCGCATCGCCAAGAATGCCGGTGAATTTCTCGGTGAGGCACAAGCTGCGCTGGGTTTTCCGATCGAAGTGATCGCCGGGCGTGAAGAAGCGCGCCTGATCTACGCAGGCGCCGCACACTCCGTGCCTGCGAGCCCTGGTAAACGTCTGGTGGTCGACATTGGCGGCGGCTCGACGGAATTCATCATCGGCTCGCATTACACGCCGATCAAGATGGAGAGCCTGTATATCGGCTGCGTGAGCCATAGCCGTGCGTTCTTCCCGGCCGGCAACGTCGACGAATACACCATGCGCCAGGCCGAACTCGCCGCGGGGCGCGAAATCCAGATCATTTCCGCCGAGTACAAGAAGACCGGCTGGGAACAGGCGATCGGCTCGTCGGGCACCGCACGCGCGTTGGCCGAACTGGTCGAAGCGAATGGTTTCAACGATCCGGGCATCACGCACGGCATCTCGCGCGGCGGGCTTGAACGGCTCAAGCGCGCGCTCATCAAGGCGGAGAACGTTAATCGGCTGAAGCTCGTCGCGTTGAAGGGCGATCGGGTTCCGGTGCTGGCCGGTGGCCTGTCGATCATGATCGCGGTGTTCGACGAACTCGGCGTCGATTACGTCGACACCACGGACGGCGCGCTGCGTCTCGGCGTGCTGTACGACCTGCTGGGCCGTTCGCAGCACGAGGACATGCGCACGGTGACGGTGGAGGGCTTCATGCGCCGCTACGGCGTGGATCGGGCGCAGGCGGGGCGCATCGGCGAACTCGCGGTGCGCTTTTACGACCAGTTCGCGGAACCCGACGAAGAACGCCGTGCGGAAAACCGCATGTTTCTCGGCTGGGCGGCAGCGCTGCACGAAATCGGCCTGTCTATCTCGCACAGCGCGTATCACAAGCATTCGGCCTATATCGCCAGCAACGCGGACATGCCGGGCTTTTCGCGCACCGACCAGGCGCGGCTCGCCGCGCTCGTGCTCGGTCACGCGGGCAAACTCGGCAAGCTGTCTCAAACGCGCGAAGTGGAGTGGCCGCTGTTGTTCTGTCTGCGCCTCGCGGCGCTGCTGTGCCGTCGGCGTGCGGATGTCGGCTTGCCGGGAATTTCGGTGGCGCAAGTCAACGGCGGTTACGAGGTGCGTTTGCCGAACGAGTGGGTGGCCAACAATCCGCTCACCGACTACAGCCTGATCCAGGAAGCTGCGGAGTGGGAGAAGGTCGGTTTGCCGTATCGCGTGGTCTATACGGACGATTGAACGTTCCAGCTCGTGCATGAATGAGAAAGCCCGGCATGTCGCCGGGCTTTTTTTACGGCCGTTCGTTTCGCCGACGCGCATCGAGGCGCGTCACGCGAGCGAGTCCGCTTAGCGCGGCAGCGCATCGCCGAGGAAATGGCGAGCGTAACGTGCATTGATATCGGACAAACGGAACAGTGTCAGAAAGTCCGCGGTATTGAAGTCGGGATCCCATGCCGGTGCGCCGCAAATCTTGGCGCCGAGGCGCAGATAGCCCTTCACCAGCGGCGGCGGCGCCACTTCGGCGCCCGTTTGCAATTCATCGACCGGCAGCGGCGTATGCGGGAACGCGCGATATTCCGGCGCGGTCAGCGCGTTGTCGCGCAGCGAGCAATACAGATTCGCCGCGTAGTGGCCACCGTCGACCATCGCCACGCTCGCGCAGCCGAGCATCGTCTCGTAGCCGTTGTGCTTCATGTAGGCGGCAAGCCCCGCCCACAGCGACATGATGACCGAGCCGCTGCGATAGTCGGGATGCACGCACGAGCGGCCCACTTCGACCATCTTGGCGCGCAGGTGCGTCAGGCGCGACACATCGAATTCGCTTTCCGCATACAGACGGCCAATGCGCGCGGCCTGATGCGGCGGCAAGGCGCGATACGTGCCGACCACTTTCAACGTGTCGAGATCGCGCACCAGCAGGTGATCGCAGTAGGCGTCGAACGAATCGACGTCGAGACCCGCGGGGCCCGTCAGACGCGCGCCCATTTCGTCGGCGAACACGCGGTAGCGCAGACGCTGGGCTTCGCGCAGTTCCTCGTCGGTGCGCGCCCACGTGACCTGCAAACGATGCTGGGCGGTGACCGTCTCCTCGGCGCGCGGCAGGCGGCGCGACTCGAAGATGGAAGCGAGGGGCAGGGTAGGCGTCGGCAGTTCTCGCATTGGGGGTCCTGGTCGAAAAAAGGGAGAATTCTTTTTTCGCCAATGTAGTAACGCCTGGTGACGCTCGCATGGCAAAGCCATGACGATTGGATGACTGCCCGTAAGCTGTGGGCGCGCGGCTTGTAATGTTGTGCGTGCGTCGGGCGAGTGTTGCTCCCGCGCAAAAGCCGGGCAGCGGGGCGAAGTGTGGGAGCGGTTCGAGCGCAGGGACGATTCAATCCCGGCGAAGTGGGGCAAGCGTGTGATCGATACGGGCGGCGCGGCGAGGGTCGCGAACCGCGTGTGGGTTTTTATGGGCGCGGGCTCGCCGAACCGCGTGGGGTTTTTTAAGGACGCGGGCCCGCCGAACCGAATCAGACCAGATCGGGACTCATTGCGGCGCGCAACACGGCGTGGTCGTCGCCGTCGCGCTCGCGGCTCGCAATCCACCATACGCCGGCTTTCTTGAGCGGCCAACTCGCTTCGCTATTGCCAAGCAGACGGGCGGCCACGTGGCCTAGCGTGGGTTGATGGCCGACAATCACCACCGTCTGCGCGACGCCTTTGGGCCAGCCGGCCGCCTCGAGCACGTCGTCCGCGCTCGCGTTGGGCGCGAGTTCGCGCAGCACGCGATATTGATCGCTCAAGGTCTCGGCGGTCTGGATGGTGCGCACGGCAGGACTCGCGAGCACCACGGCGTCATCGGGCAGCCGGGTACGCAGCCACTTGGCGACGTTTTGCGCCTGCTTGCGGCCTCGGGTGGTCAGCGCTCGCGCGAGGTCGGTCGTGGCGATGTCTTCGGCTTCGGCGTGACGCCAGAGAATCAGATCCATGCGTGTCTCCTTGACTCTGGTTGCGGCGCTTGTGCCTGATGAGGCACGCGCACGGTTTTGATCACTGTCGCATGCGGGCTCGTGAATCCGCAAGGCGATCGGGGCAGACCGTATAAGCGTTGCGGCAAGTCGTCGCGGTATGACGCGCGTGAGCCGTTGCTTCGTTTGTCGCGCTTTATTTGTCGCGACGCGAACGCCAAAAAGCAAAAACCCGCGAAGCCGGAGGCTACGCGGGTTTCGTGTTGCTTTTCGTGGTCGGAGCGAAAGGATTCGAACCTTCGACCCTCTGATCCCAAATCAGATGCGCTACCAGGCTGCGCTACGCTCCGACGAATCCGAGATTCTACGTGGCATTGGGTGCCAGAGTCAACCACGATTTGCGCCGGACCGAAAACGATTGCTCAGAAACGCGATGCGGCCGCGTTTATATGCGTCCCATCAGCAGCAAGACGATCACGATGATCAGTACGACGCCCACGAGTCCGGTCGGCCGGTAGCCCCAGCCGCTGCTATACGGCCAGCTCGGTAGCGCGCCGATCAGCAGGAGGATGAGCACGATAAGCAGTATGGTTCCGATGGTCATTCTGGTTCTCCCTGTCTGGCCTCGGCCAGTTAGTCTGATTGGTTCGGCGCATTCACGCCGGGACATTCCGCGCGCGATCTGCGCGCTGCTTGCAGACTGAAGAGCAGCAAGGCGTGTGCCTGAGCGGGTTGTAGCGACGAGCGAGCGCGGAACGGCGCTCGGGTGCCGTGCGTCACGAGAGCGCAACGTGCGTGGGGAGTGGCAGGCAGGAAAGATTCGCGCGGCCCGGGCGGATGCGTTGCCGCCGTTACCGCGCAATGGGGCAATATTTCAGTGCGTGGCCGCCGTCGCGCTTGTCTTCCGCGCGCAGGCATGATTGAAATCCGCCCGCAACAGCAAGACCACTGCGGGCGTCATCGTTCGTCAGCCGGTTTCCGTTCAGTGCCGGCGACGCATCCAATGCGGCATGTGCTGATGAGTCAGCCAGTGATGCACCATGCCTTCGCCGTCGTGTTCGCGCCGATACGTTCTCGCTTCGAAAATCGACAATGCGAGTAGCACGAGCAGGCCTATGGCGAGTCCGGTCAGACCCGCGATCGTTTCAGCGTCCATGGCAGCCTCCTATGACATGCGGCGGTGACTTTATAGTAGGTCACGCGCGACAAAATGGCAGGTGCACGCTGTTTTCCGCGGCGTCGTTAAAGGCGCTTTGCGGTTAGACTCTCGGCGCTCGCGCTTGCCGGACTACCGGCGGGCTGCTGCTTTTTTATTCTGCATTCCGCTTCGAGAGACTACCTGTTTATGATCCGCGTTCCGATGCTTGCGTTGCTGCTGATTGCCGGCGTTGCCGGCTGTGCGAACAATCCGTCCGGCCATCACGGCGGTCCGCCGCCGCAAGATCCCGCCGACTATCACGGCGTGCCCACCGACACCCGGCCGCCTACGATGGTGCCTGCACCGGTCGCGCCTTGAGCGTCGACGGAACACGAAATCGGCAAAGAGGAGGCGGGGGATGAATAGCGGAGGCGAAGCACCGGCGCGGGCACGCCGGCGCCTCTGACCCGCGCAGACTGTTCGCGCGGAATGCGCGGGCTGGAATCATTCTAGGGCGCGCGTGGCGGCGGATATGTGTGCGCTTGTTTCAAGCCGTAACCGGCTACCGCGATGCGAAATGAGTGGGGCTTAAGCTGGCCAGCTGGGCCAAGCCGCTTAGGCTACATGAGCCGTTCAAGCCGTTCAAGCCGTTCAAGCCGTTCAAGCCGTTCAAGCCGTTCAAGCCGATCAAGCAGCAAGCCACCACGCCAGCACGGCACCACGCCACCTACCCCGTCGCACCCGCCATGCCGCGCACGACGCCCGGCACATACCGACCGAGCGTGAGGCCGCGCAGCGCCATGAAGAGCAGCATCGCGGCCCACAAACCGTGATTGCCGTAGAGCGCCAGCAAGGCCCACGACGCCGCCACGAACAGCGTGAACGACACCACCATCGACATCATGAGTTCGCGCGTGCGTGTTGCGCCGATGAATACCCCGTCGAGCAGAAAGCCCCACACGGAAACCACCGGCGAGAGCGCCGCCCACGGCAGATACATCTCGGCGGTGGCCCGCACCGCGGCCTGATTGGTCAGACGTTCGACGATCCACGAGCCCGCGCCCCAATACACCAGCGAGAACCCCAGAGCGCCGAGGGTCGACCACAGCGCCGTCACCTTGATCGCCTGCGTGAATGCATGGCGGTCGCGCGCGCCGATCGCCGCGCCGACCAGCGCCTCCGCGGCGTGCGCAAAGCCGTCGAGCCCGTAAGCCATGAAGGTCTGAAAATTGAGCAGCAGCGCGTTGGCGGCGAGTGTGGTGTCGCCTTGCCGCGCGCCCAGATGGGCAAACCAGCCGAACGACGAGAGCAGGCACAAGGTGCGCACGAAGATGTCGCGATTGAGCACCACCAGCCGCTTGAGTGCAGCCGCGTCGAACAGGGCGGCGCGGTTCAGCGCGGGCAGGCCGCGCGGCCTGCCGTGCCATAACAGCGCGGCGCCGAGCACGAAGCCGAGTGCGTCGGCCGTGGCCGTGGCCGCGCCGATGCCCGCTACGCCCCAATCGAACACATACACGTACAACAGCACGGCCGCGATGTTCACGCCGTTGATAAACACCTGCGAGAGCAACGCGAGCCGCACCTGCTGCGTGCCGAGCAGCCAGCCGAGCACCACGTAATTGCCCAGCGCGAGCGGGGCGGCCCAGATACGCGCGTGGCAATAGAGCCGGGCATTGCGTTGCACCGCGTCGCTGCCGCCGATCACGCGCAAGGCGTAGTCGATCAGCGGCAATTGCAGCGCCAGCACCGTGGCGCCGATCGCGGCCGCCAGCAACAGCGCGCGCACGACGTTGTTGCGCAGTTCGGCGGAGTCGTTCGCGCCGTGCGATTGCGCGACCAGACCCGTGGTGCCCATGCGCAGGAAGCCGAAACCCCAGAACACGAAGTTGAAAAATAGCCCGCCGAGCGCCACGCCGCCGAGATACGACGCGCCGTCCAGATGGCCGGCGACAGCGGTGTCGACCGCACCGAGAATCGGCTGCGTCAGATTCGCAAGGACGATGGGAAACGCCAGCGCCAGCACCCGGCGGTGCCAGTGGATGGGAACGGCGGGCGCTGCTGCCGACGGGTCCGCGCCGCGCGCGGCATTGCTCAATTGCGTTCCTGCACGCACACCCAAGGCGAGACGACCACCGCCCAGAGGTCCGGGTCGCGCGCGGCGAAATCGGCGGCGGTTTCCGCCTGCACGCGCTCGACGAGGCCCGCGGACAGCCATTGCGTCACCTGCGTGGTGTCGTCGCTGGCGATGGCTTCGGCAACGCTGACCAGGTCGAGGTCGCGCACGACGCGCAGCAGCATGCCGCGCGCAAAAAAGCGTTCGAGTTCGGGCCAGCCGATCTTGGCGGTTTCGGCGAGCAGCTTGGCGTACAGCGGGCTATGGGTGGCGTCGTTGGAAGTCATCGTAAGCGGGATTTGACGGGGTCGTTACTATAAACCATCGGTGCGGGCCGCCAGCGGGCCCCGCGTTCCGGTAGGCTAGCGGTCTTTCGAAATCGATTCTAACCTTCATGTCACTGGATTCAACGGCGCCGGCTGCGGGCGCGCAAGCGCATATCGTGACCGACGCGACGCTCACGCGTGCCGAGGTCGAGCAACTCATCGCGGCGAGCGGCGCCGGCAACAAGACGCCGCTTCATTTCACCGGCTGCGATTTCGAAGGTGTGGATCTGTCACGACTCGACCTGCGCGGCGCCGAGTTTCATCGCTGCACGATCGTCGAAACCTCGTTTTTCGGCGCGACGCTCTCGCATACCCGCTGGGTCCGTTGCCGCGGCCGCGAGGCGGATTTCGCGTCAGCCGATCTGGTCGACGCGCAGTTTCAGTCGAGTGACCTGAACAACACCAGTTGGCGGCGCGCCAAGCTCGCTTCCGCGTCGTTTCACAACTGCAAGCTGACCGGCGCCAATTTTGAAGCGTGCGCGGCGCTCGGCTTGAGCTTCGTCGAAACCCTGCTGGTCGGCGCGCACTTGCGCGGCCTGTCGTTTCGCAAAGCCACCCTGCATCAGCTTGATTTCTCCGACGCCGATCTCGCCGGGGTCGATTTCCGCGAAGCGATTTTCGACGGCGGCAGCCTGAAGGACGCGCATCTGAAGGGCGCGCGCTTCGACGGCGCGGACTTGCGCGAAGCCGACCTGAGCGGCATGCGGCTCGTCGACGCAGCGCTCTTCAAGGGCGCGACGATCTCGCATGCCCAGGCGGCCGTGCTCGTCACCGAACTGGGCTTGCGCGTCATGTAGGCACGGAACTCCAGCCGGCCGATTTTAGCCATTCGGCCAGCTTGAACGATTCGATGCCGCTACTTATGATTTGTTTGATCGACTCATTAATGTGAGTCGATTTTGGGCATCGCAATTTGTCGGTGGATTAACCGATCTCTATATATTCGCCATTCGCGAATGTGTGGTGAAGAAATCAGCTGATTTATTGAGGCGGTGAATGTCCTCCCGATTTTCGTTGATTGTCAGAAAGAGTGCGTTGGCGCACTAAAGCTACGCAAGACGCAAAGCGTCCGAAATATGCTGAATGGATTAGCCGAAATCCGCCAGTAGCCTTTCTTCAGCCTTTTAGCAGGCCGGTTCAGGCGGATTCCAGCGCCGCGCGGTGCGCCGGGCAATCCGAGAGTTTTGCGTGGGCTTTACGGCGCGGCACTGCTGGCGTTTCATTTGAAACGCCGGGCGTATTAAGCCTGTTTATTTCCGACTTGTTTAGTTCACGTAGCGCGGAATCCGTACGCCGTATCACATTGCATGCGCAATTAATATATTGCGCTTGTAAAAGCGGGTTGTTAGATTTCGTTCTGGCGCATGGTGAACCGGTCCTTTGCCGATATGCGCCGAACCCCCGTTAGCCCGGCCTCGTGCCGGGCTTTTTTTTCGTCGGATTCATGTGCGGGTCACTGCGGATTCATATCTGGGGCGGATCATGAAACCTTACTTTTCCTTTCCTGAGTATGACCGCGCTACTCATCTTTCTTGGCATCTGGCCGATCGCGCTCGGCGTGCTGGTCGCCTTCGCCGCGCGCATCGACCCGCGCTCAGGACGCTGGCGCCGCCGCTAATCGCCGCCTCCGCGCGCGTGGCGGCTGGCGCGTTGCCGTGCGTTGTCGTGGGTTGTCGTGGGTTGTCGTTATTGCTTGCAGCGAACCACCATCGAGCGATTTTTCACGTTCGCGCCAAAAATACCGCCCACCGTTCCGCCCGAGGTCGCGCCGTTGTCGACATCTTTCGAAACGACGTCGTAGCCGTAGTTGCCGCAGACTTCACCCGCGCGTTTGTAGCACTCGGCCCAGCTCGAGCTTGCGTCGCTGCCGCTGCAATTGATTGCAAAGCCGGTGTCGCCGCTCGGCAGGTAGGTCATGGTGGTGGTGCTGGAGCAGCCGCCGAGGCCGCCGAGCGTCAGCACGCCGAGACCGATCGCCGCAGCCGTCGCGACGGACGCAAATGCGCTCTTCATAGAGATTCCTTACAAATGACCGAAAAAGACGTGAAGCGAGGCCACGTCGTGTCCTGATTGGGCGTTTTATAGCACGCCGGGTTCCCCCGGCCGCATTGCACGGCGCGTGCCAGACGCGGCGTGGTGAGCGCCAGAGGCGCATACATGATCGGCACAGTCCGGATCGGGACTGGCGAAACCGTCCGCCAGCCCGCGCTTGCGTCTGCCCTCTAGCGAGGCGGCAGCGCCCGAGACGGGTCGATCGAGCGGCCCTGATAGCGCAACTCGAAATGCAGCATGACACGGTCGGTATCGGTGTCGCCCATCTCGGCAATTTTCTCGCCGCGCGTGACCGATTGGCCTTCCTTCACCAGCAGCACACGGTTGTGCGCATAGGCGGTCAGATACTCGGCGTTGTGTTTCAGAATCAGCAGATTGCCGTAGCCGCGCAAACCATTGCCGGCGTAGACCACCGTGCCGGGCGCCGCGGCGATCACGGGCGTGCCCGCTGCCGCCGAAATATCGATGCCCTTCGAATTGCTGCCGTCGAAACGGCGGATGACCGTGCCGTCGGCTGGCCATACCAGCGAGATGGTCGAAGCCGGCGCGGCGGACGGCGTACTGTCCGCGGGCGCCGGGCGCGGAGCCGGCGAAGACGCGCTGCCGTTTCCGCTGCTGCGCACGGCGCCACTGGTCGATGCGGCGCCGCCCGGCGGCGCGACGCGCAGCACCTGGCCGACCTCGATGCTATCCGGATTGGTCAAATTGTTCCAGCGCACGATGCTTTGCACCGATTGCCGGTTACTGCGCGCGATCTTCGACAGCGTATCGCCCTGTTCCACCCGATAGAAGCCCGGTCCCACCGGCGCTGACCCGCATGCGGCGAGCAAAGCCACCAACGACGCACCGACGAGCTGCTTCATCATTCTTGTTGTGTTACGCATTGGACCTCGCAAAGCGCTGCCGCGCGCCGATCCCGATCACGCGGCAGGTGGATACAAAGCGTCCGATTCTAACGGTTTTGCGCTGCAACACGCGAAAAGCGGGCAACGCGGGAGGCTCGCGCGGGCCGGCGTGCGGTGAAATGTAGCGACGGTCGTGGCAAAAGCAGGGGTTAAAGCCGGAAGCAAACCCCGCTTCAGATCCGTCCGCGAGCCTCTAGGTGAAATTGCCGCGATCAACCCAGCCTGGTGACGGTGATGCGCAGCGCCGCGACCTCCGTCTGACCCGGTTCGAGCCAGCGCAAGCCCATCCCGTTGTGAATCGCGTCCGGCAGACCGAGCCACGGTTCGACGCAGTAGAAGTCCGACTCCGCGGCTTCGGTCCACGTCGTCACGGCGTACCACGGCACCGAGCCCGGCCGTTGCAGGTCGATCGTGACGAGCCGGTCCAGACCCGGCGCGATGAGCCGCACCGGTTGATCCGGCGTGTCAGTGAGGCAATGGAAGCGGTCGTGAATGCGCGCCTCGTCGAGCGTGTAGCGCGCTTCGCCAGGCTCGGCGGCGCTGATCGACCCGTCGTCCTGCTGATAGCGCCGTTCGGTGCGCGGCAGCTCCAGCGAGGTCTCGGCGCGCTGCGTGTGCGGCAGCGTGAAGTAGAAGTGATGGCCGGCGTAGTAGGGCAGACGCGCGTCGCCGGTATTGGTGGTGGTGAAGGTGACGTCGAGCGTGCGCGCATCCGCGAGGCTGTAGGCGGCCTCGAAGCGGAAGCCGAACGGATAGCCGTGACGGGTTGCCTTGCTATCGGTGAGGATCATGCGCAGTCCCGCGCCATGCACGTCGGCGTGGGCTTCGAATGGGAGGTCGCGGGCAAAGCCGTGCATCGGCAGTTCGCGCACCGTGCCTTTGGCGTCACGCCAGAAACCGATCTTGCCGTCGACCCTGTGCCGGCCGAGAAACGGGAACAGCAACGGATTGCCGCCGCGAATCCGCGCGGGCTGGCTCCAGTCGGCGTGCTCCGGCCAATGGATGACTTCTTCGCCGTCGATCGTCCACGACATGAGGCGGCCGCCGGCTTGCGGCGCGAAACGGAGCACGGAGTCGTCCTGGTCGATCTCGAGAATGTCCTGTTGCGGAGAGAGGGGCATGGTCGATGGGCTGATGGGTAAGGGTTTGAGGGCGGACAGTGGTGAGCCGAAGGCCGCGCAAGCGCGGCTTGCGAGCGACGGTGAACATCGGAAATCGCCGCGCGGCGGCTCACGAAAGGAATGATTTTGCGCTGCTTTCCGCTACGGGGAAACCCTTCTGGGGAAATTGCGGGTGTCGCCGCAAGGGCATCCTTCTGATAATTCATCTGACTGCCGGGTAATTTCGACGACCCGGCAAGATCGGCTCAGGAGGCTGTATGGATCTCGCAATGGCAATGGGTGTGGCTTTATTCGGCATGTTCGCGGCAAGCACGGTCTACTTCTTCTACAAACTCGAACGCTGATTCGAGCGCTCCGGATTACCTTCTTGTTTCGCCGTCAAAGCGCGGCACGCGGATGGTTGGTCCGCCGGCTGTCATGACTTACACGCTAGTCACATAGGGCAGCCTTCCCGCGGTGCCCATTCTTTTTCAGGCCCGTAACAACGGTTTCGAGTTGTGACGCGGCGCACAATATTTCCTCGAATGCGGCTCAAACGCTTGGCGCTGACATTGCAGCCAGGCATAATCGGTGCGCCTTTGACGCGCCCGCAGATCCTTATCCGGCGCGCTAGTCCCCGACATTTTCCTTACAAGGATC
The DNA here is from genome assembly GCF_900104795.1 of Burkholderia sp. WP9. Classification (NCBI taxonomy): domain Bacteria; kingdom Pseudomonadati; phylum Pseudomonadota; class Betaproteobacteria; order Burkholderiales; family Burkholderiaceae; genus Burkholderia; species Burkholderia sp. WP9. The sequence goes on from NZ_FNTG01000001.1 coordinate 189,521, forward strand.
CGCCGCGTGAACCTGTCGTTTCTGATCTTCCTGAGCGTGCTGCAAGGCGTCACCGAACTGTTTCCGGTGAGCAGCCTCGGCCATACGCTGCTCGTGCCCGCGCTGTTCGGTATGCATATCGACAAACACGCGCCGCAACTGCTGCCGTTCCTCGTCGCGCTGCATCTCGGCACGGCGTTCGCGCTGCTGTGGTACTTCCGCAAACGCTGGTGTGCGCTGGTGCGCGGTTTCTTCGCGTCGTTCGGTGGCCGCCGTAACGACGACGCGCACATGATGTGGGCGCTCATCATCGGCACGATTCCAGCGGGTCTCGTCGGCCTGCTGCTGGAAAAGCGGCTCGAGCGGATTTTCCACGACTTGCGGATCGTGGCGATCGCGCTGATCGTCAACGGTGTGCTGCTGTGGTTCGGCGACCGCCTGCAGCGTACGCGGACGCATCAGGCGCCGGAGAAGCTGAGTTTCGGTCAGGCGTTTTTCGTGGGTCTGGCGCAGATCGGCGCGCTGATTCCAGGTTTTTCGCGCAGCGGCCTGACGATGATCGCCGGTAATGCGGCCGGCCTGACGGCGGAGAAGGCCGCGGAGTTTTCGTTCCTGCTCGGCACGCCGATCATCTTCGCGGCCGGCGTGCTCGAACTGCCGAAGCTGTTCCACGCGCCGGGCCAGCTCGCGGACGCGTTGCTTGGCGGCGTGCTGACGGCGATCGCCGCGTACCTCAGCGTGCGTTTCCTGATGCGCTATTTCGAAGGCCGCGGTCGTCTGGCTTCGTTCGGCGTGTATTGCGTGATTGCCGGTATCGTGTTCCTCGGCTGGTTCCTGCTGAATCCGCAGCCGGTCTGATTGTGTTCGCCGTGTCCGCTGCGTGCTGGCGGGCAGGGAGCGATCGGTTATAATCCGGGCCCGGCTCAACCTGCCGGGCCCGTTTGTTTGATGGCTTGTTATGGCTTGCCACGGCGCTCGGGCCGGCTCGCGGAACTCTGTCCAACGCGCTGTCCCGCGCGAGCTCAGATTTCCCGTCTCGGGCACGGTCAGTTAGAATTTCGGTATTCCACGAACTCTGTGGCTTGTCGGGGCACAGGGTCCAATGCCCGAGAGCGGGTTCTCATTGCGGGCGATGCATGCTGTGCGTAGTTGCATCGCCTCACGTCAATACGGCAGTAGCTCAGCTGGATAGAGCATCGGCCTTCTAAGCCGAGGGTGGGGGGTTCGAGTCCCTCCTGCCGTACTTTTCATGTTTGCGAGTGCTCACGCCGCGCGGCGTGCCGCGGCCCGTGCAGGTGCGCGGCGAGCGTGCGTCGCGCATTGCTGCTGCCTCGCCGCGCCGTTCTCAACCGGCCGCTTTCACATCGATCGAGTCGACGCGGTCTGGATAGAACGCGAGATGCTGTGCGATCTCTTTTACCGCCGCATACGGCGACTCGTAAGTCCACACCGCGTTCACCGTCCGCTCGCCGCCGAGCGGAATGCTGTAGTACGCGCAATCGCCCTTGTACGGGCAGTAGGTTACGTGGTCGGTGCGCGCGAGCAGCGTCATCTCGACGTCGTTGCGCGGAATGTAATACACCGCCGGATACGACGCTTCACGCAGCACCAGCGCATTGTGCGTATCGGCGATCACCTTGCCGGCTACGGTCACGACCACGCGCGCCTTCGCTGGTTCGACCGTAATCGGATGATCGGGGCCGGGTACCTTGATGGTTCTTCCAGTCATGCTGTCGAACTCCTGAGTGAGTGGGCAAGCCCGCCATGCATTGCGAAGCATGTCGGGCCGTTATCGGCGAGGCGAAGCGATCGCGTCTTGCGTCGAAGCATACGCCGCTCGTGGAAACGCGTCGCACTCCGTGCGGCAGGCATAAAAAAAGGGCAGCCGAAGCTGCCCCTCAAAGTCTCACCGTCCGGCGGACTGTTGCTTGATGCTCAACGTCGTCCGCGTGGTATCGGACGCGTTCGGCCGTTCGCTCATGGCCGGATGTTCAGCGCGGCCGTGAGATCGCCCATCGGCTTGCTGCCGTTGCTCACGAGCGCCGCGTCGCGCGCCGCGATGCCCGGCAGCGTCGGCAGCGAGAAGCGGTGCGTGATGAAACGCAGGATCGAGGTGGTGTCGTACTGCGTGTGGTCGACATAACCCTTCTTCGCGTACGGCGAGATGATCAGCGCCGGAATACGCGTGCCCGGACCCCAGCGGTCGGCTTTCGGCGGCGCCACGTGATCCCAGAAGCCGCCGTTTTCGTCGTACGTCACGACGACCACCATGTTGTTCCACTGCGGGCTCTTCTGCAGATGCGAAATCACGTCGGCGATGTGCTGGTCGCCCGACGCGACGTCCGTATAGCCCGGGTGTTCGTTCAGGTTGCCCTGCGGCTTGTAGAACGACACTTGCGGCAGCGTGCCGCTGTCGATCGCCTTGATGAACTCCGAACCGGCGAGGCCGCCGTCGAGCAGATGCTGCGCGCGGTTCGCGCTACCCGGCGCGAAGTCGGCGAAATAGTTGAACGGCTGGTGATGCGGCTGGAAGTTCGGCGCCGACAGATTCGCGCCGTAGATCACGTTCGACGTGCCGGTTTGCGCCGCCGACACCGCCGCACCCCACGCGCCGCCGTACCATGCCCACGACACCTTCGCGTTGTTCAGCAGATCGCCGATGTGCTGCTGCGTCTGCGCCGGCAGGGTGGTCGCCGCGGACGGATCGGCGAGATTCTTGTCGCCGCCCGACGCCGCCTTGTTGCCGCTCGGCTGATACGGCGGCTGCATCGTGTTGATCGCGTAGAAGTCAGGCGTGAGGTTGCCTGAATTCACGTATTTGGGCGGGCCGCTCAACGCCGAAGCCGGCGAGTTGGCCGCGACCTTCAGCGTGACGCCGTCGCTTTCCACCGACGAGATCGAGCCGGCCGCCGGGCTCTTGTCCGCGTTCGGATAGGTCGGCGTGCACGCGCACACGAGCCACTGGTGGTTCAGGAACGAGCCGCCGAACGCGCCCATGAAGAAGTTGTCGGCCAGCGTGTACTGTTGCGCGATCTTCCAAAGCGGCAGCTTGTCGGCATTGAGCGAGTAGTGGCCCATCACGAGACCGCCCGAATCCGCCCATGCAGCGAACTTGTCGTTCTTGCCGCCGTCGATCTGCATCTGGTTCTCGTAGAAGCGGTGATACAGGTCGCGCGTCGTGGCCGTGATCGGCGTGTTGAAACCGTTCGGATCGTCGATCGCGAACGGGCTGTTCGGCAGATTCGCCGTCATGGCTTGAGTAACCACCGGCGTCACGCCGGTTTGCGTGAGGCCGTTCCACACCTGCGGCAGCGTCGCGAGCGTCGTGCCGTTGCGGTCCACCTGCGTGGCGCTTGCCGCCGTCACGTTCTGCAAGCCGTTCGCGCCCGGGAAGTTGCCATACAGATTGTCGAAGCTGCGGTTTTCCGCGTAAATCACCACGACCGTCTTGATCGAGGTGATGTCCGGTTGCGTGACTTCACTGCCGCCGCATGCATACAGGCTCAACGCTGCTGCGATCGCGATAGGCGTCGCGCAGATCAGTTTCTTGTTCATTTGATGTGGTTTCTCTCTCGCGTTGGGGACGGGCCACGTGCACTCCTTACACGGATGGCCGCCGGCGAAAGTTTGGCAAGGCAATTTGACAGAAAGATGTAATTGATTACGAATCGCCTCTGATTTGGGAAATTCCGTCGGCTACATGTCATTTAATCGACATGCGGATGAAATACGCTCGCGGACTTCACTATCGCGAACTCACATCTTTCATATGCGGCCAGGTCTGTCGGGGATTCGAAAAATAATGGCTGGAGGCGTGGCGCGGCGTACTGCCGGACTCGCGCCGAGGCGCGTGCGGCTCGCCGCGGCGCTCGCGCTGACCGCCATGACCATGACCCTTGCCGCGTGTGACGCGGGTGCGCCGGGGACCGCGGCCATCGCGAGTGAAGCGGCGAGCGCTGGCGCGGGCGCATCGTCGCATTCGTCCGGGCCGGTCGCGGCGTCGGCTGTGCGGGTCGCCGGCCATGAGGCGGGCCAGTCGCGCGCGCAGGTCTATGAGTCGGTGCGGCAGATGACAGCCCTCGGTAAGCAGCTGTTTTTCGATGCGTCGCTCTCCGGCTCCGGCAAGCTCGCTTGCGCGTCGTGCCACAGTCCGGACCATGGGTTCTCGCCGGCCAATGCGTTGTCGGTGCAACTGGGCGGCAGCGATATGCGCCGCACCGGCATGCGCGCCGCGCCGACGCTGAAGTATCTGCAATCGGTGCCGGCGTTCGCCGAGCACTATCACGAGTCCGACGACGAGGGCGATGAAAGCGTGGACGCGGGGCCGACGGGCGGCCTGACCTGGGATGGCCGCGTGGACCGTGGCGCTGACCAGGCGCGCATTCCGTTGCTGTCGTCGTTCGAAATGGGCAGCACGCCGGCCAGGGTCACAGCGGCGGTCAAGGCCGCGCCGTATGCCGACGCTTTCCGCGCGGCCTTCGGCGAACACGTTTTCGATAGCGACGACGCCACCTTCAAAGCCGTGCTGCAAGCGCTCGAAACCTTCGAGCAGACGCCCGAAACCTTCTATCCGTACACCAGCAAGTACGACGCGTATCTCGCGGGCAAGGCACCGTTGACGCAAGCCGAACTTCGCGGACTGCAGCTCTTCAACGACGAAAATAAAGGCAATTGTGCAAGCTGCCACATTAGCCAGCGCACTAAAGACGGCGCGCCACCGCAGTTCAGCGACTTTGGCTTGATCGCGATCGGCGTGCCGCGTAATCGCGCGCTGCCCGTGAATCGCGATCCGCATTTCTACGACCTCGGCGCGTGCGGTCCGGAGCGCACCGATCTGAAGGGCCGCGCCGAATTTTGCGGCATTTTCCGCACACCGACGCTGCGCAATGGGGCGCTGAAGAAGAGCTTCTTCCACAACGGCATCTATCATTCGCTCGATCAGGTGGTGCGCTTCTATGCGCAGCGCGACACGAACCCCGAGAAGTTCTATCCGGTGTCGAAAGGCAAGGTGCAGAAGTTCGACGATCTGCCGCAGCAATACTGGGCCAATCTGAATACCGAGGCGCCGTTCGACCGCAAACCGGGCGACAAGCCGGCGCTCGACGAGGCTGAAATCAAGGACGTGGTCGCGTTTTTGAATACGCTGACGGACGGGTATAGCGCGGGTGGCGGGACGGTCAGTTCAGTGGCCGCGAAGTGAAGCAAGACGTGGATGCAGGTGGTGCAAGGGCTGCGATTGCTCGCGTAGTCAGCCGCTCAGTGCAGTCTCAATCGCCTGCGCTCGCCAGCATGTAATAGCAGCCGACGAGCAGCCAGGCGAACGACATGAGCAGGCAAGCGATGCCCGCGCGCGTCAGCAGATTAGGCCAGCGGGCGCGAGGCAACGCGTCCATCCGCACGATGCGCCGCGCAAGTCCCGGATCGCGGCGAATAGCAACCGGCACGAGCGCGAGGCACAGCAGCGCCAGTGCGGCAGCGAAGATTTCCAGGGTGGACAGGATGTGCATGGCGAGGTGGCCGGAGCGGGTTTTGGATTGCCGCGAAAGCGCGACAAGCCATCTTAAGAATGGGTCGTACTACTCGGAATGGGACGCGTCCTAAAATTGCGTGAGACCGCCGCAGGCGCCAACGCGTGACTCGGGGAGCGGCGCGCGCCGCAGGCTCACGTCGCGGGCGTTTGCGCTGACTCAGAGCTCAGCCGTTTCGCACGGTCACTTCAGAGGCGCCATGCTATGCTTTTGAGGTCCAGATCGCGAGACGCCGTGAGCGTGCGCGAGACCGTCCGAACACTTTCGAGGAGAACCCTTCATGTCGATGCGAACCCGTGTGCTGTGTCACCTGACCGCCGCTAGTGTGTTGCTCGGTGGCGCGATCGGCGCGCACGCAGCGAACCTCGGCTTTCTGAACGACACGCCGCTCACCTATATGAAGCAACGCGACATCGACTCGGTCAAAAAGGCGGTCTTCTCCGCCCTCAACGACAAACAGGACGGCGAAACCACGAACTGGGTCAACGAAGGCACGGGCAACAGCGTAAAGATCGACGCAGCGATAACGGTCGCCAGTACGGCCAAAGATGGCGAACGCACCTGCCGTGATGTCGGCGTCGTCCTCAATGCGAAGGGACAGTCCATGAGCCTGCGCCCGCAGTTCTGCAAGCAGGGCAGCGGCACCTGGCAACTGCAGAAAAAGCATTGAGCATGCAGGCCGTCATGGCGGCGCGTGTCCGCTTGCTGCCGGCGCGGCTGGAAGCCTCGCATGTGCGTGTGCGCTCGTGTGTGTGCTCGCGTGAAGCGGGGGCGCGATGAGCGCGCGGGTGATCTCGTGCGGCATCGTGTTGCTTGATCCGGATGGCCGCGTGCTGCTCGCGCATGCCACCGAGACATCGCACTGGGATATTCCGAAAGGGCACGGCGAAGAAGGCGAGGCGCCGCATGTCACGGCGTTGCGCGAGATGGTCGAGGAGACCGGTATCGCCATCGAGCCCGCGCGTCTGAAAGACCTCGGTCTGTTCGTCTACCGGCGCGACAAGGATCTGCATCTGTTCGGCGCGCGCGCTACCGTCGACGAACTCGATCTGAGCGTATGCACCTGCACGTCGCTTTTTCCGCGCCGGTATGACGGCACGCTGATTCCGGAAATGGATGCCTACCGCTGGACCTCGCCGGACGAGGTCGACAAGTATGCGAGCCGCAGTCTCACGCGGCTCTTTCAGACCACGCTGTCACTCGCGGAACTGCACCGGTCGCTCTAGTGGCGAGGTTGGCGAGGCGGGCGAGTGCGCAGGCCGCCTGACGTTCAGTCGAGCGCGCGGTCGTTGGGATGCGCGAAGAGGGCGCGGTTCTGCTCCGACAGCGGAAAATTCAGATTGATACCGTGCGGCGGAATAGGTTGCGTGAACCACTGCTTGTACAGACGTTCCGCTTCGCCGGAAGTCTGACCGCGTGCGATCACCCCGTTCACAAGGCTGCGGAACGGTTCATCGCCCTTGCGGAACATGCACGCGTAAACTTCATAGCCAAGCGGCGTGCCGGTCACCACGAAGTCGTCCGGACGCGGGTCGGTCGCTTTGAAACCGTACACGATCGGCTCGTCCATCACGAAGGCCACGGCCCGATCGTCCTTGAGCGCGCCGAACGCCTCGGGATGATCCCGGGCACTGGTGATGCGCATGTTCAGATGCTTGTCGGTATTCAGGCGACGCAGCAGGCGCTCATCCGAGGTGCCCGCGGTCGTTACGACCGCCTTGCCGGCCAGATCCTGAAAATCCGTAATGCCGCTGTTTTTGCGCACGATCATGCGCACCGCGTACTGGAAGAAACTGTTGGAGAACGCAGCCAGATTTTCGCGTTCCACCGTATGCGTGGTCGACCCGCACTCCAGATCGATCTGGTTGTTGAGCAACATCGGCGTACGGTTCGACGAGGTCACGGTGATCTCGCGCACCTTCAGTTGCGGCATGCCGAGCGTCTTCTTGATCTCGTCCACGATCTGCAGCGCGATGGTCTGCGAGTAGCCGACCGTGCCTTTGCCGCCGAAATAGGAAAAGGGGATCGACGCTTCACGCACGCCGAGCACGACCACGCCATCATCGTGAATTTTCTTCAGCGTGCCGGTGAGTTCGTCCGCGTACGCGGAGCAGGTCAGCGACGCCGCGCCGAAGGCGGCCAGTGCCATGAGCGCGCGACGCGCACCACGAACGCAGCCGCGCGTGGCCTGCGCGGCGCCGCGCGTTGCACGCCACGCCGTGTCCTGCATGGGGTGCCGCGCTGTGTCCTTGATACTCGCCCTGTGGCGGGCTGAAACTTTCATCAGACCTCCGGGACTGGCGCTTGCGAACACCGCGTCGTCACTGTCGATGGAATAGGGATGCAACAAAACGGCGTGCATCCTTCTCACGAGACGCACGCCGTATTCAACGTTTACTGCGCAACAAAGCTCACGTTCAGCTTACGCCGGCTTGCCCCAACTATCGCGCAGGCTGACGATGCGATTGAATACGGGCTTACCCGGTTGCGAATCGACGCGGTCGGCAACGAAGTAGCCGTGGCGTTCGAACTGATAGCGCTGTTCCGGCAGCGCCTCGCGCGCGCCCGGCTCGAGGTAGGCGTTGACCACGCGCTTCGAATCCGGATTCAGCGCCTCGAGGAAATCGCGGCCGCCGGCGTCCGGTTGCGGCTCCTTGAACAGGCGGTCGTAGATGCGCACTTCGGCCGGGCACGCGGCTGCGGCGCTGACCCAGTGGATGTTGCCCTTGACCTTGTAGTTGTTCGCGCCTTCGGTGCCCGATTTGCTGTCCGGGAAGTAGTTGCAGTGGATCGCGACGATGTTGCCGTTTTCGTCCTTGTCCGCGCCGATGCATTCGATCACGTAGCCGTAGCGCAGGCGTACCTTGTTGCCTGGGAACAGACGGAAGTAGCCCTTGGGCGGCGTTTCGTTGTAGTCGTCGCGCTCGATCCACAGCTCGCGTGAAATCGGAAATTCGCGCACGCCCATTTCCGGATGATGCGGGTGGACCGGCGCATTGCACGGCTCGGTCACGCCCTCCGGGAAGTTGTCGATGATCAGCTTGACCGGGTCGAGCACGGCGGCCGTGCGCGGCGCCTTCGCGTCGAGATCGTCGCGCAGCGCGCCTTCGAACACGCTCATGTCGATCCACGAATCGACCTTGGTGATGCCGATACGCTCGCAGAACAACTGGATCGCTTCCGGCGTGAAGCCGCGCCGGCGCACGCCGACGATGGTCGGCATACGCGGATCGTCCCAGCCGTCCACGTGGCCTTCGGTCACGAGTTGCAGCAGCTTGCGCTTGCTGGTGATCGCGTAAGTCAGGTTCAGGCGCGAAAATTCGATCTGCTGCGGCAGCGGGCGCGTGAAAATGCCGGCCTCGGCAAGCTCGTTCAGAATCCAGTCGTACAGCGGACGGTGGTCTTCGAACTCCAGCGTGCACAGCGAATGCGTGATGTTTTCCAGCGCGTCCGAGATGCAGTGCGTGTAGTCGTACATGGGGTACACGCACCACTTGTCGCCGGTCCGGTAGTGATGCGCGAAACGGATCCGGTAAATGACCGGATCGCGCATATTGAAGTTCGGCGACGACATGTCGATCTTCGCGCGCAGCACGTGCTCGCCTTCCTTGAACTCACCGGCCTTCATGCGGCGGAACAGGTCGAGATTCTCCTGCACCGAACGTTCGCGAAAGCGCGAGGGCGTGCCGACTTCCGTGGCCGAGCCGCGGTTCGCGCGCATTTCTTCGGCCGACTGACTGTCCACATACGCCTTACCGCGTTCGATCAGCAGCTCGGCGAATTCGTACAGCTTGTCGTAGTAATCGCTCGCGTAGTAGAGCTGTTCCTTGCCGTCTTTTTCCCACTCGAAGCCGAGCCAGCGCACGGCGTCGATGATCGAGTCGACGTATTCGACGCTTTCCTTTTCCGGATTGGTGTCGTCGAAGCGCAAATGGCACACGCCGCCGTAGCTGCGCGCCACGCCGAAGTTCAGGCAGATGCTCTTGGCGTGACCGATATGCAGATAGCCGTTCGGCTCGGGCGGAAAGCGCGTTTCGACGCGCTGGCCCCACTTGCCGGTGCGGTTGTCTTCGTCAATGATGTTGCGGATGAAATTGGATGCCGCTGGCGCGTCGTTGCGTTCGGTATTCATGCGAGAAGGTGAAAGTCTGTCGAGGGCGCGCAATGCGTCCTCTTATCCGACAATTCTACCTGACGAGCCCCGTTGCGGCAGGCGAGTGCGGCATGCAGCCAACGTTTGAGCCGTTTTCGAGGCGGATTCGGGGCGCAGCCGGCGCTGTAACAGGAGGTAAATCGGTTTGTTGATGGGTTCGCCGCCGACTTAGGATGCGAGCGGCGCGGCCTCGTCCGCTCGCGTGCGGCATGCCTGCATTGGGCTTTCTGGCGCCGCACCCGGTCGCGAGCCTTCCATGCCCGGGCCGCACAGTCCCTTGTCGCCTTGCACGAAATCCTGCCGTTCGTGCACCATGGCGCCCTCAGTTGCCGGAGTTTCTCGGATGTCTGTCCCCACGCACGGCGCGCCTCGCGCGCCTTTCACCGCTCTTAATTTCGCCCGGCTCGTGACGGTGTCGGCCATGCTCGCCGCGTTTGCGGGCAGCGCGCTCGCGCCCGTGCCCGCTTTGGCGAAAACGCCGCCGCCCAAAGCCGTATTCGACGCGTCGGCCGTGGCCGTGCCGGACCGTTACAGCGCGGACACGGCGCAGCAGATTTTCGCCGCCGGCGGCAACGCGGTGGATGCCGCTGTCGCAATCGCGTTCACGCTGGCCGTGACCTGTCCGGACGCGGGCAATCTGGGCGGCGGCGGATTCATGACCGTGTTCATGGACGGCAAGCCGCACTTCCTCGACTACCGCGAGCGCGCGCCGCAACAGGCGACCCGCGACATGTACCTCGACGACAAGGGCAACCTGTTGCCGGGCATGAGCACTGTCGGCCATCGCGCGGTGGCCGTGCCGGGGACGGTCGAGGGCATGTGGGAGGCGCAGCAGCGTTTCGGCAAGCTGAAGTGGAAGCAGGTGCTGGCGCCGGCGATCCGCTATGCCACCGACGGCTTTCAGGTCGAGCCATGGTTGCAGCAGCGCCGCGACGCCGCGGCGAAGAACTTCGCCCGCAAGACCAATTTCGACGCGTACTTTTCCAGTCTCAAGGCGGGCGTGACGTACCGCCAGCCTGAACTCGCGCAGACGCTGTCGCGCCTTGCGAGCGACGGCGGGCGCGAATTCTACGAAGGCCGCACCGCGGATCTGATTGCCCAGCAGATGTACGGCCACGGTCTCGTCACGAAGCAGGACCTGATTCAATACAAAGCCGTGTGGCGTCAGCCGCTCACCGCCGACTGGAACGGCTACCAGGTCGTTACCGCGCCGCCGCCGAGTTCGGGCGGCGTCGGGCTGATCCAGATGCTGAAGATGAAAGCCGATCTGAAGCAGGCGTTCGACGGCCTCGAACTCAATTCCGTGCCGTATATCCATCTGATCGCGCAGATCGAAGACCGCGTGTTTGCTGATCGCCAGCAGTACCTGGGCGATCCGGATGCGTACAAGGTGCCGGTCGGCAAACTGACCGACGACGCCTACCTGGCGCAGCGCGCGGACGAAGTCAAACCCGACGAAGTGCCGGGCGCGGCGCCGGTCAAGCCAGGCCTCGGCGACGCGGCGCCGGAGAAGGCGCAGACCACGCATTTCTCGGTGGTCGACAAGTGGGGCAATGCCGTGTCGAACACGTACACGTTGAACGGTGACTTCGGTTCGGGCGTGGTGGTGGACGGCGGCGGCTTTCTGCTGAACGACGCCATGGATGACTTCGTCACCAGGCCGGCGAGCGCGAGCAGCGCGGAGGTCAATACGGTGGCGCCCGGACGCCGCCCGCTGTCGTCGATGACGCCGACCATTCTGCTGAAGGACAACAAGGTGTCGCTCGTGATCGGCACGCCAGGCGGCTCGCGCATCCTGACGTCGATATTCCAGGTAATGACCGACCTGTACGATTTCAATATGCCGCCCGCCGACGCGCTCGCCGCGATGCGTTTCCACCATCAGTTGCTGCCGCAGAAGACGATCTATTTCGAGCCGTATCATCCGGTCACGGGTGAACTGGCGGAGCAGTTGCAAGGCATGGGCTACACGCTCGAGGGGCAGTCGTTCAATGGCGACGTGCAGATGATCCGCATCGAGGGCGCCGCGCCTGAGCCGGCAGCGGATCCGCGCGGCGTGGGTGTGGCGCGCGTGATGCGTTGAAAGGGTGGCCGTGCCTACGACAACAAATTGCAAGTCACGACTAACTGCAGGTAACGACCAACGGGGAACGCGATGAGCGGACAAAAACAACTGAGCACACTCGTGCTGCCCGGCTATCAAGGCTCCGGCGCCGGCCACTGGCAGACACGTTGGGAAGCGCTGAATCCGGCATTCGTACGGATGCGGATGCCGGACTGGGACCACCCCGAACGCGACGCCTGGTGCCGCACGCTCGATGCCGCCGTAGCCGCCGCTGACGCACCGGTGGTGTTCGCCGCGCATAGCCTCGGCTGCCTGACGGTCGCCTTCTGGGCCTCGCAGTACGCGGGCGCCGCGCAGCTTGCGAAGGTGGCGGGCGCATTGCTGGTCGCTCCGCCCGATCCCGCCGAAGCGCATTTCCCGCAGGACGCGAGCGGATTCGCACCCGTGCCGCTCACGCGCCTGCCGTTTCCGTCCATTGTCGTGGCGAGCCGCGACGATCCCTATGGCGGCGTGCCGTTTTCACAGGCCTGTGCGAACGGTTGGGGCAGCCGTTGGATCGACATCGGTGCGCGCGGGCATATCAACGCGGACAGCGGGCTTGGTGATTGGGACGAAGGGCGCGAGTGGCTGGAGTCGTTCGGTACGTCAAACCGTCGCTGAGTAACGCTCGCGCTGAACGCGATCAACGTGCCACCGTGATCAACGCGATCAACGCGATCAACGCGCGACCAACGCGACCCCGTCGGATTCAAATCACCGACTGCCCCCGCAACGCCGCGATCCTCGCTTCGTCATAGCCGAGCACGTCACGCAAAATGCTCTCCGTGTGTTCCCCGAGCGTAGGCGGATGCGCAAGCGCTTCGGGCGGCGTGCCGGTCATATTGATCGGATTGCGCACCAGCTTGACCGTGCCGCCCGACGGATGCGGCAGATCCACCTGCATCCCGCGCGCTACCACCTGTTCGTTCTCGAAGACTTCACCGAGATCGTTGATCGGCCCACACGGCACGCCTGCGGCTTCGAGCGCGCTGATCCATTGCTGCTTGCCCTGGAGCCGGACCATCTCCGCGAGAATCGGCACGAGGATGTCGCGATTGCGCACCCGCGCCGGGTTGGTCGCGAATCGCTCGTCGTCGGCCAGTTCCGGACGGCCGCCCACTTCGACGAACTTGCGGAACTGCCCGTCGTTGCCGACCGCGACGATGATCCAGCCGTCGCTCGTCTGGAACGTCTGGTACGGCACGATGTTGGGATGCGCATTGCCCCAGCGCACCGGCGGCTGGCCGCTTGCCAGGTAGTTCGAATTCATATTGGCGAGCATCGCCACCTGCACGTCGAGCAGCGCCATGTCGATGTACTGGCCTTCGCCCGTCCGGTCGCGGTGGGTGAGGGCGGTGAGCACGGCAATGGTCGAGTACATGCCGGTCATGAGGTCGGCGATCGCGACGCCGGCCTTCTGCGGGCCGCCGCCCGGCTGGCCGTCGCGTTCGCCGGTAATGCTCATGAAGCCGCCAATGCCTTGCACGATAAAGTCGTAGCCGGCGCGCTGCGCATACGGCCCGGTCTGCCCGAAGCCTGTCACCGAGCAATAGATGAGGTCGGGCTTCACTTCCTTGAGCGATGCGTAGTCCAGACCGTATTTCTTCAACTGGCCGACCTTGTAGTTCTCAAGCACCACGTCGCTCTGCGCGGCCAGCTCGCGGATGATCCGCTGGCCTTCGGGCGAAGCGATGTCGACGGTGACCGAGCGCTTGTTGCGGTTCGCCGCGAGGTAATACGCGGCTTCGCGGGTGTCTTCGCCGTCAGGTGTCTTGAGGTACGGCGGCCCCCAATGGCGGGTGTCGTCGCCGACTTCGGGGCGTTCGATCTTGATCACGTCGGCGCCGAAATCGGCAAGAGTCTGCGCGCACCAGGGTCCGGCGAGCACGCGTGTGAGATCCAGCACGCGGATATGACTGAGAGCGCCCATATTCGTAGATGTCTCCTGTGTCGGCCAGCGCGCAGCGCGCCCTGGTTTCATGCACGTAGTTGCGAATCGCGAGGCGGCGCGCAAGGCGCCGCGAATGGAGGCAATCTTAAGCGATTCCGGCACGCGGGCGGAGTCGGCCGAACGTCATAAGACTAACGGCGCGCCCCATAATGTCCCACGCTGCCCGCTCAAACCTGGCCGAACGGCCGACCCTGCAGGGCGCGCTGCCGCGCACGGGCGCCGATCCCGTATAATCAGTCGTTTAAGAAACAAACAGTTGGCGCATCCCACGATGCCGCCGGTAACAGCCAGGGAACTGGCAAACCCGTCCCCCGCACGCTATGAAAGCCGCCGAAATCCGCGAGAAATTCCTCAAGTTCTTCGAATCGAAGGGCCATACGATCGTTCGCTCGTCGAGCCTTGTGCCCGGCAACGATCCGACACTGCTCTTCACCAATTCGGGAATGGTGCAGTTCAAAGATGTGTTCCTCGGCGCGGAGTCGCGTCCGTATTCCCGCGCCACGACCGCGCAGCGTAGCGTGCGCGCCGGCGGCAAGCACAACGATCTGGAAAACGTCGGCTATACCGCGCGTCACCACACGTTCTTCGAAATGCTGGGCAACTTCTCGTTCGGCGACTACTTCAAGCGCGACGCGATCCACTACGCGTGGGAACTGCTGACAGGTGTGTACCAGCTGCCGAAAGACAAGCTGTGGGTCACCGTCTATCACGAAGACGACGAAGCGCACGACATCTGGGCGAAAGAAGTGGGCGTGCCGGTCGAGCGCATCATCCGTATCGGCGACAACAAGGGTGCGCGCTACGCGTCGGACAACTTCTGGCAGATGGCCGACACCGGCCCGTGCGGCCCGTGCTCGGAAATTTTCTACGATCACGGCCCGGACGTGTGGGGCGGCCCCCCGGGGTCTCCTGAAGAAGACGGCGACCGCTACATCGAGATCTGGAATCTCGTGTTCATGCAGTTCAATCGCGACGCGCAAGGCAACATGACGCCGCTGCCCAAGCAGTGCGTCGACACCGGCATGGGCCTGGAGCGTATCGCCGCCGTTCTGCAGCACGTGCACAGCAACTATGAGATCGACCTGTTCCAGGCGCTCATCAAGGCTGCGGGCCGCGAAACCGGCGTGAGCGACCTGACCAACAACTCGCTGAAGGTGATTGCCGATCACATTCGCGCGTGCTCGTTCCTGATCGTCGACGGTGTGATTCCGGGCAACGAAGGCCGCGGCTACGTGCTGCGCCGGATCGTGCGCCGCGCGATCCGTCACGGCTACAAGCTGGGCAAGAAGGGCTCGTTCTTCCACCGCATGGTGGCGGACCTCGTCGCGCAAATGGGCGGTGCATATCCGGAATTGAAGGAAGCCGAGCAACGCGTGACCGACGTGCTGCGTCAGGAAGAAGAGCGCTTCTTTGAAACCATCGAACACGGCATGTCGATTCTCGAGAGCGCGTTGGCCGATCTGGACGCCAAGGGCGGTAAGACGCTCGACGGCGAACTCGCATTCAAGCTGCACGACACGTATGGTTTCCCGCTGGATCTGACGGCAGACGTGTGCCGCGAGCGCGAAGTCACGGTCGACGAAGCCGCGTTCGACGAAGCCATGGCGCGTCAGCGCGAACAGGCTCGCGCGGCCGGCAAGTTCAAGATGGCGCAAGGCCTCGAATACTCGGGCGCGAAGACCACGTTCCACGGCTACGAAGAAATCGTCTTCGACGACGCGAAGGTGATCGCGCTGTACGTGGACGGCGCTTCGGTGCAGGAAGTGAACCACGGCCAGCAGGCGGTGGTCGTGCTGGACCACACGCCGTTCTACGCGGAATCGGGCGGCCAGGTCGGCGACCAGGGCGTGCTGGCCAATGCGAGCGTGCGCTTCGCGGTGAGCGATACGCTGAAGGTGCAGGCCGACGTGGTCGGTCATCACGGCACGCTCGAGCAGGGCACGCTGAAGGTGGGCGACGTCGTCAAGGCGGAAATCGACGCGGTGCGCCGCGCCCGCACGGCTCGCAACCACTCGGCCACGCACTTGATGCACAAGGCGTTGCGCGAAGTGCTCGGCACGCACGTGCAACAGAAGGGCTCGCTCGTCGACGCGGACAAGACCCGTTTCGACTTCGCGCACAACGCGCCGATGACAGACGAGCAGATCCGCCGCGTCGAGGAAATCGTCAATGCCGAAGTGCTGGCGAACGCGCCGGGCATCGTGCAGGTCATGCCGTTCGACGAAGCCGTGAAGGGCGGTGCGATGGCGCTGTTCGGCGAAAAGTACGGCGACGAAGTGCGCGTGCTCGACCTGGGTTTTTCGCGTGAATTGTGCGGCGGTACGCACGTGCATCGCACCGGCGACATCGGCCTCTTCAAGATCGTGATGGAAGGCGGCGTGGCGGCGGGCATCCGTCGCGTGGAAGCGATTACGGGCGACAACGCCGTGCGCTTCGTGCAGGATCTCGACGCGCGCATCAATGCGGCCGCTGCCGTGCTGAAGGCGCAACCGTCGGAATTGACGCAGCGTATCGTCCAGGTGCAGGACCAGGTGAAGTCGCTGGAAAAGGAACTGAGCGCGCTGAAGTCGAAAATGGCGTCGAGCCAGGGCGACGAACTGGCCGGTCAGGCGATCGAAGTCGGCGGCGTGCACGTGCTGGCGGCTACGCTCGAAGGCGCGGACGTGAAGACGCTGCGCGAAACCGTCGACAAGCTGAAGGACAAGCTGAAGAGCGCGGCGATCGTGCTGGCATCGGTCGAAGGCGGCAAGGTGAGCCTGATCGCCGGTGTCACGGCGGACGCCAGCAAGAAGGTCAAGGCAGGCGAACTGGTGAACTTCGTCGCGCAGCAAGTCGGCGGCAAGGGTGGTGGCCGTCCGGACATGGCCCAGGCGGGCGGCACCGAGCCGGCGAATCTGCCGGCGGCACTGGCCGGCGTCAAGGGCTGGGTCGAAGGCCAGCTCTGATTCGAGCATGATTGGGCCACACCGCGCGCCGCAGTTTGGGCGTGCCGTGTGGCCTGAGTTTTTTAGGTCTGTCACGCCAGTTTGTTCATTGGCGTGGCGCCCCGCCTCGCGAGGATTCCCTCGTAGTTCACCTTCGCACAATTGATCTCATGCCGCGCCGCGCAGGCATAATCGCAACCGCAACCGCAACCGCAACCGCAACCGCAACCGCAACCGCAACCGCAACCGCAACCGCAACCGCAACCGCAACCGCAACCGCAACCGCAACCGCAACCGCAACCGCAACCGCAACCGCAACCGCAACCGCAACCGCAACCGCAACCGCAACCGCAACCGCAACCGCAACCGCAACCGCAACCGCAACCTCAGCCACAGCCACAGCCACAGCGGCAAGATCAGGAAGCACCTTCCGCCGCAGTTGCTGGCTCAGGCAAATTCGCGACACTTTCCCGAGTCACCATTGCCTGCTTGAGCGCGTTCAGTGCGGACGAAAAATGCCCGCGCCGCCACACGAGCAATGTCTCGATCTCGCCGATATCCGGTAGCTCATGCACCGCGATATTGCTGGCGTCAGCCTGCAAATCCAGCACCGATCGTGGCGCGACCGCCACTCCCGCGCCGGCGGCCACGCAAGCCACGATCGCGTGGTAGGAGCCCAACTCCAGCACGCGCGCGGGCCTCACGCCGTGTTCCAGATACCACTTCTCGATGTAGGCCCGGTAAGCGCAACCGCGCTCGAACGCGATCAGCGTTGACAGCGCAATGTCCCGTACGTCGTGGATCGGCCGATGCCCGCGGGGCGTCAGCATCACCAGCTCCTCCCTGAACACAGGCACCGACTCGAATAATTCGCCGAGCGCGGCGGGGTCCAACGGCGTTGCCACCAACGCCGCATCCACTTCGAATTCGCGCACCCGCTCGATCAGCTTGCCGGTCGTGCCGGTTTCCAGTTCCAGTGCAACTGCGGGCCACCGCTGGTGGTAATGCGCGAGCAACGCGGGAAGACGCGTTGCCGCGACGCTTTCCATCGTGCCCAAACGCAGGCGCCCGCTCGGACGATCCTCGCGCACCGCGTGACGCGCCTCGTCGGCGAGCGCGAGCAGTCGTTCGGCATATGGCAGCAGCGTCTCGCCGGCCGGCGTCAGCACGAGACGGCGGCCGTCGCGGATAAACAGGTCGGTGCCCAGTTGCTCTTCAAGCTGCTTGATGCGCGTGGTGACGTTCGATTGCACGCGGTTGAGCTTGGCAGCGGCGCGCGTCACGCCGTTTTCCCGCACGACGGCGCGAAAAATGGTCAGGGCGGCCAGATCCATGATTCTCTCCTGGCGATTGGTGATATCCGAATTATTCATTTTTCGTGATCGAAAGGTCAAGCTATCATGAATTCAGCCATTCCGATCCTGCTAACGGCATCTATCACCGCCCGCTCATGAACGAATTCGCCTCCATTGCGCGCGGCAGCCTAGCCGGGCACCACGCCGCCCGCCGCGCCGCGCTTGCCTGCATGGTCACACTGGCCGTTGCGCTCGGCATCGGCCGATTTGCGTTCACGCCGCTCTTGCCTCTGATGCTGCACGGCGGCGCATTTGGCCAGCCGCAGATCGACATTCAGCATGGTGGGTGGCTTGCGTCGTTCAATTACGCGGGCTATTTCGTCGGCGCGGTCAGTTGCGCCGCGCTGCGGATCGAGCCGGCGCGCATGGTGCGCGCGGGGCTTGCCGCGACGGTGCTGCTGACGCTGGCGATGGGCGTGACGAGTCAGTTCTGGGTATGGGCGGCGGTACGCTTCGTCGCCGGCGCGGTCAGTGCGATGACGTTCGTTTTCGCGTCGCAGTGGGGCTTGCGGCGGCTTGCCGAACTCGGTGCGCCGGAGTGGGGCGGGGTGATCTATACGGGGCCGGGTGTGGGTATCGTCGGAACGGGTCTGCTGGTCACGGTGGCGGATGGGTACGGGCCCTCGACGGGGTGGCTCGGTTTTGGGCTTGTCGCCGCAGTTCTGGCGATTGTGGTTTGGCCGGTTTTCACCGCTCGCGGGAATGAGCGGGGTGTTCGAGTGGCGGGCGGCGGTGCCGCGCCTGCCTATGCCGCCGCGGCAGGCTCGGGCACGACGAGCGTGGGCGCGACAAGCGCGGGCACGACAGGCGCGGGCACGACAGGCGCGGGCGCGACGAGCGCGGGCGCGACAGGCGCGGGCACGACAAGCGCGGGCACGACGAACGCGGGCACGACAAGCGCGGGCACGACAAGCGCGGGCACGACAGGCGCGGGCTCGACAAGCACGGGCACTACAAGCGCCACCACTGGCAGCGCCGCCACAGATCGCGCCCCCGCAGCCCACGCCGCTACCGCCTCCGCCACTACGACTCCCGCCACTCCGACCCCCGCCACTAAGACCCACACCGCCCACACCACCACCCGCCCCGCCGACGCCTTCTGGCTCATCCTCCTCTACGGCATCCCCGGCTTCGGCTACATCATCACCGCGACTTTCCTGCCGGTGATCGCGCGTCACGCGTTGCCCGGTTCGTCCTGGCCCGACCTGTTCTGGCCGATGTTCGGCGCGGCGCTGATCGTCGGCGCACTGCTGGCCGCGCGTTTGCCGGTGCATTGGGACAATCGCAAGCTGCTGGCCGGCTGTTACGTGCTGCAGGCGTGCGGCATCGCGCTCGGTATCGTCTGGCCGACAGCAGGCGGCTTCTCATTCGGCAGCATCCTGATCGGCTTGCCGTTTACCGCGATCACCCTGTTCGCGATGCGCGAGGCGAGGCGTCTGCGTGGCGACGACGCTGCCGCGCTGATGGGTTATGCGACGGCGGCCTATGGTGTCGGTCAGATCGTCGGCCCGCTGGTCGCGGCGCCGATTGCCGCACAGAGCGGGTCGTTTTCGCCGGCGCTGTGGCTGGCGGCGACCGCGTTGCTGGTGGGCGCGGCCGGGCTGATCGTCGTCGCGCGCATGACTCGTGGCCGTGGCCGCATGCCCGATTGCGGCTGCAACTGAGCGCGTATCGACGCGACCGCCCCCGCCGGCCCGCAACCGGAAAACAAATAACCGAAGGGCGCACTAAAATGACCGCTTTCCCGTCATCTCAGCGCGCCTGTCGCCGGGCGCGCCGCCAGCCATGCAACATTTCGCGTCCGACAACTACGCCGGCATCTGCCCCGAAGCGCTCGAAGCGCTGATCGCCGCCAACAACAGCGGCCACGAGCCGGCCTACGGCGACGACTCCTGGACCAACCAGGTATGCGACCGTCTGCGTGAGCTGTTCCAGACCGACTGCGAAGTGTTCTTCGTATTCAACGGCACGGCCGCCAATTCGCTGGCGCTCGCGTCGCTATGCCAGTCGTACCATTCGGTGATCTGCCACGAACTCGCGCATATCGAAACCGACGAATGCGGCGGACCGGAGTTCTTCTCGGGCGGCTCGAAACTGCTGACGGCGCCGGGCGTCGGCGGCAAACTCACGCCGGACGCGATCGAAGCGGTGGTCACACGCCGTGCCGACATCCACTACCCGAAACCGAAAGTCGTCACGCTGACTCAATCGACGGAAGTCGGCACGGTCTACAGCGTCGAGGAAGTGCGGGCGATCGCGGCGATCGCCAAACGGCGTCATCTGAAAGTGCATATGGACGGCGCGCGTTTCGCCAACGCGGTCGCCGCGCTGGACGTGCATCCATCGGAGATCACGTGGCGCGCGGGCGTGGACGTGCTGTGTTTCGGCGGCACCAAGAACGGCTTGCCGGTCGGTGAAGCAGTGGTGTTCTTCGACCGCGCGCTCGCCGACGATTTCGCCTACCGCCTGAAACAGGCGGGCCAACTGGCTTCGAAGATGCGCTTTATTTCCGCGCCGTGGCTGGGTCTGCTCGATAACGACGTCTGGTTGCGCAACGCGCGTCACGCGAATGCGATGGCGCAACTGCTGCAAACGCGGTTGCAGGAAATTCCGGGCGTGAGCATCATGTTCCCCAGAGAATCGAACGCGGTCTTTGCGCAGTTGCCCACGCAAGCCGCCAAGGCCATGCGCGCGCGCGGCTGGAAGTTCTACGAGTTCATCGGCGCGGGCGGTTGCCGGCTGATGTGCGCGTGGGATACGCAGCCGGAAACGGTCGAACGGTTCGCCGCCGAGGTGCGGGAGTTGTGCGCGGCGTGACCCGAACGCCATTCCCCAGAAGTCAGACACAATCACACAAAACAAACGGGACGTCTCTCTCACGCCATGACCGAATACCGATTCTGCCCACGCTGTTCCACGCCGCTGATCGAGCGCGCCGATGAAGCGCATGAAGGCGGGCGCATCCGCCAGACCTGTCCCGATACCGAGTGCGGCTACGTCCATTGGAACAACCCGCTGCCCGTGGTGGCGGCGATCGTCGAATACGAAGGCAAGATTCTGCTGGCGCGCAATGCCGCGTGGCAGGAAGGCGTATTCGCGCTGATTACGGGCTTCCTCGAAAACGGCGAGACGCCGGAAGAGGGGATTGCCCGGGAAGTCCTCGAGGAAACTTCGTTGCACGCGGAGACGGTCGAGCTGATCGGCGTGTATGAATTCATCCGCAAGAACGAGCTGATCATCGCGTACCACGTGAAGGCATACGGCACGGTTGCGCTCTCGCCGGAATTGCTCGAATACCGGCTGGTCGAGCCGGCCAGGTTGCGGCCGTGGCGCGCGGGCACCGGCCAGGCGCTCGGCGAGTGGATGCGGCGGCGCGGCTTGCCGTTCGAGTTTGTCGAAAGGCCCGGGCAGTAACAGACCAGGCAGCAGGTAAACGAGCTCGCGCTCAGGGAGGAGCACGGCATGGCCTATATTTTCTATCTGACCCATATCCATCTCGGCTACGACGCGCTGTCGCAGTTGCCGTCGGAATGCGGACGCGTCGGCATCAAGCGGCCGCTGATCATCACGGACAAGGGCGTGGTCGCAGCCGGCCTCGCGCAGCGCGCGCTCGACGCGCTGAAGTTCGGCGACGTCCCGGTCTTCGACGACACGCCGTCGAACCCGACCGAGGCGATGGTGCTCGCGGCCGCTCAGATGTACCGTGACGAAGGCTGCGACGGCCTGATCGCGGTGGGCGGAGGATCGTCCATCGATCTGGCCAAGGGCGTAGCGATCGCCGCCACGCATCCAGGCGCGCTGACGCAATACGCGACCATTGAAGGCGGCAGCCCGAAGATCACGGCCGCGGTCGCGCCGCTGATCGCGGTTCCCACCACGGCGGGCACGGGCAGCGAAGTCGCGCGCGGTGCAATCGTGATCCTGAACGATGGCCGCAAGCTCGGCTTTCATTCGTGGCATCTGCTGCCCAAGTCGGCGTTGTGCGATCCGGCGCTCACGCTCGGCCTGCCGCCGGGGTTGACGGCGGCCACCGGCATGGACGCGGTTGCGCACTGCATCGAAACTTTTCTCGCGCCGGCCTTCAATCCTCCCGCGGACGGCATCGCGCTGGACGGCTTGGAGCGCGCCTGGGCCAACATCGAACGCGCGACGGCGGACGGCAGCGATCGCGACGCGCGCCTGAACATGATGAGCGCTTCGATGCAAGGCGCCATGGCCTTCCAGAAAGGGCTGGGCTGCGTGCACTCGTTGTCGCATCCGCTGGGCGGCCTGACGGTGAACGGGCGCACGTCGCTGCATCACGGCACGCTGAACGCGGTTGTGCTGCCCGCCGTGCTGCGTTTCAACGAGACGGCGGACAGCGTGGTGGCCGAGCGCCGCTATGCAAGAATGCGCCGCGTGATGAATTTGCCGGAGAATGCCGATCTCGCCCAGGCGCTGTTCGACATGACCGCGCGGCTCGGTTTACCGACCGGCCTCGGGCAAATGGGCGTCGACGAAAGCATGTTCGACAAGGTGATTCAGGGTGCGCTCGCCGACCACTGTCACCGCACGAATCCGCGCGAAGCGACGGCCGACGACTACCGCCGCATGCTGAGCGAATCGCTCTGAAAAAAACAATCGCCGCGCACCGCGCACGACAACGCTAAAGATACTCACGCCAGCATGAACAAACCCGTACCCGCCGCGCGCATCGCCTACCGGCATTTCCTGCCGATCACCACGCGCTGGATGGACAACGACGTCTATGGCCATGTCAACAACGTCGTCTACTACAGCTACTTCGACACGGTGGTGAACGAGTATCTGATCCGCACCGGCGTGCTCGATTTCGAGCATGGCGCGACGATCGGGCTGGTGGTCGAGACGCACTGCAATTACTTCGCGCCGCTGGTGTTTCCCGAGCGGATCGAAGCGGGCCTGCGGGTGGTGCGGCTCGGTACGTCGAGCGTGCGCTACGAAGTGGGGCTTTTCAAGGAGGGCGAAGATCAACCCGCCGCGCAAGGACACTTCGTGCATGTGTATGTGGATCGCGTCACACGGCGTCCGGTGAGCTTGCCCGCCGAATTGCGCGCGGCGCTCGAACCGCTGTGCGTCGCTGGGCAGGCGGAATAGGCGCGTGCAGTCGTTCGTCATCAATCTGCTCAACGGTGTCAGTTACGGCCTGTTGCTGTTCATGCTGTCGGCAGGCTTGACGCTGATTTTCAGCATGCTCGGCGTGCTGAATTTCGCGCACGCGGGCTTTTACATGCTGGGCGCGTACGTCGGTTTTTCGGTGGCGGCGCGCGCGGGATTCTGGGGCGCGCTGGTGATCGCGCCGCTGGTCGTCGGGCTGATCGGCGCGGGCCTTGAGCGTTGGCTGTTGCGGCGCGTGCGCGTGCATGGACATCTCGCGGAATTGCTGCTGACGTTCGGCGCCGCGTATCTGCTCGGCGAACTGGTCAAGCTCGGCTGGGGCTTGAGCCCGCTTTCCGCGACGGTGCCGGCCGTGCTCGACGGGCCGCTCTTCACGGTCTACGGCGCGGCGTTCGCGCGCTATCGGGCGTTCATGATGGCGGTATCGCTCGCCATGCTGGGCGTGCTCTACGCGGTGTTGCGCGTGTCGAAGGCGGGGCTGATCGTGCGCGCCGCGCTCACGCACGCGAGCGCCGTCGAAGCGCTCGGCCACAACGTGCCGCGCGTGTTCACCGGCGTGTTCGCGGCCGGCACGGCGCTCGCCGCGTTGGCCGGCGTGATCGGCGCGCCGCTCTTCGTGATCGAACCGGGCATGGCGGAGTCGCTTGGCTCGATCGTGTTCGTGGTGGTCGTGATCGGCGGACTGGGCTCGCTGAGCGGGGCGCTGGCGGCGTCGCTGCTGGTGGGCTGCGTGCAGACGCTGGCCGTGGCGAGCAATGTGTCGCTGGGCGACGTGCTGTCGCTATTCGACGCATCGCTGCCGGCGCAATGGGACGCGCTGACGCTCGCGCAACTCGCGCCGCTGATTCCGTATCTGCTGCTGGTCGCGATGCTGGCGCTGCGCCCGCGCGGCCTCTTCGGGCGGCGTGACGACCGTGCGTGACCCAGGCGCATCGTCCGCGCTGTCCGCGACCGCGCCGCGTGCGGTGTGGCGCGTGCTCGCGCCGTGGCTCGTGCTTATCCTGTTCCTCACCGTGCCGCCTTTTGTCTGGCCGCAAAGCTGGCTGCTCGCCTATCTCGCGCAGACCGCGACGATGATCGTGTTCGCGCTTTCCTACAATCTGCTGCTCGGCGAGACGGGACTGCTGTCATTCGGTCATGCCGCTTATTCCGGCCTTGGCGCACTCCTCGCCGCGCAGGTGTTCAACCGGATCGGCGTGCCGCTCGTGCTGTTGCCGTTGGTCGGCGGCATCGGCGGCGCGCTGTGCGGTGCGTTGTTCGGTTTCGTCTCGACGCGGCGTGCCGGCACGGCCTTCGCGATGATCACGCTCGGTCTCGGCGAACTCGTGGCAGCCACCGCATGGACGCTGCCCGACTGGTTCGGCGGCGAGGCGGGCGTGGCGATCGATCGCGCGAGCGGAGCGCCGTGGGGAAGCTGGAGCTTCGGTCCGGCGCGCGAGGCGTATGCGCTGATCGTCGTGTGGTGTCTGCTCGCGAGCGGGGCGATGTTCGCGCTCTCGCGCACGCCCTTCATGCGCGTTGCCAATGCGGTGCGCGACAACCCGGTGCGGGCGGCGGCGATCGGCTGTTATCCGCGCCGCATCCGTTACGGCGTGGTGGTGGTGTCGGCGTTTTTCGCGGGTATCTCGGGAACCTTGGCGCTGATCAACGTGGAACTGGTGTCGACGGAAAGCGTCGGCATGATGCGCTCGGGCGCAGTGTTGATCGCCACGGTGATCGGCGGCACGGCGGTGTTTTTCGGTCCGGTCGCGGGCGCGGTCGTTCTGACGTTTTTCAGTGTCGCGGTGGCGAGCGTCACGCGCGCATGGCTGTTCTATCTGGGACTCTTCTTCATCGTGGTGGTGGTGATTTCGCCCGACGGACTCGCGGGTTTCGTGCAGCGGCATGCCGCGCGTGTAGCCACGCACGGCTGGCAGCGATGCCGCGCAGCTTACCTGTGGGGCACGGCGGCCGCACTGCTGTGGGCGGCGGCCGTCGTGCTCGCGGTGCAATGGGCGTACGCCGTGCAATTCGGATTGGACGACGGCGGGGTCTTTAGCGGCACCGGTGGCGCCGGCGGCACGGGCGCGCTGGTCTGGCTGGGCGCGTCGCCGCTCACGCTCGGCGCCGCGCTCATCATGCTGGCCGCGCTCGGCGGAGTCGCGGCGCATTACGCGATTCGCGCGCAGGCGCGCCTCGCAGCCACGCTTTCGAGCGCCACGCACACCGACGGAGACGCGCGATGATCCCGGCGCTCGCGCTCTACGGGATCGAAAAACGTTTCGGCGCTACGCAGATTCTGCGCGGCGTCGATCTCGCGGTTCAGCCCGGCGAACGCCACGCGTTGATTGGTCCGAATGGCGCGGGTAAGTCGACACTCTTCAATCTGATCGCCGGCGGCGCGCGGCCGAACGCCGGGCGCATCGATCTGTTCGGCGCCGAGATTACGCGCCTTGCGCCGGCCGCGATCACGCGCCGCGGACTTGCGCGCAGCTTCCAGAACACCAGCGTGTTCACGCGGCTCAGCGTGTTCGACAACCTGCGCTGCGCGGCGCTGCTGGCGGAGCGCGACCGCACGCGCTGGTGGCAGCGTTTCAGCGGATCGCGCACGGTCGACGCGCGCGCGGCACAGGTGCTCGACGCGGTTGGCCTGAGTGCGCGCCGCCACGCTCAGGCGGGTACGCTCAGCTATGCCGAGCAACGCGCGCTCGATCTCGGCATCGCGCTCGCGGGCGGCGCGCATACCTTGCTGCTCGACGAACCGACGGCGGGCATGAATCGCGCGGAGGCGGCGCATGCCATCGAACTGATTCGCGAGACCACGGCGGGCCGCACGCTGCTGATGGTCGAGCACGACATGGACGCAGTGTTCGCGATCGCCGATCGCATTTCTGTCCTCGTGCAAGGGCGCATTATCGCAAGCGGCACACCGGCGGCGATCCGCGCGGATGCGGCGGTACGTGCCGCGTATCTCGGCGAAGGGTTCGGGACATGAGCGCCTTGCTCGACATTCGCGGACTCAGTGCGTGGTACGGCGCGAGCCAGGCGTTGCACGGCGTGACGCTGCGCATCGAGGCGGGCGAAGTGCTGGCGCTGGTCGGCCGCAACGGCTCGGGCCGGTCGACACTCGCGCGCGCGATCATGGGCCTCGTGCGCAGCGAAGGCGAACTGCGTTTTGCGGGCCGCTCGCTCGGCGGTCTGCGCACCTTCGAAATCGCGCGTCTCGGGCTGGGTTATGTGCCCGAACATCGCGACGTCTTTCCGACGCTAAGCGTGCACGAGAATCTTCAACTCGGCGTTGCGCCACGCGAGCGCGGCCGCGCGCCGCGCTTCACTTTCGACGACGCCTATGCGCTTTTTCCCGTGCTGCGCGAGCGCAAGCGCACGCGCGCGGGGGCGCTGTCGGGCGGCGAGCAGCAGATGCTGACGCTCGCGCGGGCACTGCTCGGCGATCCCGATCTGCTCGTGATCGACGAACCGGGCGAGGGTCTCGCGCGTCTCGTGATGGAGCAGGTCGCCGGATGTTTGCGGGCGCTGCGCGATCGCGGTGTGGCGATGCTGCTGATCGAACAGCGGCTCGTGATCGCACAGAACATCGCAAGCCGCGTCGCGGTGATGGGGCATGGCGAAGTGGTGTTCGACGATGCGCTCGCGTCGTTCGTGCAAAGGACTGACGTGATGCGGGAATGGCTCGGCGTTGGTTGATCGAGGCGCTGACTCGCCGTGTTTTATTGCAGCGCCGCATGGTGAAGGATGATCGTTTTGCTGTGCTGCTGAATGCCTCGCGCGTCGGTTGGCGAGCGCATTGCGTGCGCGGCGCGGCAATCGCGCCGGACATGCCGTTTGAATCTCATTTGCCAGTGCGCCGCTCAGGCCGCGCGCATGCGGCTTTCCGATGACGCGTCACGCCGATTCAAACGCTTGATCGTTTGGTGAGCGTCCTCCAGAAATCTTGTCGGCAGCGCGCTGACAAATAAAGACAATCGGGTAAAAGACGCGCGACGGCGGCTTGCTGTTTAAAGCCTGCGTATGCGCGACTCACCATGCCGTGCCCGGCGCGCGAAGACGCGTCGCGGCTCCAGGAGGAGACATCATGAGATACGGACGCGCGTTGGATAAGGTGTCGGCGAATCATGCGCCGATGCCGGCTTCGCACGAGGCAAGCCCGAAGCGCGCCTGGCGCTCGCCGATCAGCGCAGGCGCCGCGCTGTTGACGGCGGCGTTGCTGATGTCCGCCTGCGCCGATGCCAGTTCGACGATGGGCGACGCGGCATCCGCACCGGCAAATCCCGCGAACAAGGCAGTTGATGTGGCGAGCAACAACGTCAGCACGAATGACAGCCGTGGAAGCGGCAACGGCAATTCCAACGCCAACGCCAATTCCAACGCCAACGCCAACGCCAACGCCAATTCCAACGCCGCCGCCACGGATCCCGCGCTCGCCACTCAACCTGGCGCTTCTACACGTCGTCCCACACTCGAACTGGCCAAAGCCAAACAGCTACTCGCGGAACAAAGCATCGCGGCGCGCATGCCATCGGCGAGCGGCCTGACCGAAAGGCGCAGCCGCCCGCTGACGCTGCGCGATTCCGGCATCGACGGTTCGCTGATGTTCGCGCGCGACGTGGACTTTCGCGTGACGGGCGACATCGGCTTCATGATCCACGACATGGCGGCGACGCTAAGCCCGGCGCGCGCCGGCCAGCCGATCGTATTCGACGATCCCACCAGCGTCACAATCAACGTCCACCGCGGCCATGTCACGCTGGACAGCGCCAAGCTCACCGCGATCTTCAATCGCTACCTGTTCCAGTATCAGGGCTCGCCGCTGCGCAATATGCGCGTCGTTCCGCAGGACGGCGGCAACTTGCGCATTACCGGCGAGATGCATCGCGAGACATGGGTGCCGATCGTGTTGAGCGGATCACTGTCGATGCGCAACACCGAGGAACTCGTGTTTCACGCCGATCATGTCGAAGTGGCCGGCGTCGGCGCCGACAAGCTGATGCAGGCCGCCCACGTGAAGATGGCCGACCTGCTGAAAGTGGACACGCCGATCGCGCGTCTCGACGGTGACGACGTCGTGATGCAGGTGGCCAAACTGACGCCACCGCCCGCGTTGCGCATGACGATCACGCAGATCGAGACGAGCGCGGCGGGCGTGCGCTTCACGCTCGACGACCGGAGCGTGCCCAACATCGTCTGGCCCGCGACGATGCCCGCGCGCGGCATGCTGGTGCAGGGCGGCGACGTCAAATTCATGCGCTCGATGCCGATGAACATCGACATGGCGCTCACGCCGATCGACAACAAAGCACCGTTCGTGCTGGATCTGTATCACTATCGCGAGCAGATGGCGGCCGGTTTTTTCACCTTCGACGAAGCGGGCGCGCTGGACGTGCATCTGCCGTCGTATACGACGCTAGCCAGCGCGGACAAAGACAAGGACTCGCCGACGCAAACCGGCAGCGCGAGCGCGCGTTATAACGACAGCTTCATTCGCGCCCAGCAGGCAGCGCTCGCGCAGGCGCGGCTCGTGTGGCAACGCGTGCCGCAGACCGTGCAAACCGCCGCGGTGGCGCGCGCGATTCCGGTCGGCACACGCGCGGCGTTTTCCGGGCAGCGCATGGCGACGCCGGGTTCGGCGTTCAGCGATGAGCGCCATTCGCCGGGCCCCGCGCCGCTGATTCACGTCGAGAACGTCGACTTCTACGTGGCGGGGCGCATCGGTTTTCATGTGCGTTCGCTGGACGCGCAGATGGTGCCGAAAAAGCCGGGACAACCGGTCGATCTGGACGATCCCGATCAGTACGATATCCGCATTATCGGCGGCGAGGTCGTGGAGCCGTGGCCCGCCATGGCGGCGCTCTTCAACGACTATCTGCTCGACTACGAGCCGCGTTCGCTCAACGACCTGCAGTTGAAACCCGTGGACGGCAAACTCGAAGTGACAGGTGGCATCAAGTTGTGGAATCACTTTCCTGGAGTCTGGCTGCCGACCACGATGAGCGGCACGATCGTCGCCAAAGACGAGCGGCACCTGGTGTACGAGCCAACTTCGGTGAAGGTGCTGGGCGTGCCGCAGGCCGGCTTGCTGCGCGCGCTGGATATTCCGCTCGCCTCACTCACGCCGTTCACGCGCAAGGGTGTGGCGCTCAAGGGTAACGAGCTGGTGTTCGATCAGTACACGGTGTTTCCGCCGCCGGTCCTGCAAGGGCGTCTCGCGAGCGCGACGGTTACGGATGAAGGCCTCGTGCTGAAGTTCAAGCGCGATAGCAACGTCGCGGCGGCAAGGCCGCCTGCGGGCGCGGGCAAGAGCTTCGTCTGGATCGAGTCCGGCGACGTGAAGATGTTCAATTCGCTGGTGACGAATACGCGCACGTTCATCAAGGACAGCTCGAACCCCAGCGTCATGAAGTTCGATCTGTACGCTTATCGCAAGGACGTGTCGAAGGGAACCGTGAGGATGGGCGAGGATGGCGGCCTGGATGTCGATCTGGCCGTCAGGAAGTAGCGTGGCTCAACTGGAGGCCGTTTGAAATTGGTTGAAGCCTGCGCGTTGCCGTCTCGATGACGCCGCGCAGGCCGCAAGTTCAAGCGTCCTTATTGATGATCCACTCGTGCGCCGGGTCATTGCGGAAATGCCAGGTCCGCTTGCCGCCTGCCATGACGTTCAGATAATACGAGTCATAGCCATACGGCACGACCACGGGGTGATAGCCGCGCGGCACCATGACGACGTCGTGATCCTCCACCGCCATCGACTCGTCGATATCGCGCATGTCGGTGTAGACGCGCTGGAACGCAAACCCTTGCGGCGGATCGAGCCGGTGATAGTAAGTCTCTTCGAGCGAACTCTCGTGCGGCACGTTGTCGGTATCGTGCTTATGCGGCGGGTAGCTCGAAGCGTGTCCGCCAGGCGTTCTGACTTCCACCACCAACAGTGATTCGGCGGGCTCGGTCTGCGGAAGAATATCGCAGACGTATCGCGTATTCAGGCCTTTGCCGCGTGTCGAGCGCTTCATCGAAGCGGGCTCGATCAACCTCGCGGGATACTTGCCTTCGGCAGGCGCGCTCGCCACGCCGATCTCGGCATCGCGGCAAGCGCGAACCGTCGCCCGCACGTTCGGCGGCAGATACACCGCATAAGGCGCGGCGTCCTCGAACACGCTGTCACGCGAGCCGATGGAACGCCAGGTCGTCTCCGCGGTTTCGATGTCCACTGTGCCGGTGAGCACGACAATGCACACTTCGCGCGTTGACTCGTGCACGTGCACCACTTCGTTCGTGCCGAGGCGGTAAGCGGCAAACCCCACATATCGCCAGCAGGCCGACTCCGGTGTCACTCGCGCGATCGTTTGGCCTTCGCGCTGCGCCTTCACCAACAGACTCATGCTGCCTCCTGCTCTGTCCTGTTTGCGGCGTCGAGCGGTGCGTCGACCAACGCGCGCAACGTCTTGTAGCCCTTTTGCGCATACTCGAACGAAGGCGCCACGACCGGGTCCTGTTCGGCTTCGACCACCAGCCAGCCGCGATAACCGTGCCGCTTCAATCGCTCGATGATCGCCGGGAAATCCACCGCGCCGTCGCCCGGCACCGTGAAGGCGCCGGCGATCACCGCGTCCAGAAAACTCCAGTTGCGATTGCGCGCGAGTTTCATCACGGCGGGGCGCACGTCCTTGCAATGCACGTGGCAGACCCGCGCGATATGTTTGTCGAGCACGGCAATGGGATCGCCGCCGGCAAACGTGATATGTCCCGCGTCGAACAGCAGGCCGACGGCGTCACTGGTGCGCGCCATCAGCTGATCGACATCGGCAGGCGTCTCGACATAAGCGCCCATGTGATGATGGTACGCGAGCCGCACGCCGCGGCTTAGCGTATAGCGCGCGAATTCGTCGACACGCTCCGCATAAGCGGCCCATTGTGCGTCGCTGAAAAAACGCGGCCGTTGATAAAGCGGCTGCGGCGCGCCCTGAATCGAATCGGCGACCTCGCCGTACACCATCGCGGTCGCGCCGTTTTGCGCGAGCAACTCCAGATGCGGGCCGACGGCGGCGATTTCCTCCGCTACGCTTTGCCGAGCGAGACGTCCGGAATACCAGCCCGAGACCAGCGCGAGATCGTATTGCGCGAGCAGCGTCTTCAGCGCCTGCGGCTCGCGCGGAAACTTGTTGCCCAGTTCGAAGCCTTGATAGCCGATCTGGCGGCCCTCCGTCAGCGCCACCTCGAGCGGCGTCTCGCCGCCGAGCGAAGGCAGATCGTCGTTCATCCACGAGAGCGGATTGATGCCGATACGTACGTCGAAAGCAGTCATGCGGGCGTCCTCATTCGTTGTCGGTGGGGCCGGCGTTTGGCGCGGAGCTGGACGGTTCGGCGCGTGCCGCGAGTTGGGTTTCGTATTTCGCACGGGCGTCGCGTACCGCGGGGCGCGCCGAGACTTCCGGCACGGCCACTTCCCACCACCAGCCGCCGTCGTCCGTGGTGCGGGCAGCGTCGGTATCGATGCTGATGACATAGGTGCGATCGGCCACGCGCGCGCGTTGCAACGCGGCTTCGAGTTCGGCGACGTTCGCGGCGTGTTCGGCCTGGGCGCCCAGGGCGCGCGCATGGGCGGCGAAATCGATCTTGGGTGCGCCGAGCGGGCCCTGCTTGCAGTCTTCGAGCAGGTTGTTGAACGGCGCGCCGCCGCACGCCTGCTGCAAGCGGTTGATGCAACCATAGCCGCGATTGTCGAGCACCACGACGATCAGCTTCGCGCCGATCATCACGGAGGTCGCGATCTCGCTGTTCATCATCAGATAGCTGCCGTCGCCGACCATCACGATCACTTCACGCGCGGGCCGTGCGAGCTTGACGCCGAGTCCGCCGGCGATCTCGTAGCCCATGCACGAATAGCCGTACTCGACGTGATACGAGCCCGGTTTGCCGGCGCGCCACAGTTTATGCAATTCGGCGGGCAGGGTGCCGGCCGCGCAGACGACGATATCGTTCGCCGGCGAGCTTGCGCTCGAACGCTGTATCGCGCCGATTACATCGCCCTCGTAAGGCAGCACGCTGTCGCGTTGCGGCGCATGGGTGAGCGTACTCACCGTATCGCGCCAGCCCGCCGCGAGTTTGTGTGCGCGCGCGGTCCAGGTGCGATCGGCGTGCCAGCCTTGCAGGGGTTCGGCGAGCGCATCGAGCGCAAGCCGCGCGTCGGCTTCGACCACCAGCGCGCGATGCTTGAGGCCGTCGAAAGCATTGACGTTGATGGCAATCACATCGGCTTGCGTGAACAAGGTGTTCGAGCCGGTCGTGAAGTCCTGCAAGCGCGTGCCGATCGCCAGCACGCAATCGGCGTCGTGTGCGAGCGCGTTCGCGGCGGGCGAGCCCGTCACGCCCAGCGCGCCCGCGTTCAACGGATCGTTCCAGGCAAGCGACCCTTTGCCGGCCTGCGTTTCCGCGACCGGAACGCCGTGCGCGGTGGCGAAACGATGCAGTGCATCGGAGGCGCGGCCGTAGAGCACACCGCCGCCCGCGACGATCAACGGCCGCCTGGCCTGCCGCAGACGCGCGAAGGCGGCCTCGATTTCGTCGATGCGCGGCGCGGGCGAATGAAACGTAACGATGTGCGGCTTGAAGAAGTCGACGGGGAAATCCCATGCCTGCGCCTGCACGTCTTGCGGCAACGCGAGCGTAACCGGTCCGCACAAGGCGGCGTCCGTCAGTACGCGCACGGCGCGCGGCAGCGCATTGAGCAATTGCGCCGGATGCACGATGCGGTCGAAGTAGCGCGACACCGGCTTGAGCGCGTCGTTGGCGGAGACGCCGCCGTCGTGAAAGTCTTCGAGCTGCTGCAATACAGGATCGGGTGCGCGCGAGACGAAGATGTCGCCGGGCAACAGCAGCACCGGCAAACGGTTCACGTGGGCCAGCGCCGCCGCGGTCACGAGGTTGGTGGCGCCCGGTCCGATCGACGTCGTGACGGCCATCATGCGGCGGCGGAAATGCGCCTTCGCATAGGCGATCGCGCTGTGCGCCATCGCCTGTTCGTTATGGGCGCGCAGAGTCGGTAATTCGTCGCGGTGCTGATACAGCGCTTCGCCGATCCCCGCCACGTTGCCGTGGCCGAAGATGGCGAACACGCCGCCGAACAGCGGATCGGTACCGTGGCCGTCCTCGGTCGCGACGCGTTGCGCGGCGAGATAGCGGACCAGCGCCTGCGCGGCCGTCAGGCGCACCGTGCCGCCCGAGCCCGTGCGAGCAAGGCTGGCGTCGTTGGCGGACGCCGCGTCGTGATGCATTACGCGCTGATTCATGCGGCCTGCTCCTGATGGACGTGGTGGGTCGCGCCCGGTTGCGTGGCGCTCGCGCCACGTGCTGCGCGCCACGAAGCGATCAACGTTTCGAAGGTGCGGCGCACGCGCGCGATCAATTCGTCGTCGCCGATTTCTCCGGCCAGCCATGCATGGCTCGGTTCGTGGAAGATCGTGCGCCCGACCGTGAAGCCGCGGCATGTCGCCGATTGCGCCGCCGCGCGAAAACCCTCGTTCAACTGTTCGACGGCCGCCGACAAACCGAGCAGGACCACGCCGCGGCAATACGGATCACGCTCGGCGATCAGCGCGTCGACGTTGCGCCATTGCGCGGCGTCCATCGGTTCGAGCTTCCACCACTCGGGATAGATGCCGATGTTATACAGGCGCTTCAATGCGCGATACACGGTGTCCGGCGCTTGCGGCAAATGCGCGTGCTTCGGCGGGATCACTTCGAGCAGCAGTTCATGGCCGCTTGCCTGCGTCGCGTCGTAGAGCGCGCGCAATTGGGCTTCCTGTTCGAGGCGCTGCTCGATGGGTTCGTCGGGATGAAACTGCACGAGGCATTTGACGATATGTTCCTGCGGCCAAGGGATCAGCGTGGTGCCGATCGAACGGCCATGATCGAATACGAGCGGCACCGAGCCCGGCAGTTCCACCGGCCGGCCGATCCACCAGCCGCGGCCGGTGGCCGCGTTCAGCGCGTCCTGGCCGTAGCGGTCGTCGATCAGCACGCCGATGCGGTTTTGCAAACCCAGCGCGCGCTCGGTTTGCGCGACGGCTTCCACGAACAGGCCTTTCAGTTGCGCAATGCGCGCGTCGTCGGCGCCGGTTTGCTGCGCGAGTTCGAAGAACTGGTTGCGGTGGTCGAAGGCGAAGCCGAGCACTTCGTCCCATTGCTTGCGGGCCGGCGAGACGCGATGCAGTCGTGCGAGGCGCGCGTCGCGATCCGGGCGGCGCATGCGCTGCGGATCGGCTTTGGCTTCGCGCAGGAAGTAGTCGAGTTCGGCGGGCGTCGGCATGGCCGGTGCGCAGCCGTGACGTGACACGACAAGCGCGCCGCTAGCGTTCGCGGCTCGCGCGCACGCTTCGAGCGGTTGATCGCGCAACCAGCCCGAGAGAAAGCCCGAGGCGAACGCGTCGCCGGCGCCGAGTACGTTCAGCACTTCGACTTCCACGCCACCTTGAATCGGCACGTCGTCGAGCGAGGCGGGCACCGCGCCGTCGATAATCTGACAGCCCAGCGGTCCGCGCTTGAGCACCAGCGTGGCCGGCGTGACGGCGCGCACCATCGCGAGGGCGTCGACCAGTTCGGTCTTGCCGCCGGCAATACGGAATTCTTCCTCGGTGCCGATCACCAGATCGAACAGCGGCAGAATGCGCTGCAAATGCGCGGTGACGCCTTCGCTCGCGACGAAACGCGTTTCACCGTCGGCTTTGCCGGTGAGACCCCACAAGACCGGACGGTAGTCGATATCGAGCACGGTGCGCACCTGGTTGCGGCGCGCGTAATCCAGCGCGCGGCGGCTCGTGCGGTTCACCTGTTCGGTGGAAAAGTGCGTGCCGGTAATCAGCAGCGCTTTCGACGACGCGATGAAAGCCTCGTCGAAATCCGCTTCATCCACCGCCATATCCGCGCAGTTCTCGCGATAGAAAATCAGCGGGAACGTGTCGCGGTCTTTCAGGCCGAGCAGCACGAGGGCGGTCAGGCGCTCCTGGTCGATACGCACGTGGCTGACGTCACAGCCCTCTTTGGTGAGCGTCTCCGTGAGAAAGCGGCCCATATGATCGTTGCCGACGCGTGCCAGCATCGCTGACGCGAGACCGAGGCGCGCGCAGCCGAACGCGATATTCGCCGACGATCCGCCGAGATACTTCGCGAAGCTCGACACGTCTTCGAGCCGCGCGCCGACCTGCTGCGCGTACAGATCGACGGCGAGGCGCCCGAGGCAGACGATGTCGCGGCTGCGGCCCGGCGCGAAGCGGCTGGCCGCCGTCGCCGGGGCGGACGTGTTTGCGCTGGATGTGCTGGAATGATCCATGAAGTTTCCTGAATAGCTGAGCGCGGTGGCCGGCGCAGCGGCGCCGGTTCCTCGCGCGAATGAATCAGATCGTCGCGCCTTCGAGTTCGCCGATCATCTTCTGCATCTCGGCGCCGCCGGCCATCATGTCGAGCACTTCGTCCTTGCTGATGGTTTCCTTGGTGAACGTGCCGAGCGATTTGCCGCGATTGAGCACCGTGAACGAATCGCCGATCGGATACGCGTGATGCACGTTGTGCGTGATGAAGATCACGGAGATGCCCTTCGCGCGCGCCTTGTGGATCAGCTTCAGCACGTTGAAGCTCTGCTTCACGCCGAGCGCGGCAGTCGGTTCGTCGAGAATGAGCACGCGTGCGCCGAAGTGAATCGCCCGCGCGATGGCCAGACACTGTTTCTCTCCGCCAGACATGGTGCCGATCGGCTGATGCGGGTCGCGCACGTTGATGCCCATTTCCGCGAGTTTGTCGCGCGCGGTGGTGGCGCTCGTTTCCAGGTCCATCACGCTCAGGAAGCCGAACAGTTTCTTTTGCGGCTCGCGTCCCATGAAGAAGTTGCGTGCGACGGAGAGTAGCGGCACCAGCGCCAGATCCTGATAGACGGTGGCGATGCCCAGGTCGAGCGCGTCTTTCGGCGACTCGAACAACACCGGTTTGCCATCCACCAGATACTGGCCGGAAGAGGGCTGATGCACGCCGGCGAGCGTCTTGATCAGTGTCGACTTGCCCGCGCCGTTGTCGCCGAGCAGGCAATGCACTTCGCCGCGTCGCAGACGCAAGGTCACGCCGCTCAGCGCGATCACCTTGCCGAAGTATTTGTTGACGTTTTCGAGCGCGAGGATCACGTCGTCCTCGCGATCGCTCGCGCTGCCCACGGCATTCGCTACGGTATTCGTATCGGACATGGTCGTCTCCTCGTTACGCCTGCGAGACGCGGCGGCGCACATAGTGATTGAACAGCACGGCGATCAGCAGCATCACGCCGAGGAACACGCGAAACCAGTCGGAACTGACGTTCGTGTAGGTAATGCCGATCTGCACCACGCCGAAGATCAACGCGCCGAAACACGCGCCGACTACCGATCCGTAGCCGCCCGTCAGCAAGGTGCCGCCGATCACCGCGGCGATGATCGCTTCGAACTCCTTCTGCAAGCCCCGGTCGGCGGCAGCCGAGCCGATATCGCACACCTGCAGCACCGCGAACAGGCACGAGCAGAACGCGGTCAGCACGAACAGCGAAATCTTCACGCGACGCACCGGCACACCGACGTTCTTGGCGGCGTTGGCGTCGCCGCCCACCGCGAGAATCCAGTTGCCGGCGCGTGTTTTCGCCAGCACGAACGCGCACACCGCGGCGAGTCCGAGCCACCACAGAATCACCTTCGGAATGCCCGGCACGAGCGCGTGGCCGTTATCGAGCAGCGTGCCGATGCCGTGATGCGCGAGCATCGTGAAGAGACCGTTCAGCGCGACGCCGTGAAACAGCGTGTTCGCAAGCCAATCCTGTTGCGCCAGATCGCCGACGCCGGAGACGATGGTGCGGTCCGCGAACATGATCGACAGCGCGAGCGTGAGGCCACGCAAGATGAACAGGAACGCGAGCGTGACGATGAACGAGGGCAGGCGCGTACGCATGACCAGATAGCCGTTCAGCGCGCCGAGCAGCATCGAGCCCGCAAACGCGAACAGAATGGCGAGGGAAATCGGCCAGTGAAAATAGACAGACGGAATCGCGACCATCATGCCGGCGAAACCGATCATCGAGCCGATCGACAGATCGAACTCGCCGGCGATCATCAACAGACACGCGCCCACGGCGAGAATGCCCAGATACGCGGACACCTGCGACCAGTTCATCACGCCGTCGAGATTGAACATGCCGGAGTTGCCGGCCGTCAGCGCGAAAACGAGAAACACCAGTACCGCGCCGGAAATCGCGGCGAATTCGGGGCGGTTCAGCACATGGCCGAACCTGGATTCCTTGCGCAGCCGTTCATCCGAATCGGGCAGCGGCGGGGCTGCCTCGGCATTCGTCTTGACGTGCGGTGGGAAGTGTTTGCCGGCTACACCCATGATGTCTCCTTGGAACCCGGTTGTGCCTGCCTCGCGTGGGGATGAATTGCGAGAACGACAGCCGGTGAAATGCGCGGTGGCGGCGGGCGGCCCGTCCGGTATCGAAACGGTGCCCGCCGTGCGCGTGACTAACTAGAGAAAAGAATCAGCGGTACTGCCCTGCGTACTTGATGACCTTGTCGAGGTTTTCCTTGGTGATGAAGCCCGGGCCCGAACGGATATTCTTCGGGCCGTAGGACGGCGCGAGACCGTAGGTGGCAAGCCGTTCCTTGAACTTCGGATTCGCCTCGAGAATCTTGCGGATCTTCGCGGGATCGGTGGTGTGCTCTTTCTTCACGATCGCCAGCACGGCCACGGGGATATAACCTTGCAGGTACGGCTGCTGGTCGATCGCGAACTGGATCGTGCCGTTCTGGATCGCTTTGGCGATGTCGTCGGAGAAGTCGAACGTGCAGAAGTAGATCTTGCCCGCCAGACCCATTTGCGTGACCGCTTTCAGTGTGGCCGAAGCCGGGGTCGGTCCGAGCGTCAGGATTGCACCGGTGTTCGGGTGATTACGCAGATACGCGCTGACCTTCGATTGAATTTCGGTCGGGTCCTGGCCGGAGTCGATGGTGGACGACTTGTAATCGACGCCGATCGCCTCGGCAAAACCGCGGCAACGGTCGAACGACACGGTGTTGGTGGCGAGGTGATTCACGCACAGGAACGACTTCACGCCTGCTGCCTTGGCTTTCTCACCGGCGGCTTTGCCTGCCACATATTCGGGCTGGCCCACGTGCATGATCGCGCCGAGTTGCGCGCTCTGTTCCTCCGTGCCGGAATTGATCGTGACGAGCGGAATCTTTTTCGCAGTGACTTTGTTGATCGAGCTCTTCAGCACGTCGAAGTCGGCGATGGTGACGATCACGCCGTCGTAGTTGCGCGCGGCTGCCTGCTCGACCAGACGCGCCATATCGGCAATGTCGCCGTTCGGCGGATTGCGATAGTCGGTCTCGACGTTGAAGTCCTCGTCGGCCTGTTTGATGGCGTTCTTGATGGTGTTCCACCACGAATCCGAATCCGGCGCGTGGCTGATCAGCACGAAGTGTGCGTCAGCCGCGCGGGCGGCCGAGGCCGCGCCGAATCCCGTCGCCAACGTCAATGCCGTCACCAGAATCCTGAGCGTAGCCTTGCCCTTGCAAAGTCTCATTGTCTCCACCTTTCTCGGTATGTCGTTTTTGAAGGGAGCGTCTGGCGGGCGGCTTTTCATCCGCATACGGCCCGGGTGTGTCCACCAAAGCACCATCGCTCACGACCAAGATTAGGCCATCTTCCGAGGCGTTGCAATGAAAATTTCATTACAAATAAAAATGGAAAATACGTTCCATTTGATTCGGCGGCTGCCTATAATCGGCAGCGTCAGGAGGCCGTGTGGCGGGCGTGACGAGCCGCTGCCGCACTGCAATAAAGCACCCGAGAGAGAGCCATGGCGGAAGAGAGCACCGAGGAATTGCCAAGTGTCGAAGAATTGATGCAGCGCATCGCGGAGAACTACGATGCATTGCCGCGTCAGTTGAAGAATGTCGCGACCTATATCGAGCAGCACCGTTCGAGCGTGATGGTGGATCGCACCAGCGACATCGCCGCGAGTTGCGGCGTGCATCCGTCCGCCGTGGTGCGTTTTGCGCAGCGCTTCGGCTTTTCCGGATTCTCTGATCTGCAGGCGGTGTTTCGGCAGGCTTACACCGGACAGGGCAGTTCGTCGCCGAGTTATCAGCAGCGGATTCGCAAGCTGATCGACGAAAAGCCGGGGGCGCTGTCCGGCGGTTCAGTGGCGCGAGAATTCATCGCAGCCGCGCGCGGCGGTCTCGAAGAACTCGAAGCCGGGCTCGACGACAAGCAGTTCGACGCCGCGGTGAAGATGCTGCAGCAGGCCGACAACATTTACGTGATCGGCGTGCGGCGTTCGTTTCCGGTGGCGAGCTATATCGTCTACGCGTTGCAGCACACGCCCAAGCGCGTGCATCTGGTGTCCGGTTTCGGCGGCATGTACCGCGAACAGATTCGCAGCGTGAAAAAAGGCGACGTGGTGATTGCGATCAGCTTCGCGCCCTATGGAAAGGAAACGCAGTATTGCTTGCGTGTTGCGCATCATCACCAGGCCAAGACGCTCGTTATTACGGATAGCCAACTATCTCCGCTCGCACGTTACGCCACCACGCAATTGTATGTAAAAGAGGGCAGCGCGTTCGCGTTCCGCTCGCTGACCAGCACGATCTGTTTGTGCCAGGCGCTGTTCATCGCGCTCGCGTACAAGCTCGAATTGAATGTTGAAGAATCCAAAGACACCGGAGGATACGATGACTGATGGGGCAAAGACGATCGACGTGGCCGTATTCGGCGCGGGGCGCATCGGCAAGATTCATGCGGCGAATCTCGCGCGGCAGCCGGGCGTGCGGCTCAAGTATGTGGTCGACGTGAATCGTGAGGCGGCCGCCGCGCTCGCCGCCGAGCACGGCGCGCAGGTCGCGGATATCGACTGCGCGATGGGCGATGCGTCCGTTGGCGCGACCGTGATCTGTTCGAGCACGGACACGCATGCGGATCTGATCATGCAATCCGCCGCGCAGAAGAAGCACGTGTTCTGCGAGAAGCCGGTCGATCTGACGCTGGCGCGTGCGCAGGCTTGCGCGGACGCGGTCGAGCGTGCCGGCGTGGTGTGCATGATCGGTTTTCAGCGGCGCTTCGACCCGACCTTCTCGGCGCTGAAAGCGCGACTCGACGCCGGCGAAATCGGCACGCCGGAAATGCTGGTGGTGACGAGCCGCGACCCCGGTGCGCCGCCCGTCGACTACATCCGGCATTCGGGCGGCATCTTCAAGGACATGCTGATTCACGACTTCGACATTTTTCGCTGGATTCTCGACGACGAGGCCGACACGCTGCATGCCACCGGCAGTTGTCTGAGCGACCCGGCGATCGCCGATGCGGGCGATATCGATTCGACCGCTGTGACGATCCGCACGAAGCGCGGCCGCCTGTGCCAGATCAACACCGCGCGCCGCGCCGCGTACGGCTATGACCAGCGCTTCGAGGTGCTGGGCAGCGCCGGCATGCTGCAGGCGGGCAACGTGCGGCCCACGGAAGTCACGGCGTACTCGAAAACCGAGGTGTCGAGCGATGTGCCCGAAGCGTTTTTCCTCGAACGTTATCGTGCCGCTTACGCGCATGAAATCGCGCATTTCTTCGATGCCGTGACGCACGGCAAGCCGGTGCGCACCACGGTGGCGGACGGCCTGAAAGCGCTCGAACTCGCCGAGGCCGCGAGCCGTTCGTGGCGCGAGGGCCGCGTGGTCAAACTGGGCGAGGCGTTGTGATGACGGCGGCCGCGGCACGGCTTCGGGTGGGCGTGGTCGGACTCGGGCGTCTCGGCAAGCGGCATGCGGAAAATCTGGCGTATCGCGTGCCGGGCGCGTCGGTCGTGGCGGCTTGCAGTCCTGTGGAAGAGGAGCGGGCGTGGGCGCGTGAAGCGTTGCCCGCGCCGCGGCTGTACGACGATTACGCGGAGTTGCTCGCCGATCGGGAGGTGGATGCCGTTTGGCTGGTGACGCCGTCTTCGTTGCACGCGCAACAGATTGTCGATGCGTTGCGCGCCGGCAAGCATGTGTTTTGCGAGAAGCCTTTGTCGTTGGATCTGGCGGAGTGCGAGAGGGTGCTGGCCGAGTCGGCGCGCTATCCGCATTTGCAGGCGACGATCGGCTTCATGCGGCGCTTCGATCCGAGCTATAAGGATGCGTTCGACAAGATCGAAGCGGGCAAGATTGGCAGGCCGTTTCTGGTGCGCTCGCAGACTGCCGATCAGAACGATAGCGACGGTTTTTTTGTGCGCTTTGCGGCGACGTCTGGTGGCATCTTTTTAGATTGCACGGTGCACGATATCGATGTGGCCCGGTGGTTATTGGGCAGGCCGCGGGCCAAACGCGTGTTTGCGGCGGGTGTTGCCGCGATGCATGAAGGGCTGCAGGAATTCGGCGATGTCGATAATGGTGTGGCGATCTGCGAGTTCGAAAACGGCAAGCTGGCCATGTTTTATGCGTCACGGACGCAGGCGCATGGAAATGATACGCATAGCGAAGTGATTGGTACTGGTGGGGCGCTGGCTATTGGCCATAATCCGCGTGCGAATCGCGTCGAGATTTATGACGCCACAGGGATCCGGAACGAATGTACGGCGAATTTTTTTGATCGGTTCGAGGATGCATTTTTGTTGGAGGCGCGGGCGTTTGTCGCTGCCGTGCGGGGTGGGGCTGGTTCTGCGGCTGCGCAGGCCGGGGCTTCGCTTGCCGATGCTTTGGAGGCTACGCGGATTGGGGTGGCGTTGAGGGAGTCGTTGTTGAGCGGGGAGGCGGTTGGGTTGTAGGGTTTTTGGGGTTTTGGCCTTTCCTTGATTTGTTGGTGGTGTATTAGCGTTGCCCCTGTGCGGGGCGGCACCTCCTTTCTTTGCCGCGGCAAAGAAAGTAGGCAAAGAAAGCCGCTTTGAACCGCCAGCCCATAAGCGGGTCCCCCGCACAGTTGCAGTAGTGGTGCATCTGGAATCGGTGTCCTTGCACATTCGGCCTTCGTGACAAAGCAGTCATTCTTCCGGCGGCGCTGCGCGCGCCGTTGTGGTCGTTCAACTAACCAAGTGTGTTTGGGCTTGGCAGCGGGACTGGGTTGCCGAGTTGGGCTCTGACGCGAGGGGCCTATCCGTAATTTCGTGGGCGAGGCATATCATGAAGGATGAAGATCATGGATGTGCCAATCATGAAGAAGAGACGCACTGTCGCCTCGCAGGCAGCGGCCCGCGGGCCGCTGCCTGCACTGCCAGAAGCGCTGCTCGATGAACTGGTGAAGGGCCCGATGACGCCCGCCGAGGTTCAGGACCTGATGCTGGCGTTCAACAAGGCACTGATCGAGCGGGCGATGGGCGCCGAGATGAGCATGCATCTGGGCTACCGGCCCGGCCAGCCCAGGCCCTCTGAGCAGACCAACGAGCGCAACGGCGCCAGCGGCAAGACGGTGATCACCGAGCGCGGCCCGGTCAGGGTCGATCTGCCGCGCGACCGCGATGGCAGCTTCGAGCCGATCCTGATTCCCAAACACGAGCGCCGATTCACGGGCTTCGACGAGCGCATTATCGCGATGTACGCCCGGGGCATGAGCGTGCGCGAGATTCAGGCGTTTCTGGCCGAAAGCTACAGCACCGAGGTCTCCCCCGACTTCATCAGCTCGGTCACCGACGAAGTCATGGCCGAAACGCTCGCCTGGCAGAGCCGTCCGCTCGAGCCGATGTATCCGGTGGTGTTCTTCGACGCGCTGCGCGTGAAGATCCGTGGCGACGGCGTGGTGAGCAACAAGGCAGTGTATCTGGCGCTGGGCATCCAGGCCGACGGTCAGCGCGACGTGCTCGGCCTGTGGATCGAGCAGACCGAAGGTGCGAAGTTCTGGCTGAAGGTGTTCAACGAACTGAAGA
This sequence comes from Burkholderia sp. WP9, assembly GCF_900104795.1. Classification (NCBI taxonomy): domain Bacteria; kingdom Pseudomonadati; phylum Pseudomonadota; class Betaproteobacteria; order Burkholderiales; family Burkholderiaceae; genus Burkholderia; species Burkholderia sp. WP9. The sequence continues at coordinate 232,533 of NZ_FNTG01000001.1, forward strand.
CCCGGGGCTGCCAGGACATCCTGATCGCGGTGGTCGACGGCCTGAAGGGGCTGGCCGAGGCGATCGGCACGGCGTACCCGCGCACGGCCGTGCAGACCTGCATCGTGCACCTGATCCGCAACAGCCTGGAATACGCCAGCTACAAGGATCGCAAAAGCGTCGCCGCAGCGCTGCGTCCGGTCTACGCCGCCGCGAACGAACAGGCCGCGCAGCAGGCCCTGGAGGCCTTTGCCGAAGGGCCATGGGGCGCGAAGTACCCGACCATCGTGCAGTCGTGGCGACGGGCGTGGGAGAACGTCACGCCGTTCTTCGTGTTTCCGCCCGACATACGCCGGGTGGTGTACACCACGAACGCCATTGAGAGTCTGAACATGCAACTACGCAAGATCATCAAGACCCGCGGCCACTTCCCCAACGACGAGGCCGCCATCAAGTTGCTCTGGCTGGCGCTGCGCAATGTGCTTAACAAGTCCGTGCGAACGGCATTCGACTGGTCGAGCGCCATGAATCAGTTCGCTATTCTGTTTGGTGAGCGTTTTACTCAGGCACGCGGTTAATTCCGCTAACCGCCTCGCCCACAAAAATACGGACAGGTTCGACGCGAGCGGCAGCAGCTTGCGATGCCGCGTCGCCCACGCCAGGCCTCCAGAACCACCGCCCCTTCAAAGCATCGCCGAGGCGTAGCCGATGGCCTCCGTAGCGCAGACACAACCGCTGGTTCAAAGGCGGACCGTTCCGACGAGCGCGGAGCGCGAGGTGGGAGGGATGACGCCCTTGTCACTGAAGCTGAATGTGCAAGGACACCGATTCCAGATGCACCACTACTGCAACTGTGCGGGGGACCCGCTTATGGGCTGGCGGTTCAAAGCGGCTTTCTTTGCCTCCTTTCTTTGCCGCGGCAAAGAAAGGAGGTGCCGCCCCGCACAGGGGCAACGCTAATACACCACCAACAAATCAAGGAAAGGCCAACACCCCGTCGAGAACAAGTAGATGCCGCCCCGCACAGGGGCAACGCATAGAGCACCGCGAACTCAAGAAAAAGGCCAAAACCCTAAAAGAACAACAACCAAAACCGCGCCCCTCCGGCACCCCCACTGCCCCTGCGGTAGAATTCAACCCTCCGTCCGGCGTCACCCACGACGCCCCTCTCCCCGAAGGTCATCGTCGATGCAAATTCAGATTCACAAGGAAGTCGATGCGCGCGGGCTGATGTGCCCGCTGCCCATTTTGCGCGCCAAGAAGGCGCTCGCCGACATGGAAAGCGGCCAGATTCTCAAGGTGCTGGCCACCGATCCCGGTTCGCAGCGCGATTTCGCCGCGTTCGCGAAGCAAACCGGCAATGAAATCGTCGAAAGCTCGGCGCAGGACAAGGTTTTCACTTTCCTGATGAAACGCCGCTGAAACCGGCGCACCGGCGTTCATGCCGGCCCAGTCTGCCGCCCAGAAAACAAAAAAGGCGCTGTGCCCGCGAAAGCGGGGCACAGCGCCTTTTTACTTAGCTTCGACGCCTAACGAACGCCTGCCGGAAGAAAGCCGTTCAACCTTCCAGCACCGGCGAACGCGTGCGCAGATATTCTTCGAAATCCGCAGCCACTTCCGGGTGACGCAAGGCGAATTCGACCGTCGCCTTCAGATAACCCAGCTTGCTGCCGCAGTCGAAACGCGTGCCGTGATACTTGTACGCCAGCACCTGTTCGTCGGCGAGGAGCGACTGAATTGCGTCCGTCAGCTGCAATTCGCCGCCTGCACCCGGCTTCAACGCACGCAGATGTTCGAAGATGCGCGGCTTGAGCACGTAGCGGCCCACCACGCCGAGATTCGACGGCGCCACGTTCGGCTCCGGCTTCTCGACGATGCCCGACATCTTGATGATCGAATCTTCCCATTCCTTGCCGTCGACAATGCCGTACGACTTGGTTTCCTGCGCCGGGATCTCTTCCACGCCGATCACCGAGCTGTGATAGTGGTCGAACACCTCGATCATCTGCGCCATGACAGGCGGCGTTCCGTACAGCAAGTCGTCCGCGAGAATCACGGCAAACGGGTTGTCGCCCACCAGCTTCTCGGCGCACAGCACCGCGTGGCCGAGGCCGAGCGCCTCCGGCTGACGCACGTAGAAGCAATCCACGTGGCTCGGCTTGATGCTGCGCACGAGCTCCAGCAGCTTGTCCTTGCCGCGAGCCTCGAGTTCGGCCTCGATCTCATACGACTTGTCGAAATGGTCCTCGATCGCGCGCTTGCTGCGGCCGGTGACGAAGATCATTTCGGTGATGCCGGCCGCCATCGCCTCTTCGACCGCGTACTGGATCAGTGGCTTGTCGACGATCGGCAGCATCTCTTTCGGGCTCGCCTTCGTGGCAGGGAGGAACCGGGTGCCAAGACCTGCTACCGGAAAAACCGCCTTTGTAACTTTTAGCATGTGATTACCCTGAATCCTCTGGATTAGCTATCGGTCCTTGCCCGCCTCTTAGGGGGCGGGCATGGAGCGTCGATCAGACCGGCAAGCGCGCCAATTGGGCTTTCAGCTTGCCCACTGTGGCTTCGAATTCTGCCAGTCTTTTCTGCTCCTGCTCAACGACTGCCGGCGGCGCCTTTGCAACGAAACTCTCATTCTGCAATTTGCCGTTGCACTTGACGATTTCCGTGCTCAACCGCGCAATCTCCTTCGACAACCGCTCGCGCTCGACTGCCACATCGATTTCCACCTTCAGCACGAGCTTGTCATTCCCTACGATAGCAATTGGCGCGCCATCTGCCTGCGCATCCAGCGTTGCCTCGTCGGCAATGATTTGCACCTCCGACAAACGGGCCAGTGCCTGTGCGTACGGAGCAAAGGTGCGCAAGCGCTCCGCGTTGCCGGTAGCGAGCAACGGCACCTTCACCGCCGGCGACAGATTCATTTCGCCGCGCAGATTCCGGCACGCATCGATCACTGCTTTCAGGTCGGCCGCCCACTGCTCGGCGTCTTCATCGATCTTCGACGGTTCGGCAACGGGGTAAGGCTGCACCATGATGGACGCTTCGCCCTCGGCTTTGCCCTCGGGGTAACGTCCGGCCAACGGCGCCACTTTTTGCCACAGCGCCTCGGTGATAAACGGAATCACCGGATGCGCGAGGCGCAGCACCGTCTCGAGCACGCGCAGCAGCGTGCGGCGTGTTGCGCGCTGCTGGTTCGGTTGACCCGTCTGGATCTGAACCTTGGCGAGTTCGAGATACCAGTCACAGTATTCGTCCCATACGAACTTGTATAGGGCGTTGGCCACATTGTCAAAACGATAGTCGGCGAAACCCTTGGCGATTTCCGCTTCCACCCGTTGCAGGCGCGAGACGATCCAGCGGTCGGCCGACGAGAAATTCAGGTGCCCGTCCGGGCCGCATTCACCGCATTGTTCCGGCTTGCCGAAGCCGCAATCGTGGCCTTCGCAGTTCATCAGCACGAAACGCGTGGCATTCCACAGCTTGTTGCAGAAGTTGCGATAGCCTTCGCAGCGCGCGAGATCGAAGTTGACGTTGCGCCCGAGGGTGGCCATGGAGGCCATCGTGAAGCGCAGCGCGTCGGTGCCGAACGCCGGGATGCCGTCGGGGAATTCCTTACGGGTCTTCTTTTCGATCGATGCGGCCTGCTTCGGGTTCATCAGGCCGGTGGTGCGCTTGGCGACCAGCGCGTCGAGGTCGATACCGTCGACGATATCGATCGGGTCGAGCGTATTGCCCTTGCTCTTCGACATTTTCTGGCCTTCGGCGTCGCGCACGAGACCGTGCACGTACACCGTGTCGAACGGCACCTTGCCGGTGAAGTGCGTGGTCATCATGACCATGCGCGCCACCCAGAAAAAGATGATGTCGAAGCCGGTGACCAGCACCGACGACGGCAGGAAGTGCTTGAGTTCCTGCGTTTCATTCGGCCAACCGAGCGACGAGAACGGCACCAGAGCAGACGAGAACCACGTGTCGAGCACGTCTTCGTCGCGTTTGAGGGCGCCCGTGTAGCCGGCTGCCACAGCCTTGGCGCGCGCGTCTTCTTCGGTCTTCGCCACGAAGATTTCGCCGTTTTCGCCGTACCACGCCGGGATCTGGTGGCCCCACCAGAGCTGGCGCGAGATGCACCAGTCCTGAATGTTTTCGAGCCACTGGTAGTAAGTGGTGGTCCAGTTTTCCGGCACGAATTTGATTTCGCCGCTGCGCACCACGTCGAGCGCCGTTTCCGCGATCGATTTGCCGGGATTGAAGGTGCCTTCCGGCGCCGGCTTGCTCATGGCGACGAACCATTGGTCCGTCAGCATCGGCTCGATCACGACGCCCGTGCGGTCGCCGCGCGGCACCATCAGCTTGTGCGGCTTGACCGATTCGAGCGCGCCGAGCGCTTCGAGGTCGGCCACGACCTGCTTGCGGGCTTCGAAGCGATCGAGGCCGCGGTATTTTTCCGGCGCATTGTCGTTGATCTTCGCGTCGAGCGTGAGGATTTCGATTTGCGGGAGCTTGTGGCGCAGGCCGACCTGGTAGTCGTTGAAATCGTGCGCGGGCGTGACTTTGACGACGCCGGTGCCGAATTCGCGGTCGACATAATCATCCGCGATGATCGGCACTTCGCGGCCCGACAGCGGCAGCGTGACCGTCTTGCCGATCAGCTGCGCGTAGCGCTCGTCTTCTGGGTGGACCATCACGGCGGTGTCGCCGAGCATGGTTTCGGGGCGCGTGGTGGCGACCGTCAGATGGCCCGAGCCGTCCGTGAGCGGGTACTGGATGTGCCAGAGCGAGCCGTTTTCTTCCTCGCTGACCACTTCGAGGTCGGAGACGGCGGTGAGCAGCACCGGGTCCCAGTTCACGAGGCGCTTGCCGCGATAGATCAGGCCCTGTTCATACAGGCGGACGAAGACGTCGCGCACGGCGGCCGACATTTTGTCGTCCATCGTGAAATATTCGCGCGACCAGTCGATCGAGGCGCCCAGACGCCGCACCTGATTCGTGATGGTCGAGCCGGATTGCTGCTTCCATTCCCACACGCGTTCGACGAACTTTTCGCGGCCGAGGTCGTGGCGCGAGACGCCTTGCGCGTCCAGTTGCCGTTCGACGACGATCTGCGTGGCGATACCCGCGTGGTCCGTGCCCGGCACCCACAGGGTGTTTTCGCCGAGCATGCGGTGGTAGCGGGTGAGGCCGTCCATGATCGTCTGGTTGAACGCGTGGCCCATGTGGAGGGTGCCCGTGACGTTCGGCGGCGGCAGCTGGATCGAGAAATCCTTTTTGTTCGGCTCGAAGGAGGGCGCCGCGTAGGCGCGCTTTTCCCATTCAGGGCCCCAGTGGGCTTCAATGGTATGGGGCTCGAAGCTCTTGGCAAGCGTGGAGGTGGTGTCGCTCGGGGTCTCGCTCATTGTGTCGGTCAGCTGGTGAATGCAAAGAATGCTCGATTATAAGCGGCGCTCCGCGGCCAGGGATTTTTGCTGTTTTGAGACGCCGCTCGCGTGTGCGTCGGCGGCTTCGGCCTTTTTCGGGTCGTGCTCGGGCCGCTGGCCTCTCGGGGCTGTCGCGGACGGGCATTCGCGGCATGGCAGCTGCCGCCGCGCAAGCCGGAGCCGTCCGCGAAGACCGACATCGGGGTCGATACACCCAGGTACGACATCTCCGGACTTCGGCCATGCTGCAATGGGCCCGACAGCACGGCGCCTCTCCCATGTTTGCTGTCATTCTTTCCTTCATACGGAGTCTGGAAAAATGACGATATCCCCAGCAAGCGGTTGGACTTCTCCCGTCCGGGACGATTTTTCCAGGCAGAACAGAGAGACTGAAAAGCCCAAGCCGGCAGACCATGCGCCGCCGGATCCGACTCTCGCGCGACCGATAGCTGCGCTGGCGGCCGCGAAGCAGAGCGAAGCCCGTGCCCCTCGGCCGTGGTTTTCCACGTCAGCCGCTTTATTGTCGCGCCAGACATCCGGCGAGGCGCTCCTGGCGCATGTCGCCCGGACGGCCCACGCGAAGGCAAGAGGCGACACGCTGGAGGTGCCATTAGGTCAACGCCGGTCCCCGCGGGCTGTATCCGCTCACGCCGGTGCCTTGGCAGGACGGGTTCCCCACGGCCTGCACGGCACGCTTCCCGCTGCGGCCGCCGACCCGCAGCAGGCCACGCCAACCGCTCGCGCGCTGCCCAATGCGAGTCTGGAGGAGTTCAAGGCACTCAACACGAACTTCGACACGCTAGATGGCGAAGCTCACCGCAGCAGCGAGGCGAACTCCCGAATTGCGCAGAAAATCGAAGCCCGCATCCAGCAGGAAATGACCGGTTATCCGCCTCAGGTGATCCAGCTCCAGGAAAGACAAACGCACCTGCAAGGGATGCTGGCCGAGCTGCCGGATAGCGAACGTCAATTCTATAGTGGCGTTCTCGCGACATTGGGCGTGGCCTATCAGCTTGAAACCGATCAGGACAAACGCTACGCGATCAATGAGAAATTGACTGGCCTCGAGAACGCCGTTCGTGAGGGAGTCAGCCGGGTTCGCAACGATCCTGTCGAGCGGGTTCTGGGCCAATTCAACCCGCCCATGGGCGAGGCTTATCTGAACAAGGAAGACAGGGAGCGTGTCGGCCACCTTGCGACATTGCGCGAAGCATTCCTCGGGGCTGCGGACGCCGGCGAACGGGAGGACCTGTTCGCCGAAGCCAGCGACCTCAAAAGCAAACTGCAGGGGCGAATCTCGGTCGAAATCGGCAAACGCCAGCGCGTGGAAAACGCCCGTTGGAAAGAGGCCAACGGCGAAGTAGACCGCATTCTGCAGGAAGCACAGGCGCAGACCGATCCCGCCAGGCGCTACGAACTGATTGGCCGTCAACTTTTTCAGATCAACCCCGGCCAGGACGAGTTGAAGGATAAAGTCGTTCTGGCCTTTACCCAGCGCATGCACGACTCGCCGCAATGGCGGGGCACGCTGGATATCTGGCACGATCAGGTCAGCGGTCCACTCAATGCGCATTCAGTCGGCGCGGCCAAACGATATACGGATATTCTCGGCGACCTGCCGCCGGTGAGCGCCGACTACGTGCGCGATCTCAGCGACCGGTACAACGCCGTCCTCAAGGACGTCACTTATAAAGACTATTCGATCACACCTGCGGCGCGCGCGGAAAAGACGGCCGGGCAAGTTCTGGAAGGCGTCGAGCGTGTGCTTCTCGGACTGACGCCTTTAGCGCCGCTGGCGGATCTCCAGCCTTCCACCCTGCCGGACAATGTCCGCATGGGGCTTGATTACGGTTCGGCGTTGCTGGGCTTGCTGGGAGGAGAAGGCTGGGGGATCGCCCGAGAAATCGGCCTTTCAGGTAAAGCGCTTTCCGCAGCGGCGCGGGATGCCGAGGCGGTCAATATGGCGGGAGAAGCAGGCGACTCGGCAGGCAGAGGTCTGATTCAGGCAGCGGGCGAAGGCATTGTCGAAGGTCGACAGGCAGAACAGTCCTTGAGTCGCGACGCGCAGGCAGCGGAAAAAGCGTTGCGGGAGCAGACCGTTGCCGAGGCCGGTCCTGCGGTGGATCCGATCAGCCTGCTTGCGCGTCAGAGCGTGGGGGACAGCCCTTATGGATCAATGGCGAGCTATGCCGATCCTGGCGTCTCGTTGAAAGATCTCCGTCCGGGCTCGACCCGGGGGATCCTCGTGGATGCCAAAGGTGACCGGTATATCGAACTGGGCGGAGCGGCCTATCACGTCCGCTTTGACCGGGACACCGAAAGCTGGCGGGTGTTTAGCAAAGGAGCGGATTTGAAACCGCAATACCCCGTTCGCCTGAATGAGACATCGCACCAATGGGAGCTTGATGGTGAGGTAGGACTGAGGGGCGGAGCCCCGGGGAAAAAAATGAGCCCTGAAGTCCGGCAGGAACTCATCAGACTGTTGAAGGAAAAAGAGTTATCGATCGGCCAGATAGCAAAGAGATTCGGAATATCTGATTCAACAGTGAGAAGACTTGCGGATAGCGAGAAAATCACCGGAGTTCGGGCCGTCTACAAGCCTAAAGTACCTGTCACAGATGAAATGCGACGAGAGGTTATCAAGCTGCTGAGAGAAGGCCAGTTGTTACAGGTCCAGATAGCCAATCAACTGGGAATTTCGGAAATGACGGTCAGCAGGATTGCTGCGGTTGCCGGCGTCAGGTCAATAGCCAGACGCGCGTTTCCTCAACGGGCAATCACGCCGGAACTTCGACTGAAAGCCATTCAACTATTAGAGAAGGGCGAGCTGTCCCATAGACAAATAGCACGCGAATTGGGGATCTCCCTTTTTACAGTGAACAATATTGCGAAGAAGCAGAATATCCCGCTTACCGCCGCGGCCTCCCTGCGCAATCTGAAAACGTCACCGGGAGACCGTGAGAAGATCATCGAGCGACTCAAGGAGGGAATGACGAGCCGGGAAATAGTCGCGCAGACCGGTGCATCTCAATCGAACGTGTCGTTGATTGCCAGGCAGGCGGGCCTGGCTCCTCCGCTGCCGAAGGGCGTTACGCCCGAGCAGATCGACCAGATATTCGCACTGAACGACCAAGGGAAAAACACCGGAGAAATCGCCGGTGCAGTCAAATTGTCGAAGGGTAAGGTCAGAGACGTTCTTGCGAATTACAACGCCAATACCTACAAAAGGTCGTGGTGGGATACGACGCCGGAAAACCGCACAGCGGCGATCCAGCAACTGGACGAGGGCAAAACGTCCAGAGTAGTTGCCCGGGACCTGAATCTTCCACTTGAAACGGTACGGGGGGTGGCCAATGAGCACCGGATGGCAAGGGATTCGCTGGCGAGCGAACTTCTAGCCAAAGGCAAATCTCCTGAAGAGGTGGCTGACTCCCTGGACATGCATCCGGAATATGTGAGGCGCCTGACGCACGGCGGACCCGAGAGTACACACGACCTACATTTCACGTCGAAAGACCGGGATGCGGCAATGGACATGTTCGAAAAGGGTTATGACAAAGAGGAGGTTGCCAGAAAACTCGGCATCTCCCCATGGAAGGCACGCAGTCTTGTGAAGGAATTCCAGACGCAAAGCATGCACTCTGTCACGTCCGAGCAACTCGACGATATCGCGCGAATACTCAGCAACGTGAACTACAGCCTGACGACCGGCGATTTCGCCCAGGCAACCGCCTTGCCCGAGAGCACGATCGCGCTCGTCGAGCAGGAATATGCGGGTGGCTTCATAGCGCCCTCGCGGTCGCCTCAACCGGGCACGTCCTCTGCCATGTCGCCGGGTGCCATCTACCATTACGAATGGATTCCTCCACTCTCGCCGGAGCAGGAAATCGAGGCAGTTCGTGCAATGAATGAAGGCGATAGTCTCGAGGACGTGGCTGCGCAACTCAAGCAACCTTACGCGGCGATTGAGCGTTTGCACGAGGGGGATCTGCCCCTTCTCGCGCCGCAGGACGAAGCCATTGACGCCTCCCCGGCAGCACTGCCTCATCCGGCCACGACTGCGTTCAGCGAAGCGGATCGAACCGAGATTCGAATTCTGGCGCAAAGGAGCGGCGTGAGCGCGTCATTCATTGCCAATCTGATTGGCGCACCCGTGGAAGACGTTCAGACAATATTGGACTCGACTCCCTGAGCACTCCGACATCAAATGAGAAAGCGCTTGCCAGGTGTCGGGCGCTTTCTCATGGCGGGGCCGCGCAGCGGCGCGCCTGAACAGGCATGGACAAACGCGCCGCGACGACAAAAAAGCCATTCCTCCCGGGGGCATATAATGTCGAACGATCTGCCGCCCCTCCAGAAAAATGCCCGACCTGCTAGCCAATCTAAACCCCGAACAACACGCCGCCGTCACGCTCCCTAACGAGCCGGCGCTCATTCTCGCCGGCGCGGGCAGCGGCAAGACCCGCGTGCTCATCACGCGTATTGCGTGGCTGATCCAGCACGGGCTGGCGTCGCCCGCCACGATTCTGGCGGTGACCTTCACCAACAAGGCGGCCCGCGAAATGATGTCGCGTCTGTCGGCGCTCCTGCCGATCGACACGCGCGGCATGTGGATCGGCACCTTCCACGGTCTGTGCAACCGCATGCTGCGCGCGCATCATCGCGACGCGGGCCTGCCGGCCACTTTTCAGATTCTCGATACCGCGGACCAGCTCTCCGCGATCAAGCGTTTGATGAAGGGCCTCAATATCGACGATGAAAAGTATCCGGCGAAAAATCTCCAGTACTTCATCAACAACGCGAAGGAACAAGGGCTGCGGCCGAAAGACGTCGACGCCACCGACAACTTCAACCGCAAATTCGTCGAACTCTACGAAGCCTACGACCAGCAGTGCCAGCGCGAAGGCGTCGTCGACTTTCCTGAACTGCTGCTGCGCTGCCATGAACTGCTCGCGCACAATCCGCCGCTGCGCGCCCACTACCAGGCGCGCTTCCGACACATTCTGGTCGACGAGTTCCAGGACACCAACAAGCTGCAATACGCGTGGCTCAAGCTGCTGGCGGGCCAGACCAATTCGATCTTCGCTGTCGGCGACGACGACCAGTCGATCTACGCCTTCCGCGGCGCGAACGTCGGCAACATGCGCGACTTCGAACACGAGTTCAACGTGCGCCACCTGATCAAGCTCGAACAGAACTACCGCTCGCACGGCCATATTCTCGACGCCGCCAATCAGCTCATCGCCAACAACTCGCGGCGGTTGGGCAAGAATCTGCGTACTGACGCGGGTCACGGCGAACCGGTGCGCGTGTATGAATCCGCGACCGATACGCAGGAAGCCGGCTGGATCGTCGAGGAAATCAAGGCGCTGATCAGCACCGGCACGTCGCGCAGCGAGATCGCGATCCTGTACCGCAGCAACGCCCAGTCGCGCACGATCGAGCACACGCTGGTCAACGCGGGTATCGCCTACCGCGTGTACGGCGGCTTGCGCTTTTTCGAGCGTCAGGAAGTCAAGCACGCGCTCGCCTATCTGCGCCTGATCGACAATCCGAACGACGACACCGCGTTCGCGCGCGTCGTCAATTTCCCGACACGCGGCATCGGCGCGCGTTCGATCGAACAGCTCGCGGACGCGGCGCGTCTGTACAACTGCTCGATGGCCGCGGCGATTCCGTATGTGGCGGGCAAGGCGGGTTCGAGTCTCGCGGGCTTCGCCAATCTGGTCGGCAAGATGCGCGCGGAAACGCAGCAGATGAGCCTGCCGGAAACCGTCGAGTACGTGGTTCGCACAAGTGGTCTATCGGAGTTCTATCAGAACGAACGCGAAGGCCAGGACCGGCTGGAAAACTTGCAGGAACTGGTCAACGCGGCCGCGGCGTTCGTCAGCGAAGAGGGCTACGGCATGGACACGCCGGCGCGCTCCATTCCGCTGCGCCCCGGCGCGACCGCCGCACCCGAACTGGTGGTTGCCACGGACGACCCGAATACCGTCGTGCTGGACGCACCCGGCATCGCCGATCCGGCGCAAAACCCGGACACCATGACGCCGCTCGCCGGTTTTCTGTCGCACGCGTCGCTCGAAGCGGGCGACAACCAGGCGCAAGCCGGCCAGGAAGCCGTGCAACTCATGACAGTGCACGCGGCCAAGGGCCTCGAGTTCACGGCGGTATTCATCACCGGTCTCGAAGAAGGGCTGTTCCCGCACGAGAACAGCGCGATGGAATCGGACGGTCTGGAAGAAGAGCGCCGCCTGATGTACGTCGCGATTACGCGGGCGAAGGAGCGCTTGTATCTGTCGTTCGCGCAAAGCCGCATGCTGCACGGCCAGACCCGTTACAACATCCGCTCGCGCTTCTTCGACGAACTGCCGCAGGAAACGCTCAAGTGGCTCACGCCGAAGGTCGAGGCGGGCGCGCGCTGGGGCGGCCGTTCGGACAACGCGGGCTATGGGCGTGACTGGTTCGCGCGGCCGGGTTATACGGGACCGGCATCGTCGACACCCGCGCAGTTGCCTGCGTTCGCTAATGAACAGCGTGCGGCGGAAACGGGTTTCCGGGTCGGCCAGCAGGTGTTCCACACCAAGTTCGGCGAAGGCACGATTACCGCGCTCGAAGGCGGCGGCACCGACGCGAAGGCGCAGGTCAAATTCAAACGGCACGGCGAGAAGTGGCTGGCACTCGCCGTCGCCAAATTGCAGGCGGTGGAATGAGCGGGGCGGGCATGGGCACGCCGGAGATGAGCGGGGCCGGCGCAGCAGCGACTGACGCAGGCGCGACCGGCACAAGAGTGACCGGCGCGGGAGCGGCTGACGCGGGCACGATGGCCGCGCGCACGTCCGCGATCGACCCGAGCCTCGGTGGCGCTTCGGTTTCGCATCGGCCGCTCGGGATTCTGGCGGCTTTGCCGCAAGAACTCGGCGATCTGCTCGAAGCAATGCGCGCCGAGGCCGGCGTGCGCACCATCACGCACGGTCAGCGCGACTATCACTTAGGCACCGTGCACGGTGCGCCATGCGTGGTCACGCTGGCGCGCGTCGGCAAGGTTGCGGCGGCGGCCACGGTCAGCGCCCTGATCCATGCGTTCGACGTCGAAGCCATCGTGTTCACCGGCGTGGCCGGCGGCGTCGGGGCCGAGGTGCGGGTGGGCGATATCGTCGTCGCCGACACGCTGCTTCAGCACGATCTCGACGCGTCGCCGTTGTTTCCGCGTTTCGAAGTGCCGTTGCTGGGCGTCTCGCATTTCAGCGCCGACGCGGCGCTCGCCGCGCAACTCGCCGCGGCCTGCGAATGCTTCGTCGCGGAAGAGGGCGCGGCCTCGGCGGCGCGGTTCGGTACGCGTGAGCCGCGCGTGCATCGCGGTTTGATCATCAGCGGCGATCAGTTCGTGGCGAGCGCAGCGGGCGTTCGGGCTTTGCGCGAGGCGCTGCCGAACGCGCTCGCCGTGGAGATGGAAGGCGCGGCAATCGCGCAGGTCTGTCACGAATACGGCGTGCCGTGCGCGGTGGTCCGCACGATCTCGGATACCGCCGACGATCATGCGCCGGCGTCTTTCGTGTCGTTTCTCACGGAGATCGCCGGGACATATTCGAACGCGATTCTGACGCGGTTTCTACAGGCGCGGATTTCAGAGGGCTGATGATCGGCGTCGAACGCGTATTGGCGCTGCCGACCGCGACGGCGGGCATCGACCCACCGCGCCCACCGCGCACGTTCCCGGCTATTTAACCCCGGTGTCGTCCAGTGCTTCGCGCACCTGCTGCAATGCGGACGGATCTTCAATGGTCGGCAAGTCGCCTGGCTCGCGGCCTTCGGCGAGTGCCGCAATCGCGCGGCGCAGCAGCTTGCCGGAACGCGTCTTCGGCAGCATCGACACCACCACGACCCGCGTCGGCCGCGCAATTGCGCCGAGCTGGCGGTCCACCGTCGCCATCAGCTCGGTTTCCAGCTTGCTGCGCTTCCTGGCGTCCGCGTAAGCCTGCGCGTCGCGCAGCACCACGAAGGCCATCGCCGCCTGGCCTTTTAACGCGTCCGTCACGCCGACCACCGCGACTTCCGCGACGGCCGCGTGGCTCGACAACGCCTCCTCGATCTCACGCGTGCCGAGCCGATGGCCGGCGACGTTGATCACGTCGTCGGTGCGGCCGAGGATCGTCACGTAACCGTCTTCGTCCTGCACGCCCCAGTCGAACGTTGAATAAACCTGCTGGTTCGGAACACTCGACCAATACGTGCTGACGAAGCGCCGGTCGTCGCCCCACACCGTCGACATGCAGCCCGGCGGCAGCGGATAGGCCAGCGTGAGCACGCCCTTTTCGCCGGGCGGGCAAGGCTCGCCGGTCAACTCGTTGCGCAAGGTCAGATTGAAACCCGCCGACGGCACGCCCGGCGAGCCGAGCTTGGTGGGCAGCGCTTCGACACCTCGCGGAATGGCGAGCATCGGCCAGCCGGTCTCGGTCTGCCAGTAGTTATCGATCACCGGCTTGCCGAGCGCGTCCGAGATCCATGCGGCGGTCGGTTCGTCGAGCGGTTCGCCGGCGAGGAACAACGTGCACAGGCTCGACAGATCGGCCTTCTTCAGGAACGCCGGGTCCTGCTTTTTCAGCACCCGCAAGGCGGTCGGCGCGGTGAACATCAGATTGATCTTGTGATGCTCGACGAGCCGCCACCAGATGCCGCCATCCGGACGAATCGGCGTGCCTTCGTACATCACCGTGGTGAGGCCCGCGATCAGCGGCGCGTAGACGATATAGCTATGGCCGACCACCCAGCCCACGTCCGACGCGGTGAACATCGTGTCGCCCGGCTTGCCCTGGAAGATATGCTCCATCGACGCCGCTAGCGCGACCGCATAGCCGCCGACGTCGCGTTGCACGCCCTTCGGCTTGCCGGTCGTGCCCGACGTGTACAGCACATAGGAAGGCTCATTCGATTCGAGCCACTCGCACGGCACGTGGGCATCGAAGAACTTTTCGCGCAGAGGCTCGTAGGCGACCAGGTAGCTGGCGTTCAGGCGCTCGGGCGCTAGCTGCCGGTCGATCAGCAAGACGCGCGGCGTCTTGTGGTTCGCGCGTGCGAGCGCTTCGTCCATCAGCGGCGTGTAGTCGATCACCTTGCCGCCGCGCGCGCCCGCGTCGGCGGTGACGATCAGCACGGGCTTCGCGTCGTCGATGCGGGCCGCGAGGTTGGGCGCCGCGAAGCCGCCGAACACCACCGAATGAATCGCGCCCAGCCGCGCGCAGGCGAGCATCGCGAACAGCGCCTCGGGGATCATCGGCAGATAGAGCAGGACCACGTCGCCGCGCTTGACGCCGAGCGAGCGCATGACGGCGGCCATCCGGTTAATCTCGGCGTACAACTCGGCGTAGGTGTAGCGTCGCTCGATGCCGGTTTCCGTCGAGACATAGACCAGCGCGTTCTGCTGCGCGCGCTCGACCAGATGCCGGTCCACCGCGTTATGACACAGATTCGTACGACCGCCGACGAACCAGCGCGCGAACGGCGGATTCGACCGGTCGAGCACCGTGTCGAACGGCGTCTGCCAATGGATGCGCCGCGCTTCTTCGCGCCAGAATGCTTCGGGATGCTCGATCGAACGGCGGTGGAAGTCGCGGTAGCTGGTCATCTGCGGCGATCCTTCTGCTGCGTGAGTGAATGCATTCGGCGCGCGTCGCCGTGCGGCGCTGCGCTGCGCGAGGACAAGGCGGGTATCCGCACAAGCATAGAGCAGGGGTGGCTCGGCGGACAACGCGGGTTCACCATGAGCGATGCGGTGCGCTGTCGGGCGTGGCAAGGGGCCGCGTCACTAATACGTCGCAGCACCTGAGTTCACGCCAGGATAAAGACAAAGAAAAAGGCGCCGAAGCGCCTTTTCTCATCAGACCCGAGGTCGGACTGTCTTCATGCCTTCGCGCGCTTGCCTTCCACATCCGGCAGAAACACCGTCAGCACGCCGATCAACGGCAGGAACGAGCAGACCTTGTAGACATACGTGATGCTGGTGGCATCGGCCAGTTGCCCGAGGACGGCCGCGCCGATCCCGCCCATGCCGAACGCGAAGCCGAAAAACAGGCCCGCCACCATGCCCACCTTGCCGGGGATCAACTCCTGCGCATACACGAGGATCGCCGAGAACGCTGAAGCCAGCACCACGCCGATGATTACCGTCAGCACGCCGGTCCAGAACAGATTGGCGTAGGGCAGCAGCAGCGTGAACGGCGCCACGCCGAGAATCGAGACCCAGATCACATACTTGCGGCCGATCCGGTCGCCGACCGGTCCACCGATCACCGTGCCCGCCGCCACTGCCGCAAGGAACACGAACAGGTGGACCTGCGCGGCCTGCACAGGCAGATGGAATTTGTCGATCAGATAGAAGGTGAAGTAGCTGTTGATGCTGGCGAGATAGAAGTACTTCGAGAACACCAGCAGAATCAGCACGCCCATTGCGAACATGACCTTGTTGCGCGAGAGCGTGGCATGACCGGCCGCGCCGCGCGCTTTCTTCACCGACGGATGCTGCTTGTACCAGCGACCGATCTGTGTCAGCACGACGATCGCGACGAGCGCCGCCACCGAAAACCACGCAATGCTGCGCTGGCCGTGCGGAATCACGATCAACGCGGCGAGTAGCGGCCCGAGCGACGAACCCGCGTTGCCGCCCACCTGGAACAGCGACTGCGCAAGTCCGTGACGGCCACCCGACGCCATGCGCGCCACCCGCGACGATTCCGGATGGAACACCGACGAGCCGCAGCCGACCAGCGCCGCCGCGACCAGCAGCACGCCGAAATTGGGCGCGACCGACATCAACAGTAGCCCGGCGAGCGTGAAGCCCATGCCGACGGGCAGCGAATACGGCTTCGGATGCTTGTCCGTATAAATGCCGACGAGCGGTTGCAGCAGCGACGCGGTGATCTGGTAAGTCAGCGTGATCAGGCCGATCTGTCCGAACGACAACGAGAAGTTGTCTTTCAGCATCGGGTAGATCGCGAGGATCAACGACTGGATCATGTCGTTGAGCAGATGCGAAAAGCTGATTGCGCCGAGCACGGAGTAGACCGTGCGTTGGACCTTGACGGCCGGCTGCGCAGCGGTGGTGGTGGCGGTTCCGGCGCCGGCTGGTGCGCCGGCGAGGGCGCTTTTATCGAGGCTCGTTTCCATACGCTAGATGAGAGAGGAGAAAGAATGATCTGACGCCGCCTATGTGGTGCAAACATCGTTTTCAGCGCTGCGGCATTTCGACGCGGTTTTTGCGAAGTCAGCTATTTGTCGCAGTTTAATGTGGCCTGAGCGAATTGTAAGGACAAGTTTTGTCGCGAATCGGACATGCGATGTTGATGAGGGCCAGCGTGAGGGCGTCGGAATCGCGCGCCGCGCGCACCCCGGCGGTGCAAAAACAATTGTGTCTGCCTGACCACGCGCGCACGGCCTCTCGTCTGATAAATGCCGCCCCGGCGATTTTTGGCCATGTATAAAACCGATCGCGGGCGCGCGGCTTACGAGGCGGCGCGTCGAGGACCGGGCGACATACGATCGGCATTTCGCGAGCGACGCTAAAGATCGCAGACGTTTATGCCGTTGACCCGGAGAGATGAGCAGCAATGCCGGAACCGACCTTTCCGGCAGTTCTACACGTGGGGACGGGGAATATGAAAGCAGTTTCGCTGGGTAGCCAGACGGGCGCGGGATTCGTACCGGAGGGAGAAGCGGCTGGCAAAACGCCGCCACAGAGCGAGCGCAGCCGCTCGCGGGCGGTCAGGCTCAAGGGTTTGTCGGTGAAGGCGATGCTGCGCCTCGCGTTTGCCGTGCTGCTGATCGGTACGCTGCTGATCGGCGTGTTTTCGCTGACCCAGATCAGCCGCCTGAATGCATCGGCACAATCCATCTACGATCAGGGGCACGTTGCCAGCCGTGCGGCCGAAGAGGCACGCGGCTACATGCTGCGCGCGAGCCGCGCGCAGAAAATGCTGCTCACCGCGACCACCGCGAAAGAGCGCGACGATCTCGGCGCCGATATCGAAACGGGCCTGAGCGGTCTCGCTTCGCAACTCGGCACGCTGCAACAGTACGTCGATACCTCCGACGCGAAGGCGGTCGACCAGCAGAAGAAATTTGCCGCCGCCGTGACGGCGTGGAGCGGCCATCTGCGCGACTTCGTGACGCTCGTGAAAGCGCAGCCGCTCGACCTGTCGCAAATGAACTGGCAGGTCGGCACGCAGGACGTGTCGCTGCTGGTCGAAACCGGCAAGCTCGAAAAACTCGTCGATGAACTCGTCGCGCAGCGCGGTACCGCAGCGAAGGCGACCATCGAGGCATCGGGGTTTATCTACCATTCGTCGTTCGTGATGATCGCGTTGGCGACGCTCGGCCTGATCGTGCTCGCGTTCGGTATCAGCGAGTGGGTGGTGCGACGCCTTGCCGGTCAGCTCGGCGGCGAGCCGGCGTACGCGAAGGAAATCGCCAGCCGGATCGCGGCGGGCGATCTGTCCGTCGATATCGCGCTGGGCCGCAAGGACAAGTCGAGCATGCTCTTCGCGCTCAACGACATGCAAAGCGGCCTCGCGACAACGGTCGCCGACATTGCCTCGAGCGCGGACGCGATCGCGACGGCATCGGGCGAGATTTCGATGGGCAACCTGGATCTGTCGCAGCGCACCGAGCAACAGGCGATGGCGCTCGAACGCACGGCGACCAGCATGGAGCAATTGACTTCGACGGTGCGCCAGAATGCCGACAATGCGAAGCAGGCGAGCACGCTCGCCAACAACGCGTCGGAGATCGCGGAGAAGGGCGGCGAGGTGGTGAGCCGCGTGGTTGCGACGATGAACGAGATCAACGATAGCGCGCGCAGTATCGGCGACATCATCGGCGTGATCGAGGGGATCGCCTTTCAGACCAATATTCTTGCGTTGAACGCGGCCGTCGAGGCAGCGCGTGCCGGTGAGGAAGGGCGCGGATTTTCCGTGGTCGCCGCGGAAGTGCGTAATCTGGCTCAACGTAGTGCGGCGGCCGCCAAGGAGATCAAAGGTTTGATCAGTACGTCGGTCGAGCGGGTGAGCAATGGCTCGACGCTTGCCCAGGACGCCGGGCAGACCATGGACGAGGTCGTCAAGGCGGTGAAGCGTGTGACCGACATCATGGGTGAAATCTCGGCGGCTTCGTCCGAGCAGAGCGCAGGGATCGAGGAGATCAACCTCGCGGTCACGCAGATGGATGCCGGGACGCAGCAGAATGCGGCGTTGGTGGAGCAGGCTACCGCGGCTGCCAGGTCGCTGGATGATCAGGCACGCGGGCTGAAGGTGATGGTGGGTAAGTTCAGGTTGTGAGCGCGGGTGAAGCGATCCTCGTAGAGGATCGCGACCTGGAACCCATCCGCATTTTTGCGTGCGAGGCGGCTGGTGGATTTACCCGCGTGGGTTGGTGAAGCGCTCGCTAACCAACCACGACATTCCCGAAACATACCCAAAAGCACGCAAGCAAAAATTAGCTTGCCTTACCACTCCCGGGCGTAACCACAACCGTACAGGTAATCCCCGCCGCCAGCACGACATTGTCGGGCACCGAATCGATCTTCACCCGCACGGGCACGCGCTGCGCCAACCGTACCCAGTTAAAAGTCGGATTCACATCGGCAAGCAGTTCACGGCTCTCAGGATTGTCCCGATCATAAATGCCGCGAGAAATACTCTCGACGTGCCCCTGCAGCGTGCCACCGCTCATCAACCGGACTTCAGCCTTGTCGCCAACGCGCACATGCGGAAGCTTGGTTTCCTCGAAGTACCCGTACACCCAGAACGAATGGCTATCGACAATCGCCAGCTTCGCGGAACCCACCGTCGCATAATCGCCGCGAAACACGCTCAGATTCGTGACATACCCGTCGACCGGTGACACGACCCGCGTGCGTTCGAGATTCAGCTTGGCCGCGTCGAGCGTGGCCAAAGCCTGCTGATAAGACGCCTCGGCAGCCGAAGCAGTGTGAGTCGCGTTCTCGCGGTTCTCTTTCGACACGACCAGCGCATCCATATCGGCACGCCGTTGCGCGTCATCGCGCCTCATCTGCAACTCGGCCTTTCGCGCGGCAACCGCGGCCTGCGCCTGTTCAACCGCGAGCGCATAGTGCGACGGGTCGATCTGCATCAACAGGTCGCCTTTCTTCACGAGCTGATTGTCCTTCACCGGCAGATCGACGATCGCCCCGGAAACATCCGGTGCGATATTCACGATCTCGGCGCGCACGCGACCGTCGCGTGTCCACGGTTCATCCATGTAATGAACCCACAGCACGCGTCCAATCAAAATCGCGACGATAAAAATAACGGCTGTCGCGACGAAGCCCACAATATTTCGGATGGTCATGTTTCGACTCTGATCAACGATAAACGGCGAGACCCAGCACGCCGCAAACACACACGAGCAAGCTGGCCCGGAACAAGGACGGATGCCACACCACGCGATACAGGCCCGTATGGGCGATCACGCGGTCCAGTACCCACGTAAGCGCGGCGCCTGCGATGAACAGCAACACGATGGCAGGGATGTACGCGTCCAGAACGGCGATATCACGTGGCATGACGAACTCCTTCTGACGCGCCGGCACGTCCGCTCATCAACGATTCAAGCGGCGATTGCGGATCGAGCAGCGCGGTACGAATGAAATGCAGTTGACTCAAAATGCGTTGCAGCTGGTGCCGCTCTTCACGCGGCGGCGCGAAAGCGACCAGCATCTGCTGAAGCGCGGTGATAGCGTCGGTGGTCGCGGCGAGCGCGCGGTCGAAGCGGTCTTCACGCGGCCGCTCGAATAGCGCGGCCAGCGCGTCGCGCATGGTGCGCAGCGAGGCGCGCCACGGCATCGACGGCGCATAACGCGCGTCGGCAGGCAGCGTGGCCAGTTCGCGGCGCAAGTCGATCACCGCGTTGCCCACTTCGAGCACCGAGAAGAGCCAGCGCAACGTATCGCGTTTAAGCTCGGGCTCGTGTTGCGCGAGCGCGTTGATCTGGAACATCAGATCGCGCGCGCCGCTCTCGAAGCGCGAGCGCACCCGGCGCATGCCCGCGCGGCTCGCCAGCACCACCTGGCGGCGCAAATCCATCAGCAGGCGGTTGCGCAGCCACGGAGTGGAGGGCGGCAGCAACACCGCGAACGCGATCGAGGCCACCAGCATCGACAGCACGAGCGCCATCGCGTCGTTCATGAAACTGCTCGGGTCGTAGTGAATCACGTTGTCCGGGCCGGCGAGGAAACAGAAGAAGATGCAGTAGCCGACGCCATAGCCGGCCAGCGCGGGCCGTGTGGTCATGAACACGCCGAGCAGCAGGAAAGGCGCGAGCGCGGCGCACAGCAGCGGGAAGCCGTCGATGTGCGGAAACACGCCGAACACCGCGATCATTCCCATCACCGTGGCGACCAGCGTGCCGGCGGCCATCTGGAACGCGGTGCGTTTCGGATTCGGCGACGACGACGCCAGCGCGCACACCGCCGCGGCGTTCAGCGTCAGGGTCGAACCGCTCGGCCACGCGGTCGCGATCCAGAACGCGCCGAGCACCATCATCACGATGGCGGCGCGCACGCCCGAGACGCTTGCCGCAATCGCGTTCGTTTTCGGTTCGTAACGTTCGACCCAGCGCTCGCGCTCGTGCGTATCGACGGAGAGCGATGCGTACGTGGCCGCATAGGCGTGCAGGTCATCGATAAAGCGATACAGCAGTTCGGCGCCGGTGTCGAAGTCGAGCAGCGGGGCGTCGGGATGCGCTTCCAGTTCCGCTCGCGTCGCGCGCACGCGCTTGGGCAACTCGGCTTTGAAGGCCTCGAGTTGCGCGGCGGCGTGAACGGCGTCGGCGGCGCTCAGCACGGGTTCACCGGATTTCGCGAGCAGCGGGGCGATTTCCCGGAAGTACGGCTCGAGCGCATCGACAGCGATCGCCGCGCCGCTGGTGTTCGCGTCGCGCAAGCGGTTCATCAGCTGATGCAGCGCGTGAAAGCGCGTCGAGGCGGTCATGAACTCACTGTTCAGACGGGCGAGGCGGCCGCCACGCATGCGCGAGTCGGGACCCTCGAACACGGCCACGCTGCGCGCCGCTTCGAAGCCGACGATGTCGGCGACAAAGCGTGCATTGGTCGCTTCGATCTGCGCGCGGTCATTGTGGCCGGCGAGCGACGCCGACACATACTCGACGAAGGCCGAGAAACGTGCGCGCACGGTGCCGCGCATCTGCAAGCCGGCAAACTGCGGAAACACGAGGCCACTCACGGCGCCCGCGCAGATAATGCCGACCACCACTTCGGCCACTCGCGTGAGCGCGCTCAGAAATGCGCCGTCCGGGTGCTGCGAAGCGGGAATGCCGATCAGCGCGGCGGTGTAGCCCGCCAGCACGAAACCGTACGACCTGAAGTTGCGGTTGCGCGCGGCGCCCGCCGTGCAGATGCCAACCCAGATCGCGGTCGTGACAATGAACAGTTCCGGCTGCTGCGCGAACAGACCGATCAGCGCGAGCATCACGACGAGACCGACGAGCGTGCCGCAGATCCGGTAGAAGCTCTTTGCGAACACCATGCCGCTTTGCGGCTGCATCACGATGAACACGGTGGTCATTGCCGTGCGCGGCTGCGGCAGGTCGAGCTTCATCGCGACGCCGAGCGCGAGGAAGCAGGCGGCGAGCGCTTTGAACAGATAGATCCACGTCAGACCGTCGTTACGCGCCCAGTCGGCGGCGGCCGCGTAATACGCTGCGAACGACGCCGGACGCGGCGCGGAAAAAGGAGAAGCGGACATGATCAGCTTCCCGACCTGGCGGGTTTGGCCGGCTCGGCGCTGGCGGTCGAACCGGGCGCGACCGTCTTACCCTTGCCATGCGCCGGCAGCGTTTCTTTCGCCAGCGGACCGTTGGCCGGGTCGTCGAGTCCACCGCCCAATGCCGTGACCAGCGACGCATGCGCGCCGAGCCGTTCGGCCTGGATCCTGGCCACGCCTTCCTGTGCGTGCAGCAACTGGTTTTGGGCGATCAACACGTTCAGGTAGTCGGTCAGGCCGCGCCGATAACCTTCGCGCGACAGATCGTAGTTCTTGCGGGCGGTCGCGACTGAACGGTCGGCGTCGTCGGCCTGGGTCGCGAGCGAGCGGATCCGGATCACCTGATCGGAAATGTCCTTGAGCGCGCCGACAATCGACTGGTTGTAACGGTCGACGGCTTCGTCATAGCTCGCCGAGGCTGCGCCGAGTTGCGAACGCAGGCGGCCGCCGTCGAGGATCGGCAGCGACAGCGCGGGCCCCGCGCTCCAGCTATGCGACGGGTTCTTTAGAAACTGGAACAGCGGCCCCATTGCCGCATATCCGCCGATCGACGCGAGCAGGTTGATGTCCGGATAGAAGTCGGCCTTGGCCACGTCGATGCCGCGTGCCTGCGCCGCGACCGTCCAGCGCGCCGCGACCACGTCCGGCCGGTGGCCGATCAGGTCGGCGGGCAGGGCGCTCGGCAGGCCGGCCGGCGCGTTCAGCGAAAGCGTCGGACGCTGGATCGAATCACCCGCGCCCGGACCTTTACCGGCCAGCGCGGCCAGCTGATTGCGGCCGAGCGCGATCTTTTCTTCGATTTCGTCGATCTGGCGTTCGTATTCGGGCAACGGCGTTTCGGCCTGGCTCACTTCCAGCTGCGTACCGATGCCGCCTTTCAGGCGCCGGCTAGCCAGGTCCACGATCTGCTGCTGTTGCTGCAAGGTGGATTTGGCGATGTCGAGGAGCGCGTAGTTCAGCGACATCTCGATGTACGTGCGCACCACGTTGTTTTCCAGCTCGAGCTGGGCGGCGCGGGCATCGGCTGAGCTCGCGTGGGCGGCGTCGAGCGCGCGCTCGGCGGCGTTCTTGTCCTTGCCCCAGATATCGAGGTGATACGACAGGCCGAGCGTGCCGGTGTTGTTCCACGATTGCTCGCCCGCGAGCGGGCCGGGACCGTAGTACAGGTTGTCGGCCCACTTCTGGCGCTGGATCGACAGGCTGCCGTTGACTTGCGGCGACAACGCCGCACGGGCGACACCCGCCATCGACATGGCTTCGCGCACGCGTGCCTGGGCGGCCGCGAGGCTCGGGTTGCCCGCTTGCGCGGCGTCGATCCACTCGTTGAGTTGCGGATCGTTGTAGGCGCGCCACCAGTCGACGGCCGGCCATTGGGCGTCCGCATTGGCGGCGCGGATCGCGTTGCCCGCGTCGAGCGAAGCGGGCTGGACTCCGCTCGCTTGCGGCGCGACGCCTCCGGTACTGGCACAGCCAGCGATTGTTAATAGGATCGTAAGAACCGCGGCTGCGGCGATCCCTTTCGGTACCGGAGACTGCACGATTTCCTCCAGAAATGACTATAGAAGCATGTGCGTCATTATATTTTTTGATCAATTGCGGAATAACCGGTAAAGATGCAAGGCATTTTTACGCGATATGAGACAATCGCCTTTGCGAATCGTGTAACAATCGCTTCCGATCACAAGGGAAAGTTATGGATACGCTTCAAAACATGCGCGTATTTGTCCGCGTCGTCGAAGCGGGCAGCTTTACGGGCGCCGCGCAGCATCTGAACACGACCACCGCATATGCGTCGCGCGCGGTGTCCGATCTGGAAGCGCATCTGCGCACGCGCCTGTTGAACCGCACCACGCGCCGCATCGCGCTGACCGAGGCCGGCGAGCGCTACCTGCAGCGCTGCGAGCAGATCCTCGCGTACGTGGATCAGGCGGAAGCCGAGGCGAGCGACGCTCACGCCCGCCCGTCCGGCAAACTCAAGGTCCACGCAATGACGAGTTTCGGCCAGCACTACGTGGTGCCGGCCGTAGGCCGCTACCAGGAGCGCTATCCGGAGGTGCAGATCGAACTGACGCTCGCGCAGCGCATGCCCGATCTGCTCGACGAAGGTTTCGACGTGTCGCTCACGCTCGCCACCGGTCTGCCGGATTCGGGGCTGGTGTCGCAGCGCATTGGCAGCGCGTTCAGCATCGCGTGCGCGTCGCCTGCCTATCTGGAGCGGCGCGGTGTGCCGCAAACGCCCGCGGACCTGGTGCGTCACACGTGTCTGCAAATGGTCACGCCGGTTTTTCCGACCGACAAATGGACCTTCGACGGCCCGAACGGCGAGGAAACCATCGCCCTCGGCCCGACCACCTTCCAGGTGAACGTGGCCGAAGCCATGGCGGTGGCCGTGTCGAATGGCATGGGCGTCGGGCTGATTCCGATCTACTCGGCGATCAGCGGTTTGCGAAGTGGCGAACTGGTGTGGTTGCTGCCGGAATACACGTCGCAGGAGATGAATCTGTACGCGTTGTACCCGTCCCGGCAGTATCTGGACGCCAAGATCCGCACGTGGGTCGAGTTCCTGCGAGATGAACTGCCTGCCACGCTGGCTGCGGATCAGGCGGAATTGCGCGAATTCGCGCGCGCCTGAGATAAGGCGCGCGTCTTTTGGCAATCCTTGAACGGTTGACCGGGCGGCGGGCGGTGCAGTGACCGCCTGTTACATAAGTGCCGCGCCGCAACATTTCCTTACTTTCGCCGCCCGATCGATTTGCTAACGTGTCGTTCATGCGCTGCGGTAGTAGACCGGGGGCGCTCATTTCGCCGCGGTTCGGCAATATTGCAACAACAGAAGCACGAGGGATTCATGGATACGCATCTGATGATCGGCGTGGCCGTCATGATTGGCTTGATCGGGATTGCCGCTTCGCGCGATCTGCTGCGCCGGTTGCGCGAGCAGCAGCCGCAACTGGTGCCGATCAAGGTCGAGCGCCCGGATCTGAAGGCACAGCGGCGCGACCGTTGAGTCTCGCCGAGGCGCCTGTCTAGCAGGCGCCGTTTATTCGGGCGGCGGCGCGCAGTTTGGTTCGGCGTGCGTGGATTGTCCGCGCTTGTTGCTCGCTTCTTGCTTGCTTCTTGCTCCTTTCCTGGCCTATATCGGGTTAAGTGCGGCGATCGCGCCGTTGGCTCATGCTGCTTTGCGGTTCGGGCTTATGTTTGGGCTTACGTCAGGCCGGTTTTCAGTTTATTGCCGCGATCAGACCCGGTTCGTCATTGAGCGTGCGGTCCACCTCGTGGCTCACCCGGTGCCAGCGGAAGCGTCCGGCGGCCAGGCCCGCGCTGCGTGTCAATTGCTCGAGTTCGTCGAGCGGTAAAGCGGGATCCAGCCAGCGGCGGGCCGCTTCCGATGCGAATGCCAGCGGACGGCGATCGTGCACATCGACGAGACCCGTATCGGCGATGGCCGTCACTATCACCATTCCCATGCCTTCCGTTTGTGGTTCCGTGCCGCGCACGCTCGATAGCGCCGCGAGATACATGGGAGCATCGCTTTTCAGATGCACGAAGTAGGGCTGACGGATCGGCGGTTCGTCCGCTCTGTCCTTGCTCTGCGCGATGGCTGTCACAGGCGTGGTTTCCACGCGCCATTCGAACCAGCCGTCCGCAGGCACCAATACGCGCCCGGTCTTCCACAGTTCCTTGAAGTAGCGCCCGTTCGGCGCGGCGTCCGCGCGCGCGTTGATGGTCTGCGGCAAATGCTGTTCGCGTGCCCAGTCGGGACGATATCCCCAGTGGATTGCGCGCACCGTCTGATCCGGGTACACCGTGAGCGGGTGCGTGCCGGGAGCGAGGTTGTAGCCGGGACGCCGGTCGGCGGCATCGAAAAGCATGAGTGGATCGGCGAGACCGAGGTGCTCGGCGTAGAAATGCGGATCGCGGTACTGGCTGATTCGACCACACATGAGCGACCTCCGGAGACGACCAGCCTGGGTTGCGACCGCTGCGGTTCGATAACTTCACTAGCGTAGCGCCTGCCGGGCGGGCTCGCTATTCAGATCGGCCCGAAGGTGGTCTGCCTGCTGGGGCGACAGGAGCGGGGTTAGGCTGGTCCGGGCTACCTGAGCTAGCCGAGCTACCCGACCTACTCAAGCCAACCCGCGGCACCTTCAGATGCCGCTAAATCTCAACGACCTTATCCCACGCAAACAGCGGATTCTCCAGCAGCCCGGTGCGCCGGTCGAGATATCCGCGCGGATTGCACACCACGCGCGTGCCGTTCACGCTGTAGTCGAACGGCGTATGCGTGTGCCCATGAATCCATAACGCGACCGGCGGCCCCACGAGATCCGGCAAGTGATTGACGAAGCCCGCCGACACGCGGTCTTCCGCGTAACGTTCGGCCAGACTCAGCCGATGCGGCGCATGATGCGTGACGACGATCGTCTTGCCGCCGAAGGGTTTGGCGAGTTCGCCTTCGAGCCAGGCCCGCGCCTGCCGGTGCAGCGCGAGCGAATCGTCGGGTGTGAAGTCGCGCGTTGCATCGTGGGTGTCGTGCGGCCAGTTCATCTGGATCAGCCCGCGAAAATCGAGCATGACCCGCCGCGACGCAGCGATCGACTCCGCGAGCGTATCGGCGTCGTTTCCGTATAAGGCGAAGTCGGTCCACAAGGTCGTGCCGAGCACGCGCCACCGGCCTTGCGGGTCGACCAGCGCCGCATTGTTCAGCACGTGCACATTGTCGACCTGCGCGGCCGCGTCGTGGAGCGCGGCTTCGAGCGCGCCGAACTCGCCGTCGTAGTACTCGTGATTGCCCGGCACGTAGACCACTGGCACGGCGCCGTCGAAAGTCTGCGCGGCCCAGCGCGGTCCGGCCGCGTGGTTGTGGATGTCGCCCGCCAGCACGATCAGATCCGCCTGCGCATGCGGGATCAGCTCGGGCTCGTCATTTTCCAGATGCAGATCGGACAGCACTCGAATCTTCACGACCACGACTCCTGCAAGGGGCTCCGCAAGGGAACGCGCAGCTTCAGACGCTAGCGTAGCACCTTGCCCGGATTCATCAGATTCAGCGGATCGAGCGCGCGCTTGACGGCACGCATCAACTGCACCTCGACGTCCTGCTTGTAATGCATCGCCTCGTCGATCTTCAACTGGCCGAGCCCGTGTTCCGCGCTGATGCTGCCGCGATGCCGATGCACGCTGTCGTAGACGATCTGGTTGATCGGGCCTTGGTACTGTTTGAGGAACGCCTTGGCGTCGACGCCTTCGGGCGCCTGCACGTTGTAGTGCAGATTGCCGTCGCCGAGATGGCCGAATGTCACCATGCGCGCACCGGGCACGGCTTGCGCGATCGCGGCGTCGGTTTCTTCGATGAAGTGGCCGATGCGCGAGATCGGCACCGCGATATCGTGCTTGATGTTCAGCCCTTCTTCGGCCTGGGCGAGCGGAATGTGTTCACGCAGGTTCCAGAACGCCCGCGACTGGCTGAGGTTTTCCGCGACCACCGCGTCCTGCACCAGGCCTTCTTCCAGCGCCGTTTCCATTAAACGCTCGAACAGTTCGCGTGCGTGCTCCTCGCTCTCGCTGTCCGACAGTTCGAGCAGCACGACCTGCGCGTGCGGCTCGGCGAACGGATAGCGCATCTGCTCGAAATGCCGGCCGACCAGACGCAGGCAGAAATCCGACATCAATTCGAAACCGGTCAGGAGCGGCCCGGCGACGCGCTGCGTGAGTGAGAGAAAATCGAGCGCGGCGTGCGGCGACGCGAGCGCGGCGAGCGCCGTGACGCGCGCGGCTGGTTGTGGATGCAACTTCAGCACGGCAGCGGTGATGATGCCGAGTGTGCCTTCCGCGCCGATGAACAGGTCGCGCAGATCGTAGCCGGTGTTGTCCTTGCGCAGTCCGCGCAGGCCGTCCCACAGTTCGCCCTGCGGGGTGACGACTTCGAGGCCGAGGCAAAGTTCGCGCGTGTTGCCATAGCGGAGCACGCCGGTGCCGCCCGCATTGGTGGCGAGATTGCCGCCGATCGTGCAACTGCCTTCGGCGGCGAGGCTCAACGGAAACAGCCGGCCGGCTTCTTCGGCGTGCTTCTGCACTTCCGCGAGGATGACGCCGGCTTCGACCGTGATCGTGTTGTTGTGCGGATCGATGTCGCGCACCCGGTTCAGACGCCGCAAGCTGATGACCGCTTGCGCGCCGCTTGCGTCCGGCGTGGCGCCGCCGGCAAGGCCCGTGTTGCCACCTTGCGGGACTAGCGCGATGCGATGCTCGACGGCGAGCTTCACGAGTGCCGCGACTTCGTCAGGCGTGGCCGGGCAGAGCACCGCGCATGCCGCGCCGGTGTAGCGGCGCCGCCAGTCGGTCAGGTACGGGGCGGTGTCGTGCGGATCGGTCAGCACCTGCGCGGCGCCGATGGCGTCGCGGCAGGCGGCGAGAAAAGCGGTTTGGGTCATGTTGGGTCAGTCAGCGTGTTCGGGAGGAATGTCGCGACGTTCTGGTCAGATGGTCGTGTTGGCTTGTTTCGCAGCCAGGCGTGGCGCTTGTTTCGCCGCCTGTTTTTTAGCCTGTTGCGGCCTCTTTTGCGGCCTCTTTTGCGGCCTCTTTCGCAGCCCGTTTTGCCGCGCGTTTGAATGGCGCGACATAGGCCAGCGCGCAAACGAAAAAGACCATGGAGAGCACGGCCTCCAGCCAGCCGAGACCGGCGCTCAGCTCGCGGTCGCTCCAGCCGCGCACCACGCCTTCGGCAAAATACAGCAGGATCAACATCGACGCCCATTGCAGCGTGTAAAGCCGCTGCCGCCAGACGCCCGGCAGAGCGACCAGCAACGGCACGGCCTTGAGCACGAGCGCCGAACCGCCGGGCCGCAGCGGCGCGAGCCACCATTCCCACACGACGCACAGCGCGATCAGCACAGCCAGTGCAGTGGTGGCGCCGAGCGCGGCGGCGCGATTTCGCTGCACGGACGCTGCGTGTGTGGCGCTCGGCGCGCGCGTTGCCGGGTCGGCGGCCGGTTGGGCGTTCGGCTCGTTCACGGCCTTTCGCTCATGGATGCCGCCGTGCGCGCGACGCGGGCGCCGAGCGCGATGGCGAGCGTCTTTTCGTCCGCGGAGATGCCGTGTTCGGCGCTGCCCGCACGCGCGAAATGCGACGCGCCGTAAGGCGTGCCGCCGGTTTGCGTGGTGCTCAGCGCGCTCTCGGTGTACGGAATGCCGACGATCAGCATGCCGTGATGCAGAAGCGGCAGCATCATGGAGAGCAGCGTGGATTCCTGACCGCCGTGCAGACTGCCGGTGGACGTGAACACGCAGGCGGGCTTGCCTGAGAGGGCGCCGGATAGCCACTGCGGCGTGGTGCCGTCGAGAAAGTATTTGAGCGACGCGGCCATGTTGCCGAAGCGGGTGGGCGAGCCGAGCGCGAGGCCGGCGCATTCTTCGAGGTCACGCAGTTCGACGAAGGGCGGCCCTTCGGCGGGAATGTCGGGCTGGGTCGCTTCACAGACGGTGGACACCGCCGGCACGGTACGCACGCGCGCCTGCATGCCGGGAACGCTGTCGACGCCGTGCGCGATCGCCAGCGCGAGTTCGCGCGTGGCGCCGTGACGGCTGTAATAGAGCACGAGAATGTCTTTCATAGGCCTCATCGGTGAACAGGTATTATAGGGGTTGGGTCCGCTCCACAGGCCACACATAGCCGTTCGGCCAGGTCTCGCGCGCGGTCCTGAAACACCAGCAAAGGAAACGAGGGAGGTGGGTTTGTTGTCCAGGGTGCGTTTCGATCTCGACACGCTCAAACGCCTCGCGCAGTTTGCCGCGCAGCGCAGCAGCGAAGACCGCATTCCGCAGGTGGCCGGCAGTCTCACGTTCACCACCATGCTTTCGCTCGTGCCGCTCGCGACCGTCGCGTTCGCGTTGTTCACTGCGTTTCCGATCTTTGCTTCCTTCCAGATGTCGCTGCAGATTTTTCTTGCCGATCATCTGATGCCCGCGCAGCTCAACAGTCAGATCTTCAATTATCTGAATCAGTTTGCTTCGAAGGCGAAGGGTCTCACCACCATCGGTATGATTTTTCTGTTCGTCACCGCCGTGATGACGATGATGACGGTCGAGTCCGCGTTCAACGTGATCTGGCGCGTGCGCAAGGCGCGGCCAATCGCGCAGCGCATTCTGGTGTACTGGGCGATCATCACGCTCGGCCCGATCCTGATCGGCGTGAGCCTGTCGATTTCATCGTACCTGTTCACGCAATCCATGACCTTCACGGCGGCCCAGCGCATGACACCGGTCATCGAGTGGGCGCTCGCGGGCGCCGCGCTCCCGCTCACCGCGGTCGCATTCACGATTCTCTACGTGTACCTGCCGAATTGCCGCGTGGAATGGCGCGACGCGGTGATCGGCGGTGTGACTGCCGCGATCGCCTTCGAGCTTGCGAAGCGCGGCTTCGGTTATTACGTGCGGCGCATTCCAACCTACACCGCGGTGTATGGCGCATTTGCGGCCGTGCCGCTGTTTCTGCTGTGGATGTACCTGTGCTGGTTCATCACGCTGGCGGGCGCGATGATCGCGTCCGCGTTGCCGGCCATTCGCATTGGGCAGTTTCACCGGCCCACCTTCGAAGGCAGCAATCTGTTCGACTCGCTCGAACTGCTCGCGCGCCTCTCGGAAGCACGCGACGCCGGCAAGCGCGGCTATACGGTGCCCGAACTTTCACGCATGCTTCGCCGCGATATGGACACCACGCTCAACCTGCTGGAAAAGCTCGAAGAGATCGAGTGGATCGCGCGCTTGCAGGAGGACGACTCGCGTCCGCATTTCCTGCTGCTGGCGAATCCGGCGCAAATCACTGTCGAGCGCCTGTTCGGACTGTTCGTGATCGACCGCGCGGAGCTCGGATATCAGCTCGAGCTGGCGTCCACGCGTGTGGACGGAGAAATGCTGCTGGCGGCCCTCGAAAACGACAAGCTGAAAGTGACGCTCGCCGCTTTGCTTGCCGCGCGAGCAGCCGACCGTGCCGCGCGCGCTGCGGAGGACGAGTCTGGCGCGCCTTCCATGCCGCAGCATGCGGCGTGATGCCGGACGAGGCGGGTTGAGGCAGCGTGCGAGCGCTTGATACCGCGAAAGGCGGCCGCAGCGGAAACTTCGAAGCAGTGGAAAAGCTAGCGCTTCGCTACAACGAAATCTTGCCGACGCAAATGTCCTTGAACATCACCCAATCACCCATCAGGCTGTAAAGCGGATGCCGGAAGGTAGCCGGCCGATTTTTCTCGAAGAAGAAATGCCCGACCCAGGCGAAGCCGTATCCGCAGATCACGGCAGCGGGCAGCCAGAGCCAGTCGCCGGTGGCGAGCGCCATGGCAAGACAGCCGATCACGCCGAGCGATCCCACGAAGTGCAGCCGCCGCGAGACCGTATTGCGATGCTCGCTCAGATAGTACGGATAGAACTCCGCGAAACTCGCGAAGTGATCGGTGTGCGCGGTTTGAGCCATCACGGCCTCCGGATTGCTACGCTTCTCGATGCTCCGGCGTGCGCCGGCATGCCGGACACACGCGCTCGAAACAGGACAGGCTTGATCCATTGTGCGGCTATCGGGCCATGCGCGCAACCTGGCCATTTGGCCGATGGCGCAGCGCTCCCGGCGCAGTTATCGTGATGGCTCGCAACGTTCATCGAACCGTGTGAGGAGTTCTGGTCGCGAAGCTGAAGAGGGCGTCTAGCGTGGCGTCGGGTTGCTCGGTCATCAACGCGTGGCCGGCTTCGAACATGACCGTGTCGACCGGTACGCCTGTTTGCTCCAGCGCGCCCGCGAGCGCCCTGGCTGCGCGCGGCGGCGTCATCGCGTCACGCCGCCCCACGATCAGGCGCGTGGCGCAGCGCACTTGCCCGGCACGGGTGAGGCCGTCCGCGTAACTATTGCAGGCGGTGAAATCGGTATGGAACAGGTGCGGTTCACCGCGCGCCGAGACGCGCTCCATGAGTCGCTGGTTCATGCCGTGCAACCAGAAGCCGGGGCCCGGGCAGGAAGGCTTGGCCGCAATGGTCGAATGCGACCACGCGTTGACCATGCCGATCGCTTCGGGTTCACGGTTCAGAGCGGCGTCGAGCAGCGCATCGGAGACGGTCATCGGCACCGCCGTGGCGAGCAGGGCGAGGTGCGTTGCCCGCTCGGGATAGCGGCCGGCGAAGTCGAGCGCGATCAGCGAGCCCATGCTGTGGCCGGCTACGAAGGCGCGTTGCACACCCGCGGCGTCGAGCAGCGCGGCCAGCCAGTCAGCCATGGCTGGCACGGTGGTCAGGGCCGGGCCGCTGCTGCGGCAGTGGCCGGGCAAATCCACGGCCAGCACGCCGAAACCGTGATGCGCGAAGTAGCGGGTTTGCAGCGCCCATACACTGTGATCATGCTCGGCGCCGTGGATGAATACGGCGGTTGGCAGGCGCGCGTCGAACGCTTTGCCGCCCGTGTACGCATAGACGGGCTTGCCTTGAACGGTGAGGATCATGCGGACTCCGGGCGGCGTTGGGGGGGAGTGCCGGATGCGCCGCTGTGCGGCGCGCTCGAACTGCTCGCTTTTTGCGACGCCTTCAGCGCGCGCTTGAGGTCGTCGATCAGATCGTCGGGATCTTCGAGTCCGATCGAGAGGCGGATCGTGCCTTCGGCGATGCCGGCTGCGGCGAGCGCGGCGGCGTCCATGCGAAAGTGCGTGGTCGATGCGGGATGGATGACCAGTGAGCGCGCGTCGCCCACGTTCGCGAGATGCGAGAACAGCGAGAGCGCTTCGATGAAGCTGCGTCCCGCAGCGCGGTCGCCGCGCAGATTGAAGCTGAACACGGCGCCGGCACCGCGTGGCAGCAAGCGCCTCGCGAGCGCGTGGTCGGGGTGCGTCGGCAATTCCGGATAGGCGACGGTTTCGACCGCGGCGTGACCGGCGAGGAATTCGACCACCCGGCGCGTGTTGGCAACGTGCCGCTCCATCCGCAAGGGCAGTGTTTCGATGCCTTGCAGCAGTTGCCACGCAGCCTGCGGATGCAGGCATGCGCCGAAGTCGCGCAGACCCTCGCGGCGCGCACGCAAGAGGAACGGAGCGACGGTGCTTTCCTCGGTGAACACCATGCCGTGAAAGCCGTCGTAAGGCTCGGTGAATTCGGGGAAACGCCCGGAGGCTTCGAAGTCGAACGTGCCGCCGTCCACCAGCACGCCGCCGATCGTCGTGCCATGGCCACCGAGGAACTTGGTGGCCGAGTGATAAACGAAGTCCGCGCCGTGCTCGAAGGGCTTGAGCAGGTACGGCGTGGTAAAGGTCGAGTCGACCAGCAACGGCACGCGATGCTCATGCGCGATCTGCGCCACGGCCGCGATATCGAGCACGTGGAGCCCCGGATTGCCGAGCGTCTCGCCGAACAGCAGTCGCGTACTCGGGCGCAGCGCGGCTCGCCACGCATCGAGGTCGCCCGGTTTGACGAAGGTCGTCTCGATGCCGAAGCGCCGCAACGTGTAGTGCAGCAGATTGTGCGAGCCGCCGTACAGCGCGCTGGAGGCAACGATATGCGAGCCTGCGCCCATCAGCGTGGCGATGGCCAGATGCAAGGCCGCCTGGCCGCTCGCCGTGCCGATCGCGCCCGCGCCGTTTTCCAGCGCGGCCACGCGTTCCTCGAACACGGCAACGGTCGGATTCGAGATGCGCGAATAGACGTGACCCGCGCGCTCCATATTGAAGAGCGCCGCGGCGTGGTCCGAATCGCGGAACGAAAACGAGGTAGTCTGGTAGATCGGCGTGGCGCGCGCGCCAGTGGTCGGGTCGGGAGCGGCGCCGGCGTGCAGCGCAAGCGTGTCGAAACGGTTGGCGGACATCGTGGGCGGCGAGGCCACGAACGGCCTCGCGAAAGGTGAAAGTGGCGGCCATCCTATCACCGGCGCGCCGCGCTTCAAGCGCGGTTTTCCCGATGCGCACAGCCGCGGCGAGCCGGGCTCGAACCGGTGAATGGCCGGTGCGCCTTGGTGGGCGGGCCGCTTTCCTTTTATGGGTCTTTCCGCTAGGATCGAAAATCATTGATGTATTACGAGCTTAGCGGGCATTACGGGAGACAGATCATGCGAGTCAGCGACATCCTCAAAGTCAAAGGCAACACCCTTTTCACGGTTACGCCGGATACCACGCTGCACGACGCAGTCAATACCATGGCGGAGCACGACATCGGCTCGCTGGTTGTGATGGAATATGGCGATCTCGTCGGCATGCTGACTTTCCGCGAAATTATTTCGACGCTGAGCAAGAACGGCGGCAGCGTCGGCACCTCCACGATCCGCAAGGTCATGGACGACCATCCGCTCACCTGCACGCCTGAAACGGACGTCAACGAAGTTCGCCGCATGATGCTCGAGCATCACGTGCGTTATCTGCCCGTGCTGGAGAGCCGCACGCTGATGGGCGTGATCTCGTTCTACGACGTCGCCAAGGCGGTGGTGGAAGAGCAGGGCTTCGAAAACCGCATGCTCAAGGCCTATATCCGCGACTGGCCGGAAGAACAGCCGGAACAGCAGCCGGCGCGTTAATGCGCGGCGACTCACTGCGACGTTCTGTCGTTGCCGTGAGCGCGAAGTGGCGGTCAAGGCGCGCGCGAAAGCGTGCGCTTTTTTTGTGTCCGGCGCAGGGCTTGTCTGCATGTTCAGCCTTGTCTATCCGGCTCTCCAGCTGGCTCGCCGCCGAGGCGGGCGCGAGTGCGCCTATTCGGCCGCCAGTCCGGCGCCACCTGCTGCCCGGCAATCCACCCGCGCCGGGTTGCGCGCATGGTGCTTTCATCTTTGTTGCTCTCCAGCCTGCTTGCCGAACTTCATGAGCGATCGTCCGTTACCTGCTGCCCGCCGCGCCGCCCGTCGACCCGAGGGTCACGACTCCCAGTTCCGGCTGCTCGGCGAGCGCCGTTTCGCGCCGTTTTTCTGGACCCAGTTCCTCGGCGCGATGAACGACAACGTCTTCAAGATCGGCTTCACGTCGCTCGTCACCTACCAGGCGGCGCGCTTTTCGGGCGTCGATCCGAAAACGGCGGCATTCCTGATTTCGGCCATCTTCATCCTGCCGTTCGTGCTGCTATCGGCCACCTCCGGGCAGATTGCCGACAAGTACGACAAGGCAATGCTCACGCGTTTCGTCAAGAGTTTCGAAATCGTGGTGATGCTGATCGGCGGCGCGGGTTTCTGGCTGCATAGCGCGCCGCTTCTGTACCTGTGCACATTTCTGATGGGCGTCCATTCGACCGTGTTCGGCCCGGTCAAATACTCATACCTGCCGCAGCATCTGTCGAGTTCGGAGCTGGTCGGCGGCAACGGCATGGTCGAAATGGGCACCTTCGTGGCGATCCTGATCGGTACGATTGTCGGCGGGGTGGGCGCGGGTTTCGTCGAGCACGGCGCGGTGGTGCTGGCCGGCGCCTGCGTCACGATCGCGCTGGTGGGGCGCGTGGTGTCGAGCTTCGTGCCGCTCACGCCGGCGCCGCAAGCCGATCTGCGCATCAACTGGAATCCGGTCAGCGAGACGTGGCGCAACCTGAAGCTGGCGCGCGAAAACCGTACCGTGTTTTTGAGCCTGCTGGGGATCTCCTGGCTGTGGTTCGTGGGCGCGATCTTCCTGTCGTCGTTTTTCAGTTTTGCGAAAAACGTGCTGTCCGCCGATCCGGATGTGGTGACCGTGCTGCTCGGCACGTTTTCGATCGGCATTGGCCTCGGCTCGCTGATGTGCGAAAAACTCTCGAAGCGGCGTATCGAAATCGGCCTCGTGCCGCTCGGCTCGATCGGCATGAGCGTGTTCGCGATCGATCTGTTTTTCGCGAGCCATGCGCTGCCGCCCGCGGGCCATCTGTTGAGCGTCGGCGAGTTCATCGTGCGGCCCGCCCACTGGCGCGTCCTGGCTGATCTCTTCCTGCTCGCCATGTTCGGCGGCCTCTACAGCGTACCGCTGTATGCGCTGATCCAGAGCCGCAGCCAGCCGAGCCACCGGGCGCGAATCATTGCCGCGAACAACATTCTGAATTCGCTGTTCATGATCGTTTCGTCGCTGATGGCCATGGCGTTGACCGCGGCAGGCTTCGGCATTCCGGCGATTTTTCTCGTTACCGCGCTGCTGAACATCGTGGTGGCGACCTACATCTATTCGCTCGTGCCCGAGTTCCTGCTGCGCTTTATCGCGTGGGTGCTGGTGCACACGTTCTACCGGATTCGCCTCGTGCATGCCGAGCGGATTCCGGAAGAAGGCGCGGCCGTACTCGTGTGCAACCACGTGAGCTTCGTGGACGCGATCGTCATCATGGCCGAGAGTCCGCGCCCGATCCGTTTCGTGATGGACCATCAGATCTTCAGGACGCCGTTCGCCGGCTGGGTGTTCCGTCACGCGAAAGCGATTCCGATCGCGCCGGCGCATCAGGACGCGCAGTTATTGACGCGAGCCTACGAGCGCTGCGCGCAGGCGCTGGCCGAGGGTGATCTGGTTTGCATCTTTCCGGAAGGCAAGCTCACCAAAACCGGCGAGATGAATCCGTTCCGGCATGGCGTGACCGAGATCATCCGGCGCACGCCGGCGCCGGTCATCCCCATGGCGCTGCGCGGATTGTGGGGCAGCGTGTTTTCGCGCGCGGACGACGCGCGCTGGCCGCGGCCGATCCAGAAGGGCGTCATGAGCCGCCTGACGCTGGCAGTGGGTGAGCCGCTCGATCCGGCGCAGGCGACGCCGGAGAACCTGCAGCAGATCGTCACCGAATTGCGCGGGGCGCGGAAGTAGTAGGAACAGGCACTGCTTGCCGGCCAGGCGGTGGGCGCTCCCGAAGCAGACATTTCCGCATGGCGGCGTTTTGCGCGCCGCCGGGTTGGGTGAACGGCTAATCGGCGCGCGGTATCGCGGATGAATCCCCAGTCGCGCCCAAGGTGTGTGCCGACAAGGCGAGCGACGCAGCGGGCGAGGCGTACCCTGGCCGATCGGCCAGAACGGTTGCACGACGCGGTTCGCTTGCCACGGGGCTGGCATAATAGCGCTTTCCCCGCATTTCTTTGGACGACGCCCATGTCCGGCAACACGCTCGGTACGCTTTTCACTGTCACGACCTTCGGCGAATCGCACGGTCCCGCTATCGGCTGCGTGATCGACGGCTGCCCGCCGGGCATGGCGCTCAACGAAGCCGACATTCAACTGGAGCTCGACCGTCGCAAGCCCGGCACGTCGCGGCACGTCACGCAGCGTCAGGAAGAAGACAAGGTCGAGATCCTGTCGGGCGTGTTCGAAGGCCAGACCACCGGCGCGCCGATCGCGCTCCTGATCCGCAACACGGACCAGCGCAGCAAAGACTACGGCAACATTGCCGACACCTTCCGGCCGGGCCACGCCGACTACACCTACTGGCAGAAATACGGCATCCGCGACTATCGCGGCGGTGGCCGTTCGTCGGCTCGCCTCACGGCGCCCACGGTGGCCGCGGGCGCGGTCGCCAAGAAGTGGCTGCGCGAGAAGTTCGGCACCGAGATTCGCGGCTATATGGCCGCGCTCGGTGAGATCGACGTGCCGTTCGTCGACTGGGCGCAGGTGCGTGAGAACCCGTTCTTCGTGCCCAACGCGGAGATCGTGCCGCAACTTGAGGCGTATATGGACGCGCTCCGCAAAGATGGCGACTCAATCGGCGCGCGCATCAACGTCGTGGCGTCCGGCGTGCCGGTCGGTCTCGGCGAGCCGCTGTTCGACCGTCTCGACGCCGACATTGCGCACGCCATGATGGGCATCAACGCGGTGAAGGGCGTCGAGATCGGCGCGGGCTTTGCGAGCGTCGCGCAGCGCGGCTCGGTGCATGGCGACGAATTGACGCCGGAGGGCTTCGTCGGCAATCACGCGGGCGGCGTGCTCGGCGGCATTTCGACCGGGCAGGACATCACGGTGTCGATTGCGATCAAGCCGACTTCGAGCATTCGCACGCCGCGCCGCTCGATCGACAAGGCGGGGCAACCGGTTGTCGTCGAAACGTTCGGGCGGCATGACCCGTGCGTCGGGATTCGCGCCACGCCGATCGCCGAATCGATGCTCGCGCTGGTGCTGATCGATCATGCGCTGCGCCATCGCGCGCAATGCGGCGACGTGTCCGTCAGCACGCCGAAGATCGCGGCCAGCGCGCCGTAACGCGTCTGCGTCGAGCGTATCTGTATTGGTTCTACGCGGGCAGTGTCGTCTCTCATGACTGATTTCAGCGCCGAGCCGGCAGCAAGCCGTCTCGCGGATCTACGCGCGCGTGCCGCCGCGCCCAACGCCGTGGCCGGCGACTGCTTCACGTTCGGCCAGGCGCTGCTGCAACACGCCGGGGGTGACAAGGCGAGTCAGCGTGATGCACTTGCTGCGCTGGTGCACGCATACCAACTCGATTCTTCCTGCGAACCCACGCTGCTGCATACGATTGCGCAGACCGCCTTCGTGCTGCGCGATTGGGCGCTGGTCGACTCCGCCACCGGGCTGCTCCTCTCGCACCATGCCGAAGACGCCAACGCGCTGATCTGGCGCGCGGCGGCCGTGCAGCAGCGCGACGACTTCGCCACCGCCGAGGCGCTGTTGCGCGAAGCCGTGCGCGTCGTGCCCGGCAATCCAGTCGCGCTGCATAAGCTGGCGTTGTGTATCAAGGAGCAGGCACGCTTCGCCGAGGCCGAGGCGTTGCTCCGGCAAGTCCTGATGCTCTCGCCGCAGAACGCCCATGCGTTGTTCGATCTATCGGAACTCGAGATCCGCAGCGGGCGTTTTGCGGAGGGTTGGACGCATTACGAATCGCGCGTCGTGTTTGCTGGCGGCGAACTGAACAACGCCCAGCAGGCGCTCGCCGCGATCAGCGCGCCCTGGCAGGGTGAATCGCTTGCCGGCAAGACGTTGGTGGTTTATGGCGAGCAGGGCAATGGCGACTGTCTCTGGGCAGTGCGCTTTCTGCCAATGCTGGCCGAACGGGCGCGACGCGAGGGCGGCCGGGTGATCTTCGGTCACGACGGTCCGTTGCGGCATTTGTTCGAACGCATGTTGCCAGTGGATTTGCCGCTCGAAACGAGTCTGGAGACGCAGCCCGATTTTCACTGCGGACTGATGAGCCTGCCGCTGCGGCTCGGCATTGTCGACGCAGCGGGATGGGGCGCACCGTGTCTGAGCGCAGACCCTGCGCGTGAGCAGGCGTGGCGCGAACGAGTCGAAGCGCACACGGCGGCGCGGCGCGGCAGTCGCAAGGTTGGGCTGGTGTGGAACGGCAATCCGGACCATATCCGCGACACGCGGCGTTCAGTGCCCGTCGAGCAAATCGAACCTCTGTTGAACGTGCCGGACGTGAGCTATTTTGCTTTGTCGCCGGGGCGCGGAGAGACGGTTGCACAGTGGCGCGCCAAAGGTCTCGACGTCGTCGATCTGACGCATCATTTTCAGTCCGGCTTTGACGATGTCGCTGCGTTGCTGGCGAATCTGGATCTGGTCGTTACGATCGATAGCGGGCCCGCGCATCTGGCGGGGGCGCTCGGTGTGCCGACCTGCCTGATGATCGATCACGTTTCCGCGTGGTTCTGGGGCGATGAGTCGTCGCTGACGGCCTGGTACGATTCGATTGAACTCGTTCGACAACCGCGCGTTGGCGACTGGGCGCCGGTCGTGGCGAAAGTGCGGGAGCGGATTGAAGCGGTGGGGCGGAGCTGACTGGTTTTGCCTTCACAGCGCCGTCAGTAAGAATCCGGCGTTGCGAAGGCAGGTGAAGCATGAATTACATGTTCGGGTAGTTCGGACCGCCGCCGCCTTCAGGCGTGACCCACACGATGTTCTGGGTCGGGTCCTTGATATCGCAGGTTTTGCAGTGCACGCAGTTCTGCGCGTTGATCACCAGGCGTTCGGTGTTGTCGTCGTTCTTAACGAACTCGTACACCGCTGCCGGGCAGTAACGTGACTCCGGGCCGGCGTAGGTCTGCCAGTTCACATTCACTGGCACCGAAGGATCTTTCAGCGTCAGGTGAGCGGGCTGGTTCTCTTCGTGGTTCGTGTTGGAGATGAACACCGAAGAGAGCCGGTCAAACGTCAGCTTGCCATCGGGCTTCGGATAGACGATGGGCTTGCACTGCGAAGCCGGCTTCAGCATCTCGTGATCCGAATGCTGGTGATGCAGCGTCCACGGCACATTACCGCCCAGCAGCTTCTGCTCGATGCCCACCATCAGCGTGCCGAGATACAGACCCTTGCTCATCCACTGCTTGAAGTTGCGCGCACGATGCAGTTCGGTGTGCAGCCACGAGGTCTTGAAGCTCTCCGGATAGGCGGTCAACTCATCGCTGGTGCGTCCAGCCTGCACGGCTTCAAAAGCGGCGTCGGCGGCCAGCATGCCGGTCTTGATCGCCGCATGCGAACCCTTGATCCGCGATGCGTTCAGGAAACCCGCATCGTCGCCGACCAGTGCGCCGCCCGGGAACACCAGCTTCGGCAGCGACATCAGACCACCGGCCGTGATCGCCCGTGCGCCGTACGACACCCGCTTGCCACCTTCGAGCACAGCACGGATCGCCGGATGCGTCTTGTAGCGCTGGAATTCCTCGAACGGCGACAGGTACGGATTCGTGTAGCCAAGTCCGACCACAAAACCCACCACCACCTGGTTGTTATCCATGTGATAGAGGAACGAGCCGCCGTACGTGTCGTTCTCCAGCGGCCAGCCGGCGGTGTGCATCACGAGACCCGGCTTGTGCTTCGACGGATCGATCTCCCACAGTTCCTTGATGCCGATGCCGTAGACCTGCGGATCGACGCCTTCGCGCAGTTTGAACCGGTCGTTCAGTTGCCGCCCGAGATGCCCACGCGCGCCCTCACAGAACAGCGTGTACTTCGCGTGCAGTTCCATGCCGAGCTGGAAGTTCTCGGTCGGTTCACCGTCCTTGCCGATGCCCAGGTTGCCAGTCGCGACGCCTTTGACCGAACCGTCGTCGTTATAGAGGATTTCGGCCGCAGGAAAGCCCGGGAAAATCTCCACACCCAGCGCCTCAGCCTGCTGACCCAGCCAGCGCGTCACATTCGCGAGACTGATCACGTAATTGCCGTGATTCTTGAAGTTATCCGGCAGCGCCCAGACCGGCACGCTCTTCGAACCGGTTTCGGTCAGGAACAGGAACTTGTCCTCAGTCACATCCACGGTCAGCGGAGCGCCTTTTTCTTTCCAGTCCGGAATCAGCTCGGTCATGGCGCGCGGATCCATGACCGCGCCCGAGAGGATATGCGCCCCGATCTCCGAGCCTTTTTCCAGTACGCACACGCCAATCTCGACGCCTTTTTCCGCCGCCAGCTGCTTCAGGCGAATCGCGGCGGACAGCCCAGCTGGGCCGCCGCCGACGATCACGACGTCGTATTCCATCGACTCGCGCGGGCCGTACTGCTCAATGAGACTTGCGGGGGTCATTGATGCTCCTCTTACCGTTAGAATGCTTTTTTCGGGTTCGTATTGTGGGCGATGCACTCCCGCACTGCAACCAGATGAGCAGACATTAGCACGATCGTTCTATTTACGTGATACGGTATCGGCCTGCTTTTGACGGTCTTACCGCACCTGTCAACCGCATCTGTAATAACAACCGAACAAGGAACGACAATGGGCCGTTCGATTAATCTGGAAGGCAAGGTTGCGCTGATCACCGGCGCCTCGAGCGGGTTGGGAAAGCGCTTTGCTCAAGTGTTGTCGCAAGCGGGCGCCAAGGTCGTGCTGGCGAGCCGGCGAACCGAGCGTCTGAAGGAATTGCGCGCCGAGATCGAGGCGTCCGGCGGCGCGGCCCACGTCGTGTCGCTCGACGTGACCGATTATCAGAGCATCAAGTCGGCCGTCGCGCATGCGGAAACCGAGGCTGGCACGATCGACATCCTGGTGAACAATTCGGGCGTGTCCACCACGCAAAAGCTCTCCGAGGTCACGCCCGCCGACTTCGAGTACGTGTTCGATACCAACACACGCGGCGCGTTTTTCGTCGCGCAGGAAGTCGCCAAGCGCATGATCATGCGCGGCAACAGCGCACAGAAGCCGTCGTACCGGATCATCAATATCGCGTCTATGGCGGGCTTGCGCGTATTGCCGCAGATCGGCCTGTACGCGATCAGCAAGGCGGCCGTCGTGCATATGACCAAAGCCATGGCGCTGGAGTGGGGCAAGCACGGCATCAACGTGAACGCGATCTGTCCCGGCTATATCGACACCGAGATCAACCACCATCACTGGTCGACGGAGCAAGGGCAAAAGCTCGTGTCGATGCTGCCGCGCCATCGTGTCGGCAAGCCGGACGACCTGGACGGGCTCCTGCTGCTGCTGGCGGCCGACGAATCGCAGTTCATCAATGGCTCGGTGATTGCGGCCGATGACGGATTCGGGCTCTCCTGAGCGCAAACCGGCGCTGCCGGCCACGCAGTGCGAGTCGCGCGGGCCGGATTAGCGCCCGTTCGAAGAAACTGTTTTACGCGCTCTGGCCTTGGCGCCTCATAAGCGCGCACGCTATGTTGCTGTTTCTCTCTGTGCCGGCCTGCGTACCGGCGTCAACCTCGTTTCAACCCGATAAAGAAGTACGATGAGCGATTTTCACGCTGTTTTTGAGATGTCGATGCCGATCCGCTGGGGCGACATGGACGCCTTCGGCCATGTGAACAACACGGTCTATTTCCGCTACATGGAGCAGGTGCGGATTTCCTGGTTCGAGCAGTTGGGTCTGGCCGGCAGCAATGCCGACGGACAGGGGCCGGTGATCGTCAATGCATCGATGGAGTTTCTCAAGCAACTGCATTATCCGGGCGACGTGATCGGCCGGATGACGGTGGCCACGCCCGGCCGCAGCAGTTTCGACACGGGGTTTGAACTCGTGCGAGCGGATGACCCAAACACCGTGTATGCCCGCGGCGCCGCGCGCTGTGTATGGATCGATTACGCGGCCGGCAAGTCGGTGCCCGTGCCTGATCTGCTGCGTGCGACCATCGAGCGCGCTGTTTTGGTCAAGGCGGCCTGAGCGGCGATAGCGCGAATCCCGGCGCGCATCCGTCAGCACCTCTTTTCAATGCCCGAGCAGGCGCTGCAATAGCTCCGTCGCGTTACCCGTATCGTATTTACGCATCAGCCGCGCCCGGTAGACATCCACCGTGCGCGGGCTGATATCCAGCACGCGGCCGATCTGCTTGCTGGTTTTCCCCGTCACCAGCTGCGCG
Source organism: Burkholderia sp. WP9 (assembly GCF_900104795.1). NCBI lineage: Bacteria > Pseudomonadati > Pseudomonadota > Betaproteobacteria > Burkholderiales > Burkholderiaceae > Burkholderia > Burkholderia sp. WP9. The sequence goes on from NZ_FNTG01000001.1 coordinate 275,895, forward strand.
GCGATTTCGCGCTCGCGCGGTGTCAGTTCGACCGCCACGCGCCGCGTCGCGCTCAAGTCCTCGAAGGTCCAGACACCCGCGGCGTGCGCGTCGGCGCGTTCCTGCGCGCGGCCCGTCACGTGGCACCAGAACAGTTCGCCGTTGGCCCGCTTCATGATGCGGTCGTCCGCGTAACTGCCTTGTGCAGTCATGATCGGCGGAATCCGCGCGCCGATCCGCTCGAACTCATCTGTGGACGGATACAGCACCTGGAACGACTGGCCGATCAGCGACTCGCGCGTGCAGCCGAAAATCGACGCGAGTTCGTCATTGCAGTCTTCGATAGTCCGTTCGCGCGACAGCACGAGTCCGATCGGAGCGAGGTGGAACGCGGTTTGGTAATCCAGTGCGGGCATGGGCTGGCGGCAAGTACTTATGTATTTTTGCGTATTGTGCCGCATGGCGCGCGCAGCGTACTCTTTCGACCATACGATAACGCGGCCAAGCCGTCCGCGGCGGGCGTTTGCGCGGCGTGCAGGGAAACCTGACCGCACAGGCCGCCGGGGATGACTAGAATGACGTGTCGGGCTCGAGCCCGCGGAACGTCATACGGGCTGTAAAGATCCGGATTCGGGTTTCCATAAAGGAAGGGACAAACTGATGAACAAAGTCTATCCAGGCGCCGCCGAGGCGCTGAAAGACATCGTCAAGGACGGGCAGACGTTTGCCGTCGGCGGCTTTGGGCTGTGCGGCATTCCTGAGGCGCTGATCGGCGCGCTGCGCGATTCGAAGGTGCAGGGCATCACCTGCATCAGCAACAACGCGGGCGTCGACGGTTTCGGCCTCGGTCTGCTGCTCGAAACGCGTCAGGTCAAGAAGATGATCTCGTCGTATGTCGGCGAGAACAAGGAGTTCGAACGCCAGTATCTGGCCGGCGAACTCGAGCTCGAATTCACGCCGCAAGGCACGCTCGCCGAGAAATTGCGCACGGGCGGTTCGGGCATTCCGGCGTTCTTCACCAATACCGGCTACGGCACGCTGATTGCCGAAGGCAAGGAAACTCGCCAGTTCGGCGAAAACCACTACGTGCTCGAACACTCGCTGACGGCCGACGTCGCGCTGGTCAAGGCGTGGAAGGCCGACAAGTCGGGCAACCTGATCTACCGCCGCACCGCGCGCAACTTCAACCCGATGTGCGCGATGGCCGGCAAGATCACCGTCGCGGAAGTGGAAGAAATCGTCGAAGTGGGCGAACTCGATCCGGACGCGATCCATACGCCAGGCATCTTCGTGCAGCGCATCGTGCTCAATGCGCATCCGGAAAAACGCATCGAACAACGCGTCGTCCGCGCGAAAGGAGACTGATCATGGCATGGACTCGTGACGAAATGGCCGCGCGCGCGGCGAAGGAATTGCAGGACGGCTTTTATGTGAACCTCGGCATCGGCTTGCCGACGTTGGTGGCCAATCACGTGCCGGCGGGCGTCGAAGTGTGGCTGCAGTCGGAAAACGGCCTGCTCGGCATCGGCCCGTCGCCGACCGAAGAGGAAGTGGACGCCGACCTCATCAACGCCGGCAAGCAGACGGTGACCACGCTGCCGGGCTCGTCGATTTTCTCGTCGGCGGATTCGTTCGCGATGATTCGCGGCGGCCACATCAACCTGGCGATTCTGGGCGCGATGCAGATCAGCAAGAAGGGCGATCTGGCCAACTGGATGATCCCTGGCAAGATGATCAAGGGCATGGGCGGCGCGATGGATCTGGTTGCGGGCGTCAAGCGCGTGGTCGTGCTGATGGAGCACGTCGCGAAGGGCGACCAGCACAAGATTCTCGAAGAATGCACGCTGCCGCTCACGGGCGTGGGTGTGGTCGATCAGATCATCACCGACCTCGGCGTGATCGAAATCACGGAAGACGGTCTGAAGGTGACGGAACTGGCGCCGGGCGTGAGCGTCGAGGAAATCAAGGCGAAGACGGGTGCGCCGCTCGATGTAAGCGCGGTGAGCTGAAGGGCTTGCTGTTGTCAGGCCGTCTGAAGCGGTCTGCAGCTGTTGGATAGGCCGTTGGGCTTGCCCTCGCGGCAGGAGGCGGCACAGTGGTTCCCAGGCGGGCGAGGCGTGAGTCTCGCCCGCTTTTGTTTGTCTGGCCCGTAGCCGCTCTGAGTTGTCCTATGCCGTCCGGCCGACTCTTGCCGCGCGGCAAAGCGGTTTACAATCGTTTGAAGATTGGATGCTTATCGATCCTGCTACGCCCAGGCCGAACCCGCAGCGCTTTTGCAAGGAACCCAGATGACCGCAACCACGTCCGTTTCCACCGCCGGGCGGCCCGCGCCGCGTCAACGCTATGTGCAGTGCGCGAGCGCCGGTGGCTTGCACCGCATCGCCTATGCGGAGTGGGGCGACCCGGCCAATCCGCGAGTGCTGCTGTGCGTACACGGCCTGACCCGTTCAGGGCGCGATTTCGACCGCCTCGCGGAGGAATTTGCCGGCACTTACCGCGTGGTTTGTCCGGATGTCGCCGGGCGGGGCTTGTCGTCGTGGCTCGCCAACCCCAACTTCTATGTCGTGCCGCAATACGTCGCCGACATGGTCACGTTGATCGCGCGCCTGAATGTCGAAACGGTCGATTGGTTCGGCACCTCGATGGGCGGCCTGATCGGACTCGCGCTGGCCGGCCTGCCGGAAACGCCGATTCGCAAGATGCTGTTGAACGACGTCGGTCCGCATCTGGAGCCGGCTGCGGTGAAGCGCATCGGCGACTATCTCGGCAAGCCCGTGCTGTTTGAAACGCTGCAGCAAGGCATCGACTACGCCGCGTTGCTCGCGCAGACTTTCGGCCCGCTCACGCCGGAAGAATGGCGCGAGATCAACACGCCGCTTCTGCACGAACAGGACGGCAAGTGGCTGTTCCGTTACGACCCGCGTATCGCGCAGCCCTTCACCGCGACCACCGAGGAAGCCGCCAAACTCGGCGAGGCCGCGCTCTGGCATTCGCTGGCCGCTTTCCAGGGGCCGGTGCTGGTGGTGCGCGGCGAGCAATCTGATTTGCTCTCGCGTGAAACCGTCGCGAAGATGGTCGAGACCGGACGCGCCGTATCGAGCGCGGAGATTGCGGGCGTCGGGCATGCGCCGGCGTTCCTGTCGGCCGATCAGATCGACATTGCGAGGCAGTTCTTTATCGGACCGGCCGCTGACGCGTCATAATATGCAGTTCCGCCCGGCGTCCCCAGACGGGGCGCGATGCGGAACGCATCTCCGATCAACTTTCAACCAACTTCAGGATCCTACATGGCAGTCATTCGTCACCACGTCGGCAAGCGCCTCTCGGAAATCGCCGTTCACAACGGTACGGTGTACCTCGCGGGTCAGATCGCCGAAGACGCGGATCAGGACATCACGGGCCAGACGCGCGAAGTGCTTGGCCACATCGACCGTTTGCTGGGCGAAGTGAACAGCGACAAGTCGCATTTGCTGTCGGTGCAGATCTTCATCTCGGACATGGCGCATTTTGCCGGCATGAACGCCGTGTGGGACGAGTGGGTCGCACAAGGCGCCACGCCGCCGCGCGCTACGGTCGAAGCGAAGCTCGCCAATCCGAAGTGCCTCGTCGAAGTCGTCGCGGTTGCTGCGCAGCGTAGCTAATCCGCTATGTGTTGTTGAAATTCCGTTGATTCGTTTGGCCCGGTGGGCCATCGCACCATGAATACCGAAATCGTTACGAGCACACCGAACCCTCTCCCTTCTTTCGACGAGGCGATGGCGTTCGTGCGTGAACATGCGGGCGAGGTGCGGCTCTCATCGGGCGAAATGCTGGCGGATCACGCGGCGGGTACGGCGTCGATCATGCGCAAGCTCAATGTCGATCCGCCGGCGGTGCTGGCGGCGGCTCTGTTTGCGCTGACGCCGCATCTGCAAGACCCGGAGCGCGTGATCGCCGACAACTTCGGCGAAGAAGTCGCGCAACTGGTCGGCGACGTGCGCAAGCTGCTGCGCCTTGGCACGGTGAGCTTGCGCGCCGCTCAGAATGCCATGCCCGAAGCCGGGCGCGACGCCCAGGCCGCACGGCGCGCGCAGGTCGAGGCGCTGCGCAAGATGCTGCTCGCGTTCGCGCAGGATATTCGGGTGGTGCTGATCCGGCTTGCGTCGCGCCTGCAATCGTTGCGTTACTACGCGGCGGCGAAGATCACCCCCTCGCCGGACGTGGCGCGCGAGACGCTCGATATCTATGCGCCGCTCGCCAACCGTCTGGGCATCTGGCAACTGAAGTGGGAGCTCGAGGACCTCGCGCTGCGCTTCGAAGAGCCGGTTACCTATAAGCGCATCGCCAAGCTGCTCGACGAAAAACGCGTCGAACGCGAAAGCTATGTCGCGCAGGCTATCGAACGCCTGCAAAGGGAATTGGCCGCCGCGCATATTCGCGCAGAGGTGAGCGGCAGGCCGAAACACATCTACAGCATCTGGCGCAAGATGCGCGGCAAGGAACTGGATTTCGCCGAGCTGTACGACGTGCGCGCATTTCGCGTGATCGTGCCGGACATCAAGGATTGCTACACGGTGCTCGGCATCGTGCACAACCTGTGGCAGCCGGTGCCCAAAGAGTTCGACGACTATATCTCGCGGCCGAAGCCGAACGGCTACAAGTCGCTGCACACGGTCGTGATCGGCGACGACGGTCGCGCGTTCGAAGTGCAGATACGTACGCAGGAAATGCATCAGTTCGCCGAATACGGCGTGGCCGCGCACTGGCGTTACAAGGAAGCGGGCACGCGCGGATACGCCGGCCAGTTCGCCGCCAACGAGAAGTACGACGAGAAGATTGCATGGCTGCGCCAATTGCTCGCGTGGAAAGACGAAGTCTCCGAGGGCGAGCACGGCGAGAAGCGCGCGGCGCAGCCGTGGGAGCAACTGCGTCAGGCCACGCTCGACGACGACCACATCTACGTGCTGACGCCCCAGGCGCGGGTGATTCCATTGCCGCACGGCGCAACGCCCGTCGACTTCGCGTATCACCTGCATAGCGAACTGGGGCATCGCTGCCGTGGCGCACGCGTGGACGGCGCCATGGTGCCGCTCAACACGCCTCTGCAGAACGGTCAGACGGTCGAGATCGTTGCGGTCAAGGAGGGCGGTCCGTCGCGCGACTGGCTGAACCCGCAACTCGGCTATCTGCAAAGTCCGCGCGCGCGGCAAAAAGTGCGTGCGTGGTTCAACGCGGTGGATGTACAGGAGCACATCGCGAGCGGTCGGGCGATGGTCGAAAAGACCTTGCAGCGCGAGGGCAAAACGTCGGTCAATCTCGATCAGCTCGCGGCCAAGCTTGGTTTCAAGACCACCGACGACCTGTTCTCGGTGGTGGGCAAAGAAGAATTCAGTTTGCGGCTCGTCGAGCAGGCGCTGCACGATGCGCCTCCGCCGGAACCCGTGGTCGAGGCGCCCGAGCAATTCGAAAAGCGCAGTAGTGGCGCGAGCGTGGCGCGCGGCGCGTCCACCGGCGTGCTGGTGGTCGGTGTCGACGCGTTGCTCACGCAACTCGCGCGCTGTTGCCGGCCGGCTCCGCCCGACGATATCTGCGGCTTCGTCACGCGCGGCAAGGGCATGTCGATTCACCGCAGCGATTGCGCGACGTTCCTGCGCATGGCCGAGCGCGCGCCCGAGCGGGTGTTGCAAACGGCGTGGTCGGCCGAGGTGATGAGTGGGCGCGGCCAGTCGGTCTATCCGGTCGATCTTTCGATCGACGCGACGGATCGGCAGGGCTTGCTGCGCGATATTTCCGAAGTGTTCGCGCGCGAAAAGATGAACGTGATCGGCGTGAAGACGCAGACGCGCCGTAACGCTGCGTTCATGCAATTCACCGTCGAGGTGTCGAGCGCCGCGCAGATTCAGCGCGCCTGTACGCTGCTCGGTGAAGTGACGGGTGTGGTGCGCGCATCGCGCAAGAGTTGATACATGTGCGAGACGGTGCATCTTGGTGGAGGCATACCGTGGACGCGTTCGAGTTCGTGAGTCAATATTTAAAGTCGGCGCATAAAAGTACTTGCCAAGCGGTGTGGGGCTCCATATAATCTCGTTTCTTCAGGCTCGTAGCTCAGCTGGTTAGAGCACCACCTTGACATGGTGGGGGTCGTTGGTTCGAGTCCAATCGAGCCTACCAACGAAAGAGAAATTCCGGTTTTGCCGGGGTTTCGCAAGCTGCAGTAAGCGCCTTTGGCGCAAAAGGCGAATACGGTTATGACACCGCGAACGTTGACCGAAACCACTTCGGAGCGACGCTAGTCGAGGACCACTTTCGCCAATGTAGTTTGCAGGAAATGTGAATGCGGCCCCTCGAAAGCGGGGCCGCATTTTTTTTGGGCTTTTTCACCTGGTTGTATGTGCCGCCGCCGGTCGGCACCACGGAGAACGCAATGGTTTCGATACGTCTGCCTGACGGTTCTGTTCGACAGTACGAGCATCCGGTGACCGTCGCCGAAGTGGCCGCCTCGATCGGCCCCGGCCTCGCGAAGGCCGCGCTCGGCGGCAAGATCGACGGTGAGTTGGTCGATACGTCCGCGCTGATCGATCACGACGTGGCGCTCGCCATCGTCACCGAGAAAGACGCAGACGGACTCGATATCATCCGTCACTCCGCGGCGCATTTGCTCGCGTACGCGGTGAAGGATCTGTACCCGGAAGCGCAGGTCACGATCGGTCCGGTGATCGACAACGGCTTTTACTACGACTTCGCGTACAACCGCCCCTTCACGCCGGAAGATCTCGAGAAGATCGAAAAGCGCATGCAGGAACTCGCGAAGAAAGACGAGCCGGTTTCGCGCCGCGTGGTGTCGCGCGACGAAGCGGTGGACTACTTCAAGAGCATCGGCGAAAAGTACAAGGCTGAGATCATCGAATCGATTCCCGCTACCGACGAAATCAAGCTGTACTCGCATGGCGGCTTCACGGATCTGTGCCGCGGCCCGCACGTGCCGTCCACCGGCAAGTTGAAAGTTTTCAAGCTGATGAAGGTGGCGGGCGCCTACTGGCGCGGCGATTCGAAGAACGAACAGTTGCAGCGGATCTACGGTACGGCCTGGACGAAGAAGGAAGACCAGGAAGCGTATCTGCACATGCTCGAAGAGGCGGAAAAGCGCGACCACCGCAAGCTCGGCAAACAACTCGATCTGTTCCACATGCAGGACGAGTCGCCGGGCATGGTGTTCTGGCATCCGCGCGGCTGGACGTTGTGGCAGCAGGTCGAGCAGTACATGCGCCGTCGCGTGAACGACGCGGGCTACCTCGAAATCAAGACACCGATGATCATGGACCGCTCGCTCTGGGAGGCGTCGGGCCACTGGCAGAACTATCGTGAAAACATGTTCACGACGGAATCTGAGAAGCGTGACTACGCAATCAAGCCGATGAACTGCCCGGGTCACGTGCAGGTGTTCAACCACGGTCTGCGTTCGTATCGCGATCTGCCGCTGCGTTACGCGGAATTCGGCTCGTGCCATCGCAATGAATCGTCGGGTGCGCTGCATGGTCTGATGCGCGTGCGCGGTTTCGTGCAGGACGACGCACACATTTTCTGTACCGAAGACCAGTTCATCAGCGAATCGATCGCGTTCAATACGCTGGCGATGAGCGTCTACAAAGACTTTGGCTTCGACAATGTCGAGATCAAGTTGTCGCTGCGCCCGGACGCGCGCGCCGGCACGGACGAAACGTGGGATCGCGCGGAGCAGGGTTTGCGCGAAGCGTTGACGGCCTGCGGTGTAACGTGGGAAGAGTTGCCCGGCGAGGGCGCGTTCTACGGCCCGAAGGTCGAATACCACATCAAGGACGCGCTCGGCCGTTCGTGGCAATGCGGCACGCTGCAGCTCGATATGGTTCTGCCGGAGCGTCTGGGTGCGGAATACGTTGCCGAAGACAACAGCCGCCGCCGTCCGATCATGCTGCACCGGGCAATCGTCGGATCAATGGAGCGTTTCCTCGGCATTCTGATCGAGCACCATGCCGGGGCAATGCCTGCCTGGCTTGCGCCAATGCAGGTCGTGGTGATGAATATCGCCGAAAGTCAGACCGAATATGCGCAAGCTCTAGCCCAATCGTTGCAAAAACAAGGGGTTAGAGTGGAGGCCGATTTGCGCAACGAGAAGATTAGCTATAAAATACGCGAGCACACGCTGGAAAAGGTGCCGTACCTGCTTGTGGTCGGCGACAAAGAGCGTGAAGCCCAAACGGTAGCCGTGCGTGCCCGTGGTGGTGTCGATATGGGCGTGATGCCCCTCGACACTTTCATTGAGCGTCTGCGCCAGGACGTGCAGTCGTTCAACTGAGCCACTTGGCAGCCCGGCTCGTTTTTTTAATTTTTAGAGGAAACGTAACATCGCTACTGATAAGTCTGCGCACCGCATCAACGGTGAAATTACGGCACCCGAGGTGCGTCTGGTCGGCGTCGAGAACGAACCGCTCGGCATCGTGAAACTCGCCGATGCGTTCCGCATGTCGGAACAGCAAGACGTGGATCTGGTCGAAATCGCTCCGCAAGCGGTCCCGCCGGTTTGCCGCTTGATGGACTACGGCAAGTTCAAGTACTCGGAAGCGAAGAAGCAACACGAGGCCAAGCTGAAGCAGAAGATCGTCCAGGTCAAGGAAGTAAAATTCCGCCCGGGCACGGACGACGGCGATTACAACGTCAAGCTGCGCAACCTCATCCGCTTCCTCGACGACGGCGACAAGACGAAAATCACGTTGCGTTTCCGTGGCCGCGAAATGGCTCACCAGGAAATCGGTATGCGCATGCTCGAGCGCCTGCGCACGGACCTCGACGAAGTCGGTCAGGTCGAGCAGATGCCGAAAATGGAAGGGCGCCAGATGATCATGGTGCTCGCTCCGAAGAAAAAGAAGTAACCGGCTGAAGCAGCGGCACGCCATGTGGCGTGCGCTTCGGTTGTGAAAGATTTAAACGGTGCGGCACCGGGTGTCCGGTGCGGTATCGGCAGGTTTCGGAACGGCGCGTGTGCAAATCAACGCGCGCCGCTTCCTGAAAAGCGGCTGCCGGCTGTTCAGGCGGTCTGCATACCAAGTGGAGTGGGTTTCGAAGGGCGGGTAATGGCCAACTGGCCGACCGCACACCCATATCCATCTAATAATGGAGTTGTCATGCCGAAGATGAAGACCAAGAAGAGTGCTGCAAAGCGCTTCGTGGTGCGTCCGGGTGGTACCGTCAAGCGCGGTCAAGCCTTCAAGCGCCACATTCTTACCAAGAAGACCACCAAGAACAAACGCCATCTGCGCGGTTCGACGGCAGTTCATGATTCCGATCTGAACTCCGTGCGCGCAATGCTGCCGTTCGCTTAACCCTTAACCGAAACTCATAGGAGCGAAACATGCCTCGAGTAAAACGTGGGGTTACCGCACGGGCCCGTCACAAGAAGATCATCAAGCTGGCCAAGGGTTACCGCGGCCGTCGCAATAACGTCTATCGCATCGCCAAGCAGGCGGTCATGCGCGCAGGCCAATACGCCTACCGCGATCGCCGCAACAAGAAGCGTGTGTTCCGTGCATTGTGGATCACGCGTATCAACGCGGCGGTGCGTCAGCACGACATGACGTACAGCGTGTTCATCAACGGCCTGAAGAAGGCTTCGATCGAACTCGACCGCAAGGTGCTGGCCGACATGGCTGTGTTCGACAAGGCTGCTTTTGCTGCGATCGTTCAGCAGGTGAAAGCCGCCGTTGCAGCCTGATTGCGCTTTGGGCAATTAAACTGCGTGGTTCGTTGCAGCGAACATCCGGTAGTCTCGGTGACGCTGCAGCAAAAACGGGGCTCCTCACCGAGCCCCGTTTTTGTTGGTAGAACCGGATTTGCTTCGATAGAACACTGACGTTGAAATGATGGGATCAATGGATCTGGACCAGATTGTCGCCGACGCGCAAAAAGCCTTCGCAGAAGCCTCCGACGTCACCACCCTCGAGAACGAGAAAGCCCGCTTTCTCGGCAAATCGGGTGCGCTGACCGAGCTATTGAAGGGCCTTGGCAAACTCGATCCCGAAACGCGCAAGACCGAAGGCGCACGGATCAACCTCGTCAAGCAACAAGTGGAAGCCGCGTTGACGGCCCGCCGTCAGGCGCTGGCCGACGCGCTGCTGAATCAGCGCCTTGCCGCTGAAGCCATCGACGTCACGCTGCCGGGCCGCGGCACCGGCGCAGGCAGTCTGCACCCGGTGATGCGCACGTGGGAGCGCGTCGAACAGATTTTCCGTACTATTGGCTTCGACGTGGCCGACGGCCCCGAAATCGAAACCGACTGGTACAACTTCACCTCGCTGAACAGCCCGGAAAATCATCCGGCGCGTTCCATGCAGGACACCTTCTACGTCGACGGCAAAGATGCCGACGGCCGCCAACTGCTGTTGCGCACGCACACCAGCCCGATGCAGGTTCGCTACGCGCGCACCAACACGCCGCCTATCAAAGTGATCGTGCCGGGCCGCACGTACCGTGTGGACAGCGACGCAACGCATTCGCCCATGTTCAACCAGGTCGAAGGCCTGTGGATCGACGAGAACATCAGCTTCGCGGATCTGAAGGGTGTCTACACCGACTTTCTCAAAAAATTCTTCGAGCGCGACGATATTCTCGTGCGCTTCCGTCCGTCGTATTTCCCGTTCACCGAACCGTCGGCCGAGATCGACATGTTGTTCGAAACGGGCAAGAACGCCGGCAAGTGGCTCGAAATTTCGGGCTCGGGCCAGGTTCACCCCACGGTGATCCGCAACATGGGCCTCGACCCGGAGCGTTACATCGGCTTTGCTTTCGGAAGCGGCCTCGAGCGGCTCACCATGTTGCGTTACGGCGTGCAAGACCTGCGTCTGTTCTTCGAAAACGACCTGCGTTTCCTGCGGCAATTCGCCTGAACCGCCCGGTCGAACGCGACAAGCATAGAGCGCGGCAACGCACGCAGTGCAAGCCGCCACAGCGTCCCCGGCAGGGCCCGATGAATCTCAGAACACCGAGTCACGCCAGCTGCTGCCGGACGTGGACCTAACCTGATCAGAACGTACACAGAACCATGCAATTCCCGGAATCCTGGCTGAGAACCTTTGTCGATCCGCAACTGACGACCGACGAACTGTCGCACGCGTTGACGATGGCGGGTCTCGAAGTCGAAGACCTGCGGCCGGCAGCGCCGCCGACCTCGAAGATCGTCGTCGGCCGGGTGCTGGAAGTCGTCAAACACCCGGACGCGGACAAGCTCAACGTGTGTCAGGTCGACGCCGGCACGGGCGCGACGCTGAACATCGTGTGCGGTGCGCCGAATGTGGCGCCGGGCATCAAGGTGCCGGTCGCGCTGGTCGGCGCACAACTGCCGCCCGCTGAAGAGGGCGGCGCGCCGTTCGCGATCAAGCTCTCGAAGCTGCGCGGCGTGGAAAGCCAGGGCATGCTGTGCTCGGCACGCGAACTCAAGCTCTCGGAAGATCATAGCGGCCTGATGATCCTGCCGGAAGATACGCCGATCGGCCAGGACATCCGTGAAACCCTCAATCTCGACGACACCGTTTTTGAGATCAAGCTGACACCGAACAAGGCGGATTGCCTCTCGGTATTCGGCGTGGCGCGCGAGACCTCGGCGATTACCGGCGCGCCGCTGCGCCCGCTCGACATCAAGCCGGTTGAAGTCAAGCTCAACGAGACGCTCCCCGTCAAAATCTCGGCGCCCGATCTGTGCGGCCGTTTCTCGGGGCGAGTCATTCGGGGCGTGAATGCCCGAGCCAAGTCGCCGCAATGGATGGTGGAGCGACTCGAGCGTTCGGGTCAGCGCAGCATTTCCGCACTCGTGGATATCTCGAACTACGTGATGCTCGAGTTGGGCCGTCCGTCGCATGTGTTCGACCTCGACAAGATCCACGGCGGCATGGATGTACGTTGGGGCCGCAAGGGCGAAACGCTCAAGCTGCTGAACGGCAACACGGTGGAGCTCGATGAAACCGTCGGCGTGATCGCGGACGAGCAGCACATCGAAAGTCTCGCGGGCATCATGGGCGGCGACAGCACCGCCGTCACGCTCGACACCACCAACATCTATCTCGAAGCCGCGTTCTGGTGGCCCGACAGCATTCGCGGTCGCTCGCGCAAATACAATTTCTCGACCGACGCCGGCCATCGCTTCGAGCGCGGCGTGGACTACGCGACTACCGTCGATCATATCGAACGCATCACGCAACTGATTCTCGACATCTGCGGCGGCGAAGCCGGCCCGGTCGACGATCAGATCGTCAACGTGCCGAAGCGCGAGCCCGTCACAATGCGCGTCTCGCGCGCGAATCGCATCATCGGCATCAAAATCGGCGCGGACGAAATCGCGCAGATTTTCACGCGCCTCGGCCTGTCGTTCGAGCAAGGTGAAGATACGTTCTCGGTGATGCCGCCGTCGTACCGTTTCGATATCGAGATCGAAGAAGACCTGATCGAAGAAGTCGCGCGTATTTATGGCTTCGAGAAAATTCCGGCGCGTCCGCCGGTCGCGACCAGCGAAATGCGCGCGACCAACGAAACGCAGCGGTCGATCCACGTGATCCGTCACGCGCTCGCCGCCCGCGATTACGCGGAGACGGTAAACTTCAGTTTCGTCGACGCCGAGTGGGAGCAGGACTTCGCCGGCAATGACAAGCCGGTACGTCTGCTGAATCCGATTGCAAGCCAGTTGTCGGTGATGCGCACCACGCTCTTCGGCAGCTTGATCCACGTGCTGCGCACGAACCTGAACCGTCGCGCGGCGGATCGCGTCCGCGTGTTCGAAGCGGGCCGCGTGTTCCTGCATGATCCGTCGATCAAGGCCGGTGAGTTGACGGTTGAAGGCTTTGCGCAGCCCAAGATGATCGGCGGCCTCGCGTACGGTCCTGCGCTAGACGAGCAATGGGGCGCGCCGACGCGCACGGTCGATTACTTCGACGTGAAGGGCGATCTGGAAGCCGTGCTGGCGCCGGCGGTCGCGCGTTTCGTCAAAGCGGAACATCCGGCATTGCATCCGGGACGCAGCGCGCGTATTGAATTGAATGGCCGCGCAGTCGGCTGGATTGGCGAATTGCATCCGCGCTGGATGCAGAAATATGATTTGCCGCATGCACCGATTCTGTTTGAAATCGAAGCAGAGGCGTTAATGCAGCGCGTATTGCCCACTCCGTCGGAAGTGTCTAAATTCCCGCCGGTGCGTCGTGATATTGCCGTGGTTGTCGATCAGAAAATCGAGGTTCAGGCACTGCTGGACGAGCTTCAGAATGCTCAGTCCGAGCCGGCCTGCAAGACAGTTCAGAAGGTTGCGCTTTTCGACGAATTCCGTCCAAAATCAAACACTTCCGGTGGCTTGGCTGCTCACGAGAAAAGCCTTGCGTTCCGTGTGACCTTGCAAGATACTGGCGGAACCCTTCAGGATGAAACGGTCGATCTGGCTATTCAAACTCTGGTGGAACGTCTTGCTCGAGTATATGGCGCACGGTTGCGCGGATAACCCGCATTTAACAATTGCACGGCTGTTTCCGCATCCATTGTTTTCTGCTTGGCGCGCCATTTGATAGATATGAATGAAATGAACTCGAGTGATTTCGAAGCCCTTCTTACGGCGCAACGCAGCGCCATGATTCGCGATATTCCGACATCACCCGCCGTCGCTTCTGCTGAAACGCCGACACTCACCAAGGCGGAACTCGCGGAGTTGCTGTTCGACAATGTCGGGCTCAACAAGCGGGAAGCGAAAGACATGGTCGAAGCGTTTTTCGAGGTGATCCGTGATGCGTTGGAGAGCGGCGACAGCGTGAAGCTGTCGGGGTTCGGCAACTTTCAGTTGCGTGACAAACCTCAGCGTCCCGGCAGAAACCCGAAGACCGGCGAGGCGATTCCGATCGCCGCGCGCCGCGTTGTGACGTTCCATGCAAGTCAAAAGCTGAAAGCGCTGGTCGAGAACGGCGCTGAAGCGAGCTTCACGCGCTGATCGATTAGCGCGTTCCCGCGCAACCCACCACGACGGCTAACTGACGATGACAGCGACGATCGAAAAAGTCGTCTTGCCTCCGATTCCGGCGAAGCGCTACTTCACGATTGGTGAGGTCAGCGAACTATGCGGTGTAAAACCGCATGTGTTGCGCTACTGGGAACAGGAGTTCACGCAGTTGAGGCCGGTCAAGCGGCGCGGCAATCGCCGGTACTATCAGCATCATGAGGTGCTGTTGATCCGGCGGATTCGTGAGTTGTTGTACGAGCAGGGCTTTACGATCAACGGGGCGCGCAACCGGCTCGAGTCACATGGCGGTGGCGCGCACGCTGCGCCGGCCAGTGTATTCGAGGAAGGCGAGGGCGCAACGTTGCCCGCGGCAACCACGGGTGCTGCCACGGCCTCGGTGGATGTCGAGCAGTTGCGTAAAGAATTGCTGCACGTGATCGATTTGCTGAGCCACTAATCGCCTTTGTTAGCAGAAGGCGGTTCTAATCGAATGAAGTGTCTGTTATAATTTCTTGCTGTTCGGGGCGTAGCGCAGCCTGGTAGCGTACCTGCATGGGGTGCAGGTGGTCGGAGGTTCAAATCCTCTCGCCCCGACCAAAGATCAAAGCCGCAGTGCCGTCAGGCACTGCGGCTTTTTCATTGGCCGGCGCCTAAAAAAGTCAAACGACCAGTCAAACGATCCCCAGGCGACTCCGCGCCGCATGAGCGCGCGCAACGTAAAGCAAGCCATCGGCACCTCAACTATCCAGCCGATCCACCAGTGCAAACGGAATACTCTCAGCAAACAACTCACGGTCTCCCGTCGCGCTCGTTTGCGTATTCAACTGCAGCGCGAAATTCAAACCGGGACTTCGCGTGCTGGTGGTGCGCTCCTTGACCTTAAGCTCAATGGGCATCCACGAAGCTGGCTCGTTCAGAATGCCGTTCACCTTTTCATCGATCTCCGCACGTCCTGCAACCGCCTCGCCCGGCGGCAATTGCTTCGACATCGCCGCCAGCATGTCGAGTTGTTTCGCCGCGCTACGCCGCAATCGGTAGCGGTGAAAGTAAGTCTGGTTCGGTCGCCGGTTCGCCTTCACATCGCCAAGATGCCGGTCGAGCCGTTGTTCCGCCAGCATGCGCGCCGGCGGTTGCTGCGGCTCGGGTCTGCCATTCAATCGCGCCTCCTGTCGTTCGCCTTCCTGTTCGGCGTTCACCTGCTCGGTGAACAGATCGACCCACTGGTCACGGCTCGCATCGAGCGCACGCGTATAGGTTTCGGCGCTCGAATATTCGGTGTCCAGTAAGCACGCGCGATGCATCAGCGAACCGTCTTCGCGAACCAGTTGCACTTTGGCGAGCCGGCTGTCGTCGTTGAACGTCATGGTCGCGGACGGCGCGTCGAGCGAGACGATGCCGACGCCCACGCTCGACTCTTTCGCACCGACGGGCTGCGTCGCACTGACGGTCCCGCTCAGCCGTCCGATCAGACGCGAGCCGGCACCGACGCGATGTTGCTCGACCTGCACGCGCCCGCTTCGCTCGTTCGAATCGAGCGTCTGTCGTGCGGTTTTCTCGTAACCGATACCGACGTTGGCGCCGGTGCGAAACGGCGAACCGGTCTTCGGCACGCTGACGGAGAGGCCGAGATCGGCGGACGCGCCGCGTTTGACGGTGCGCGCCACCGTGTCGGTCCAACTGATCGACACATCGGGATCATCGAAATAGCGTTCGGCGAGCCGGGCCCAGGTGCCGCGCGAGCCACCCGAGTTAGCGCCGTGCGCCTGGGTCGCTTCGTCGAAGACATGATCGATGATGCCTTCGAGTTTTTCGCGCATTGCATTGTCATCGTAGCCGGTGCCGTTCGGATTGACGCGACGTGCGACACGCAGCGACACGCCGCTCGGCTCGGACAATTCCTGCGAGTGCAGCACGGCCTGGGTGGTCAGTCCGGCGCGCAACTGGGTCAAGCCGACGTCCATGTCGTAGCCCACCAGCACGCCGACCCCGGCATGCCGCAGCTGCGTTTTCGCGGTGCCGACGAACATCTCGACGCCGTGCGTGCCACGGCTCAACTCGACCACCGCTTCACGGCTCTTCGACGCGCGCAGATCGACACGTGGTGCGATCGGCACGCCGCCGGTGTGCAGCACCTTGCTGAGATTCGCCGACAACCCGCGCGTGCTCACACCGATACGGCGGCCGTCGGTAAGACGCAGACGCGAGCTCGATTGCAGATCGTGCGCCACGTCCTTCAGCGTTTGCCGGACCGCGGCGACGCTGTCCGCATCGGCAGCCGGCGCAGGCGGCCGCGCCTGGTCCTTCAGCTTCGATACGTGGGCCCAGAACGGCGAATCGGCAGGCACCTTCGCGACCTTGCCCCACGCGGCGAGCCGCTCCAGAGTGAACGGTTGTTTCGCGATCGACCGGAACGGCTTGCTGCGCGCCAGCGTATGCGGATCGGCGTTGGCCCAGCGCGTCGTCTCGCTTTGCAGGCGCGCGAGCGTGGCGGGCGAGCCGACGTCGCGCGGTTGCAATTCGGCGCACAGCTGTTGCGCGCGTTCGGTGACCTCGTGCAACTGATCGGCGTCGAGCTTTCCATTCGGAAAGCCGCCCGCTTCGAGCCAGACATGCAGCGCCGCGAGTTCGGCAATCGACTGTTCCGGGCGCGCGTGCGAAAGCGCGGCCGCGGCGCGCATCTCGGGCCGCTCGCACAGCGGCGGCAACGACTCACGCAAGGCCTCTTCGAACTTGCCCTGCTCGGTGCCGATGGTCTTGCGCGGCACGCCTTGCGTGCCGAAGCGCAGTGCCGACAATGGCGAGCTGCGTTTGCCGGCGAGCCGCGGCAAGAACGTCTTCCAACGGTTGTCGCCGACGCGGTCGATCGTCTTCGCTGAGAATTTGTTCAGACGTTCGCGCGCCTGTGACAGCTCGCTGCCGCGTCCGTCTTCCCGAAAATTCTGGCGCCATGCGAAGAACGCGCCTTTCTGATCCGCGCTCAGCGCGCCGCGGCCTTGCGTGGCCAGCGTGGACGCTGCGTCGTAAGCCTGCCACGCGAGCGGGCTGTCATGCGTCAGCGTGCCGGCCACGGGCGCCGAGCGCGCGGCGACCGCGGCGGGCGCGGGGTCCTGCGCCGGGCCTGCGCCGTATAGAGGCGGATCGAGCGCGTCGGCGGCTTGCAGCATCATCCGCTGGGCGAGTTGTGTCGACCCATCGCCGGGCTGCGCCTGTCCGTGATGGCGCAACTGGTTCAGCGCGTCGAAACCGGCGTCGGTGCGCGCCAGCGTGCGCGCGACTCGCCATGCGCCGGCTTCGGCCGGCGTCGTCGAGCGGGCCGAGTGCATCTGCGCGAAGTCGAGCTGTTCGAGTGCATCGAGCACCGCGTTGGCGCTGTGCGCATCACCGATCTGCGCGCCGTGTAACGCTTGCGCGAGCAATGCGCCGCGTTGCGTCTGTGTGGCGGCATGCGGGCCGCTCAACGCGGCCAGCCGATGCGCAAGCTCGCCCTGCGCGAGCAGGTCGTGGTCAGGGCCCGGCAATTGACGGCCCACGTAGTCGCTCAGCGCGGCCGCGCCGCCCATCGCGTCGAGCGGGATCGTGGCTACGGCGTTTGCGTTGGCATGCTCCGCAGCGAGGCTCGCCGCCGGGGAGGACGAAGACCGCGCGGTCTTGCCAAGCGCCTGGCGCATTGCCCGTTCGCTCCTGGCCAGCGGAGTCCCGGCCGCGTTCGACGCCACTACCGGTTTGGCCGAATAGCGCGCGCCATTCGCGGTGAAATCGGCCGGCGCAAATGGCTTGCCGTGCTGGCTCGATTGCGAGAGCGCCGTGCTGATATCGAACTTGCTCGCGCGCAGCCGCGCGCCGGCACGCGAGAGCTTGTTGCTGAACCTGCCCAGCAGCGTTTCGTCGACTAGCGGCCGCCCCTGAGGCGCACCCATGTCTGGCAAAGCGGATGCGCCGCCATGCTGATGAACGGGCGCTTCAGTCGCTTCGGCATCGGGCGAGGGGATCGAGTGCGGCGGTACTGCGTGGATGTCGGACATGGCGCGTGAGGTTCAACGAGCGGCAGTTGAATTCACGGTACGAAGCGCATGTGACACCCCCAGGCAGGGTGCGAAGCGAAGTCATCTTGCGCGAAGCAGCCCCTCGGGCGCGGATGCATCGAGCGCTTCGAGATCGACGGTGATGCGCAGTTCGAGCCTTCGCGCGCGGTGGTGCCGGGCGCGCAGCAGCGCGTCTTCGAGCAGCGGCCTGACCACCCGTGGATCTTCGCCGCCGCGCAGACGCACCATCGCAATCAGACGCAGCAGTTCCGGCACGTACCAGAGCTCGCCGGTGCGCTCGCTGCGGCTGACCGCTTCACCGAGCGTCGCGCCGAGGGATGCCGCCAATTCAGGTTCGTCTTGCAGCGCGATGCGCGGCAGCAGTGTGGCGATAAAGGCGATGTCGGGCACATAGATGCGTTCGCGCGCAATCCGCTTCATCGCGCCGGTAATCAGCCGCCGCGAGGCGTCCTGATCGCCGCGCCGGGCGTCGAGCCAAAGTTGAAAGTCGAGGCCGAGACGCAGCCAGCGTTTGACGCCGGCTGCTCGCGCTCGCGTCACCAGCGCCGCCGCGCAGGACTCGGTGAGCGCAATGTCGTCGTCGAGTGCGGCAAGCGCGCAGGCGAGCGCGAGCGCGATGCAGCCCGCGAGCGGTTCGCTCTCGTCGGCGGGATCGCGGATCGTGACGCGCAGGGGCGCGGCCATATGCGGTTGACCGACCAGCCACAGCGCGACGGCGTGAATCGCCCGCGCCACGAGATGCAGCGACAGCCCATAACTGGTGGCCACCGCATTGGCCTCGCGGCTGACGTCTTCGTCGATCTCGGCGGCGGCTTCGTCGTTGAGCCCGACAACCGGCGCGAGCAGGCGGATCGCGGTATCGAACTCACCCGCATACGCCTTGACGATGCCTTCGATGCGCTGCGCGTTGATGCTCACCGCCTGGCTGTGCGTCACCGGCGCAATTTCGCTGAATTCGCCGGAGAGGCGCCGGCAATGTTCGACTTCGCCGGCGTCGAGCGCGCACATCACGAGGCAGAACAGCGCACGCAGGCGGTACGGCGTGTCGGCGCAGATATTGGCGAGCTCGTAGGTGCGCTGCCAACTCTCGACGATCTCGTTCGACGCGCTGCGCTTGAGCATCAGCGCGCGCGCGAGCACGGCGCGCAGGCGCATCTCATCGCGGATACGGCGCATCGACACACTGTCCACGCGCGCCAGCACCGCGCGCACCCAGCCGATATATTCGTCGACGAGCGCGAGCGCGCCCCACATCGGCGCCGTGTTGTCGAGCAACTCGATGCACAGTTCCACCTTGTCGACCGAGACGGCCCATTCGAGCGCCGCGCGCAGCGCGTCGATATCGTGGCGGCTATGCGCGCGGGCCATCGCGACACCCGCGCCGAAGCGGCGCGCCATGTCACGGGCGACGAACTGCGCGTGGTGCAGATCGGCCTCGGCGCTTTCGCGGTTCCGCTCGAGAGCGTCGAGCGCAAAGCGGCGCACGGCGGGCGGCAGGCGCAGCCGCAAGGCACCGTCGCAGTCGACCGTATTCACGAGACCCGCATCCATCAGTGTGTGAAGCTGGCGTTCCAGCAGGCGCGGCTCGGGAGGCCCGAAGCCGTAGTCGCTGCCGAACGCGCCGAGCATTTCGCAGGCGGCGTCGTGCGAGAACGCGGTGGCGAAAATACCGAGCCGGCGCAGCATGGTGCGGGTCGGGGCGTCGAGCGCGGCATACGACAGGTCGAGCATGACGTGAACGATCGCCGCGCGCGGCAGCACGATGCGGCGGCCGCCGCCGCGATGCGTCATCACCGTATCGAGTTCGCGCGCGAACGCCACGATCGCGT
The DNA here is from genome assembly GCF_900104795.1 of Burkholderia sp. WP9. NCBI lineage: Bacteria > Pseudomonadati > Pseudomonadota > Betaproteobacteria > Burkholderiales > Burkholderiaceae > Burkholderia > Burkholderia sp. WP9. The sequence continues at coordinate 295,721 of NZ_FNTG01000001.1, forward strand.
CTTCCGGCGGCACGCCCGCGCGCACTTGTCCGGCGATCGTCGCCGCAGCGAGTTCGAGCGCGAACGGCACGCCATCGACCCGCCGGCAAATCAGCGCGGCCGCCGCCAAGGTGGCCGGCGCGATGCTGTCCGCTTCGGGCAGCGGTGCATGCAAAGCGGCCGGCTTCAGACAGTGCGCGAGCCGCGTGAAGAGCAAACGCAGCGCGTCGTAGTCGAGCGTGGCGGGCGTGCCGTCGATCTGCTCGGGCGGCGCGCGCAACGCGGCCACCGGCACGGCCGTTTCGCCGCCGATGAAAAGCGGCGACTCGCAGGTGGCGATCACATGCAAGCCGCCTGTGTTTGCCACCAGAGTATCGATGAGCTCGGCCGCCGCTTCGCTCAGATGGTCGCAGTGATCGACGATCAGGAGCATGCGGCGTTCACCGATCTGTGCGGCCAGGTTGGCCGGCATCGACAACTCGCTATCCGGCTCCAGGCCGACGGCCGCACCGATCGCATTTGCAATGCGGTCGGGCTGTGCGAGCGAGGCAAGCGCCGCACAAAAATCACCGTCCGGAAAATGTGGCGCGAGGCGGCTCGCCGCTTCGATCGCGAGGCGCGTTTTGCCGACACCGGACGCCCCGGTCAGCGTGACGATGCGGCGCGTGGGCACCAGTGCGAGCAATTCGGACAACTCGGCATGACGGCCGATAAACGGCGACGGGTCGATGATCTGCGAGCGCAGCGACGTGACGGCGCTGGTCGGCAGCAACGCCGGAAATGCGGAAGCCGGCGGTGCGGCTGCGGCGGCCAGGCTCGATGCGGCGGTGACCGGCGTGAGCCGCGCGGAGGTAGCGGTTTTGGCATAGCCGGGACGCGCGGAGCCCGAACCGACGCCACGCCACGTCGCGCTATAGGACGCCACGTGCTGCGAACCGAACGTGAGTTCCGCCGAGATCGGTGGGCTGGCCGCGGCGGTCGCCGCGAACGCGGTGGCGAGCGACGCGGCAATGCTGCCGGCATTCGCCACCGGAAGATCGAGTCCGGCGTCGGGCGTTTCGAGTACGCGGATTTCACCCGCAAAGCGGTAACCGCGGCCGGCCACGGTCACGATCAGATCGCGGTCGTCGTCGAGCGCGCGGCGGATCGCGGAGATTTGCGCCTGCACCGTGTTCGCGTCGACATTACTGCCCGGCCAGACGATTTCGCGCAACTCGGCGGTCGACACCACGCGGCCGCGCGCCTCGAGCAGGGCAGCGAGCATCGCGAACGGGCGCGCGCCGAGTTCGATGACGGCGCCGTCCGAAATCAGCAGGCCCACTTCGCGCGCGAGCCAGAATCGCGAAAAGGCGATCACCTGACCGGTGAGTCGCGGTAGCGACATGAGGGGTCTCCGGCGTAGTTGTGTTTCGGTCCACCGGCGAGGGGTACTCGCGAGGCACGCATAACGAAAGACCGCGGTGCGGTATTCGTCAGACCTTTGTATTATCGCTCGGGAAGTGAACAATTGCTTGGGTAGCGGACACTTCTTCATTCCGGCTCGGGCTGCACGTCGGCGCGGATCGACTCCGTCAGGCGTCCGCGAGATCCCACTGCATCGTGTTGCGCAGCCACGCGACGCCTTCGCTGGGTGGCTCCGGCGGCACCGCTGCGGGGCGCGTCAAGGCGTAAAGATAGCTATGAGCGGCGGCGAGGCCGCGGTTCGGCCGCGGCTCGTGATTGGTCAATATCGCTTCCTGAACGAAACCGAGGCGCTCCATCGAGCTATGCGCGGCGCCATCCACGGCGCAGCAGGCGAAGACGCGGTACACGCCGGGTTGTTCGATCAGCCAGTCGATCAGTTCCTGCAACGCGAGTATGCCTGCCCGGCGGCGTCGGGCGCCGCCATGCCGGCTGATGATCACACCGATCTCCACGCGCGGCAGCGTCGGCTTCAATTCGATCAGCGCGGTCAGCCGACCGGTTTCCTTGCATTCGAGCGCGTAGCGGATCAGGCTGCCGTCCTTCCAGCCGCGTAGCGCCTCGTCGACGAATTCGACGGTCTGCGCCACGCCGGTATGGCGCGGCACCGGCAGGTCGCGCATCGTGCCGGCGTCGCCGAGCATCTGATCGAACAGGGCGGGGGCATCGGCGAGGGTGAGCGGGCGCAGCCGCAGATAAGGCGTTTCCATGCTGTCGAGCGGGATGAAGCGCATGAGTCGGACTCCGAATGAGCGGCGAACCCGCGCAGTGTGCGGCCCGCGTGTGACTTGCGCACGACGGGCCGCGAACCGGCGTAAGGGGGGGCGAAGCTGTCTCCGGCTTCGCTTCGGTGCACACCGGTTCGCACTGTGGCCGCGAGTGTCGTACGCCGGCTGTAAGGTCGAACAGAATGCCTGTTCGACGTCCCGTCCCGCGCTTCGTCACCGCAGCGCGCATTGCCATCAGGAGCCTCGCACCATGCCGGATTCCCCGTCGATTTCACGCTCGAGCAGCACGCTGCCGCTCTCCAACGTCGGCACCCAGTCGTCGCCTGACAGCGGCGGCCGCCCACCTGTCGATGGGCAGGCGCATGCCAGTCAGCAGGCGAATGCAAGTCTCAGCCAGCTGGCCGCCAACGGCAGCGGCGAGGCAAGCGGCAAGCGCAAGGGCGCTTCTTTCGCGGCGAACAGCTCTGCAGCGGCGGCCCGGCCTGCGGTGCCTCAGCAAGGTGTCGGCGCAATGCCGGGCGTCGGGCCAGCCAGCCCCGGCCGCTTCGGCGCGTTGGCGCAAGGCGGGCTGGCGCAGGGCGCGGCGAATGTGGCGACCAACACCACCGGTCTGGCCTCGGCAGGGTTGAACGTGCTGGGCGGCGTGATGCAACTGGAGCAGGCGGCGGTCAACCAGATCGCGGAGCTGTTGAAGCAGGGCGCGCGCAATATCGAAGAAGCGTCGAAGGGCTAAGGCGGGCTTAGGCCCGCAGCCAGAAAAACTCCCCGGAAGCGATGCCTTCAAACATCTCGTCGCTCGATTCGACGATGTTCTGCCGCCAGTAGCGGCCATGCTCCGCGTAGTGGGCGAGCAGATCGGCGAGCCCTTCGCCGTTCAGACCGTCGGCGAACGGCAAGCGCAGGACCAGCACCACGCCGCCCGTGTCCGTATCCAGTCCCAATTGCGCCTGGTCCTGCGCATAGATCAGCAGGTTGGCTTCGAGCATGAGCCGGAAGATGACGAGCGTGCGCCCGGCCGTCACCGTGCCGAAATGAAAATTCGCATACATCGCGTCGAGGTCGCGCTCGAAATAGTCGAGCCGCACGTCGAAGCCTTCGACCTCGATCGACCGTGTGCGCAGCACATGCTCCGCGTCGCCGAGACCGACGGTCGCGCACAGGTCCATGATCAGACTGGTGTAACGCTCGCTGCTCATCCTCGTACCTTGACTGGGCGATGCGCGCGGGGTTCGGCGCGCCGCGGACGCGAGCCGCGTGCCACCTGCGGCGAATGCCGGGAACGTTGCAAATAGGACGGCCGTACCCCGCGCGAAGCGGGATCGGCCGTGTGCGGACCGCCGCCAACGGCGAGCGGCCCGTAGCTGCGATGCCTAGCTGCCGCGCGAAGCATCCTTGACGTTGTTTGCGCCGCTCTTTGCGACGTTCGCCACCGATGCATACATGCTTTGCTCGACTTGCATCTGGGCGGACATCATCGTCATCTGGTCCATTTCCTGCGTGAGACCAGCCATCATTCCGCCTGCGCTTCCTACTGACATAAAAACCTCCAGTGACTATGGGTAGAGAGTGAGTGGCCTGTATCGAGACCTGCCGCCGCGCCGGTTGCTCGTGAGAGCAGGCCGCCGCGGCAAGCGCGTTGCCCGCGGGGCCTGGTGCGTGATGCGCACGAGACTCGCGGTGAGCGGTCGCGTCGCCTGATCAGGCGTGCGCGCCGGCCTGTTTTTCCTGCAGCCGCGCGATCACCCGCGACGCAGCGAGAAAGCCGCGGTAGAGCTTCGCCAGATTGTTGCGATCGAGGTCGGTTGCGCCCTGGATTTCGCTGATGCGCTGCGCGGTTGCGTCGAGCGCCTGACGGATCGCTTCCACCTTCGGCGCGCCGTCCGGATCGGCGAGCGTCTTCTGCAAGTCGTTGAATTCGCTGGCGTGGGCTTCGAGTTGCTCGTACATGTCGATCTCCAGATTGAACGGGGCGGTGTGCGGATGTTGAATCAGCTGGACGGACCGCGCGGCTGCGCAGGTGGCAGCGTGGCGGGGTCGGGTAGCGGCACGACGCCGGCCGCGCTGCGGGTGACGGTGTCGTTGTCGACGACCGAGGGGTTGGCCGGGCTGATCCGATGCGATGGGGTCGCCGCGGCTGCCGCGTGCGCGGCTTGCGGGTTGCCGTTCGCGTCTGTATTGCCGTTGCCGTTGCCATTGCCATTGGTAAGCGCCGCGCCGCTTGCGCCCCCCGTAGCCGAAGCCGCGTTCGCCGCATCGCTTTCCGATGCCGGCGGATCGACCGCGTAGATATGCTTGACGCCGTCCGGCGTCTGCGCGTACCGGACGTCGTCGGAGGAAATCATTTCGGAGTACGACGCTGGGGTCGTATTGCCCGCGGCGACGTTAGCGTTCTCGGCGGCCTCGACCACCACGTTCTTCACGTTTGCGTCGAGATCCGCGCGCACGCGCGCCAGCGCGGCGTCGAGATCGGCGCGGCTGCTGACGGCGCCGGTCACCGCGAAGTTGCCGTCGCCGAGATAGCGAACGTGAGCGCCGGCAACGCCGAGCGAATCCTCGATGCTGCGTGCGTCGTTCTGCGCGACGTCGTAATTGCGTGAGATGCCCGTCGTCGAAATGCGCGCGAGCAGGTTGCGTACGGCGTCGTCGTCCGCGGGGCTCGTCACCATGCCGGTCACCACGACGGTGCTGCCGACCGCGTGCGCCTGCAAACCGCTCACATGGGCCGCGGCCAATGCCTCGCTGACGCGCTGCGCGCGGTCGTCGGCATTGCGCGGCAGGGCGGCGCGGCTCATCTGCGTGGTGGTCAGCAGCGAACCGGCGATGATCACGATGCCGAGCACGAAGCACGCCACCACGGCGCCCACATAACGGCGGCGTTTTTTGCGCTCGGCCGCGAAGCGCGCTTCGGCGGGGCGGGTCAGCAGCATCGACAGCAGATCGAGATCGGACGGCCACACGGCATCGTCCGCCCCGACGCACAGGATCATGTCGTCGAATTGCATCGGCACGAAGTCCACCAGCAGCACCACTTCTTCGGCGCCGGCCGGCTGCGCGTCCGCCGTGCCCGGCGCCTGCGCCAATGCCACGCGTTGCGCGCTGACCACGCCGCTCGCGTCGACGTGCAGCAGCGCATCCGCGCCCCGCCAGTCGGTGAGGCGGATGTCGGCGTCGTCGTCGGCGCCGACACGGTGCGTGCCCGGCGTGAGCTGCAAATGCGCTCCCGCGTGAACGCCCGTCAGTATCCGCAGCAGTTTCATCGTGCTCGCACAAGGTGGGTGGGTGGACCGCCGGGGCGCGCGCGGCGCACGGCGCAAGCGGCCCGATCGACCTTAATGTAGCTGCCCGTCATGGCATGTCCCGCAGCGGATGCGAAGGCGCCGCATGGGATGCGAAGCCGCACGGCAAAACGCCTAGCGGCTGCCGCCGGGAAAGGCGCGGCGCGCGCCCGGTGGTGACGATGGCGAGGTCGAGGTCGAGGTCGAATACGGCTGCGCCGCGCCGGGTGCCGCCGCATGGGCGCCTGTTGCCGCGGCCGACTGCGCCGTGCGGGAATCGAGCGCCCCCGGGGAGGTTCCAGGCGTCTGCGCCGCCCCCGGCCCCGCCGACCGACCGAGCGCGCCAACCCGCAGCGCGCATAACGTGTCGATCGAGCGGGCGAGTTGCGGCGCGTTGGACGGTTTGTCGGCATGCAGCCATAACAACGGAAACAGCAGGTTGAAACGCTGCACCCGTTCCGGCGCCGGCAGTCGGGTAACACTCTGGCGAGCACCCTCGGATACCGGGCCGCCGGCGCGCTCACGCAACGCGGCCACACCGCACCCGGTCCCCGGCTGTGACGCCGCAATGCTGCCGATTTTCTGCTGCACGCCAAGCAGGTCGATCGCCTGTTCCAGCACGCGCGCGTCTAGCGGTATCTGTGGATTGCCGGCCAACTGCTCGCGCAGGTTCAACATATCGGTGCGCCATGCGTCGCGCACCGCCGCGGCGCGCGCGATTTCCTGGCCCGGCTGCGCGTACTGCGCAGCGATCGCGTCGAGCCGGCCGGGCGGCGGAGGCGGCACTGCGCCGCGATCGCCGCGCGCCTTGATCGCCGGCGCCGCGCCGGCATCATGCTCGTCGCCGTGATCGCCTTGTGAGTGATTTCCGCCGCCGCCACGTCCGCCGCCGTCGCGGTTGACCTTCTGGCCCTCGGCATGATGCGCTTCGGCGTCGTCCGGGCCGTCGTCGTCGAGCGCGGCGCTGTTGCCGCGCTGCTTCTTCGCGGCGCGCCGCTTGCGCGCCAGCTGATCCGCCATTCTCTTTGCGCGGACCGAGCTCACCGACGGACCACGCTGGGCGTCGCTGCCATAAGTGAAATTGGTGGTGCCGCGATACAGCGCCGCGAACTGCGCACCGTTGCGCGCACCTTGCGCGTTGGCGGCTTTCTGCTGCGCCTGGGCGACGTGCTGCGCCTGGGCCGCGGCCGTCTCGCTGCCTTGATGAGAGATGCGGCTCATGTCGATCGCCTCGCGGGTGGGTCAGGCAGTGCGCCGCTTTACAGCGGCACGGCCGCCTGCATCATTTCGTTGGCGAAATGCAGAATCGCCGCGCACGACAGCGGTGCGGCGACCACGATCGCCACCGTCACCGCGATTAGCTTGACCGCGTGCGACAGCGTCTGGTCCTGCATCGACGTGATCGCCTGCAGGAACGACACGCCTAGCCCGACCACCGCCGCGACGATCACCGCCGGCAGCGAAACGGTCAGGCACAGCAGCATGCCCTCGGTGGTGAACCGGATCAGCGAATCGATTTCCATGTGAGTTTTCCTGCGGGTTTTCCGGCTGATTGTCCTGATGCGTGACTTCGGAAACTGCGCTACCTGTAGGACATCACGAGACCGTGGATCAACGTCGACCAGCCGTCCATCACGACGAACAGCAGCAGCTTGAATGGAATCGCGACGTTGGTTGGCGTGACCTGATTGAGGCCCATCGCGAGCAGCACGTTGGCAATGATCAGATCGATGACGATAAACGCGATGTACAACAGAAAGCCGATCTTGAACGCGTCGGTCATTTCCGTCAGCGTGAAGGCGGGCGCCAGCACGATCAGATCGTCTTCCTTGATCTGCGCGGCTTCGTCCTTCGGCCACACTACGGAAGCGGAGCGCAGGAAGAAGCGTTTTTCGCGCTCGTTCGTGTGCTTGACGAGGAACGCGCGGAACGGCTCGCGTGCCGCGCCGAACGCCTGGATCAGCGCCTGCGAAGGTTGCGCCGCGAGCTGCTGGCCTTCGAGCGATTTTTCGGCGAGCATGCCGATCGGCGCCATCACGTAGATGGAGACCAGGATCGCAATGCCGTTGAGCACCATGTTCGGCGGCACTTGCTGCACGCCGAGCGCATTGCGCAACAGCCCCAGCACCACGACGATCTTCGCGTAAGACGTGACGACCATGGCAACGAAGGGCAGCAGGCTGATCGCGACGACGACCAGCAGCAGCCCGGTGATATCACTGAATTGGACCATGCCTGTGCGCCATGCGAATGATGCGGATACCGAGATGCTCGCCGACCGTCACCAGCTCGCCATAGCCGATGGTCTGTCCGTGCGCGACGAGCCGCAACTGGGCGTCCGCCACGGGCACGGGCAGCTCGAGCACATAGCCGGGGCCGAGCGTCGACAATTGGGCGAGCGGTAGCGCCACCGTGTCGATCTCGAACTGCACCGGCAGCTCGAGTTCGCCGATCCGGATGGGATCGGCGGGGTCGTCGATGGCGAGCCCGGCGTCGGCGCTCGCCGGGTCCAGCTCTTCTGACATGTTCGGCTCCTTGACGATGACGAGCGACGGCCCGTCGATTTCCACAGCGGCACACAAACGGGTGAGCCCAGGGGTTCCCCACGCGGCGACGGCACGCGGCCGCGCATGGGAAGCAGATAAGTCGTTCGAGGCATCGAGCAGCGTTGCATCGAGCGAAGGGAAGGTGGCGCGCAGCAGCACGTCGCCCGGTTCCAGCGCGTTCAGCGTGTCGACGGGCAAGCGCTTGAGCCCGAGAATCAGGCAACCGGGGACGGCGAGGTCGAAGGCGGTTCGGGTTGCCTGAGCGAAGGATGCGGAGGTTTCGACCGATGTGCATGACGCGCCCGAAACATCCGCGGCGGGCGCCACGGCTGATGGCGCCAAAGCAGTGGGTTCGGTACGCAATAGCCGGTCGAGCAGGTCGTAGCACGCGGGATCGGCGCTGAGCGCGATCCGATGGCGGCGTTCATCGAGTGCGAACGAAAGCGCCACGACAGGCGAAACGTCCGAAGCCTCGCCCGTTGGCCTGCGCGTCGAAATCGCGTCGCTCAGGTGGCCACGGCGAACCGCTATGACGCGTGGACCCTTGAAGCCCACGCGGATCAATCGCTCGAACAGCGGTTCCAGCACGACGCCGGCGACCGCGTGGCGCAACGCGACATCGGTGGGCGGCTTCTCTGCATGTGCGTCGCTGTCCGGCCACGCGGCGATGGCGAGCGCCGGATAGGCGTGCAGGTCGAGGGCCACGCGCACGGCGACGGCGGATATGGCGTTCTGAGGCGCGAACGTCAGTTCGATGACGCCGGGGTCCGCATAAGCCGCATCGACGCTGTGTGTATCGACCAAGGCCGCTTGCCATTCGGTGACGCCGAGCGCCGCATGCAGATATCCTGTGACGCGCGCATCGCAAAGCGTGCGTGTCACGCGAGCGGCGGCGGGCGTGACCGCAGGCAAACGCAGCGGCGCGATTGGCGCGACTGGCGCGACAGATGCGATGGGTGCGATCGAAGCGACCGGCGCCACAAAAGCGACCGATGCAACCGATGCAACCGGCGCTCCGGCAACCCCCACGTCGCCCGCAATACGTGCCATGTCCGCTCGCCGCGCACGCGCGGCATGCGGATCGGTCGCGGTTTCGTCTTCGGTTGTCGGCTCGTCGAGCGGATAGGCCATGCGTAGGGAATCTGTCACCAGACCGTGAGTTCGATTTCGCGGGCTTCACCCCACGCGCGCAGCAACGTGTCGAGTTCTCGTTCGAGCAGTGCGCTGTGTTCCAAGAGTAGTTGCCTCGTCGCCGTATCCGGCGTGTCGAACCGAAGCTGCAGACTGAAACGCGAAAGCGTCAGATACAGCGTGGTCTGCGGCAGCAGTGTCTGATCGAGCGGCAACTGCACTTCCCAGTTGCCGGCTTCGGCAATCGAAGGATCGCCGCAGAACGCGCCGATCTCCCGCGCAAGCGAGCCGAGCAGTTGCACGAAGCGCTGCTGCTGCCGGTAGACGGCGGTCACGACCGGCGCCGCGGCATCGGTGACGCGCGCGCCGATCGCCAGACGCTCGGGCGAGGGCATGCCAGCCGCGCCTGAAGAATCCGCGTGAGCGCCGCAGGCGACGTTCGCGGAAGCGTCCGCGGCCGCATCGCCGCCGCTGTGCGCGAACGGGCGCGGTGCGGGCGGAGCAGTCGCCTGCGCGCCGACTTCGAGGGCGTCGTCGTCACCGCCTTGCGAGCCTGCATGCGCATCGGTATTCGCCTTGCCGGTGAGCCGCTGCAATGCACGCCGCCGTCCGAGCAGCGACGCATAGTCGAAACCCCGTCCACCCGGTCGACGCGAGCCCATGGATGCGTCGGTTTCATCGGGCGTTTCACTGTCCACCTCGCCGGGAATCACGCGCACGTGGCGCGAAACGATATGCGTCATGGCGACGGCCTCAGATCGACACGCGGCCGAGCGGCTGCAATTCGACGTGCTCGCCGAGTTCCTGATACGAATACACCGCGAGCCAGCCGAGCCGCGCCTCGATCATGCGCCGCACGTAACGGCGGATATCCATCGACGTCACCAGCGCCACGCCGTCGCGCGGCGCGGCGCCGACGAAGGACTGGATCTTGTCGATCAGCAAGGTGGCTTCGTCGGGCGGCAAGGCGAGGAAATTGCCGGTCGGCGTCTGCTTGATCGACTGACGGATATGCTGCTCCACCGGCATGTCGAACAGCACCGCCGACAAGGTTCGCGCGCCGCTCGCGGCACGATGCGCGAGAAAGCGCGAGAGATCGCCGCGCACGTATTCTGTGAGCATCAGCATGTCCTTCTCTTTCGGTCCCCACGCGATCAGACTCTCCATGATCGTGCGGACATTGCGGATCGAGATCTGCTCTTCGAGCAGGCGGCGCAGCACGTCGGCGATCCGTTGCGGCGGCAGCACCTTCTGCACTTCGGCAACGAGGCCCGGATAGTCGCCCGCCAGCTGATCGAGAATCCACTGCACTTCCTGAATGCCGAGAAAGAGCGGCGCGTGGCGCCGCATCAGCGCCACCGACGCATGCGCGAGGGCCTGTTCCGCACGCCATACCGGTGTTTTGGGCGGCACCGCGCGCTCTTCGAGCCAGCGCGTCGGCGTGCCGCTCGTGTCGAGCGGCGGTCCCGGTTCGCTTTGAGCGATGAGCGCGTCCATGGCCCGGCTTTCTTCGCTCGTGAGCGTGACGGGTGCGGCCGAATGCGCGAGCAGGCTGGCTTCGGGCAACATCACTTTGCCGGCGGGGAGCTCGAGCGTGAGTTGCGGCACATCGTGCACGAGGATCTGGCAGGTGGAGGGCGGCAGCGCGGCATAGGTCCACATGGTGATGCCTGGAAACGGCAGGCCGAGTTCTTCCTGCAAGCGCGCGCGTTCGGTTTCGAACGACTTGTCGAGTGCCGGCATGGTCAGCCGGGCGACCAGGTCCGGCGCGATGCGAACGCCGAGCGGGCAGGTGAACTGCGGTGCGCGCGCGAGAATCGCGGGCACGTCGATCTTCGAACCCGAGCGTTGCATGGCGTGCAGCGATTCGCGTTCGTGGTTCTGCTGCTGCGGCTTCTTTGCGTTCAGACGCCATGCGGTAAAGGCGAGTGTGCCCGCGAGCAGCAGGAAGAGCGCGGCGGGAAAGCCGGGCACCGCGGCAAAGCCCAGCAGCAGTACGGCGGCGAAATACAGCGCGCGCGAACTGGAACCGAGCTGGCGGCCGATCTCGTCGCCGAGCGAACCGGGCTTGAGCTGCCGTTCATCCGCGACGCGCGTGATCATCACGCCGGCCGCCACCGACAACAACAGTGACGGAATCTGCGACACCATCGCATCGCCGACCGAGAGAATCGAAAAGCGATCCGCCGCTTCGCCCGCGCTCATGTTGTGATAGGCCACACCTACTGCGATCCCCGCGACGATATTGATCATCGTGATGATCAATCCGGCGATCGCATCGCCTTTGACGAACTTCATCGCCCCGTCCATGCCGCCGTGCAACTGGCTTTCGACGGCGAGCGTCGCGCGTTTGCGGCGCGCTTCTTCCGCGGTCAGCAGATTGGCGCGCAGGTCGGCGTCGATACTCATCTGCTTGCCCGGCAGCGCGTCGAGCGTGAAGCGCGCGCCGACTTCGGCGACCCGCTCCGAACCCTTCGCGATCACGATGAATTGCACCGTGGTGATGATGACGAACACCACCAGCCCGACCACCAGATTGCCGCCCACCACCAGTTCGCCGAAGCTCTCGATGATATGGCCGGCCTCCGCATGCAACAGAATCGACTTGGTCGACGCGATGTTCAGCGACAGCCGGTACAGCGTGGTGAACAGCAGCAGCGAAGGAAATGCCGAGAGCGACACCACGTCCGGCACATACATGGTCACCATCAGCAAGGTCACGCTGATCGTGATGTTCACGCCGAGCAGAATGTCGATCAGCGTCGGCGGCAGGGGCAGGATCATCAGCGAAATGATCGCGACGATCAGCGCCACGATGCCGATTTCACCGCCGGCAGGAAGTTTCAGCGTCTTCAGCATGGTGGGTCTCGTCAGTGGAGGGCGGGTGGCGGACCGGGCAGGTGCGTGGCGGAGGGATCGGCAGGCGCCGCGGCGTCAACGGCCGGCTCGCCCGACGCGCGGCGCGCGCCGATCGCATCGACCCAGCGCAGAATCGCCGCGACCGTCTCGAACAATTCTTCGGGAATCGGCTGATCGACGCCGACCTTGTACAGCGCCCGCGCAACAGGCGGATTGCCGATGATCGGCACGCCCGCGTCGCGAGCCGCACGGCGCAGCTCGGCGGCGTGCTCGTCCATGCCTTTGGCGATCACGCGCGGCAGCGGATGTTCGTCGGGCGCGTAGCGCACGGCCACCGAATAGTGAGTGGGATTGACCACCATCATGTTGGCCATGCCGACTTTCGATTGCGGCGGCGCATTCAGCATTTCGCGCGCGAGGCGCCGCCGTTCGCCCTTGATGCGCGGATCGCCTTCCTGATTCTTGTGCTCGCGTTTGACCTCGTCTTTCGACATCTTCATCTTCTTGAGGAACATGAAGCTTTGCAGCTTGACGTCGGCGGCGCCGACCAGCACGAATACGGCCGCGGCAACCATGAAGAGCTTGATCAGCAGGTCCCAGAACATGCGCGCGAGTTCCGGCAGGGGCTGATACAGCGAGCCGACGATCAGTGGAAAAAGCCACTTGATGGTTTGCCACATCACGCAGAACACGATCACCGCCTTGACGATCATCTTCGCGCACTCGATCAGCGTGCGAACCGAGAAAATCCGCTTGAGGCCCGCCATCGGGCTGACGGCCTTCGGATCGGGCGTGATCGGTTTGGTGGCGATCTGCATGCCGACCTGGCCGATCGAACCGGCGATCGCGGCGAGCGCTGCAATGCAGATGCACGGCACGATCGCCGACAGCGCGAGGCCGCCGATCCTGTAGAACTGCGTCTGCAGATTGGTCAGAGAATGATCGCCGTTCACGAAGCCCGTGGCGATCAGCACCGCTTCGCGCATCGCATCGCTGAAGTGGCTCGCGCCGGCCATCAGCAACAACACGACCGCCGACATCGAGATCGAATCGGTCAAGTCGCTGCTGCGGGACACCTGACCGTCCTTACGCGCGTCCCGCAGCTTTTTCTGGGTTGGCTCTTCGGTCTTTTCGTCGCTCATGTCGGCTCGGGCGCAATGGGAAGAAGGGCGTGGGCGGGCGGGGCAGGCGGCGGGTTCACGCATCGAGCGCGAGGCAGGCGCCGCTTATTCCGCCTGACGATAGCGCCCGCTGTCTTCGCGCGAGCCCGTCGAAGCGAAGCGGGCGCGCGCATTACGAAGCGGGCGTCCGGCTTCGCATCGCATGCGCTCACTTCGCATCCGGCGGCTTGCCGCCGCGTGCCGGTTGCTATGTTTGCGTCATCCCTTCCGACCGGCTGCAAACGGCCCGGTCGACCTCAACGCTTCTGTCAGGAGCCCCTCGCCATGACCGTCAGCACGCCGGAATATCTGAACTGCAGCCCCGATGTCGTCGGCGGCCTGATCGAAACCGTGTCGACCGCGTTGCTCAGCAATTTCCCGAAGGTGTCGGCCGACCCGTACGACATCGAACTCGTGCTCGATGCGCTGCGTGTGCTGCGTCCGCGGGTTGCCGAGATCGACACGCTCGACGGCATTTTGCATATGGTGCGCGGCCACTGGGACGACGCTATCCACGTGCTGCGCCAGGTCGGCGAGAACGCGCCGCGCTTCGGCTACGCCAAGGCGCTGCTCGCGTTCTGTCTCTCCGCGAAGGGCGACCCCGACTGGAAGCAATGCGCGACCGAAGCCATGGAAAACAATCCGACACGCGACACGCAATCGCTGGTTCGCGCGCTCGAAGCGCGCGAAGACCTGCTTAACGCAATGAAGGTGAAGCGCGCCGGCGGCCAGTTCGTCACGCCGAAATCCGTGGAGGCGCTGGCGGAGTTCGACGCGCAAACGGCCGGGCATGTCGAGTCCGAAATCCAGCCGGGCGCTCAGTCCGCGCCGGTTTCATCTGCGCCGGTCTCGCCCGCGCCGGTCACTGCCGATTACGCGCACCAGTCCTTCCTGCGCGCCTGATTTTCGCCGCCAGGCCGCGACTGGTTTTTCCACCTGTTTCCGGAGCCGCACATGACTGTCAATGCCACCACGACCGCCTTGCAGGCCTCGCTCGAGCAGATGTCGCAAGGCGCGGGCGCCGCGCCGGCCGCGCAGACCACGCCCGAGCTGGCCGACAGGTTCCAGTCGCTGATGCAGAAGGCGCCGATGAGCGCGCCCGCCACGCCGCAGCAGGACGGCACCGCGGTCGCCTCGAAGCTGGTGGCGTCGCAGGACGCCGAGTTGCAGCACACCGTCAACGATGCGCTGCAACTCGCCCAGCAGGCGCCGACCATGACCATGAACGAGATGAGCGCGGGCACGATCCGCATGACGCTCGAACTCGCCAGCACGCAACTCGACCTGGAAGCGAAGATGGGCGTGGTGGATTCGTCGAAGTCGGCGATCGAAACGCTGATGAAGAACCAGTAGCTCACCTGCGCACGCCACCCCGCCGGTGGCGCAGCGCCTGCGCGAACCCTGAGCACTCGATGCGAGACGCCGCCACCATGTTCGACCGCCTGCCGATTCGCCGCCGCGCCACACCGTTCGTCTGCGTGCTCGCGTTGTGCGTGCTGCTGAGCGGCTGCAAGAAAGAGCTGTACGGCAACCTGTCCGAGCAGGACGTCAACGAGATGGTGGTCGCGCTGCTGGAGCGCGGCGTGGATGCGTCGAAAGATACGTCGGATGCGGGCAAGACCTGGTCGCTCGACGTCGACGACGCGCAGATGGTGCGTGCGATGGAAGTGCTGCGCGCGCGCGGTCTGCCGCACAACAAGTTCGACGACCTCGGCGCGCTGTTCAAGAAAGACGGTCTGGTCTCGACGCCGACCGAGGAGCGCGTGCGCTTTATCTACGGCACCTCGCAGGAGTTGTCGTCGACCTTGTCGAAGATCGACGGCGTGCTGGTCGCACGCGTGCAGATCGTGTTGCCGAACAACGACCCGCTGGCGCAGACCATCAAGCCTTCGTCGGCGGCGGTGTTCATCAAATATCGGCGCGACTCGGACATTGGCGCGCTGGTGCCGCAGATCAAGACGCTCGTCATGCATAGCGTGGAAGGGCTCACCTACGATCAGGTCAGCGTGACGGCGGTCGCGGCGGACCCGGTCGAATACTCGCAACTGCCGCAGAGCAATGGCATGCCGGCGTGGCTGATGGGTGTGTTGGCCGGCGTGGTCGTGCTCGTCGCGACCGCGCTGCTGGTGCTCGCGCGCCGTGGCGTACTGGCGGGGCGGCCGGGCGGTAAGACGGGCGGCGAAACGGGCGGCAAAACGGGCAGTGCTGCGACGGGGGGCCATGCAGCGGGCGAACCCGCGAGCGGCCGCATGGCTGGATTGCTCGCGCGCTTGCGCCGTCTGCGCCCCGCGAACTGATCCGGCGAAGCGGCTGCGATGAACGCCCCGACCGATTTGCCTTTCATGCGGGTGGCCGCGGCGCTCGACTGCTATCGCCGCAACCTTGCGAGCGTGGCGCGCTGGGCCGATCCGTCCTGGAGCGCCGCCTTGCTCGGCGCCAATGCGGTGCAGTTGCAACACTGGCAGGGCGCGCTCGAGCGTGCCGGCGCAGCAGCCGTCGAAGCCTGTTCCCATGCCCTCGCCGATGCCGCCGGCGTCAGGCCGCCTGCGTTCGCCTCGCTGACTCATGCCGCGCTGAAGCCCTCGCCCGCGGGCACGGCTCAGCCCAATGCGGTGCTGCTCGACGTGCTGCCGGCCGGTCGCTCGCTCCAGGTTCTGCGCATGCGCGCATTGTCGTTCCGGCGCGCCGAGGTGCGCCGCTTGATCGACAAGCGCACGCGATCGCAACTCTCGGAATGGACGGGTGTGGGCATCGACCGCCTCACTCAGGACGCCCATCTCGCCGATGCGCCCGATATCGCACGATTGGCCGCGCGGGCGGCGATGCCGCCGTTGACGGCACTGGATGCCGGCACGCTGGCGGCGGAAGGCTGTGCGTTGCTCCTGCGTGACCTGGGCCGGGTCAACGCAGCAAACGGTGCAGGCAGTGCGAACGACAGCATGCGTGTGGCGTTTCCCTTGCTGAGGCTCGCGTTGCCGCGCGCGCTGCTCACGCCGGCATGGCTCGCGTGCGTGCCCGACGAGCTCGACGCGCCCGGTTCCGCCAGGCTATTCGCGCGTCTATCCGATCTGCTACCGGAGTTTGCATGGCTATTTGGTTGAAGCACGCGCGCTCCGCCCTGGGCGATATCGACGTCTGTGGTTCGTCAGCCCGGGTCGGCGCGGCCGCCGATGTGATTCCCCGTGCGACCTTCGGCGAACTGGTCTCGATCGATGCGGCGTATGCGGCGCTCGCCGCCGATCGCGATGCGCTGCTTGCGAGCGCGCGCGAGGAGGCGGCGAGCATCGTCGACGCGGGGCATGCGCGGGCCGCGGCCATCGCCGAACAGGCGCAGCGCGAATACGACACCGCCAGCGAGCAGGGCTATCGCGACGGCTGCGACCGCGCGCTCGCCGACTGGATGCAGCGTCTCGCCGACGTCGCGGACGCGCAGAGCCAGTTGCAGATCCGCATGCGCGAGCGGCTCGCGCAGATCGTCGCGTCGGCGGTCGAGCAGATCGTGCGCGTGGAGCGGCACGAGGCATTGTTCGAGCGGGCGCTCGCCACCGTCGACCGCATCGTGGAAGGCGCGACCTACCTGCGTGTCGCGGTCCACCCCGACGACTATGCCGAGGCCAAGGCCACCTTCGACCGGCTTGCCTCGCGCTGGCGCGATCTCGGTCAGCCCATACCGCTTTCGGTGATGGCGGACAAGCGGCTCGAGCCCGGCAGTTGCGTGTGCGAGTCCGACTTCGGCACCGTCGACGCGAGCCTCGATACGCAATTGCGCGCGATGCGCAGCGCCGTGTCGCGCGCGCTGAAACGCTCGGTGGAAGAAGCCGATGCCCAGGGTGAAGAGCGGGCGCGCGTCGATGCGGATAACGACGCCGACGACTACGAGAGTCGCGCTGACGGGGAAGCGGCATGAGCACGCCGTGGTTCACCCGGACGATCGATTTCGACCGGCTTACCGACGAGATCGAACGCGAGATTCTTGCTGTTCCGGGCGTGACGCGCACCGGCAAAGTACTGGAGGCGATCGGCACGCTGATCAAGGTAGCCGGTCTCGATCTGTCGCTCGGCGAGTTGTGCGAATTGCGCGCGCCGAACGGAACGTTGCTTCAGCATGCCGAGGTGATCGGCTTCACACGCGAGGTCGCGCTGCTCTCGCCGTTCTCGCGCCTCGAAAACATTTCGCGCTCGACTCAGGTAATCGGTCTCGGCCGCTCGCTCGCGGTGAAAGTCGGCGACATGTTGCTCGGCCGCGTGATCGACAGTCTCGGCGAACCCGTGGATGGCGGCCCCCCGATTCGTTCCGACACGCTGCGGCCGATTTTCGCGGCGCCCCCCGATCCGATGAGCCGCCGCATGATCGAGGCGCCGTTGCCGACCGGCGTGCGCGCCGTCGACGCGATGATGACGCTCGCCGAGGGCCAGCGTATGGGCATTTTCGCGCCGGCCGGCGTCGGCAAGAGCACCTTGCTCGGCATGTTCGCGCGCGGCGCTTCGTGCGACGTCAACGTGATCGCGCTGATCGGCGAGCGCGGTCGCGAAGTGCGCGAGTTCGTCGAGCTGATTCTCGGACCCGAGGGCATGGCGCGCTCGGTCGTGGTATGCGCGACCTCGGATCGTTCGTCGATGGAGCGCGCCAAGGCGGCCTACGTCGCGACCGCGATTGCCGAGTACTTTCGTGACCGCGGTCAGCGCGTGCTGCTGATGATGGATTCGCTGACGCGCTTCGCGCGCGCCGGCCGCGAGATCGGTCTTGCGGCCGGCGAGCCGCCCGCAAGACGCGGCTTCCCGCCGTCCATCTTCGCCGAATTGCCGCGCTTGCTGGAACGCGCGGGGATGGGTGAGACCGGCTCGATCACCGCGCTCTACACGGTGCTCGCCGAAGACGACAGCGGCAGCGACCCGATCGCCGAAGAAGTGCGCGGCATTCTCGACGGCCACATGATTCTCTCGCGCGAGATCGCGGCGAAGAACCAGTACCCCGCGATCGACGTGCTCGGTAGTTTGTCGCGCGTCATGCCGCAGGTCGTGCCGGACGCCTACGTGCAGGCTGCGGCACGGATTCGCGAACTGATGGCGAAGCATCGCGAGGTGGAGATGCTGTTGCAGATCGGCGAGTATCAGCCCGGCTCCAATCCGCTCGCCGACGAAGCCATCGGCAAGGCCGATGCGATCAGGGCGTTTCTGTCGCAGCGCACCGGCGACTACGCCACGCCGGGCGATACCGAAGCGCTGCTGTACGAATTGAGCGGGCTCGGCTGATGGCCGCAGGATCGATGGGCATGCAGCAGCGGCGCATCGTCGCGCTCGAGCGATCGTGCACGCGGCGCCGGCGTCTGGACGAAACCTTGCGCGCAACGCTCGCGGCGCAGCGCAATGTGCAACTTCAACTCGAAGCCGCGCGTGATGCCAAGGCCGAGCGACACGCGCACGAGGCTGGCGTGCTGCAGTTCTACCAGCATCGCATGGACGGCATGATGACGGGCAGCGAGCCGTTCTCGCTCGACGATCTGAACAACTGCCGTTTGTATATCGGCGTGGTGAGCGACCGGTTGCGCCTACTCGAAACGGAACTCGCGCAGGCCGAAGCCGCGGTAAAGAGCAATAGCGCCGCGATCGCGCAGACGCAACGCGACATCGCGCTGAATCAAGGCCGCATCGATTTATGCGGCGAGCGGATTCGCGACATTCGCCGCGTTCAGGACAATGCCGCCAGCGACGCGAGCGACGAGGAGGCTGAAGAAACCGCGCTGGCGCGACGTTTTCAGGCGCGCGGAGCGCACCCATGAACGACATCTTTTCCGCGCTGCCGCAACTCGGCACGCTGCTCGTCGGCTACATCACGTTGATCGGCGTGTGCTCGCTGCGCCTGTTCATCGTGATGTTCATCTTCCCGCCGACCGCGGACGGTTTGCTGCAAGGCGTGGTGCGCAATGCCGTGGTCGTGCTGTTCAGCGCCTATGTCGCTTACGGTCAGCCCGTCGCGTTCATGCAATCGCTGCACGGCGTCATGCTGCTGGAAGTGGGGTTGCGTGAAGCGCTGATCGGACTCGTGATCGGCTTTGCGGCCTCGGTCGTGTTCTGGGTCGCGGAGGGCGCGGGCACCTATATCGACGACCTGACCGGCTATAACAACGTGCAGATCACCAATCCCACCCGTCAGGAGCAATCGACGCCGACCGCCACGCTGCTCGGACAGATCGCCGCCGTCGCGTTCTGGGCGCTCGGCGGCATGACCTTTCTGCTCGGCACGCTGTACGAGTCGTATCACTGGTGGCCGATCGTGTCGGCGGGGCCGAACGTATCGAACATACTCGAATCGTTCGTGCTCACGCAGACCGACACGCTGATGCAAACCATTGCCAAGCTCGCCGCGCCGATGATGTTCATTCTGCTGCTGGTCGATTTCGCCTTCGGCTTTGCCGCGAAGTCCGCCTCGAAGCTCGATCTGATGACACTCAGTCAGCCGGTCAAGGGCGCGGTGACGGTGTTGATGCTGGCGCTATTCGTCGGCATCTTTGTCGACCAGGTGCGCGATCAGGTGACCTTGCGCGGTCTCGAAGCGCAGTTTCGCGTACTGAACGAAAAGACGAAAACGCCGGCCCCTTCGGCGACACCGAACGCATCGAGCACGCCGAACCTTGCGACGCCGTCAGGCAAGCCTTGAGCTTGCGTTGAGAATGCGTGGCGAAACGCGGCTGCGCGGCCGCATCGATGCAAAACTCAAACCTTCTCAAATGCGCCGCAAATATCAGATTAATTGAAACTTCGCTTCAGGCGGCTCGCTACATTGACTCCACTCGACGCATCGCGCATGTCGCCTGCGACGCGTTCCCGCACTCAGAGGAGTCGTCCATGTTCTCGATGCTTTACTTCCCCGTGGTATCCGCGCTCGCGACGCCCGCACCGTCTGCTCACCCGGCATTGTCCAGCCGTTTTCTCGAGACGTTGCTCGACGGCAAGCTGAACGCCGCGAGCCAGCTCGCGAGTCGCTGGGCCGACGAAGCGGGTCACGCCGAATTCGCCCCGCATGCGCTGCAACTGCACGCCGACATGCAACTGATGCTCGGCATCGAAGTCGAGGCCGAGGAGAACTACCGTCGTTCGCAAAAGCTGAGTCGCTCGTCCAAGCATGCCATTCGTACCGCGTCGTGCCGCAACGCCGCCTGGCAGGCGTTTTTCCGGCATCGCCTCGGCACAGCGCTGGCGTGCTTTTCACGTGTGGCCGATGAGCCCGGCATCGAACCGGCGCGCGCCGTGGAAGCGCACTTCGGCATTGTCTGCGTGCTCTACGAACTGGGCCGCACGAGCGAAGCCGTCGACGCCATCGACGATCTCGTTGAACGGGTGGAGCGCGATCTCGACGATGCAGCGGGTCATTGGCACGCGTTGCTCGGCACGCTGCGCTTCGACCTCGCCGTGCAGATGGAAGTGCGTAACGCGACGGCGTTGCGCGATCATGTCTACTGGCAATCGGGCTTGTCGAGCGAACGCGTGCCGCGGCCGGGCCGGGGTGCCGATGCAAGCGTGGACAGTCTCGCGCGCGCGGTGTTCGGCGTACGCTCGCCGCTGCTGCGCGCGCGCATCGACTACCTGCAGCAACTGCGTCTGGCCGCCTGCGCGGATCGTGACGCGATCGGCGCATTGCAGCAGCATCTGCACTGGTCGCGCGAGCAGGGAATCGGCGACTATCAGCGCACGCTGCGCCTTGAAATCGCGCTGGCGACGCTGGCGGGCGCGGCGCCTCATCTGGCCTGCTCGATTCTCGAACCGCTGCATCAGATCGGCCGCAACGGCACCACCGGCCACCGTCAGCTCGAATATCTCTACTGCAGCGCCAAAACGCGCCAGGCCGAAGGCCGCGCGCAGGAGTCGCTGCAACTCTATAGCCGCTATGCGCTCGTGGCCATGCAATGCCTGCGCGAAGATTCGCAAACGCGCGCGCCGTTCCTGCAGCGCGGCGCGAAGGCCTCGCCCCAGCTCGACGATGTCGGCGCGCGTCTGCCTGCCAAGTATCGCCGCGCGTACAGCTACGTGCTCGACAACCTCGACCGGCGTGATCTGTCGGTCCGCGAAGTAGCGGCCGAGATCGGCGTGACCGAGCGCGCGTTGCAAAGCGCGTTCAAGAATTTCCTCGGCCTGTCGCCGACCGAACTGATCCGGCGCCAACGCATGGAGCGGATTCGCGCGGAACTCACCGACCGGTCGTATTCGAGCGATCGCGGCGTGTTGGGCGCCGCGAGTAAATGGGGCGTGCAAAACCGCTCGACGCTCGTCAACGGTTATCGCAAGCAGTTTCATGAAGCGCCGTCCGAGACGCTCGAACGATAGCGCCGCCGCGCTTGCGGCACGGGTTGCTGCTCCGGTTGCGCTGCGGCGCTCGCGGTTTTTTCCATCACCCTCACACAGTCGACTCCATGAAATCGAAGACGCTGTTCTGCGCCGCGTGGCTCGCGGCGTCCCTCACGTTGAGCACGCTGCAACCCGCCAGTGCGGCGCCCGTGCGGTGGCGCGGTACGACGGTGCATATCGCCGTCGAAGGCAAGGATCTCAAAGACGTGCTGCGCGATTTCACCGCGAGCCAGGGCGTGGCCGCGTCGATCGCGGGCAATGTTCAGGGCGCGGTGACGGGCCGCTTCGACATGTCGCCGCAGCGCTTTCTCGACACGCTGGCGTCGACGTTCGGTTTCGTCTGGTTCTATGACGGCAGCGTGCTGTCGATCAGCAGCGCCAACGACGTCACCCACCAGGTGATCAAGCTCGATCACGCATCCGCTTCCGATCTGCGAGCAGCGTTGCATACCATGAGTGTCGACGACGCGCGCTTCCCGGTCGTATACGACGAGAGCGCGGGCACGGCGATCGTCAACGGTCCGCCGCAGTATGTGCAGATGGTGAGCGAGATCGCAAAACGCCTCGACGACAATGCGAGCCGCCGCAGCGGCTCGGTGATTCGCGTGTTCAAGCTCAAGCACGCATGGGCCGCCGATCACAAGGTGCAGATCGACGGCAACACGATCACCGTGCCGGGTGTGGCCACCGTGCTGTCGAACATGTATCACGCCAGGCAGGAGAAGGGCGGCGGTCAGTCGCAGACCTCGGTAGCGCCGAACATGCAGCGCGTGCCGGCCATGAACGACGTGGGCGGAGGCAATAGCGGCGGCGGCCAGCTGAACCCGCCGTTGCCGCCCAATATGGCCGACGGCCAGGGTGGGGCGCTCGGCGGGCTGGTCGGCAATGCGCAGCCGTCCAACTACGGCAGCACCGGCAACGTCGGCTACGCGAATGCGCCTGGCGCTTCGCAGACGAGCCCGCCAAGCGGCGGCGATCTGACCTTGCCGATCATGCAGCCCGATCCGACCACCAACTCGGTGCTGATCCGCGATACGCCGCAGCGCATCGACCAGTACGCTTCGCTGATCGATCAGCTCGACACGCGACCCAAGCTGATCGAGATCGAAGCGCACATCATTGAAATCGACGACGACGTGCTCGCGCAAATCGGCGTGGACTGGCGCGCGCATAACAGTCATCTCGACTTCCAGACCGGTACCGGAACCTATCAGCAGAACAGCTACGCGAACGGCTCGATCAACCCGAACTTCGGCACCACGACACTCGCCGACGGCACCACGGTGGTCTCAGCGACACCGGTCGGCGCCTCGATTACCGCCGTGCTCGGCGATGCGGGGCGTTATCTGATGGCGCGCGTCAACGCGTTGCAGACCACCTCGAAGGCAAAGATCGATGCGTCGCCGAAGGTCGCCACGCTCGACAACGTCGAAGCCGTAATGGACAACAAGACCAAGTTCTTCGTGCGTGTGTCCGGTTATACATCGGCGGATCTGTACAGCGTGTCGACCGGCGTCTCGCTGCGTGTGCTGCCGATGGTCGTGCAGGAGGACGGCCAGATGCGCATCAAGCTCGAAGTGCATATCGAAGACGGTCAGCTCACCGGCCAGCAGGTCGACAACATTCCGGTCATCACCAGCAGCGAGATCAATACGCAGGCCTTTGTCGGCCAGGGCGAGAGCCTGTTGATCGCCGGCTATAGCGTGGACAACAACTCGAACGGCGTGACCGGCGTGCCGGGCTTATCGAAAATTCCGCTGATCGGCGCACTGTTCCGCTACAACAACGATGAGCGCTCGCATATGGAACGCGTCTTTCTGTTGTCGCCGCGAGTGCTGGATCTGTAATCGGAAGGCCGCTGCTGAACGCGGGGGCACGTGGGGCGTCAAGTTCGACGTCGTAAGTGCCCCCACTTGCGATTGGCACACCCGCTTTCCTCAGCGGTGGTGTGCGTCCCTTTGCCCGTGCATTAGCCCCGCCGCCCGTTGCTGCCCAGCAGCGCGGCGGGAATCGGGAACGACGACAAGGCCGACGAAGCCTCGCTTACCGACGATTCGGCACCGCGCGTGCCGATGCCCACAACCGGGTTCACGATATGCGCGGTGCCGCTGTGCCACATGGCGGCATACTGAGCCCACGGTTGCGCGCTGCGAGCGGCTTCACTGTCTTTTTCGTGGACATCGAGCGTTCGGGAAACGCGCGCGGTTTGCCGGATGCCTTGTCTGTTCGCTTCGTCGCGAGCGATATCGACGACTTCTGTGATCGCCTCGATCGCATTGACGGCCCGCTCGGCCTCGCTGATCTCCGGCATGATGGCATCGGCATCCTGCTTGCCGTCGCACAACTCGACGCGATATCCGTGTGCATACATCGTGCGTAGCTGAACGCCTGACGCGCCGTTCAGCCCCAGCTTCTTGCGCAGTTTGTAGATGTGCTGTTCGAGCGTGCGTCCGACGATATCTTCCGTACTGCTCCAGATCGCACCGGCAATCTGCCGGCGGCTCACATATTCACCCGCGCGCGAGAACAGCAGCCAGGCGATGGCGAACTCACGAACCGTCAGGCGGATTTCGCGTTCGTCCACCAGCACCGTGCCGGTACGCCGGTCCAGCCGGTAAGGGCCGAGTTCGGCCCGATCTTCGGATTGCAACGGCGGCGGCGACTGAAAGCGGCGCAATGCCTGGTAGGTGCGTACTTCGAGTTCTCCCTGGTCGATCGGTGAGAGCACGACGTCGTCGGCGCCGACTTCGAAAGCGCGCTCGATGCTGTCGCGATCGGCAAACGCGCCGATCACGATCAACGGCGCGCGGCGGTCGCCATAGCAGGCTCGCCTTGCGAAGACCGCGCGCGTCGCGTCGATTCCCGTTGCCGCGTCCACAAGAATGGCGTGATAGTCCTCCCGATAGATCGCCCGTGAGAGCGCGACGTCATCGAGGAAGCGGCAGCATTCGATCGTATCGTCGCGAAAGCATTGGCAAATCAGATTGAACAGGCTGCTGCTGGTAGTCATCACGGCGAATTTCAACATGCCCTCCGGGGATTGATGCATAAGTTTGCTTCCCAAACCGCGTTGCTTGTCCCGAAAATTACGGTCCTTAAAATATCAGGGCTGTAACGAATTGTTTCGCCCTAACATGCACTGAAGCAGCATGAAAGATTCGGAATTTGTTTCGCATCGTTTCAATCCGGTCAATAACCGGACAGATCGCGGCTATTAGCCGGGAGATGAACGGCTAAATACGAATTCGGCATCAATTACCTTATCGTTTGCCTTAACGGGTAAAAGAGACCCGGGCCGCCGGGAATCGCATGCGAAGCAAGGTTCGCAGCACCTTTCAGGTTCGCAAGCCGTATTTATCTTTGTTGAGCATCTCGAATGCGCATTTTGTGAATGCGGCTTCGCATTTGCCTGAGCTTTGTTGAATCTGTGGGATGACCGGGCTAATTACACTCGCATGAGGCGGCCGCCCAATGCGGCGCCGCGCCGTGTTTTTCCTCTGCCGATTCCATTGCGAGTGGTCTCATGTCCTTTCTGTTAAACGCCTGGCATGTCGCCGCTTTTGCGCACGAGGTTCGCGCCGACCTGCCGCTCACGCGCACGCTGCTCGGGCGGCCGGTAGTGCTGTATCGCGATGCCGGACAGCGTGCCGTCGCGCTCGACGATCGCTGCGCGCATCGCTTCGCGCCGCTCTCGAAAGGCCGTATCGTCGACGGCGTGCTCGAATGTCCGTATCACGGTCTGCGCTTTAACGCGAGCGGGCAGTGCGTGCACAATCCGCACGGCGACGGCCGCGTGCCGGCGGGCGCGAAGGTGCGTGCGTACCCGTCGATCGAACGTTACGGCGCCATCTGGTTCTGGCCGGGCGACCCCGCCCACGCCGACGCGGCGTTGGTGCCGTCGTTTCCTTTCGTCGATCCCGCGACCAACGTCACGCACGACGGTTATCTGCATACGCGCGCCCACTATCAGCTGAGCGCCGATAACCTGCTCGATCTGAGCCACTTCCAGTTCCTCCATCCCGACACGCTCGGCAGCGAGGCAATTGCACGCGGCGACGTGCAGTCGGGCAGTCTCGGAGATACAGTCTGGGTTCGCCGCAGCACTTACGACGAAGCGCTGCAGCCGTTCGTCGCGCAAGGCTTCGGGATTCCACCCGGCACGCGGGTGGATCGCTGGATGGATGTGCGCTGGACGCCTCCCGGATTGCTCTCCATCGTGGTCGGCGTAACGGCGGCGGGCATGCCGCGCGAAGCGGGGCTGATCGCGCCGTCCGCGCATTGGCTGACGCCGGAAACCGAGTGCACGACACACTATTTCTTCGCGTTCGGTCTGCCCAGTGAGATGGGCGACGCGGCGCGCGGTCTGGTGCGCTATGCCGTCGAAGGTCTGATGAAGCCGTTCGAGTGCGAAGACTTGCCGATGCTCGAAGCGCAGCAGAAGAATCTCGGCGACAACGACTTCTGGGCGATGCAGCCGGCGCTGCTGCCCATCGACGCCGGCGCGATTCGCGCACGACGCGTGATGGAGCGGCTGATTGCGGCGGAGCAAGGGGCGAACGCTGCGCAGGCGCGCACGATCGCGATTACGCCGGTGGCGGACACTTCGCAAGCGTTGGCGTGATGAGCGCCGTTCCCGCCACCGCGGCGCGCGGTGAATCACTCAACACGGTATGGGTGGAGTTCATCGTCGAGATGTTGAGCGCGGCCGGTGTGCGTCATGCGGTGTTGTGTCCCGGTGGCCGCGCGAGCGCGATGTGTCTTGCCCTCGACGCGCATCCACGAATCGCCGTCGAAATGATCAGTACGGACGAGCGCAGCGGCGCGTTCGTCGCACTCGGGATCGCGAAAGCGAGCGGCGCACCGGTCGCGATCGTCACGACGTCCGGCTCGGCGGTTGCCAATGTCTTGCCGGCCTTGACCGAAGCGGACGCCTGCGGTGTGGCGCTTGTCGTACTGACGTGCGACCGGCCGCGTGGGCTGCGCGGCGCTGGCTTCGGACAGACGGCGGACCATCTCGGTGCGACCCGCGCGTTCGTGCGCGCACAGGCGGACCTGGCCGATCCCGAGGACTCCGCACGAGCCGTGGAGCGAGCGCGCGGCGAGATCGCGGCCGTGCTGGCCGCCATGTTCGAGGGCGTGCCCGATCTCGGCGACAGCCTGTCACGCGCCGACGCGCATCCATCGTCGATGCGGCCAACGCGTGGTCCAGTGCATCTGAACGTTCCGCTGGCCGGTGTCTACGACGCGCTCGAAACGCAGCCGGTGTCGCTCGGGACGGTCCGCGCGGCACGAGCCGCGCGGACCGAGGCAGACAGCGGCGCATGTGCGCCCACTGCTTCGCAAGATCGCAGCGCGTCTCTATACGCCGACTCCCGCTTATCCGACAGGTCTGCCACGCTGATCGTCGAACGCGTCATGGCGCGTGTGCTCGCGAGGCGCGGCAGCCGACCGCTCAGTGACGGTCTCGACGGGTTGATCGTGGTCGGCCCGGAACCGGGCGTGCCACCCGAGGCGATCTTCGCGCTGGCCGCGGCGAGTGGCTTTCCCGTGCTTGCCGATGCGGGCAGCGGGCTGCGCTCGGGGCCGTTTGCATTGGCGCCGCAAGCGGCTGCGCACGGCGCGGCGGGCGCATTGATCGTCAACGCATTCGATGTGTTCGGCGGCGCGGCGCGGCTCGCGTCGGCGCGCGCGGAACTGATCGTGCGCTTCGGCCTCGCGCCGGTCATGCCGGTGCTGCATGCGTACCTCGAAACGCATGCCGACGTGCCCACCATCAAGATCGCGCCTTGTCGTGTCGCGCATGACTATCTGCACCCGGCGCTGGATCCGCGCGATGTGGTGGTCGCCGCTTCGCCAGCGACGCTGGATGAGATGGCTGCGGCGTTGTGCGAGGCCGTGCCCGTGCCGTTACGTCGGACTGCCAGTACCAGTGCCAGTCCCAACACAGCGGCGAAGCCTGCCGCGCCCGTCGCCTTTTCCTGGCGTGACCGCTGGGCGAGCGTTGCCGCCTACGGTGCGCGCGAACGGCGCGCGTGCGTTGCGGCGCTCCCCTGGGGTGAAGTGTCGGCGGTTCATCGCGTGCTGGCTGTGCCCGGCTTTGCCTTCGTCCATCTCGGCAATTCCATGTCGATGCGTCACGCCGATATCGGCTACGACGTGCGTGCCGCGCGCCAGACTATCTATGTGAACCGCGGTGTGAGCGGCATCGACGGCACGCTGGCGACGTTCATCGGCGAAGCGCTCGCGCGCCGCGATGCGGGTCTGTTGCTGCTCGGCGATCAGGCGTTGATTCACGATCTCTCCTCGCTGGCGAGCGCGCAACGTGTGAGTACGCCGGCCTGCCTATGCGTGCTCGACAACGGCGGAGGCGCGATCTTCGACTTCTTGCCGATCTCGCGAGCACCGGCTTATCGGCGCACGATCCGCAATCCTTACCAGCTCAATATCGGCGCACTGGCGCAGGCGTTCGGGCTGGCGCATCGCCGTGTCGAGACGCGAGACACGCTGGACGAGGCGCTCGCAGAGGCGCGTGATCACGCCGGCGTGACGATCGTCGAAGTGGCGGTCGATCCGTACTCCGGTGCGCTGCAAATGCAGCAACTTGCTCAAGCGTTAGGTGCGGCATGATGGATTGGGACCTTGCCGACAGCCCATTGCAGCGGTCGCTCGCCGCGCTGAACCGATATGCGGACGCTCCCGCGCCAGACGAGGTATTTCTCGACGACATGCGGCGACGCATCGACGCGGCGCGGCGTGCGCCCGTGCGCAGCGATCCCGGAGAAAATCGAAACGCGCCGCGCAACACATTGCGCGACACGCCGCGCGTGCTGTTGCTCGGCTACAGCGGCGCGGGCAATACCGGTGCCGATCTGCGCACGATCGAGACGATCGCGCAGTTGCGTCGTCTGCTCGCGCCGCGCGAGCCCCGTATCACGCTGTTCGCGCTGGGCGACTGCTTCGATCATCCGCTGCTTGC
Organism: Burkholderia sp. WP9; assembly: GCF_900104795.1. Lineage (NCBI taxonomy): Bacteria > Pseudomonadati > Pseudomonadota > Betaproteobacteria > Burkholderiales > Burkholderiaceae > Burkholderia > Burkholderia sp. WP9. The sequence continues at coordinate 324,179 of NZ_FNTG01000001.1, forward strand.
CGGCACGCCGCGTCTCATGCCCGCGCTGCCGTATCTGCCCGATGCGCTCGACGCCGCCGTGCGCGACGCCGATCTCGTGCTGAACGTGGAGGGCTCGACCTATACGTCGAAGTTTTCCGACTCGTTGGCGGGCGTGCTGATCGGCGGAATCGCGCTCGCGCATGCGCACGGGCGGGCGGCGATTGCGTACGGTGTCGATAGCGGCACGATGAGCGCAGCGCTCACGCGCTTTGTCGAACGCCACGCGCAGGCCGGAGAAGTCATTTGCCGCAACGACGCGGCGCGCGCGCAGCTCGCGTCGCTCGGTGTGAGCGCGCAAGCGGGCGCCGATACCGCGTGGACCTATCGGGCACACTCCGCAGTGCGCGATCGGGCTCACGATGGGCCGCACGGCCCACGGCGCGCGGTGCTCTGTCCCAACAATCCGTTCTGGTGGCCGGTGCACGCCGACGCGGCGCGAGCGCGTGAGCTCGACGCGCGTCGCGAAGTATCGCCGCTGCGCTATGGGCCGTTGCATTTCCACTGCTGGGACGCGTCGCGCGCCGAGGCCTATCACGCCTATCTGGATCGATTCGCGCGGATTGCTGTCGGCTTGAGGGAGCAGGGGTACACGCCGGTGCTGGTGGGCATGGAGCAACTCGATCGCGGCGCCTGCGCCGATCTGGCGGCCCGTGTGCCGTTCCCGATCGAGATCGTCGCGCGCGGCCCGCAGACGCTCGACGAAGTGGCCGCCACGGTCGCGCATGCCGCATGTGTGGTGACGACACGCTATCACGCGGCAGTGCTCGCGATCTCGCATGGCGTGCCGGTGTTCGGGCTGTCGATGGACGCGCGCATCGAGCGCTTGCTGAGCGAGGCGGGTTGCGCGCGATGGAGCGCGGCCTGCGATGACGTCGGCGGCGCGCAGGCCGCGCTCGCGGCCATTGCATCGCTGCGCGATGAAGGTGTGCGCGGCGCGTTGCTGGGCGCATACGGCGACTATGCGCGCCTGCAACGCGCCCGCTTCGACGGGATGGGTGAGCGGGTGCGTGCCGTGCTCGAAGGCGCGGCGCGCCTCGATCAAACCTGAGCCGACAGATAGCTCAGTTCCCGCTGCGCACTAACCTGCTTGACCGCCTGCGCGGTGCCGACATACGAAAGCCCCGACGTGCGCGAGGCCGAATTCGACTCGTAGCTGTACAGCACGTGATTCGTCCAGCTTGCCGGCGACTCGAGCAGACGCGCGATCTCGCCGCGAATCCGCAGCATTTCCCTCTGCTCGTCGGCGCTCGGCGTGCGGCCGCCCTGCTCGTACATGCGCAGCGTGCCGCGATACGCGTTGATCTCGGCGGCCGCCTGCGGCACGATGCGCTGCCGCTCGCCGTAGTACTGATTGCCGCGAGTCGCGTTGAGCTTGACCTTGGTCTGGTACAGGTTCAACGCCGCCTGGTCGCCGTTCATCGAATGAGTCCATTCGTCATTGCGACTGTCGATGTATTGCAGGTAGTTGCCGACGCTCGTGAACTCGGTGTCGCGATAGGTGCGCTCGGGCACGATGTCGCCGCTTTCTTCATAGAGCCGCAGCGTCGAACCGGTGCCGGTCTGCATCAGGGTCGTGCCGAAGCCCACCAGCGGCGCGCTCGAAAACGACAGTGAGTTGAAGGGCCCGACGTTGCCGATCGGCACCGGCGGCGGGCTCGCCACCAGCGTGGCGCTGCCGTTGACCGCGAAGCGATGCCCGCTGCTCGATTTGTCGACGTTGCGCGCGCCGCTCTGATCGGTCGCATGTGCCTTGCTCGAACTGAGCACGGCCTCGGCCGTGACGAGCGGCCCGAACTTGACGTTGGCCGGGCTCACGTAACGCGCGCCACCCGTCACGGCAACCGAGCCGTAGTTCGAACGGCTCTTGTTGTCGACCCAGCCGATCGACACGTCCGGATCGGCAAAGAACTTGTCCGCCATGCCGTTCCACAATTCGTCCTTGGTGCGCGGCAGTTGTCCTCCGGGACCGGCTCCGCCGAGCGTGCGCACCACGTCGGTCATCTTGCCGCGCCATGCCTCGGGATCGTTGCTGCCGGTCTGGTCGAACGGCGTGCGGATCACCACGCCGCGGGGATTGCTGGTGTCGCGTCCGCCGATCACGGACCCGTAGCCGCTTGCCATCGCCTTGCCGCCAGCGAGCGACCAGCCAATGAAGCCGCCCACGCCCAGGTGCGCGGACTTGCGGTTGTCGGTGCCGATGAACATCTCGCCGTGATGCGAGGTGGAGCCGACTTCGAGCAGCGCGTGACGGCCTTTCAGATAGCGCACGTCCGGCGCCACCGACGCGCTCGGCGCGCCGACGAGCCCGAGCGCGGTCGCGATATTCTCGGAGATGTTCGCGTCCAGCCCATACACGCCGCCGCTCGACATCTGCACGCTCCACGTTTTCGGCACGTTTTCGACCAGATGGCACAACGAATCGATATTGCCTTGCGGCGTGGCCGGCGTCGCCACCGGATCCTGGCGGATCGCCTGCATACGGTCGAGATTTTCGCCGAGCGTGCGGCCGGTCGCGCCGATCGGCGCATTCATGTCCGCGCCCGATTCGGTGGCCCAGGCGCGCAGCGTCTCGGCGTTCATGTTCGGCAGATCGCGGAACGCCGGGCTGTCGCGCACCGTGTTCCTGTCGACGTTCAGCGCGCCAGCAACGTCGCGCGCAATCTGGTTGCGCTGCAGGCGGCCGAATTTCGTATCGTCGCGCAACCAGCCCTTGGTGCCGATGCTCGCCTTCCAGTTGCGCAGTGCGGCGGCGCGCACCGCGGCGTTCATCGTCGCATTGTTCGGCGCTTCGCCGCGCCGCCGTTGCGGTGCGCTCACCACCTGCGTATTCAGCGCATCGACCACCGTATCGATGGATTGGAGCGTGCTGAAGTCCTTGTCCGGATGATCCATCAGACCGCCGGCAGTACCCATGCCGAGCGCCGAGATCGGGTCCTTCTCGTGGCCGAAGCTTTGCTTGACGCCGCTGCGAAAACGCTGCGCGGTGCGGTTCATCCACGAACCGGTGCGTGCCGAGGTGGCATTGCGCTGCGCGTGCTTGACCACCGAGAACATCCGGTTCTGCACCTGGCCGACATCGGCTTCGGCGATCCCGTTGCGATGCGCCAGGTAAGCCGAGCGCAAACGCGTGTCCGGTTGCGCGCGCGGATTGTCGAGCAGCGCGTTGCCGCACAGCATCGCCTTGGCAGTCTGCGTATGCGGCGCCAGCGCGAGGCTGATCGCGGCTTGCTGCTGGCTTTGCGCGACCTGGGTGTTGGGGTGGCGTTCGGCGGCCGGCAGCATGGCGTTGGCCGCTTCGCCGAGTTCACGCAGTGAGCCGGGTTTTTCCATGCCGTTCGGCCATGCCGACAACAGTGTGTCCGCGGCGCGCCAGGTTTGCCAGTCGGCTTGCGCGTGGACCTTGCGGTCGCGCTCGGTGGGCGCCTGGAGATTGCCGCCCAGCGGCGGCGCCGCCTCGACGTCGCGCAGCGCGTGGAAAGCGGCTTGCGAGCGCGCCATCGCGCAGCGGGTGGCAAACGCATCGCGCGCCTGCTGCGCGTTGGGATGCGCGATCGTGCCTTGCAGCACGCCGAGCACGTCGTTCGCGCGCTGCACGTTGCCGCCCGTCGCTTCCGCCAGCGCGTGACCGAGAAAGCGCGCCTTGGCGAGCGGCGGATCGCCGCGCCGCGCTTGTGGAATCGCTTCGCGGATGTCGTGCAGCAGCGCGTTGCGGTCGGTTTCGAACTGGGTGCCCGGTTCGGCCGGAAAGCTCGCGGCAAGATGCGCGTCGGCCGCGGCCTCGTTGCGCAGTTCGGTGCTCGCTTGCGACGCGGCGCGCTCGTTCTTGCCGACCGCGCTCTTCACATTGGTGTTGTTGTGCGATTTGACGCCAAGCGGAGTGCTTGCGTTGGGCTTCGGCGTGTGCATCTGCTGCGCGCTCGGCTCGATCTCCGGCGCGGGCCGCGACGCGCGCACCGTCGTGCGCGTATGAAACGGCGTATAGGCGCGGCTCGCGCCGCTGCCGGTCAGGTCGTTGAAGGGCGAGCCTTGCGGCATCGGGTCACTGCGCGTCTGCCCCGTTGCAAGCGGCGTCTGCACCGGCGCGCTGGGCAGATGGTTGCGCAATGCGCGCAGCTTGTCGAGCGGGCCGCCGACCACGCGCGTTTCGGGCAGGGGCGTATTGGCCTGCGGCTGATTCGGCTGTGGGGCCGCGGGTTGCTGCTGTTGCTGAACCGGCGGCGCGCCGCGTGAGAAAGGGTTGCGAATCCCGAATGGCACGAGCGGTCTCCCAGGTGAGGACGGTCGCATCGGCTGATTGCCGACGATGACGAATTTTCATCGCCACGTCACACGGCGGTGCTGCAAGTCCGAAGTTTGGAACGAGGATGCGAACGTGTCGGCGGCGAATGGGGCGCGCGGGCAAGCGTGTCATGCGTGCTGAATGGGTTCAGCGCTTTATTCACCACGCGCTTCACCACGTGAGCGTGGCTTCCCATTGCGGGCGCGACGCCGCTGCTCGTTGCGCGCCCGCTCCAGGCCCATCGCCGGCGAATGCGGGCATCACGTCGCGTGCGAAGCGGCGCATCGATTCCATCGCCATGTCGTGCGGCATCGAACCGAACCAGAAACTTGCGCTGAAGTAGTCGCAACCGAGCCCGCCTCGAATGCGGCGCAACTGGCGGATACATTCGTCGGCGGTGCCGATCACAAGGAAATCGTTGCGCAGCACGTCATCGGAGGGTTCGTCGGGCAGGGGCTGCGCCGGCACCATGCCGTCCACCACGTCACCCATATCGTGACGCAGGCGCAGCGTCGCGCGTCCGTTCCAGCGGGCATGCTCGACGGCCTCGCGGGCCTGCGCTTCGTTTTGTGCGACGAACACCGGCCGCTGTGTGCCGATGCGTACTGTCGAGAGCCCGGTGGCGAGGTCCGGATAGTGGCGCCGTACGGCGGTCAGCTTCGAAATGGGTTCGAGCACGCCGGTGAAGAGGTTTGCGCGTCGCCGCACGGCCTGTTCGACCGACTCGCGCCGGCTTGAATTGACGACCAGCCACACCGGCATCGCGCGTTGCAGCGGTTGCGGCACGAGGCCGGTGCGGGGAATGCTGAAGTGTTCGCCGTGATGCGAGAACAGAGGTTCGCGTAGGGCCTGCAATAGCACGTCGATCGCTTCGTCGTCGCGGGCCGAGGTGGCGCCTTTGACAAGTTGGAAGCGCTCGTACTGGTAGCGCTGATAGCCGCTGCCGAGGCCGGCCTCGACGCGTCCGCCGCTCAGCACGTCGAGCGTGGCGAGTTCTTCCGCGATCACGAGCGGATGATGCAGCGGCACCGGCACGATCGCCGGGCCGAGACGCAGATGGCGGGTGCGCGCGGCGATATGGGACAGCAGCATCAGCGGCCGCGACGAGTGCGAATAGTTCGTGAAGTGATGTTCGGCAAGCCACAGGTGGCTGAAACCGAGCGTATCGGCGGCTTCGGCCATGGCGATCGCGCGCTGGTACAACTCGGCGGCGGGCTTTGGCTCGGGCGCGGGCAGCGTCATGAACAGACCAAATTGCATCATCGACTCCCATGTACAGCAGTCGGCCGGCGTCAGCGCTTGAGCAGCGCTACCGCGGTCCCATTCGACGCGGGGGTTACCGCGAGGCCTGATTCGCAGGCAGTGCAGCAGGCGCGTGGCCCCTCGCGCGGTAGAACATATACGTCGCACCGTACGGCACGAGCAGATGCGCGCCTTCGAGTTCGCACAACGGTTGGGGCGGCAAACCGCCCGAGGTGTCGATGCGCTGGATCGAACTGACGTCGGCGAAACGGCCTTCGCCGGGGCGTGGGGCGGCGACGAAGCGGGCCGTGTAGCGCACCCAGGTCAGCGCATTCGCACCAACCTGGCTTTCGGCGACGATATTGCCGATCACGTAGCTGCCGTCGTAGGAGAGGAAGTAACGGCCCGGCGCGACGGTGCCGACGCTCTTTCCTGCGGCGTCGACGAGAATTGCTTCGGAGCCCAGAGGATCCCAGGCCAGTTGCGTACCGTCGCGGGCGACGCCGGGCAGCGTGTCCGGCCGCGCGGTCACGCCGAAGGCGGGCGGGCTCGTCCTGATGCGCCGGCACACGTAGGTTTCGTCGCCGTGGGTGGTCATGACTTCCTGGAGTACTTCGTCCTGGCTGGCGCGCAATGCCGTGGGTAGGGATTCGTCGGAGGTCGGCGGCGGTTTGGGCGCCGTCGCGCAGCCGGTGAGGGCGAGCAGGCAGCAGGCCATGAGGCACAGCGTCGAGGGGCGCGGCGGCTGCACGGGGCGGGGCGAAAAACCGGTCATGGGAGCAAGGGGCGGGCGGGCAATATTGGCATCACACCTGATCCGGCGCGCTACTGCCTCGCTCGATACGAAAGACTGGATCGAAAACCGCACGCAGGTACGACGGGCACACATACTTGCCGGGCAGGACGGCAGGACGGCAGGACGGCAGGACGGCAGGACGGCAGGACGGCAGGACGGCAGGACGGCAGGACGGCAGGACGGCAGGACGGCAGGACGGCAGGACGGCAGGACGGCAGGACGGCAGGACGGCAGGACGGCAGGACGGCAGGACGGCGGGACGGCAGGACGGCAGGACGGCAGGACGGCAGCGGCAGCGGCAAGCGGCAAACGGCAAGCGGCAAGCGGCAAGCGGCAAGCGGCAAACGGCAAACGGCAAACGGCAAACGGCAAGGCGCCGGTGGTTCGCATGAGCATGCATTCATTCGCGCCTCAGTCGAACCGTGCCCGGGCCCGGCGGGATACTGGCCTCGCTTGCCGCAGCGCCCGCCATCTGGCGGGACAGCTTCTGCGCAACGCCCTCTGCGCACAACGGCCCGAGAGCCCACCCGAACCGGCGATGGAATTGAATCTTCCGAATCCTCCGCGTCCTGCTTCCGCTTCTTCGTCTGGCCCCGATCCGCGGCTATCCATGCTGGCCGTCGATAACGAGCGCGCCTATGTCTACCTGGCCATGATCCGCCGCTACATTGGCGGCTCGGCCGACCTCGATGATCCCGCGCATCGCGCGGCGGCTCGAGCGGCGCCGATCACCGCCGACGATTGCGCCGAGCGGCTCGCCGAGGCGGACCGTGTGTTCGCTGAATGGCTTGCGCCGCGCCGCTGCTCGGCTGCCGATATTGCCGGCATCGAGCCCTCACGCATGGCGCACGCGCTCAACCACATGCACCAGGAGTCGCGCCGTCTGACGATGTGCGATGACGTGCTGCTCGATAACGTCGTCGAGTTGGCGCGCGTGGTGATCGACGAACGCGTGCCCGGCGACTTCATCGAAACCGGCGTATGGCGCGGCGGCGTGACGATTCTGATGCGTGCCGCGCTGACCGCGTTCGGCGGCGTCGGCCGCGGCGTGTGGGTGGCCGATTCGTTCGCGGGCCTGCCCGCGCCGGACCCGGTCACCGACCTACGCGATGCGATCTGGCATCACCTGATGCGCGCGGTCGGCCTCCTGCGCAGCGATCTGGCGACCGTGCGCGAGGCTTTCGCGCGCGTGGGTCTGCTCGATCGCCGGGTGCGCTTTCTGCCCGGCTGGTTCGCCGACACCTTGCCGGATGCGCCGATCGAGCGCCTTGCGTTGATGCGGCTCGATGGCGACTGGTACGAGTCGACCCGTGTCGCGCTCGAGTCCTTGTATCCGCGTCTTTCACCGGGCGGCTTCGTGATCGTCGACGACTATGGTCTGCCGACCGGCTGCGCGCGCGCCGTCGACGAATACCGTAGCGCCCATCGCATCGATGCGCCGCTGATGCGTGTCAATGCTCAGGCGGTGTACTGGCGCAAGCCATGGTGAACATGATCGCGCATGACGAACTCAGCGCGCTTCTGGAAGCACAGCTCGGCGAACATTACGTGGCGCCGCCGCAAGTGACCACGGTGGATCTGATCGTCAGCGATCGTGCAGAGACCAGCCGCCGCTTCACCTTCGGTTGGCGAATCGAGTCGGCGCCAATCCCGCGTGGCGACACGCACGGCGCCGCAGCTCGCATCACGCTGAAGCGGGCCTTGCTGAGCGCAATGCTCGACGACCCCACCGGCTTCGATCCCCGCAGTGCCGCGGCCACGGCGCTCGGCGGTGTGCGGATCGATGGCGCCGAGCGGCTCGCCGCTTACTGGCTGCAACTGCTCAAGCGGCCCTCGGCGATGGGGCGCATGGCGCTCGAGCGAGCCCAACGGCGCGCACCCGCTGCGCTGGAGACGGTGCCGTCGCTGCGGGTGAGCGGCTGCAGCGGCACGAGCCTGCATGCGGCACTGGCGGACACGCTCGAGGCATCCATCCCGCTGGTGTTGCGCGGCATGGTGAGCTGGCCCGAAGTCGCGTGGACGCTGGACGATTGGCGCACCCAGGAGGGGGCGACGGTGCTGCGCGCGGACCCGTCGAGCGGCCTTGCGCAAACTGTCGCCGACTTTATCGACGGGTTCGTCGCGCAGCATGCTCCCGGCGCCGGCGCTGCGACCTACACGGAAGGCTGCCTGCTACCGCCCGCATGGGAAGCGCGCTTTTGCCTGCCGATGCTGCCGGCGCGCCTGTTCGGCGTCGGACAACTCTGGTTCGGGCGGGCCAGCGCCGCCGCACTGGTCACGCGGTTGCATTGCGATCTGGCGAATTCGTTTCTCGCGCAGCTCCACGGCCGCAAGCGCGTGCGGCTCTATGCGCCGGCTCAGGAACGCGCCGTCTACGCGGTCGATGCGTTCAACACGTATCGTCCGTGCCGCGTCGACGTGGCAGCCCCGGACCTGACGCGCTTCCCGCGCTTTGCCGATGCGCTCGGCGTGGATGTCATGCTCGAACCGGGTGACCTGCTGGTGATTCCGACCGGCTGGTTTCACTGCGTCTGGGCGCTGGATCATGTGCTGTCGATCAGCCGGTTTGCCGACGACGTAACCGCGGCAACGCTGCTTGACAGGACCCCTTCAACATCGATTGCATCGAATACGACGAGGACCGGATGATCGGCACAACCCCAGGCGACTCACCCCGCGCGCGCTTTTTTCCCTTCGTACGCAGCATGGCCGTGAGCGCGCTGCTCGCGTCGGCGGCGGCGCTTGGCCCGGTGTCCGCGCAGGCGCAGGCTTCTGCGGCCATGACGCAGGTCTGCACGACGCGCGCGAACAACGCGAAGCTGATCGCGCAGGACCGCGATGCCGGCGTCAGCAAGGAAGACGAGTTGCGCAAGGCGCAGCGCGTGGCGGCGGCGATGCCTATCGAACGGCAGTTGTACGCTCAGGCGGAATTGACCACCTTTATCGATCGTCTTTACGGGCAGTACGCCAAAACGCCGCCGCAACAGGCCTACGACAAGTACCTCGCCTACTGCGAAGGGCAGGCCGCGCGAGGCGCCGCGCAGGTTCAGTGATGCGTGGCGCGGGTTGCCGCGGCACCCGGGCGTGTTTGCCGGTGTGTCATCTGCTGCCGCGCACGCCTCTTCGCGAGGCCATGGCTTCGCATTTTCGGCCCGCTGTTCGCGTGGGCCGGAACCGGAGCCGACCGCCCAATTAGCATTAGACGACCCCGGACCGCCGCTGTGCTCCGCTTCATTTCCGCCTGACCGGCGGCGGTCTGTTTCTCCTTGCCGAGGATCCCATGACCGCTATCGCCAACGACACCGTCTCCAGTCTTGCCACGCCGAGCTTCGACGCTTCGTTTTCTACAGAAGATCAGTCCATCCAGCAGTTGGAGCAGCAAGTCGATGCGATGATCAATCAGGCGTTGCAGCAGAGTTCGTCGTCGGTGGGACAGAACGCGATGGCACAAAGTGCGTCGGGCACGCTCGCGAGCTACATGAACCAGAACGGCATCAAGTCGCTCGATCCAAACCAGCTTTATCAGCTGGCCAACAATCCGCCTGCGGGCACACCGCCCGAAGTGTCGTCTGCGGCGGCCTACATGTTGCAGAACCCGGATGTCTACAAGCAGATCGAAACGCACGACGTGTCCGGTGCGGACGGCATTTCCGGCGTAGGCAACTTCGAGTGGGCGGCGCAGGGCGGGCTCGACAGCGAGCCCGCGCCGGGCGCAACCGATACGATGAATTCGATCTCCACCCAAGGCGCCATGATGGGCGCACAAAGCGCGGCCGGTGCGCTCGCGAGCTACATGAGCCAGAACGGCATCTCATCGCTCGATCCGAACCAGCTTTATAAGCTGGCCAATAATCCGCCCGCCGGCACGCCGTCCGATGTGTCGGCCGCGGCTTCCTACATGCTGCAGAACCCGGATGTCTACAAGCAGATCGAGACACACGACGTGTCCGGCGCCGACGGTGTTTCCGGCGTGGGCAACTTCCAGTGGGCCGCGCAAGGCGGTCTCGACCAGACGGTTTCCGGCAGCAGTTCGTTCAACCTGCCCAACCTGAGCACGGACCTGGCGCTGAACTCGCCCAATCTGAATTTTCAGCAGACGCTGTCCGTCTGATCGCGCGAGGGTGCGGCGGCTCTCCGCTTGCAACTCGCCGAATCAATCCGGACAAGAGGGGCAACGTCAGCGCGCACTGCTCGCGAAATGCCTGTCCAGCTTGCCCGGACATCGCTGTTCCGTTTGGTGCGAACAGGCATGCCGCTCACTCGTGTGCGTGCTAACGCGCCGCGCCACGTCGGCGTGGCCGGCCGCTAGCCGTCCGGCCACGGCCGGCGTCGTCCGGCTCCGCAAACATCGTCATGCGCTGCAGGATCCAGTTGAGCAACTCATGGGCAGCCGCCACGAGCGGGCGGCCGGATTTGACGAGTAGTCGCGCCTTGATGCCGCGAAACAATGGATGGTCGATGGGTACGACGGCCAGGTCGCCCGCCGCGATCTCGCGATACGCAGCGAATTCTCCCACGAGCGTGATGAAGTTATCAGAAGCGACGATGCGCTTGAGCGCGGTCAGCGAATTCGTGGTGAGAGCAGGGCGAATCTCGATGTTCTCGGCAAACTCCAGCATCTTGGCCGCGTGGCCAATTCCGAAGTTGCCCGGCATCAACGCGAGGGGATAAGCGAGCAGGTCTTCGACGCTTGCCGGCGTGCCTCTCAGTGCCAGCGGATGCTCCGATCGAACCAGCAAGACGATGGGCTGCGAGGAACTGGCGCGATATTCAATCCGCGCATGGGGCGGCGGATTGTAAGCCAGCCCGATATGGGCGCGGCTCTCGGCCACTTCGGCCAACACGTCGTCGACCGGCAGCATATCCACGCCAATGTCCAGCTTGGGATAGTGCGCACAGAACGGGGCGATCACCTCGTCGATCAGCGCGTCGACATACCCTTCGCTGATAGCCAGTTGAACATGGCCTTGCTGAAGACCTTTCATGGCATGAAGCTGGTCCTCCAGTTTCTCCTGCTGCGACCGATACCCTCTCCAGAATTCGAGCAGATGCGCCGCCGCCTCGGTGGGCGTCACGCCGCGCGCCTGGCGCTCGAATAGCGTGGCGCCGAGTTCGTCCTCCAGCAGCTTGATCTGCCGCGTAATGACGGAGGGCGACGTGTTCAGGCTATCCGCCGCCCCGCGAATCGTGCCGTGAGTCAACACCTCATAAAAATAGCGCAGGCGCTGCTGATTGATTTCCCTCATGCCGGTCTCCCGTCGACGCTGTCGTTGCTCTGTAGGCAACGATACGTGAACTTAGTTGCTGTTGCTAGTCCGGCTCGGAGTTGCCACCATGCGCATACAGGATGAACTGAACAAGACGTTCGACATGGAGGCTGGCATGGCAACAATTCAACCCGCGGCGACCCGCTGGAACGACGTTCCCGCGCTCTATGCCAGGCTCAACTTCAGGCTGCTGCCGTTTCTTCTGCTTTGTTATCTGTTCGCTTATCTGGATCGGGTGAACGTGGGTTTCGCCAAGTTGCAGATGCAAAGCGACCTGGGCTTTTCCGATGCCGCTTACGGCGTTGGCGCCGGCATCTTCTTTCTGGGCTACGTGCTGTTCGAACTGCCGAGCAACCTGATGCTGCCGAAAATCGGCGCACGGAAAACCTTCTTCCGCATCCTCGTGCTGTGGGGCATTACCTCGGCATGCATGCTGTTTGTGCGCAACGTGCAGATGTTTTACGGAATGCGCTTTCTGCTCGGCATCTTCGAGGCGGGGTTTGCGCCGGGCATGATCTTTTATCTTTCGCGCTGGTACGGTCCCTCACGTATGGCCCGCGCAATCGCGATCGTGTTTCTCGCCGGCCCGATCGGCGGCATTGTGGGCGGCCCGCTCTCCGCGTGGCTGATGACGAGCCTCGCCGGCAAAGCGGGTCTCGCCGGCTGGCAGTGGATGTTCCTCGTGGAAGGTCTGCCGTGCATCGTGCTGGGCGTGCTCACGCTGTTCGTGCTGTCGGATCGGCCCGCCGAGGCCAACTGGCTGAACGATGACGAGAAGCGCCTGCTCGAATCCGAACTCGTAGCCGTGCCCGCTGGAGACCATTCGTTCAAGGCTGTTCTGCGCAGCCCGAGGATTTATCTGCTGGCTTGCGCGTACTTTTGCATCATCGCGTCGATCTACGCCATGAGTTTCTGGTTGCCGACCATCGTGAAGTCGCAAGGTGTCGACGATACGATCCGGCTCGGCTGGTATGCGGCGATTCCCTACGTCGGGGCCGCGTTCGGCATGTACCTGATCGGCCGCCGTTCGGATGCGCGTCGCGAACGGCGTTATCACAGCTCCGTGCCGGCGTTGCTCGCCGCCATCTTGCTTTCGTTGTCCGTCTTGACCGACGGCCATCTCGTCGCCACGCTCGTTCTGCTGACATGCGCCATAACCATGCTGTGGATGGCGTACACGGTGTTCTGGGCGATCCCGTCCGAATTTATCAAGGGCGACGCGGCCGCGGGTGGCATTGCCCTGATCAATACGATCGGCCTGTCTGGTGGATTCTGGGGACCCGCGATCATCGGCTGGGCCAAGACGGCGACCGGCAACCTCCATCTTGGACTCCTGATCGTCGCCGGTCTGGCGCTATGCGGCGCCGTGCTGCTCGTCGCGAACAGGTTGCCTTCAGAATAACGGGCGGGGCAGGTCCAGCTCCGGATAAGGATGCTCGTTGACGGTTATCCGCAGGTGTCGTCGATGAGCCGCAGTCAACCCTATTGCGCCGCGTTTCCTGCGGGTAGCGGCGAAAGCGAGAACTTCAAATGCTTTTGTACCAGTCAACATGGGTCGAAGTCGGGCAGTACCTCGAACGAAGCCGTTCGATCGTCGTGCCGATCGGCTCGAACGAGCAGCACGGTCCCACGGGTCTTTTGGGCACGGACTGGCTGTGCCCGGAAATCATCGCGCACGAAGCCGAGAAGAGCGCTGACATCCTGATTGCGCCGACCTTCAACATCGGTATGGCGCAGCATCACCTGGGCTTTCCGGGGACCATCTCGCTGCGGCCCTCGACTTTCATGGCCGCGATCGGCGACTGGACGCGCTCGCTCGCGGGTCACGGCTTCGAGAAGATCCTGTTTCTGAACGGCCATGGCGGCAACGTCGCGTCGATCGAAGCCGCTTTCTCCGAGATCTATGCTGAGGCCAGTTTCGCTAAACGCCGCGCGGGGTTCGCGCTGAAGCTGTGCAACTGGTGGGATCTGGAAGGCGTCGGCGAACTGGCGCGAGAGCAGTTTCCCGAAGGGCATGGCATCCATGCCACGCCCTCCGAAATCGCCATTACGCAATGGGCGCTTCCCGGGTCGATCAAGACGGCCAGCTACTCGCCAAAGATCGCACCATCGGGACCGATTCGCGAGGCGCTCGATTTCCGCGCGCGCTATTCCGATGGACGGATGGGCTCCGATCCGGGGCTCGCCTCGCCGGAAAAGGGCGGCGCGCTGGTCAAGCTCGCCGCACAAAGCCTGATCCGCGAGATGGATGCGTTCAGCCGCGAAAGCGTACCGGACTGACAGCTTGCGCTAATGAAGATCCTGATTGCCGGTTTTCAGCACGAAACCAATACGTTCGCGCCCACCCGCGCCGGCTGGGAAAATTTTCTGCAAGGCGAGGGCTTTCCCGCGCTCGCGCGCGGTGCCGGCGTACTGGATCTGCGTGGCGTCAACGTTCCGGTCGCCGGCTTCATCCGGTACGCCGAGGCCGCCGGACACGAGTTGGTCCCGGTGATCTGGGCAGGCGCGAGTGCGTCGGCCCATGTGACGCGAGACGCTTATGAACGGATCGCGGGCAGCATTTTGCTGGCCATCGAGACCGAGTCGTTCGACGCCATTTATCTCGACCTGCATGGCGCAATGGTCGCCGAGCACACCGACGACGGCGAAGGCGAACTGCTGGAGCGCATCCGGTTAGCCGTCGGTGCTCGCGTTCCGGTCGTCGTCACGCTGGATCTGCACGCGAACGTGACCCAGCGAATGCTGAACTACGCCGACGCCCTTGTCGCCTATCGGACCTATCCGCATGTCGACATGGCACAAACAGGGGAGCGCGCGGCGCGCATTCTCGACGATCTGTTGACCAATGGGCGACCGCTCAAGCGGGCGGCGCGGCGCATTCCGTTTCTGATTCCCATCAACGCGATGTGCACGCTCGTCGAACCCGCACGCGGCGTGTATGAACTCATGACCTCGCTCGAACGCGACACGATCGCTTCGCTATCCTTCGCACCGGGGTTCCCGGCGGCCGACTTTCCGGAGTGCGGGCCGATGATCTGGGGCTACGGATATGACGAAGCAGCGTTGACGGAGGCTATCGACACCTTGTTCGAACGCATCGCCGCGCACGAAGCGCTGTGGGCGGTTCGCTTCCTCACGCCGGACCAGGCGGTGATCGACGCCATGCAGCGCAGCCGCAGCGCACGGCGGCCCGTGATCATTGCCGATACACAGGAAAACCCGGGAGCAGGGGGCGATTCGAACACGATGTTCATGGCGCGCGCGCTGTTGCGCCACGGCGCGGCCGATGCCGCGCTCGGCATGATCTGGGACGCACCGGCGGCAGCTGCGGCCCATCGGGCAGGCGTGGGTGCGACGCTCGAACTCGCGTTGGGAGGCCGGTCGGGCGTGCCCGGAGACGAACCGCTGGCAGCAAGTTTTTACGTCGAACATGTTTCGGACGGACATTTCCGCTTTGACGGACCGATGATGAACGGAATGCCGGGCGATCTTGGGCCTGTGGCATGCCTTCGCATCGACGGAGTGAGGATAGCGGTGAGTTCGATCAAGACGCAGATGTTCGAGCGCAACCTGTATCGCGCCGCGGGCATTGAACCGGCGCAGATGAAGATTCTCGTCAACAAGAGTTCAGTGCACTTCCGCGCGGACTTTCAGGCGATTGCCGACACGATCCTCGTCGCCAAAGCACCTGGTCCCATGGCCGCCGATCCTTCCGATCTGCCGTGGCGGCGACTCGATCCGCGAATTCGTTTGAGTCCGAACGGGAAGTCGCTGGGCGAACTCGGCGCGATGGTGTTCGATTCGACCGCGTTGTAGTCATCGCATCAGCGTGGTTTCATTGCCCGAAGCCAGAGCATTTCATATTGATCACCCCACTATTTAAGGAGCATGTCATGGTCCAACAGGACGTTTACGCCAGACTCAAGGAACTCGGCATCGAGTTGCCGGTTGCCGGCGCACCCGCGGCCGCCTACGTGATGAGTGCGCAAATCGGCAATATGATTTTTCTGTCCGGCCATATCGCGAAGAAGGACGGCAAAGTGTGGGTAGGTAAGTTCGGCAGCAACCTGACAACGGAAGAAGGGCGCGTCGCCGCGCGGTCGATCGCCATCGATCTGCTTGCGACGCTGCACGCGCACGTGGGCGACCTTAATCGCGTGACGCGGATCGTCAAGCTGATGAGTCTTGTCAATTCAACGCCGGATTTTGTCGAGCAACATCTGGTGACGAACGGTGCGTCGGAATTGCTGGCGGAGGTATTTGGCGAGCGTGGCAAGCATGCGCGTTCGGCCTTCGGCGTGGCGCAGATTCCGTTGGGCGCGTGTGTGGAACTCGAGATGAACGTCGAGATAGGTTAACGACGTCGCTGGTCACAGTCGCGCCTGCGTAGTCCCGGCAGACCTCGGTAGTCGTCATAATCTCCGTGGCCCATGAAGACGCGATCGCGATGCGGTCAGAAGAAGGCGGCGCTGCATTCACCGTCAGTCTGCGCGCACCGCCGATCGCGATTCCCCACAAGTCGCGACTATTCCCGCCCCAGTGCGACAAACCGTTCGAGATGGTGATCTTCATCGCCGAGTTGATGATCGATCATCACGAGACGCTTCGCATAATGAGCGAGCGGCAGTTCCCACGTCATGCCGATTCCACCGTGCAACTGAATGCATTCCTCCGCCACGCGCGCGCCGATTCGCCCAATGCTGTACTTGGCCGCCGACACCGCGCGCTCCCGCTGCCGGCGTTCGGCGCCGAGCGCCGCGGCCGCGTTGATCACCGCCGAGCGCGCCTGTTCGATCTCGAGCAGGAGATCGGCCATGCGATGCTGCAGTGCCTGAAAGCTGCCGATCGGCACGCCGAACTGCTTGCGCGTGCGCAGATACTCTAGCGTGTAGTCTTTAGCGACATCCATCGCGCCGATCGCTTCGGAACACAAGGCCAGCACACCGCAGCCAACCGCGTACTCGAGCGTTGCAAAGCCCGCGCCCGCGGTGCCGAGCAATGCGTCGTCGTTGAGCGTGACGTTGTCGAAGGTCACTTCGGCCGCGCGCCCACCGTCGATCCTGGGATAGCCACGCACGCTAACGCCGGCCGCATCGCGCGGTACGAGAAAGAGCGTCACGCCGGCTTCGTCGTTATCATCACCGCTCGTGCGCGCCGAGACCAGAAAGAGCGAAGCATGCTCGCCGTGCTGCACGACCGCTTTCGCGCCGTTCAGCCGCCACGCGTCGCCGCTGCGCTGCGCGCGCGTCGTCACGCGGGCCAGTTCGTAGTGGCTGTCTGGCTCGCCGTGCGCGAGCGCAACGATTCGCGAGCCGTCGATCAAGTCACCGAGCACAGCCTTCTGCGCCTCGTCGCCGCTGCGCGCAACGGCGCGGCCGACAATCAGCGTATCCAGAAACGGTTCGACCACGAGGCCGCGGCCGAGGCTCTCGAACACCACGGCGATATCGAAACCGCCGCCGCCAAAACCGCCGTCCGCTTCATCGAACAATGCGCCGATCACGCCGAGTTCGGCAAAACGGCTCCACAAGTCGCGGCTATAGCCTTGCGCCGAACGCGCGATCCGGTCGCGCGCCTCAAAGCCGTATTGCTCGCTGACAAAACGATTGAGCGTGTCCGCCAGCATGCGGCGGTCTTCGGTGTGCTGGAAATTCATGACGTGCGCCCCTTACAGTCCCAGGATCATTTTGGAAATGATGTTCTTCTGGATTTCGTTCGAGCCGCCGAAGATCGACAGCTTGCGATTGTTGAAATACAGCGAGGCGGCGCTCGCGGCTTCGTCGGGGCCGACCGGCGTGCCTTCGAAACCGTCCTGCAAGGCTTCCTCGACGAACGGCTGCGCATACGGACCCATCGCGCGGCGCGTGAGCGAGGAGATTTCCTGGCGAATTTCGGTGCCGCGAATCTTCAGCATCGAGCTTTCGGCACCGGGCACGCCGCCGCCGGCCACCGCCGCGATCACGCGCAGGTTGGTGGTCTTCATGTTCTCCAGATCGATTTCGACTCGCGCCATGCGCGCGGCGAACGCGGGGTCTTCCGCGAGCGGCCGGCCGTTGCGCCGCTGTTTCGCGGCGATCTTGCGCAGCCGGTTGAAGGCGGCCACCGAGAAGCCGACGCCCGCGATATTGGTGCGTTCATATGTGAGCAGGTACTTGGCGTAAGTCCAGCCTTTGTTCTCTTCGCCGACCAGGTTTTCGACCGGCACGCGCACGTCGGTGAAAAACACTTCGTTGACTTCGTGCTCACCGTCAAGCGTGATGATCGGGCGCACTTCGACACCCGGCGTGTTCATGTCGATCAGCAGAAAACTGATGCCTTCCTGTTTGCGCACGTCGGTGGCGCTGCGCACGAGGCAGAAGATCATGTTCGCGTAGTGGCCGAGCGTGGTCCACGTTTTCTGGCCGTTGACGATGTAGTGCTCGCCTTGCGCATCCGTGCCGCGCACCGCGCTGGTTTTGACCGAGGCGAGATCGGAGCCGGCGCCCGGTTCCGAGTAGCCCTGGCACCACCAGTCCGAGCCGTCGAGAATGCGCGGCAGCCAATGGCGTTTTTGCGCTTCGCTGCCGTATTTGATCAGCACCGGGCCGAGCATGTTGACGCCGAACGGCACCACGCGCGGCGCGCCGGCCAGCGCGCATTCGTTTTCGAAGATGAATTTTTGCACCGGGTTCCAACCCGGGCCGCCGTACTCTTTGGGCCAGTGATTCGCGAGCCAGCCTTGCGCGTTGAGAATGGCGTGCCACGCCGCCATGTCATCGCGCGTGAGACGGCGGCCGCCGTGCACCTTGGCGGCGAGACGCTGCGGGAGTTTGTCGCGCAAGAAGGCTTGCACGTCGGCGCGGAAGGCTTCTTCCTCGGGAGTGAAGTTCAGATCCATGGCGGGTTGTTCCGAAGAGGGTTGGCCGACCGGCGTGGACAATGCAACGCCGGTCGATTCGTATCGATGATGCGCCGGCTCAGGCGGTCTGATTCAGGCTCGCGAAATCGGCGCCGCGTTCCACCAGTTCGATCAGCAGCGGCGAGGCTTTCCAGAACAGCGGGTCCTCCTTGGCGAACTCGCGGATGTCGGCGAGGATCTTCGGCAGGCCGACCGTATCCGCGTATTTCATCGGGCCGCCGCGATAGCGCGGAAAGCCGTAGCCATACAGGAAGGTCACATCGACATCCAGAGGCCGCAGCGCGATCCGCTCATGCACGACGTTGGCGCCTTCGTTGATCATTGCGGCCATATAGCGGCGGATGATTTCGTCGTCGGTAAAACTGCGCGGCGTGATGCCGGCGCGTGCGCGTTCGGCGTCGATAATCGCTTCGACTTCGGGATCAGGCGTGCCGCTGCGTGAACCTTCGGAATACAGATAAAAACCGCGTCCGGTTTTCTGGCCGAACCAGCCGCGCTCGCACAGGCGATCGGCGATCTGCACATAACGTGCTGCGGGATTGCGCGTAGCCGCGCGCCGCTTGCGTGCCGCCCACCCGATGTCGCCGCCCGCGAGATCCACCACCTGGAACGGTCCCATCGGAAAG
The DNA here is from genome assembly GCF_900104795.1 of Burkholderia sp. WP9. Taxonomy (NCBI): domain Bacteria; kingdom Pseudomonadati; phylum Pseudomonadota; class Betaproteobacteria; order Burkholderiales; family Burkholderiaceae; genus Burkholderia; species Burkholderia sp. WP9. Next base: position 343,308 of record NZ_FNTG01000001.1, read on the forward strand.
CCGAACGCGCGCACGGCCGTATCGATCTGATAGGGCGAGGCGCCGTCTTCCATCATGGCGTCCGCGGCGCTGCGATACACGGCCAGCACCCGGTTGCCGATAAAGCCATCGCATACGCCGGCGCGCACCGGTGTCTTGCGCAACTTCCTGGCGAGTTCGAACGCGGTGGCGACCACGTCCGCGCTGACCTGTTTCGGCACCACCACTTCCAGCAGCTTCATGATGTTGGCGGGCGAGAAGAAGTGCAGGCCGATCACGTCGGCGGGGCGCGAAATGCTCGCGGCCAGGGCGTCGATGTCGAGATACGACGTGTTGGTCGCGAGCACGGCGCCTGCTTTGCACACGCGATCGAGTTCGGCGAACACGGCCTGTTTGACGGCGAGGTCTTCGAAGACGGCTTCGATCACGAGATCCGCGTCGGCGAGCGCATCGTACGACGTGCTGCCGCTCCAGCGCGTCATGACCGCAGCCTTCTTTTCCGCGCTCATGCGGCCTTTGCCGATCAGGCCGTCATAGACTTTTTCGATGTGCGCTCGGCCACGCGCAAGCGACGCGTCATCGCGTTCGATCATCGTCACCGGCAAGCCAGCGTCGAGCACCGCGACGGCGATGCCCGCGCCCATCGTGCCGCCGCCCACCACGCCGATCGTGTTCAGCGTGCGCGGTTTGGCCTCGCGCGTTTCGGGCGCCTTGAGCACTTCGCGCTCGGCAAAGAACGCGTGGATCAGGCCGGCACGTTGCGGGCTGTCGATGCATTCGAGGAACAGTTTGCGTTCGAGTCGCAGTCCTTCGTCGAAAGGCTGTTCGACGGCGGCTTCGACGGCGTCGACGATTTTCAGCGGTGAGAACAGGCCGCGCGATTTCTTCGCGGTTTCCGCGCGCGCCGCGGCAACCGCGGCGAGGCTCGCGGCACGGTCGCCGAGCGCCGCGGCGTCGCGCGTGCGGCGCACCGGCGCGTGGGCGGCGAGCAGCTCGTGCACATAGGCGAGCCCTTCGGCGAGGATGTCGTCGCTGCTGCCGAGGCGGTCGATCAGACCGAGCGCCAGCGCTTCCTTCGCGCTGGCGTGGCGGCCGCTCAGGATCAGATCGAGCGCGGCCTGGGCACCGATCAGGCGCGGCGTGCGCTGCGTGCCGCCCGCGCCCGGCAGCAGGCCGAGTTGCACCTCAGGCAGGCCGAGCTTTGCGCCCTCGACGGCAATCCGGTAATGCGCCGCGAGCGCCACTTCCAGACCGCCGCCGAGCGCCGCGCCATGAATCGCCGCGACCACCGGCTTCGTGCATGCCTCGATGCGGTTGCACACGTCCGGGAGCGTGGGCGGCACCGGCGGCTTGCCGAACTCGCGAATGTCCGCGCCGGCGATGAAATTGCGCCCCGCGCCGACGATCAACACGGCTTCCACGGCCTGATCGGCATCGGCGGCTTCGACGGCGGCGAGCAGGCCACGCCGCACGTCGGCTGACAGCGCGTTGACCGGCGCGTGGTCGATCGTCACGAGCAGCACCTTGCCGCGCAATTCGCGCGTCACAACGTCGGCCGAAGGGTTGAGGGTCATGATGTCGTCTCCTGACTGGTTATCGGTTGCACGCGGGAAAGCATGCCGGGTCTGGCGAATTCTCCGATTGTGGGGTGGTCAAGGTTTATTGACAATCACATGGACGGTTGACAGACTGTCAAGGTTATTTTGACAAAGGCGCCGTTATGGACGTCAATTCCCTGACCTTGCTGGTAGACATTCTGGACGCCGGCAATCTCAGCGAAGCCGCGCGCCGGCTGAAAATGAGCCGCGCGAACGTGAGCTATCACCTGAACCAGCTGGAACGTTCGGTCGGCCTGCAACTGGTGAGACGCACCACGCGCCGGGTCGAGCCGACCGAGATCGGCTTGCAGCTCTACGAACATGGCCGCACGATCCAGAATGCGCTGCTCGCCGCGCGCGAATCCGTCGCCACGCTCGGACAAAGTTTGCAGGGCCGCGTGCGGCTGAGCGTGCCGAGTGGTTACGGGCAACTCGTCATGTCGGAGTGGCTGATTGCGTTCAAGCGGCTTTATCCCGGCATCGTGCTCGACGTGATGTTCGAGAACCGCGTTGAAGACCTGATGCGCGACGAAGTCGATATCGCCGTGCGCGTGATGTCCGAGCCGCCGCAAAACCTGGTCGCGCGCGACATGGGGCCGGTCAGATACGTGGCGTGTGCGTCGCCGGCCTTTGCTGAAACGCATGGTATGCCGAAGCAACTCGACGATCTGCGCACGGCGCCGCTGATTACCGCGGCCGTGGTCGGCAGGCAGTTGCGCGTGGCCGCTTACTTGCGCGACGAGCGGCACGAAGTGCTGTTGGAGCCGACCCTCATCTCCGAGAACTTTCTGTTCCTGCGCGAGGCGGTGCTCGCCGGACTGGGCGTGGGCCTCGTGCCGGATTACGTGGTGCAGGACGACCTGCGCCGTGGCGAGATATTGACCGCGCTCGACGAATGGCGCTTGAGCATCTTCGGCACGCACATGTACATGCTGTATATGCCGAACCGGCATCACACGCGTGCGGCCGCGACGTTCATCGATTTCATCTTGCAGCAGGCGCATGGGGCGGGGAGAGGGTTGCCCGTGTCTTCGGCTACAGGGAGCGATGTGGCTGAATAATGCGCGAGGTCATAGAGAAACTGCGGATTTATCTTCAGCGGCGCACAGGTATGCTTAACGGAAGAGCGGCAATAGCGGTGCTCACCTGATAAAAACCGTGGCAACGGAGACCTGACATGAAATGGATCATCGGACTTGTAGCCGTGCTTGCACTCGCCGTGGCCTCGCTGATGATCTCACGCTTGCCCAGTGAAGACGCGATTCGCCTCGCCGGCTACGCGGCGACCGCCGCTTTTGCCGCGTTCGTCGGGTTTGTGCTGCGCTGGCGTGCCAACCGGGCGCAACAGCGGAACAAGCGAACCGGGTAACGCGCACTTCGTCGATTCGGCCGATTCGGCCGATGACTCGCTACATGCGCCGAACGCTCTCGCGCAATTCGTCGCCGAGAAAGTCGATAAACGTTCTCAGCTTGGCCGACAGGCGGTGCCGTTCCAGATAGATGGCGTGAATGTCCGCGTTCGGCAGCTTCCACTCGGCGAGGAGCGGCACCAGTTCGCCGCGCTGCAAATGACCGGCGACTTCCCACGCCGAGCGCACGGCGATGCCGCGGCCGTCGAGCGCCCACTTCAGGACCGCGCTGCCGTCGTTGCTGCTCAACGGCCCGTCCACCTTCACCGTCTCCGATTTCTTGCCGCGCGAGAAATGCCACGTGCCATACGCCGATTCGTTCTCGCGCAAGACGAGGCACGCATGGCGCGTGAGATCGTGCGGCATTGCCGGCACACCGTGGCGCTTCAGATAAACCGGTGCCGCGCACACGAGACGCTGGTTTTCCAGCAGCAAACGCGCATTGATGCGCGCATCCGGCACTTCGCCGAAGCGGATGCCGAGGTCGAAGCCTTCTTCCTGCAGGCTGACCGGTCTGTCGGACAGATGCAATTGAATCTTCATCGACGGGAAACGCTCGCTGAAACGCGAGATCGCCGGGGCGACGTGCGCGCGACCAAACCCGAACGACGCGTTCACTCGCAACAGCCCGGCCGGTTCGGCGCGGCTCTGGGTGACCAGTTGTTCGAGTTCGGCGAGGTCGTCGAGAATGCGCGAGCCGTTCGCCAGATAGATCTCGCCCTCCGCCGTCAGACTGACGCGCCGCGTGGTGCGGTTCACGAGCCGCACGCCGAGGCGCTGCTCGAGTTGCGCAAGGCGCTTGCTGATCGACGGCGGCGTGACGCCAAGCTCGCGGGCGGCCGCAGCCAGATTGCGGTGACGTGCGACCAGCGCGAACAGATTCAGGTCGGAAAAGCCGTCCATCGATTCGTTCCTAAAAGTTAATTCCGGATTGCCTTAAGAGAAACCCTATCGTTGTAGGCATCAATTAGACTTCATTCAAACATGGGAGGCAACGATGTTTGAAGATTTCACAGATGCTTCGGCGCAGATCGACGGAATCCGCATCAACGCGGTCCGCGGCGGCACGGGGCCGGCTTTGCTGCTGTTGCACGGGCATCCTCAGACTCACGCGATCTGGCACAAGGTCGCGTCGACGCTGGCGCGGCACTTCACGGTGATCGCCGCCGATTTGCGCGGTTATGGCGACAGCGGCAAACCGCAAGGCAGCCATGACCACGCGAATTATTCGAAGCGCAGGATGGCCGCCGATCAGGTCGCGCTGATGCGCGAGCAGGGTTTCAGCCGCTTCGCCGTGATCGGCCACGACCGTGGCGGGCGCGTCGCGGCTCGCATGGCGCTCGATCACCCGCGCACGGTGACGCGACTCGTGACACTCGATGTCGCGCCGACCCTTGCGATGTACGAACAAACCTCGTTCGACTTCGCGCGCGCTTACTGGCACTGGTTCTTTCTCGTGCGGCCCGCGCCGTTTCCCGAGACGCTGATTCGCGCGGACCCCGATCTCTACCTGAAGCAGACCATCGGCGCGCGCAGCGCCGGACTTGCGCCGTTTACGGATGCGGCCTACGCCGAGTATCTGCGCTGCCTGAGCGACCCCGCCACCGCGCACGGTATCTGCGAGGACTACCGCGCGAGCATCACAATCGACCTCGAACATGACCGCGCATCGCTTGCTGAAGGGCAAAAGATCGAATGCGATCTGCTGGCGTTGTGGGGCGCCCATGGCGTGATCGAACAATGCTTCGAGCCGCTCGCCGAATGGCGGCAATGGTCCGCTCACGTAAGCGGCGCAGCACTGCCTTGCGGTCACTACATTCCCGAGGAGGCGCCCGAGTTGCTGCTCGAACGCGTTCTTCCGTTCCTGCAAGCCTAGCCGTTCGAGCATTCATCATGTCAAACCGAACCCTTTACCAGAAGCTGGTCGACTCGCATGTCGTGACGCGTGTCGACGAACAGAACGTGCTGCTCTACGTCGATCTGCATCTGATGAACGAGTACACGAGCCCGCAGGCCTTCAGCGCGCTGGCCGAGAAAGCGCGGCGCGTACGCCGGCCGAAGCAGCAGCTTGCGGTGGTCAGCCACATCATTCCGACGCATGCTGAATCGCCCCGCGTGATCCGCGATGCCGCGTCGTCGCTGCTGGCGAACAACCTGGCGCGCAACTGCGCGGAGGCCGGCATCGCGTTGCACGCGGCGAACGATCCGCTGCAAGGTATCGAACATATCGTCGCGCCCGAGCGCGGGCTGGTCAGGCCGGGCATGGTCGTGCTGTGCGGCGACAGCCACACCACCACGTATGGCGCGCTCGGCGCGTTGGGTTTCGGCATCGGCACGTCGGAGGTCGAGCATGTGCTCGCCACCCAGACGCTGGTCTATCGCATCGCGCAGACCATGCGTATCACGATCGACGGCGTGTTGCCGTACGGCACTTCGTCGAAAGACCTGATTCTGTGGATCATCAGCCGCATCGGCGCACAGGGCGCGCGCGGCTATGCGGTGGAGTTCGCCGGCTCGACGACTGCGTCACTGTCGGCGGAAGCGCGCATGACGTTGTGCAACATGACAGTCGAAGCAGGCGCGCGTGCCGCGCTGATCGCACCCGACGCCACCACGTTCGACTATGTGCGGACCCATGCGACCTCGCTCGACGAGGCCGCATGGCGTGCCGCATTGGACGACTGGCGCGAACTGAAAACGGATCCCGGCGCGCACTTCGATATCGAACATCGATTCGACGCGCACGAGGTGGCGCCGTTCGTCACATGGGGCACGAGTCCCGACCAGTCCATTGCCGTCGACGAACGGATTCCCACCGCGTCCGCGCAGGCAACACCGGAAGCCGCCGCCGCGTTGCGCCGCGCGCTCGACTATGTCGGTCTCGATGCGGATCAGCCGATCGCGGGCACGCCGATCGATCGCGTGTTCATCGGTTCATGCACCAATGGACGCATCGAAGACCTGCGCGTCGTCGCATCGATCGCAGCAGGGCGGCACGTCGCGCAGGGCGTGCGAGCGATGGTCGTGCCCGGTTCGGGCAGCGTGCGCCGCCAGGCGGAAGCCGAAGGCATCGCGGCCACCTTGCGCCAGGCCGGTTTCGAGTGGCGCGAGCCGGGCTGCTCGATGTGTCTTGCGATGAACGACGATTTTCTGGCGCCCGGCGAACGCTGTGCGTCCACCACCAACCGCAACTTCGAAGGTCGCCAGGGCCGTGGCGGCCGCACTCACCTGATGAGTCCGGCAATGGCCGCGGCGGCCGCCCTGACCGGGCGCATCACCGACGTTCGCACACTGGAGACGCAGCCATGATGACCCGACTCGCTGAAATCCATGGGAGCGCCGTGCCGTTGCCGATCGAAAACCTCGATACCGACCAGATCATGCCGAAGCAGTTTCTGCGCATCATCGACAAGGCCGGGCTCAAGGACGGCCTGCTCTACGATCTACGTTTCGACGCGCAAGGCGAGCCGCGTGCCGATTGCGTGCTGAACCGGCCTCAGTATCGCCACGCGCGGATTCTGATCGGTGGCTCGAACTTCGGCTGCGGATCGAGCCGCGAGCACGCAGTGTGGGGGCTTCAGCAAGCCGGTTTCGAAGCGGTCATCGCGCCCAGCTTCGCGGAGATTTTCTATTCGAACGCGATGAACAACCGCTTGCTGCTCGTTCAACTGGAACGCGACGCGATCGACCTCCTGCTTCATGACGCGGCCACGCAACCCGCAGCGGCATTACATATCGATATCGCACGACAAACGGTGACGTCCGCCGCGGGGCGCGTGTTCGCGTTCCCGCTCGGCGCCCGTCATAAACGGATGGTGATGGAAGGCATGGACACCATCGATCTCACGCTCGCTTCATTGCATGACATCGAGGCATTCGAGCGGGATCACTTCGCACGGCATAGCTGGGCCGCCGTGTTGTAACGCCATGGCGGCATCTTCGCCGCCGATCAATCGAACCGCGCGTGACGGATTCCCCGCCAGAAGGGAAGGGACGCGCTTTGCCCGCAATAACGGAGGAGACATGAAACGCAAGCCGTTCTACAAGGTGCTGTATGTGCAGGTGATCGTGGCGATCGTCATCGGCGTGGCGTTCGGGCACTTTCTGCCCACGGACGCCGTGGCGATGAAGCCGCTCGGCGACGCCTTCATCAAACTCGTGCGGATGATCATCGGCCCGGTGATTTTCTGCACGGTCGTGACCGGGATTGCCAGCATGCACGACATGCGCAAGGTCGGGCGCGTCGGCGGCAAAGCCCTGCTGTATTTCGAAGTGGTGTCGACATTCGCGCTGGCGATCGGATTGCTCGCCGCGCATGTGCTGAAACCGGGCGTCGGCTTCAATGTCGATCCCGCCACGCTCGATGCCGGCGCGATCGCGGGTTACGCCGCACAAGCCGCGCATGGTGATGGGCTCGCGGGCTTTTTCATGCACATCATTCCCGAGACGTTTGCCGGCGCTTTCACGCAGGGCGACATCCTGCCCGTGCTGCTGATCGCGATGCTGTTCGGCACCGCGCTCGCGGTGATGGGCGAACCCGCCAAACCGCTGATCGGCCTGATCGAATTGCTGTCGAAAACGTTCTTTCGTATCGTGCGCATGATTACCAGCCTCGCTCCAATCGGGGCGTTCGGCGCGATCGCGTTCACGATCGGCAAGTACGGCATCGTCTCTTTGCTGCCGATGCTGAAACTGATCGGCACGTTCTATCTGACCGCGTTTCTGTTCGTCTCGTGTGGTCTCGGCCTGATTGCCCGCGCATGCGGGTTCAGCTTGTGGCGCTTTGTCGTGTACATCAAGGACGAGTTGCTGATCGTGCTCGGCACGTCCACGTCCGAAGCGGCGTTGCCGCAACTGATGAACAAGCTCGAACGGCTCGGCTGCTCGCGCGGGATTGTCGGACTCGTGGTGCCGACCGGCTACTCGTTCAATCTCGACGGCACCAATATCTATATGACACTTGCGGTGCTGTTTCTCGCGCAGGCCACCAACACCCATTTGACGATCACTCAGGAAATCACGCTGCTGGCCGTGACGATGCTGACCTCCAAAGGGTCGACGGGCGTCACGGGGGCGGGTTTCATCACGCTGGCCGCGAGTCTTTCGGTGGTGCCGACCGTGCCGGTGACGGCCATGGTGTTGATACTCGGCATCGACCGCTTCATGTCCGAGTGCCGGGCGCTGACGAATACGATGGGTAACGGCGTGGCGTCGATCGTGATCGCGGCGTGGGAAAAGGAACTGGATCGCGACAGGCTCAGGGCGGCGTTGGCACGGCCGGCGAGCGCGGGCTCGGTGAGTGAGGCGAGTGCGACGGAAGGAGGTGCGATGGCCGCTGCCGTGCGGGAAGGGGACGCGCGCCGCTCGATATGATCATGCAGCTGCCGCCCGTGACAAACCATGAGTTCGATTCACGGCAGCCACGGCAACGCCTCACTTGAGCCGCGGCACCGTCACTTCAACGCCGCCGCCTCGAACCGCTTCACCGCACCGACAACATCGCTGCGCAGTTGCCGCAACGCGGCCTGCTGCGCATCGGGCGGTACGAGTCCTTGCCATAGCAGATCGCTCAGCGAGGTGGCGGTCGCTTCGATATCGACGGCCTTCTGTTTGCGCACCGCGTCCCACAGCACGTGTTCCATCGGGCCATATACGGCCGAGCGTAGCAGGCCGAGCGGCATATCCCCGCGAATATCGCCGCTCGCCACGCCTTCGGCGAGCACGTTCATCATCGGCGCCGTATAGCGGCGCTGCAGTTCGACGATCACGTCACCGAACTTGTCGTCCTTCTCGCGGCCTTCGGAAAGAATGAGCGCGCACAAACCGGTGCCGTCGACGGTGAGCCGGTAGAGGTGCGTGTGCACGAGGTACGCGAACTTGTGGCGCGTGCCTGCGATCAGCGGCAATTCGCTTTCGACCTGGCTGATGATCTCGTCGTACCAATTGCCGAGCACGCGCACGCAGAGATCGCGCTTGCTGGCGAAGTACGTGAAGATCGTCGCCTCGGACACGCCGACACGCCCGGCGATCTCCGTCATGGTGGCCGACGCATAGCCGACTTCGGAAAAGACGAGCCGGGCCGCGTCCAGAATCGCCTTGAGTCGCTGTTCGGAGCGCGCCTGCACGGGCACGCGGCGGGAAAGGGCCGAGGTGGTCATCGAGAGAGATAGGCGGTGCTGTGATTTGGTGAGTTGAGTCTAGCTCAAGGAATGCGGCCGTGCAAAGACTAACATGATGCAAATAAAATTAACCATCTAACACAGCACAGGATAAAGACCTGAGCTAAACTCAACAAACATCGAAAGCGCCGCACATGAGGAGACAGCCGAATGCCCGCAGCTTCGTCGAGTACATTGCCGCCAGCGAGCGGCTACCGTTCAGTTTTCCGCGAAGGCCTTTTCGCCGGCAAAGTGATTATCGTCACCGGTGCGGGCAGTGGCTTAGGCCGATGCACGGCGCACGAACTCGCGTCGTTAGGGGCGACCCTGGCGCTGGTCGGCCGCAGCGAAGGCAAGCTGAAAACGGTGCAAACCGAACTGGCCGAAGATCACCGTCACACCACCGGCCACAAGATTTATTCCTGCGACATTCGCAACGAGCAACAGGTACGTGAAACGATCGCTTCGATCGTGGCAGACCTGCACCGCATAGACGGCCTCTTCAACTGCGCGGGCGGCCAATTCCCAGCAAAGCTTGAAAAGATTTCGTTGAACGGCTGGGACGCGGTCGTGCGCAACAATCTGCACGGCACGTTTCTGATGTCCCGCGAGTGCTATACGCAATGGATGGAACATCACGGCGGCACGATCGTGAACATGCTGGCGGACATCTGGGGCGGCATGCCCGGCATGGGGCACTCGGGCGCGGCCCGCGCGGGTGTATGGAATTTCACCGAAACCGCCGCATGCGAATGGGGTCACGCGGGGGTAAGAGTCAACGCCGTCGCACCGGGCTGGATAGCGTCGGCGGGCATGGACAGCTACAACGAAGACTACCAGGCGCTGCTGCGCACGCTCAAGCACAAGGTCCCGCTGCAGCGCTTCGGCACCGAATCCGAACTCGCCAGCGCGGCGGTGTTTCTGTTGTCGGAGGCCTCGGCGTTCATCAACGGCACGGTGATCCGCGTCGACGGCGGCGTGCCGAACGCTCGCCATTCATGGCCGCTTCCGCAAGCGGAGCGTACGATCGAATATAACGGCTTCCCGCGCTATCAACCGCCGGCCGGCCTGCAGGAGCTAACACCATGAACCTCGACGGCCAGACCTATGAATCGTTGACGGCAAACTTCGCCTGGCAGATCCCGGCGCGCTACAACATCGGCGTCGACGTTTGCGATAAATGGGCCGACGGCTCCGGCCGCCTCGCGCTGATCTACGAAGATCCCGAGGGCAACGCCACCCGCTATACGTTCGACCAGTTGAAGGTGCTGTCCGACCGCTTCGCCAATGCGTTGCTCGCAGCGGGCGCGCAGCGCGGCGACCGCATCGGCATCTTTCTGTCGCAGTCTGTCGAAACGGCGATCGCGCATCTCGCCGCCTACAAGGCCGGCATGGTAGCCGTGCCGCTGTTCGCGCTATTCGGTGTCGACGCGATCGAACACCGGCTCGGCGATAGCGGCGCGGTAGCGTTGATTACCGATCAAGGCGGCATGTGCAAGGTCGACGAAATCCGCGCGGCATTGCCTGCGCTACGCACTGTTTTCAGCGTGGATATCGCTGAGGACAATGGTGATCCGCAATCGCCCGTGCGTTCGTTCTGGCACGCGCTGAACCACGCGAGCGCGGACTTCACGCCCGCCGACACCGGCGCCGACGATCCCGCCGTCATCATCTACACCTCCGGCACGACCGGCAAGCCGAAAGGCGCGTTGCACGGGCATCGCGTGTTGCTCGGTCATCTGCCCGGCGTGGAAATGTCGCAGCAGGGTTTTCCCGCGCACGCCACGCTGATGTGGACGCCCGCCGACTGGGCGTGGATCGGCGGCCTGTTCGACGTGCTGCTGCCGTCGTGGCATCACGGCGTGCCGGTATTGGCACGCCGCTTTGCGAAATTCGACGGTCAGGCCGCTTTCGATCTGATGGCGCGTCATGCGGTCTCGCATACGTTTTTGCCGCCCACCGCGCTGAAGATGATGCGCGGCGTCGAACGTCCCGAGCGCTGGAATCTCGCGTTGCGTTCGGTGGCGAGCGGCGGCGAATCGCTCGGCGAGGAATTGATCGGCTGGGGCCGCAAGGCGCTGGGCGTCACCATCAACGAGTTCTATGGGCAGACGGAATGCAACGTCGTGGTGTCGTCGTGCGCGGCGCTGTTCGAGCCGTGCTTCGGCGCGATCGGGCGCGCGGTGCCGGGGCATCATGTTGCGATCGTCGATCTGGATGGCAACGAACTGCCGCCCGGTGCGATCGGCGATATCGCCGTAGCCGCGCCCGATCCGGTCATGTTTCTCGGCTACTGGGGCAACGAGGCGGCGACGCGCGAGAAATTCCGCGGCAAGTTTCTGGTGACCGGAGACCTGGGTACGCGCGACGCGGACGGCTTTATCCGTTTTGTCGGCCGTGGCGACGACGTGATCACGAGCGCGGGTTACCGGATCGGGCCGGCTTCGATCGAAGATTCGCTGCTCCGTCATCCGGCTGTTTCGATGGCGGCCGTGATCGGTGCGCCGGATCGCGAGCGCACGGAGATCGTCATGGCGTTCGTGGTGCTGAACCCCGGCTTTGTCGGCGACGCGGCGCTCGTGCGTGAGATACAGCAGCACGTCAAAACGCGTCTCGCCGCGCACGAATATCCGCGCGAGATTCGCTTTGTCGACAGCCTGCCGCTGACGGCGACCGGCAAGGTGATCCGCAAGGCGCTGCGCGAAGGACTCGGACAAGGCGCGGAGAATCCCGTGTCAAAACCCGAGCCGCGATGAGCACGCGCCAGCGTCAACCGGCGACGCGCGGCGGCAGGGCGCCGAGAGATTCGGGCGCGCAACCCGGCGCGGCGCCACTGGACGACACCGACCGGAGGCTCCTCGCGCTGCTCGCCGAAGACGCGACGCGTACTTATGCGGAACTCGGCAAACTGCTGTTTCTGTCGGCGCCCGCCGTCCACGAGCGCGCGAGGCGCTTGAAGAAAGAAGGCGTGATCAAGGCCACTGTCGCCGCACTCGATGCCGCCAAACTGAATCGTCCGTTACTCGCGTTCGTGCATGTCGATACGACGAGTTGGGCGGTGACGCGGCAACTACTGGCGTTGGAAGAACTGCCGGAAGTCGAGGAGATTCACACTGTGACGGGCGAGAGCGCCATGCTGCTCAAAGTCCGCACACGTAACACGCAATCGCTCGAACAGCTGCTTGCGCGCATTCACGCGATCGAAGGTTTTACCGGCACGCGCAGCTATATCGCGCTGACTACGTATCTGGAGCGCGGCCCGAGTCCGGCACTCTGAAGCACGATAAGCGATCGCTGCGTCTCAGGCGTGCAGCGAGAGACCTTTCACCGCTTTGTCGACCGCCTTCTTCGGTCCGCGCACCGCAAGCCCGACGAGATCAGGCGCATCAGCGGGTTCGGCGCGGAACACTTCCCGGTTCGCCTGATCGTGACCGGTCGAGAACATCGCGCGTACATACACGGCACGCGTCAATTCACGTTCGATACCCTGACGAAGCGCGCGCTGCAAACCTGCGTTGTCCGCCTGGTACACCATCATCGGCTGGCCAAGCAGCCGCGCATGCCGACGGCCAGCCGCGTCCTCGTACGGCTCGCCCATTGCCTCTGGCGCCGCGCCCGCGATCCCTGTTGCGAGAAACGCGGTCACATTGAGTTTTTGCCACACAGCGAGATCGTCCAGCACGATGATCGCGACTTTCGTATCGAATTCCATAACGCACGACGCTCCACAGCCGGGCGATGCAGGGTTGCTACAGCGCCCGTCGGTCAAGAAGGTATTCACACTCGAATCTTATGGAAACTCGAGCGCGTGTGCACGAGCGCAGAGCAAAAACGAATGGACTTCACCAGCCGCGCTTTTTCACGCGGTCCATGTCGGGTTTTGCCCTAATGCCATTCAGCAACCATCGCTCGAATTGCGTCGCGTGCTGCATTGCAACCTGAAGGGGCGTCATGCTCATCCCCGTTTGCGCCGCCATTTGCGCCGCTATTACGTGCCGCAGGCGCATGCCGTCGACGCGCCCGCAACATAGGGCAAGTCCCTGGCGCGATTTAGCCGTGCATTACCACTCGCGTTCGCGGCCTCCTAAACTTGATTCAAACAGGAGGGGACACCGATGGCCAAACTCATTCACACGATGATCCGTGTGCACGATCTGCCGCGCTCGCTGCAGTTCTATCAAAGAGCTTTCAATCTGGACATATCGCACCGGCTCGACTTTCCGGACTTCACGCTCGTCTACTTGCGCAACGAGGAGGCCGACGCCGAAATAGAACTCACCTGGAATAAAGGCCGCGAGGAGCCGTATTCGCATGGTGACGGCTACGGCCACGTCGCGTTCTGCGTCGACGATGCAAAAAGCGAACGGCAGCGTCTGCTCGACCTCGGCATGACGCCCAACGATCTGCGGGAGTTTCACAACGACAACGGCGAGTTGCTGGCGCGCTACTTTTTCATTCAGGACCCTGACGGCTACAAGATCGAAGTGCTGGAACGCTACGGCCACTATCAATAGTAAAAGCAATCCAGGCGGCCGCCGCGTGTAGTTGCAGTACCCCACAGCAATCAGATTGCATGGGACCGGGCAAGTGCTTTTGCACTCGCTCCGGTCGACAAAGGAGACAGACATGAAGACAACGATCATCCCGATCGTCGCGTCCGATCACGCACATCACGCACATCATCACGGGCACGAGCATACTCACGAGCACCCCGGCGAACATGGCGCGGCGAAGGCCGCCACCGCCGCCACCGCCGCATTGCGGATTCCGCTTACACGGCGCGAGCTATTGAAGGGCACCGGCGTGCTGATGGGCACGCTCGCGGCTTCTTCGGTGCTGTCGGCCTTCGCGCCGAGCCGCGCCTGGGCGCTCGAAATGCAAGGACTGGACACGCACCAGGGCGAAGTGATTCTGGCCTTCACGCGGCAGCTCTATCCGCATCCCACGCTCGACAACGCGGTCTACGCGCTGGTCGTCAAGGACCTCGACGCCAAAGCGAAAGCCGATCCGGCAGTGCGCCAGCAACTCGCCGATGGCGTCAAACAGCTCGACGCGCAAGCGGGTTCGGACTGGCTCAAACGCGCGCCGTCGGACCAGGCGCAAGACGTCGCGGCGCTCGCGGGCACACCGTTCTTCAACACGATACGCGGCACCGCGGTGGTCTCGCTATACGCCAACACCATGGCGTATACGCACTTCGGCTACGGCGCTTCGGAAGGCGACGGCGGCTACCTGTACAAGGGCTTCAACAGTCTCTCGTGGCTGCCCAATCCGCCGGCCGCCGCCAGCGGCCCGATTCCGACGGATAGCTAACCGCTGCGACAGTCACCATCATGCATAGGACCGCAGTTACGCGCCAAGGGACTCGAGTAAGCGCTCAAGCGCCGACTCTGGCCGGCAGCCCAACTCTGGTCAATAGAGGAGACAGGACATGGATCAGGACAACAACAAGGTGCGTTTTTCACACAACGACGACAAGGTCGTCGTGATCATCGGCTCGGGTGCCGGAGGCGGCACGCTTGCCAACGAACTGGCGCAGAAGGGTATCGACGTGGTCGTGCTGGAGGCGGGCAAGCTGCACACGCAAGGCGATTTCACAACCGACGAGTGGGGCTCGTTCCAGATGCTGTCATGGCTCGACAAACGCACCACGTCGGGCACCTGGCGCATCGCCAAAGACTTTCCGAACCTCCCCGCCTGGATCTGCAAGACGGTGGGCGGCACGACCACGCACTGGGCCGGTGCGAGTCTGCGGATCAGGCCGCACGAGTTCAAGGCGAAGACGACCTACGGCGCTATCAAGGATGCCAATCTGCTCGACTGGCCGCTCACGCGCGAGGAACTCGATCCGTACTACGACCGCGCGCAGCAGAAGATGGGCATTACGCGCACCAACGGTCTGCCGGGCCTGCCCGGCAACAACAACTTCAAGGTGATGTCGGCCGGCGCGATGAAGGTCGGTTACAAGGACTGCAATACCGGGCACATGGCGATCAATAGCGTGGTGCGTGACGACCGCGCGCATTGCTTCCAGCGCGGCTTCTGTTTTCAGGGGTGTCGCACTGGCGCGAAGTGGTCGACGCTCTACACCGAATTGCCGCGCGCCCAGGCCACCGGCCATATGGAATTGCGCACGCAGGCCCACGTGGTGCGCATTGAAACCGACGCGCGCGGTAAGGCGAAGGAGGTGCTCTACTACGACGGCAATGGCAAGCTGCAGCGGCAAAAGGCGCGCATCGTCGCGGTCGCCGGCAATTCGATCGAAACGCCGCGCCTGCTGCTGAATTCGCATTCGAGCAGGTTCCCGCAGGGCCTCGCTAACGGATCGGGGCAGGTGGGCCGCAACTACATGCGTCATACCACGGGCTCGGTGTACGCGGTGTTCAACGACAAGGTGGAAATGTTCAAGGGCACCACGATGGCCGGCATCATCGAGGACGAGGCGGCGTTCAATCCGCAGCGTGGCTTCGCAGGCGGCTATCACA
The DNA here is from genome assembly GCF_900104795.1 of Burkholderia sp. WP9. Lineage (NCBI taxonomy): Bacteria > Pseudomonadati > Pseudomonadota > Betaproteobacteria > Burkholderiales > Burkholderiaceae > Burkholderia > Burkholderia sp. WP9. The sequence goes on from NZ_FNTG01000001.1 coordinate 358,937, forward strand.
TGGAGACCGTGTCGCTCGGCCTGCCGTTTTATGCGGCCTTTCTCAATCCTGGCGCGTGGGGTCCGACCTTCACCCAGGCAATGGATCAATACGCGTACACGGCGGGCATGTGGATCGTCGGCGAGGATATGCCGCGCGAGAGCAATCGCGTGACCTTGAATACCGACGTGAAGGACCAGTACGGCCAGCCGGTCGCCAACGTGCATTTCGACGATCATCCGAACGACGAAGCGATGCGCGAGCACGCGTACAGGCAGGGCACCGCGGTGTACGAAGCGGCGGGTGCGAAGACGGTCTATCGGGTGCCGCCGTATCCGTCCACGCATAACCTCGGCACGGCCCGCATGAGCGCGCGCGCCGAAGACGGCGTGTGCAACCGGTTCGGGCAGACGCATGAAGTATCGAACCTGTTCATTTCGGACGGTAGCCAGTTCACCACCGGCGCGGCGGAAAATCCGACCATGACGATCGTGACGCTGGCGATCCGGCAGGCCGATCACATTGCGGCGCAGATGAACAAACGCGCGGTATAAAACGGTCCGACGGGGCAGGGCGGCGTTCGGGTTCGAGGCAATTGTCGAGCGGTGAATGCCGGCGTATGTTGACGAACGCGGGCGGCGTGCCGTGGCTGCACGAAGGGCGCCACGGCACGCCTGCCTGAAATCAGGGAGTAACGCCATGTGTAGGGTGTACATCAACGCCGATCCGATCCTGTACGAGTCGCGCACGCGCTCGCTGCGCATTCACGGCGTGATCACCACGGTCCGGCTGGAAAATCTGTTCTGGGACGTGCTGCACGAAATCGCCGCGCGCGAGAACATGACGACCAGTCAGTTCGCCGTGCAGCTGTACGACGAACTGATCGCGCTGCGGGGCGAGCTGCCGACTAACTTTGCGTCGTTCCTGCGCGTGTGCTGTTTGCGCTATCTGTCCATGCGCACGGAGAAGAAGGACGTCGATGAACCCGGAGCGGTTCCCGGGCTGGCGGCTTCGGCTGCGGCTGCGGCGAGCGAAGCGAGGCCGCGAATTCTGAAGACAGTTTGACGAGTAAGGCGGCGCGAAGCCGCAGCGGATAGACAGGAAGCGCGCACCGGACCGCGTGCTAGGATGTTTCGCACATTCCGCACAACGTTGGAGACATGGATGCGTCCGGAGAATGCCGCCCGTTTCGATGAACAGTTCGCACCTCGCATCGCCGAGGCCATTGCCGCCTGTTTCGCCACCACCGTGCATACCGAAGTGCTGCCATACGGCGGCCACGGGCATCCCACCCGCGTGCGGATTCATGCCACGCCGATCGAAGACATGGGACTGTACCCCCATCCATTGAATCTGTATCTGACGTGGGACAGCGACGAAATCGAGAGGCTGATGGGGGCCGAAGGGCCGTCGCGTTTTGCTGGTTATCTGGCCGCGCTGCCGCGCAAGCTCGCGGCCTGGAACCATGCGCGCGAACTGGACTTTCTCTCGCATACGCAGGCCGAGCCGGTCGCCCTGATCGGCGGACTCGACTTCGAGTCGTAAGCGGCGCGTGGCGCGCCGCTTCATCCACTCGACTCACGCTGCAACTGGAGCAACAGGCGCCGCGCGACGAGCACGGCGCCGCTCCGTCAGGCCGCGGCGCCCAGCCTGAAGAAACTCACGCTTTGCACGAGTCCGGATGCTTTGCTTTGCACCGCGTCGGCCGCGGCCGCCGCCTGCTCGACCAAAGCCGCGTTGCTTTGCGTCACCTGGTCCATCTGTGTGACGGCGTCGTTGACTTCCGCGATGCCGGTTGCCTGATCGACACTCGCGGTCGCGATCGACTCGACGATACGCGTCACGCTGCCGGCGCTTTCCACCACGCCGTCCATCGTGGTGCTCGCGTGGTTGATCAGTTGCGTGCCGGCTTCGATCGTGGCCACCGACTCGCGAATCAGCGTCCTAATCTCGCGTGCGGCGTCGGCGGAACGTTGCGCGAGGCTGCGCACTTCGCTCGCGACCACCGCGAAGCCGCGCCCTTGCGTGCCGGCGCGCGCCGCTTCGACCGCTGCATTGAGCGCGAGGATATTGGTTTGCGCCGCAATGGCTTCCACCACTGCGATGATATCGACGATACGCTTGGACGCCGCATCGATCTGGCCCATCGTGCGCACCGCGTCGCTCATGACAACGCCGCCTTCACGCGCGGCATGCGCGGCGGTTTGCGCGAGCGTGGTGGCTTCGCGGGCGTTGGCGGCGTTGCGCTGAACCGAGTCGGTAAAATGCTGCATCGACGCGGCGGTTTCTTCAAGCGAGGCCGCCTGCTGCTCGGTACGCGCCGACAGGTCGAGGTTGCCTGTGGCGATTTCCTGCGTGGCCGTGGAAATCGTATGCGCGCCTTCACGGATCTCGCTGACGATATGCCGCAAGCGCTGGTTCATGTCGTTGAGGGCAGTGAGCAACTGGCCTGTTTCGTCGCGGCTCACCACGGGCACGTCGGCGCGCAGATCGCCTGCCGCCACCGCCTGCGCGACGCCCACCGCCTGTCTGACCGGCACCGTGATGCTGCGGCTCAGGAACCAGATCGCGAAAGCGCCGACGCCGAGCGAACCGATAACGACCGACAGCAACAGCACGGTCGCGATCGTGTAGGCCTGTTCCGCCGCTTCGCTCGTGCGCACGCTGGAGTCATGCGCCTGTTGCATCACGGTGGCGACGATATCGTCGATAGCGGCGGTCGGCGCGCGGTCGATGCCTTTGACGAGAGCGTCGACCACGTGCGCCGTGTTCGGATCGGCGGCGTCGTAGTGTTTCAGCGCGTCGAGATAACTGTCCTGCAGCGATGCATGCGTGGCGAGCGCCTTGTCGACACCGTCCACGTTCGCGCCCAATGCGCTCAACTGATCCTTCAGGCGCAGCAGGGCAGCGTGCGTCGTTCCGCTTTCCCTGTTGAAGGCATCACGGTATTTGGCGAAGGCGGCCGGATCCGCGCCGCGCAACAACAGGTCCTTCCACTCCTGCACCTGCTTCTTGAATTCGACCTGCGCGACGCGCGCCGTATCGGCGGCTTGCGCGTACTGGCTGAGCGATTGGGCGGACTGGATTTGCAGCGCATGCGTTCTGGACAACGCATGCCAGCCTTCCAGACCCACGACCATCGTCGCGGCCAACAATACCGCGCCGAGCAACGCCAATTTAACGGCGATCTTCAGATTTCTATAGAACGTCACTGCAGGATTCCAACTTTGGCTTTTAATCGAGTTTGAATTGCGTCACTGCACTGGCGAGGCTCACGGCCTGGCTCTGCAGTGCGGCCGCCGCCGCCGTGGATTCTTCGACCAGTGCGGCATTCTGTTGCACCATTTCGTCGAGCTGGCTGACCGCGCGGTTGACTTCCTGAATACCGCGCGTCTGCTCGTTGGCCGCCTGCGTGATTTCGGAAATGATGGTCGTCACGTTGGCGACGTTGCTGACGATCTCGGTCATCGTCTCGCCGGCCTGGCGCACCTGGCCCGAACCCGACGAGACGCTGGCCACGGTTGCTTCGATCAGCGCCTTGATTTCCTTCGCGGCCTGCGCGCTGCGTTGCGCGAGGCTGCGCACTTCACCGGCCACCACCGCGAAGCCGCGGCCCTGTTCGCCTGCACGCGCGGCCTCCACCGCGGCATTCAGCGCGAGGATGTTGGTCTGGAACGCAATGCCGTCGATCACGCCGATGATGTCGGAGATTTTCACCGACGCATGCTGGATCTCGCCCATCGTCGCAATCACTTCGGAGATCACCACGCCGCCGCGCGAGGCGACCTGCGAGGCGGAAACGGCGGTACTGTCGGCCTGTTTCGCGGAGCTGGCCGATTGCGTGACCGTCGAGGTGATTTCTTCCATCGATGCTGCGGTTTGCTGCAAGCTCGCGGCAGCGGATTCCGTGCGGCCCGACAGATCGACGTTGCCCGCGGCGATTTCATTGGCGGCCACGCGCACCGATTCGCTGGCGTCGCGAATCTGGCGCATCACGTGGCTGAGTTTGTCGATGAAGGTGTTGAACGAGCGCGCGATCTGCGCGACTTCGTCGTTGCCGACGGCCGGCAGGCGCTGCGTCAGATCGCCTTCGCCGGAGCCGATGGCGTCCATGGCATCGCGCACTTTCGACAGACGCTGGAACGACACCGCGGTCACCGCCGCCACGATGGCGGCGGCGATGCCGGCGATCACGATCAGCGCGACGATCGAAGCCGTCAGCAGCGAACGCATGCCGGCGGTCGCTTCGGCTTTGTCGAGCGCGACGACCACGTACCAGTCAGTGCCGGGAATCGCTTGCGCGCGCATCAGCTTCGTGCTGCCATTCACGTCCATGTCGAGCGGACGGTCGGCGCTGAAGAGGGCGGCGAGCTTGTCGCCGGTCAAACCGGGCGCGACATCGGAGACCGGCTTCAAGGTCAGCTTGGGATCCGGATGCGCAACGATATGGCCGCTCGCGTCGATCAGCATGCCGAAGCTCGCCGGTGTGGGATGGATCGCCTTGACGTTGGCGATCACGCTGTCCATCGCGACGTCACCGGACACCACGCCTTTTACCGCGCCGTCGCGCACGACCGGCGCCGCGAATGCCACCACCAGTTTGCCCGTGCCCACGTCCACGTAGGGCGGCGTTACAACCGGCTTGCCAGCGGCGGCGGCCTGCTTGTACCAGGGGCGGCCGGTCGGATCGTAGTCCGCCGGAATGCCGGTCGGGTCGGAGAACTTCGAGGTCTTGTCCGCATAGCCGACATACACGTTCGAGAATTTGCCGGCCGCGGCGATCTGCTTTAACGCAGCGGACGGATCGGGTTGCAGTACCACGTCCTGCAGCGAGTTGATCATCTGGGTGTTGGCGGCAACCCAGTCGCTGATGCCGGCCGCGTGACCGCTTTCCACCGAGGTCAGGCTGCTGTCGATGGCATCGGCGTTATACGAGTTGGCGACGACGTAGTTGAGAACCGCGTTGGCAGCGAGCGCAACCACAACGATAGCAACGCATAGGGCGACGATGCGCGCGCGAATGGAGGTGAACATGTCGGGAGTCTTTGGGGGTGAGCGGTAAACCGGAGTCGGCGAGGCGGGGGCCTCACCTGCGGTATACGGCCTGAGGAGGCCCGACTTGAGCAGCGAATTCTTTCAATTACCCCAAACGCAGCGAGAGCTGCATGCGGCGGAGTGTCGCACGCAGAAGTAAATGGCTGCGTGCTCGCCGTTGTATTCGTATGACAATAACGCGCGATTGGAAAGATCGTTTCACATCACCGGTGAATGCAGATGATGCGGATGGTCGAGAGTCTCCGCCACGATGTGCAGCGCTTGTGCGCATTCGTCACGCGTTTTCGATCCGCCGAGGCACACGCGCATGGCATTGGGCGGATTGCCGTCGGTGGAGAACGCGGCGCCCGCCACGGCGGCAATGCCCTGATTGCGCAACTGCAAGGCAAGTTCGGATGCGCTCCAGCCGCTTTCCACCGGCACCGGCAGCCACAAATGAAAACCATCCTGATGCGCTTCGTAAGGCCACGCTTCGAGCATGCGCGCGGCAATGGCCTGGCGTGCGCGCGATTCGTTGCGGATCGCGCCGAGCATCTCCGCCGCGGTTCCGTCCGCGATCCATTGCGTCGCGAGCATGACCGTGTACGGACTCGCCATCACCGTGGTCGCGCGTAACGCGCCGGCTAGCCGCTGCGTTTGGCGCGGCGTCGGCGCATGCAGATGCGCGACGCGCAAGCCAGCGCCGAAGCTCTTGGACAGGCCGGTCACGTAATACGTCAGTTCGGGCGCGAAACTCGCGAGCGCGTCGGGCGCGCTCTGCGGCAGCATGGCATACGCATCGTCTTCGATGATCGGCACGCTGTAGCGCAACGCTACGTCGGCGAGCGCCTCGCGCCGTTTGTGCGTGAGCGTGAGCGTGCTCGGATTCTGCAGCGTCGGATTGCAATAGAACGCGCTCGGCTTGTCGGTTTTGCAGAGCGCTTCGAACGCGTGAGCGAGCGGTCCTTCGTCGTCGCGCGGCAGCGCTTGCAGACGCACACCGAGTTGCGCGGCGATCGCCTTGATGCCGGGGTAGGCGAGCGCATCGAGACAGATGGTGCCGCCGGGCCGCGCGAGCTGCGAGACGAGCGCCACCAGCGCGCTATGAATGCCGGGGCACACCAGCACGTTTTGCGCGTCGCAATGCGGCACCCGGCGCCTCAGCCATTCGGCGCCCGCATCCTTGTCCGCCGCCGAGCCGCCGAAGTCCTGGTAACGCAGCAACTGATAAGGATCGCTGCCGGCCATCTGGCGTGCGGCGGAGTCGCGCAGACGCATGGCGTAATCGGGCGGCTCGGGTGGCGTGTTCATCGACATCTCGATGCTGCTGCCGCCCGCGAGCGGCAAGGTGGCCGTGCGGCCGCGCACGAACGTGCCGCTGCCGGCGCGCGAATCGAGCAGGCCGCGCTTGCGCGCTTCGGCATAGGCGCGCGCCACCGTCGTGTAATTCAGCGCGAGTTCTTCGGCGAGATCGCGCAGTCCCGGCAAGCGGTCGCGCGGACGCAGCCGCCCGGTGGCGAGATCTTCTTCGATCAGATCGGGAATCGCGAGGTAGGCCGGCTTGCGAATGTCGGCAAGACGTTTGATCCAGTGATGTGTCGGGCTGCTCATTGCCTTCGAGTCTCTATTCACGTTGGAAAAGATGATCGCATTCGTATGCGATCAATGATTGGATTGATCGACTGTGGTGAATGACTGCACCATGCCGACACGTTGGACTGCGCGAATCGCACTTGGCTGGTGCGGTAAAGCCGCACCAATAGCGTTTGCACGGGATGCCGGAACTGCATGCAACCTTCGCGCCCAAAAAATTTTCGAGTCGCACTTCGAATCGAGGCGGAATTGATCGCGGATTGATCGCATTCACGGGGTCGATCAATGGCACGGCCGTTGCATTGGAGGAGGCGCGCACAACCTGAACGCGCGCCATCTTTTACTTAGCAAACCTGATCGGAGAGTGCCATGCCAGCCGTCAACAAACCGCTGCATCAGAAAGGCGATTACCTTGTCGACTATGAGGAGAAAGTCTTCGAAGACGTGAAAGCAGAACCCGGCGAGAAGGCGCTCGTCACGTTCCACACGGTCGCGTTCGAAGGCTCGATCGGCTTCGTCAATCTATTGCAGGCCACGCGCCTGCAACGCAAGGGCTTCGAGACATCGGTGCTGCTGTACGGACCGGGCGTGACGCTCGGTCTGCAACGCGGCTTTCCGACACTGGGCGACGAAGCGTTCCCCGGCCATCTGAACTTCAACAAGCAACTGATGAAGTTCATGGAAGAAGGCGGCAAGGTCTACGCGTGCCGCTTCGCGCTGCAGGCGCTATATGGACACGGCGAGGCCTCGCTGATCGAAGGCATTCGTCCAATCAGCCCGCTCGATGTGCTCGACATCCAGTTGCTTCATCGCAAGGACAACGCACTGATCATCCATACGTGGACGGTCTGACGAGAGGCGAGTGACCACTATGTCCGATAAAACGACCGGCAAACGCATCGTGCGCGCCGCGGCGGTCCAGATCGCACCGGACTTCGAGCGCAGCGGCGGAACGCTCGACAAGGTCTGCGAGGCAATCGAACAGGCGGCGCGCGAAGGCGTGCAACTGATCGTATTTCCCGAAACCTTCGTGCCGTATTACCCGTACTTCTCTTTCGTACGGCCGCCCGTCGCTTCCGGCGCCGATCACATGAAATTCTATGAAGAGGCCGTGGTGGTGCCGGGCCCCGTGACACAGGCGGTGGCCGAGCAGGCGCGTTTGCATCGGATGGTAGTGGTGCTCGGCGTCAACGAACGCGATCACGGCAGCCTCTACAACACGCAGTTGATTTTCGACGTGGATGGTCAGATCGTGCTCAAGCGCCGCAAGATCACGCCCACATTTCATGAGCGGATGATCTGGGGGCAAGGCGACGCGGCCGGTCTGACGGTGGCGCGCACCGCGGTGGCGCGCGTGGGCGCGCTCGCCTGCTGGGAGCATTACAACCCGCTCGCGCGTTATGCGTTGATGACGCAGCATGAAGAGATTCATTGCAGCCAGTTTCCCGGCTCGCTGGTGGGACCGATCTTCGCCGATCAGATCGAGGTGACGATCCGGCATCACGCGCTGGAATCGGGTTGCTTCGTCGTCAATGCGACGGGATGGCTCAGCGAAGCGCAGATTGCGTCCGTTACCCCGGATACGAATCTGCAGAAGGCGCTGCGCGGCGGCTGCAACACCGCGATCATCTCGCCGGAAGGGCAGCATCTCGCCGAGCCGTTACGCGAGGGCGAAGGCATGGTGATCGCCGATCTCGACATGGCCTTGATCACCAAGCGCAAACGCATGATGGATTCGGTCGGCCATTACGCGCGCCCCGAATTGCTGAGTCTTGCGATCAACCGGCGGCCCGCGGAAACCGTGGCGCCGATGCCGGCGTGGCCGTCCGTCCCGAGCGCCGATTTCAATTCAACCGGAGGAGGGTGCGATGAGCGCCAGCGAATCACTGTCGGCGCAGAGCCGGCAATTGATGACTGAATTGCAGTCGGCCGGCTTGCGGCTCGTGTCGCCGGATGCGGGCGCGGCCAGCCGCCGCGGCGGCGCGGGTCCGTCCGACCACAAGGCAGTAATGGTGGATGGCGTGACGATCATGGTGCCCGTGCATACGAGCACCGCGTGGCACTCGCCGTTCGTCGCGCAGACGCCGGATGCGAGTGGGTCGAGCGCGCTGCTGCGCGGCACGATTCCGATCGCCAATATCAGCTTCCCGAAGTCGCCGCGTTTCTACGGCATGCAGACACTCGACGGCGTGCCTTATTCGCATATCGCCACGTTGCATAGCGCCGACGTGCTCGCGACCACCGTGTTGCAAACCTGTATTCGCTACGAGAGCCGGCGCAAGAGCTGCAAGTTCTGCGCAATCGGGCAATCGCTCGCAGCGGGTCGCACCATTACGCGCAAGACGCCTGAGCAACTGGCGGAAGTGGCGCGCGCGGCCGTGTTGCTCGACGGCGTGAAGCATATGGTGCTGACCACCGGCACACCGCCCACGCCGGATCGCGGCGCGCAGATTCTGTGTGAGAGCGCGTTCGCGATCAAGGCCGCGGTCGATCTGCCGATCCAGGCGCAGTGCGAGCCGCCGGACGACGACCGCTGGTTCGCGCGCATGAAAGCGAGCGGCATCGACACACTCGGCATGCACCTCGAAGTCGTGACGCCCGCGCTGCGCGAACGCATCATGCCCGGCAAGGCGAGCGTGCCGCTGTCGCGCTACATGGAGGCGTTCGAGGCCGCGGTGGCCGTGTTCGGACGCGGACAGGTCAGCACATATATCCTCGCGGGCCTGGGCGATAGCGCCGAATCAATTCTCGCGATGTCGCGCGAACTGATCGAGATCGGCGTCTATCCGTTCGTCGTGCCGTTCGTGCCGATCAGCGGCACGCCGCTCGAAGATCATCCGGCACCTACGCCCGAATTCATGAAGTCGGTTTTGCAGCCGCTTGGCGGCATGCTCAATGCCGCGGCCATGCGTTCGAGCGATATCAAGGCGGGTTGCGGCAAATGCGGCGCGTGTTCGTCGCTGTCATCGTACGAGGAGTGATCATGTTCGGCGAAGCGATTGCAGGCGAGGCGCTGGATGGCGAGATTGTTTTTGCGCCGTATGCGCCGAGCGAATTTCGTATCAAGTGGACCACGTTGAATTGGGAAGCCGAAGAGGCATTCAGGTTGCGGCGCGCGGTCTTCTGCATCGAGCAGGGCATTTTTGTCGGCGATGATCGCGACGATATCGACCAGCACGCGCAGCAACTGGTGGCGCTCAGTTGTCTCGCCGGCATGCCGGAACAGGTGGTCGGCACCGTGCGTATTCATCGCGACCACGACAATGTGTGGTTTGGTTCGCGGCTCGCCGTGCATGCGGCCTTTCGCCGGCACGGAAAGATCGGCGCGACGCTGATTCGTCTCGCGGTGAGCAGCGCACACGCGCTCGGCTGCGAAACGTTTCTCGCGCATGTGCAGAGTCAGAATGTGCCGCTGTTTCGCGCGATGTACTGGGACGTGCTGGCGGAGGAGACGTTGCTGGGCAGACCGCATCATCTGATGCAGGCGCAACTGGACCGGTATCCGCCGTGCGCGGAGCCTTATGGGGGCTTTGTCACCCAGACGCGGGCGCATTCGTTGCCGCCCTCACGCGGCCGTGAGCCTGAGCGGAGCGCCGCATGACTGTCGCCGACCTTGTCGCGAGTCTGCGCGAGAGCCGCGGATTCCGGCACAAGACCGATATCGTGGGTGTCGTCGACTCGCTGGCGAAGCGCTTGCCGCGCGGCGCGCGCGATCTCGCGCAGGCTGTGGCGCTCGGCGACGACTGCGCCGCGCTCGCCGACGGGGACGGCTATCTGCTTTTCGCTATCGAAGGCATGGTCAGCGATTTCGTGAGCGCCATGCCGTGGTTCGCCGGCTATAGCAGCGTGATGGTCAACGTAAGCGATATCTATGCGATGGGCGGGCGGCCATTGGCGGTGGTGGATGCGCTGTGGAGTCAGGGCATCGGCGCGGCGGAGCAGGTGTTGGCGGGCATGGCGGCGGCTTCGCTCGCGTATGGCGTGCCGATTGTCGGCGGCCACACGAATACGCGCAGCGATGCAGCGCAACTGGCGGTGTCGATTGTCGGCCGCGCGAAGGCGTTGCTGTCGAGTTTCAACGCGAAACCCGGTGACAGCCTGATGATGGCTGTCGATCTGCGCGGCCGCTTCGAAGAGCCGTATCCGTTCTGGAATGCTTCGGTGGATGCGCCGCCCGAGCGTCTAAGGGGCGATCTCGAACTGCTGCCGCAACTGGCGGAGAGCGGCCTGTGCGACGCCGCGAAGGATATCAGCATGGCGGGCACGCTAGGCACGGCGTTGATGTTGCTCGAGTGTTCGGAGGTCGGCGCGCGGGTCGATCTCGCGCGCATCCCCGCACCCGAGGGTGTGCCGCTGGAACGCTGGGTGACCGCGTTTCCGAGTTTTGGATATCTGCTGTCCGTGCGGCCCGAACAGGTGGAGACCGTACAAGCAAAGTTCAGCGCCCGATCGCTTGCGTGCTCAGTGATCGGTTCCGTGGATGCAACGAGCCAGGTGGTCCTGCATCGGCAGGATGACGCCGCTACGCTATGGGACTTCCGGCGTGAGCCGTTCATCGTCGGAAAGGGGGCGGCGAAATGAGCGCGCTGCGTATCGCGTTGCTCACGCATTCGGTCAATCCGCGCGGTGGCGTGGTGCACACGCTCGAACTGGCGAGCGCATTGACGGCGCTTGGGCACGAGGTAACGGTGTTCGTGCCGGCCGCGCCCGGCGAGAGCCTGTTTCGTTTGCCGCCTTGCCGAGTGGTGTATGCGCCTATCGTTCTGGTTCAGGTCAATACGGTTGCGATGGTCGAGGCCCGAATCGATGCATTCCGGCGCGCGTTGATCGAGCACGACGCAGTTGCGTTCGACGTACTGCACGCGCAGGACAGCATCAGCGGCAACGCGCTGGCTGAGTTGAAAGCGCAGGGTCTTATTCACGGCTTCATTCGCACAGTGCATCACCTGGATCATTTCGAAGATCCGCGACTGGCGGCCTGGCAGCGCCGTGCGTTTCAGGATGCCGACCACGTGTTGTGTGTGAGCGATACATGGGCGCGAGAGATGCAGTCGGTATACGGCATCAGCGCAAGCACTGTGCCGAACGGTGTAGACGTGGCGCATTTTTCTTCGCGACGCGATCAGCACGACGCGCAACTGCGGCAGCGTTTCGGACTGCAAGGCGGCCCGATCGTGCTGGCGGTGGGCGGTATCGAAGCGCGCAAGAACACGCTGGGCCTGCTCGAAGCGTTTGCCTCGGTGCGCAGCGGTTTGCCGCAAGCGCAACTCGTCATTGCAGGCGGCGCGAGCCTTCTCGACCACGACGCCTACAGCCGACGCTTGCTGCAACGGGCGAGTGAGTTGGGCCTGTCGATCGGACCTCATGAAAGCGTCGTGCTGACCGGCCCACTCGAAGACGCCGTCATGCCCGCTCTGTTTCGAAGCGCCGATGTTCTGTCGATGGTGTCGCTGCGCGAAGGTTTCGGTCTTGTCGTGCTGGAAGCGCTGGCGAGCGGCACACCGGTGGTGGTGTCCTCGATTGCGCCATTCACCGAGTATCTCGACGACGCCACCTGCTGCTGGGCCGATCCTGACGACGTGGAATCGATCGCCGCGGCCCTTGTGCGTGCGTTGGGTGAAAACGGTATCGATTTCGAGAATGCCGTGCCCGCGTTACTCGCGCGCTTTAGCTGGGCGGCGAGCGCACGGTGCCATGTGGATGCCTACCGCCGTTTCCTCGCGAAGCGCGCTCTGCTTACCCATTGATTCGAGGATAAACGATGCCTGTCATGCACTTTCGCATTCAATGGCCCGATGGCGACGAAGCGAACTGTTATTCGCCTTCGCTCGTGATCGGCGATTTTTTTACGCCGGGCGAGGCCTATGCGCTCGAGGATTTCGTCGAACGTTCCCGGCAGGCGTTGGGCATCGCGTCCGAGCGCGTGCGCGAGAAATACGGCTTTGCCTGCTCGGCGGCAATGGACCAGCTTGCACAGATCGAGCGCGACGCGGCGCGCTTTCGCGATCGGCCGGACGCGACCGTCAAGGTCATCGAATTCAGCTAGGCGCTTATTCTTTCAGAGGACGCATCATGTCGAATCCAACCCATTACGCGCGCGCCGAGGGCCACTACGGCGTGCTTGTCATAGGCGGCGGGCAGGCGGGGCTGTCGGTCAGCTACTACCTGAAACAGGCCGGCATCGACCATCTGGTCGTGGAAAAGAATGCGCTCACGCATACGTGGCGCGAGCAGCGTTGGGACGCGTTTTGCCTCGTCACGCCGAACTGGCAATGCGCATTGCCCGGCTATCCGTATCGTGGCGACGACCCGCACGGCTTCATGAAGAAAGACGAAATCATTGCCTACCTCGACGGCTTCATCGCGCATGTCGACGCGCCGGTGCTGGAGCGCACTGAAGTCAAACGCGTCAAGCAGCGCGACGACGGCGTCTACGCCATCACGACGACGCACGGCGACTTCACCGCGGACCAGGTGGTGGTGGCCTCGGGCGGCTATCACACGCCGATCGTGCCGCGCCTCGCGGAGCGCTTGCCTGCAGGGATCATGCAACTGCAGTCGTCAGCGTATCGCAACCCGCAGGCTTTGCCTGAGGGCGCGGTGATGGTGGTCGGCACGGGGCAATCCGGCGCGCAGATCGCGGAGGATCTGCATCTGGCCGGCCGCAAGGTGGTGCTCGCGGTCGGCGAGGCGCCGCGTTGCGCGCGCTTTTATCGGGGGCGTGACGTGGTCGATTGGCTCGCCGACATGCAGTACTACGATATGCCGGTCGAAAAACATCCGTTACGTGAAGGGGTGCGCGACAACACCAATCACTATGTGACGGGCCGCGATGGTGGCCGCGATATCGACCTGCGCAAGTTCGCCGCTGAAGGCATGGAATTGTATGGGCGGCTCGACGATCTGCGCGACGGGCAGCTCCACTTTTCGCCTACGCTGGCCGCCAATCTCGATGCCGCCGACGATACGTATAACCGGATCAACGCGAGCATTGACGGCTTCATCGCGAAGCACGGCATTGATGCGCCGGCGGGTGGCGCGTACGAACCGGTCTGGCGTCCCGCGCAGGAGCGCGCTACGCTCGATCTGGAGGGCAGCGGTATTGCGGCGATCATCTGGTGCATCGGTTTTACGCCGGACTTCAGTTGGCTGGATGCCCCCGTGTTCAACGGTCGCGGGTATCCGGCGCACACGCGTGGCGTAACGCCGATCGACGGTCTGTATTTCGTCGGCCTGCCGTGGCTGCATACATGGGGTTCCGGGCGTTTCTCCGGCGTCGCGCGCGATGCGGAGTTCATCGTGCATGCGATTCGCGAGAAGGCACGCGAGCGTGCGTCGTTGTCGGCTGCCGTTGCCGCATGACGTGATGTTGCCCATGCGCTCGGGAGGCAGCATGGAAAACGGCCGCTGCGGTTTCTATCGCAGCGGCCGTTGTATTTCACCGAGACGTTCGGCTCGGGCTCAGGCTTAAGCTTAAGCGCCCAGCGCCGGATCGCTCATGCTGCTCTTGCCGGTTTCCACGTGTCCGGCAAAGCGCCGCGCGAACAGCGGGTCCGTATCGACCGTAATGGCCAGGTCGTACCAGCCATGCGCGTTGCGCAGATCGAGGTAGAGCTGCTCGGTATCGCCGCCGCGTACTGAATGCTTGATGACATTGCCCGGATCGTACGCGTTGACGATCGTGAACTGGCAACGTGCGCTGCCCACGTTCTCCAGCCGCAGTTGCAGGTTGCCGTTCGAGACGTCGTAGCCTTCCGCCACTTCGGGCCGCGCGATATCGGAACCATGCCACCAGCTGCGCGCAACCGGCTTGCCCGCGAAGCGGCGCAGAAAGCCGTTCGGGCCGTGCACGGTGAAGTCGTAGCTGCCGTCGGCATTGCACGGCAACTGATCCTGCAAGCGCTTGCCGGCTTCCACCGTATAGGTGCGCGGCGCATCGAGACTGTGGGCGGCGTAGACCAGAAACACCGCGCCGGTGCGGCCCGTGTTGACGAAGCGCATGGTGAGTTGATTGGCCGCGCCTTCGCCATGCACGCGCACGAACAGCTCGTAAGGCAGCGCGCGAGCCGGGCGCACGCCGGCTTCCTGCTTCGGCAGTGCCTGCAGGGCAGGCGGCAGCGGTACGTAATCCGGATGGCGGTTCTGGTCCGGCGGTACGTAGCCGCTCGTGCTCGGCAGCGTCGGGAAGGCGTCGTTCGGATTGCTGAAGTTGAATGCGGACATCAGATCGCCGCATACCGCGCGGCGCCACGGCGTGATGTTCGATTCGCCGAGATTGTGATCGTGGCCGAAGCGCTTTTCAATAAAGCGGATCACCGACGTATGGTCGAACAGTTCCGAGCACACGTAGCCGCCTTTCGACCACGGTGAAACCACCAGCATCGGCACGCGCGGTCCGAGGCCGTACGGTGCGGCGGGAGTCTTCGCGTCGCCCGGATAGATTTCGTTGCTGGTGTCCACGGTCGACAAGCCGTTCGCGCTCGACGAAGGTGCGAAGGGCGGCACCATGTGATCGAAGAAACCGTCGTTCTCGTCGTAGTTGATGAGCAGCACCGTCTTGCTCCACACCTCGGGATTGGACGTGAGAATCTGCAACACCTGGTCGATGTACCACGCGCCATAGTTCGACGGCCAGTTCGGGTGTTCGGAATAGGCTTCGGGCGCGACGATCCACGACACTTGCGGCAACGCGTTGTTCTGCACGTCGCGCTTGAGAATATCGAAGTAGCCGTCGCCCTTTGCCGCATTCGTGCCGGTGCGCGCGTTATCGTAGAGCGGGTTGCCGGGCTGCGCGTTGCGGTACTGGTTGAAGTAGAGCAGCGAGTTGTCGCCGTAGTTGCCGATATACGGGTTCTGCGTCCAGCCCCACGAGCCGTTGGCGTCGAGACCGGTGCCGATGTCCTGATAGATCTTCCACGAAATGCCCGCATTCTGCAGGACTTCGGGGTAGGTGGACCAGCCGTAGCCGAGTTCGGAATTGTCGATCACCGGACCGCCACCGCTGCCGTCATTGCCCACCCAGCCGCTCCACATGTAATAGCGGTTCGGGTCCGTCGGTCCCATCAGCGAGCAGTGGTACGCGTCGCAGATCGTGAAGGCGTCGGCGAGCTGATAGTGAAACGGAATGTCCTCGCGGGTGAGGTAGGCCATCGTCGTGGTGCCTTTCGCGGGCACCCATTGATCGTAGCGGCCGCCGTTCCACGCCGCGTGCGTGCTGGTCCAGTCGTGCGCGAGATCCTGGAGGAATTGCAGGCCCAGATTGGGCGCGGTGGGGCGGAACGGCAGCACGTAGCCGAGATCCGCCGCGAGCGGCTGATACCACACCGGCTTGCCGTTCGGCAGATTGGTCGCGCGCGTGTCGCCAAAACCGCGCACGCCTTTGAGCGTGCCGAAGTAGTGGTCGAACGAGCGGTTTTCCTGCATCAGCACGACAATGTGCTCGACGTCGCGAATCGTGCCGGTCTTGTTGTTGGCAGGAATGGCGAGCGCGTTGCGAATGCCCAGAGGCAGCATGCTCAATGCGGTGGCGGAACCGGCAGCATGCGCGGCGGAGCGCAGAAAATCACGGCGATTTTTTGAGGTCATGGTATTGGCTTTCGATCTTCGGTGGAGGAACGATCCACGAGGCGCGCGAGCCCCACCCGCGCGTCGCGTGAGGCGCGAAACTCAGTCCACGGTGTGGATGACGGGCGTGGCGAGCGGCGCCGGCGCGGCAGCAGACAGTGCCGGGTCGGCGCTTGATGCGGGTAGTGCTGGGGTTTGAATCGTCAGCGCGGCGGGCGCCGGTGAAGCGGAGGACGGATTCGCCGGGAGAAGCGCGGCGGCAGTGCTCTCGCTGGCGGGAATTTCGGTAGGACTAACCGTGCTCGTGCCGGCTGTTTTGTCGTCGTCGTTGCCACAAGCACCGACCAGCGCACAAAGCGACAGGGCAGCCAGCGCGGCCGCCAGACGTTTGCAATGCAAGGCTTTAGACGGCTTCGACACAACGGACATGGCAATGTCTCCGGCACGGGGAAGATGCGCGAGGGCATCGACGTGCCCAGGTCAGCGATACGCAAGAATAGTCGCTGACCTGTGTAACTTTTGTGAAGATGTGGAAATTTGAGTATTTGGTGAGAGTTGGGCGCCGACCAATCGCACACTGCGTTAGCATGCCGAAAGGTTTGGCCTCGCTCGATGATCAGGAAGACGCGCTTCCAGCAACGAATGCCGCAATGGCTTCGTTCAAAGCCTCGGGCGCGTCGCGATGCGGCGAATGCCCGCAAGCCTCGAGCTTGACCAGTTGCGCATGTGGAACGTGTGCGGCGATCGTATCGATCTGGGCCATCGTGCCGTAGTTGTCGTCATGGCCTTGCACCGCGAGCAGCGGCTTGCGAATGGACGCCAGTTCCCCGGCAATTGTCCACATCCGGAACGCCGGATTCAGCCAGATGTCGTTCCAGCCATAAAACGCCGAATCGACGTCCGCGTGATAGCGGCTGAGTTTGCTGCGCAGGTCGCTGGTTTCGTAGAGCTGTTTGGTCTGCGCGATGCTTTCCACCGAAATATCTTCGACGAACACATGCGGCGCAATCGCCACCGCACCGGCCAATTCCTCGGCATGGAGCGCAGCGTACAGCAGGGTGATCGAGCCGCCGTCGCTATGACCGATCAGCCACATGCGGCGGCGTTCGCGTGAATCGATACCGAGTGCGTCGAGCAATGCGGGCAGAATGTCGCGCGCCTGCGCCGTCATGAAATCGGTGGGCCACTTCACCTCATGCGCACGCGGTGTGGAAAGCCCGTAGCCGGGCCGCGAATAGACGAGCCCTCGCATGCCGAGCCGTTCGCACAGTGTTTGCGGCCAGTCGCGCCACATCGCGATCGAACCGAGGCCTTCATGCAGGAAGACGGCGATCGGCGCGCCGGTCGCACGCGCATTCACCCAGCGATACTCGATGCGCAGCGGTCCATGCGACGCGGTAGCGGGCAGTTCAGCGAAGTCGCTAACGGTCGTTGCGGCGGTAACGTTGGCGCTGGCGGGGTTCTGCATAAATCACCTTATGACTGCTCGCGCAGTTTGAAACGTTGAATTTTTCCGGTGGCGGTTTTCGGCAGATCGTCGGCGAACACGATATCGCGCGGATATTTGTGCGGCGCGAGCCGGTCCTTCACGAAAGCTTTCAACTCGTCCGCGAGTATCTCAGATGGCGTGAATTCACGCTTCAGTACGACGAACGCGCGCGTCTTGACGAGACCGCCGTGATCGACGCCGACCACCGCGGCTTCGAGCACCGCGTCGTGCTGCACCAGCACCATTTCCACTTCGACGGGCGAGACATACTGGCCGCTGACTTTCAGCATGTCGTCGCTGCGGCCCGCATAGACATAGCAGCCATTCGGCAGCCGGCAGTACTTGTCGCCGCTGCGAATCCATTCGCCGAGAAAGGTGGCGCGCGATTTCTCGCGGTTGTTCCAGTACATCACCGCCGCGCTCGGCCCTTTGATAAACAGATCGCCGACTTCGCCGTCGGGTACAGCGTGGCCCGCATCGTCGCGCAATTCGACTTCGTATCCGGGCACCGGTCGGCCCGTGGTGCCGTATTCGACTGCGCCCGCGCGATTGGACAAAAAGATGTGCAGCATTTCGGTAGAGCCGATGCCGTCGAGAATTTCGCAGCCGAAGTGTGCGGTAAAGCGCTCGCCGATTTCGCGCGGCAACGCTTCGCCCGCCGACGTGCAAATGCGTATCGCGACATCGGCGCGCGCGGGCAGGTTCGGCGACACCAGCATGTTCGCGTAGAGCGTGGGCACGCCGTAAAACACCGTCGGGCGATGTTTGACGAGGCGCGCGAAGATCGCGTCGGCGGTGGGGCGCTCGGCCATCAGGATCGCGGTCGCGCCGACCGAGAGCGGGAATGTCAGTCCATTGCCGAGCCCGTATGCAAAGAACAGTTTGGCCGCGGAAAACACCACGTCGCTTTCGGCAATGCCGAGAATTGGCTTGGCATACAGCTCGGCGGTCCAGTACAGGTTCGCATGCGTGTGGACGGTGCCCTTCGGTTTCCCGGTCGAGCCCGACGAATACAGCCAGAAGGCGATGTCGTCGCAACCGGTCGCGGCGGCTTTGGCGGCAGGCGTGGCGGCGTCGATCAGGTCGTCGAACAGAGGCGCGAGGAGCGGCTCGCCTTCACGCGGTTGCGAGACGATCAACTGACAGCCGTCATGTTCGGCGGACTCCAGCGCCTGCGTCACGTTCTGCACGAGCGCACCCGAGGCGATCACGGCGCGCGCGTGGCTATGCGTCAGCATGTACACGTAGTCGGCGGGCGTGAGCAGCGTGTTCGCCACGACCGGCACGACGCCCGCGTAGAGCGCGCCGAGAAAGGCAACCGGTAGCGCGATGGTGTCGAGCATCACCAGCAGTATTCGCTCTTCAGGATGTACGCCGAGCGTACGCAGCGCGCTGGCGAAGCGCCGCGCGCGGTCTTCGAGTTCACCGTAGGTCGTGCTGCCGGTGTCGTCGATATAGGCGGTCTTGCCGGCGCGCGTTTCGTTCAGTCGAAACAGGTAGGACGCGAAATTGAACAGCGCGGGCGGCGCTTCGACCGTCGCGGCGGGCTGGTTAGCCGCCTTTTCCAGCAGGGCTTCCATGTGTCTCCTCCATCGGGTGGGCGCGGTCCGGCTGTTCTGTGCTCATGATCCGCTCGATGCTTGCGGGCTGATTCGCGTGCCCGGTCCTGATTGCTACGTTTTTGCTGCGGTCGTGCGCCGTCAGGCCGAGGGTAAATGCGTCGTCTGCGTGAGCGCCTCGATTGCCGCGCTCGCGGCCTGGATGGCCGAGCGCCGGTGATAGAAAGCGAGTGCGCGCAAGCCGCCGAGTTCTTCGCCGCCGCCCGCGCGGCCCGGGCCGCCGTGCAGCGACATCGGCATCACGTTGCCGTGACTGGTTTGACTCTGCTGCACCGAGGGCGAAATGGCATGCACGCGGCCGTGCGAATCCGCGAGTTCCAGCGCGAGGCGGCCGAGATGCGCTTCGTCGTTCGAATAGATCGATGCGACGAGCGATCCCAGGCCGCGTCGCGCGAGGGCGACTGCGTGCGCTTCCGGCAGCGCATTTCCAGCGGCGGCGACGCGATAAGGCGCCACGCTCGCTACCGGTCCGAATACTTCGAGGTCGTGCAGGAGCGTCGCGTTATCAGGATCGTTGACGACGAACAGATGCGGCGCGACGCAAGCCGCGATGGTTGCGTCCGCATCGATGAGCGGCACTGCGGAGCCGTCGAAAGCGAGCACCGCTTCTTCCCGAAGCGCCGCGATACCGGCCAGTACGTTCTCGTATTGCTCGCGGCTCACGAGCGAACCCACACGCACGGCGTCGTTGCGCGGATTGCCGACGGTGATCTTCGCGAGCTTCGCCTTTAGTGCCTCGAGCACGGCTTCAAGTACAGCCTCCGGCACGAAAGCGCGGCGGATGGCCGTGCATTTTTGCCCGGATTTCACCGTCATTTCCCGCACGACTTCCTTGATGAACAGATCGAAGGCGGGCGTCTCGGGTGTGGCGTCGGCGCACAGAATCGCGCTGTTCAGACTGTCGGCTTCGACGTTCAGGCGTGCGCCGCCCTGTACGAAGGCCGGATGTGCGCGCAACGCGGCGGCCGTGTCCGCGGAGCCTGTGAACGACACCACGTCGAAAGGCTGGATCTGATCGAGCAGGCCCGCCGAGCCGCCGCAGATCACGGAGAGCGCGCCGGGCGGCAGAATGCCCGAGTCGACCACGTCGGCGACCATGCGTTGGGTGAGCCAGGCGGTGGCCGTGGCGGGCTTGACGATGACGGGTACGCCCGAGAGGAGGGCCGGCGCGGCTTTTTCCCACAAGCCCCACGACGGAAAATTGAAGGCGTTGATAAAGAGCGCGACGCCGCGTGTCGGCGTCAGCACATGCTGCACGCTGAACGATCGATCCTTGCTCAGCGAGTCGGCGTTGCCGTCCCGTAGTGCATGCGCCTCGCCAAGCGTTGCGCCGAGTTTCGCGTAATACGACAGCGTGAAAATACCGCCGTCGATATCGACCGCGGAGTCGTTGCGTGTGGTGCCCGAATTCGCGGTGGCGATCGCGTAATAGTCGTCGCGTTTCGCTTGCAGCAGCTTGACGATATCGGCGAGGCGGGCCGCGCGCTGCGCATAGGTCAGCGCTCGCAACGCCGCGCCGCCTTCATCGCGGGCAAAGCGGAAGGCGTGGGCGAGATCGAGGCCCTCGCTCGAGACGCGCACGAGCGCTTCGCCCGTCACGGGATCGGTGAGCGTCACGCCCGTGCCGCTGCCCGCGATCCACTGGCCGCCCACGTGGTTCTTCAATAGTTCGGTCATGGCGGCGCTCAAGCGGGAGTGAATTCGATTGCGCCTTGCGGCAACAGATACAGCACCAGCGCCTCGCCGTTCGCCACCGTCGGTCGATGCGCGGAGCCGGGGCCGTACACGCACCAGCCGGCCGGGTGGCCGTCGAACGTGGCGCCTGCGGTCAGCGGCATAATCAGATCGATCTCGCCATTGGGGTGAACATGGTGCGGGCCGGCGATATCCTTCATATCGACCACGTCGACGGAAAAGCCGTGAGTTTCGGGCAGCGCCTTGAAGATGCGGCCGTAGCGAATGCCGCCGCCTTCGCGGTTGCACAGCCAGCCTTCGGCGACGCCGCTGCGGCAGGCTTCGGCAAGCTCGCGGAACGTGCCGCCTTCAGCGGGATAGGTGTCGTTCAGCCACGCCGCCAGACTGCCGTCGAGCGGCCGGCCGGCGAGTTGTTCCGTGACGCCCGCAATCAGGCGCTGGAATTCATGTGGGGACATGCGAGCCTCCAGGTCGGCGCGTTCGACCGCCACACGCACGTTAATGCATGCGAATCGTCGCGCACTCTCCGTGACGCCGCCGGAAATTCTCGGCAGCGTTTGTTATTGAATCAATATTTGGCGAAAATTAACCGTTCACCACCTGCATGTCAAGCACTATAGTACATGTGTCGAAGTTAAGGGGCAGCAAAACATGAATCAAAATTACTCTCCTGCGCCGTTGGACGACTCCCCAGACGAGGATGCGGGCCGCGCGGGCGCGCCGGCGGAGCGCGGCGTCGAGCGCGAAGAGCGCGATCCCTTTCTCACGGCAATGGGCGAGCGCGTGCGCCTCCTGCGCGCGCGCCGCGGCATGACACGCAAGACGCTGGCAACGGAAACGGGCCTGTCGGAGCGGCACCTGGCGAATCTGGAATCAGGTGTGGGCAATGCGTCGGTGCTCGTGCTGCGGCAGATCGCGACCACCTTGAACTGCTCGCTGGCCGAGGTGATCGGCGACGAAACCACCGCCTCCGCCGAGTGGCTGCTGATCCGCGAATTGCTGCACGGGCGCGATCAGGCGGCGTTGCAGCGCGCCCGCGTGGCGCTGGCCGAGATATTCGCGCAGGCGCCGCGCGACCCGCATCGCAAGGACCGGATTGCGCTGATCGGCCTGCGTGGCGCGGGCAAATCGACGCTCGGACGGATGCTGGCGCAGGAGCGCAAGGTGCCGTTCATCGAGCTCACGCGGGTGATCGAGCAACTGGCGGGCTGCCCGCCTTCGGAGATTCATTCGCTGTACGGAGCGGCCGCTTACCGGCGCTATGAGCACCGTGCGCTCGAGGCCGTGATTCAGGAGCACGAGCATGCGGTGATTGCGTCGCCGGGCGGGCTGGTGTCGGAATCGGGCACCTTCAATACCTTGCTATCCCACTGCTACACGGTGTGGCTGCAGGCCGCGCCGGAGGAACACATGCGCCGGGTCGTCGCGCAAGGCGACCTGCGGCCGATGTCGGGTAACAAGGAGGCGATGGACGACCTGAAGCGCATCCTGGCGGGGCGCAGCGAA
This sequence comes from Burkholderia sp. WP9, assembly GCF_900104795.1. Taxonomy (NCBI): domain Bacteria; kingdom Pseudomonadati; phylum Pseudomonadota; class Betaproteobacteria; order Burkholderiales; family Burkholderiaceae; genus Burkholderia; species Burkholderia sp. WP9. The sequence goes on from NZ_FNTG01000001.1 coordinate 381,416, forward strand.
CTGTATGGCCGCGCCGATATGACCTTCGACACCAGCGAAAAAACCCTGGCCGACGCCTATCTGCAACTGCGCGACCGCCTAGCCGCGAGGCTTGCCGCCGAATCGCCGGATGACGTGCGGGTGGGTTGATCTGCGCTCCGGCGTCAGGGTTTACTAGCAAACATGCACTAAAGTGCTTTACATGGGTTTGTAGGTGCACTATTGTTCAAAAAACAAATTTGCATCGTCCAGTCAGGAGACGCCCCATGTCCACAGCAGAAACCGCCGTTGCGCCGGTCGATTACCGCACCGATCCCTCGCAGTACAAGCATTGGAAGCTGAGCTTCAATGGTCCGGTCGCGACGCTCGGCATCGACATCGCCGAGGACGGCGGTATCCGTGACGGCTACAAGCTCAAGCTGAATTCATACGACCTCGGCGTCGACATCGAACTGCACGACGCAATACAGCGCATCCGTTTCGAGCATCCGGAAGTGAAAACCGTGGTGCTGACGAGTCTGAAGGATCGCGTGTTCTGCTCGGGCGCCAACATCTTCATGCTGGGTCTTTCCACTCATGCGTGGAAGGTGAACTTCTGCAAGTTCACCAACGAAACGCGCAATGGTCTGGAAGATTCCTCGCGCTATTCCGGTCTCAAGTTTCTCGCGGCGGTGAACGGCGCCTGCGCGGGTGGCGGCTACGAACTCGCGCTTGCCTGCGACGAGATCTATCTGGTGGATGACCGCTCGTCTTCAGTGTCGTTGCCGGAAGTGCCGCTGCTCGGCGTTTTGCCGGGCACCGGCGGCCTCACGCGGGTGACGGACAAGCGCCGCGTGCGCCACGATCGCGCCGACATTTTCTGCACGGTGGTCGAAGGTGTGCGCGGCGAACGCGCGAAAGCGTGGCGACTCGTGGATGAAGTCGTGAAGCCGAACCAGTTCGATCAGGCGATCCAGGCGCGTGCGCTCGAACTTGCCGCGCAGAGCGATCGTCCCGCGGACGCACAAGGCGTGATGCTCACGCGTATAGAGCGCACGGATCGCGAAGACGGCCTTACGTATAAAACGCTCGATGTGACGATCGATCGCGCGAAACGTATTGCAACGTTCACGGCCAGGGCTCCGCAAACCGAACCGCCGTCGGATATCGACGCCATTGTCGCAGCCGGCGCGAACTGGTGGCCGCTGCAATTCGCCCGTGAACTCGACGACGCGATCCTGTCCATGCGCACCAACGAGCTTGCGGTCGGCACGTGGGTATTCAGGACCGAAGGCGACGCGCGCAATCTGCTCGCCGCGGACGCTTCGCTCATGCAGCACAAGGACCACTGGTTCGTTCGCGAGACGATCGGCCTGTTGCGCCGCACGTTGGCTCGCATCGACGTCTCGTCGCGTTCGCTGTTCACGCTGATCGAGCCGGGTTCGTGCTTTGCCGGCACTTTCGCGGAACTCGCCTTCGCCGCCGACCGCACTTATATGGCGGCGTTGCCGGCCAATGAGGACGAAGAGCCGGCCATCACACTTTCGGAAGTCAACTTTGGCCTCTATCCGATGGTTACGCATCAATCGCGTCTCGCCCGGCGTTTCTATGAAGAAGCCGCGCCGCTCGACGCCGTGCGCTCCTTGATCGGTCAACCGATCAAGCCGGTCGAAGCCGAACGGCTCGGTCTCGTGACGGCGTCGCCCGACGACATCGATTGGGCCGACGAAATCCGCATCGCGCTCGAAGAACGCGCGGCCATGTCACCAGATGCATTGACCGGGCTCGAAGCGAATCTGCGCTTTAACGGTCCGGAAACGATGGAGACGCGCATCTTCGGCCGTCTCACCGCGTGGCAGAACTGGATTTTCAACCGGCCGAACGCGGTGGGCGAGAAGGGCGCGCTCAAGGTGTACGGCAAGGGCAGCAAAGCGCAATTCGACGTCTCGCGTGTTTGATGCACGCTTGATTCAGCTTGGTGCGCGTTGATACGCGTTGATGCGCCCTTGTCAGGTGCTTGATGCGCGATCGAACGCCATCAACGCGGCGAGCGCAATCGAAGCCGGCAACTTTCCCATACGCGCCTCTCATCGTCACTGAAGTTTCCGAACCAGGAACCGACCATGTCAACGATCAACTACAGCGAAAAGATTCCGAACAACGTCAACCTCGCCGACGACCGGGCGCTGCAGCGCGCGCTCGAACAATGGCAGCCGAATTTTCTGGCGTGGTGGGGCGACATGGGTCCGGAAGGCTCGCACGGCTACGACGTCTATCTGCGCACCGCAGTGAGCGTGGATGCGGGTGGCTGGGCGCATTTCGATCATGTGAAGATGCCCGACTACCGCTGGGGCATTTTCCTGACGCCCGGCGAGCAGGACCGCAAGATTCACTTCGGCGAACACAAGGGCGAAGCAGCGTGGCAGGACGTGCCGGGCGAACATCGCGCGAATCTGCGGCGCATTATCGTGACGCAAGGCGATACGGAACCCGCGTCGGTCGAGCAGCAGCGCCACCTCGGCTTGACCGCGCCTTCCATGTACGACTTGCGCAACCTCTTCCAGGTCAACGTGGAAGAAGGGCGCCACCTGTGGGCGATGGTGTACCTGCTGCACCGTTACTTCGGCCGCGACGGACGTGAGGAAGCCGAAGCATTGCTCGGCCGCCGCTCCGGCGACGAAGACAACCCGCGCATTCTCGGCGCGTTCAATGAGAAAACGCCGGACTGGCTCGCGTTTTTCATGTTCACGTACTTCACCGATCGCGACGGCAAATTCCAGTTGTCGGCTCTCGCCGAGTCGGGCTTCGATCCGCTCGCGCGCACCACGAAGTTCATGCTGACCGAAGAAGCGCATCACATGTTTGTGGGCGAATCGGGTGTCTCGCGGGTGATCCAGCGCACCGCCAAGGTCATGAACGAACTGGGCACGGACGACGTCGCGAAGATTCGCGCGGCCGGTGTGATCGATCTGCCGACCATTCAGCGCTATCTGAACTTCCACTACTCGGTCACGATCGATCTGTTCGGCGCCGATCACTCGTCCAACGCGGCCACGTTCTATAGCTCAGGCCTGAAAGGCCGCTACGAAGAAAACAAGCGCGACGACGATCATCAATTGAACGGCCAGAGCTACAAGCTGCTCGACGTGCAGGACGGCAAACTGGTCGAGCGTGAAGTGCCGATGCTCAACGCCATGAACGAAGTGCTGCGCGACGACTACATCAAGGATTCAGTGGCGGGCGTGGCGCGCTGGAATAAGGTGCTCGAGAAAGCCGGCATCGATTTCCGCATGACAGTGCCGCATAAAGCGTTTAATCGTCAGATCGGCACGTTCGCGGGCACGCGTGTGTCGCCCGATGGCCGCGTGGTCAGCGAAGCCGAATGGGCCGCCAACGAGGCGAAATGGCTCGCCACGCCGGAAGATCGCGCCTACGTCGCGTCGTTGATGGGGCGCGTCACGGAAGCCGGCAAGTTCGCCAACTGGATTGCGCCGCCTGCAATGGGTGTGAACCGTCAGCCGGTCGATTTCGAATACGTGCGCTTTAACTGAACGCGCGAGCGGCGCGTAGCACGCTTGCGCCGCACATCCTGGTGGAGGAAGTCATGAACGGCCCAGTATCGATCGAAGTTCTCAGGCAGCATCTGATCGATCCGGAAATCTGCATTCGCTGCAATACGTGCGAAGAGACTTGCCCGGTCGATGCGATCACGCACGACGACAACAACTACGTGGTCAAGGCGGAGATCTGCAACGGCTGCATGGCCTGCGTGCCGCCGTGTCCGACCGGCGCAATCGACAACTGGCGCACGGTGCTCAAGGCCGACGCCTATCCGATCGACGAGCAGTTCACATGGGACGTCCTGCCGGAACAGAACACAATGGCCGTGCCCGCTGCGGACGAATCGCCGGGCGCGGGCGCATACGGCGATACGCCTGCGGACGCGAGCGGCATCGAAGTGGACACCGTGCGCGGTTCGGTCGTGCCGCCGTGGTCGGCCGCGAAGCCGTATGTGAATCTCTACACGCACAAAGCGCCGACTACCGCGACGGTGGTCGGCAATTACCGGCTCACCGATGGTTCGACCGACAGCGACATTCATCACATCGTGCTCGATTTCGGCTCGATGCCGTTTCCGGTGCTGGAAGGCCAGTCGATCGGCATTCTGCCGCCCGGCGCGAGCGCCGATGGCCGCACGCATCACGCGCGCCAGTATTCGATTGCGAGCCCGCGTGATGGCGAGCGGCCCGGTTATAACAACATTTCGCTGACGGTCAAACGCGTTTCGCAGCAGCACGGCGATTCGACCGACGGCGTGTGTTCGAACTACCTGTGCGATCTGAAGAAGGGTGACGTGGTCAGCGTGATCGGCCCGTTCGGCGGCACCTTCCTGATGCCGAACCATCCGAACTCGCATCTGCTGATGATCTGCACGGGTACGGGTTCAGCGCCGATGCGCGCGATGACCGAGTATCGCCGCCGGCGCCGCTTGAAGGGCGCGACCGGCAAGCTGATGCTGTTCTTCGGCGCGCGGACTAAAGAAGAGTTGCCGTACTTCGGGCCGCTCACGAATCTGCCGAAGGATTTCATCGATACCAATCTGGCGTTTTCGCGCACGCCGGGCCAGCCGAAGCGGTACGTTCAGGACGCCATGCGCGAGCGCGCGGTGGATGTGGCGCAGATGCTCAAGGACGACAACACGCATATCTACGTGTGCGGATTGAAGGGCATGGAAGATGGTGTGTTGCAGGCGCTCAAGGAGATCGGCGAGCAGCATCAGCTGGATTGGGAGGCGCTGTGGGGGAAGCTCAAGCGTGAGGGACGGTTGCATCTGGAGACTTACTGACCGGACTTTGTCCGGTCGCTAAGCGGCACTGACTTTCTGGTCTTGCGATAGGTCACCAGATAGTCTTGACATGAGGGTAGGCGCGGATTTTCTCGTCTTTCGTGATAAGGGGGACCGCAAACTTGCGCGCCGTGGCGACAATCATCCGGTCGGCGGGATCCTTGTGAAACTCGCCGGGGAGATCGACCGACTTCGTTGCAATTTCAACATCGACCGGCACAAAGCGTACCGCTTCGATCGCGGAAACCGTGGCGAGCCAACTGCTTACATCCATGGAGAGCACGAGCCTATCCGTCTCTACCAGCATGGCAATCTCCCATGCGGAGATCGCCGAGACTGCGATTTCTCCGTCAGCCAGTTCGTGCGTGATTGCCGTTCTTGCCTTCTTGCTTAAAGTCGAATCGCCGGTGGCCCACCAGATCAGAGTATGGGTGTCCAGAACGATCACTGCGCGGCCTCCCAATCGTCCTCTCCAATAGGTGCCGTGGGGTTGTCGTAATGCAAAACCGTGCCGCGCAGTACCTCGAGGGGGCTGCGTTCGACCCCTCGGTAGGGACGAACTTCGACTGCGGGTTTGCCATGGTCCGTCACTATCACGCTTTCTCCCGTTGTTTCCACCTGCCTGAAAAATTCGAGTGCTTTAGCCTTGAACTCGGATTTCGACACCAGATTTCCCGCCATAATTGTACCTATAGTCACATGTCTATAGTCATAATTATAAGATGGAAAGCGACATAGCTATAGCGACGGAAATAGAAGTTTCTTTATGCGCGCCCCTCGGACGAGTCCGACGTCTCCGGCGACACCGCCCCGCATGCCCGAATCACCAACTGCACGACTTCCTCCGTCGTCGCCTCGAACGCTTTCTGCGTCAACGCGCGTTTACCTTTGAGCGCCCGAATCTGGGCATCGAAGTCGGCGTAGTGCTGGGTCGTCGCCCAGATCATGTACATCAACGTCTGCGCATTGACCGGCGCAAGCAACCCGCGCGCGATCCAGTTGTCGATCACCTTCACACGGCTGTCGAGCCACGGCTTCACACGCTCCGTGAGAATGTCCTCCATGTGTTCCGCGCCATGAATGATCTCGCTCGCCCACACCTTGGAACCGAGCGGGCGGCGGCGCGACAATTCCATTTTCGCGCGAACATAGCCGCCAATCGCCTCGACCGGGTCGTCGCTGCATTCGAACGTGTCGGCCGCGCGATACCAGTCTTCGAACAGATCTTCCAGCACGCGCCGGTAGAGCGCGAGCTTGGTCGGGAAGTAGTAGTGCAAGTTGGCTTTCGGTAAGCCGGCACGTTCAGCGATCATCGCAGTGCTCGTGCCGTCGAGTCCGCGCTCCGCAAAAACCGCCTCTGCGCACGCGAGAAGATGCGCTTCATTCGATTCGCGAATGTGTGCCTTGCGCCGCCGCAAAGGCGCGCGTGTTTCTTCATTTTCCGTGATGTCGGCCGCCACGTCGTCGTCTCTCATGTTCGCCTTCGGCGGCATCTTTGCCGCGTCGCGCTTCATTCTAGTCGTTTGGCGCGGCGCTCACACGCGCATTCGCTACCCGCCCCAAACCCATGCTGCAATGCAATGGCACGCTTCTCGCTATGTTTCTCACCGCACGAAAGGTGTTGATTTGGCGAGTTTAATCGTCTACAACCTGTCCAACTGGACAGGATTGGAAGAGCGGGCGATACCCCAGGGTTTGCCCTCTCTATAAGAGGCGATCGAACCCATCGCGTATGCACCGCCCGCGTGCGGCAGCGCCCCAAAATCCGCCGCCGATGCACCAGTTTTACGTCGGTTCACCGAAAGGAGCGAGACGAATGAACGCGGTATCCGAAGCGCTGAAGGGCGCAGAGCCCACCACCTCGATCAAGGTCGATGGCAAGCGGTTGTGGGACAGTCTGATGACGATGGCGAAGATCGGCGCGACACCCAAAGGCGGCGTCTGTCGCCTCGCGCTCACCGACCTCGACAAGGAAGGGCGTGACCTGATAGTGAGTTGGGCGAAGCAAGCCGGCTGCACAGTCAGTGTCGATCAGATGGGCAATGTGTTCATGCGTCGAGCCGGGCGCAATCCCGCCGCGCTGCCGGTCATGACCGGCTCGCACGCCGACTCGCAGCCGACGGGCGGGCGCTTCGACGGCATCTATGGCGTGCTGGGCGGTCTCGAAGTGATTCGGAGTCTGAACGATCATGGTATCGAGACGGAGCATCCGGTCGAAGTGGTGATCTGGACCAACGAGGAAGGCTCGCGCTTCGCGCCGGCCATGGTGGCATCGGGCGTGTTCGCCGGCGTGTTCACGCTCGACTACGGTCTGTCGCGCAAGGACGTGGATGGCAAAACCATTGGCGAGGAACTCGAACGCATCGGCTATGCGGGCGATGTACCGTGCGGTGGGCGGCCACTGCACGCCGCCTTTGAGCTGCATATCGAACAAGGGCCGATTCTCGAAGCTGAACAGAAAACCATCGGCGTGGTGACCGATGCGCAAGGTCAGCGCTGGTACGAAATCACGCTGACGGGGCAGGAGGCGCACGCGGGTCCGACGCCCATGCCGCGCCGTCGCGACGCCTTGCTCGGCGCCGCTCGCGTGGTCGATCTGGTCAATCGCATCGGTCTGGACAACGCGCCGTTCGGTTGCGCGACGGTCGGCATGCTGCAGGTCTATCCGAACTCGCGCAACGTGATTCCAGGCCGCGTGTTCTTCACCGTCGATTTCCGTCATCCGGACGATGCAGTGCTCGCGAAAATGGACGCCGCGTTGCGCAAGGGCGTGGCGGACATCGCGAACGGCATCGGGCTCGAAACCGAACTCGAGCAGATCTTTTATTACGCGCCCGTCGCTTTCGACGAAGCCTGCGTGAAGTCCGTGCGCGCCGCGGCGGAACGTTTCGGTTATCCGCATCGCAATATGGTGTCCGGTGCGGGACACGATGCCTGTTATCTGTCGCAAGTCGCGCCGACCTCGATGGTGTTCGTGCCGTGCGTGGACGGGATCAGTCACAACGAGATCGAGGACGCCACCTTCGAATGGATCGAAGCCGGCGCCAACGTGTTGCTGCACGCCATGCTGGAGCGCGCATGCGAGCCGGTTTCATGACGATGTCATAACGCTTTAACGGTTGCGGTCCTTACCACCCGTTCGACCCGCTTCACCGTAGTGCCCATTAAAACATGCCGTCCCGGTTGCGCCTGACGCGCGGCCGGCGGGACCGGCTACGTCCTCACATCGAAGAAGGAACGCGTATGGCCATCAAGCAAACCGGCGACATTGCCGCTCAGCGCCTGTCGCCCGAGCAGCTCTCGTGCGAGTTCTCCGACATCGCACCGTTGCTCGACGCGAGCGCCGCGGCCGCGGCGGCGAGCCGCTGCCACTACTGTTACGACGCGCCGTGCGTGAACGCCTGCCCGACGCAGATCGACATTCCCAGTTTCATCCGCAAGATCAGCAACGGCAATCTGAAGGGCGCGGCCGTGGACATTCTGTCCGCCAACCCGCTGGGCGGCATGTGCTCACGTGTCTGCCCGACAGAGATTCTTTGCGAAGGCGCCTGCGTGCGGAACCATCAGGATGCGAAGCCGGTGGCGATCGGCGCACTGCAACGTCATGCCACCGATTGGGCAATGGCGCGCGGTGAAGCGCTCTTCAAGCGCGCAGCCGAAACCGGCCGACACATTGCGGTGGTCGGCGCGGGTCCGGCGGGACTCGCCTGTGCGCACCGTCTTGCACTGGCCGGCCATAACGTGACGATCTTCGACGCTCACGAGAAAGCCGGTGGTCTGAACGAGTACGGCATTGCCGCCTACAAGACCGTCGACGATTTTGCGCAGCGTGAGGTGGAGTGGCTGTGCTCGGTTGGCGGCATCGAGATCAGACACGGCGTCGCGCTTGGGCGCGATGTCGACCTCGACACACTGCGCAAGCAGCATGATGCTGTGTTCCTCGCGATCGGTCTCACCGGCGTGCGGGCACTTGCGATGGAAGGCGAGGACCTTGGTGGCGTGATGAATGCGGTGGACTTCATCGAACAGGTGCGCAGCGCGAGCGACCTTGGCACGGTGCCGGTGGGCCGCCGGGTCGTCGTGATCGGCGGCGGCAATACGGCGGTGGATGCGGCCGTGCAAAGCCGCAAGCTCGGCGCAACCTCGGTGACGATGGTGTACCGGCGCGGCGTCGAATCGATGAGCGCGACGTGGGCCGAGCGCGATTTCGCGCGGACCAGCGGCGTCACGCTCGTCACGCACGCCACGCCGTTGCGTTTGATCGGCGAAGGCGGCGTGGTCACGGGTGTCGAATTCGCACGCACGTTGAATGATGGTGGCGAGGAGCGCTTTGTCGTCGAAGCGGACATGGTGCTCAAGGCGATCGGTCAAACGCTGGTGCCGGTCGGCATCGAACGGGAATTGCTGACGTTGGACGGCAGCCGCATCGCGGTCGATGCGAATGGCCAGACCTCGCTCGTGGGCGTGTGGGCCGGCGGCGATTGCGCGGCTACCGGCGGCATCGACCTCACGGTGCAGGCGGTGCAGGACGGCAAAATCGCCGCTGCCGCGATCGACGCACAGTTCGCTCGTACAGCGGTTAAGGCCGCCTGAACGAACCATGCCAAATTGAACGAAGCGTCATACCAGACAAAAAACAGCAGTCCCCAAGGAGCCGAACATGGCCGATCTGCGCTGTACGATTGCCGGCATCACCTCGCCGAATCCCTTCTGGCTCGCCTCCGCGCCGCCGACCGACAAAGCCTACAACGTGAACCGCGCCTTCGAGGCGGGCTGGGGCGGCGTGGTGTGGAAAACGCTCGGCCTCGACCCGCACGTGGTGAACGTGAGCTCGCGTTACGGCGCGGTGCAATGGAACGGCCAGCGTATTGCGGGTTTGAACAATATCGAACTGATTACCGACCGTCCGCTCGAGGTCAATCTGAAGGAAATCGCGCAAGTCAAACGCGACTGGCCCGATCGCGCGATGATCGTCTCGCTGATGGTGCCGTGCAACGAGCGCGACTGGAAGTGGATCCTGCCGCTCGTCGAGGACACCGGCGCCGATGCGGTCGAATTGAATTTCGGCTGCCCGCATGGCATGAGCGAGCGCGGCATGGGCGCGGCGGTCGGCCAGGTGCCCGAATATGTCGAGATGGTCACGCGTTGGGTCAAGGAGGGCACGAAGCTGCCGTGCCTCGTCAAGCTCACGCCGAATATCAGCGACATTCGTCTGGGTTCGCGCGCGGCTTATAAAGGCGGCGCGGACGGCGTGTCGCTGATCAACACGATCAACTCGATTGTCGCCGTCGATCTCGACGCGATGTCGCCGCTGCCGATGGTCGACGGCAAGGGCACCCACGGCGGCTACTGCGGCCCGGCAGTGAAACCGATCGCGCTGAACATGGTCGCGGAAATCGCACGCGACGTGGAAACGCCGAACCTGCCGATTTCCGGCATTGGCGGAATCTCCTCATGGCGCGACGCTGCCGAATTCATGGTGCTCGGCGCGGGCAGCGTGCAGGTCTGCACGGCGGCGATGCACTACGGATTCCGTATCGTTTCCGATCTCGCCGACGGCCTCTCCAACTGGATGGACGAAAAAGGCTACGCGACGCTCGACGACATTCGCGGCCGCGCCGTGCCGAACGTGACCGACTGGAAATACCTGAACCTCAGATACGACATCAAGGCGCGCATCGATCAGGACAAGTGCATTCAGTGCGGCCTGTGCCATATCGCCTGCGAAGACACGGCTCACCAGGCGATCATGAAAGAAAAAGATGGCGTCCGGCATTTTGAAGTGATGGACTCCGAATGTGTCGGCTGCAATCTGTGCATGCATGTGTGTCCGGTCGAACAGTGCATCACGATGGAGCGCGTGGACAACGGCGAGTACGCGAACTGGACCACGCATCCGAATAACCCGGCGCGCGTGGGCGCACAAGAGGCGGCAACAGCGGACGCGGCCGAAACCGCCGGGCACGCCCATGCCCACGCAGCGGCAAAAGCCGCCTGAAACAGCATGGGGTTGAAAAAAACGCAGCGCTAGTACTGAACCTGTCATTCCCATGGCCCGACGCGCCGCAAGAAGCCGCGCGGGCCTCAACGATCGAGTGGAGATCTTTAGATGAAGCAGACAGCGCAACCCGCCGACCCGCAGTTCGCGGCCGGCGTGCAGGGCAGCAGTCTATACAACGACGATCTGGCGCCGACCGGCGTCGCACAGCGCACATGGAAGTGGTATCACTTCGCCGCGCTGTGGGTGGGGATGGTGATGAACATCGCGTCCTACATGCTCGCGGCCGGCCTGACGGAAGAAGGCATGTCGCCGTGGCAGGCCGTGGTGACCGTGTTGCTCGGCAACCTGATCGTGCTGGTGCCGATGCTGCTGATCGGCCACGCGGGCGCGAAGCACGGCATTCCGTATGCGGTGCTGGTGCGCTCCTCGTTCGGAACCCAGGGCGCCAAATTGCCGGCAATGCTGCGCGCGATCGTCGCGTGCGGCTGGTACGGCATTCAGACCTGGCTCGGCGGCAGCGCGATCTACACGCTGCTCAATATTCTCACGGGCAACGCGCTGCACGGCGCGGCTTTGCCGTTTCTCGACATCTCGCTCGCGCAACTCGCGTGTTTCCTCGTGTTCTGGGCGCTGCAGATCTACTTCATCGTGCATGGCACCGACTCGATCCGCTGGCTCGAAAGCTGGTCCGCACCGATCAAGATCGTCATGTGCATTGCGCTCGTGTGGTGGGCGACCTCGAAGGCCGGCGGTCTCGGCTCGATGCTGTCGGCGCCGTCGCAATTCGTGCCGGGCGGCAAGAAGGAAGGCATGTTCTGGGCCACCTTCTGGCCAGGCCTTACGGCAATGGTGGGGTTCTGGGCCACGCTCGCACTGAATATCCCCGACTTCACGCGCTTTGCCAGAACGCAGCGTGATCAGATCATCGGTCAGTCAGTCGGCTTGCCGGTGCCGATGGCGTTGCTCTCCGTGATCTCGGTAGTGGTCACGTCGGCCACCGTGGTGATCTACGGCAAGGCGATCTGGGATCCGATCGACCTGACGAGCCGCATGACCGGCATCGGCGTGGGTGTCGCCCTGATCATCCTCACGCTCGACACCATGTGTTGCAATCTCGCGGCGAATCTGGTCGGCCCGGCCTATGATTTTTCGAGCCTGTGGCCCAAGGGCATTTCGTATCGCGTGGGCGGCATGATTACCGCGACCATCGCGATCGTGATGATGCCGTGGAAGATTCTCGCCACCACGCAGGGTTATATCTTTACGTGGCTAGTCGGCTACTCGGCGCTGCTCGGTCCGGTGGCGGGTATTCTGATGGTCGACTATTTCCTGATTCGCGGCACGCGGCTCGACACGCGTGAACTGTTCGACGAACACGGCGAGTACAGCTATACCGGCGGCTGGAATATCGGCGCGGTGGTCGCACTCGTGATCGGCGTGCTGCCGAATCTGCCGGGCTTTTTGCACACCGCGTTTCCGGCGTCGTTCCCGAACGTGCCGGCGATCTTCAACACGCTCTATACGTATGCGTGGTTTGTCGGACTGGCGTTGGCGTCGATCGTATATAGCGCGTGGATGAAGCTGAGCAAAGGACCGAGTGCGCGTGTGGCGAGTGCCTGAGACGCGCGCACCGGTATCGATGAAACGAAGTACGTAGCACCGAAACCAGCAGTTCATAAGGAGGCGGCAACATGACGACCCTGATTCGCGGCGGCACGATTATCGACGCGGAGAACACGTATCGTGCGGACGTGTTGTGTGCGGACCCGCAGGACGGCGGCACGATCCTGCAGATCGGCGCGGACCTGGAGGCGCCGGCGGGCGCCACGATCGTCGACGCGGGCGGGCAGTATGTGATGCCCGGCGGCATCGATCCGCACACGCATATGGAATTGCCGTTCATGGGCACCACGGCGAGCGACGATTTCTACACGGGCACGGCGGCGGGTTTGTCGGGTGGCACGACGAGCATCATCGACTTCGTGATTCCGAGCCCGAAGCAGCCGTTAATGGACGCCTTCAGGGAGTGGCGCGGCTGGGCGGAGAAGGCGTCGGCGGATTATGGTTTTCACGTCGCGGTGACGTGGTGGGACGATTCGGTCTATCGCGACATGGGCACGTTGGTGGAGGAGCACGGCGTGTCGAGCTTCAAGCACTTCATGGCCTACAAGAACGCGATCATGGCCGACGACGAAGTGCTGGTGAACAGCTTCTCACGTTCGCTCGAACTCGGCGCGCTGCCCACCGTGCATGCGGAAAACGGTGAGCTGGTGTTCCAGTTGCAGCGTCAGTTGCTCGCTAAAGGCTTTACCGGTCCGGAGGCGCATCCGCTATCGCGGCCGCCGGAAGTGGAGGGCGAAGCGGCCAATCGCGCGATCCGGATCGCGCAGGTGCTGGGCGTGCCGGTGTATATCGTGCACGTGTCCGCGAAAGACGCCGTCGATGCAATCGCGCGCGCGCGCAGCGAAGGTCTGCGCGTATTCGGCGAAGTGTTGCCAGGCCACCTGGTGATCGACGAGGCCGTGTACCGCGATCCCGACTGGACCCGCGCGGCGGCCCATGTGATGAGCCCGCCGTTCCGCTCGGCCGAACATCGCGAGGCGCTGTGGCGCGGTTTGCAAGCCGGCCAGTTGCACACCACGGCAACCGATCACTGCGTGTTCTGCGCGTCGCAGAAGGCCATGGGGCGCGAGGACTTCACCAGGATCCCGAACGGCTGCGGCGGCGTGGAAGACCGGATGGCGGTGCTTTGGCATCACGGCGTGAACTCCGGGCGTCTCACGCCGAACGAGTTCGTGCGCATTACGTCGACGAACGCCGCGCAGATTTTCAACCTCTATCCGCGCAAAGGCGCGGTGCGGGTCGGCGCGGATGCCGATCTGGTGGTGTGGGACCCGAACGCGAGCAAAACGATTTCGGTGAAGACGCATCATCAGAAAGTCGACTTCAACGTGTTCGAAGGCATGACGGTGCAAGGCGTGGCGATGCACACGCTCACGCGAGGCGCGCTCGCCTGGACCGACGGCGAATTGCGCGCGGTGCGCGGTGCGGGCCGTTATCTGAAGCGCCCGCCTAACGGGGCTTACTTCGACGCGATCCGGGTCGCCAACAAGCGCAAGGAGCCGCATCCGGTCGAGCGGTAAGCGGTTCGCAGTCCCACGGGCGGCGCCGGCATCGAATGCGGCGCCGCCCGTTTTTTCATGCCGCGCGTTCGCCGCGGCCGTGCCCCCTCTCGCGTTTTCCCCGATGGCGCGCGACATGGGTTCCATGTTGCGATGCATGCCGCGTCTGTTCTATCTGCTGTAGAGTGGGAATCCACGTCTTAGTGGAGGTCATGGCTGCTCGCTTAGCACGCAAGCGCATATGGATCGAAAACCTGATCCTTTGTAAAAACCCAGGCCATTTGCTACAGTCCGCCCACTCAGCCGGGCGCAAGCGCCGGTGAGGATTGTCCAACACAAGACCAAGCCACCGACGTGGCATATTTGACGGAGCCGCCTGATGAAATCGATTCGTTCCATTCTGCTGATCGCGTTGTTCCAGGCTGTGGCCGTGAGCTCCGCATTCGCCGCCGATGAACTCGCGCAGATCAAATCGGCCGGCGTGTTCCGGATCGGCACTGAAGGCACCTATGCGCCGTTCACCTATCACGACGAGTCGGGCAAGCTGACCGGCTTCGACGTTGAAATCGGCACCGCGATCGCGCAGCGTCTCGGCGTCAAGCCGCAATTCGTGGAAGGCAAATGGGACGGTCTGATCGCGGGTCTCGACGTGAACCGCTACGATGCGGTGATCAATGAAGTGGCCGTCACCGACGCGCGCAAGGTCAAATACGATTTCTCCGACCCGTACATCACATCGCACGCAGCCTTGATCGTGCAGTCGAACAACACCACGATCAAGAATTTCGACGACCTGAAAGGCAAGAAGTCGGCGAACACGCTGACCAGCAACTTCGGCAAGATCGCGGCCGCGCACGGCGCGGAAGTGATTCCCGTGCAAGGCTTCAATGAGTCGATCGATCTGCTGACCTCGGGCCGTGTGGATGCCACTGTCAACGACTCGCTGTCGTTCCTCGACTTCAAGAAGCACAAGCCGGACGCGAAGGTGAAGATCGCCGCGCTCGATACGTCGAGCGACAGCAGCGACAAGTCCGCTGTATTGATCCGCAAGGGCAGCCCCGAATTGCAGGCCGCGATCAACAAGGCGCTCGCCGACATCAAGAAAGACGGCACCTACGCGAAAATCTCGCAGAAGTATTTCGGCAAAGACGTCTCCCAGTAAACGCCTTCCGCGAGTCTGAATCATGCCGGCATGGTTGCATCTGATGGCGCAGTCGCTGTGGCCCCTGCTGTATGCGGGGCTCGTGTTTACCGTGCCGCTCACGCTGGTCTCGTTCGCCATCGGGCTGGCGCTCGCGTTCATCGTCGCGCTGGTCCGCCTGTTCGGACCGAAGTGGGCCGTGGCGATCGTGCGTTTCTACGTGTGGCTGTTTCGCGGCTCACCGTTGCTCGTGCAACTTTTCGTGATCTTCTATGGATTGCCGAACGTAGGCATCGTGCTCGATCCCTTGACGGCGGCGATCATCGGGTTTTCGCTGAATGTCGGCGCGTATAACTCCGAAGTGATACGCGGCGTGATCGAGTCGATTCCGAAAGGGCAGTGGGAAGCGGCGTATTCGATGGGTATGACGCGCGAACAGGCCTTGCGTCGCGCGATCCTGCCGCAGGCGGCGCGCGTTGCGCTGCCGCCGCTGTCCAATTCGTTCATCGCGTTGGTGAAGGACACGTCGCTCGCCGCGGTGCTGACCGTGCCCGAGGTGTTTCAGGCGGCACAGCGGATCGCGTCGGTCACTTACGAGCCGCTGATTCTTTATACCGAGGCGGCATTGGTTTATCTGGTCTTCAGTTCGGTGTTGTCGTCGGCGCAAGTCAGGCTCGAGCGCAAATTCGGCCGCCACGCACTTTTCCATGCAGGCAACTGATGATCCGACTGGAAAAAATCGACAAGTACTTCGGCGGGCAACGAGTGCTGAACTCGGTCGATCTGCAACTCGCTTCGGGTAATGTCACCGCATTGATCGGTCCTTCAGGCAGCGGCAAAAGCACGCTGCTGCGTTGCGTGAATCTGCTCGAGATTCCCGAGTCCGGTTCGCTCGAACTCGGCGACCAGCGGCTGGAATTCAGTCGCGACCACAAACCCTCGCGTGAAGCGGTGCTGACGATTCGCCGCCGCACCGGCATGGTCTTTCAGAACTTCCAGTTGTTTCCGCATCTGACGGTGCGTCAGAACGTGATGGAAGGTTTGCTCACCGTGCAGAAGTGGGATAAAGAAAGGGCCCGGATTCGCGCCGACGAATTGCTGGAGAAGGTCGGCATCGCGCACAAGGCGGATGCGTGGCCTTCGACGCTTTCGGGCGGTCAGCAGCAGCGTGTGGCGATTGCGCGGGCATTGGCGCCTTCGCCGGAAGTATTGCTGTGCGACGAGCCGACCTCGGCGCTCGACCCCGGTCTTGCCGCGGAAGTCGTGGAGGTGCTCAAGCAACTCGCCACCGAAGGCATGACGATGCTGATGGCCACGCACGACTTGCGGCTCGCCGCAACGATCGCGCGCGACGTGGTGTTTCTGAACAACGGCGTGGTGGTGGAGGCCGGTCCGTCGCGTGAAATCTTCATGCAACCGCGTGCGCCGGAGACCGAGCGTTTCGTGTCGACGCTGACCCATAGTCTGCCGGACGAGTGGACTGCATCGAGCGGGTCCACCTGAGGGTAGTGGAAGGCGTCAGTAGCAGGTGAGCGGTGTTGTTCAGCGGCGCAGCGCCATGCCTCACGCGCCAACGCACCAACGCGTCATTCCAACAACCCAAAAGAAAAGGGGGCGTCGAAACGCCCCCTTTTAACATCACGGCTACAACCGCTTAGCCACGCACATCAAACCTTAAACGCCCACGCTTTCCGTGGCATCGCTCATCGCGGCGTCGAAGAAACGTTCCTTCGCCTGCGCATTGACACGGGCATAAGCGCGATTCACGCCGCTGATCACCGCGCGAATGGACGCCGTCACCAGATTCGCATCGATGCCGACGCCGAACGCGCTGCCGGTCACATCGGCGCCGGCCATTTCGGCCACCGCCACCGCGCGTGCATCGGCGCCTTGAGTCAACGCGCGCTCTTCGTAATGTTGAATGCGCACCGGCACGCCGATCGCGTGCATCAAGGCGTCGAGCGGGCCATTGCCTGCGCCGGTCAGCACCCGTCGCGTACCGTTGATGTCGACCGTGAGTTTGATGTGCTCACGTCCCTCGCGCTCGGACAGGCTATGGCCGACGTAATGAATCGGCGCGGTGTTCTGCACGTACTCCTGCTGGAACAATTCCCAGATCTGCGCGGACGTGACTTCCTGGCCGCTGTCGTCGGTGAAGCGCTGCACGGCCGAGCTGAAGTCCACTTGCAGACGGCGCGGCAACACCACGCCATAGCCCTGTTCGAGCAGATAGGCAATGCCGCCTTTGCCCGACTGGCTGTTCACGCGAATCACCGAATCGTACGTGCGGCCGAGGTCGGCCGGATCGATTGGCATATAGGGCACTTCCCAGACCGCGTCCGGTTTCTGCACCGCGAAGCCCTTCTTGATCGCATCCTGATGCGAACCCGAGAAGGCCGTAAACACCAGATCGCCGACATACGGGTGACGCGGATGGATTGGCAATTGCGTGCATTCTTCCGCGGTACGCGCGACTTCGTTGATGTTCGAGAAGTCGAGGCCGGGATCGACGCCCTGCGTGTACAGATTCAACGCGAGCGTGACGAGATCGACGTTGCCGGTGCGCTCGCCATTGCCGAACAAACAGCCTTCAATACGATCCGCGCCGGCCATCACAGCGAGTTCGGCTGCGGCCACGGCAGTGCCGCGATCGTTATGCGGATGCACGGAGATGAAGAGCGAATCGCGGCGCTTGAGATTGCGGTGCATCCACTCGATCTGGTCCGCGTAGATGTTCGGCGTGGACATTTCAACGGTGGCCGGCAAGTTGACGATCGCCTTGTGTTCCGGCGTCGGTTCCCAGATGTCGAACACGGCGTCGCAGACTTCCTTGGCGAATTCGATCTCGGTGCCGCTGAACACTTCCGGGCTGTACTGGAACGTGAACTGTGTTTCCGGCATGGTGGCGGCAATGCGCTTCATCGTGCGGGCCGCGTTTTGCGCCAGTTCTTTCACGCCGCTCTTTTCCAGATTGAAGACGATCTTGCGGAATTCCGGCGCGGTCGCGTTGTACAGGTGGACGATGGCGCGCGGCACGCCACGCAAGGACTCGAAAGTGCGTTCGATCAGGTCGTCGCGGGCTTGGGTCAACACTTCGATCGTGACGTCGTCGGGGATATGGCCGCCTTCGATCAACTCGCGCACGAAATTGAAGTCGGTCTGCGACGCGGACGGAAACGCGACTTCGATTTCCTTGAAGCCGATCTGCACCAGCGTCTTGAACATGCGCATCTTGCGCTGTGCATCCATCGGCTCGAACAGCGACTGGTTGCCGTCGCGCAGGTCGGTGCTCATCCAGATCGGCGGATGCGTGATCGTGCGCGACGGCCACTGGCGATCCGTCAAGTTGATGGGCTTGAACGCGCGGTATTTGGTAGCAGGGTTCTTCAACATTTTCATCGTCCGTGGGTGAGACCAGATAGCTGGGAGTCGACCGGACGACGAAAAGACATAACTGGGCGCCGGTCGGAAACCGGGGCTGGGTCAGTTACTGGGGAATTGAGCGGTGCTTCGGGTATATCAGATGGAAGCGCGCAGCAGCAGACCTAGCCCGGTAGAGGGGGCTAGTAGTAGCGATAGGATGGTCTGGGCGCGGTACATAGGGCGCAATAGGAACATATTATTGGGACGGCGTCAAGCGCCGTCCCGGGCGGCGCGAGGTTAGTGGGCCGGTTTCACGAAGCGCAAGGTCATGCGATCCGATTCGCCGATGGCCGCGTATTTCGCCCGGTCGACGTCGCCGCCTTCGAAGGTCGGCGGCAGCGACCAGACGCCGTTGGGGTAATTCCTGGTGTCGCGCGGGTTGCTGTTCACCTCGCTCTTGCCGGCCAGCTCGAAGCCGGCCGCGCGCGCGTGTTCGATCACGTAGTCTTCGGTCACGTAGCCGGTTTCGATGGTCTGCTGCAGCGAAGTGCCCGGCGCCGCGCGGTGTTCCTCGACGCCGAGCACGCCGCCCGGCTTGAGCGCGGCATAAAAGGCGCGCAGGTTCGCGTCGATCTGGCCGTCCTTGATCCAGTTGTGGATATTGCGGAAGGTCAGCACCTCGTCGACGCTGGCATCGGCCGGAAAACCGTTGAACTGGCCGGCGTGCAACGTGCCGACCACGACCTTCCCGTAGACGTTGGGCGTGGCCGCCAGCTTGCGCGCGAACGCAGCCCGGCTCGCCTGTGCCTCCGCCGACGGCGTGTTCAGCGGGCCGTCGTACTGCGCTTCGTAGAGCTTGCCGTGGTCGTGCAGGTAGGGCGCGAGGATATCCGTGTACCAGCCGCCGCCCGGCTCGATCTCCAGCACGCTTTGCGACGGCGCGAGTTCGAAGAATTGCAGCGTCTCTTTCGGATGGCGGTAAATATCGCGCGCACGGGCCTTGTCGCCGCGCTGTGGTCCGGCAATGGCCGCGTCGAGCAGCGCGGGACTGGCCGACGCGGAGGGGGAAGTCGAGGCTGACGGATTGGCGCAGGCGGCAACGAGAAGCGCCGCACTGAACGCCGCGAGCGTGGTGCGCAACGCGCGGGCTGGGAGATCGGGGCGAGGGTTCATGGCATCCATTATCGGGTTCGATCGGCCTTCGAGGGAAATCGGCAATCGTCATAAGGATAGGCGCTTGCTGGATTTGCGTGGCCGGCGCTGCGGCGGGAGAAAAAAGACAGGGGCCGCGGCGGCGGGAAAAAGAGACGGTGGCCGCCGCCGCGGAGCGGAATAAAAGACCGTGGCCGCCGGTTTCCCTGTTTGCCGTCGCTCGCGCCACGATTGCCGAATCCGAAGCGCGGGGTGGCGCGTATAAATAGCGTGATGAACGGGTAATCAGCGTTTGCCGTCGCGCGCAGGCCTGGTGTATATCGAGCGCGACTTGATTCACTTCATTTTCATTGGCCGGAGGCAGGTATGAAACAAGCATCGACGATGTTGCGGGTAGGTCGGGCTTTACTGTGCACAGCCGCCTGCGCGATCGCCGCGCAGGCGGGGGCGCAGGGACTGAGCCCGCAGGACGACATGAACGCACCGCAAAACAGCACGCGTTTGATGCCGAATGCCGCGCGAGGCAGCGAATATCCAACGCACGGCAATCAGCAGGCTGGGGAAATGAACCTGAATCCGACCGACCCGCGCGCGCAACTGGTCAACGGCTTACCGAATCACACGAATTCCGGCGGCTATGGTTCACCGCTGGCCGGCGTGCGCACGTATGTGCAACCGCAAGCGCCGTCGAATTGAGCGGTCGCGAGAACGAAGGCCGTGCCGTATCGTGCGCTGGATAGAACGCGCGCATCCCTGCACGGACCATGCCGTTTTATTCGGCGATTTGCTTTCCTGCTTGCCTGCGGGCAGATTGCCATTAGTCAATGAAGCTTTGCCCAGACTCCGAACATGATCCGCAGCGTATCGTTTTGCGCGATCACCGAGCCGCCGATGATCACCAGGATCAGCGGTAAGAGCGCGGTGCCGTAGCGACGGATTGGCGCACCGAGCAATGGATGTTTCACGAGCCACACCGCGCCGGCGCACCAGAGTCCGATCATCACGATAAAGACCAGCGAGATGAACGCGCCCTCGTTGTGTGAGTGACTGGCATACAACGGCACATAGACGGCGAGGTTGTCGGAACCGTTGGCGATGGCTACGCAGGCTACCACCCACCAGGATGAGCCGCGCGATGCGGTCGACTGGCCGTCGGCACGTACCGCCTCATCCTCCTGCGCGTTACCGGGGCCAAAGCGCTCCCACGCTTTGGCGAACCCCACGCCAATCGGCAGAATGCCGAGCAAACCGACATATCCAGCCGGCAAGTGCTTTAGCAATCCGGCGAGCAGTATCGACCCCACGATCAAGACCAGCGAACCGGCATACTGCCCGGCGATCACGCGCCGCCGCTCGCTGCCGGCTTCCGCCAGGAACGCGAGCAGCACGAATAGGTTGTCGATGTTGGTGGCGGTGTAACCCGCGACGGCGAGCAGGGCAAGGCTGAACATGCAGGAAAGCGGGTCGGTACTCAGTGATAAAGGCTGTAATAAAGGCTGTAAGGCGAAGCGAGGTTCGTCGCGAGGCCCGGTCGGGAAGTTGGCGGCGCGTCGATGAGTTGCGGCCGGTTGACACGATGCCGGTGCGAACTGTTGCGGTCAAGTGGTCATGCGGTCGAGCGGTCACTGCGGCATACCCGTGCCGGGTAGGCGGTGAAAGGGTCCATCGTCAGAAGCGGCCGGCACGCAACGAGCGTTCAATGAGATCGCATACGGCGCGTAGAGCGGGTGCAGGTCAAGTGAGTCGTAAGCTACAATTGCCGACGGCTTGAAAAACGGAACATCAATGAAGATTCGGATTCTCTCTATCGCCTGCGTCACGACCGCTGCTGCGCTGCTGGCGGCCTGTACGACCGTCTACAAGAACACGGACGCATGCGAGCAGTTGATGCGAAGCAAGCTGGCGGACACCTCGACGGATACGCTGAAAATCGGCCATGCGGGCGCAGGCATTTACGGCTCGCGGGTGGTGGTCGAGGGATCGATCGAGCATGTGGTGGCTTCGGCTTCGGCGGCAACAGCAACGGCGCCGTTGAGCGCGTCGGGCGCGCACGCGGCGTCGGCGGTGTCTGTTGGTGCATCAGGTGCATCAACTGCTTCGGCGACCGAAGCAGTCTCGCTCAAACCTGCCAAACCGCAGAAGATCGTCACGCCAGCCGCCGCCGAATGCACGTTCCACGGGCCAACGCTGAACGCATTCAACTGGCTCGCACCGGCCAATCTCGTGACCCCGCCCGCAAACGCGACCGAATAGCGCGTCAAGCTGCAACGCTCCGCGAGTTTCGACAAACATCTAGCTACGGCGAGCCTCAAGCTCCGGCGAGCTTCAAGCCAAAGGCAGGTCTCAAGCCAAAGGCAGGTCTCAAGCCAAAGGCAGGTCTCAAGCCAAAGGCAGGTCTCAAGCCAAAAGCAGGCATCAAACCAAAGGCAGGCCTCAAGCCGAAGGCAACCCTCAAACTACAACGCGCCGCAAGTCACGACAAACCTCAAGCCATCGCCTCCTCGCGGTGGCGCTGCTTATCCCGCACCAGCCGCAGCACGCTTTCAGCGAACGCCTGCGGCCGCCCGTCAAAGCATCGATCTACCGCCCGTGTGTCGATCAGCCGCTGCCGCAAGGCGGCGCGCTCGCCATGCGCGTCGATCAGCCGCACGGCGGCGGCAATGTAATCCTCCACGCTCTCTGCCGTAGTCCACGACGGCATACCCACGCGTTCGAACAGCGCGCCGTCGATCCGCTCGAACACTTCCGGCCCGCGTTTGCAGACGCCGGGCAAACCCAGCGTGAGCGCGTCGACAATACCGTTGGTATTGCCGAACGGAAACGGGCTGAGAAAAAGGTCGGAGCGATTGACGCGGGCCAGGTAGTCCGCGTAATCGTGAAAGCCGTGGACGACCGCGCGCGGCAGCGCCTCGCGGATCACTTCGCGCATACGCTCGAGCGGCAAACCGGCGGGCACGCCGCTCATGAAGTGAAACTCGACTGGCGTCGCGGCGCGCGCGCCGATCTCGCGGCACGCTTCGAGAAAGCCGGGATTGAGCTTCATGGCGCTGGCCGTAATGACGACCTCCAGCGTTTCGCGCGAGGGCGGCATCTCGGCGACGATGTCCGGCAGCGCTACCGACGGCCGGTACGGCTGCCCGTCTTTCGGCAGTTTCAGCAGACGCTCACTGAAGCAGGCGGGATCGCCGACATAATCTTCCTCGACGCTGACATAGTCGATCTTGTCGGAGTGAGTCGTGGCCGGGTGGCCGAGCCCGGCGATCTGCAGCGGCGCGATGCGCAGGTTCGACATGAACACGGTCAGCGCGAACATGCCGACACTCGGCATATAGAGCACGTCGGGCTGTTGCGCCTCGGCAAAGTCGCGAATCGTTTTCAGACATTCGCCAAGATATTCGGGCTCTTCCAGTTCGATGAAACGGTCGAACACCGCGCGCCCAATGTCGTCGATGGCATAGCCGAAGCTGAAGGCCACCACCTCGAAATGCTCGCGCGCGGCTTCGAGCGTGCGCGAGTGCGTGCGATAGATCGAATGGGCGCCGCCGAACCACTCGAGTACGACGACCATGAGCGGCTTTTTGCCGCGTTGTTTGCGGTTTTTCGCTCGGGCCAGCTGCGACGCGGGAAGGTCGGTCAGTCCCAATTGAGCCAACTTGCGGCGCACCAGTGCGTTGATGTCGCGTTTGATCTCATGGCGCCGTGGCGTGTCCGCGTAGCTGCAGAACATATACGCGTTATGCAGCAGGGCGGTGGGCAGGTCGTCGAGGTCGTCGATCTGCTGCAGTTTGCCGGGCAGCCATTCCATCAGCGCCTCGCGTTTGATATGCGCGCTCGCCGAGCCCTTGAAGACCGGCGCAAGCAACACGAGGGCGAGACAGGCGGCGAGGGATTTGTTGTACGCCCACAGCGCGGCGAAGTCGAGTTCGAATTCGGATTCCGTTGAATAGAGCACGCAAAGTTTCTCGGCGAAGCTGTCGCCGGGCAGAAACTGGGCGTTATCCGGACCACGCGGATTCAGGTTGCGGGCCACGTGGTCCGCGTTGCCGAATGGGGTGGAGGAGAAGACCAGTCCGACCCATTCGTGCAATGTCAGCAGCAGCCTGAAGCACTCGTGCGGAAGCTTGAGCGCCGGGTCGGCGAACAGGGTTGAAGCCGCGCTCGCGAGGCGTGTGCAGAAGCGCTGGCGTTGCTCGTCAGGCGGCAGATCGGCGATGCCCGAGGCAAGAAAGCTGCCGTCCAGCTTGCCGCGCTTCTGCTGAAGTAGCGCTAGCGCGGCAATGAACTGGATCGCAGCCTTGACGTGCTGTTGCGTATAAACAAGCTGCTCGAAGTGATCGAGCGAAAAAGTGGGTTCTTCCATCTGCCGACAATTCAAGAATTTGCATGACTAACTAATTGGAAGCGAGTTAGCCGGATGCGAGAATTATCGCAGCCAATGGATATCAAATCTGTCCGGTCGACGAATTTGGGAATTTTCTGCGCCGAAAGAAGCCGCCTGTTCGGAAGCTCAGAACGCATAATAAGGACCCGGGCCCGCTGACGTCTCGCGCGAGGCGATCGCCGTAAAGACGCGTCGCCCGAAGAAGAACGGCAGGCCCCAGCCGAAGCCGCTGCTGGCCACGCCGGCGAGGTTATTGAACGCGTTATTCGCCGACGCGAACAGCGCGCTCGCATTGCCGATCGCAAACGACACCGTGCTCGACGCGCCATCCGTACCCGTGATCGCGGCGCTCGCGGCCTGTACCGAAGACGGGCAGTACCAGAAACCGCACTGCGGCAACTGCGTATTGCGGAAGAAGAGCCCATTCGAGCCGCTATCGAGATAGCTTTGCGAAAAAGTCTGCCCGCCGCTCGTGGTGACGACGTAGCCCGTCACGCTGTTCGCCTTGAGGACGCTGGCGCCGCCGAGCGCGTTATTCGCCTGCGTGCCGATGCCGAAGATCATCGAACCCGATACGCTGGCCGCGCCGGCGTCGGCGATAGCCGGCAGGTCGATCACCACGCCGTTGTTGTCGAGCGCGAAGCGGCTGACCGGATTGGTCACCTGCTGCGCGAGCGCCTGAGTACTCGGCTGGCACGCTTCGCCCGCATTGCCCGTACCGCCAGTATTGCAGCTGTAGTACCAGCGCGGCAGCGCTGCATTCACACAGCCGCTGCCGCAGTCGGCCGCGAACAGGCCCACGCCGAGAATGCCGTTCGAGCGCAGGCCCGCCACCGTCTGCATGGCCCGGCCGGAGCCGGCGCAGTCGGCGGGGACGGCGGGCAGCGCCGGGTCGGCGATCGTTTGGATCGGGATCGACGCGGCCAGCTGGCCGGCCATGCGCACGTCCGCGCTGCGCACCGCGCCCCACGTGTAACCGCCGCCGAACACCGCGCACTCGCCTGCGATCCCGGCGCCCGATGCGATTGCCGCGAGCGGCAGGCTCGCCGGCAGCGCCGACGCGAGAATCCGCAAGCCGTGCGAACCGGTGTCGACCTGAACATCGTCGATCGTCGCGCAGTTGCTGGTGCCCGGCTGGCAGACGGTGACGCTCGTCGTCAGCATGTTGCGGGTCAGACCTGGCGCGCTCGTGACCATGATCGGCTGGACGTTCGGCGTATTCGACTGTGGCACGGAGCCGCTCGTGCCGGAACTCGACGTGGCGGGCGGCGCGGCGGCCGACGGCGCGCTGGCGGCACTCGGGCCGCTGGCCGGAGCGGCGGCGCCGGTCGGGGAAGTCGTGGCCGGCGTGCTGCCGCCACCGCCGCCGCACCCCGAGAAGGCGGCGCAGACGAGGAGCAGGGCGTATAGGCGAAGGGCGGGTTGCATGGCGTCGGGAGCATGGGTGGAAGCGGAGTCCTGATGCGTTGCGTCACTGGAAATCGTCGGCGGTGACGCCTGGCGGCAGCGCGGCGGGCAGCCATGCCCGTCCCACGTAGCCGCGCATCGGTCCGCCGGATTCCACGACCACGTCCGGCCGTGCCACGCGCGAGACGTGCAGATTGGCGTCTGCGGGCGCCGCTTGCGCGCCCGCGCGATACGAGTCGGCGTACTTTCCGAGCAGTGCGCGCAGGTCGGGCATGGTTGGGCCCTGCCACGCGTAGGCGATGATCTGGCCGGTGTTCGTGGCGTATTCGTTGATGGTCGTGTTGCCCGCGTCGGTCAGCGTGCGCATGCGCAGTGCGCCATTCAACAAGGGGCGCGGCGCGCTCGCGTTCGAATCCGCTTGAGCCGGCATGGCGCCGCCCAATTGGGCGCGTGCGTCGGCGCTGAGGTACGACATGACAGCCGCCAGTGCGCAAACGGCGAGGCTGGGTGTGAAAGTGGGCAATGGCATGACGATCGGTCTCCTGGTCGGCGCTCTCGAAGGCTTTTTGAGATGTCCATTTCAAGATATCACCGGGGTTTTGTGACCGTTACCAGAAGCGCTACTCGACGATTTTTGAGGTCTCAAAATTGATCGTGCGACGGTCTCGGAAAAGGCCGTCGAATCAATGTTCTGACGAGTAAGTAGGGTGTATCTGACAGGCGCTTGGGAAATGTGGGCGATTGTTAAATCCGCCGCGTTGCGAGCCGCTTTCCTGTGCGAAAACCACGCTCTCGCAAGCAGTGAAAACTCACCAGGCGAGCAGGTGGCGTATTCTCTACGCGCGTCGATCCAGGGCGGTTTCACGCGCGGCGCGCGCTGCTCAATTCACAGGCAAACCCGGCTTTTTGCACACAGTCCGCCGGGATCGGTAAAATGTCGGGTTGATCCACGGAAACTTGCCGTGGCGTAGCGGAAGGATTCCCCGAACATGACTGATCTTCGTCTTACCAAGCGGTTTGCAGTAATGCTGATGGCAGGCGGTCTGGTCGCCGGCTGCAGTACTTCGTCGCCGACCAAAATCGACTACAAGAGCGACTCGAAATCGAAGCAGGTGTCACTTGCCGTACCGCCGAACATGATTGATGAGACGGCCGATCAGCGTTCGTTGCCCCCGCAGGGCGGCGAAACCTCGTTGTCCACGCTCAAGCAG
Source organism: Burkholderia sp. WP9 (assembly GCF_900104795.1). Classification (NCBI taxonomy): domain Bacteria; kingdom Pseudomonadati; phylum Pseudomonadota; class Betaproteobacteria; order Burkholderiales; family Burkholderiaceae; genus Burkholderia; species Burkholderia sp. WP9. The sequence goes on from NZ_FNTG01000001.1 coordinate 407,998, forward strand.
GTCCAGGCCCAGGCGCCGTCGGCCAATTCCGTCGTGGTGGTGCCGCCCGTCGCCGGCATGCATATCCAGCGCGACGGCACGGAAAGCTGGCTCGTCATCGACAACAAGGCGCCCGAGCAGGCATGGGCGCAAATCCGCCGCTTCTGGCAGGAGCAGGGTTTCCTGCTGGTGGTCGACCAGCGCGACAAGGGCGTGATGGAAACCGACTGGAACGAAACCCACGCGCAGATCAACGACGGCCTGATTCGCAACACGCTGTCCAAGGCCATGGGCAACAGCTATGTGACTTCGGAGCGCAACAAGTACCGCACGCGTCTCGAAGCGGCGCCCAACGGCGGCACTTACGTGTTCATCAGCCAGAAGGGCATGCGTGAGGCGCTCACCGGCACGAATAACGATTCGAGCACCTGGGTGCCGAAGCCGAACGATCCGGGCCTCGAACAGGAGTACCTGAAGCGCCTTCAGGCAGCGCTCGCGCTGGCCGATTCGCGCACGAAGTCGGGCGGCACGCAAAGCGCCGACCTGTCGCCGGCCGGTGCGCAAACCGCGCCTAACGCGGCCACGGCGGGTGCGAAGTCGGCGGCTGCGGCCACGGCGGCGCAAAACGTCGCGCTGTCCGCGCAGCAGCCTTTGCCGGATGCGGATTCGGCGAACAATACCTCGGCGCAGTTGTCCTCCACGGAACTCACGCTCGGCGAGCCGTATGACCGTGCCTGGTTGCGCGTGGGCCTCGCGCTCGACCGCAGCAACTTCACGGTCGACGACCGCGATCTGACTCGTGGCCTGTACTTCGTGCGCTACGTCGATCCGAAGGATATGACGTCGGCCGAGCAGGGCTTCTGGAGCCAGGTGTTCCACGGCAAGAAGGAAAAAGTCGCCAAGCAGTATCTGGTGAACGTGCGCGCGGTGACGCCTAACCAGACGCGCGTGGCCGTCGTCGACGACAAGGGCTCGATCGATGAAAGCCCGCAAGCCAAACAGATCATGAGTCTGATGGTCGACCAGTTGCACTAAGACTCAGCAAGTTGGAATGCTGTATGAAACCCGCCCGGGGTCGACCCGGGCGGGTTTTTTTACGGCCGGATATTAGGCATCCCGCGCGCAACCCGCGGCTCGACAGCGATCGCCCAACGCGCGCATGTGTTTTGCTTTGCTTCCAGGATACCGGTACGAACCGGAACTCAATGGGAGTTGGCCATGTTCGACGTGATGCCTTACTGGATGTGGGCGGCGAGCTTGCTCGTCCTGGCGCTCGTGTGCGGCGCAGCCTTGGGCCCGAGGGAGTCGCAGCGGCCAACCGGCCTGCGGGTCCGCCAGACGGCGGCGCGGCGTTCAAAGTGGCGGATCCTTTGAACCGCTCTGAAGCGCGTCCCGCTGTCCACGGCGGGGATCATGCGGCGGCACCTCGTGCGGCCGCATGTAACGTGACGTTACGCCGGTGACGTAACTTTCCAAACCTTCTTTCCGTCGCGCCCTGTCAACTCTCCGCCGCGAATAAATTCGATAAGAATCAACCGTTTGCGGTGACTGGCTGCAGTCGCTTGGCAAGCTGGCACACAAGCTGCTTTTAACAGGGCGTGAAACCGGATTGGCTTGCCCCACATGGGTTTGCGGCGAGTCGTCCAGCGAACGAATCAATCAAGGAATTCTGACCATTCCAGCATCGGCCGACGAACCGATGCCTAGCCCGATGATGGCCTGCGCGATGACGCGCGGCCTCGGTGGCCCCGTCGCCTATCCTCGTAGGGCGACGGTTTCGCCCGCACTCCCGTGGAGTGCGGGCTATTTTTTTGCGCTTGGGAGTCGTCGCGGCGGCGGGATGGCGGGGCTGCGGGAAGAATGCGCGGGTCGGCGACGCCGGAGAGCGTCGCGCGCAACGAAGCGGATGTCAGGTGTCGGCGCGGCGCGTTCCGATCCACGGCAGACGCTTGATAACGCCCGTGGCCAGCGCGGTGCCGACCAGGATCACGCCGCAACCTTCGAGCATGCCGGGCGACACGCTTTCGCCGAGAAACAGCGCGCCCCACAGAATGCCGAAGATCGGAATCACGAAGGTCACCGTAATCGCGCGCGCCGGTCCGACCACCGCGATCAGATGGAAGAACAACATATACGCCACGCCCGTACACGCGACGCCGAGCGCGATCACCGCACCCCACGCGTGGAGCGAGACCGGCGCCGCCGGCCAGTAGATCACGGCGAGCGGCAGCAGCACGATCGTGGCGCCGGTCATGGTGCCGGTCGCGACGGTGAGCGCGTCGACGCCGGTCAGGTGGCGCTTCGTGTAGTTGGCGGCGACGCCATACAGCAGCGTGGCGCCGAGTGCCGCGGCGGCCGCGAGCGCGGTGCTGAGCGGGGTCGCGGCCGTACCGTTCGGCGCGGCGATCTGATCCCATACCAGCATCAATACGCCGAGAAAGCCGATCACCAACCCGAGCGTGCGCAGCGCGCTCAGCCGGTCACGCAGCCAGAGAAAGCCGACCAGCGCGCCCCAGAGCGGCGTGCTCGCATTGATCACGGAGGTGACTCCCGCCGACAGCGTCAACTCGGCGTAGGCGAACAGGCAGAAGGGCGCCGCCGAATTCAGGATGCCGACCACCAGCAGCGGGAAGGCGCGCGTGCGCAGGATGGTCGCGGATTGGCGTAGCGGGCGTCGCGCGATCAGCACGACGGCGAGAAACGCCGCGCCGATGCCGACGCGCAGCGCCATCAACGGTGCGACGCCGAAGTCGGTGACGCCGACGCGGATAAACAGGAACGACGCGCCCCACAGGGCGGCGAGGATCAGTAGTTGCAGCAGGTTTTTGGCATTCATCGGGATGGCGCCTCGCGCGGTTGAGTCGAGACGCCCGCGCATCGTAGCAGCGCAATCGTGCGAAACGTTTCAGGCTGGAATGAAACGGCAAGATCCGGGAGATAAAAGGCGTCTGATAGTCGTGATCGTAAGTGTAGCGGCGGTGTGCGCAAAACGAGCAATTCTCACGCTGATGTGAGAAAAATTGCGATCACGACGGTGTGATGGAGGGGTGGGGCTGAGGCAGGATATGGTGTCTGCTTGAGCGTCGTGAATTATTTTGCGGTCGATGGCTCGCTGGCGGGACGGTGTGAATGAGGCGCAAGCGCGGATCGGTTGTGCCGGGCCAGCTGCTTGACCCGACCAGACGCGACCCGGCGCGACTTGGCGAAACCCGTCTCAGTGCGTAGTCTTCCGAGCGCGTCGTGCCCACCGTAAGCAACGCCCTCAGTACAGAATTCCCTCGGTACGAGCGCCACGCTCTCGGTACGGAATCCCGCCGGTACGAGCGCCACGCTCTCGGTACGGAATCCCGCCGGTACGAGCGCCAGGCTCTCGGTACGGAATTTCGCCGGTACGAGAGCGCCACGCCCTCGGTACGCAATCCCGCCGGAACGAGCGCCACCCCCTCAGTGCGGAATCATCCACTGCAGGAAATTCTGCTGCAGCCAGACCAGCACGCCGAGCAGCACCGTCAACAGAATCGAATGCTTGAACGTCTTGGCGAACACCACGCCTTCCTTGCCTTTAAGCTCGGTGGTGGCCACGCCGGTCGAGATGTTTTGCGGCGAGATCATCTTGCCCATCACGCCGCCCGACGAATTCGTCGCTGCCATCAGGATCGGGTTGAGATTCAACTGGTTGGCCGCCACCACCTGCAGATTACCGAACAGGGCGTTGCCCGACGTATCGCTGCCGGACAGGAACACGGCGACCCAGCCAAGGAACGCCGACACCAGCGGAAAGAACGGTCCGACCGAGGCGACGCCCAGCCCGAGCGTGTAAGTGAGCCCCGAGTAGTTCATCAGATACGCGAGACCGACGATGGTCGCTACTGTCAGGATGGCGATGCGCGTCTGCCCCCACGTGTCGGCGATGGCCGCGCCAAACTCGCGCGCGCTCAGGCCGACCACGAAAGTGGTGATGAGCGCGGCAACGAGAATCGCGGTGCCGGTCGCGAGCGGCTGGAAGTCCCATACCGCGCCGTACGGCGTGTTGTACAGCGTGATGAAGACGGCCTTGTCGAGCCCCGGCCACGGCACCTTGACGTCGCCGATCAGGAAGATTTTCGCCACCGTCCAGACGATCACCACGACCGACACGATGATCCACGGATACCAGCCCTGGCCGCCGCCGATCTTGCCGCGCACCTCGCCGACACGGTCGATGTTGACCGCGAATTTCGGGTCAACCGCGGGCCGCCAGACGCGCAGGAAGGCGATCGTCAGAATGAGCGAAACCATCGACGACAACACGTCGGTCAGGCTGTAGTTCACGTAGTTCGAGGCGACGAACTGCGTCAGCGCGAAGCTCGCGCCCGATACCAGCAGCACCGGCCACACTTTCAGCATATTGCGAAAGCCCGCATAGACGCTGATCACATAGAAGGGCAGCAGAAAGGCGAAGAACGGCAACTGGCGGCCGACCATCTTGGCGAGCGAATCGGCCGGCAGGTGCGTGACCGCGCCGAGCACGGTGATCGGCACGCCGAGCGCGCCGAAGGCGACCGGTGCGGTATTGAAGATCAGCGTGAAGGTGAGCGCTTCCAGCGTGGGAAAGCCGAGCAGAATCAGCAACGAACTGGTGATGGCGACCGGCGTGCCGAAGCCGGAGATCCCTTCGAGCAGCGCGCCGAACGAAAACCCGATCACCACCAGCACCACGCGCCGGTCGTTCGGCAGATTGTCGATCATCCACATGCGAAAGGCCGCGAAGCGCCCTGAGCGCTGCGAGATGTTGTACAGCAGGATCGCCGCGAACACGATCCACATGACCGGCCAGCATGCGAATACGGCGCCGGCCACGACCGAATCGACCGCGAGTCCCACCGGAAACTGCCAGACAAGGATCGCCACGATCAAGCCGACAATCAGGCCCGCGAGCGACGCCTGCCACGCCGGCCGCCGCGCCCAGCCGAGCAGGAGCAGCACGACGATGATCGGTAAGGCCGCGACCAGAAACGATGGCAATAGCGAATTGCCGACAGGGGTGAGTAGTTGATGGAACATCGCGTCTCCTTCGTTGTTGTTCGAAATCGACGCGGCACTTATTTTTATCGGACGCGTCGCTCTGGCAGGACGGATGGGCGTCGGCGGCACGTGCGGGCCGGGCCGGATCGCTTTTTTAAACAGGTACTGTGTGGGGCTTTCCCAAGCATAGAACCCAGTCGGGCGGCGTCAAGAAGAAACTGCGGGCGAAGCGGACGAGGACTGGGAACCCGCGTTGCGCTTGCGTGAGGCAGCACGCGCGAAGCGCGGCGGGGCGGCGTGCTGCAGGGTCTGCCGTGCAGTTCACGGCAAGACCATCAATGAGTCGAAACGCGCCGGCACGCGTCAGTGCCCGTGGCCATGGCCGTGTCCGCCGCCTCCACCGTGGCCACCCCAGTAGCCACCGAAGCCGAAGCCGATCGAAACCGAGGGACCATACCAGCCTGGATAGCCGTAATAAGCCGGATAGACCGGCGGCGGATAGTAGACCGGATAGGCAGGCGCGGGCGCCACATACACGGGCGGGGCAGCAACCGCGTAAGTGGGAGGCGGGCTCTGCTGACCACCCTGAGCCTGTTGCTGCTGCGCGGGGTATGAAGCGTCCTGGCCCATCGGCACGGCCTGCTGCGTACCCGCCGCGGGCACGGCGCCGTAATACGGGTAATAGCCGGCCGGATAATAACCGTATGGGTAGTAGCAACCGGACAGGGTGAGGGCGCAGGCCATGCCGCCAAGCGCCATGCCGGTGTATGAGAGTCGAGGAAAGGAGGAACGGGAAAAGCGCAGCGGCAACCGCTGGCCGATCGCACACACCGTATTGATGAGGCGGGACTTCATGACGCGCTCCTGGTTGAATCGAACGCCGCCATTGGGGGCGTCACGGTACCAGCTTACGCTGCTGCGACGCCGACCGGATTGCAAAACAGTAACGGCTTATTTCACCCCATTGCAGCGCCATTCACGACCCGCATGAACCCGAGCATAAAACGCATGTCGCGCGTTGCGCTTATGAGCGATGTGTCCAACTCGCCGAGGGTCGAGCTTCGCTCGCCCCTCGTGCGTGTCATGTGATGGATCGCGCTACGACCTGCCGTCCGCTTACTTCCCGACCTGATTGCCGATAATGCCACCCGCCGCTGCGCCACCGATCGTAGACAGCGCATTGCCGCCGATCGCCGCGCCCGCGGCGCCGCCCAAGCCCGCGCCGATAGCCGTATCGCGGCCTTGCCGGCTCATGCCTTCACACGCGGAAAGACTCACCACGACTGCCACGATGGCCGCGAGCGTGCCGATTTGACGAATCGATTTCATGATGCTGACTCCGGTAGTTGTAGTTGGAACGTCACCTTCCTTGCATTTGATGTTATCGCCGCAGCCCGTATCCAGATGTTTGCGCTTGTCAACGAACTGTCGGTTTCGTAATCAAATGTTTCCCTCCCTGCAGCACGTGGCGTGCCCGGAAGCCGTAAACGGAAAAGCCCGCCAGTGGCGGGATTCGGTGCTGCAATGCAGAGATTGGCGGATCGAGTGGCGGCTTGGACTGCACCGCGAAAACACGCGACCCGCGTGCGAACCTTACTGCCGCTGATAAATCTCAGCGCCTTTCTTCATGAACTCGATCGACTTCACCTCCATGCCTTTCTTCAACGCTTCGTCGTCGGTGACGCCCTGTTGCGCGGCGAACTCGCGGACGTCCTGCGTGATTTTCATCGAGCAGAAGTGCGGGCCGCACATCGAGCAGAAATGCGCGACCTTGGCCGAATCCTTCGGCAGCGTTTCGTCGTGGAATTCGCGCGCCTTGTCCGGATCGAGGCCGAGGTTGAACTGGTCCTCCCAACGGAATTCGAAGCGCGCCTTGGAGAGCGCGTTGTCACGCACCTGCGCGCCCGGGTGGCCCTTCGCCAGATCGGCGGCATGCGCGGCGAGCTTGTAGGTGATGATGCCGGTCTTGACGTCGTCCTTGTTCGGCAAGCCCAGGTGTTCCTTCGGCGTCACGTAGCAGAGCATGGCCGTGCCGAACCAGCCGATCATCGCAGCGCCAATGCCCGAGGTGATATGGTCGTAACCCGGCGCGATGTCGGTGGTCAGCGGTCCGAGCGTGTAGAACGGCGCTTCGTCGCACCATTCCAGTTGCAGGTCCATGTTTTCCTTGATGAGTTGCATCGGCACATGGCCGGGGCCTTCGATCATGGTCTGTACGTCGTGCTTCCACGCGATCTGCGTGAGTTCGCCGAGCGTCTTCAATTCGCCGAGCTGCGCTTCGTCGTTGGCGTCGTAGATCGAGCCGGGACGCAGGCCGTCGCCGAGCGAGAAGGCCACGTCATACGCCTTCATGATTTCGCAGATGTCTTCGAAATGCTCGTACAGGAAGCTTTCCTTGTGGTGAGCGAGACACCACTTGGCCATGATCGAGCCGCCGCGCGAGACGATGCCGGTCATGCGCTTGGCCGTGAGCGGCACGTATTGCAGACGCACGCCCGCGTGAATCGTGAAGTAGTCGACGCCCTGCTCAGCCTGCTCGATGAGCGTGTCGCGGAAGATTTCCCACGTCAGGTCTTCGGCCTTGCCGTTGACCTTTTCCAGCGCCTGGTAGATCGGCACCGTGCCGATCGGCACCGGCGAATTGCGGATGATCCACTCGCGCGTTTCGTGAATGTGCTTGCCGGTGGACAGATCCATCACCGTGTCGCCGCCCCAGCGGATCGCCCACGTCATCTTGTCGACTTCCTCGCCGATCGAGGACGTCACCGCCGAGTTGCCGATGTTGGCATTCACCTTCACGAGGAAGTTGCGGCCGATGATCATCGGCTCGCTTTCCGGGTGATTGATGTTGTTCGGGATGATCGCGCGGCCGCGCGCCACTTCTTCGCGCACGAATTCCGGCGTGATTTCGGTGAGGCCATTCGGACCGAACGCGCTCGCGCCGAACGCCTGCCCAGGATGCTGGCGGCCCATCATCGCGGCGAGCTTTTCGCCGTTCGGGCCGCTCGTCTTGAGGCTTTCCAGATACTCGGCGCGGCGCTGGTTCTCACGAATCGCGATGTACTCCATTTCCGGCGTGATGATGCCTTTTTTTGCATAGTGCATCTGCGACACATTCTTGCCGGCGATCGCGCGGCGCGGCGTGCGGTGCAGGCCCTGGAAGCGCAACTCGGCGGTCGCCGTGTCGGCGGCGCGCTCGCGGCTGAAGTCGCTCGACAGACCCGTCAGCGCTTCGGTGTCGCCGCGCTCTTCGATCCACGCCTGACGCAGTGCCGGCAGACCGGCGCGGATATCGATTTTGGCTTCCGGGTCCGAGTACGGGCCCGACGTGTCGTAGACATAGACCGGCGGATTCTTTTCGCCGCCGAAACTGTCAGGCGTGTCCGCCTGCGAGATTTCGCGCATCGGCACGCGGATATCGGCACGCGAGCCGGTCACGTAGACCTTGCGGGAATTCGGCAGCGGCGCGACGGCGGCTTCATCGACGTGAGCGTCGGCGGAAAGGAACTTCGGGTTGGCGTTCATGCAGTATCTCCTGAGCAAAGCTATGTGGGGCGGCTAAGCAGGAGACGAGACGGAAGTTGTCGGAAATCGCGAGAGATGAGGCCATGGAGCTGGAGTGCGAATTCCGCACGCTTCCCTGCGCTGGCATTATCCAGATCAGGTTCAAAGGGTATTTCTCACCCGCGCAGCACGGACCTCCAACCTCCGTGCGACGCAGGACCCCCGCGTTAGCAGCGCACACGATACACCGGCCACACGCTGCTTGGCAACCCGTCTTCGAACATCGGATGGCGGATATCACAGCGGCAAGCCATGCGGCATTGCCGTATTCAGGGGGCTGTCATGAAGCGGCGCAACACGGGTTGCTACGCCATTGCGCTGTGCTTACAGCGTGAAATTGTCGGCGGCTTCGGGTTGAAAGAGGATCTTTTCGAGCTTCAGCACTTTCTCCGTGCCGCTCGGCGGCGTGAAGCGGATGCGCTCGCCGCGTTTGGCGCCGAGCAAGGCGAGGCCGGCGGGGGAGAACACGTTCAGGCGGCCATGCGCGAAGTCCGCGTTCGGCGGATAGACTACGGTCCAGGTCATGTGCTCGCCGCTGGTTTCATCGACCAGCGTGGCTTGCGAATTCATCGTAACGATATTGGCCGGAATCTCGTGCGAGTCGACGATCACGGCGCGCTCCAGGACGTCGTCGAGCATGTCTTGCAAACGCGCGTCGGCACCGGGCGCGGCTGCGTGCTTCTCGAGACGGGTGACGTCGAGTTCGGTGAGGTAACAGGTTTTCGTCTTTTTCACGATGGGTACTCCAATTCGATCTGCATGTAGGGGAACAGCGTGCGGATGAGATCGGCCCGGAGCCCGACAACGCGGCTCAGGCAATGGAGCGAGCAGCGTTAAATCGGGCGCCGGGCGGCGTGGAGCGGGAGCGTTCGGGACGGCCCGCCGGCGCGACGCGGCATGAATTCCGCGCGCGCGCAGCCGGTTGCGCGGCGAGGGCGCAAGCGGAAGTGGGCACGGGAAGTCGGAAAGCGCATCGAGGTGGCCGGTGGGTAGCGAAAGAGGGGGAAGCGGGCGCCACGATACAGTTGCAGGCGGCGCGATCGAAAGCTGAATGTTAGCACGGGGCTAATCTCTATCGACTGTAGCACAAGGCCGGGGCGTGTCTCCCGACTCGCCGCCAAGGACTGTCGTTCACCATGCGCTATCGGCCGACAGCCGTTGGCAAAGCGCGCGGGCCGTATTCAAGCCAGTCCGTCGCCTGTCCGAAAGTTACGGAGGCCGAATCATCGCCGACCTTGCTTGAGCGTCCGCTCAACCAGGCGGCGTGAGGCTCGACCACTCAGTGATCCGCAGCAACGCACGGCGGCTCATGCCGAAACACAGATCGCTATGCCTTGTGCATTCAACGCGTTCTGTGGAGTCGACGTGGCAAATACGGGGGGGAACGTCCGCGGCGTTTTTGTTGCAAGTACGCCAAAAAGTTACGATTCTTTCAAGCGACGCGGTGGGCGCTTACTGCATAATGCCGTGCGCGCCCACTATTTGGCGCGTGTTCGCCGTAGCCCGATTTCTTCGGCCGCCGCGGCGTTGTGGCTCATTGGCCATCTATCGTCCTTCCGCTCCACCAACATGTCCGCCAGCCTCGCCCGTCAGACCGTATCGCCGATGCGGTGTCCGCCATCCCGCCTCAGGGTCTCCAGCGGGGGCGCCGCACCTCGAGCGGCATGGGCGGGTTGAACGCATGTCGCTGCAACTCCCAAGCCGTTTTCCGCGTGGTTTTTCGCTCCGTTTGCCGCAGTCCCGCAATGGCCAGCTCGCGCTCGCCGTCGTCTATGTCGTGTGGGGCTCGACCTATCTTGCCGTGCACGTCGCGCTGGGTTCGTTTCCTCCATTGCTGCTCTCGGGGCTGCGCAATCTGTTCGCCGGCGTAGGCCTCTTCATTTTTGCGGCGCGCCGCAATCCGGTCTGGCCGGGCGCAGCCGAAATCCGTAATGCCGGCCTCGTGGGCACCATGCTGGTCGGTTTGTCGAGCGGCATGCTCGCCTACGGGATGCGCACCGTCGGCACCGGCACCGCGGCGGTGATGGTCGCCACCGTGCCGCTGTTCGCGACGGTGATCGCGGCCGTGGCGGGGCGCAAGATCGGCCGGGGCGAGTGGTTCGCGGTCGGCCTCGGTCTGGTCGGCATTGCGATTCTCAGTCATGGCGATAGTGCGCCGGGCTCTGCGGGCGGCAGCCTGGCGATTCTGTGCGGTGCGCTATTCTGGGCGGGCGGCGCGCATCTGGCCGGGCGTCTGAAACTGCCCTCGGACCTGTTTCTCTCGACGTCGCTGCAAATCGGTCTGGGCGGCGCGATGTCCACCCTGGTCGCGTGGGTCTCCGGCGAGCGGATGCTCGAGGTGCATGTCATGCCGGTGCTGGCGTTCATCTACCTGATGCTTATCGGCACGATGGCCGCCTACGTCGCGTATGGTTTTCTGATCCGGCATACCAGCCCGATCATCGCCAGCAGTTGCATGTACGTGAATCCGGTGGTGGCCGTGGCGCTGGGTGCGCTGCTGCTCGGCGAGCCGGTCACCCGCTCCACGGTGATCGCGACGGTCGTGATTCTGGCGAGCGTGGGACTGTCGTTCTGGTTCGACTACCGGAAGAAGGGGCTCGCCTGAGCCTGGAGCGGGCTTGCGTTGGGGTTGCCCCTTGTGAGTCTCATTGTGCCGGGGCGGCGGCCCGCTATTAAAGCGCCGCGGCCACTTCCGCGCCTTCGCGAATCGCGCGTTTCGCGTCCAGTTCAGTGGCGACTTTCGCCCCGCCGATCACGTGATAACGCGGGCCGCCGGCCTGATTCGCTTCACCCGCTGCCTGCGGGTGCAGATCGCGCAGCGATTCCTGCCCCGCGCACACCACGATCGTATCCACGTCGAGCCATTCTTCGACGCCTTGATGCGCGATCTTCAGCCCGCGCGCCGCGATTTGCAGATACGAGACGCCACCGAGCATTGTCACGCCGTTCCTCGCCAGCGTCGCGCGATGCACCCAGCCGGAAGTCTTGCCAAGCCCCATGCCGAGCTTGCCGGCCTTGCGCTGGAGCAGCCAGATTTGCCGCGGCGGCCGCGCCGGCGCGGGCGGTTTCAGCCCGCCGCGTTCCCGCACGGCCAGATCGACGCCCCATTCGTCGAGCCATGCGTCGCGCGGCATTGGCAGAGGGTCGCCCGCGCGATGCAGCAAAAACTCGCTGACGTCGAAGCCAATGCCGCCCGCACCGATCACCGCGACACGCTGGCCGACCGGCGCACCACGCAGCACGTCCACATACGACAGCACGTTCGCCGCGTCGATGCCGGCAATCGCCGGCCGGCGCGGCACGATGCCGGTGGCGACGATCACGTCGTCGTAAGCACCCAAGGCCAGCAGGGCGGGGTCGACGCGCGTGTCGAGCCGCACGTCGACGCGGTGGCGCTGCAACTGGCTCTGAAAATAGCGGATCGTTTCGCTGAACTCCTCCTTGCCGGGCACGCGCATCGCCAGATTGAACTGGCCGCCGATCGTTGCGCTCGCATCGAACAGCGTCACACGATGCCCGCGCGCCGCGGCGACGGTCGCCGCCGACAACCCCGCCGGACCCGCGCCGACCACGGCCACCGAGCGCGCGGCCTGCGCCCCGGCGACGGGCCGGTAGATCAATTCGGTCTCGCGTCCCGCGCGCGGATTGACGAGGCACGTGGCGCGCTGGTTCTTGAACGTGTGATCGAGGCAGGCCTGATTGCAGGCGATACAGGTGTTGATTTCGTGCGCGCGTCCCTCGGCGGTCTTCACCACGAACTCGGGATCGGCCAATAGCGGCCGGGCCATGGAAACCAGATCGCCCGCTCCCTGCGCGAGCAGTTCTTCGGCGACCTCGGGCGTATTGATGCGGTTGGACACGATCACCGGCACCTTGACGGCGGCCTTCAATCGCGCGCTCAGCGCGGCGAACGCGGCGCGAGGCACCGAGGTCACGATGGTCGGCACACGCGCCTCGTGCCAGCCGATGCCGGTGTTGAACATGGTGACGCCGGCGGCTTCGAGCGCCTGCGCGACCTGCACGGTTTCGTCCCACGTGTTGCCGCCTTCCACCAGATCGATCAGCGAGATCCGGTACACGACAATAAAGCGTTCGCCGCATACCGCGCGCACCGCCTCGACGATCTCGCGCGCGAGCCGCATGCGGTTTTCGATGCTGCCGCCGTACGCGTCCGTGCGCTGATTGGTGCGCGGGCATAGGAACTGATTGAGCAGATAGCCTTCGCTGCCCATGATCTCGACGCCGTCGTAGCCCGCGCGTTGAGCGAGGCGTGCGCAGCGCGCGTAGTCGCGCACGGTCTTCGCAATGCCGGCGATAGTGAGCGCTCGCGGCTTGAACTTCGAGATCGGCGACTTGATCGCCGATGCGGAGACGACGAACGGTTGATAGCCATAGCGGCCCGCGTGCAGGATCTGCAGCGCGATCTTGCCGCCTTCGGCATGCACGGCCTCGGTCAATTTCCGGTGATTGCGCAGATCGAATACGGAATTCAACGTGCCGCCGAACGGCAATAGCCAACCTTCGCGATTCGGCGAGATCCCGCCCGTGACGATCAAACCGACGCCGCCTTTCGCGCGCTCGCGGAAATACGCGGCCAGCTTCGGGTAATTCCAGAAGCGGTCTTCCATGCCCGTGTGCATCGAACCCATCACCACGCGGTTGCGCAAACGAGTGAAGCCCAGATCGAGTTCGGCGAGTAAGTGTTGGTAAGACATGCGGAGGACCGTGTAAGTATTGGATGCGCACGAACAATACACCGCGTCGCGTGCCAACCCGCCGAGGAAAAATTCTAAACCTCGCAAGTCGTTGCTCCGTAAGACATTCTTCAGCCGCCACCGGCCATGCCAAACCCCGCGGCACACGCATTGCTCAAAGCGAGCGTCCATCGACACGGACCGCGCCGTTCGGCAAAAAGGCGCGATGTGCGGCAGGGATAGGAGGGGGTGCTCCGTTTCGGAGAGCCGGCCTGAAACCGTTCAAACGACCAGCGAACAAGGTTTCAGACGGCGTGTTGTCCGAAGCGGGACGTCCACAAATCAATGGGCCGAGAGCCCGATAACATCGATAGGTGAACATAATGAAACTGATCCGAACCATGGTGGCGATGGCTGCGGTTGCATCCATTCTGAGCGCGTGTGGCGGCGGTTCCGACGACGTAGGCAAGGAACTCGGGCTGACCAATCCGGAGATCCATTTCATCCATGCCATTCCCAGTGGTCCGGCAGTCGACTTTCTCGTGAACGGCACCGCGCCGTCCGGCCAGACGAACATCAACTATAAAGGCGTGACGAACCTCACTAATATCAACACGGGCGCGACTACTGTCGCTTACTCGGCGACCGGCTCGACGACGGCACTTGCAAGCGGCAGCTTTCCGGATGTCGCCAAGGGCCACGAGTACACCGTGCTCGCTTTGCCGGGTCTCGCCGCACCGGACATCGGCCTGATCGACGATCCGTTCGACAAGGGGCTGCTCTCGAATAGCGCGCGTGTGCGCGGCTTCAACGCTTCGGCGAACGCGACCAATCTCGACCTGTATCTGGTCCAATCCACCGCCACCAACATCGCCAACGTCTCGCCGACCATGGCCGGCGTGGCATTCAAGAACGCGGTGCCGGCGAGCGGTCAGGACTCGATCTACGTGTCCGGCGGCACGTACGTGCTGATCGCGACAGCGGCGGGCAGCAAGACGCCGATCTTCCAGTCGCCGGCATTCACGTTGTCGAACAATGCCGACTGGCTGGTGACGTCGGTGCCGATCGCGGGGGCGCTGAGCCAACTCGTGCCGGGCCAGATCCATCTGCTGGTCGCGCAGAACGGCAATACGCAGACGCCGAGCGTCGAACTGACGAATACGCTGACGGGCCAATAAGTACGCAAAGTACGCGAAGAAGTGCGCTGACAGGAATGCCCGCAAGCGGCGCTTGAATCAGACGCATGCAATAAGCGACACGTCCTGGGGAGGACGGAGCGGCGATCCACGCGAGTGGATCGCCGTTTTGTTTGTGGCGTCGCTGAGCGTCGGTAACGAAGCCGTGACTGTTGCGAGCATCACGCCGATGCGTGCGCGAAGGCTGCGCAAACAACGAAGCCCGACCATCAGGCGAAAAAAAGCCCGCCGAGGTTTCCCGCGGCGGGCTTTCACGAACCCCCGTTGCCAAGCGCCTCAAAGCGCCGGGCGTCTGCTTCATATGACCTGCTTACTTGGCCTTTTCAGCCGAATTCGTGATGGCGTCGCCACCCTTCGAAATGTCCTGCCCAGCCCCCGCCATGGTGTTGCAACCGGCGAGCGCAGCCGTCCCTGCAATGAGAAGCAAAGCGATCAGTCGATTCATGAGAGTTCTCCTTGTCGAGAATGCATCGGTTGACGTGCCCGTGTTCTACGGCACGCGCCAGCTAAGCTAGCTGTCGTCCGACCGGGGCTTACGCCAGTCGATCCGGTCTGATTGCATGGTAAAAAAAGGGCGCGGAAGGCGCTGTCGGCCGGGCTGCGATTTTCTTGTAGGCGTGCTCCGCTGTTTGCGTCGGCGCACTCCTACAAGCCTCACGGTGACGTTGCGCGAGCCTTTGCTAGACGGACGTTCGCGACGGCGTGGCCGGCGGCAGGTCGATCGAAGGCGTCGCGGTGCTCACGCTCGGCATCTCCACATGGATGTCGGTGCCGTTGGGCACGCCGCGCCGGATATCGAAGCGCCCGCCGTGCGCGGCGACGCGCTGGCGCATGCCTAGGAGCCCATGCGTGTGGGTGCGCTTCAGATCGGCCGGCATGATGCCGACGCCGTTATCGGCGATATGCAGCGCCACCTGGCCATCGCCGACCTGCAATGCGATCGACACCTTCGAAGCCCGCGCGTACTTGGCGGCGTTGGTGAGCGACTCCTGCGCGACGCGAAACAGCGCGATCTCCGTCTGCTCGTCGAGCTTGATGTCGTCGGCGGGCAGGTGCAGTTCGAGCGTCCAGTTGTTGCGCTGCGCGGCTTCGTCGGCGAGCGTACGCAACGCGGTAACGAGCCCGAAGTTCGCCAGCACCGTAGGCCGCATGTCTTCAATGATGCGCCGCTTGAGCGCAATGCCCTGGTCGAGATTCGCGAGCGCCCGCTTGAGTTTCTCGGAGATATCCGGCGCGCTGTCCTTCAGTTTGCGGTTGGCCCACGCCACGTCCATTTTGCTCGCGGTCAGAATCGCGCCGAGCTCGTCGTGCAGCTCGCGCGCGAGCTGGGTTTTTTCGTTTTCGCTGACTGCCTGCAAGTGCCAGCCGAGCGCTTCGAGCTGACGGGTGCGTTCATTCACGAGCTGGTCGAGCCCCTCCTGTTGTGTGATCAATTGACGCTGCACGCGCGCCTGACGATCGATCTGAATGCCGAGGTTACGAAACAGCAGGATGAACAGCACGATATTCAGCGCCGACAAGCCCGCTGCGCACAGCGTGGAGATGCGCTGATCGCCGCGGCTCGCGGCAAGCGCGTGTTGCGCGCGGCGCTCCTCGTTGTCGCGAAGCAGCGAGAGCGTGCTGTCCACGAGCGACGCATCGGCCGGACTGGCTTCGCTCGCGCTGCCGCAGGCGGCGAGATCTAGCGGATGCGGCGCCGCGCGCTGCAGCGCGGACGCGCCCGCGCCAATACGCGCCTCGATCAGCGCCTGGATCTGCGTGAAGCTGGCGACTTCCGCGCTGTCGGCTTTGCCGCTGCGGTAGAAGCGGTTCAACTGCTGTTCGCTCTGACGGATGCGCGCGGCGGTCGCGCAGAAATCGCGCGCGGAAGCGTCCTGCTTCGTCAGAAGAAAATCGCTTTGCTGCGCACTCAGGCGCGAGAGCTGGCTCGCAAGAATGCTCAGTTGCACGGTGACGTCGCGTGCTTCGAGTGCGGTCTCGTATTCGGCGGCAATGCGTTGGCGCGCGGTCTCGAGAATCACGAGACCACCCACGGTAATGACGATCGCCACGGTCATGGCAATCGCCCAACTGCGATTGCGCATCCAGTCGCTCAGGCGGGTGGCGGGCCCAAGGGCGGCCGCGTTCGGCGCATTCTGCTCATTTGGCAATTTCGGCTCCTCTATTGGGGCTTCAGTGTAACGTCCGCCGCGTCCGGCGACGGTGCGAGTATCGCGCCGACGCGGCCGCCTTCGCGGCGCAACACACCGGTCTCGCGTGGCTTATGCACTCGCCGTAACGCTGCCGTAATCCAATGTCAGCGGATTCTCACACGAAAACCGGCGTGCGTCGGAATGCGCCCGCCGTCGCTGATGGCTAGGATTGACCTGATCGTTCAATCAATGTTTCGGGAGAAAGCCATCATGCTGAAATGGGCGTTGTTCTTCGCCGTCGTGGCGGTGATCGCCGGCCTTCTTGGCTTTACCGGCGTAGCGGCAGGCGCGGCGGCAATCGCGAAGTTCCTGTTTATCGTGTTCGTGATTCTGTGTGTCGTGTTCCTCGTGCTCGGCTTCGTGGTGACGAAAAAGATCGTCGATTAGCGCGGTTCGACGAGGAGTTCGCAAGCCGTGTCTTCGAAACTGGCAGACGGTTCGCCATGCAATGCGCCGAGCCAGGCCACGCAGATACCAACAAGAAGGAGAGTCGCCATGCTTCACTATGCCATTGTTTTTTTCGTGATCGCGATCATCGCCGCCGTGTTCGGTTTTACCGGAATCGCAGCAGGGGCGGCTGAAATTGCGAAGATCCTGTTCTACATTTTCCTCGTCGTGTTCGTGGTCACGCTGCTGCTCGGCGTATTCCGAACGTAGACGGGCGCTTATTGGCAGCCCGCATTCCTTGTGCCGGCGCATCAGGCGCGATTCGTGCGTGATGCGCAGTTACCCCCAATACCGGATAAAGGAGAAATTCAATGTCGAAGTCACCTGGCGCCCAGGGCGCGGCCACTCAATCCAAGGATCCGTTCGTGATGGATCTCAAGAAGATCCGCGAAGACGCACGCAAGCACATGTCGGACGGACCGGTCACGCAAAGCTATGGCGCGGATCGCGAAACGGTGCTGAAGCTATGCAATGACGCACTGGCCACTGAAATCGTCTGCGTGCTGCGTTACAAGCGGCATCACTTCATGGCAAAGGGCATCAACTCCGAGGCGGTGGCCGCGGAATTCGCCGAACATGCCGCGGAGGAACAGGAACACGCCGACCGCATCGCCGAGCGGATCGTGCAATTGGGCGGCGAGCCTGATTTCGCACCGGACGGTTTGAAGACGCGCTCGCACTCGGAATACAAGGAGGGCGACAGCCTCACGGAGATGATCAAGGAGAATCTGATCGCCGAGCGGATTGCGATCGATACCTACCGCGAGATCATTCGCTATCTCGGCGATAAGGACGTGACGACGCGTCGTATGTTCGAAGAGATTCTCGCTGTGGAAGAAGAGCACGCGGACGATATGGCGGATCTGCTCGAAGGCCGCGAGTAAGCGGGAGGGCGCTGCGGGCACGGGCGGGTCTGGCAGGTTTCCCGCGCCGGCATGCGCCGCCATGTTCTTCTCCGATTCCGGCAGACGCCGTGCCGGAGATCATTACAATGTCTGCTTTGGAGCGATTCCAATACACGGACACCCAAACCGATGATTCGAGTGTTGATAGCCGACGACCATGCGATCGTCCGAGGTGGCTTCAGGCAGTTCGTCGCTGACGAGCCGGATATGTGCGTCGCGGCCGAAGCGGCCACCGGCGACGAAACCATCAGCCTCGTGCGCGAGTAGGCGTTCGACGTGGTGCTCCTCGACATCGCGATGCCGGACAAGAACGGTATCGACACCTTGCGTGTGATCAAGCAGGTGCGTCCCGAGCAGGGCGTACTGATTCTGTCGGGCTACCCGGAAAGCCAATACGCGATCAACCTGCTGCGCGCGGGCGCGAACGGTTATCTGAACAAGGATTGCGAGCCCGACGAGATCGTGCGGGCGATTCGCTCGGTGGCGCGCGGGCATCGCTACCTCTCCGAGGCGGTGGCCGACGCGCTCGCCGACAATCTCGACAAGCCGTCCGCCGGGCGGCCGCACGAAGCGCTGTCCGAGCGTGAGTTCCAGATTTTCTGCAAGCTCGCGGCCGGGCAGATTCCCACTGAGATTGCGGAGGAATTGCATTTGTCCGTGAAAACGGTGAGTACCTACCGGGCCCGCGTACTGGAGAAAATGCAACTGGCGAACAACGCCGATCTGACTTATTACGCGATCAAGAATGGTTTGATCGAATAATGGATGATCGAGATATTCCAATGAACAGCGAATCGAACCCTGTTGCCGATCAAGCCAGCCGCGCACCCTTGCGCGTGCTGCTGATCGAGGATTCGCCGCTGATCCGCCGAAGCCTCGTGGAAGCGATCGACGCCTCCGGCCTGCTCAAGGTAGCCGCCTACGCGGATTCCGCGGATCAGGCGATTGCGCTATTGAGCGACGAGGCCTTCGACGCGGTGATCGTCGACCTGCAGTTGAAGCAGGGCTCGGGCGTGCCGGTATTGGCGTACTTGCAGCGAGAGGGATTGATCGACCGGGTATTCGCCGCGGTGCTGACCAATCATGCGTTGCCCGCCTATCGGGAGCGCTGCGAGCAATACGGCGTGCGCCACTTTTACGACAAGTCGTTCGAGTTCGACCGGGTGATCGACGCGCTGCACGACTATGCGTCGGCGCGCAGCGGCCAATGAGCGCTCCGCGCGAACAAGGCGCCGATTAACCCTTCACATCCTTCACGCCTGCGGGCAGCGCCAGATGATTCCACGCCGCCAGCCCGGCGAACACGAGGCCGGCCGCACTCACACCAAGCCATCCAAACGTCGGCCACACTGCCGCGCCAACGCCGGAGCCGATCGCTCCGCCAATGAAATACGCCACCATGTACACCGTATTCACGCGGCTGCGCGCGTCCGGCTTGAGTGCGTAGATGCGTGACTGATTAGAGATTTGCGCGGCCTGCACGCCGATATCGAGAACGATCACGCCGATCACGAGCCCCGCAATGCTTCTCGCCGATGCGCCGAACACCACGAACGAAATCGCCACCAGCACGATCGACACGGTGATGATCGCGCGCGGTCCGCGCCGGTCGGAGAACTTGCCGGCGAGCGGCGCGGCCATCGCGCCTGCCGCGCCGACAATACCGAATAGCCCCGCCGCTTGCGGCCCGAGATGAAACGGCGCACCGGCCAGCAGCAACGCCAGCACCGACCAGAAAATGCTGAACGCAGCGAACAGGGCCGCGCCGGTCAGCGACGCTTCACGCAGCGCGCGGTGCTCGACTACCAGATGCCACATCGACACCAATAGCTTGCCGTAGGGCAGCGTGGACGTCGGCTGACTCCTGGGCAGACGCAGAATGATGACGACCGCGAGCACCAGCAACGCGACCACGGACGCGCCGAATACCGCGCGCCAGCCGAAATATTCGGCGATCACGCCCGACGCCGTTCGCGCCAGCAGGATCCCCAGCAGCAAACCGCTCATCACCGTGCCGACCGCGTGGCCGCGTTCGGCCGGCGGCGCGAGTTCCGCCGCGAACGGCACCGCTTGCTGCGCGATGGTGGCGAGCACGCCGATCGCCAGACTTGCGAAGATCAGCACGGACAGCGTTGGCGCGGCGGCGGCCACTACCAGCGCGACACAGATGCCGGCGATCTGCAGCAGGATCAGAAGGCGGCGATCGAAGCGGTCGCCGAGCGGCGCCAGCAACAGCATGCCGGCCGCGTAGCCGAGTTGGGTGACGGCCGGCACCGCGCCGACCCACGACGCGCTGTGCGGAAACGACAGCCGGAAGTCGTCGAGCAGCGGCTGGTTGTAATAGATGTTCGCGACCGCGACGCCCGCGATGGTGGCGAGCAGAAGCAGCAGGCCGCGCAGCGACCGGTCGGCGGAAGCGGGAGTGGACGCGTTGGAAGTGGACATGAGAGAGGGCGATTGACGGACCGGCCCATGCACGGTCCTCAAGCGTGCCGATCATACCGGAGCATGGCGGATCGTGCTGACGGCCGCGAGCGCGCAAACACGCCGGTTCCAAGCCACCTGAAAGGGACGCGTCGACAAAATGAGATGGTCGTTCGTGGTTAGTTCGTAGAATCGGCGCGCCTCATCCGACCGATTACGACAGAACGAAGCAAACGAAGAACGACTCCATGGCCTCGACCACGAAACATGAACCTCGACACATCGGCGGCTGGCTGCTCGTCGCGTTGACCTGCGTTGCCACGTGGGTGCTCCATACGGCGATCGCCATGCGCGATCCGCTCAAACTGATGCTCGAATGGGAACTGCTGGCGGTGTTTATCCGGCGCGAAACGCATGGCTGGTATCGCGCCGTGCTCGCGATGGTCGGCTGTGATGTCGTCACGGGCGTATTCATCGTGGCCGGCGCGGGCTGGCTGGCGCTGCTCGCGCTGCGCAGGTCTGCGCGCTTCGCGCCGCAGGTGCAGGCCTGGCTCGTCGCCATTGTCGCGATGCGAGCCGGCGCGTATCTGCTCGGCGATTACATGACACACGCCATCGGCATCGACATCGCCGTTCCCTACGGCGATCTTATTCAGGCCGTCGTCGCAGCCGCGCTCGGGATTCCGTATTTCAGGTCGTCCCGGCGCGTGCATGAGACCTTCATCCGCGCGTGAGCGCGCGTGTCAATCGAACAGATCAATCGATCAGATCGCCTTCGGGCTCGTAAAAGGGATACGGCCCATCCGCCGCGTCCACATACGCGTGATGCGTGACGATGCCGGTTGCCGGGTCATAGTGATGCAGCGCATACGCCGGCGGCTCCATCATGAACGCGGACGGCGCATCGTCGCGCAGATCGAGCGCGACCTGATGCGCGGGCGCCGGCACCGCGGAGGCGATCGTGCCGCCAAAGCGCACGAACATGGGCCGGTGCACATGCCCGCAGATCACGCGTTCCACGTTCGGGTAACGCGCGATCAACGCCGCGAGTTTGTCGGATGCGGTGGGATCGAGCCGCAATTCATCCATATGCCCGATGCCGCACACAAACGGCGGATGATGCAGCGCGACCACCGTCGGTTTGCCTTGGGCCGCGTCGAGTTGCGTGGCGAGCCACGCGAGCCGCGCGTCGCACAGATCGCCCGCGCTTTGGCCCGGCACCATCGAATCGAGCGCGATGAGTCGCAGCGCGCCGAGATCGACCGCGTATTGCACGAATTCGCCGCCGCTTTGCAATTCCGCGCGATCGGGAAATGCGGCACGCAACGCGGCGCGTTCGTCGTGATTGCCGACCAGCAGGAAGTAGGGAATCTCGAGCGGCGCGAGCAGGGTCTTGAGATGCGCGTACTGTTCCGGGTCGCCTTGGTCGACGAGGTCGCCCGTCATGATCACCGCGTCGGGACGCGGTTCGAGCGCATTGAGGGCGGCCACGCAGCGTGCGAGATAGGCGCCGGTGTCGACGCGGCGGTAAGCGAGCGCGCCGGGCCGTTTGATATGCAGGTCGCTAATTTGAGCCAGCAGCATGGGGTGTCCTTTTTTATAGCGCGCCAAACAACGGCGTCACTTCATTACGATAGCGCAATCAGCGCGTCGTGCGCGATTGAAATGCCGACCGGTGTGCCACGCGCCAATTCCACGCGGCCCGCCACGTCGATCAGCAACGCGTCGGGAGCGGCGCCGCCCACCGTCAGCCGTGTTCGCTCGCCGAGAAACGCGGTGCTTTCGATATGGCCACGCAATTGCGCATGAGCCGGATCGGCAAGATAAGCGTCTTCAGGGCGGAAGAAAATTTCGTGCGCCGAATTCACGTGCGCGTCGCCCGCGGGCAGCGGCACGGCGCCGCCGGTGGTCGTCAGCAGGCCGTCGCGCCGCTCGCCCGCGAGTCGGTTGATCGTGCCGACAAACTGCGCGACCGTCCGGTTGGCGGGGCGGTAATAGATCTCGCGCGGCGAGCCGATCTGCTCGATGCGCCCCGCGCTCATCACGACGATGCGGTCGCCCAGTTCCATTGCTTCGGCCTGATCGTGCGTGACGTACACGGTCGTGATGCCCAACTCACGCAGCAACGTGTTCATCTCGCTGCGCAAGGTGTCGCGCAAGCGGGCGTCGAGGGCGGTGAGCGGTTCGTCGAGCAGCAGCACGCGCGGCTGCACGGCGAGCGCGCGTGCGAGCGCCACACGCTGGCGCTGCCCGCCGGAAAGCTGATCGATCGGCTTGTCGGCGTGAGCGGTGAGACGCATCATGCCGAGCAATTCGTCGACGCGTTGATGGGCAGTCTCGGCCGGCACGCGTTTGATCTTCAGGCCATAGCCGATGTTGCCGCGCACTGTCAGGTTCGGAAACAGCGCATAGCTCTGGAACACCATGCCGACCTGGCGCTTTTCGATCGGCAAGGCGGTGACGTCGTCGTCGCCGAACGCGATGCGGCCGCCGGCGTCCGGCGTTTCGAGCCCCGCGATCATGCGCAGCGTCGTGGTCTTGCCGCAGCCGGACGGCCCGAGCAATACCAGCGTTTCACCGGCGTCGATATGCAGATCGAGCGGCTCGAGCACGCGCGTGCCGCGAAACGTTTTCGCGCATTGCGTCAGCGCGATGGGTACGGAGGCAAGTTTCATGGTTTGAGCGACTTAGAAGGAGAGACGGCGGCACGTTGTTTCGCCGCGCTGCGCTGGCCGGTCGCATCGACACCGAGCCATTGCATCGCGACGAGCAGGGGCATCGTCATGATGAAAAACAGAATCGTGTAGGCGCTGCCGATCTCGATGCGCAACGACGCATACGTGTCCGCGAGACCCACCGGCAGCGTTTTGGTATCGGGCGTGTGCAGCATCCACGTGAGATTGAATTCGCCGATGGAGAGCGTCAGCACCGCCAGCGCGCCGGCCACGATGCCGGGGCGCGCGTTGGGCAGCACGATCGTCACGAAGCGCTGCAGAAAGCTCGCGCCGAGACTCGCCGCGCCTTCTTCGAGCGTGCGCAGATCGCTGCTCGCGCACACGGCGGCGACCGCGCGCACCATGAAGGGCAGCGTGAACACCACATGGCCGACGACGATAAACGCCACGCTCATGCGGAACATCGTGAAGCCGCCGTAGACCACCAGCAGCGCGAGCGCCGACGCAAGGCCCGGCAGCGCGATCGGCAGCACCAGAAACTCTTCGATGATGCGCGACAGGCGCGTCTTGCTGCGCGCGAGCACGTAACCCGCCGGCACGCCGGTGAGCAGCGTGATGAGCAGGGTCGCCGCCGCCACTTCGAGCGAGAGAAATACCGAGCCGTGATATTGCGTCCACACTTCTTCGAGCCAGCGCAGCGTGAGTCCGCTCGATACGCCCTTGAAGTAGTTGACCGTCAGCCCCGCCATGATCGACATGACGACTGGCACGATCAGGAACGCGCATAGCAGCAGCGTCACGAGCCATTGGCCGGCTGCGAGCCACGTTCTGGCGGCCGGCAGGCGCGCACGCGAGCGCGGCTTCGTTGCCGGCTGTAGAGAAGCGGTGATGGAATTCATTGAGGTCCTGTCTTCCGGTCTGGCAGCGCCAGGTTTGAACATGCCGTTCATGCGCTTGCCGCCACGGCCGAACCGCTCACGCTGCGCGCCAACGCCAGCACGGCCCACGTCACCATGCCGAGCACGATCGAGAGGCCCGCGGCGGTCACCATGTTCGCGTTGAGGGTGAACTCGGTGTAAATGGTCATCGGCAGCACGTCGATGTCGGTGGCGAGTGTGAAGGCGGTGCCGAATGCGCCCATCGCGGTGGCGAAGCACACCGCGCCCGCCGCGATCAGACCAGGCGAGAGCGCGGGCAACACGATGTCGCGCGTGATGCGCCACGGCGACGCGCCGAGCGAGCGCGCGGCTTCTTCCAGCGATGCATCGAGCTTGGTCGCCGAGGCCATCACGGTGACGATCACGCGCGGAATCGAGAAGTACAGGTAGCCGAGAAAGAGGCCGCTCATCGAATAAGCGAATACCCAGCGGTCGCCCGTGAGTTTCAGCGAGAGCGCGCCGACCAGCCCCTGGCGCCCGGCGAGCATGATGACCATGAAGCCGACCACCACACCCGGAAACGCCAGCGGAAAGGTGAGCAGGGCGAGCAGCGTGCGCTTCAAAGGAAACTCGCGGCGCGCCAGCAGCAATCCCGCGATCACCGAGAGCACCAGCGTCGCCGCCGTGACCGCCGCGGACAACAGCACGGTCGCGCCGAGACTCGACATGTAGCGCGGATTCGTCAGCATCGCGCGATAGGTGGCGAACGCGTGGCCGTCGCCGCTCAACTGCGCGAGCGCGCCCATCGGCAACAGCCAGAAGGCGATGAATACCGCCAGCGCCGGCGCGATCAACGCGATGCGCCAGCGCAGCGGGAACGTGATGTCGTTCAATGCATCACCTGCAGATAACGCTCGCCGAAGCTCGACTGCTTCTCGGCCATCTTGCCGAAGTCCACCGGTTTGGCGCGCGCATAGTCGCTAGCCGGCAGGAATTTCGCGGCGGTGTCGGCCGTCATCGCGTTTGCGCGGACCGGGCGCAGATAGGCGTCGGCCCACAGCTTCTGGCCTTCGTCGGAGAGCACGAAATCGAGCACCTTCTTGCCGTTGGCCTCGTGCGGCGCGCCCTTCACCAGACTCATCACGTACGGGACCGAAATCGTGCCTTCCTTCGGAATCACGAACTCGACGTTCGCGTGATCCTTGTACTTTGCGCGGTAGGCGTCGAAATCGTAGTCGAGCAGGATGGGAATTTCGCCGGACATCACGCGCGCGTAGGCGGTCTGCTTGGGCACGATCGGCGCATTGGCCTTCAGCTTGCGAAACCAGTCGAGGCCCGGCTCGAAGTTATCGAGCGTGCCGCCGAGCGCCTGATTCACCGCCACCGCGCCCGCATAGCCGACGAACGCGCTCGACGGGTCGAGGTAGCCGATCATGCCTTTGTACTCGGGCTTGAGCAGGTCGGCCCACGAGCGCGGCACGGGCTTGCCTTCGAGCGCGTCCTTGTTGACGAAAAAGCCCAGCGTGCCCGAATGAATCGTGAACCAGTAGCCTTGCGGGTCCTTCATGTTGGCGGGAATGTCATCCCAATGCGCGGGCTTGTACGGCTGGATCACGCCCTTGTCCTTCGCCTGGAAAGCCGATGAGACGCCGAGGTACACCACGTCGGCGACCGGGCTCTTCTGTTCGGCCATGAGCTGGGCGATCGACTGGCCGGAATTCTTGTTGTCGAACGGCACGCGAATGCCGGTCTTCTGCTGGATCGCCTTGATCTGGCTCGCCCAGTCGGCCCATTCGGGCGGGCAGTTGTAGCAGATCGCGGTTTCGTCGGCATGCGCGAGCGAGGGTGCGGCCAGAGTCATGACAAGTGCCGAGGCGGCGAACGCGGCGCGCGCCAATTGACGCACTCGAACAAAAGCGGTGGAGGAACGGCGGGTCACAGCAATCTCCCAGAGATGGACAAGGTGGCTTAAGCGGTGGTGTCGAGTACGGGTGAACTGACGCAATACAGGTGGCGCGATGCGGGCTGCCGGACATCGCTTGTGTGCCGTGCTGTCTGGCGATGTAAACGTTTTCGTCGAGCGGATTATCGGGAACGTATGTGACGACGCTATGACGTGTGGCTTGCCGTTCGGGCGGCCGTTCTCCGGGTTCCTGTTTGACTGGATCAGTTGATTCTTGACCTTATATCTGCGCCGCATTTTCTTGCGCCGGCTAATTCGCAGGGAAATCCCAATTCCGGTTTTCCGTGATTTTAGGAGTTCTCCGATGGGCGGTGAGCAGGGCGAAATTCACTATGAAATTGCCGCTTGTTACGCGGCATGACGGTAAAGCGGATTTAATTTCAGAAAACGGAGGCGTTGCGAAGCTGTTGTGTTTTTGTCCCGGTTTGTTCGAAGGTAATCTCAATTTTGATATTAGAGGCTTGTATGAAAACCAATCTATTGTTGGCCATGACTGCCGTGCTTTTATCTGTTTGCGCGCCTGCTCACGCAGCCACGGAATGTTATTTCGAGAAAACCCACGACGCTGTGGATTTGAATATCGACAATCTGGTGTTTCAGAACGTGGTTGCGCCCAAGTCCGGGTACGCCGCGATCAGCCCGGCCGGAGGCATGTCCATCACGCCCACCGACGACAACATCACCTCGAACTGCGATCTCGGGCAGGGCGGCCAGGCATTGAGGGCCAAGAATAACCGGCCGGCTTCGACGGACTATAAATATGTGTCCGTTACGGATGCCAGCGGCAATTCCCATCATGCTGTTTTGTATAGGACAACGGCACAGGGAATATACTACACTGTTAAAATTACCAACGACGCATGCACCGATAATTCCGGATTTATTCCCCCTGATAACTCGTACGTTAAACTATATGACGTAGGGGATTCAAAGGAAAAGAAGTGCTTGAACGGGGCTAAGCATTTTACATTTGGGGTTAATTTTTATGTGAGTCCGGAGTATAAAGGTGCGAAAGGCACGTTCAGGTCCAACGAGACGATACATGGCAGCTTTAATATCTCTGGAGCGGTCGACGAAGTGGCCGTAAGGTCGGTGATATTCAATGCCACGTTGAAATAGTTTTTTCTTTCTGCCCGAGCCCGTGCCCATCTCGGTGTCCGGATGAGGTGCGGCGCCTCGGGCTTCAGCAGTCGGGCTTCAGCAGTCACCAGCGAGCAATGCGCGGGCGTCTCATACAAACGGCCGCTCGGCATTTTCCGACGCACGCACACGCGAGGGCTCGTTGCGGTTCGAAATCGCCGCGATGGTGGCGCCCTCGCGCAAGCTGTGCGGCAAGGTCAGCGTGAGCGATGTTTCACTCAAGGCTTCGTAACTGCCGGTGACGCGCGCCAGCAAACGCTCCCAGGCCGCACAGCCGATTTCCCGATTCGGCGCGCAGATGCTGGCAAGCGGCGGCGACAGCAGTTCGCCCATCGCGAGTCCGTCGAAGCCGAGAATCGACATGTCGTGAGGAATTTGCAGGCGCGCGCGGCGCAGGCCACGCATGACCACCATCGCCAGCAGATCGTTGCTGCAGAAGAGGGCACTGGGACGGTTCGCGCCGCTCGTCAGATGGGCGAGCACCGCGGGCGACAACTCCTCCGCGTTGAAATCGACCTCGAGCGCGGGCGCCGGCGTCAAGCCGGCTTGTTGCATGGCCTGCGAATAGCCGAGATGCCGCTGGCGGGCGCGGTCTGAGGCAGCCAGCGTGCCCGCCAGCATGAGAATACGGCGATGGCCGTGAGCGATCAGCATGCGCACGCCGTCGTAGGCCGCGAGACGGTTGTCGACGGCGACCGACGGACGGCGTACCGTGTCGTTATGCATCAGCACGTAGAGCAGGCCCGCGCGGTCGAGTTCGTCGAGCAGCGGGTGCGTGTCGGCATCGGCGACGGTCAGGATCAGTCCTTCCACGCGGTGTTCGCGGAGCGTCTCGATAGCGTGGCGCTCACGGTCGGCGTCGTACTGCGTGGTCATCAGCATGAGCCGGTAGCCTTGCGCCGAGGCGAGTTCGTCGATACCTTGCAGGCACTCTGCGAATACGGGATTGGCGAGCGTCGGCAGGATCACGCCGATCAGGCGCGTGCGTTCGCCGCGCAATTGGCGGCCAAGCGGGCTGGGGCGGAAGTTCAGGGCGTCGATGGACTGGCGCACTTTGTCGAGCGTGACCGGGTTGACGGTATGCGGCGCGTTGATCGCGCGTGATACCGTGGCGATGGAGAAACCGGCGTGGGCAGCGACATCTTTGATCGTCGGAGTCATGGGGTTTCTGCTCGGGTCGTAAACGTTTTCGTGAGTTTCCGTGAGCGGATTATCGGCAACGTTTGTGACCCCCGGATGAATTCGGTTTTTGGGTTGTGCCGCGCCTGAAAATCGCGGTACGGGGCGGGCGCCGCGGCGGTTTGGTACGCCTGCCGCGAAATGGTAGAATTCGCGTCCACATGCGTTCTGACCCCTGCCGGGGTGATGAAATTGGTAAACATAGCGGACTTAAAATCCGCCGCTTCACAGCTTGCCGGTTCAAGTCCGGTCCCCGGCACCAATCGTCCCGCCAAGGACTTGCGCGCTTTCAGCCGAACCCGGTTCAACCTGCGCGCAACCGGATCAGACGCCTTTCCTTCCCGCCGTATCTGAAATGCGCAGCCGCTCGCCCACGTGTTCGACGACGTGCGATGCTATGACGTAGTCAACCTGCGTGTCACACCAAGGCAACCCAACTCCAACGGAGAAATCGATGGGCAACGAAAAATCGAAGCGCGCACGCCGCGCAGCCGAAAGCCTTTTCGGGGATTTGCCGAGCGCCAGCAACACCCGGGCCAGCCGCCCCTCGAATCCCTTCGACGACGATCCATTTCAAAAGCCGGCCGGCACAACGCCGACTGGCGACGCCCTAGTCGTGCTGCCGGCCCAGTTCGAACTGCCGCCCGGTTACGAAGATGCGGCAGCCATGCGCGATGCGCTCGCCCGCATCTGGCGGATGGACTGGATCAAGGTCGGCAAGGACGAATGCGTGGTGCGCCTGCCGGTCGGCTGGCGCGCGGACAAATCAGTGGACGGTGTTCTGCGAATCGAATGCGCGGGCGTGGTTCGTGCGCAGGGCCGGATCGTGGAAGGCGCGATGCTGCAGATACTCCCGCGCTATTACCTGAAGGCGGAATTCCATGAGTCGAACGATCACTGCCGGATCGTCGTGCGGGACCGCGGCCGAAACAACGCTGTGTTGAAGGAATCGTTCTGGGACACGAGAAGCGGTCCGAACCATCCGCAGTGGAAGATTCTCTCCGACTGGCTGGACACGCAATATCCCGATCATCGCGACCCGCTGCGCTATTGGGACGATTGCGAAGACAATCGCCGCGCCGGTTGACCGAGCGCAGAGCCGAAGCATGTCCCACCTGAAATACCTCACCGGCTACCCAGCCGCGCTCCAGGAGAAGGTCAAACAGCTGATAGCCGAAGACCAACTCGGCGCGTACCTCGTCGCGCGCTACCCCAACACGCACGAGGTCCAAACGGACCGGGCGCTTTACGCGTATTGCGCGGACCTGAAACGCGAGCACCTGCGCAGCGCGGAGCAGATCGACAAGGTCACGTACGACAGCAAACTCGACGTGGTGCGCCATGCGCTAGGTCTGCATACGAGCATTTCCCGCGTGCAAGGCGGCAAGCTGAAGGCGAAGAAGGAAATCCGCATCGCGTCGCTGTTCAAATCAGCCGCGCCGGAATTTCTGAAAATGATCGTGGTGCACGAACTCGCTCATCTGAAGGAAAGCGATCACAACAAGGCGTTTTACCGCCTGTGCGAGTTCATGCAGCCGGGTTACCACCAGATCGAATTCGACTTGCGTCTCTACCTGACGCATCGCGAACTGGCGAAAAAGCAGACCTGACGATCCAACGTCAGGTCTCATGCATCAAGTCGCAATCGCGCCAGCCGCGGAAGCCGTCAACAAAACCGGAATCGATTTCGACGTCGGCGTTCCCGCGCCGTCGGCGACCGACGAGAGCGGCACCAGCGGATTCGTCTCCGGATAATAGGCACCGAGACAGCCGCGCGGAATGTCGTACTCCACGAGCAGAAAACCGTCCGCGTGACGCTCGATCCCATCGGCCCACACGCTCGTGATATCCACGCGTTGCCCCGCCTCGAACCCCAGCATCGCGAGATCGTGCCTGTTCGCGAACAGCACGCGACGCTGACCATACACACCGCGATAACGGTCGTCGAGGCCGTAAATCGTCGTGTTGTACTGATCGTGCGAGCGTGTCGTCATCAACGTCATCAGCCGCTCGCCATGTTGCTTGCGCGCCTGATGAATCGGCGTCGCCGTGTCGATCGCATGCACGAGGAACTGCGCCTTGCCGCTCGGCGTTTTCCAGATCCGCTCGCGCGAGGCCACGCCGAGATGAAAGCCGCCCGGATTCTTCAGCCGCTCGTTGTAGTCCGTGAATCCCTCGATCACTTTGGCGATGCCGTCGCGAATCAGCGAATAGTCCGCTGCCTGCGCGAGCCAATCCACTTTCGCGCTGCCGAGCGTCGCATGCGCCATGCGCGCGACGATCGCGATCTCCGACAACAGATTCTCCGAAGCCGGTTTGTTCATGCCGTACGAGATATGCACCATGCTCATCGAGTCCTCGACGCTCACGCCTTGCGCGACACCGTTCTGCAAGTCGATCTCGGTGCGCCCGAGCGTCGGCAGAATCAGCGCGTCGCGGCCATGCACGAGGTGGCTGCGGTTCAGCTTGGTGGTGATGTGCACGGTGAGATCGCACGAACGCATGGCGTCCCACGTGCGCGGCGTGTCCGGCGTCGCAATAGAGAAATTGCCGCCGAGGCCGATAAATACTTTCACCTTGCCGTCGAGCATCGCCTGAATGGTGTTGACGACGTCGAGTCCGTGCTCGCGCGGCGGCTCGAAATCGTAGACTTCGCCGAGCCGGTCGAGGAACGCCTGCGTCGGCCGTTCCTCGATGCCGACCGTGCGGTCGCCTTGCACGTTCGAGTGCCCACGCACCGGGCAGAGGCCCGCGCCGCGCCGGCCGATATTGCCGCGCATCATCATCAGGTTCGACAGGATCTGCACCGTCGGCACCGAGTTCTTGTGCTGCGTGAGGCCCATGCCCCACGTCGAAATCACGGCGCGTCCCTTCACGTAGATGTCGGCGAGCTTCAGCACGTCCTCGAACGGCACGCCTGCTTCGGCGACGATCGTGTCCCAGCTTTCGGCGCGCAGGTCGTCGGCGAACGCGTCGAAACCCACGGTATGCCCGGCGATAAAGGCGATGTCGAGCACGCGGTCGAGACCCGAGATCAATGCTTCGTCGTCGAGTTCGATCACGCGCTTGGCGACGCCCTTGATCAGCGCGAAGTCGCCGCCGACTTTCGGGCGAATGAACACGGAGCTGATCTTCGTGCTGCCCATCGTCAGCATTTCGACCGGATGCTGCGGGCTCGCAAAGCGTTCGAGGCCGCGCTCCTTGAGCGGATTGATCGACACGATGGTCGCGCCGCGTTTGGCGCACTCGCGCAACTCTCCGAGCATCCGCGGATGGTTGGTGGCCGGATTCTGACCGAAGATCAGCAGCGTATCGGCGTGTTCGAAGTCGTCGAGCGTGACCGTGCCTTTACCGATGCCGACCGTATGCGGCAAGCCGCGGCTGGTCGCCTCGTGGCACATGTTCGAGCAGTCGGGGAAGTTGTTGGTGCCGTACATGCGCACGAACAACTGGTAGAGGAACGCGGCTTCGTTGCTCGCGCGTCCCGAGGTGTAGAAGGCGGCGCGGTCCGGATCGTCGAGCCGCTTCAGGTGCGCGGCGATCAGCTCGAACGCCTCGTCCCAGCCGATCGGCACATAACGGTCGCGCAGCGCGTCGTAGACGAGCGGGTCGGTCAGGCGGCCGTGCTGTTCGAGTTCGAAGTCCGATTGCGCCATCAGTTCGGTGACCGTGTGCTGCTCGAAGAATGCGGGCGTCACGCGCTTGCTGGTCGCTTCCGCGGCCACGGCTTTCACGCCGTTCTCGCAGAACTCGAAGGTGGACGCGTGCTCGCGATCCGGCCACGCGCAGCCCGGGCAGTCGAAGCCGTTCGGCTGATTCTGCTTGAGCAGCATGCGGTAGTCGCCGCCCGTCACCTTTTCCTTGATGAGATTGATGGCGACGTACTTGAGGGCGCCCCAGCCGGCGGCGGGGTGCGTGTACGGTTCGATGCGAGCTTCGGTTTTCTTCATGAGGGTGCCGCGGTGTCGGGCTTGAACGCGCCTGGAGAGGCTGATAGGTGCAAGCCTACTGTGTTCCAAAAAGTGCGCAGCATACAGAAATTTGGAAAGGTGAGGGATACAGTTGGCGCGTTTTTGTCATAGACTGACGCTCCAACCCATGTCTTTGCTCGATCCAGGCCCTTGAACCTGTACGAAAAACTCGCCGACGAAATCACGGAAGCCGTGCGCCGCGGCGTATTCGCGGCCGGCGAGCGGATTCTCTCCGTGCGGCAGGCGAGCCAGCAACACGGCGTCAGCATCAAGACGGTGTTGCACGCTTACGCGTTGCTGGAAAACCGGGGGATTGTCGAGACGCGCCCGCAGTCGGGCTATTTCGTGCGCGACGCCGCGGCGCTGTCGGCGGCGCTCGACGAGCCGCCGCCCGGCCGCCCGCGGCCGCCGCAAGCGCCACAGACACCGCCCGTCGCAGCGACCGTGGACGTGAGCCGCCTCGTGCTGTCGACCTTGCGCAGCATCCGCGCGCACGACGCCGTGCCGTTCGGCTCGCCGTATCCGGATCCGTCGCTGTTCCCGTGGCGGCGCATCAACCAGTATGCGAACGCGATCGCGCGTCGCCAGGCGAGCTGGAATCTGATCGACGACCTGCCGCCCGGCAATCCGGAACTGATCCGGCAGATCGCCCGGCGCTACGCCGAAAACGGCGTGCCCGTCGATCCCGGCGAGATCATCATCACGCTCGGCGCGACCGAAGCGATCAACCTGAGCCTGCAGGCGGTCGCGAAACCGGGCGACACCGTCGCGGTCGAGTCGCCCACCTATTACGCGATGCTGCACGCCATCGAGCGGCTGGGCATGCGCGCGATCGAGGTGACGACGCATCCGGTTCATGGCATCGACATCGAGGCGCTCGCGCAGGTGATCGCCGAGCAGAAAATCGCAGCGTGCATGGTGATGCCGAACTTCCAGAATCCGCTCGGCTTCCGCATGCCCGATACGCGCAAGCGGCAACTGGTGGAACTGCTCGCCGCGCACGAGATTCCCGTGATCGAGAACGACGTCTATCAGGAGTTGTACTTCGGCGAGACGCGGCCGTCGACCTTGAAGAACTTCGACACGAAAGGGCTGGTGTTGCATTGCGCGTCGTTTTCGAAGAGTCTGACCGCGTCGTACCGGATCGGCTGGGCGCTGCCGGGACGCTATCGCGCGCAGGTCGAGAAGCTGAAGTTTCTCAACACGCTGACCACGCCGTCGGTGCCGCAAGTCGCGGTGGCCGACTATTTGCGGCAGGACGGCTACGACCGCCACTTGCGGCACGTGCGCAAGGTCTACCGGCAGCAGGCGAGCATCATGATGGCGATGGTGCAGCGGTTTTTTCCGGCGGGCACGCGCATGTCGACGCCGCAAGGCGGCTATGTGCTGTGGGTCGAGTTGCCGGACAGCGTCGATTCGATGCGGCTTTACCAGGCGGCGCTCGCGCGCGGCATCACCGTTGGGCCTGGCACGATGTTTTCGACGCGCAACGATTTTCGCCACTTTATCCGGCTCAACTACAGCTATCCGTGGACGGCGCAGACCGAAGCGGCGTTGAAGACGCTCGGCGAACTGGTCACGCAGATGGCGTAAGGACAAGGAGACTCACCATGGAAGACGACGAACTCGATCCGGTGCTCGCCGCCGTGCTGATGCAACTCTGGCGAGCGCATCGGGAAACGCCGGGCGGCGTGTGGTCGCTCGCCAAACTGTCGAAGCAGGCCGGCGTGCCGATGAGCGGCCTGCGGCGGCATTTGACGGCGCTCGTCGACGGTGGTCTGGTGCTCACCACCTTCAGCGAGGAAGGCACCGGCACGGCGCGCCTGAGCGAACTCGGCGAAACGCTGTGCGGCGAGTTGTTCGGCGACGGTGAGGCACCCGATGAAGATCAGCCAGACCCGCCGCCGAAACTTCACTGAGGCGTCGTCCGGTCACCAAAATACGGGTTTCGTTATGGGCGGGATAACGAATAATAATTTTGCCGCTGAAATTGACCTTCGAATATGGCCCCCTATGCTGGAGCCTTGCCCGGGTTATCCCGAGCGCTGGGGCAGGCACCTTCAACCATCTTCGGAGAATTCATGAAAACAACGCTGGCGCGAGCGCTGCATCATTCACTGCGCATCAAAACCGTCCGAACCGTACTCGCGGCAACGCTTGGCGCGACGCTGGCATTCAGCGCCGCCGGGGCGGCCGCCGCCACCACGCAGCCGATCGGCATCGCCTTCGTCTATCTCGGCAATCCGGGCGACGCCGGCTGGACCTACGCTCACGAGCAGGGCGTGAAGGAAGTCGAGGCGAAGTTCGGCGACAAGGTCAAAGTGACGCGCGTGGAAAACGTGCCGGAGTCGGCGGATTCGGAGCGCGTGTTCCGCGACCTGGCGTCCAAGGGCAACAAGATCGTGGTGGGCTCGAGCTTCGGCTTCCAGGATTTCGAACTGAAAGTGGCCAAGGACTTCCCGGACACCGTGTTCGAGCATGCGACCGGCTACAAGAAGGCGGCCAACTTCGCCACCTACGACGTGCGCACCTATCAAAGCGCATACCTGGCCGGCCTCGTCGCGGGCTATACGACCAAGTCGAACACGCTCGGTTTTGTCGGCTCGGTGCCGGTGCCTGAAGTGGTGCGCAACATCAATGCATTCACGATGGGCGCGCGTTCGGTCAATCCAAAGGCGCGCGTGAAGGTGGTGTGGATCAATAGCTGGTTCGATCCGGGCCGCGAAAAGCAGGCTGCCGAAACGCTGATCGGCCAGGGCGCCGACGTGCTGATCCAGAACACCGATTCGACGGCGACGATGCAGACCGCCGAGCAGAAGAAGGTGCATGCGTTCGGCTGGGACTCGAATATGAAGAAGTTCGGGCCGAATGCGCAACTGGGTGCGTGCGTGAGCAACTGGGGCGTGTACTACACGCATCTGGTGGAGCAGGTGATGTCGGGCACATGGAACAACTCGCCGGTGTGGTGGGGGCTGAAAGAGAAGGCGATCGACCTCGCCGACATCAACACTGAAGCCGTGTCGCCGACCGCGCAGAAAGCCTTGAGCCAGAAGCGCGACGACATCATCTCCGGCAAGTTCAATCCGTTTGCCGGACCGATCATGGATCAGTCCGGCGCGGTGAAGGTGGCCGCCGGCAAGTCGCTGAGCGATCCGGAACTGCTGCGTTTGAACTGGTTCGTAGAGGGCGTGGACGGTACGCTGCCGAAGTAATAATTTGCTTCGCAAATCTAACTATTATTCAAGGAGATCGCCCGTGAGTCTGACCGTCTCGAGCGGGGCCGCCGCTGCGGCCTCGAACTATCCGCCGCAGGGTTTGACGCCCACGCACGAGCAGATCGTGCGGCATCTGCAGCATTCGAGCCGGGTGGCCGAACGGGCGACGCTGCTAGGGCACCATCCGTTCGGCGCGGTGCTGGTCGGCCCGGACCAGGAGACGGTGCTGATGGAGCAGGGCAACGTCGATACGGTGAATCACGCGGAGTCGGTGCTGGCGCGCGTGGCCGCGTTGAACTTCACGCCGGAGTATTTGTGGAGTTGCACGCTGTACACATCGGTCGAACCGTGCTGCATGTGCGCCGGGACGATGTATTGGGCCAACATCGGCCGGGTCGTGTTCGGCATGACCGAAAAGCGCTTGCTCGAAGCGACCGGCGATCACGCCGAGAATCCCACCATGAGCGTGGATTGCCGGTATGTCTTCGATCATTGCCAGAAACCGGTGGAGGTGATCGGGCCGGTCCCCGAGGTGGAAGCCGAGGTGATGGAAGTTCAGCGCAGATTCTGGAGCGGTCGGTAGCGGCGGTTTCTTACTTCCTGGTTTTTTCCCTTCTCCCGAGCGGCGCTTTTCGCGGTTCCGGGAGAAGGGCGTCTTGCCTTGTCGCTGGCGGCGTGTCCAGGCATAGCGAGCACCTCGGTGCTCGCCTTCTTGCTCGCCATCTCGCCTGCTCGCGTAAGCCGCGCGCCTGTATCGCCGCGTTGGCGCGGCAGGCATGCGCAACAGCCTTCCTAGTTCGCGGCGTCCGCCTGCAATTCCGCCGGCGCCAGTGTGGCCACGCCGCAAAACCAGCCGCCGTCATGCGGCTTGTGTTTCCATTGACTGCCGCTCTCCGTGAGCACGGCTGAGCACTGCTCGTTCACTACGATCCCCGGATTCGCCGCTGTGCACTGAAGCGTCGCCATGCCGGTGGACTGCTCAGGAGCCACGACCGGCCTGCTGCGCGAGTCCGGTTCGGCCGGTGAGGCAAACGGCTGCGGCGTCCCCGCTTGCAGGCTTTCTATCAGCTGCTGCAGTTCTTCGATGCGCGTTGCGTACCACGTCCCCAGACACGCCGAGTCACGGCAATTTGCTTCCCGCCATGCCCACTTGCTATCGCTGTCGGTGAGAAAGGCGCGCCGGTTGGCGACTCGCCGCCGGGCTTTCCAGTACAGTTGCCCGAGGGTGTCATCGAGCTTCGAGAGCGCGGGGTCGTGGCAAATCATCTTCTCGGTCAGCGAGCGCCCCTTATTGCAGTCGAAGCTCGCGGCATGGGCGAGCGGATGCGTGAGCATGAGCGCGGCGATCAGAAGCGGACGGAGGAGTTTCATCGCAGTCCCGGCAGTGCATGGCTTTTTCATGGAAGCGATGATCGGTCGGATTGCCGAAACATGGACGCCCGAAAAACGCGTGACTTCGACCGGGTGGTTACCAAATCTTGCCCGGCGAAGACGCCGCAAGAATCGATTGAGGATCGACTGAACGCTTTCAGGCACGCGCCGTGCAGCGTCCTTACAGGTAGCTGGCATCGCGCGGCAACGCGATGAGTTGTGCAAGAAGAAACAATATTCATAACGCATCAGCAGAGGCGTGCCGGCGGCGGACCGCGGACGCTGAATCGGGAGAAAGAATGAAACAACACCTCGTTCGATGTCTTTATGCGGCGGCCGGCGTGCTGGCGTTGCCCGCCGTGGCGTGCGCACAGTCGCAGGCGTACACGAATGGCACGGTCAACGTGCGCGCGGGCCCGGCCTCCGACTACCCGGTCGTGACGCAACTGCCGGGCGGTGTGCCGGTGAGCGTGATGGGGTGTATCAGTAACTATGAATGGTGTGATATCGCCGCGCCCAATCTGCGCGGCTGGGTCTATGCGGGGCGGCTCAGCTATCCGTATCAGGGCGCCAATGTGCCTGTGATGAACTACGGTACGGTGATCGGCCTGCCCATCGTGACGTTCTCGATTGGCACGTATTGGGGCGATTACTATCGCGGCCGACCTTGGTACGGCCAGCAATCGCGCTGGGCGCATCATCCGCCGCCGCCTCCGCCGCGTCCTGACGCCGGACGGCCACCCGGAGGTCGCCCACCGGGCGGACCGCCGCCGGGACATGGAGGTGGCAGGCCGCAGGGTGGACCGCCGCCGGGACACGACGGAGGAAGGCCGCAGGGCGGCCCGCCGTCGGGACATGACGGGGGAAGGCCGCAGGGTGGACCGCCGCCGGGACACGACGGGGGAAGGCCGCAGGGTGGACCGCCGTCCGGGCATGACGGGGGAAGGCCGCAGGGCGGTCCGCCGCCGGGGAACGCGGGCGGCCATCCGCCTCAGGGTGGCGGAGGTGGTGGCGGTCGGCCGCCGGGCGGCGGAAACGGCGGAAACGGTGGGCATGGCGGCGGAAACGGCGGCGGAGAAAAGGGCGGCGGCGGGGGCCGCCCACCGGACCGGCACGGCTGATCGCAACCACGCGGCCGACAAATATCAAAAAGTCACCAAAAAAGCCGTCGCGACAGGCTATTGCTTGATTCGGGTTCCAGGGTTCCGCCAGGCGGTGTCGGAACCCCGCCTGCGGAACCCGAACAGAATGCCGTCATCTCGTCCCGGCAACTGAACCGTTTGATCCGGTGATTGACCGTCGAGAACAAGCGGGCATTACGCGATGCGCGAAGAATAAAATTCGCGACCCTCGCGTAAACCCCGGTGTGCCGCGTACACTAAACTGCCGATGTCGGGTTAGGGGGCGCACAAATGACTTGCGAAGCGACATCAGAAAACAAGACGGGAGCCGCGCCTGAAGGCATTCGCTACTGTGCGAATCTGGCCGAAGGCGTGCTCGCGTCCGAGCGCACGGTGTTGCGATTGATTACGCAGAACACACCGCTGCCGGAATTGCTCGACGAAGTATGCCGCCGCGCGGAAGCGCTGCTGGGGGAAGGTGCGTCCTGTTCGATCCTGTTGCTCGACGCCGACGGCGTGCACGCCAGGGTCGGCGGCGCGCCTTCGCTGCCCAGGCACTACAGCGCGGCCATTGACGGCGTGATGATCGGGCCACAGGTGGGCTCATGCGGGACTGCGATGTTCGAGCGGCGTCTCGTCGCCGTCGACGATATCGAAACCGATCCGCTGTGGGCCGACTACCGGCACCTCGCGTTGCCGATCGGCCTGCGGTCCTGCTGGTCGGTGCACTTTGAAAACGATTCCGGCGTCGTGCTCGGCGCATTCGCGGTGTATTACCGCACGTCGCGCCGTCCCAGTGCCGAAGAAGAAGCGATGCTGCGCGACATCGGCCGCAGCGTTGGTCTGGCCGTGCATCAGGACGCCATGGCGCAGCGGCTCGCGCACAGCGAGGAGCATCACCGTCTGGTGGTCCATCACCTGATCGAAGGGATCGTCGTGCAGTCGCGCGCGGGCGTGGTGTTGGCCTGCAACCCGAGCGCGCAGCGGATTTTGCGCGCAACGCCGGAGCTCGTCGGCCGCAGTATCCAGTCGGTGATGGTGCGCGCGTATCACGAGGACGGCTCGCTCGTCACCGAGGCCGCGCGCCCGACCGCTCAGGTGCTCGCCACCGGCAAACCCGTGCTGGGTGTCACCATCGGCGTGGAGCTGATTGGCGGCGACGTCGTCTGGATCACCGAGAACGTGGTGCCGATCATCAAGCCGGGCGATACCGAGCCCAGCTCGGTGCTGATCTCGTTTACCGACATCGGACCCGTGCGCGAGGCGCAACGGCAACTCAAATTCCTCGCCACCCGCGATTCGCTCACCGGCCTCTACAACCGCGCGTACCTCACCGAGCGGCTGCGCGATCTGTTCTCGCTCGATACCGCGTCCGGCGTCGGCGAACTGGCGAGCGTCGCCGTGCTGTTCGTCGACCTGGACGGCTTCAAGAAGGTCAACGACACCGCGGGTCACGAGGCCGGCGACTCCCTGCTTTGCAGCGTGGCGCAACGGCTCTCGGCGTGTATCTCGCCGGAGGACACGCTCGCGCGGGTGGGCGGCGACGAATTCGTGATCGTGGTCAGCGCGTATGAGAACACCGGGCAGCTGATCGGCCTCGCGCGGCGCATCCTCGACATGATCGCGGAGCCGTTCGCGGTGGCGGACAACGAGTACTACCTGGGCGCGTCGATCGGCATCAGCCGCTTTCCCGAGGACGGCCAGGACGTGGCCACGCTGATGCGCAACGCCGATTCGGCGATGTATCACGCCAAACAGCGCGGCCGCAACAACTTCCAGTTCTTCACCGCCGAGCTGAATCAGCAGTTGCAACGGCGCTTCACGATCGAGCAATCGCTGCGGCGCGCGCTCGCTTCCAACGAACTGAGCCTCGTGTACCAGCCGATCGTCGACAGCCGCGACGGCCGCACGATCGGCGCGGAAGC
This sequence comes from Burkholderia sp. WP9, assembly GCF_900104795.1. NCBI lineage: Bacteria > Pseudomonadati > Pseudomonadota > Betaproteobacteria > Burkholderiales > Burkholderiaceae > Burkholderia > Burkholderia sp. WP9. The sequence goes on from NZ_FNTG01000001.1 coordinate 447,841, forward strand.
GCTGCTGCGCTGGTACAACAGCGAACTGGGCAACGTGTCGCCGGGGGAATTCATCCCCGTCGCCGAAGATGCGGGCCTGATCGGCGAGATCGGCAACTTCGTGCTGGCGCGGGCCTGCGAGCAGGTGGCGCAATGGCGGCGCACGCTGGCGCCGGAACTGAACGTCGCGGTGAACCTGTCGCCCCGGCAGTTCAACGACGGCCTGGTGGAGCGCATCCAGCGCTGCCTGATGCAATCCGGGCTCGAGCCGTCGGCGCTGGAACTGGAAATCACCGAGCGGCTGCTGATGAGCGACAGCGAAACCGTGTTGCCCATGCTGAGCACGCTGAACGACATGGGCGTGCGCATTTCCGTCGACGATTTCGGCACCGGTTATTCGTCGCTGTCTTATCTGAAGCGCTTTCCGCTGCATAACCTGAAGATCGACCGCTCGTTCGTCGCCGGCTTGCCGGATCATCGCGATTCGATTGCGATTACGCAGGCCGTGGTGGCGATGGCGCACTCGCTCGGCATGAACGTTACCGCCGAAGGGGTGGAAACCGCCGAACAGGCGGCGTTCCTGCGCGCGATCCATTGCGACAAGCAGCAGGGCTATTTTTACAGCCGCCCGGTCGGGGCCAGTGCGTATGCGCGTAGTTTGTGGGACGCGCAGATCGGTCTGGTCGACGCTTCGTGAGCGCGCCGGCGCTTACGCGCGCAAGCCTGTGCGCCTTGCCAGGCTTGGCTGCGCGGGATTTCGTCGTGCGCGGGCGGGTGGGGCCGGACTCGATTGTTCGGTTTGACAAACAAGTGCCTTCGCGTTAGCGGTATTTATCCGCGAGGGCCACCTCCTTACAATCCTCCCATCGAAACGTGAATAGAGCGAAGCCGAAGCGGCGCCGCTCGACGGGAGTTGTCATGCCAGCTTTGATCAGGAACCAGCTTTACCGGCCGTCAGTGCTATTACCGATGGTCGCCCTCATGCAGGTGATGGTGTCGCAGGATTTCAACCTGGGCCAGGTCGGCTGGGTCGTGGCGTCACGTGGCGCGCAGGCCGCGCTGCAACGCTCGCGTGAATTGATCTGCGCCGTGCATTGCCACGACTAAGCCTCGCGGCTTTGCGGATGGTGAGAAGCAATAGTGCGGAACAGTTGGCATTCGAATGACAATTAGTCGGTGATCAGCAAACACCGGCAACCGGCAACGCAGCATGGCGATTCGAGAGGCTGAGGGTAAGATGCTACGACATGCATCCCAGCTTCCGGAGAGTTGCCATGTCACAGCACTTCGATGCAGTCGTGATCGGTACGGGACAAGGCGGCGCGCCGCTTGCCGTGCGTCTCGGTCAAAGCGGCCGTAAAACCGCGGTCATCGAGCGCGCGGCCTTTGGCGGCACGTGCGTGAACGTCGGCTGCACGCCGACCAAATCCTACGTCGCCAGTGCTCGCGCGGCGCATGTCGCGCGCCATTGCGCGGAACTCGGCGTGCAACTGAGCGGCGCGGTCAGCGTTGATCTGGCGGCCGTCAAGGCACGCAAGGACAGGATCATCGGGCAGTCGCGCGAGGGCGTCGAGAAATGGCTGCGCGGTGCGAAGAACGTGAGCGTGTTCAAAGGTCATGCGCGCTTTACCGGACCTCATGCGCTTTCGGTTAGCGGACCGGACGGCAAGCTGCTCGACGAGCTCAGCGCCGACGAAATCTTCATCAACACAGGCACGCGCGCCGTCGTGCCGCCGCTCCACGGTCTCGAGCGGATTCCGTACTACACGAACTCCAATCTGCTCGAACTGACGGAATTGCCGGGTCATCTGGTGATTGTCGGCGCGAGCTATATCGCGCTCGAATTCGCGCAGATCTTTCGCCGCTTCGGCAGCCGCGTGACCGTGCTGGTGCGCGGCGAACGCGTGCTCACCCGCGAGGACGCCGACTTCGCCGAATCCGTGCAGAAGGTGCTCGCCCGCGAGGGTGTCGAGTTTCACTTCGGCGTGCAGCCTTCGCGAGTCGAGCCGCATCCGCATCACCCGAACGAGCTGTGTATCGGCTTCGAGCAGAACATTCCAGCGCTCGAAGCGTCGCATCTGCTGTTCGCCACTGGCCGTGAACCGAATACCGACGACCTCGGCCTCGCGGCCGCCGGCATCACGACGGACAAGCACGGCACGATTCCCGTGGACGGCCAGTTGCGCACCAACGTGCCGGGCGTGTGGGCGATCGGCGACGTCAACGGGCGTGGCGCTTTTACCCACACTTCCTACGACGACTTTCAGATCGTCGCGGCCAATCTGCTCGACGGCGGCGCGCGCACCGTGGACACACGCATCATGGCGTATGCGGTGTTCGTCGATCCGCCGCTTGCGCGTGTCGGCGCTTCGGAGGCCGAGGTGCGCAAAGCGGGCCGCGATGCGCTGATCGCCACCATGCCGATGTCGCGCGTGGGCCGCGCGCGCGAACGCGGCGAAACCGATGGCTTCATGAAGGTGATGGTCGACGCGCAAAGCAAGCAGATTCTCGGGGCGGCCATTCACGGCATTGAAGGCGACGAGGCGATTCATACCTTCATCGACATCATGACGGCGGGCGCGCCGTATCCGACTTTGCAGTACGCCATGCATATTCATCCGACCATCAGCGAACTGGTGCCGACCTTGCTCGACGGGCTCAAGCCTATGAAGTGAGCGGTACGCACAAGCGGAGCAGCCACGATGAAGCGTGTGATGCGGAGCGGCAATCTGTTCGACCCCGGCGCGTCGGCGGGCGGGAGCGAGGGCGAGCAGGTCGACGCCCTGGTGGAGCAGGGTGGCGTGAGCATCGAGCGGATCGTCTCGATGGGGCACGCCAGCCCGCCGGGCTTCTGGTACGACAGTCTTCGCGCCGAGTTCGTCGTGCTGCTGAGCGGCGCGGCCACGCTCGAATTCGAAGGCGAGGCCGAGCCGCTTTCGATGAAGCCAGGCGATCACGTGCTGATCGAAGCGCATTGCCGGCATCGGGTAGCATGGACAAGCGACCGGGAGCCCAGCGTGTGGCTCGCCGTCTACTACCCGGACGACGCTTCGCGCTGAACACGGCACGCGGGTCGAACCCGGCCGGATCGACAAATCGTTACGGCTTCGCGGATAATCGGCAGCGGCGCGGGTCGCCCGCGGAGTGCGGGCCGCCTTGGCGCGCAACCGCATTCAACACCATCATCAGGAATCCAATCCATGGGCAAAGGACGTGTCGAAGCCTTCAGCGATGGCGTGATCGCCATCATCATCACGATCATGGTGCTCGAGTTGAAGGTGCCGGAAGGCTTCGATCTCGCGGCGCTGCGCCCGGTGCTCCCCGTGTTCTGCGCGTATGTGCTGAGTTTCATCTACGTCGGCATCTACTGGAACAATCATCATCACATGTTCCATGCCGTGCAGAAGGTCAACGGCGCGGTGCTGTGGGCGAACCTCCATCTGCTGTTCTGGCTGTCGCTGCTGCCCGCCGTCACGCACTGGGTCGGCGAAAACCATCTGGCCTCCTGGCCGACCGCGATGTACGGCGTGGTGCTGTTCATGTCGGCGATCGCCTATTTCATCCTCATGCGCGTGCTGATTCGCGAGCACGGCAAGGATTCGACTCTCGCGAAAGCGGTCGGCAACGACTTCAAAGGCAGGGTTTCGGTCGTGATCTATCTCACGGGTATCGCGCTGGCGTTCGTCGTGCCGTGGGGTTCGGCGGCGCTTTATACGCTCGCCGCCGCGTGGTGGCTGGTGCCGGATCGCCGTATCGAACACGTGATGGAAGCGTGAGCGCGCATCAGGTGAGCGCGCTGCTGGCCGCGGCCGCGCGGCCGCGCAGCCAGTTGATGTTCGCGAAGAGCAGCACGGCGAATACGATCAGCATCGTCGCCACGGCGAGAATCGAGGGGTCGATCGAGTCGCGAATGCCGCTCCACATCTGCCGCGGCACGGTGGTTTGATCCGGGCCGCCAATGAACAGAATCACGATCACTTCATCGAACGAGGTCGCGAAGGCGAACACGCTGCCGGTTGCGACCGCCGGCATGATGAGCGGCAGCGTGACGCGCCGGAACGTGACCCAGGGCGCCGCGCCGAGCCCGGAAGCGGCGCGCAACAAACTCTGATCGAACGACAGCAGCGACGCGGTCACGGTGATCACGACAAACGGCGTGCCGAGCGCCGCGTGCGCCAGCACCACGCCGGGATACGAGTTCACGAGGCCGAGCGGCGCGAAGATCAGATAGAAGCCCGCCGCGACCACGACGATCGGCACGATCATCGGCGAAATGATGATCGGCATGATCAGCGAGCGCAGCGGAAACTGAGCGCGCGAAAGACCCAGCGCGGCGAGCGTGCCGAGACACGTGGCGATCAACGTGGACGCCGCGCCGATGCCGATACTGTTCAGGAGCGAGCGTTGCCAGTCCGCGCTCGTGAGCGCCTGCTCATACCAGCGGAACGAGAAGCCCTGCATCGGGTACGAGAAGTACGAACCCGAATTGAATGAGAGCGGGATGATGGCGAGAATCGGCGCAATCAGAAAGAAAAGCACGAGCGCCGTATGTACCCGCACCCAGCGTGTGGCGATGCGTTCCGTCAGCACCTTGTTGCGTTTGTCTTGCATGTCGTTCCTTCGTCGTGTGCGCGTGTTCGACCTGGCTTAACCAAAGCGCAAGCGGTCGATACCGACGATGCGGTTGAACAGGAAATAGAAGATCGCCGTGAAAATCACCAGATAGGCCGAGAGTGCGCCGGCGAGTCCCCAGTTGAGCTGCGTGTTGGTCTGGATCGCAATGAGCTGGCTGATCATCTCGTCGCCTGCGCCGCCGAGCAGCGCGGGCGTGATGTAGTAACCGAGCGCGAGCACGAACACGAGGAAGCAGCCGGCGCCCACGCCTGGCAGCGTCTGCGGTATGTAGACCCGCACGAACGCGGTGAACGGATGCGCGCCGAGCGATTGCGCCGCGCGCAGGTAGACGGGCGACACGCTTTTCATCACCGAATAGATCGCGAGAATCATGTAGGGCAGCAGCACGTGCGTCATGCCGATGAGCACGCCGGTGCGGTTGAAGATGAGCGGCAGCGGATGCGTGGCGAGGCCCAGACCCATCAGCAGGCTGTTGATGACGCCGCCCGGTTGCAGCAAAACGTACCACGCGGTCGTGCGTACGAGCAGCGAGGTCCAGAACGGCACGATCACGAAGAGCATCAGGCGGTTGCTGCTTTTCGCGGGCAGGTTCGCGAGCAGCCATGCCACCGGATAGCCGAGCACGAGGCACAGCAGCGTGACCGTGGCGCTGATCGAGATCGTGCGCAAGAAGGCCTGCCGATAAATCGAGGCGTTGTCCGGCACGAACGCGACCGAACCTTGCGGCGTGACTTGCGCGTCGACGGCGGCGAGCAGATAGTCGGGCGTCGGCGACGCGGCGGCGCGCTTGAGCAGGCGCCAGGTCTCCGGCGAATTCCAGCGTTCGTCGAGTTCGACGAGCGCCGGTTTCCACGCGGGCGGCGCATCGGCGGGAAGCTGGCGCGCGGTGCGCATCAGCAGGCTGCGGAACTCGGCCTGCTCGAAGTTCAGCCGGCGCGCCACGGTGCCGAGTTGGCCGCTCTGCTGCGCTTCTTTGAGGCCCGAAGCGAGCAGGGCGAAGGTATGTTCGTCCGGCACGCCGCGGCCGTCCCATGCATCAAGCGCGCGTGTGAGGGCGGGCATGCTGCTGGACATTTCATGGTTCTGCACGCTGCGCGCGAGCAGCAGCGCGATCGGCGCGATGAACGTCGACACGAGGAACACGATGAGCGGCAGCGCGAGCAGCAATGCCCGCACCGATGCGCGGCGACGCGCTTTCTGAAATGAAGCGCCGCCGTCGGCTCTCGTCGGAGAGCCCAGGGATGAGGCGCGGGCCGGGGCGGGCATGCTGGTAGTCAAGTTGGGCTCTCGTTAGACGATGGGTTTATTGCGTCAGCCAGACCTGGAAGCGCTTGTTGATCTGGTCCGCGTTGTCGGCCCAGAAGCCTGCGTTGATCTGCAGCGCGCGCTTGAAGTTCTGCGGTGAGGTCGGCAGATCGGCGAGGCGCTGCTTGTCGACCAGCGCGATCGCGTCCTTGCGCGGCGGCGCATAGGCGATGTACTTCGACAGGTCCGCATACGCCTTCGGCTGGGATGCGGAGACGATGAATTTCGCAGCGGCGTCGGCATGCTTCGCGCCTGTCGGAACGCCCCACCAGTCGAAGTCGTAAACCTGTGCGTCCCAGACGGCCTTGAACGGTTTGTTGTCCTTCTTCGCGGCGTCGTCGATACGGCCGTTGTAGGCCTGCGTCATCACGACCGCGCCGTCCGCGAGCAGCTGCGGCGCCTGCGCACCCGACTCCCACCACACGATGCTCTTCTTGATCGTGTCGAGTTTCTTGAACGCGCGATCCACGCCGGCGGGCGTGCCGAGCACTTTATAGACGTCCTTCGGATCGACGCCGTCAGCGATCAGCGCCCATTCCATCGTTACCTTCGGCGATTTGCGCAGGCCGCGCTTGCCGGGGAATTTCTGCAGATCGAAGAAGTCGTTGACGGTGGTCGGCGCGGTCTTCAGCTTGCTGGCATCGTACGCATAGACCGTGGACCAGACCATGCTGGCGACCGCGCAATCGCTGATCGAGCCGGGAATGAAGTCGCTCGTTTTGCCGAGCGACTTCTTGTCGAACTTCTGCAGGAGGCCTTCGTCGCAGGCGGTGATCGCGTCGTTCGTTTCGAGGTCGATCAGGTCCCACGTGGTGTTCTTCGCCTGCTCCATGGCGGAGAGCTTGGCGAGACCGCCGTCGTACGATTCGGTCGAAAAGCCGATGCCGGTGGCCTGCGTGAACGGTTCGAAATAGGCCTTTTTCGCGGCCGCTTCATATGCGCCGCCGAAGGTCACGACGGAGAGCGTCTCCGCGGCCTGGACGGTCACGGTGGCGAATGCGAGTGCGGCGAGTGCGGCGCTTTGTGCTTTGTGAAGAGTGCGCATTTCAGTTGGCTCCTGCGGCTGCTGTAGTGATGATGGAAGGTGACGGCGGTGTGGATACGTGGAGCGTGGGCGCGCTGCGTGGCGCGGCCGCCGCGAGAATCTTGCAGTCGTCGTGGCGCCAGGCGATGTCGATCTCGTTGCCGGGCGAAGGCAGCGCGTGGCGCTGCGTGTTGGGCACTTTCACGACGAGGGAATCGCGCGAACCGAGCTTCAGGTGGACGCGATGGTGATCGCCGCAATACACCAGTTCCTCGACGCGCGCACGCACCACGTTGCTGTTTTCGTCGACATGCAGGCCTTCCGCGCTCGGGATATGCGCGCGTTCGGGGCGCAACGCGAGCATTGCTTCGTCGCCCGCGCGCAGGCCGGGTTCGCAACGGCCGCGAATCACGCTGCCGTCGGACAGCGTGAGCGTCGCCCAGTCGTCGCCCACATTGACGACACGTCCGCTCAACCCGTTGTTCTCGCCCACGAAGTTGGCGACGAACGCGTTCTGCGCGTTCTCGTAGAGTTCGCTCGGCGTGGCGGCTTGCTGGATGCGGCCGTCGGAGAAAACGGCGACGCGATCGGACATGGTCAGCGCTTCGGCCTGATCGTGCGTCACATAGACGATCGTGAGCGACAGCTCGCGATGCAGGCGCATGATTTCGTATTGCATGGTTTCGCGCAGGCGTTTGTCGAGCGCGCCGAGTGGTTCGTCCATCAGCACGACGCTCGGCTCGAACACGAGCGCGCGCGCGAGCGCCACGCGCTGCTGCTGTCCGCCCGAAAGTTGCACGGGGCGACGGTTCGCCAGATGCGGCAGCTCGATCATTTCGAGTGCGCGCTTCACGCGTATTTTCTGTTCAGCGCGGCTCACGTGCCGCACGGAGAGCGGAAACGCGACGTTCTCCGCAATCGTCAGATGCGGAAAGAGCGCGTAGTTCTGAAACACCATGCCGATGTCACGTTGATGCGGCGGCTTGTCGTCGAGCCGGCGGCCATCCAGGCGGATCTCGCCGTGCGTGGGCGATTCGAATCCCGCGAGCATCATGAGCGTGGTCGTCTTGCCCGAGCCGGACGGGCCGAGCAGCGACAGGAATTCTCCCTTGCGCACGTCGAGGTTCAAATCGTCGACGACATTTTGCGTGCCGTCATACGTTTTGCTCACGCCCGAGAACGAAATGAAGGAAGGGTTTGACATCGTGATTGCGTCCTGTCGGTGAAGCGGGTTCAGTGCGCGCCGAGCGTCGCCGTGGCGACTTTGCTCGCAAGATAGCGCGCGAAATCGTAGTTCGGGCGTTCGAGATGACTCAGATGGCCGGGTTTCGCGAGCGGCGCATGCACGCCGCGAAAGACGGCTTCCACGCCGCGTTTGTCTTCGGCGTTCACTTCGTCGAGCAGCTTCTTCAACGTCGTCATGTGCGCGTTGGCCGCGGGATCGGCGATGAATTCGGGCGCAAGGCCGCCGCCAAAGCGGATATGCACGCGCCCCACGCCTTGAGGCTGCAGCACGAGATACCAGAAGTAACCCGGCGTGAGCGTGACGAGATGCGTCGGGTAGATGGCGAGCAATGCCGTGGTCTTGCGCCAGTGTCCCGTGAGACGTGTGTTATCCGGATGCGCATTGCCGATAGGCAAGCTCGCTTCCTTCGTGATCCAGTGATAGTTGAAGGCGGGATAGCCCGGCGGGCATTCCATTTCGTCGAGCCGCGAATGCGGGCCTACCGTCGCGCGATGCAGCATCGGCAGGTGATAGCTCTCCATGAAATTTTCCGCGAGGATCTTCCAGTTCGTGTCCCACACGTGCTCTTCATAGAAGGTTTCAATGTAGTCGGACATGCCGTACGCGCCAACCAGTTCGCCCAGTTTGGCGAGCTGCAGGTGGACGGGCGGCGCGTTCTGGTCGAGTGTCACGTAGAGCCAGCCTTGCCATTCTTCGCAATGCACGGCGGGCAGCCTGTAGGCTTCCTTGCAGAAGCCCGCTTGCCGGTCCATGAGCGGTGCGCCTTGCAGCGCGCCGTCGAGGGAATAGTTCCACGCGTGATACGGGCAGACGATACGACGCACATTGCCGCGCCCTTCGAGTAGCACTGACATGCGATGCAGGCACACGTTCGACATCGCCTTGAGCTGCATCTGTTCGTCGCGCAAGATCACGATCGGTTGTGCGCCGATACTCGTGGTCAGGTAATCGCCGGGCGCTTTGAGCGCACTGGCGCGGCCCACGCATTGCCATTCGCGCTGGAAGATCGTGCGCTCTTCCAGCGCGAGGAATTCAGGCGACGTATAGACACCGGGCGGCATTGCATGCGCATCGCCGAATGACCGCTCGCAACCCGTCTGCAGTTCGTCGACAAGCGCTTGCACTGCAAACGTCTCTGACGGGTGGGCCATGGTGTCCTCCTGGGTTCATCACGGTAAGAGCGCACTAGCACAAGGCTTTGTGGCGTGGCGCTCAACATGGACACAAATCTATCAAGCCAAATTGCAAGCCAAAATATTGTTTTTAGATACAAAGCAAAGTTTTTACCTATACAGCGACGGTCCGCTCGACGCGTGCAAGCGCGCTTTGCCGATCAATCGTCGAGATGCAGTCGCCGAATGTACGTCTCGCAGAACGACGCGAAGCGATGCACGACCTGGCGCGGTTTCATCGTACGTGACTGCGCAATGCCGAGCATCGTGGCGTTGACGTTGTCTTTGAAACGTTTAATGACGAACTCTTCACCGTCCACGGTGCGATTCGATTTGAGCGGAAAATTGAGCAGGCTATAGCCGAGACCGTTGGCCACCATGCCGCGTACGACCTCAGGCTGTGACGAGCGGTACGCGGGCACAGGGCGGTTGCCCACCGCATCGAAGAGCGCGGCGAAATACTCGCGGCTGTGTGGCAGATCGAGCATCACATATGGCTCGGGCAGGAGATCCGCGAGCGATACCTTGCGGGCGCGCGCGAGGCGATGCGTGCGCGGCAGAATCGCATAAGGCGGCAGCGACAGCAGCGGCGTGAAGGCGATGTCCTCGGTCAGGTCGAGGCTATAGGTGAGGGCGATGTCGAGCGAACCGTCGTGCAGGCCACGCAGGAGGCCGTCCTGATGCGCTTCGACAGTGCGGAACGAAATGCCCGAGTGCTCGGCCGTGAAGCGGCTGATGAGCCTCGGCATGAGCGGCGGCGCGAGCGAAACGAGGCAGCCGAGCGCGATGGCGCCCGTCATGCCGCCGTCCATTTCCTTTGCGGCCATCTGCAATTCTTCCGCAATCTTCAGCAGATTGCGCGCTTGCCCAAGCAAATCGCGTCCCGCTTGCGTGAGCGAGAGGCCGCTTGCGTGATGCCGTATGAACAGTTGCACACCGAACGACACTTCGAGGTCCGCGAGCGCCGTCGAGATGGACGGCTGCGAAATGTGCAGACGCTTCGCGGCGGCGGTGAAGGACAGCGCCTCCGCCGTGACCACGAAATAACGCAACTGGCGCAACGAGTAGCGCAGGGGGTGGCTCTCCATCGACAACGCTCCATCTCAGGGCCTTCAATGGATGGGATTGTGCGGCGGCCAAAAAGACATGCATAGGAAAATCCGATGCTATGCATTTTTTAAATATATTTTTCAGATTCGGGACGGGCGCGTAGATTTTCACCGACACGAACGGCCCAAGGCGGTACGCGCCATCGGAAAACACGACTGGGGTCCGCCACGGTTGCGAGCGCTTGAAGGCCGCGAGGCCGCAGCCGAATCGAAACATTCCGCCATTCAGAAGGACACAGCCATGACAGTGGAAACAACGTCAATCGATACGCTCGTGGTCGGTGCCGGCCAGGCCGGCATCGCCATGAGCGAACACCTGAGCAGGCTCGGCGTGCCACACCTCGTCCTGGAGCGCGATCGAATCGCCGAGCGCTGGCGCACGGGACGTTGGGATTCGCTGGTCGCCAACGGCCCCGCATGGCACGATCGGTTTCCCAATCTCGAGTTTGCGGAGGTCGACCCTGACGGATTCGCGCCGAAAGAGCAGGTCGCGGACTATTTCGTCGCCTATGCAAAGAAGTTCGATGCACCGATCCGCACCGGCGTGGAAGTCAGGAAGGTCGTGCGCAATGCGGGACGGCAGGGCTTCACGATCGAAACATCGGAGGGCACGATCGAGGCCAATCGCGTGGTGGTCGCCACCGGCCCTTTTCAACGCCCGGTGATTCCGCCGATCGCGCCGCAGGATTCGAGTCTCACGCAGATTCATTCCGCCGACTACCGCAATCCCGCACAATTGCCCGAGGGCGGCGTGTTGGTGGTGGGCGCGGGATCATCAGGCGTGCAGATCGCCGACGAGTTGCAACGCGCGGGCAAGCGCGTCTATCTGTCGGTTGGCGCGCATGATCGCCCGCCGCGCGCCTATCGCGGCCGCGATTTCTGCTGGTGGCTGGGCGTGCTCGGCGAATGGGACGCGGAAGTCATGAAGCCCGGCAGGGAACACGTCACCATTGCGGTGAGCGGCGCGCGCGGCGGCCATACGGTGGACTTCCGGCGTCTCGCGCAGCAGGGCATCACGCTCGTCGGACTGACGAAATCGTTCGAGCATGGCGTGGCGACTTTCGAAACGGATCTGGCGGAGAACATCGCGCGCGGCGACGAGAACTATCTGTCGCTGCTGGACGCGGCCGACGCTTATGCGGCCCGCAATGGCCTCGATCTTCCGGAGGAGCCCGAAGCCCGCATCATTCCCGCGGATCCGGATTGCGTGACGCATCCGTTGCACGATCTCGATCTGGCTAAAGCCGGCGTGACGTCGATTGTCTGGGCAACCGGCTATGCGCTCGATTTCAACTGGCTGAACGTCGACGCTTTCGATGAAAAGGGCAAGCCGAAACATCAGCGCGGCGTGTCGAAGGAACCCGGCGTCTACTTCCTCGGTCTGCCGTGGTTGTCGCGTCGTGGCTCCGCGTTTATCTGGGGCGTGTGGCACGACGCGAAGCACATCGCGGATCACATCATCACGCAGCGCAAATATCTCGCGTATTACGACGGTGCGCAGCGAGATGCTCAGCATCGCCGCGACGAAAGCGGTGACAATACTTCCGGCCATTCACCCGTTCATAAAGTCAGCGCGATGGGCTGAACTGATGTGCATGCGTCTTTAATCCGCGATCCATTTCTTCCTAGCATTGAGGTGCATTGATGAGCCAACCTACGCACACCCGTATCCGCATGTTCAACACGAAGGATACATATCCGAACCAGACACTCGACAACGATCTTTGTCAGGCCGTGCGCGCCGGCAATACCGTGTATGTGCGCGGTCAGGTGGGCACGGATTTCGACGGCCGTCTGGTCGGCCTCGGCGATCCGCGCGCTCAGGCCGAGCAGGCCATGAAGAACGTCAAGCAATTGCTCGCGGAGGCGGGCAGCGATTTGTCGCACGTCGTCAAGACGACGACGTTCCTGACAGACATCCGTTATCGCGAGCCGGTCTATCAGGAAGTCGGCAAGTGGCTGAAGGGCGTGTTTCCGATTTCCACGGGCCTGGTGGTGGTCGCACTGGGACAGCCACAGTGGTTGATGGAAATCGATGTCGTCGCCGTCATTCCGGATGGATGGGCGCCGCCGGCGGCTTAAGGAGCGGGACATGACATTCTCTATCGTCGGGCGGTGTGCTGAGTCCGGGCAGCTTGGCATCGCGATCAGTTCGTCCAGCATCGCGGTGGGCGCGCGATGCCCGTGGGTGCGCGCAGGCGTGGGCGCGGTGGCGACGCAGAACGTCACACTGCCTGCGCTCGGCCCGCAGGTTCTCGATCTTCTGGAGAACGGACAGTTGGATCCGGCCGCGGCACTGGAGCAAGCGCTCGGCGGGAGCGAGTGGAGCGAGTACAGGCAGGTGACGGTGATCGATAGCCAGGGCCGCACGGCTTTCTTCAGCGGCAAGGAAGCGCTGGGCACCTATCACGCTGTTGCCGGCGCGCAATGCGTCGCGGCGGGCAACATGCTCGCCGGTGTCGAAGTGATCGAGGCGATGGTTCCTGCCTTCGAGCAGGCAGCCGGCACGCTGGCCGAGCGCCTGCTCGCGGCCATGCATGCCGCGATGGCTGCCGGCGGCGAAGCAGGCCCCGTGCATTCCGCGGCGCTCAAGATCGTGGGCGGGCAGAGTTGGCCGATCGTCGACTTGCGCGTCGATTGGGCGAATGAAGATCCCATCGGTCAGCTCGACGGTCTATGGCAGGCTTATCGGCCGCAGATGCAGGACTACATCACTCGCGCGTTGAATCCGACCGCCGCGCCCAGCTACGGAGTGCCAGGCAATGAATGACCGATCCAGCCGTGCGCTGCTAGAGCGGCTGATCAGTTTCGCCACGGTCAGCCGCGACTCCAATCTGGAGATGATCGAGTTCATTCGGACTTACCTCGAGGAACTGGGTGTCGAGTGCGAGCTGTTCTACAACGCCGAGCGCACCAAGGCGAATCTGTTCGCGACCATCGGCCCGCGTGAGGGAGGCGGCGTCGTGCTGTCCGGGCACACCGACGTGGTGCCTGTTGACGGCCAGCCATGGACCGTCGATGCATTCCGTCTCACTGAACGCGAAGGGCGGCTGTATGGCCGCGGCACGGCCGACATGAAAGGCTTTATCGCTTCGGTGCTGGCGGCGGTGCCCATGTTCATCGAACGGGAACTGAAGCTGCCGGTGCACCTCGCGTTCTCGTACGACGAGGAAGTAGGATGCCTCGGCGTGCGTTCCATGCTGGCGGACCTGGAGCAGCGGCCGCACAAGCCGGCTCTGTGTCTGATCGGCGAGCCTACCGGGCTCAAGCCGGTGCTGGGTCACAAGGGAAAACTGGCAATGCGCTGTCACGTGAAAGGCGCGCCTTGTCATTCGGCTTACGCGCCTTATGGCGTCAACGCGATTCAATACGCGGCGCGGATGATCAGTCGTCTTGAAGAAATCGGCGAACAGCTGGCGCAACCCGAGCATCACGACGAACGCTTCGATCCGCCGTTCTCGACCGTGCAGACGGGTGTGATCAAAGGCGGCCGTGCGCTCAACATCGTGCCGGCCGAATGCGAATTCGACTTCGAAGTGCGCGCGCTGCCGGGCTTTAATGCGCACACGGTGGCCGACCAGTTGCAAACTTACGCCGAAGCCGAGTTGCTGCCGAAGATGCGAGCCGTGAAGTCCGACACCGGCATCCGCCTTCAGCCGCTTTCCGCCTATCCGGGATTGGCGACATCGCCCGATAGCGAAGCGGCGCGGCTTCTCGCGCTGCTCAGCGGCTCGACTGAATTCGGCACGGTCGCATTCGGCACCGAGGGTGGGCTCTTCGAGCAGGCCGGCATTCCCACGGTGGTCTGCGGCCCGGGCAGTATGGACCAGGGACATAAGCCCGACGAGTTTGTCACCGTCGAGCAAATGCGCGATTGCGATGCGATGTTGATTCGCCTCGCGGACTACCTCTCGAGCGCATCCTTTCAATAATATTTCACTTGCCGATTTCGAACATTCGCTCAATGATTTTTTAGCTTTTATTTTTGAAACATGTTAAAAAGCATTCCGTTATCGTATGTTGACATCAAGGCTTCACGCGAAGCGGCAACACTGGCGTCGACGAATGACAAGCAGTAGCGATTGAAGTAATGCTTTTCAATTAAATATAAGAAATATCACGAGGCATCGAACGCTCGATTGAAGCGGCCTGAGGTCAGGCGCGCTGCGGGGAGCGGGCAGGCATCATGTCCGGTGATGCGTGTGTTCGGTGTAGCAGCGGTCGTCGCGGATCGGATTTGCCGGCGTAAAGGTGTAATGGCAAGTCGCATGGGCCTGATCCACGGTAGTACGGCCGCAAGGCGTTCGCTCGCGCGGACGCGGTGTCAGTACGCATTTGCCTCGGGCAAGTGCCTGCGAATACGCCATGCCCATCGAAAAACTCCTTGTTCCGCTACCGGCGGGCCTGAAAGTCTACGTTGAACGTCACGTATTCGATCCGGCCTTCGAGAGTGTCATTCTGATCAACGGCGCGTTAGCCACCACGGCGTCGTTTGGACAGACAATCAAATACCTCGGCGAACGCTATAACCCAATCTGTTTCGATTTGCCCTATGCGGGGCAATCGAAAGCGCATAACGAATGCGGCTTCATTCTTACCAAAGACGATGAAGTCGACATTCTGTTGTATCTCATCGGCTTATTCGAGCCGGGCTTTCTGTTATCGGTGTCCTGGGGCGGCGTGGCGTCGCTGCTTGCGCTCTCGCGAGCGCGCACGAGCGTGCGCCGCGCGGTGATCGCGTCGTTCTCGCCGCTGCTCAACGAGGCCATGACCGCGTACGTGACCGCGGCGCGCGACTACATCGCCGCGGGCGAAAACCTGAAGGCCGCGCAACTGCTCAACGACACCGTCGGCTGTCATCTGCCGCGGATCATGAAGCTCTACAACTACCGCTATCTGTCGACGCTGCCGCGTGACGAGCAGCACCAGGTGGCGTTTCATGTCGACCAGATTCTGGCGATTCGCCCGGAGCAGTATCTGCACGAATTCAGCAACATAGACTGCGGGCTGAAGTTCATCAACGGCGAGCTCGATGCGTACACCACGCCCGACGACGTCCGCTCGCTCGGCCATCATCTGAAGCGTGCGGAGTTCGCGACCATCGATCAGGCCGGGCATTTCCTCGATCTGGAAGGGCGCGCCGCGCTGCGTCAGGTGCGCACGGCGATTATGGATTACTTCGGCGCCGCGCCGGTTCAGCAACCCGTGCGCGCGCTCGACTGCTTCGACGCGCCGAGCGGCCGCGCATCGCTCCCGCTCGTGCCCGAACCCGCCATCGCGAACGTCGCAACTCCCGCGTTGCAGGCCGCTGCCGATCACTCGTTCTAACAGGTCGAACCATCGTGAATATCGCTCAGAGCATCGCCATCGTCGTACCGTGGACAGTGTGGCTGCTGTACTGGATCGCCACGTCGAACCAGGTCAAGGAGACCGCGCGAAAAGAGGCGTCCGTGTCGCGCACCTTGCAGTCGATTCCGTTGATCGCCGGCGGCGCGCTAATCGTGTTGCCGGACTTCAATGCCGCGGCGTGGTCGTTCGATTCGCATTCGATCGGTGCGCTGCAATTCGCCGGCCTTGCCGTGCTGCTTGCCGGCCTCGCGTTTTCAGTGTGGGCGCGCCTGCATCTCGGCACCAACTGGAGCGTGTCGGTCACGCTGAAAGAAGATCATGAACTGGTGCGCAGCGGCCCGTACGGGCTCGTACGGCACCCGATCTACACCGGTTGCCTGCTGGCGCTCGCGGGCGGCGTGCTGATCGGCATGCAATGGCGCGGCGCGCTCGGCTTGCTACTGATTTTCGCTTCGCTCGCGTACAAGGTGCGGGTGGAGGAGAGCTGGCTGACCGGCCACTTCGGCCGCGCCTATTCGCAGTATCGCCGCGACGTCGCTGCGTTGATCCCGGGTCTCTTCTGAGCCGCCGGGCATGACAAGAGTCATCATCACCGCAATCGGCTCCGCGGGCGACGTGCATCCGCTGCTCGGCATCGGCGCGGCACTCGCGGCGCGCGGACACGAGATCGTGTTCTGCACGCATCCGCCGTTCGCGGAAGCGGCGACGCGCCGCGGCTTCATGTTCGTGCCGATCGGCACGGCGGCCGACTACGCCGACGCGATGGCGAATCCGGCGCTATGGAATCCGCGCACGTCGTTTCGCACCTTGTGGGCGGTCATTGCGCCGACCCTGCGAGCGCATTTCGACACGCTGGCATCACTGACCACTCCCGACACGGTGCTGGTGGGCACGTTATGGGCTTTTTCCGCCCGGCTGATGCAGGAGCTATACCGGGTCCCGTTCGTATCCGTGCAAGTGTCGCCGTCCACCTTGCTTTCCGCGCACGCTCCGCCGACCCATCCGCGGCTCACCATTCCACGACGTTTGCCGCTCGCGGTAAAGGCAGCGCTGATGCGTTCGATCGAACGGTACGCGCTCGACAAGGTGTGCGGTCCGGCGCTGAACGCGTTGCGCGCGGAGCTGGGTCTCGAACCGGCCACGCGCATCTTCGGCCAATGGTTGCATTCGACCGATCGCGTGCTCTGTCTTTTTCCCGACTGGTTCGCGCAGCCGCAGCCCGACTGGCCGGCTCCGTATTGCATGAGCGGCTTTCCGCTGTTCAACGACACCGTTGCGTGCGCACCCGATCCGCAACTCGATGCGTTTCTCGCCGCGGGCGAACGGCCCGTGGTTTTCACGGCGGGCTCCACGATGATCGATCAGGCGCGTTATGCGCGAGCGGTGCGCGACACGCTCCGCGAGAGCGGGCTGCGCGGCATTCTTTTGCGGCCCGACGCGCCTGTCGAGGATCGCGCCGCTGCGAATGAGGCGAGTTCGTTCTCCACGTGGATCGAGCGCCGCTACGTACCGCTGCAGACGCTGTTGCCGCGTTGTCGCGCGCTGGTGCATCACGGCGGCATTGGCACGGCGGCGCTGGCGTATGCCGCCGGTATCCCTCAAGTCGTGACGCCATTCGCACACGATCAGTTCGACAACGCGCAGCGCGTCGTCGCGAGTGGGTGCGGGGTTCGGGTGGATGGACCGATTGAGGCGCGGACGTTGACGCGCGCGCTCAGGCAGGTGCTCGGGAGTCCGTCGCTCGCGACGCAGTGTGGGCGCGTGCACGACCGGCTCGCCGCGTCGCCGGATGGATGCGAAGCGGCGGCGCGCGAGATCGGGGGATTCATGCAGACGGGCGTGCGTGCGGCAGCCGACGTTCGCGTGTTGTCGCCCGCGTTGGCGTTGAGCGGGCAGGGCGTATGAGCGCCGCAGCGCGAATGCCGGAGGGCGCGGGGTCAAGCGATGACGCGCGAGGCGGCTCGGCCCGTGACGCGCGCGCCGGCGTGGACAGCGGGCACGAAGAACGCAACGAGCACAACCAGCGCGACAACCGAACCATGCGCGGCGCTCGCCTCGCGTTGCTCACCTTTGCGCTTTCGCTCGCAACGTTCATCGAGGTGCTCGACTCGACGGTGACCAACGTCGCGGTACCCGCCATTTCGGGTGGCCTCGGCGTGTCCAATAGCCAAGGCACGTGGGTGATCAGTTCCTACTCCGTCGCGGCCGCCATCGCGGTGCCGCTGACAGGCTGGTTATCCAGACGGGTCGGCGAAACCCGCCTCTTTCTCGCGGCGGTGATTCTTTTCACGCTGACGTCGCTGCTCTGCGGCGTGGCCGGCGACTTTCATCTGCTGGTCGTGTGCCGCGCATTGCAGGGCCTTTTTTCCGGGCCGATGGTGCCGCTCTCGCAAACCATCCTGTTGCGTACGTTCCCACCCGACAAGCGCGTGGTGGCTCTTGCGCTGTGGGCGATGACCGTGCTGCTCGCGCCGATCCTGGGGCCCGTGGTCGGCGGCTGGATTATCGACAGTTTCTCGTGGCCGTGGATCTTCCTGATCAATCTGCCGATCGGCATCTTTTCGTTCGCGGTGTGCATGACACTGCTGCGTCCCGATACCCGCAACGCGCACGGTGCGAAAGCCGCGCCGGTCGATCTGCCGGGCATCGTGCTGCTGATCGTCGGCGTCGGGTCGTTGCAGGCCGTGCTCGATCTCGGCCATGACCGGGGCTGGTTCGATTCGCCGCTGATCCTGACGCTCGCCATCGTCGCCGCGCTTGCGATCGTGTCGCTGCTGATCTGGGAAGCGGGCGAGAAGGATCCGGTGATCGATCTCAGCCTGTTTCGCGACCGCACGTTCTCGTTTTGCGTGCTGATCATTTCACTCGGGATGATGAGTTTCTCGGTAGTCGGCGTGATCTTCCCGTTGTGGCTCCAGGCCGTGATGGGCTACACCGCGTTTCAGGCCGGGCTCGCCACTGCTCCGCTCGGCATACTCGCGCTGGTGTTCTCGATTCTCGTCGGCATTTTCTCGGCGCGTTTCGACGCGCGCGTGCTCGCCACGTTCGGCTTTCTGATCTTTGCGGGCGTGCTGTGGTGGGACGCGCACTTCACGCTGACGATGACCTTTACGCAGATCATTACGCCTGGCCTGATTCAGGGCATCGGCCTGCCGTGCTTTTTTATTCCGTTGACCGCCGCGACGCTCTCACGCGTGTCCGACGACAAACTCGCCGCCGCTTCCAGTCTGTCGAACTTTCTACGCACGCTGTCGGCGGCCTTCGGTACGGCGATGAGCGTGACGCTGTGGGACAACCGCGCGCTGTATCACTACGACGTGGTTGCGCAGTCGGTGGCGAAGTCGTCCGGCAACACGCAGCGCTTCGTTCAGATCCTGCACGGCATGGGTATCGACGGCGCGCGCGAACTGAGCACGTTGCACCATATCGTGCAGCAACAGGCGTACATGATGGCGACCGGCGACATGTTCTACATGGCGAGCATCACCTGCCTCGTGCTCGCCGCGATGATGTGGCTGACGCGTCCCAAACGCGGCGCCGCGATGACCTTAGGTCACTAGGAGCAGAGTCATGACGATCCTGGGCGCGTTGATCATCCTGTTTCATCCGGGCGAGGCGCAGTTGATGCAAGCCGTGGCGATGCGCGACGAGTGCGACCGCCTGCTGGTGGTCGACAATTCTCCGCAGCCGGACAGTCGCGCGGCCCTGGTACTGGGCGAAGCAGGGATCGAGCTGCTGCATCACGGCAATCGCCACGGCATTGCCGGTGCATTCAACTGCGGCCTGCGTGTGCTGTTCGAGCGGGGCGCGGATGCGGTCGCGCTGTTCGACCAGGATTCCGAAGCGCCGTCCGGCTATTTCGACGTGATGCGCGACCGGTGTGCGTCGGTGAACGGTACTGCGTTCATGGCCGGCCCGCGCATCTTCGATGAAAACGATCAACGCTTTCTGCCGGAACTGTCGACCAGCGGTCTGGGTGTCGAAAGATTGTCGTTGCGCATGGATGCTGGCTTGCAGCGCTGCGCGTTCCTGATCTCGTCGGGTTGCGTGATTTCGCGTGAAGCGTTCGCGCGGCTCGGCCGCTTCGACGAATCGCTGTTCATCGATCACGTGGACACCGAGTATTGCCTGCGTGCGCTGCTGCGCAATGTGCCTGTCTATGTCGTGCCGTCGCTGGTGCTGTCGCATCGGATCGGCACGCGCCACCGCCATCAATTAGGCCCCTTCGAAGTGACGACGATGAATCACCCTGCATTGCGCCGCTACTACAGCGCGCGTAACGCGATGCAGCTGGCGCTGCAATATGGACTGCGTCTGCCGGTCGCGGTCGTACCGAACCTGTTGACGCTATGGCAGATCGTGCAGATCGTGCTGCTGGAGAAACACAAGCTCGACAAACTGAATGCGATTGCGCTGGGGCTTATAGATGGATTGTTCGCCCGGATGGGGCCGCTTGGAGAAACCCGTCCTCGGCTCGCGGCCAGACTGGCGAGGGCGGCGGCCGTGAATGCGCCAGCGGCGACTGAAGGTGCGATGCCTCGCACGCACCACTCATGAAGCAGCCGATGCGCCGCCTGATGCGCCACCTCATTCGCCACCTCATCCGCCACCGCATGCGCCATTCGTGCGCCTTGCTGCTGATTGCATCGGCACTGAGCGGCTGCGTCAGCGATGCGGGTCTGCATGCGAACGTTCAGCCTCGCAAACCCTCCGCCGATGCGCTCGCGCAAACCGCCGGTCCGGGCACCCACGGCGCGTGGCCCGCGCCGGACTGGGTCGGCCGGTATCGCGATTCGCAATTGGATGAACTGGTCGCCGAAGCCCTGCAGAATAATCCCGACCTGCAGGTCGCGAAGGCACGCGTGAGCGCCGCGCAGGCGCAGCTCGAACAGTTCGCGTCGCTGACGGGCCTCACGGGCACGGCGGTGGCGACCGTGAGCAAAACCCGCTTGCCTCAGCCGGCGGATGTGGCCAACGTTTCAGTCGGCGGCCAGCAGATTCCGGTGCAGGTGTTCAACGACCCGACGGTGTCGCCCGCCGCGCTGATCGCGGGCTTGAGCTATCAGCTCGATCTGTGGGGCAGGAATGCGGCGCTCTCGCGTGGTCTGCTCTCGTCGCGCGACGCGGCACGGATCGATG
The DNA here is from genome assembly GCF_900104795.1 of Burkholderia sp. WP9. Classification (NCBI taxonomy): domain Bacteria; kingdom Pseudomonadati; phylum Pseudomonadota; class Betaproteobacteria; order Burkholderiales; family Burkholderiaceae; genus Burkholderia; species Burkholderia sp. WP9. Next base: position 468,799 of record NZ_FNTG01000001.1, read on the forward strand.
CCGAGCAGGTGCGGCTCACGCTGACAGTCGCGCTGGTGACGCTCTACTGCGAACTCGACCGCGCGTTCGCGATGCAGGACATTCTGCGGCAGAAGCAGCAGGCGGCGGAGCGGGTCGATGCGGTGTTGCGTGAACGTAGCGCGCGCGGCCTCGATAACGCCTACGACGCCGCGGATGCAACGCTCAAGCAAAGCCGGCTCGCCGCGCAGCAGGCGCTCAACGACGAGCGCATCACGCTCACTGAGTTGCAGATCGGCGTCATGACGGGGCGCGGGCCGGAGCGCGGTTTGTCGCTTCATCGGCCGCAACTGGCCGCGGCGGCCGACGCGCCGATGCCGGCGCAATTGCCTGTCGATCTGCTGGGACGTCGCCCCGATATCGTGGCGGCGCGGTTACGCGCCGAAGCGGCGCTCGCGAGCGTCGATGTCACGCGTGCGCAGTTCTATCCCGACGTGAATCTCGTGGCGTTTGCCGGCTTGACTGCGTTGACGCCTGCCGCGCTGTTCTCGCGCGCGGCGATGACCGGCTCGATCGGCCCGGCCATCTCGTTGCCGGTGTTCGACCGGACCCGCCTGCGCGCGCAACTCGGCGGCGACTATGCGAATGTCGACGCGACGGTGAGCCTCTACAACAAGACCGTCGACGAAGCGCTCGGCGAGGTCGCGCGTCAGCTCACTTCATTGCGCACGGTGGACACGCTCACGAACGAGCAGACTCGCGCGGTAGATGCGGCCGCTCGCATCGTCGCGATTGCCGAGGAGCGGCACCGGCGCGGTATCGGCATGCAGAAGGACGTGACGCTCGCCGATCTCTCGCTGCTCGACGAACGCGCGCAGCAGGTCGATCTGCAGGGCCGCCGCCGGCTGTTGCAGGTTGCGCTGGTCGGCGCGCTCGGCGGCGGCTTCGACGAACGCAAGGTGGCCGGCGCACCGCTCTCGCATTATCAGACTACTTTTCCCTCTCACGCGCGCATTACGGATACGCACTTCGATTGAATGCACAACGATAAACAGGCACATGATGCCGCCGGCTGGACCGAGGAACAGGTCAACGCGGCAAACGTAGCGCACGGCGCGCGCGATCGCATCCGGGCGACGCGCCGGCGTCGCTTCGCCATTTTCTTCGGCATGGTGGCGCTCGCCGGCGCCGCATGGGCGACGTGGTGGGGGTTGAGCGCGCGCTTCTTTGAGGAGACCGACGACGCCTACGTCGCCGGCAACATCGTCCAGATCGCCGCGCAGATACCGGGTACTGTCACCGATATTCTGGTGGACAACACGCGCCAGGTGCGCGCGGGCCAGCCGCTCGTCAGGCTCGACGATGCCGAAGCGGCCGCGGCGTTCGCCCAGGCGCGCGCGCAACTGACGCTGGCCGTGCGGCAGGTGGCGAACGCAACGATTTCGCGCAAGCTGTACGTGCAATCCATCGACGCGCGCCGTGCCGAACTGGCATTGGCGCAGCGCGCGCTGGCGGCGCGCGACCACGCGTCAGTCGAAGTCGTGTCGCCGGAAGAACTGGCGCGCGCCCGCGAGGCGGTGGCCGTGGCGCAGGCGAATCTGGCTTCGGCGCAGGTTCAGCTGGACGCCGCGCGCGCGCTCGGCGGCAAATTCCCGGTCGAGGCGAGCCCACCCGTTCTGCAAGCTGCGGCGCAATTGCGCCTTGCCTATCGCAATCTGCAACGCACGACTATCGTGTCGCCCGTCGACGGCACGGTCGGCCAGCGCTCGGTACAGATCGGTCAGCAAGTCGGGCCGGGTCTCGCGCTGATGTCGATCATTCCGCTCGAACGGTTGTGGGTCGAGGCCAACTTCAAGGAAGGGCAGATCCGCAGCATGCGCGTGGGGCAGGCGGTGCGCATCGTGTCGGATGTGTACGGCTCGCAGGTGGTGTATCACGGCCGCGTCGAAGGCTTTTCGGCGGGCACGGGTAGCGCGTTTTCGATGCTGCCGTCGCAGAACGCCGCGGGCAACTGGATCAAGGTCGTGCAGCGCGTGCCGATCGTGATCTCGCTCGACCCGGCTGATCTCGCCGCGCATCCGTTGCGGCTCGGCTTGTCGATGCAGGTGTCGGTGGATACGCATGTGCGCAGCGGACATCTGATCGGCAACGATACGCCGGCGCCGACGCAAAGTACGCGCGTGCATGACAACGTGTCGCGCGATGCGGACGCGTTGATCGAGAAGATCATTCGGGAGAATAGCGGCCGCGGCGGTGACAGTTAGCGATCCGCGGCGTCACGGTTTTCCGCACCACGACTGAACTGCGCAACGGCCAGCGCCCAGGCCGCGTAGCTCGCCGACCGGCGTCGCGATCACTCCGTTTCATTGTCGTCGGTGTCCGCATTGGCGGTCGCTGCTTCCTGATTCATGGCGGCGGCTGCGAGTGTCGTGGCAAGCTCCGGGTGTGTTTCCTTCCGCTCGCTGTAGCGATCTGTCAGATAGTCCGACCTGTCACGCACCAGCAGCGTGAACTTGTACAGTTCCTCCATCACGTCGACCACGCGGTCGTAGTACGCCGAGGGCTTCATCCGGCCGCTTGCGTCGAATTCCTTCCAGGCCTTCGCCACCGACGACTGATTCGGAATGGTCACCATACGCATCCACCTGCCGAGAATGCGCAACGCGTTCACGGCGTTGAATGACTGCGAGCCGCCGCACACCTGCATCACCGCGAGCGTACGGCCTTGTGTTGGGCGAACGCCGCCGCTTTCGAGCGGTAGCCAGTCGATCTGGTTCTTGAATACGGCCGTCAGCGTGCCGTGACGTTCCGGGCTGCACCAGACCTGTCCTTCCGACCATTCCGAGAGTTCGCGCAGTTCGACCACCTTCGGATGGTCGGCCGGCACGCTGTCCACCAGTGGCAAACCGTGTGGATCGAAAACCCGGGTTTCCGCGCCGAAATGGCGCAGGATGCGTTCGGCTTCGAATGTGAGAAGCCGGCTGTATGAGGTTGCGCGCAACGAACCGTACAGCAGCAGGATTCGTGGAGCATGTTGTGAAACCGTGCCCGGTTCGAGCTTGCGCAGATCCGGCGTGTCGAGGTGCGGCGCGCTGACGTTGGGGAGATCCTGCGTCATTAAAGGAGCCTCCGTCCTTCGCTATCGACAACCTGCTCGCCGTCTTCTTTCGCGAATGAGCCCTGCTGCGCGGCGGGCAGGATATCGAGCACCGCCTCGGACGGCCGGCACAGGCGCACACCAAGTGGCGTAATCACAAACGGACGGTTGATCAGGATCGGATGTTCCAGCATGGCGTCGAGCAACTGCTCATCGCTCAGGGATGCATCGCCCAGACCCAGTTCAGCGTAGGGCGTGCCCTTTTCGCGCAGCGCAGCGCGTACGGTCAAGCCGGCGCGAGCAATGAGCTGCTTCAGTGTCTCCCGCTCAGGCGGGGTCTTCAGATACTCGATTATTTCCGGCTCGATCCCGGCATTGCGGATCATGGCTAGCGTGTTGCGCGACGTGCCGCAGTCGGGATTGTGATAGATCGTGACGTTCATAGCGGTTCCCCATTGCTGATGTGTTTCGCTTCGTACCAGTGCTGAGAACGGTTGACAATGCCGACGACGAACAGCATCACCGGCACCTCGATCAGCACACCGACCACCGTGGCGAGCGCCGCGCCGGAATGAAACCCGAACAGGCTGATTGCCGTGGCGACGGCCAGTTCGAAGAAATTGCTGGCGCCGATCAGACTGGACGGCCCCGCAACACAATGCGCGACGCCGAGCCGGCGGTTCAACAGGTACGCAAGGCCGGAGTTGAAGAACACCTGAATGAGGATCGGCACCGCGAGCATGGCGATAACGAGCGGCTCCCGGATGATCGCTTGCCCCTGAAACGCAAACAGCAGCACGAGTGTCGCGAGCAAGGCGCTGATCGAATAGGGGCCCATGCGTGCGACCGCCTGGCGGAAATGCGCGTCGCCCCCGGCCAGCAGATGCCGGCGCAGAAACTGGGCAAGCACCACGGGGATCACGATGTAGAGTCCGACCGACATGAGCAGCGTATCCCACGGCACCGTGATCGCGGACAGGCCGAGCAACAGCGCAACAAGCGGCGCAAAAGCTACGATCATGATGGAGTCGTTCAGGGCGACTTGCGAAAGCGTGAAATACGGATCGCCCTTGCAGAGTTGCGACCAGACGAACACCATCGCCGTGCAGGGCGCGGCGGCCAGCAGGATCAGGCCTGCGATATAGCTGTCGAGTTGATCGGCGGGAAGCCACGGCGCAAACACATGGCGGATGAAAATCCAGCCGAGCAGCGCCATTGAGAATGGTTTGACGAACCAGTTCACGAACAGCGTGACACCAATGCCGCGCCACTGGCTCTTGACCTGGGACATCGCCGCAAAGTCGATCTTGACCAGCATCGGGATGATCATCACCCAGATCAGCGCGCCGACCGGCAGATTGACCTGCGCCACTTCCATGCGGGCGATTGCCTGGAAGAGCAGGGGAAGCAGTTGGCCAAGGAGGATGCCACCAACGATGCAGAGCGCGACCCAGACCGTCAGGTAACGCTCGAAAAAACCGATAGCCGGTCGTTCGCCGCCGGCCGCTGTATTAGTGCTGCTCATTAAATTCCTCTACACGGCTTGCGCCAACGTCAGGGATTGCTGTCTGAATCGCGTTGTGATCGAACAGGGCAAGGTAAAGCCGGCTGTTGTCGCTCAGATTCGCAACCGCGATAGGGCTGCGGCGACGCTTCATGCTTTGTCTGCGCAGCAGACTGGAAGAGTGCTCGCCGCGCAGGTCTCTCCCGCGCAACAGTTCTCGGTCAGGAAGCCGATCAAACCGGTCATGGCGTCAAAGTTCGCCGTGTAGATGACGAACCGTCCGTCCTGTCGCGGCGTCACCAGATCCGCATGTGACAGATCCTTCAGGTGAAACGAAAGGCTGGAAGGGGAAAGCCCGAGCTGCTGGGCGATTTCGCCGGCAGCCATGCCGTCCGGGCCGGCTACGACCAGCAGCCGGAAGATCGCGAGGCGCGATTCATGGGCAAGCGCGCTCAAGGCGCGTACAACGAGGTTTGAGTCCATACCCGAACGATAGAGGTTTTGTTTCTACATTTCAAGTATTGTTGAAATGACGATGAGGCGGGATGTGGCGGTGCTCGATAGGCGAGCGGTCAACCCCGCTCGGTGGCGGACCGCTGGTTCGATGCAGCGCTCGCGCCGACCAGAAAAATCTTTGTTGTTTGAAAATATCAACAGTGCGTTCTTGTGTTGTCCCGCATTTTCGATAATGAATGTGAATGTTGTCCCGCCACGCGGGTGCGCAGCATCGCTTCCCGCACCTGCCTGGCCCCTTTGCCACTCATTCTTTCGCCGGGTATCCCCATGTCCAAGACCAAACCAGAAGAATCGCTCACCGCACCGGCCACCGGAATCCGCAAAGGTCTCACGAACTATGGCGACAGCGGCTTCTCGCTGTTCTTGCGCAAAGCCTTCATCAAAGGGGCCGGTTACACGGACGATGCGCTGGATCGACCGGTAGTCGGCATCTCCAACACCGGCAGCGCCTACAACCCGTGCCACGGCAACGCGCCGCAATTGATCGAGGCGGTCAAACGCGGCGTGATGCTGGCCGGCGGCTTGCCGATGGATTTTCCGACCATTTCCATCCATGAGAGTTTTTCGCAGCCGACCAGCATGTACCTGCGCAACCTGATGTCGATGGATACCGAGGAGATGATCCGCGCCCAGCCGATGGACGCGGTCGTACTGATCGGCGGTTGCGACAAGACCGTGCCGGCGCAGTTAATGGGTGCTGCATCGGCGAACATTCCCGCCATCCAACTGATCACGGGTTCCATGCTGACTGGCTCCCACCGTGGCGAGCGCGTCGGAGCGTGCACCGATTGCCGGCGCTACTGGGGACAATTTCGCGCGGACGAGATCGATAGCCAGGAAATCGCCGCCGTGAACAATCAGCTGGTGGCCAGCGTGGGCACCTGTTCGGTGATGGGTACCGCCAGCACCATGGCTTGCGTGGCCGAAGCGTTGGGGATGACCGTGCCGGGCGGCGCATCGCCGCCGGCAGTGACCGCGGACCGTATCCGCATCGCGGAGGAGACGGGCGCCCAGGCCGTGCGGATGGCGCGGAGCGGCCTGACCATCGACAGGATCCTCACCGCCGATGCATTCGAGAACGCCATACGCGTGTTGTTGGCGATCGGCGGCTCGACCAACGCGATCGTTCACCTGAGCGCCATAGCGGGACGCATGGGACTGGATGTCGATCTGCAGGCACTGGACCGCATGGGCCGCGAAACGCCGGTGTTGCTGGACCTGAAACCATCCGGCCAGCACTACATGGAAGACTTTCATCATGCCGGCGGCATGGCGACGTTGCTGCGCGAACTCAAGCCGCTGCTCAAGCTCGATGCGATGACGGTGACTGGCCGCACACTGGGCGAGGAGATCGAACTGGCCGGCCCCGGCTTCGAGCAGAACGTGGTGCGCACCATCGCCGACCCGATTTATCCGCAAGGCGGCATTGCCGTTCTGACGGGCAACCTCGCGCCTCGCGGCGCGATCATCAAGCAATCGGCCGCCAATGCCCGGCTCATGCAGCACGAGGGACGCGCGGTCGTGTTCGAGAACGTCAAGGACATGGCTGAGCGTATCGACTCGGACGATCTCGATGTCACGGCGGACGACATTCTGGTACTGAAGAACATCGGCCCGAAGGGCGCACCGGGGATGCCTGAAGCCGGCTACATTCCCATCCCGAAGAAGCTCGCGCGCGCGGGTGTGAAGGACATCGTGCGGATATCCGACGGGCGCATGAGCGGCACCGCCTTCGGCACCATCGTGCTGCACGTGACGCCCGAGGCGGCCGTCGGCGGCCCGTTGGCGCATGTGCAGAACGGCGACTGCATCCGGCTGAACGTGCCCGCCCGTGAAATTGCGCTGCTCGTATCGGACACCGAACTGGCGCGCCGCGCTGCCGCCGCGCCCATCGACGTGCCGACTGCCGAGCGCGGCTATCAGAAGCTGTTCCTCGACACCGTGTTACAGGCCGACCAGGGCGTCGATTTCAATTTCTTGCGCGCGCCGAGGCGTGTCGGCACGACGCCGAAGGGCTAACGAGTCCGCCCCTCACCGTAGGACACGGGCGGGGCGGCTCGTTGCGCAACACCTCGTGCGCTTAGGCGTTGAAGCCGCCATCAATGGTCAGGCTCGCGCCGGTGACGAATCCCGCTTCCGGGCTGGTCACATAGGCAACCATGCCGGCGATTTCGTCGGGATGCGCGTGGCGCTGGATCGCCATCAGGCCGTGCAGCGCAGTGGCGAAGTCGCCGGACTCGGGATTCATATCCGTATCGGTCGGGCCCGGCTGAACGTTGTTGACCGTAATTCCCCGCGGCCCGAGATCGCGGGCCAACCCTTGAACCAGCCCTTGCAGGGCGGACTTGCTCATCGCATAGGCCGCGCCGCCGGCGAACGGCATGCGCTCGGCATTGCAGCTACCGATGTTCACAATACGGCCGCCAGTGCCCATATGCGGCAGAACGGCCTTGATGGCGACGAACACCGCCCGGACGTTGACCTGAAGCGTGGTGTCGAAGTCTTCCACCGAGAAGGTGTCCACCGGGCCCATCAAAAGAACGCCTGCGTTGTTGACGAGGATATCGATCTTGCCGAACTTCGCAGCGGCCTCGTCGATGGCGCGGGTCAAAGCGCTGGCGTCGCCGGCGTCCGCCTGCAGCGCAATGGCTCGTCCGCCTTGGTCCGCAATGCTTTGAGCAAGTGCATTGGCGGTGGCCGCCGAGCCTTTGTAGGTGAAGGCCACGGCTGCGCCGTCTTGCGCGAGGCGCCGCACGATAGCCGCGCCAATCCCACGGCCGCCGCCGGTCACGAACGCCACTTTGCCAGTCAGATTCGAAGTCATGTTGTGTTCCCAGAAGAGTTGATGAAAGGAGTATCGTCCTGACATTCAAGCTTGAGTAGCGGGTGATCTAGACTATCTCTTTCAACCACTTGTATCAAATGATCATGGAAGCGCTCAACCTGGTCGAATCGTTTCTTCTCAGCGCAGAGCACGGAAGTTTCTCCGCGGCGGCTCGTCGACTGGGTCTGACGCCGGCCGCGGTCAGCAAAAACGTGGCGAGACTGGAGGCGACGCTTGGACTGCGGCTGTTCCAGCGCAGCACACGCAGTCTCACGCTGACCGCAGCCGGCGAGCAGTTTCTGAGTGACGTCACCCAGCCTTTTACGGCCTTGCAGGATGCGTTCGCCAATGTCGTCACGCAAGACGGAAAACCGGCCGGGACGCTCAAGGTTAGCCTGGGACTCGCATTCGGCCGTGAGTATCTGGTGCCGCTGCTCGGCGAATTCCTCGATTTATATCCAGCGATCGTACCGGACTGGCATTTTGACAACCGGCCTGTCGATCTGATTGCCGGTGGCTTCGACGTGGCTATCGGCGGCGGAATAGAACTGACACCGGGGATCGTAGCGCGTGAACTTGCGCGCACGCATGTGATCGTCGCCGCGTCTCCTGCGTACATGTCGAGCCGCACGATGCCGAAACACCCGTCGGAACTCAGCCAATTCGATGGGATCGTGCGTCGCTCGGCCGAGACCGGACGCCTCAGGGTGTGGACGCTCAAGAACCAGGTTGGCGAACAATGCCAGGCGGAGTGTCGAACGCGCATCATCCTGGATGACCCTGAGGCGATCGCGCACGCGGCAATTCTCGGCTACGGCGTCGCATTCCTGCCGATGCCCCACGCGTTCCGCTGGCTATCGAGCGGCGCGCTGGTGCGTTTGCTGCCGGCCTGGTACGCCGAGCAGGGTCCGATTTCGCTCTATTACCCGAACAAGAAACTGCTTCCGGCAAAGACGCGGGTGTTCATTGAGTTCGTGGTGGCCGCGTTTAAAAGGCAGAAGTACGCGTCGAAGTTCGACGCGCGTTAATAGAGGAAAACTGATCAATCAGAATGACGGTATGCCGACAGGCGGCCGAAAGACTTCGAGAGTCGGTCGAGCCGAACTGGTCTGTCTTCTTCAACAACAGACCACCTGTGGAAGCCGGGCGCCGCAAAACGCTTAGATAGGCCTTGTGGCCGTCGGCTAGTGCCTGTCTTGCGAGATTCCGCGCAGATTTTCGCGGACGCGTTTAGCGACGAGAACCGTCAGATAATCCAGCACGCGCGCCCCGTCACTGTATTGGGCCCACGTCTCAGCGTACATCCTCGATACGGTCTCGGTCGGGGTGTTGGTGTCAGATGCAATTGCCTTGACGACGTCGTCAAAGTTGAGGTCGGCCATTACGTGCTCCTGGCGTTCAAAGAGAGGGATGCAAGCCAGCGGGAAGTCGATTAGACGACGTTGCCGGCCTGCGCGCAAATTGAATCGGCCTATGGTTGACGCATGTCAGTTGTCGTCGACTTGTCTGAACATACTGAGCAATCTTCCAGTACGCGGTGTGCCTACTCCATAGTAAAAAAGTCATCCGGGCCTGATCCTCGCCCGCGTATAGCGCGCGTCACACAAAAGCTGTCCTATCAACGACTTGTCGAGCTTGCCCATGTGTTGTCCACAGCCTTGCGAACAGACTCTGTGGACAGTTTTCGGCTCGTGCGGCGCGTCGGGACCATTCATCCTGCTGCCAGGAAAGATTCCTTAAACGGTATATACTGTTTATATCGTTTGTTAAATCTGGAGTTGACCATGATTGAACCCCGCGTCAGGAAGGCGACGAAGAAGGCCTCTCACTTTCCGAAGCATGCCAATGGCCATGCGCTACCCGAGGAGAGGCAGGCGGAAGCGCCGGAAGCGGTAGCCGCCGATACTCGGGCTGCTCCGACAAAGGCGAAGAAACAAAAGCGTGTGGTGCCGCAGGAAGCCACACCAATCGAGATAGCCGTAGAGGAAAAAGCGCAGCGTCAAAAGAAGGAGAAGGTCGTACGTGACAGCTTCACAATGCCGAAGTCCGACTATGAAAAAATTGCGGCACTGAAACAGAAGTGTCTGGGCGCGGGCGTGTCGGTGAAGAAGAGTGAGCTTCTGCGAGCGGGCTTGGTTCTGCTCGAGACGGCATCAATGAAACGCCTGCTTGAGGCGATTTCGGCTGTCGAAACAGTCAAAACCGGTAGGCCCGCAAAATCGTAACGCGGCGCTTGCTGTGCTGCGGGCAACCCTCGCCGGCACAGCATGTGCCACTCCTAGTCGAGCAGATCATGCCAGACAAGCATCTTTCAAGCAGGTTTGATACCGAACTCGCTCGGGTCTCCACGAAGCTGCTCGAAATGGGCGGGCTGGTCGAGTCACAGATAGCGTGCGTGCTGGAAGCGCTGAAATCGTTCGATCTGGCGCTTATCGAGCATGTTGGCGATGCTGAACGCCGGCTCAATCTCATGGAAATAGAGATCGACGACGAAGTGGTCAACGTGATTGCCCGCCGGCAGCCGGCAGCCTCCGACTTGCGCCTTCTGATGGCGACGTTGAAGTGCGCGGCCAACCTCGAGCGTGTTGGCGACGAGGCACGCAAGATAGCGAAGCGAACTCGCCGCGTCGCCGTGGATGCGGGCGCGTGGAAACTCAATATCGCTGAAATCAAGACTTCTGGGGAAATGGCCACGCAGATGCTTCGCAGAGCGCTAAACGCATTTGCGCGCATGGATGCAACGGCGGCCGCACAGATTGTCCGCGACGACGAAGCCATCGACGCCGAATTTCGGGCCGGCGTAGTCAAGCTTGTCACCTCCATGAAGGAAGACCCCCGGACAGTCCGGATTGGGCTCGACTACCTGTTGATTGCGAAATCCATCGAGCGTATCGGCGACCATGCCACCAACATCGCGGAATCCGTCGTCTATGTCGTTCGGGGTACCGACATTCGCCACGAGCATAGGAAGCAGCGTGGGCACGAAATCTACGGCAGATAAGGCGGAGATGCTGATAGTCGGGCTGGATTCAACCATCATGCGTTTGCTCGACAATTCAATCTGGCTGTCGGGTTATGCCTTAGATGCCTCAGGCATCCTCAACATACTCCACAGCGGGCGCGACCGTCTCATGCTCCGGCGCACTGCTGCTCAAAGGAGTAATTGCGTTCGCGTAGCGTCGCGTGCCCACTAGCGCTGTGATCCCGTGGGCAAAAATGCTGATCAGCACGGTCGCCATGACGGCTTGTTTGATAATGGATTCGGCCGGCAGATTCAATTCTCCTTCGAGATAAACCAGTGCAAGGACGATCGACGCAAGCCCCCTCGGACCGAACCAACCCATGAACAAGACGGTCGGACGGCTGAGGTGCGTGCCTATCAGCGCAATCGCTACCGGCACCATGCGAATCAATGTCAGGCTCAGTACGCCGTAGATCACCACGACGAGACTGAAGTGCGCCCACACCCGGCTAACGACCAGACCGAAGAGAAAGAATACGAACAGGTTGAAGAGTTGGCCCCAGTCTTCTGCGAACTCGACGCTATGTTTGCCAACCTCGTTAAAGCCCACTTGAGTGGCGAGTCCTGCCACGAAAGCCGCGATGAACATACTCGCGCCGACGGCGTCCGAAGCCAGCACGCAAGCGAGTGGCAGCGTCACCACACCGAGTTGGGCCAGCGGCTCGGCCATCCACTTCTTGCGGCGCGAAAGGCCTAGCAGCCAGCCACCTAGAAGCCCGATAACGAGTCCATCAAGCGCTCCGTAGCCGAGCTGCTCAACGACAAATCTGACGAACACGGCGCCGCCAGTGTGGTTCTCTTGTGCCACCGCCAGTGCAATGAAAAACATCATGAAGGGGACTGCGAGCCCGTCATTGAGCCCTGCCTCGACATTCAGCGCCTGACGGATCCGTTGTGGCACCAGCTCGCTGTTGACGATCACCTGACCAAGCCCGGCATCGGTCGGTGCGAGAATCGCGCCGAGAATGCCGGCCTCCCACCAGGAAATCGTTCGGAAAACGACCATGGCGCATAGTGCGCCGAGCACGATCGTTAGCAGCATGCCGATGCTCAGTAGGCGGACTGGCAGGTTCGTATGGCCCTTCAACATCCCCGGGCTGACGCGTGAGGCGTCCGTGAAGAGCGTCATGACAAGCCCCAGCTCCGCAACGAGGAGCAAGCCTTTACGGTCGAGCACTAGCTCGGTTGCTGCTTCAGGAAAAATCGCGAGCAGGGCGCCGGCTGCGGTGAACAGGATCGGTGCGGTGATAGCCGTACTCTCCAGTCTTCGCGACACCAGACTGTAAAGGAACACGAGCGAAATGAACGCGGCGATCAGTAACATTGGCCAATCCTTCGAATACCCGATGATGTGCCGCCATCCGGGTTTCGCGTTTCAAACATGGTGTATTCGTCGGCAGGAAGCGCACCCGCTGTCGCTGCATCGCTGCATGGACGGGCGACGCAATCCCATCCTGTGTATAAGCCTAGGCAGCTTACGCCGCAGTTATTTGCCAGAGATCAAGGAATGCGCGGTAGTGCGTAGAGAGCAGCGACTTGTAGCCGGCGTCCTGGGGTTGACCTGATGGCGTGTTGCGTCCCGCCTCCATGCAATCGCAACCGAGTTTTCCTGGCCAGCAGCGAGGCGCCTCGCTTTCTTAATGCCTTTCCGTCACTTCCATATCGATAGAAATTGGAAGGCCGCGCGCGCGGGCAGGGTTAGCATGGGCGTTTTGCTCTTCCGCCTTCCCGCATATCAAAGCGATGTCAGTCAAACTTCCACGCTTCGGCGTTTGGGCGCTCGTGCACGGTAGCCGTGCCGCGTTGCAGGATCCAGCCGAACCTTATGATGCTTCATGGGAACGCAACAAGGCTCTTGTACTCGAGGCCGAGCGGCTCGGCTACGACTCGGTGCTCGTCGCTCAACACACGGTCAATCCGCATGATCCTTCGCTCGACCAGCTCGAGGCATGGACCGCGTCTGCTGCATTGGCGGCGCTCACGTCGCGCATCGAGATCATCACGGCGATCAAGCCTTATCTCTATCATCCGGTCGTGCTCGCGAAGATGGCTCAGCAGATCGAGCACATCAGCGGCGGGCGCTTTGCGATCAACCTGGTGAACGCGTGGAATCGTCCAGAGCTGGAACGTGCCGGCATTGGCTTTCCAGAGCACGATGAACGCTACGCGTACGGCCGCGAATGGATCGAGGTCGTGGCGGCGCTGTTGCGCGGCGAAGTCGTGAATCATCACGGCGACAACTTTCGTATCGACGAATATCAGTTGCGTCCCGCTGATCCGTTTCGCGCGCGTCCGCGCATCTATGTCGGCGGCGAGTCGGAGCCGGCGCGCGAACTGGTGGCGGCGCACGGCGACGTGTGGTTCATCAACGGTCAGCCGCACGACGAGGTCGCGCGTCTGATCGCCGATGTATCCGCCCGTCCGCGTCCCGCCGCGCAGGCTGCATTGCGTTTCGGTCTGTCGGCCTTCGTGATCGCACGCGAGACACAGGCGCAGGCAGAGGCGCATCTCGCGCATCTGTTCGCGCTGGCCGAGTTGGACAAGCCGCTGCGCGAGCGGCAGAAAGCCAATATCGATCCGAAAGCGGTGATGCACCAGACCTTCGCGCAATCGCCGCGTGTCGGCTCGAATGGCGGCACGGCCGCGGGGCTGGTCGGCGATTACGACACCGTCGCGCAGCGCGTTGCCGCGTTTCACCGCGCGGGCATCGAACTCTTCATGCTGCAGTTCCAGCCTTTCGAAGCCGACATGCGCAGCTTTGCGGAAGAGGTCGTGCCGCGCGTTCACCGGCTTCTTTCGAGCTGAGCGCAACCGTTTCCGGATCGTGCGCGACGCGGGCGATCCGGTGTGCGATCAGAAGAACGCGCCGGTGGGCGGAAGCTGTCCGGTCAAGAGGTTCTGCCCAAGCAACCGCTCCTTGTATAGGCGCGGATTGTGCGAAGCAATCACCTTGATGTTGCGCCAATGCCGGTCCAGCGCGCCCACGCGAGATACCACCGAGCCCGACCCGAGGTCGATCAGCCAACTGGCGATCTGCGGGGCGAGATCGTCGATCACGACCTTGGCTTCCGCCGCCGAGAGCGTTGCGGCGAGCGTGGTGTCATATTCGTCGGCTGTGCCATAGCTGTCCCAGGTGCGCTGAAGCGCCGCTACGGCACGATCGGCGGTTGCCTCGACGCTGGCGGCGTAGGCGCGAATCCGGCCAAGCAGCGTTTGCAGTACCGGCTCGTCGCTGGGATGCGCCGCGTCGCCGTGATAGAAGTTGCGCCCGCGTGCGCGCAACACCTCGACGGCGTCCAACGCGACCCGCCGCACGATGCCTGCAATGCTGTTGGTCAGATAGACCTGATGAAAGGTGTAGCCCCACGGCGCCGCTTCTTCGCCTCGCGGTGGGTCTGTCGGATAGACATGCGCCGCGGGCACCGTCACGGCATGAAACTTCGCCGTGCCCGAGCCCGTCAGGCGCTGACCAAATCCCTGCCAGTCGTCGTCGTTGCCGACACCCTGGCCACGGTCGAGCACGTATTGCACGGTTCGGCCCTCACGGCTTTCCACCGCGAGTCCAACAAATGCGTCGTTGTAGAGGTTGCCGGTCGCGTAGACCTTCTCGCCAGAGCCGATATACGCGCGGCGCGCTTCGTCCCATTCGAGCCGGCTCAGCACCTGGCTCGGACGCGCGCCCGCCGCCACGGCGTCGCTGTCGGTGAAGCTGAGGCCAACGGTTTTGTTCTTGCCGGTCAGATCGAGAACGTGTGCATGGAACGGGTGATCCCGGCGTCTGAGCGCCGCTTCGACTTGCCACAGATGATTGCGGAACGCGTGAGCAATGTTCGAATCCGCTGCCGCAACGTCGCGCGCCACGATGAAAAGTTCGCTCAACGACACACCGCGGCCGCCGGCCTCCGCTGGCAGGCGCAGCGCGCCGAAGCCGAGCGCCTTGAGTGTCGCGATCTCCTCATGCGGCAAACGGTGATTGCGTTCCCGCTCGACCGCGGTCGCTGCGATATGGGTTAGCGCATCGGCGAAACCGAGTGTGGCGGACAAGGGTGAGACGAGCCTGGTTGCCATCGTATGTCCTATCAAACCTTCACGCTGTAGTCCGCGACCTTGATTCGCGACTTGATGATCTTGCGTTCCGCGAGCCAATCGGCGGCACGTTGGAACTGCGCGATGAACGCGGCGTCGTCCGGTTCGTGGAATTGGTTCACGCGCTTCAGGCTCGTCAGATAGTCGCGCACCTGATCCGGATATTTGGCTTCCTGCTGCACGAGCTGCTCGGATTCTGCGGAATGCGCCGACTGCCACGCTCCTTCGACGTAGTACGCATCGATCACTGCGCGAATCAACTCGGAATTCTCTTCGGTAAATTTTCGGCGTGTCACGAGCGAGCTGTAATCGATCAGGAAATCGAGGTCGCGTCCTTCGTTGAAAATGTCCTTCGCGTCGTTGGCATGGCGTGCGATGTCCACGGCCGGCGACCACATCGACCACGCGTCCACTACGCCTTGCGCAAACGCCGGCGCGGCATCGGGCGGATTCAGGTAGACGAACTCGACCTTGCTGCGGTCGATGTGATGCTTCTCCAGCGCGGCAATCAACAGGAATTCGCCCAGTCCGGAACGATTGACCGCGACCTTGCGGCCCACGAGATCGGCGACCGAATTGATACCGCTCGATTTCTTCACGATGATCGCGGTCGAGCGCGGCGAATAGATGTCGAACGCGTTGAAGACGAGAGGGGAGCCGGCCAGCATCGCGGCCAGCGCCGGCGTCGTCGATCCCCAGAAGCCGAAATCCGCGCTGCCGCCGACGACCGCTTGAATCGACGGCGCATGGTTGGGGAACGGCCCGACCCATTCGACCTTGATGCCCTTTGCAGCCAGTGTCTTTTCGAACACACCGCGCTGTTTGGCGATGTCCGGCAGGGCGCCGTAGCCCCAGCCGACGCGAACCGTATCGGTGTTGCGGGTCAGCTTGCGCGGCTCGGCGGCGCGAGCCGGAAACAGTCCGCCGGCGGCGGCGCCGGCCAGCAGGCCACCCGCCGCGCGCAACAACTGGCGGCGGCTCAGTAAAGAATCGTTCATCCTTGTCAGGTCCTTGGAGTCATGCGGAAAAGCGCTTAGTGAGACTGAACGCCGAGCTCGTCGAGCAGGATTGGCCGCAGTGCCTGCGGCGTCTGGTTGTTGGGTTGGAAGGACGCCGCGATGCGCCCCGCGCGCATGACAAGAATCCTGTCGGCGAGCGTGAGCGCCTCGTCGACGTCATGCGTGACGAGCAGCACGCCAGGGTGATGGCGCGCGACGAGTTCCTTGACGAGTCCGTGCATCTTGATGCGCGTGAGCGCGTCGAGCGCCGCGAACGGTTCATCGAGCAGCAGCAGCGCGGGATCGCGCACGAGGCCGCGCGCCAGCGCCACGCGTTGCGCCTGACCGCCGGAGAGATTGCGCGGCCAGTCGTCTTCCCGGCCGGAGAGCCCGACTTCGGCCAACGCACGCGCCGCTCCCGCACGGCCGATCGTCGTTTCATGACCGAGCGCGACGTTCTCCCACAGCGTCGCCCAAGGCAGCAGGCGGTGCTCCTGGAACACGACGGAAGGCCGTTCGGGCGCACGGATCTGGCCGGCGTCGGGTAGATCGAGCCCGGCCAGCGCACGCAACAGGGTGGTCTTGCCACAACCGCTTTCTCCGAGCAGCGCGACAAATTCACCTTCGCGGATATCGAGATCCAGCGCATCGATGACGACACGCGTGCCGTAGCTGCGTTGCAGACCGCGCACCGATACGGCGAGCGGCGAGCGGTTCACCCGTTCCTCATTGAGCGCCTGAACGGCGGCATCCTGGGGCAGTGCAAGATCGAGGCTCACTGGCGTGCTCCTTTGGCGTAATTCGCATGCCATGAGAGGAAGCGCGCTTCGAGCAACCGCACCAGCGCGTCCGCCACGACGCCGACGATCGCGTAGATGATGATGGTCAACAGAATGACGTTGGTCTGAAGGAATTCGCGGGCATCCATGGCCAGAAAGCCGATGCCTTTCGTTGTCGCAAGCGTTTCCGCAATGACGAGCGCGAGCCAGGCATGGGCGAGTGCGTAACGCACGCCCGTCAGGATCGACGGCATCGCGCCAGGCAGAATGATGCGCCGCACGACCGCGCTCCGGTTCAAGCCGATCACCTTCGCGAGTTCCATCAGCTTCGGATCAATCTGGCGAATGCCCAGCATGGTGTTGATGTAGATGGGGAAGAGCACGGCAAGCGCGACCAGAAAGATTTTCGCCGCCTCGCCCACGCCGAACCAGACGATGACGAGCGGCAGCATCGCCAGAAAAGGAATTGCGCGCACCATCTGGATTGAACGATCCAGCAGCGCCTGCGCAAGCGGCGAGAAGCCGACCAGAATGCCGAGCGCGAGTCCGATCGTTCCACCGATTGCAAATCCCGTAGCGGCACGCAAAAGCGACACGCCGAGGTGAATGAAGAGATCACCGTTTCTGGCCAGATCCAACGCGCTTGCGGCTACGCTGCTCGGAGCCGGGAGAACCTGTGGCGCAATCAGTCCAATG
Source organism: Burkholderia sp. WP9 (assembly GCF_900104795.1). Classification (NCBI taxonomy): domain Bacteria; kingdom Pseudomonadati; phylum Pseudomonadota; class Betaproteobacteria; order Burkholderiales; family Burkholderiaceae; genus Burkholderia; species Burkholderia sp. WP9. The sequence continues at coordinate 486,279 of NZ_FNTG01000001.1, forward strand.
CGCGCCGCGACTTGCCACAGCACGAGCACGAGTGCTGGAACGGCCCACGAAAGCCACCTGTAGAGCGTGCGTTTCGAAACGCCCCGGTAAAACCGGGGCGAAGCGGCATAGCCGTTGCGTGAATAGGTGACATCAGCCATGTCGGTTGGTCCCAGATAAGCCGTGAAAAAGGACTGCTCCGAGATGGAGCCAGTACGGGTCAACACACCTCAGGGCGGATTCATTTTGCCCAGCGATCCGGACGGCGAATTTGTATCGGCAAAAGGCGGTGCCTCGCGAAGGCGAGTTTGTTATTAAAGGCCGATTCGCATGGCGATGACAAACAGTTATTTATGCTTTGCTTTTCAGTTCTGAAGCATTGCTCGAGGGCGGCAATGCCTGGCGCGTGATGACGCCGTTGCCGAGGGCCCGCGCAGGTTTGCGCGGCACGGGTGTAAGTGGCGGAAGGTTGGCGTTTCTAGCCGGCGTGTGCGGTTTTTCGTTAGCCGAAGGGACCGAGCTGCATGGCGAAGCGCCGCGCGCATTCCAGCCCAAACGCCGTCGGCGCGACGCCGCGATCGTGCTGCACGTCGAAGCCCATGCGCCACGCGGCGATCCGTTTGCCGTAGCACGTGAGCGCGTCGAGCGACTGCATCACAAAGACGATAGCCGGCAACGTTTGGGCATACAGTGCTTCGGCTTCCTGTTCGAGTCCGTTAGCGAATGCCCGGTGTATCGCGACCTGCCGGTCGAAGGTGTCTGGCGCTACGATCAGTCCCGCACATCCGGCTCGCAGGTTGTCGACAAGTTCTTGCCCACCTCTGCCATTGAAGACCGGTAACGTGTGACCGAGCCCGCGCAGCCGGTCGACGGTTTGCTGAATCGTTGTCGCCGGTCCCTCGCCTTTAAGCAGGCGGAAATTGGGGCATTGATTCGCAAGCATCACAATCGATTCCGCTGACAGGCCGACGCCCAGATATTCCGGTGCGTTCTGAATGCCTGCGGGGGCGTGTGTGCGCTGCATCACCGCGGCAAAGAAGTCGAAATAGAACGACTCCGGTTTGTCGCGCATCGACGGAGGCTGAAGGATCAGCCAGGAAGCGCCGCGCTCAACGGCGTAGTTAGCCAGCGCGACTTGCGCGTCCACGGTGTCGCCCGTGATCGTCACGACGAGCGGGGCACGTGCCGCGATGTCTTCGCTGGCCCAGTCGATCAGACGATGTTTCTCTTCGAGCGACAACCGGTTTACCTCGGTCGCGAGACCGAGTATGACGATGCTCCGCGCGCCCGCCGCGATCGTCGCGTTGATCTGAATTCTTTGCGCTTCGCGATCCAACTGGTTGCGGGAGTCGAAGAATGCGTAAAGGACAGGCCAGATTCCGCTCGGTGAAGAATGGGTGTCAGGTGTCATGGATAGCATCCGCTGCCAGTTCAGGATCAGTGCGAGTCGCGCGGCACCGGCGCACCGCTCGATCCCACCAGGAAATCCAGATCCGCGCCCTGGTCGGCTTGCAGCACGTGTTCGACGTAGAGTTTGTAGTAGCCGCGTTTGGGCGCTTCCGGCGCCTGCCATGCTGCGCGCCGGAGCGCGAGTTCCTCGTCGGTGACGTCCAGATGCAGGCGCCTTGCCTCGACGTCCAGCTCGATCATGTCGCCGGTTTGCACGAACGCGAGCGGGCCGCCCGCGGCCGCTTCCGGCGATACGTGCAGCACCACCGCACCGTAAGCCGTGCCGCTCATGCGGCCATCCGAAATGCGCACCATGTCCGTAATGCCTTTTTGCAGCACCTTCTTGGGCAGCGGCATGTTGCCGACTTCCGCAAAGCCCGGATAACCCTTCGGCCCCGCGCCCTTGAGCACCATGATGCAATGCTCGTCGATGTCGAGCGAATCGTCGTCGATCTTCGCGTGCAACTCCTCGATGTTCTCGAACACGACCGCGCGGCCACGATGCTTGAGCAACGCCGCGGTCGCCGCCGACGGTTTGATCACCGCGCCATTCGGCGCCAGATTGCCCTTGAGCACCGCAATGCCGGCCTTCGGCTTGAACGGCTCGGCGAACGTCGTGATGACCTTCTCGTCGTGATTCGGCGCGTTGCGCACGTTGTCCCAGAGCGTCTTGCCGTTCACGGTCAGCGCTTCTTTATGCAGCAATCCCTGTTCGCCGAGTTGCTTCAACACGGCCGGCAAGCCGCCCGCGTAGTAAAAATCCTCCATCAGATACTCGCCGGACGGTTGCAGATTCACGAGACACGGCACGTTCGAACCGAGCTCCCAATCCTCCAGCGACAACTCCACGCCAATGCGCTTCGCGAGCGCGATAAGGTGAACGACTGCATTGGTCGAGCCGCCGATCGCGGCGTTCGTGCGGATCGCGTTTTCAAACGCCTGACGCGTGAGGATCTTGTCCATCGTCAGATCCTCGCGAACCATGTCGACAATGCGCCGGCCCGCGAGATGCGCGAGCACCTGACGGCGCGCATCGACGGCGGGAATCGCCGCGTTGTGCGGCAAGCCCATGCCGAGCGATTCGACCATCGAGGCCATGGTCGACGCCGTGCCCATCGTCATGCAGTGGCCGCGCGAGCGGTTCATGCACGACTCGGCCTCGGTGAATTCTTCCTGCGTCATCGTACCGGCGCGTACTTCCTCGGACATCTGCCATACGCCCGTGCCGGAGCCGATGTTCTTGCCGCGAAAGCGGCCGTTCAACATCGGTCCGCCGGAAACCGCCAATGCGGGTAGATTGCACGACGCCGCGCCCATCAGCAGGGCCGGCGTGGTCTTGTCGCAGCCGACCAGCAGGATCACGCCGTCCATCGGATTGCCGCGAATCGATTCCTCGACATCCATGGAAGCGAGGTTGCGAAACAGCATTGCGGTGGGCCGCAGATTCGATTCGCCGAGCGACATCACCGGGAATTCCAGCGGCAGGCCGCCCGCTTCATGCACGCCCTTTTTCACGTACTCCGCCAGCTCACGAAAGTGCGCATTGCAAGGCGTCAGTTCGGACCACGTATTACAGATGCCGATGACCGGACGTCCGTCGAATTCGTCGTGCGGAATGCCCTGGTTCTTCATCCATGAACGGTGTATGAAACTATCCTTGTCGTTTCTGCCGAACCAGCTTTGCGAGCGGAGTTTGCGCATGTCGTCTCCCTATCCATTTGTTGGGTGCCGTTTGATATTCAGTTAGCCGCTTATTGTCTCGGGAGGAATTTGCCGTCGCGATTCAATGCGTCAAGCTCGCGCTGTGTCGAGATGAGCAGCCAGGTCATCGCGGCATGCGCCTCGGTGGGCTGATGCCTGCGAATCGCTTCAAAGACGTTCCGGTGCAGTTGCAAGGATTCCTTAGGGGACGCCGCGTACTGACCCGTCACGCGGATCTCGGCGGCAAGCGCAGCTCCGATTGTCACGATCAGTTGCCGCAAAACCCAGTTCCCCGTTGCGTCGATGATTGAGGTGTGGAACGCCAGATCCGCAATCCGCCAACCAGGACCCCGCGTTCCTTCGGCTTCGGCCTCCATTGAAGCGAGTGCGGCTCCGATCCGTTCGAGATCCCGATCGTTCGCGCGTTGTGCGGCGAGTTCCGCGGCACGCGGTTCAATCAGCAGGCGTACCTCGATGAGGGACTGGAAAAAGTCGACGTCCGTAGCATATGCAATCGCCGCGTCGAGTACGGTCGGGTCCAGCAGATTCCAGTTGCTGCGTGGCAGCACGCTGGCCCCCTTGCGTCGACGCACTTCGATCAGGCCGAGGGACTGCAGCTTTTGCATGGCTTCACGGGCTGCAGTGCGGCTGACCCCTCGCGCCTGGGCCAGATCGATCTCGTTCGGTAGGGAGGCGCCCGGCGCGTGCCGCCCTGACACGATGGCCTCGATCATTTCCGTCACGATCGGCTCATGAAGCTTCAGCATCTTCTTTCCATGCTAGATATGTATTACATATCCTGGCACAAAATGGCGAACCGTTCAAATTGACCTTGGTTATGCCACTATTTGGCATTTAATTGACATACATATTCAGGCCGAAAGGTGGGGTTTGATATCGCCGATGGCAGCGCATCGGACTTGGGCAAAGGATAGGCGGACGTGCAGTGACCAGTGTCGAATGACAGCCGCCAGCGTGGTTCGGTGTTTGAATCGCCAGCGATGGATAATCCGGCGAGGACGGCGAGTCCTGCTAATCGAGCGTCGTCCCGAGGGCGCCTGCGGTTAGCTAGCGACGGCAGTGCTCATCCACCGCCGCGCTTTGCCAAAATTCATGCTGGCCGCGATGCTTCGCGCGCAGCCTGCTCACCGGCCCGTGTTTAAACGTCTTTAGTGTCGAATACGAGAAGCTCGACACCGGCTTGTGCAAAATTGGCCAGATCGCCCGCTGTCGCTCTACCTTCAGGTGAACTGAGTGCCTGTTGCAGGGATTCCATCGAATCAAAACTCAGGATTGCCGCGAGATGATACGGGGAGCCGCCTTGCGGGGTCGCGACCGGCCCGGTACTCACTTCATAGCGCTGAAGTCCGGATAGCGTCTTGGCCAGAGGCACATGTTTCGAGAAGTAGTGTGCGTCGAATGCCTCGGTGTTTGACGGCGTCTTGTATAGCGCGACGAGCTTTGCCATGGTCATGTCTCCTTGTGCACCCGGCAAGATCGGTGCACGGCGGAATGAGCGTCTCGCGCTTCAACCCGCCGGCGGCCGGGATCGTGTCAGACTGATACGGAGTCGGGTGTACAACCACTTTACCCGGTCGAGAATGCAGCTTGGATTCTACGCCGGCTGTGAATTCGCATCGAAGCTTTCACGTGTCTTCGCATTGATGACCCGCCTCAGATCGTCCCGAACAACGCCCTCGGCCGATCCTTCAATGTTCCAGCCAGCAAGCGCAACGCACTAACAAGCTGATCGCGGCTCGACGCGCAAGCAAGGTTGATCCGCACGCCGTGCTCGATCTCCGAGCGATCCACCGCGAACGCCGAAGAAGGCATCACCACCACCCCGCGCGCCTTTGCATTGGCGGCGAAATCATCGGCGCGCCAGGGCGGCGGCAACTTGAGCCAGACGAACATGCACGCCGGATCGGAGCGCAGTAACGCCTGCGGCAACAACTCCCGTGCGAGCGCGTGGCGCGCGCGAATCTCGGCGAGTTGCGCGTCCATGATGTGGCGCGCAGTGCCGTCCTCGATCCAGATCGACGCGATCAGCATCGACATTGGCGCAGGCATCCAGGCGGTCGTGCGCACGGCCTCCGCGCACAGCGCCGAACTGTCCGGCGGACTCGACAGGTAGCCGAGCCGCAGCCCAGGCGCGAGAATCTTCGAGGTCGCCGCGATATGGAAAGTCAGTTCCGGACAAAGACTTGCGATCGTCGGCAAACGCTGCGATACCAGCGGCCCATACACGTCATCCTCGATGATCGCGACGCCGTGCCGGCGAGCGATATCCACGAGCGCCATGCGGCGTTCGAGACTCATTGTCGTGACAGTCGGATTCTGCAGATTGGGCACCGTGAAGATCGCCTTCACGGGCATGCGCCGGCACGCGGCGTCGACTTCATCGGTCAGCAGTCCATCGCCGTCGCTCGGAATGCCGACGATCTCGAACTGAAACACGGGCGCGAGCGCTTTCAACCCATAGTAGGTGAGGCGGTCGGCGAGGATCACGCCGTCCGTGCCGATCAGGCTGTTCAGCACCGCATACAAACCGTGCTGCGCGCCGCTCGTCACGACCACCTGGCCGGCGTCCGGCGTGAAGCCGGGCGCGGCCATCCAGCGGGCGCCGGCGGCGCGCGCCCATTCGGGGCCCTGCGGCGGCTGGTATTCCTGCAATTGCGCAAAGCGCGGATCTCGCGGCAACTCGGCCAACGTACGTGCCAGACACGCGAGAAATTCGCCCGTCGCCGGCCGGTTCACGGTGAGGTCGATCAAGCCATTGCTTGCCGATTGCGCGGATTGCGCCGGTTCGACACTCGGCATCGCCCCGCCCGTCACGAGCGACCCGCGCCGTTTGCTGCCGATCACCAGCCCGCGCAACTGCAATTCCTTGTACGCGCGCGACACCGTCGATACGTTGATGCCCAGAGCAGTCGCCAGTTGCCGCTGCGGCGGCAGTCGGCTGCCGGGCGGATAGATGCCGCTGCGGATGTCCTTCTCGATCGAACTGGACACCTCGATGTAAGTCGAGCGCTTCGCCGGATCCGGCGTGCCGTTGGCGGCGCGGGTTGCGTCTTTGCCAGAAGCCATAAGATCAACTGTCTCCATACAAACTGGCTTTGTCCGCAATTGTGCGGAGGTGTGGCGATTCTATACCACGCCCGTGCGACTGCGAGGCTTCCGCGAGTTTCCCGCTGAACCGCCGGCAGGTGGCGAAGAGCATGCCTGGGACCCTCCAGGGAAAATGCTATGACCACACAATATGTTTTTTGATTGCACACAAAAATTTATTGTGTGATTCTAGATGCCAGAGTTTGTCTGGTGGCGGACATGCAGCAACGACGCCGGGCAGTGCCCAGGAATCTGTCAGTGGGAGTGTTGCAATGCGCGTTTTGTCTTCGTGGCTGTCGTATGCGATGGAAGGGCGCAAGTAATGTCGGAGATCGCTATCGTCGGAGCGGGATTCATCGGCCTCGCCAGCGCGGCGTCGTTGATGCGCGACGGGCATCGGGTCACGCTGTTCGATCCGTCCGGCGTCGGACAGGGCGCGTCGTTCGGCAACGCGGGAACGTTTGCTCACTACGCGTGCATTCCGGTGAACAACCCGTCTGTGTTCCGCGACTTGCCGCGCTACCTGTTTTCTGGCGAGAGTCCATTCAGGCTGCGCTATCAGTATCTGCCGCACCTCGTGCCATGGCTCGCGCGCTTCATGATGAGTTCGCTGCCGCGCAATTACAAGGCCAGTGCCGGCGCACTCGCTGCATTGCTCGCGCAAGCGCAGGAGGGTTACGCGCCGTTGCTGGCAAACGCCGGCCTGGCACGTTTTGTACGGCGGCGCGAGTGTCTCTATCTCTATTCGAGCGCGGCGTCGTTCGACGCGGCGAGCCCCGCACTCGGTTTGCGCAAGCAACTCGGCGTCGCGTTCGACGTGCTGGGCGCCAACGACATTCGCACGCTCGAACCGTCGCTGGCGCCGATATTCGAGCGCGGCGTGCTGTTCAGCGACAGTTGGCATTTCTCCGATCCGCAAGGCTTCCTGCAAACGCTTTACGAGCAGCTCGTGGCGCAAGGGCTGACGCTGCAGCGATCGACGGTCAGCGCGGTGCAGCCTGCGGCCGATGGCGCGAGTGTGACAGCCGACGGCGTTACGCGGCGCTTTGGCCATGTGATCGTCGCGACGGGCGCGCGTTCTGCGCAGTTTGCGCGGCAATGCGGCGACAGCGTGCCGCTCGACACCGAGCGTGGCTATCACGTGCGTTATCCGGGCGCGCAGCAACTGATTTCACGGCCGGTCGGCTGGGCCGAGCGAGGCTTTTACATGACGCCGATGAGCGACGGTATCCGCGTTGCGGGAACGGTCGAACTGGGCGGCTTTAGCGACTCGCGCAACCGCTCGCTGATCGACTTGCTGACGTTTTCATCCAGACGCGCGTTGCCCGCGCTCACTACGCCCGACAGCAGTTGGCTCGGATTTCGCCCGACCTTGCCGGACGGCGTGCCGGTGCTCGCGCGTTCACGCGCGAGCGAACGCGTGATCTATGCATTCGGTCACCAGCATCTCGGGGTGACGCTCGCCGGCATAAGCGCGCGCATCGTCGCGGATCTGGTCGCACGGCGCGCGCCTGCGCTCGATCTCGCGCCGTACGCGGCGACGCGTTTCGGCGCTGGGCGAAAGGCATAACGGCGAACATCGTGGCACCAGGTTTTAGTTTCATCCACCTCTACGTAGGACGGTTTCGACGCGTCGCGCATCGAGCCGCTCATTCGACATAACGCGCGACGTGACAACTCGCAAGGAGCGCATCATGAATCGCCGCAATTGGCTGTTGAGTTTTACCGTTTGTCTGATCGGTGCGCACGCACCGTTCGCGTGGGCAGCCGACCCTGAAGTCGTCAGGATCGGCTTTGTCGGACCGTTGACGGGTCCCGTTGCACGCGTGGGGAAAGACCTGCAGTACGGCGCGCAACTGGCGCTCGATGAAGAAAACGCGCGGCATCCCACTGTCGATGGTAAGCCGGTGAAATTTGTGCTCGACGTGCAGGACGACCAGGCCGATCCGCGCGTGGCGATTCAGGTGGCACAGAAGCTGGTCGACGACGGCGTGGTCGGCGTGATCGGCCATTACAACTCGGGTTGCAGCATTCCGGCCTCGACGGTGTATCACCAGGCTAACGTCGCGATGATTACGCCCGGTTCGACCAATCCGCAATTGACCAAGCAGGGCTACAAGAACGTGTTTCGCACGATGGGTCACGACGGTATCGGCGGCGTGGTGGCGGGGCACTTCGTGGTCGAGCAGATGAAGGCGAAGCGCATCGGTATCATCGACGACCGCACGGCGTTCGGACAAGGACTGGCGGATGCATTCGAAAAAGGCGCGAAAGAAGCGAACGGCAACATCGTCGATCGCGAGTTCACCAACGACAAGGCGGTCGATTTTCGCGCCGTCCTCACGACGCTGAAGAGTAAGAACGTCGATCTGATTTTCTTCGGCGGCCTGGATGAACAGGGGGCGATGCTGATCAAACAGATGCGCTCGCTCGGCATGACGGCTCAACTGTTCGGCGCGGGCGCGTTGAAGAGCAATGCGTTCCTGCAGATCGCGGGTACGGCGGGCGACGGCACGCAGGATCTGGAGCCGGGCCCCGCGCTCGACAAGCTGCCCGCGGCCGTGGAGTTCGGCAAGCGCTACAAGGCGCGCTTCAATCAGGACGTGGAACTGTATGCGCCGTTTGCGTACGACGCAGCGCTCGCCATGCTCAAGGCGATCCACACGGCGAATTCACTGGACCGCGCGAAGATCGTCGATAGTCTGTCCAAGGTCAGCGTCACGGGCGTGACGGGACAGATCACGTTCGACCCTTACGGCGATCTGATCAAGCCGCCGTACACGCTGTTTCAGGTTCAGCAAGGTCAGTGGAAGAGTATGAAGACGGTTGGAGGGAGCGGCGCCTGATTTTCGCGAGCACGGCGTCCATGCGCAACGTAGGGTCATCACTATCCGGGCAGAAGCATCGCGTAGACTCGGCGCGAAACAACTTTGCTCCATGGATCCAGGATGACCCTGTTACGGCAGTCGATCGAAACTTACCTTCTTGCGAAGGACGGCAACCGCCCGCATCTCATGTCCCGCGCATTCGCTGCCGATGCGGAGCTCGTGATGGAGGTCAAGACTGACGAGATATCGTTTCCTTCAACGGTGAAAGGCCTGAAGGGCATATCGGAGACGCTGGTAAGTCAGTTCGCGCAACGTTACGAAAATATCTATACCTTTTGCATGGAGGTTCCGCCGGACCACGCGAGCGCATTTAGTTGCAAGTGGCTCGTTTGCATGACGGAAAAAGTTTCGGGCGCAGTGCGTTTGGGTTTCGGGAGCTACGCATGGTTGAGTCGAGATGATTCTGGACTGGTTGCGAAGCTTGAAATCACCATTGAAGAGATGAAAACGCTGCCAGGTGAACTCGGAGATTCGATCCTGGGATGGGTAAGCTCACTTCCTTATCCATGGTGTCCACTCGATCTGCTGGTGCGAAGCGCCCCGAACATCCGGGCAGTTGAGGAGGTTGCGAGGAATCTTGCGCGTAGCCAGTAAAGAAGATCAGAAGGTGATGCGATAGTCCACTAACGGCCAGGTGAAGGGCGTGGTCATTAACCGCCTGGATGAGTACTTCGGAGAGCGGCCCTGCCGGATGCTTCGGCATGGTCCGCTCGCGTTGGATCCTCGCGAGACCCGTCAAAACCCGTGGTTGCGCTCACAACCGATCGCGCACGCGATCGTGCCGACAGCGCCAATCACGCCTACGCCGATGCCCAATCCAGCCCCTAATCCAAACGTTTCGAGCGTAGTCGAGCAACCTTGCAATCCGCTGGTTCCCGCGAGCGCGGCGATCAACAGCAGCCACCTCACGTTTGCTCCTGATACCGGGATTTGGCGTACGCGACGATTCATGTTCTGGTTTCCTTTCTTGTCCCACTCTTAATATCAAAACGACAAAGCAGCCTTGCTGCGCATGTTAGAGCTCGAGTCCCGGTTGCCAAAACGGGATTAGATAGCCTTAAGGCGAAGCGCTTACTAAAGCTTTCTTGCCGGGTAGATATTTGCCTGTCAGCGCAAAGGCATGATGTGAGGTTACGCGTCTTCACGAATGACCATTTTGCGATGATTGGCGGGGATCATGGACTCCTTACGATATCCTCCGTAGCGTTCCAAAAGCCTTCTTCAAAGGGCGCGGATCGCGATTCTGACCCGCGCCCGACCTCCTGTGCTACTGCGGCAGCGCGTACGCGATCACATAATCGCCAAGCTTGGTGCCGAACGACCCGTGGCCACCCGCGGCGATCAGGATGTACTGGCGGCCATCGATCGAATAGCTCATCGGCGTGGCCTGGCCGCCCGCGGGCAGACGCGCGCGCCAGACTTCCTTGCCGTTGTTGACATCGAACCCGCGGATATAGTTGTCCGCGGTCGCACCGATGAACGCGACGCCGCCCGCCGTCACGATCGGCCCGCCGAGCATCGGCATGCCCATCTTGAACGGCAGCGGAATCGGCGAACTGTCGCGCACTGTGCCGATGCGCTTCTTCCACACGATCTCGTTGGTCTTCAGATCGATCGCCGAAATATAGCCCCACGCCGGCTGTTTGCATGGCAGACCGAGCGGCGAGAGGAACGGGTTCAGCGTCACGCCGTACGGCAAGCCATATTGCGGCTGGATGCCCGCTTCCGTGCCGCTGCCTTTTGCGCCCGGTTCCGGCTCCGTCGGATTGCCGGGGCCGCGCGGGATCAGACGGGAGACGAAGGGCAGGGCGATCGGATTGGCGATGGCGAGCTGACGATCGGTGTCGACGGCAATGCCGCCCCATTCGAACATGCCGAGGTTGCCTGGAAACACCAGCGTGCCTTGTAGCGAAGGCGGCGTGAACGTGCCTTCATACCGCAGCTTGTGGAACATCACGCGGCATACAAGCTGGTCGAACATCGTCGCGCCCCACATGTCGGCGTCGGTGAGCAGGTTCTTTGGACGGAACGTGAGATCGGAAAACGGCTGCGTGGGCGAAACATGATCGCCGGGTGCGGCGCCCTGCGGCACCGGCGTTTCGGGCGCGGGCACGACCAGCGCGCCGGTACGGCGGTCCAGCACGAACAGGTTGCCGGTCTTGGCGGGCGCATACACGACGGGCACCGTCTTGCCGTCCTTGCCGGTGATATCGGCGAGCGTGGGCTGCGAGGGCTGGTCCATGTCCCACAGATCGTGGTGCGCGGTCTGGTAGAACCACGCCAGCTTGCCTGTCGATGCATGCAGCGCCAGCAGGCCGCTCGCATAGCGCTCCTGCAAGGCCGTGCGGTTGCCACCCCAGATGTCCGGCGTCGTCACGCCCATCGGCAAATAGATGAGGTCGAGTTTCGCGTCGTAGGCGGAGGGCGCCCACGAGTTCGGCGAATTGATGGTGTAGTTTTCGCCCGCGCCCGGAATCTTGTTCGGGTCTTGCGCGCCCGGATCGAATGCCCACAGCAACTGGCCGGTGCGCACGTCGAAGCCGCGGATCACGCCGGAAGGCTCGCGCGTCGAGAAGTTGTCTTCCACCGCGCCCGCCACGATGATTGCCGTGTTCGTCACGATCGGTGGCGAGGTCGGCTCGTACATGCCCGGCGTCTTGACCGGCTGCGCGTGTTGCAGATCGAGGTCGCCGTTGTTGCCGAAGCCCGCGCAGCGCTCGCCCGTCTGCGCATCGAGCGCGTACAGGTGGCCGTCGTTGACAGGCAGATAGATGCGGCGCGTACACGCGCCATTGGCCGTGGACGCCACCGTGGCTGCCGCGGCGGCGTCGCTCGTGGGCGTGGCGGGCTGCGCGGTCGCGGCGCTTGCCGAGAGATCGAGATACGACACGCCGCGGCAGGTCACGTGCTGGAACGACGGGTCGGCCCGCAGCTTCGGATCGAACTTCCATTTCTGCTCGCCCGTCTTTGCATCGAGCGCGAACAGGATCTGGTGGGGCGAGCACAGATACAGCAGATTGCCGATCTTGATCGGCGTGACTTCATTGGTGATTTCGACGGGGTCGTTCGGACCTTTCATGTCGCCGGTGCGGAAGGTCCAGGCCACCTGCAGGTTCTTGACGTTCTCGGGCGTGATCTGCTGCAGCGGCGAATAGCGCGTGCCTTCCTGGGTGCGGCCATACGCGGGCCAGTCGGACGGATCGATACCGTTCGGGTTGGCCGCGGGCGTCGTGGCCGCCGCGCTCAGCGTGCCGTTGAGCGTCTGCGGATCGTTGAAGCTCGCATAGACGAGCACGCCGGCCCAGATCACGAGCGCGCCGATGAGCGACGTCACGCCGAGCTTGCGCGGCGCGTCGAGGCGCCGGCTCACGAGCAGCAACAGCCACACGCCGAACACGACGAGCACGCCGGAGCGCGGCGCGAGCGCCCAGAAGTCGGGGCCCGACTCCCACAGCGCCCAGACCGCAGTGCCGACTAGCACAAGCGCGTAGAGCGCGAGCGCCGCGGCGCTGCGACGGTACAGCAGCCAGCTCACACCGAGCAGCACGATGCCGGTCACGACGTAATACGCGGAGCCGCCGAGCGAGAGCAGCCATGCCCCGCCTATCAGCAGATAGAGCGCGGTGAGCGCAGTGAACAGCAACGTGATGACGGCGATGAAACCCGGCGATGTCGATTGTCTGTACATGGTGACCTCAATCTTTTTCTTAAGGTGCTGCTTGCATCGCCTGTTACGCGATGCCCGCAGCGCTCATACGCCGACGCGAACGCAAGCGCGGCATCCGGCCGGTGCGCCGCGCTCGTACAAGGCGGTAAAACAGTCACGCCAACACCTGCGTTACCCCAATGTTGGACGGCCCGCGATCCGCAGGCGGCCCGGTTTGATTCCGACAGGGCCGCGGATGCCGCGAAGGTGCGGTGCCCGCCGTCTTTCAACTGCCGTCTTTCAATTTATGCAACCGTACCGCACAAGGAGGGGCGCGCGTTCAAATTGTAGGTTGTAGGCGGCGAAGTGCATCAAGCATCACGTGGCCGACTCGGCATGGCGATGCGCCGCCGCTTCCTGCCCGAATGCAGCCGACGCCGTGGCTCCAGCACTTCTGCACGCGCCCAAGTTCGCGCCCACGAAGCGCTCGCGCGAGCCTAAACTACGCATTCCGTCAGCCCTCCCGGACTCATGCCTCCTCGCAAAGACCCTCGCGCCCGGCCGCTTGCCTCGTCCCCCGCACCGGGCGGCGCTGACGCGTTGCAAGATCCGGTCCTGCTGCGCCGGCTGCTGCGCGCCAAGGACCGCATGGACGCCGCGTCGCACGAGGCTTGGCCCGTCAAGCGCCTTGCCGAGGTGAGCGGCGTCACTGAAGCTCATTTCGCGCGCTCCTTCAAACGGGCCTTCGGGGTCCCGCCGCACCGCTACCTGCTGACGCGCCGCATCGAGCAGGCCGTCACCCTGTTGCGCGACACCGGGCTCAGCATCACGGAAATTGCCTTTGCCACCGGCTGGGAGAGCCTGGGGACCTTCGGCAGAATCTTCCACGACATCACCGGGAAAAGCCCCAGCGCCATGCGCGTCGAGAGCCAGGCCAACATGCCGCGACTCGAGCTCATGCCCGCCTGCGTGGCGAAGGCCGCGCAGCGCCCCGATCTCACCACCGCAGTTTCGGAGAAGCGCCGCCGCGCGGCCGACGATACAGTCTGGCCATCAACCAGGGAGGTGTCATGAACGAGGGTATCAATGTGGTGGGCCTGTACGTCGACAACCAGGACGAAGCGCTCACTTTCTACGTCGACAAGCTCGGATTTCGTGTCCACACGGACGTGCGCAACGGCGCTTATCGCTGGCTCACGGTCCAGCATCCCGATCAGCCCGCGTTTCAGCTCGGGCTGTTCACACCCGGCCCGCCCATCCACGACGAAGCCACCGCGCAAACCTTGCGCGCCATGGTCGCCAAAGGGGCGATGCCGCCTCTGGTTCTCTCCGTGGACGACTGCCGTGCGAGCTACGCCCGCCTGAAAGCGCGCGGCGTGGAATTCACCCAGGAGCCGGTGGACCGCTTCGGCAGCGTCGATGCCGGTTTTCGCGACCCTGCCGGCAATGGCTGGAAGATGATCCAGGCACCGAGGAACTCGACGTGACGCCAGTAGCGGGATCGTCGTTTCGGGTGGCCGGGTATCCAACGGCGTTGCGCTGGCGGATAAGCGGCGGCACCGTTATTCGCCGGGAACGAGCCTGTGCTGCCGACTCGCATGAGCAGGCGATTGTCTTTGAGAGGGAATGTCGTGATGGGAATTAGCTTGCCCTGCTTATCTGGAAGCATCGACTACAAGCAGGAAGCATAGGCATGCTGCTCGCGCTCAAACTCGTGCTGGTGCCCGCGTTTCTCGCCGCGCTGACGGTGGCGGGACGCATATGGGGGCCGACGGTGGCGGGGTGGCTCGCGGGGCTGCCGGTCGTTGCCGGGCCGATCGTTTTGCTGCTTGCGCTGGAGCGCGGCTCGACGTTCGCGGCGCAGGCGTCGGCGGCCTCGATTGCGGCGATCGCCGCGTCGGAAGCGTTCAATTTCGCCTACGCGTGGACCTGCCGGCGCTTTGCGTGGCCCCTCGCGCTGGTTGTCGGGATGGTGGGTTGGGTCGGCGTGGCAAGTTTGCTGACGCAGCTTCCCGCCGGCCTCGCATGCGCGGCGGTGGCGGCCTGCGTGGCCGTGGCGGTGTCGCAAAGCGGCTTGCCGCGCGTGAACGGTCACGTACCGGCGGCGCGCCTCGGACTCGGCGACCTCGCTGTGCGCATGCTCGCCGGCGCGCTGCTGACGGTCGCGGTGACCACCCTGTCCGCGTCGATGGGCGCGACATGGAGCGGACTGCTCTCAGTGTTTCCTTTGCTCGGCATCGTGCTCGCGGTCTCGGCGCAGCGCGCGCACGGCGCGGACTTCGTCGCGTTGCTGATGCGCGGCATGGTAATCGGCCGTGCGTCGTTCGCGACATTCTTCGCCGTGACCGCGAGCATGCTGCCGCGGTACGGCGTGTGGCTGAGCTTTCTGTGCGCGGCGGTGGTTTCGATCCTCGTGCATGGCGCGACGAGGCGGATGCTCAACGCGACGCGGCCGGCGCAGGTTGCGGCGCGTGAGATCGTGGAGCGGCAGGCGGCGGATTGAGCGCGAGGGTTCGCCGAGACTTGCGGCGGGTCATCGCAGTTCTTAGCCGCTCGTTGCGTTCGGAGCGGTTCAAGGCCCACCTCCGCATGAGCAAAACGACCGCGCACACGTCTCACCCATTTGCCCGATACTGCCAACATGACTTCGCGCGATCGACCCTCCACCCGCACAAGAATCGGCCTGATTTCCGATACGCACAACCTCGTACGCCCGGAGGCATTGCACTATCTTGCCGGTTGCGACGCGATCATCCACGCGGGCGATATCTGCAACCCGGCCGTGCTCGAAGCGCTAACGCAAATTGCGCCGGTCACGGCCGTGCGCGGCAACAACGACACCGGCGGCTGGGCCGTGTCGCTGCCGACTCACGTCACGCTCACCGTGCAGCAGGTGGCGATTCTCGTCGTGCACGACATCGCCGATGTGGGTGCCGATCCGCGCAGCCGGGGAATCGGCGTGGTGGTGACGGGCCATTCGCACAAACCGTCGATCAGCGAGCGCGACGGCGTGCTGTTCGTCAATCCGGGCAGCGCCGGGCCACGGCGTTTCAAACTGCCGGTTTCGGCCGCAATCCTGATCGTCGAAGGGGCGAGCGCAAGCGCGAGCTTCGATTCGCTGGTGCCATAAAAAACGGGCCGGCAAAGATTTGCCGGCCCGTTCTCACAACTCAGTTTGCGCTAACCGGGGCGCACCGCGTGCTCAGGCACGCGCCGTGGCGGTTGCCGCATAGCCTTCGTCGATCTCCGCGGCTTCACGCTCGCCACGCAGCACGGCATGCGCTTCCGCACGCGTCGCCACGCACGGGCCCGAGCCGAGCAGCGGCTTACGGGCGGTCTCGCGCAGCGCGAGCACCGAGACGACACCGATCAGCGAAGCGCCCATCAGATAGTACGCGGGCATCATCAGATTGCCGGTGCTGTTCACCAGCCACGCCGTAACGAGCGGCGTCGTCCCGCCGAACAGCGACACCGAAACATTGAAGCCGATCGCGAGCGCGCCGTAGCGGATCCTGGTCGGGAACAGCGCCGGCAGCGCCGACGGCATCACGCCGGTAAAGCACGACAGCAGCACGCCGAGAATCATCAGGCCGCCGAACACCGGCAGCACCGTGCCCATGCGGATCAGCAGCAGGGCGGGAATCGACAGCGCGAACAGACCCACGCAACCGAACAGCATGACCGGCTTGCGGCCGATCGTGTCGGACAGGCGGCCGGCGGCGAGCGTCATCGGCATCATCAGCACCATGACGAGCAGCACGAGGAACAGGCCATGCGTTTCGTTGAAGTGCAGCGTGGCCGACAGATAGCTCGGCAGATACGAAAGCGCCATGTAATCAGTGACGTTGAAGATCAGCACGAGGCCAACGCACAGCAGAAGCGGCTTCCATTGCTGCATGAGCAATTCGCGAAACGACTGCTTGGGCAGCGCCTTGTCTTCGGCTTCGCGTTGTTCCGCCTGCTTCTTGAACGCAGGCGTTTCTTCGAGCTTCATCCGGATGTACAGACCCACCAGACCCAGCGGACCCGCGATCAGGAACGGCACACGCCAGCCCCATGAGAGCAGCGCCTCGTTGGAGAGCGTCGCGGTCAGCACGGCCACCGTGCCCGCGCCGAGCACGTAGCCGATCAGCGTGCCGAACTCGAGGAAGCTGCCCATGAAGCCGCGGCGCTTGTCCGTCGAGAATTCGGCGATGAAGGTCGCCGCGCCGCCGTACTCGCCGCCGGTCGAGAAGCCTTGCACCAGACGCGCCACCAAGAGCAGCACCGGCGCGAAAATGCCGATACTCGTGTAGCTGGGGATCAGGCCGATCGCGAAGGTGCCGAGTGCCATCATGATCATGGTCATCGCCAGCACGCGTTGTCGGCCGATGCGATCGCCGAGCGGCCCGAACACCATGCCGCCGACCGGCCGCACGAGGAACGCCGCGGCGAACGTGCCGAAGGTGGCGATCAACTGCGCCGCGGGGCTCGCCGACGGAAAGAACACTTTGCCGAGCGTGACAGCGATATAGCTGTACACGCCGAAATCGAACCATTCCATCGCGTTGCCGAGCGCCATGGCGCCGACGGCCCGCTTGAGGAGAGATTTGTCGACGACGGTGATGTCGTCCAGAGAGAGGCGTTGTTCTTCTTTGTGATGTCGCCAGAAGCCGTTGCTGGAAGCGGTCAAGGTGAAAACTCCAATGACTGCGACGAAACTCATGATGCGCATGAACGTTCCGCCACGGTTGCTGGGAAGTGAAGTGTCGCGAGCAAGGCGAAAGGCGTCTTCGTCACCGTCGAAGGGCAACAGAGTTGGGCGCGAAAAAAACACAACGCCCGTGCCTCGCGAGACAGGTCGCGAAAAAACACTCGTCTAGATTGTGCTGACTGTTGCACCTGCGTGGCCGTGGAAGGGGGGCAGATGCATGAGGACGCTGGGTGGCTGAAAGCTGGCCCACGCGCCGCTGGAAGGCTTGAAACGAAAAAGGCCGGTGCTGTATTCGCCGCTCATGCCGAGGCATGGGACGGGAAACGACCGACAAGCCTTCTTGTATAAAAACTGTTCAATTCGGAGTGGCAACACATTGCCATGCGCACTATGTACGCACTGCGCGCCAGATTGAAGAGAACGTGAATGAAGGTGAAATGCTGTTGGAACGATGCACATAATAGCACGATAACGGAGGATCGTGCAAACCGGGTGTCCGCGAGGGACCTCGGTGGGGGCATTCAATCCCTTGCGGGGCGGGGGATTGCGCGGATCCTGGCGGTCTGAAGAAGCGGCTTAAAAATGGCCTGAAATGTACCGTTTGGAGAATTTTGCCGCTTCGTTCGAGCGATCAAACAAACGTTGCGTGATGGAGCAGATTTGCAGCGGCGCGGACGAAAAAAATCCGCGCCCGTGGCGCGGATTTCGGTGATGCGGCCTGAAGCGCGAAAGAGCGCGATTAGGCCGAAGGCGGCACGTAACCTTGCGCTGTATCCGCGCCTTCGCCGAAAAAGAACTTTTCGGTCTGCTTCATCAGGTATTGGCGTGCGCGCGGATCAGCCATGTTCAGGCGGTTTTCGTTGATCAGCATGGTTTGCTGCTTCAACCAGGCCTGCCAGGCTTCCTTCGAAATGCTTTCGTAGATCCGCTTGCCGAGTTCGCCCGGCAGCGGCGGGAAATCGAGGCCTTCGGCTTCCTTGCCGAGCTTCGCGCATTGAACCATACGAGTCATGCTGTGCTTCTCCTTTGTCGACCGGGTGAGTGCTTCAGCACTGACTCCGGTCCCGTAAAAATGGGTTGATGTGTCGATGCCGGGACAGGCAGTTGCTATATAGGGCCGCTCAGAGCTGTTTCATCAGCACGAGCGACTTGCGCTGCCAGTTATAGAGTCTGCGGCGGTCTTCCGGCAAATCGTCGACGGTGACCTTGACGAAACCGCGCTTGAGGAACCAGTGCTCGGTACGCGTGGTGAGCACGAAAATGCGCGTCAGGCCGCGCGCCCGCGCGCGCTGCTCGATGCGCTTCAACAGGCGCTCGCCGTCGCCGGTGCCTTGCGCTTCGGGCGAGACCGTGAGGCACGCCATTTCGCCGATGCGCTCTGACGTGTACGGATACAACGCCGCGCAGCCGAACAGCACGCCATCGTGCTCGATCACCGAGAAATGGTCGATGTCGCGCTCGATCTGATGACGGCCGCGCCGCACCAGCGTGCCGTCCGATTCGAGCGGCTCGATCAGCGCGAGAATGCCGCCGACGTCGTCCGGCGTGGCTTCGCGCAGGCTTTCCAGATTCTCGTACGAGATCATCGTGCCCACGCCGTCATGCAGGAACAGTTCGAGCAGCAGGCTGCCGTCGAGCGCGTAAGGGATGATGTGCGCCCGCGCCACGCCGCCGCGACAGGCGCGAATCGAGTGCTTCAGATAGAAGCCGGCGTCGCCGGTGACCTCGCCGCTTTCATGCAGCTTGTAGGCGTCGTCGAGCGAGAGTTCGCGCACCAGTACGGGGCCGTCTTCGCCGGCTTCCATCAGGCCCGGCGTCTCGGTCAGAAACACGATCTTGTCGGCGCGCAGCGCGATCGCCGCGGCGGACGCGACGTCTTCCATGGCCAGATTGAAGGCCTCGCCGGTGGGCGAGAAGCCGAGCGGCGAGAGCAGCACCAGCTTGCGGCTCGCGAGCGAGTGACGGATCGAATCGGCGTCGATCTTGCGCACCACACCGGTGTGGGCGAAATCGACACCGTCCAGAATGCCGACCGGCCGCGCCGTCACGAAGTTGCCCGACACCACGCTGATGTGCGCGTGCGCCATGGGCGTATTCGGCAGACCCTGGCTGATCGCGGCCTCGATATCCAGACGCACTTCGCCTGCCGCCTCTTTTGCGGACTCCAATGCGCGCGCGTCGGTAATGCGCATGCCGTGCGAAAACTCGGACTCCACGCCGTGCAGGCTCATCTGCTCTTCGACCTGCGGCCGCGAGCCATGCACCAGTACGATCTGGATGCCCATGGCCTGCAGCAGCGCGATATCGGACACGAGCGCATTCAGGAGCCCCTGATGCACCACCTCGCCGCCGAAACCGACAACAAACGTCTTGTTACGGAATGCATGGATGTAAGGGGCGACTGAGCGCATCCAGTCGACGAATTGCGCGTGCTGTGCGAGGTTTTCCGTTGCTCCGGCGGGGGCCGGAGCGCTCGCGGGCGCGGGGACGAGGTCGGTTTGGGAATTCATGCCGGGGATTATAATGCGCCCCCATGTCGAATGTACCCAAAAGTCCCGCTGCGGCGAACGAGAATCCGGCGCCGGCCGCCGATCAACCGAAGGCCGGCGACGCCGCACGCCGCACAGCACCGGACGCTCAACCGAACGCGCCGCACACGGCGCGCGAGCCGCGGCGCGCCGCAGAAAATGCGCAAGCGTCAGCGCAGAGAAATCATCCGCGCCGCGAAGCCCGCAATCATGAAAGTGGCGAGGTGGCAAAACCCACTGGAAGTGGCGAGCCGCAGCCGCGTGAGGGCAGGGAAGGCCGAAGGTCAGACCACAACCCCGGGCGTGCGCGGCAGCAGAGCGCGTCTGGCGCGAACCAGCAGAAAAGCGCCGCTCGTGGCGATCAGCCACGTCAAGCGGACTCGCGAGACGGCGGGTCGCGCCGCGAGCAAGCGCCGCCCCGCGCCGCGCGCGCAGCGCGTGTCGTCGAGCCCAATCCGATTCCGCCGATCACCTATCCGGAAGCGTTGCCCGTATCGGGCCGCCGTGAGGAAATCGCCAAGGCGATCGCACAGAATCAGGTCGTGATCGTCTGCGGCGAGACCGGCTCCGGCAAAACCACCCAGCTGCCGAAGATCTGCCTCGAACTCGGCCGCGGGCTCGGTGCGGGCGGCTCCGGTCTGATCGGCCACACGCAGCCGCGCCGGATCGCCGCTTCGGCGACGGGCCGCCGCATCGCCGAAGAACTCGGCACGCCGTTCGGCGAGGTGGTCGGCTACAAGGTGCGCTTTACCGACAATCTGTCGCCGGGCGCCTCCGTCAAGCTGATGACCGACGGTATCCTGCTCGCCGAAACGCAGACCGATCCGTTGCTGAAAGCGTATGACACGCTGATCATCGACGAGGCGCACGAGCGCAGCCTGAACATCGACTTTCTGCTCGGCTATCTGAAGGAAATCCTCGTCAAGCGTCCCGATCTGAAGCTGATCGTGACCTCGGCGACGATCGACGCGGACCGTTTCGCGCGCCACTTCGGCAGCGAAGAGAAGCCCGCGCCGGTGATCGAGGTGAGCGGGCGGCTTTATCCGGTCGAGGTGCGCTACCGCCCCGTCGCGGAAGACAGCCCCGCCGTGAAAGCCGCGGAAGGCAGCGCGCCGTCTTCCGCCTCGCGAGGCGAGCGGCCGAAAACCCAGCGCGAAACCGATCGCGATCTGATGGAAGCCATCGTCGACGCCGTCGACGAACTCTGCCGCGAAGGTCCGGGCGACGTGCTCGTGTTCCTGCCCGGCGAGCGCGAAATTCGCGACGCCGCCGAGGCGCTGCGCAAGCACCATCCGCCGCATACAGAAATTCTGCCGCTGTTCGCCCGTCTTTCCGCGGCCGAACAGGAGCGCGTGTTCCGCACGTCGAACGCGCGGCGTATCGTGCTGGCCACCAACGTCGCCGAAACCTCGCTGACGGTGCCGGGCATTCGCTACGTGGTCGACACCGGGCTCGCGCGGGTGAAGCGCTACTCGTATCGCAACAAGGTCGAGCAGTTGCAGGTCGAGTCGATCTCGCAGGCCGCCGCCAATCAGCGGGCCGGGCGTTGCGGCCGGGTCGCCGACGGCATCTGCATTCGCCTGTACGAAGAAAGCGACTACCAGGGCCGCGTGCGTTTCACGGATCCGGAAATTCTGCGCTCGTCTCTGGCCTCGGTGATTCTGCGGATGAAGTCGCTGCATCTGACGGCGATCGAGACGTTCCCGTTCATCGAACCGCCGCCGGGCCGTGCCATCGCCGACGGTTATCAGCTGCTCAACGAACTCGGCGCCGTCGACGACGACAACCAGCTCACGCCGCTCGGCCGCGAACTCGCGCGCTTGCCGCTCGACCCGCGCGTCGGCCGGATGATTCTGGCCGCCCGCGACCAGCAGGCGCTGAAGGAAGTGTTGATCATCGCCAGCGCCTTGTCCGTGCAGGATCCGCGCGACCGGCCGATCGAAGCGCAGGAGCAGGCCGATCAGGCGCATCGCCGGTTCGCCGACGAGCGTTCGGAATTCCTGCAATGGCTGAAAATCTGGAACTGGTTCGAAGAAGCGATCGCGCACAAGAAGTCGAACAAACAGTTGCACGAGGAGTGCCGCAAGAACTTCCTGTCGCAGCTGCGTCTTCGCGAGTGGCGCGATGTGCACTCGCAACTGCTCACAGTGGTGCGTGAGCACGGCTGGCGCTTGAACGAAGCGGAAGCGACCTTCGAGCAGATCCATCTCGCGCTGCTGACCGGTTTGCTCGGCAACATCGGCCTGAAAGCCGACGACGAACCGTATTACCTCGGCGCGCGCAGCATCAAGTTTTATCTGTGGCCGGGCTCGGCGCTGGTGAAGAAAGCCGGCAAGTGGGTGATGGCCGCCGAACTGGTCGAGACGAGCCGGCTGTACGCGCGTTGCATCGCGAAGATCGAGCCGGAGTGGATCGAGAAGATCGGCTCGCATCTGTTGAAGAAGTCGCTTTCCGAGCCGCATTGGGAAAAGCGCGCGGCGCAGGTCTCGGCATTCGAGCGCGCGGTGCTGTATGGCCTGCCGATCTATCACCGGCGGCGCGTGAGCTTCGGCAAACAGGATCCGGCACGCGCCCGCGAACTATTCATTCGCGGCGCGCTGGTGGAAGGCGAGTTCGATACAAAGCTCGCGTTCTTCGCGCACAACCGCAAGCTGCTCGCCGATATCGAGCAGCTCGAACACAAGTCGCGCCGTCAGGACGTGCTGGTCGACGACGAGCTGATTTTTGCCTACTACGATCAGGCGCTGCCGAAGGGCATCTACACCGGCGCGTCGTTCGAGCGCTGGTATCGCGACGAGGTGAAAAAGAGCGGTCAGCCGGAAGACAAGTTGCGCCTGCTGTACCTGTCTCGCGACGATCTGATGCGGCACGAAGCCGCCGGCGTGACCACCGACCTGTTCCCGAAACGGATGACGATGGCGGGCGTCGAGATGGCGCTCACCTATCACTTCGAACCGGGTTCGCCGCGCGACGGCGTCACGCTCGCCGTGCCGCTGTATGCGCTGAACCAGGTCGACGCGCGCCGCTGCGAATGGCTCGTGCCCGGCATGCTGAAGGAGAAGGCGCAGCTGCTGCTGAAATCCCTGCCGCAGAAACTGCGCCGTCATTGCGTGCCGCTGCCTGAGTTCGCGGCGGGCTTCGTCGAACGGCATAGTGGTCCGCGCTTCGGCGCGGGCGGCTTGCTCGAGTCCCTGATCGCCGATATTCGCGAGCAGACCCAGGTCGCGATGAAGCAATCGGACTTCAAGCTGGAGACCTTGCCGCCGCATCTGTTCATGAACTTCAAGGTCGTCGACGAGCATGGGCGTCAGCTCTCGATGGGCCGCAATCTGTCGCAACTGCGCGCCGAACTCGGCGGCCAGGCGCAGCAGCATTTCCAGAAGATCGCTTCGAGCGCGGCGGGCGCGGCGTTGGCGGACGCGGGCGGCGGCAGTGTCGCGACGCCGTCGCAAGCGTCTGGCCTGGCAAACGCCGCGGCGCAGCGCGGCAAGGGCGCTCCGGCGTCGGGTCCGCAGACCGCGCCGCAAGACGGTGCGCAGGGCACGGCGCTGTATGAAAAGCTGACGACCTGGAACTTCGGCAAGCTCCCCGAGCTGCTTGAAATCCGTCGCGGCGGCCAGACGCTATTCGGCTATCCGGCGCTGGTGGATCGCGCCACGCATTGCGACGTGGAAGTGTTCGATTCACCCGACGAAGCCGCGCGGATCCATCGCGCGGGATTGCGCCGGTTGTTCGCGTTGCAGTTGAAGGAACCGATCAAGTATCTGGAAAAGAATCTGCCGGGCTTGCGCGAAATGGCGATGCAGTTCATGCCGCGCGGCACCCAGGAAGAGTTGCGCGATCAGTTGATCGACACCGCGCTCGACCGTGCCTGCCTGCAAGACCCGTTGCCCGACGACGACGTCACTTTCCACACGCGCCGTGACGAGGGCCGCAGCCGCCTGACATTGCTGGCTCAGGAAATTGCCCGGCTGGTCGGACAGATTCTCGGCGAATACGCGACGGTGACCAAGAAGCTGGTGCAGGCGAAGTCGTTCACGGCGGCGCATGCGGACCTGCACAATCAGCTCGACGGACTGATCGGCAAGCGCTTCGTGGTCGATACGCCGTACACGCAACTGGCGCATTTCCCGCGCTACCTGAAAGGGATTGCGCTGCGCATCGACAAGCTGAAAGCGGACCCCGCGCGCGACGCCCGTCAGTTCGCCGAGTTCCAGCCGCTGTTGCAGAACTATCAGCGCGCGGTGGCGCAGCGTGGCGGCGTGCTGGATCCGCGTCTGTCGGAATTCCGCTGGCTGTTGGAGGAGTTGCGCATCTCCCTGTTTGCTCAGGAATTGCGCACGCCGATGCCGGTGTCGGTGAAGCGCCTTCATAAGGTGTGGGAGTCGATGCAGCGCTGATCGCCGCGACTAGCGGGGCGGGGCGCCATGCCTGCTCCGCCTCGCGGACGTCTCGCGGGCGGCTGAGGTGGCGGCTCACGTGGCGCCGGCACGCGGTCGCGGCACGGATAAAAAGGCGCGCGACGCCATGCCTTTTGAGAATGACGTCACGCGCAAAAGGCGCGGGCCTTTGTTCGGACCCGCGCCTGAGACACCCGCTAGATCGATCCCCGGCCCATGGCCGCCATGAGCTTTGACCGGACTCGTCCTGCCGGTTTGGCCTACCAGTGCATGCCGGCGCCGATCGACGCGCCGAACTGGCCGCGCGAATCCGTGGTGCCTTGCAGCTTGTATACCCACTTGCCCGTTTCCGAGAGCTGCGATACGCCAATGGCGAACGCCGACTGGCCGGCATAGGTGCCGCCGGCCATGGCGACCATGCCGTGACCCGGTAGCACAGCCTGCGGCAAGCCGGCCATGGCCATGGCGGATGCCGTGCCGCCGTAGGCGTCGCGGCGCGCCGAGCGGATCTGGTCGTCGGTATAGCTGTTCGCCTGGCTGACCGCGCCACTGGTGCTTTGCTGCAACTGGCTGACGTTGACGGCGTCGGTCGCTTGCACGCCGGCTGCGACCTGGGTGATCTGACGCTCTTGCCCCGCCGCGCCGACCGACACCGTGTTCGCCCGATCGGCGACCGAGCCCTGGCCTAGCGCGACGGAGTTGTCGGCGCCGGCATTCGCCGCCGCGCCGAGCGCGGTGGCGTTGTTGCCGTTGGCAACCGAGCTTGCGCCGATGGCGATGGCGTTGGAGCCGGTGGCCTGAGCGCTCGCACCCATGGCGATGGCGTTGGAGCCGGTGGCCTGCGCGCTCGCACCCATGGCGACGGCGTGCGCGCCGGATGACACGGCGGCTTCGGTATCGCGATTGCCTTGCGCGCTGAAGAACGGATCGGCGGCTTCGACCACGGCGTTGTTGACGGCGCCCGAGATGGCCGCGTTCAGCTGATCCACGTTGACCGCGTCGGTCCCGGCGACGCCCGCCGCGAGGTTGTGAATCATGGTGCCGCCGCTCGCCGCGTTCAGACCTGCCGCGAAGCTGGTGGGCACGGTGCCGCCGCCCGAGTTGTCGCCGCCGAGGGTGACGCTGTTGCGGTTCACGCTGCCGTCGGGGTTCTTGTCGTACATCACCGCGCCGTCGAGCTTCGCGGCGGTGGCCGCGCCTTGGGCGCTCACGGCTTTCAATTGCGCGACATTGACGGCGTCGGTGTCGGCGGCACCCGCCGCGACGTTCGTAATCTGGCGCTCCTGGCCGGCGGCGCCCACGGAGACGGTGCGCGCCCGGTCGGCTATCGAGCCCTGGCCGACTGCGACGGAGTTGGCGGCTACCGCGCTGGATTGATAGCCGAGCGCGGTGGAATTCGCGGCTGAGGCGGTGGCTTGATAGCCAAGTGCGGTGGAGTTGGTGGCTGAGGCGGTGGCTTGATAACCGAGCGCGGTGGAATTGACTGCTGAGGCCGTGGCTTGATACCCAAGCGCGCTGGAGTTGGCCGCCATTGCGCTCGCCTGATTGCCAATAGAAGTGGAACCGTCCGCCTGAGCGGTGGCGAAGCCGCCGATTGCCGTGCTGAAATCGCCGTTTGCCTGCGAACCGGTGCCGACGGCAACACTCGCTTGTCCCGCGGCGAGCCCCGCACTGCCGATGGCGACTGCGTTGGCGCCGGTGGCCGATGCGTCGTCGGTTCCGTCGTTCAGGCCGTTTGCCTTGAAATAGCGTGACGCGTTTGCGCTAACGGCTTGCAGTTGGCTCAGGTTGACGGCGTCGGTCGCCTGGGTGCCGGCTGCGACGTTCGTGACCTGCCGTTCGTTGCCTGCGGAGCCGACTGAGACGGTATTGGCGCGGTCGGCCAGCGAACCCTGGCCCAAGGCGACCGAACCGTCCGCCGACGCATGCGCGTCACGGCCGAGCGCAATCGAGTCGGCGTTGTTGGCAACGGCGGCGTAACCAATCGCGATGCTGCCGGCCGACGCTGCGGATGCGTAGGAGCCGAGCGCGGCCGCGCCTGTTCCCGCGGCTGCGGAATTGGCGCCGAGTGCTGCCGCGCCTGCTCCTGAGGCAGAGGAACTGGCGCCGAGCGCGGCCGAGCCTGCTCCTGAGGCAGAGGAATTAACCCCGAGCGCAGCTGAGCCTGGTCCTGAGGCAGAGGAATTGGCGCCGAGCGCGGCCGAGCCTGCTCCTGAGGCAGAGGCATTAACCCCGAGCGCAGCTGAGCCGGTTCCCGAGGCACTCGAACTGGCGCCGAGCGCCGTGGCGTTCTCGCCGGTCGCTTGCGCGAACGCGCCCAATGCCATCGCCCCCACGCCGTTCGCGAAGGCCTGATTGCCGATCGCCGTGCTGTAGTCAGCCGCCGCCAGCGCCAGATTGCCGCCCGCGAAGGCACTCGTGCCGAGCGCGGTCGACAGGTAGCCGATCGCGACAGAACTCGTACCGATCGCCCTCGCTTGCGCGCCTGTCGCGACGGAACTGTCGCCCTCGGCGTCGGCCTGAAGGCCTATCGCGCTCGATTTGTCGCCCAGCGCACTCGCTTGCACGCCTGTCGCAATCGAGCCGAAGCCCAGCGCGTTCGACTGCACGCCCGTTGCAATCGAGAAGGTGGCTGCCGCCGTGGCCTGAAAGCCCATTGCAATCGAGCTTTCGTTCAGCGCTTGCGAGCCCGCGCCGAGTGCTACCGAATGGCTGCCGCCCGCGTTCGCCTGCATGCCGTAGGCAATGGAATAGGGGCCCACCGACTGTGCCGCGATACCCGCTGCAATCGAGCCTGCACCGATGGCCATCGCATTCGTGTCCGTAGCGGGATTGAACGGCGCCGCCGCGAAATAGATGGTGGCGGCATGCGCCGCCGGCGCGCCCGCTGCCAATACCGTCAGCAGCAGTACTGCCTGGGCAATCGCTTTCTTCCGGGACGTTACTCGCTTTGTCTTGGATCTTGCCGGCGCCGGTGCCGCCAGCGACGTTTGCGTCGCGTCACACCAGGTCAATGGGTTATTGCAATTCATTGTTTTAGAAACTCCGCGGTATTGCGTAAGTGGACGGCGCATCAACGCGGGGGAGCCAATTAAGGATTCATCGCCCTGATAAATTGCACAAAAAATAAAGGCCCGCAGGTTTCGGTTTTCCTGGCAATGCCTTGAGTTTTTGCGCGCACGAAACGCCCGCGACATGCCTGCGCGTCCACCGGGCTGATTGCGTGGGCGATGAGGCTGCGGGATTGTCTAATCCGGCGGTGCGGCGAGAATTCAGTTAAATCCGAAGGCAGCGAGGAAAAATCCTTTTGTGTGTTTAACGCTCGATTCGCTGGTGTGGGAAAATAAATTAAACAAGGAATGGTCGCATTCGATCTGATAATTATTTTTATAATCTGAGTGTGTTCTTGTATTTATACGTCTTTCGTGAGATTCGAAATCTCAAGCGCGCTGCTCATTGACGATCGTTTCAGAATGACTTGAGCGCCCATCGCGATGGCGCCCGGCGAGCGGCGGTAGGCGGCATCGCGTCCCCGATTTCTCTTGTGCGCGGATAGCGACCTACGTCAACCGCTGGCCCTGGCAAACGTTCTACAATGATGGCTGTTCTCCGAAGTGAGTTTTCATGCGCAAATTTTTTCTTCCCGGCTTGACTGCCACGTTCGCCGCGGCTACGGCGCTGGTCGCTGCCGCAGGTTTTTTTTCTCCGGCGGCCCACGCCAACAACGTGATCGTGCTCAACTCCGGCGAAGCCACGCTGAGCCTGATCGACGAGACCAGCCGCCAGGTCATCGGCACCGTGCCCACGGGCAAGGAGCCGCATCACCTGATGGCCACGCCGGACAATTCGTCGCTAATCGTCGCGAATTCGGTGTCGAACAATCTGATGTTCGTCGATCCGAAAACCGGCCAGGTGCAGCGTTGGGTCGAAAACATCGAAGATCCCTATCAGATCGGCTTCTCGCCTGACCGCAAATGGCTGGTCACTACCGGCCTGCGTCTGGACCGTCTCGATATCTATCACTACGACGGCCAGAAGAACCAGATGACGCTGGCCTCGCGCCTGCCGCTCGCGGTCATGCCGAGCCATATGGCGTTCACGGCCGACAGCAAGACGGTCTTCGTCACGCTGCAGGTTTCGGGCGAACTGGCCGCGATCGACCTTGCCACGCAAACCGTCAAGTGGAAGATGAAGGTCGGCAAGGTGCCGGCGGGCCTGTGGATGACGCCGGGCGAGAAATACCTGCTGATCGGTATGACCGGCGCGGATTACGTCGCGGTAGTCGACTGGCGCAACCAGAAGATCGTCAAGACGATCCACACGGGCAACGGCGCGCATAACTTCCGTTCGCTGGCCGACGGCAAGCACGTCGCGGTGTCGAACCGCGTGGCGAGCACCATCAGCATCATCGACGAAGACTCGCTTACCAACGTCGGCGACATCACCGGCTTGATGCCCGGACCCGACGACATGGAACTTTCCGCCGACAAACGCTATCTGTGGGTTACGTTCCGCTTCGCCAAGCACGTCGGCATCATCGACCTGACAACGCGTAAGCTGATCCAGACGATTGCCGTAGGCCGCTCGCCGCACGGCATCTATTTCTTCAATCGCGCGCCGATCATGGCGCCGAACGGCGCCTGATGCAGGGGCTCACGCTGCACCAGGCGAACCGACACGGATGAAGTAACAGGCCAGCACCATGTTCCATCTGATTTTTTCTTCTCTCGACAGCTTCGTCTCGGCCGTGCAGACGTTGCTGTACGTCGACGTGGTGCAGCCGCTGCTGTTCCGCTTCAACCTGATGGACTACGACGAAGACACTTACGACAGCCTGTATTGGGTGATCGTGGGCGTTTTCGAAGTGCTGGCCATGTACGCGATCCTGCGCCCGCTCGAAGCGCTGCGTCCGGTGGAGCAGTGGGAGAGCCGCAAGGCGGTGCGCGTCGACGTGATCTACACGTGGATCGCCAAGCTCGGCATTCTCAACCTGTTCTTTTTCTTCGCGCTGCAGCCGTTCTTCGACAACGTGCAGGCGTGGCTGCGGCTGCACAACATCTCGAATATCGAGTTCGACAATCTGTGGCCGGGCGTCACCACGCAGCCGCTCGTCACGTTCGTGATGTATCTGCTCGTGCTCGACTTCGCCGGTTACTGGTATCACCGCTGGGAACACCGGATCGGCGTGTGGTGGGAACTGCACGCGGTGCACCACAGCCAGCAGCAGATGTCGCTGTGGTCCGACGACCGTAACCATCTGCTCGACGGTCTGCTGCAGGCCTCGTTCTTCGCGGTGATCGCGCTGGTGATCGGCGTGCCGCCGTCGCAGTTCGTCGTGCTGGTGGCCATCACGAATCTCGCGCAGAGCGTCCAGCATGCGAATATCCGTCTGTATTTCGGCTGGCTCGGCGAGCGTCTGCTGGTCAGTCCGACCTTCCATCGCCGTCACCATGCCATCGGCTACGGTCATGAAGGCTTGAAATACGGTTGCAACTTCGGCGTGCTGTTTCCGTGGTGGGACATGCTGTTTCGCAGCGTGTCCTGGAGCCGCGAGATGGAGCCGACCGGCATCAGCGATCAGCTCGAAGGCCGCCGCTATGGCGACGGTTTCTGGGCGCAGCACTGGCTCGCCTTTGTGCGCATCGCCGGGCGCCTTTCGCCGAAGCGCCGCACCGAAAGTAACGACGCCGCCGCCGTTTGAGCGCGCCTCCTCCCACGCCGCCGGTTTCCCCGGCGGCGCGTCACGTGGTTTATCCTGTTCACGTTTGCGCACGTCCCGCGGTAAATCCCCTCGAGGGCCGCGCCACGGGATGTCCCTGCGTGGGGCGAGCGGCGGGCCGCATGGCCGGTTCGTCGCGCGGTTCTCTTTGTTCCACTGTTTCGCTCACCGGCACTGGCTCGCATGAATGATCTGTTGCGCTCGTTCGGGCGCGCGCTCGCAAGCGCGCTCCACCCGCGCATGCTCTGGCTGACCTTCATGCCGTTTCTCGCGGCAACGGTCGGGTGGGGCGTGATCCTGTGGTTTTCCTGGCAGACGCTGATCGGCGCGACCCGCACCTGGCTCGAAGGCTGGTCGTTCACGCTCACGCTTTATCATCTGTTCGACTGGCTGGGTTTTGCGGCGCTGCACACGGCAATCGCGCCGTTTATCGTGATCGCGATGGCGATTCCGCTGATCGTCGTCACCGTGCTGCTGCTGATCGCCACGCTGTCGATGCCCTCGGTGATCCGCTTCCTGTCCGCGCGCCAATTCCCCAGCCTGGAAATGCGTCGCGGCGGAACGTGGTACGGTAGCCTCGCTCAGGCGTTATGGACCACGCTGGTCTGTCTGGTGCTGCTGATCGTCACGCTGCCGCTGTGGCTCGTGCCGCCGTTCTTCGCACTGATTCCGCCGCTGCTGTGGGGCTGGCTCACGTATCGTGTGATGACCTACGACGCGCTCGCGCTGCATGCCACGCGCGACGAGCGGCGCGCGCTGGTGCGGCGATTCCGCCTGCCGCTGCTGCTGATCGGCATTGCGAGCGGTTTGCTGGGTTCGCTGCCCACGCTGCTGTGGGCGTCGTCGGTCTGGCTGATCGTGCTGTTCCCGGTGATCACGGCCGTGACGATCTGGATCTATGCGTTCATCCTCGTGTTCTCGGCGCTGTGGTTCGGCTACTACTGTTTGCGCGCGCTGCAACGCATGCGCGCGGAAGAGCACGGCGGCGTGCGGCACGCGGCGCCGGTTCCTTACTGATGAATTACTGACTAAGCAGAAGAGGCGGCAATGGCATTTGGCGTCATCATCATCGGCGATGAAATCCTGTCCGGCAGGCGTATCGACAAGCATCTGCCGAAGGTCATCGAATTGCTCGGCGCGCGTGGGCTGTCGCTCGGCTGGGCGGAATACATCGGCGACGACCCCGAGCGCATCACGGCGACGCTGCGGCGCACGTTCGCTTCGGGCGATATCGTGTTCTCCACGGGCGGCATCGGTGCCACGCCGGACGACCACACGCGCCAATGCGCGGCGGCCGCGCTCGGTGTGCCGCTCGAACTGCACCCGGAGGCCGCGAGGCTGATTCAGGAGCGCATCCGCGACATGCATCCGGCTAACTCGGCGGCGCCGCTCGATCTGCAGTCGCCGGAGAACCTGCATCGTCTGAATATGGGCACTTATCCGCAGGGCGCGTCGATCATTCCGAACGGCTACAACAAGATCCCGGGCTTTTCGATTCGCCAGCATCACTTCGTACCGGGCTTTCCGGTCATGGCGTGGCCGATGATCGAATGGGTGCTGGATACGCAGTACGCGCATCTGCATCACGCCATGCCGCACGCGGAGAAGTCGCTACTGGTGTTCGAGTTGCCGGAGTCGCGCGTCACGCCGCTGATGGAAAAGATCGAACACGATTTCCCGGGCGTGCGCGTCTTCAGCCTGCCGAGCGTGGGCGATGCGGAACGCGGCGGCGTGTACGCGCGGCATCACATCGATCTGGGTGTGAAGGGCGAGCCCGAGGCGGTAGCGGCGGCGTTCGTCAAGCTGCGCGAGGGGGTGCACCTGCTGGGCGGCGATATCGTCGAACCCGAGGCGGCGGCCGCGGCGGCGAAACCGCGCGCCTGAGCCGCGCGGCATTTTTCAGGTGGGTTCGGGCGCTGCGGCGCCCATTTTTCACCGCGCCCGTCTTTGATTCGAGCGCGGCTTGAGCGCATCATCGGCCTGTCACATTCGGCGCAGACGATGTGCCTGTTCTCACAGGCGCGCCTGCATCAAGGCGGTATTGCACCGGCCTCGACGAACCTCGGCAACAGCCAGGGATCAGGCAACACCTGCGCGAACACTTCAGGCAAAAACGAGGCCGCAATCGCGGTGCGACATCCCGTCATTCATGCGCCGATCCACGGCAACCCGCGAAAGCACCAGCCCGACACTGTCTTACGATGCCCTTGGCCGTCCTTGTCGCCTTCGAAGCCTTCCAGCAGGTCGTATGCCTTGTTGAAGCCGGCTTGCGTGGCGGCAATCGCGGCGAGCTTGGAGCGCGCGGCGCTGCGGCACAGGAACAGCACCGGCGTATCGGGCGTGGCGACCTGGTTCAATTGCTGGAGGAATTCCTGATTCGGCACCGCGCCCGGATAACGTGTCCATTCGACGTGCGCGTATTGTCCGTCGCCGATAACCGGCCGGCCGACCCAATCGAGTTCGGCGCGGGTACGCACGTCGACGAGGCGGGCGCGCGGATCGAGCTGCAACAGTTCGAATGCTTCCGCCGGCGACACTGCGCCCGCGTACGGCAACTGGTTCTCGTTGCGGCGCTTGTCCGCGACTGCGTACAACTGTTCGAGCGAGCTCATGAGCGCAAATCTCCTTCGGGCCAAATAATCATTCTAGCGCGCGGCAAGGTCGCGCATGCATGGCTCGAACGGCGCAGAACGGCGTGATCGTCGCGACGGGAGGTGCGCGCGAACTTGGTGCAGATTTCCGTGAATGCACCAAAATAAAGAAGATGAATGTTGCCGATTTGGCGAATGCACGTATTTGGTGCGACGCAGAGCCCAAAGTTTTTAGGGCTGCATGTGGCGCGGTGCGCCCATTCCCCGCAAACGCGCGCGTGGTGTGGTTTTGCGCCGGGTTGGCGCATACATGGCACAGAAGCTGCTTTATTGGTGCCGATCGATTTGTCCGAGCATAGTTTTATATTCATCCTGAGGCATTGAGGGGTGGACGTGCCGGGACGGGTCAGCTAGATTGGGCGGCGGCTGAATCCGCCGAATTCGTTAATCAGGAGATAGGTTATGAGTAAATCCGTGGCCGACGTCGTTCAACTCGTCAAAGACGAAGACGTCAAGTTTGTCGACTTCCGTTTCACCGACACGCGCGGCAAAGAGCAACACGTTTCGGTGCCGGTGTCGGCATTCGATGAAGACAAGTTCGAAAGCGGCCATGCGTTTGACGGTTCGTCGATTGCCGGCTGGAAAGGCATCGAAGCATCGGACATGTTGCTGGTCCCGGACGCGAACACGGCCTTCATCGACCCGTTCTACGAAGAATCGACCCTCGTGCTGACCTGCGACGTCGTCGAACCGGCGGACGGCAAGGGCTATGAGCGCGACCCGCGCTCGCTGGCAAAGCGCGCTGAAGCGTATCTGAAGAGCACGGGCCTCGGCGACACGGCATTCTTCGGTCCGGAACCCGAATTCTTCATTTTCGACTCGATCAAGTGGGGCACGGATCAGTCGGGCACGTTCGTCAAGATCGGTTCGGAAGAAGCACCGTGGTCGTCGTCCATGGACTTCGAAGGCGGCAACACCGGCCACCGTCCGGGCACGAAGGGCGGCTATTTCCCGGTCGCTCCGGTCGACACGTTCCAGGACATCCGTTCGGAAATGTGTCTGCTGCTCGAACAGATCGGCATTCCGGTCGAAGTGCACCACCACGAAGTCGCGGGCCAAGGCCAGAACGAAATCGGCACGAAGTTCTCGACGCTGGTGCAACGCGCTGACTGGCTGCAGCAAATGAAGTACATCATCCACAACGTCGCGCACACGTACGGCAAGACGGCAACGTTCATGCCGAAGCCGGTGGTCGGTGACAACGGTTCGGGCATGCACGTTCACCAGTCGATCTGGAAAGACGGCACGAACCTGTTCGCAGGCAACGGTTACGCAGGTCTGTCGGAATTCGCGCTGTTCTACATCGGCGGCATCATCAAGCATGCTCGCGCGCTGAACGCGATCACGAACCCGTCGACGAACTCGTACAAGCGCCTCGTGCCGCACTTCGAAGCACCGGTCAAGCTGGCTTACTCGGCTCGCAACCGTTCGGCATCGATCCGCATTCCGCACGTGTCGAACCCGAAGGGCCGCCGTATCGAAACGCGTTTCCCGGATCCGATGGCGAATCCGTACCTGTGCTTCTCCGCGCTGATGATGGCGGGTCTGGACGGCGTGCAGAACAAGATTCACCCGGGCGAAGCCGCCGACAAGAATCTGTACGACCTGCCGCCGGAAGAGGATGCAAAGATCCCGACCGTGTGCGCCGGCCTCGACCAGGCTCTGGACGCGCTGGACGGCGACCGCGAGTTCCTGACGCGCGGTGGCGTGTTCACGGATTCGATGCTCGACGCGTACATCGAACTGAAGACGGGCGAGCTGCAACGCTATCGTCAGTCGGTGCACCCGATCGAATTCGAAATGTACTACTCGCTGTAAGCGGCAATGGCGCTTCGCCCTTCACACGGCGAAGCGCTTTGCCCGACGCTCGCGATCGGTCACGAAGGGACGGCGGCGCCGTCCCTTTTTTGTTAGGCCGAGCACAACGTTTGCGGCGTACGGGCGTGGTAGAGGTATCGAGCAAGGCAACACGCGGACTACCTGATTTATCACCATCTCCTATCGGCCAGACTGCAAGATGGTTCTAAAGAATCTGATCAAGGCAAGGAAAGGGCACGAGCAGACGCTCTCGGACGACGCTCAACTCGTCAGCTCCGGTTTGCTGCCCGGCTTCGAGGCGCTGCCGACGGTCGTGCTGGTGCTCGAAAAGCGTACGCTGCGCGTCGCGTTTGCGAATCCGTCGGCGGAGTCGATGCTGGATCTTTCGCGCCGGCAACTCACGCAGATGGCGTGGCCGGACATCTTTTCGAATGCCGACGAACTGGTCGCGACCATTTCCGCGATCGCCGCCCACCGTTTTCACGCGACGCATCTGGACGCCGTGCTCGAGCGTCCGGGCCATGAGCCGCTGCATGTGCATGCGATCGTCGGCTTTCTGGAAAGCGCGCAAGACTATGTGCTGCTCGAGCTGTTCGAGAACGAGCGGCATTTACGCACCGACCGTGAGGAGCGCATCAACGATCTCACGGCGGTCAACAAGCAACTGATCCGCAATCTCGCGCACGAGATCAAGAACCCGCTTGGCGGGATTCGCGGCGCGGCGCAACTGCTCGAGTTCGAACTCGGCGAGCGTCAGCGCGATGAGTTGCGCGAGTACACGCAGGTCATCATCAAGGAATCGGATCGTCTGCAAACGCTGGTCGACCGTTTGCTCGAACCGCACCGCCATCCGCATATCGTCGGCGACGTGAATATTCACGAGGTGTGCGAGCGCGTGCGCCAGGTGATTCTCGCGGAGTTTCCGCGCGGTCTCACCATCGAGCGCGATTACGACGTGAGCGTGCCGGACCTGCGCGGCGACAAGGAGCAACTGATCCAGGCGCTCCTGAACATCGTGCGCAACGCGGCCGAAGCGCTGCGTGAACGGATTTCGCAAGGCGATGCGCGGATCGAATTGCGCACTCGCGTGGCCCGCAAGATTACCGTGTCGAAACGTTTATGTAAGCTGGCATTGGACTTGCGTATTACTGACAACGGCCCAGGCATTCCCGAAGAAATCCGTGACCGCATTTTCTATCCGCTCGTGTCGGGGCGCGAGGACGGCAGCGGTCTCGGACTGACGCTCGCGCAGACATTCGTGCAACAGCACGACGGTTTGATCGAAGTGGATAGCCGCCCGGGCCACACCGAGTTTCAGATTCTGCTGCCGCTCGACTGCTAACACGATATGTATCTCAAGACTTCTGACCGACCCATATGAAGCCGATCTGGATAGTAGACGACGATCAATCGATTCGCTGGGTGCTCGAAAAAGCACTGGCCCGCGAAAACTTCGCGACCCGCAGCTTCGCGAACGTGCGCGAAGCGTCGGCCGCGCTCGATCACGACAGCCCGCAGGTGCTGGTTTCCGATATCCGGATGCCTGGCGGCTCGGGCCTCGAATTGCTGCAAACCGTCCGTGACAAGGTGCCGGGCTTGCCCGTCATCATCATGACGGCATTCTCCGATCTGGATAGCGCGGTCGCCGCATTCCAGGGCGGTGCGTTCGAATACCTCGCCAAACCTTTCGACGTCGACAAGGCGGTCGAACTGATTCGCCGCGCGGTGGACGAAAGCATGCGCGGCGAACAGACGTGGGACGAGCGCGTCACCGAAACACCGGAAATGCTCGGCCAGGCGCCGGCCATGCAGGACATGTTTCGCGCGATCGGCCGACTGTCCCATTCTGCTGCAACCGTGCTCATTACCGGCGAATCAGGCACCGGGAAGGAACTGGTCGCGCGTGCGTTGCACCGACATAGCCCACGCGCGAACGGTCCCTTCATCGCGCTGAACACCGCGGCGATTCCAAAGGATCTGTTGGAATCCGAATTGTTCGGTCATGAACGGGGTGCTTTCACCGGCGCGCAGGCCATGCGCCAGGGGCGCTTCGAGCAGGCTGAGAACGGCACGCTCTTTCTCGACGAAATCGGCGACATGCCGTTCGATTTGCAGACGCGGTTGTTGCGCGTGCTGTCGGACGGGCAGTTTTATCGCGTCGGCGGCCACAATCCGTTGCGCGCCAATGTGCGCGTGATCGCGGCGACGCACCAGAATCTCGAATCGCGTGTTCGTCAGGGTCTGTTTCGGGAAGACTTGTATCACCGTCTCAATGTGATCCGCTTGCGTTTGCCGGCTTTGCGCGAACGCAGCGAAGACATTCCGCTCCTCACGCGCCACTTTCTGCAAAAGAGCGCGCGCGATCTCGGCGTCGAGCCGAAGCGCGTGTCCGAAGAGGCGCTGGCCTATCTCGCTTCGCTTCCGTTTCCGGGCAACGTGCGTCAGTTGGAGAACCTCGCCAACTGGCTGACGGTGATGGCGCCCGCGCAGACCATCGAGATCAAGGACTTGCCGCCCGACCTCGGACCCGCACAAGCAGGCGTGACCGATCTGGCTGGTGGCGGCGGCGCGATCGGTGCGGGGGAGGCGAGCCTGGCCGGCGGCGCGCCGGTCAACGGCGCGAGCGCTGCGGTGCATCCGGCCGCGGCGGGCGGATTGCCGGTTGCGAGCCCTGTCAGCGCCTGGGAAGGCGGCTTGCGCACCGAAGTCGCGCGCATGTTGCGCGAGAACGCGGCGGACGTCATGGACGAACTCGCGCGCCGGTTCGAAGCAGCGGTGATTCGCGAGGCGCTGGACTTCACGCGCGGCCGCAAGGTGGAAGCGGCCGAGCGTCTTGGCATCGGCCGCAATACGATTACTCGCAAGATTCAGGAACTGAATCTCGAGCCTTAAAGGGATTGCCTGGTCGGTAATCCTATCTATTCTGAACTTGATGTCTGGCACCATGGGCGCTTTGGCGCGCATGGTGCGGCACGATGTCGCCTTAACGAGTTCACCTGCAGAGCGAGCGGCATAATCGGTTCTCCTTTCTATTTCGGGAGCCGTTATGTCGACGCCGTTTTCCTGGCCTCTTTCCCCCGACACCTTCCTCGCACTCGAAGCGCTCGACGATCCGGTGGTGCTCGATTGGGTGGGGCGGCAGAACGCGCGTACGCTTGCGGCATGGGGGAGCGGGGCGCGCTTTGACGCGTTCAAAGACCGGCTCGCCGCGATTTACTTGCGTGACGATCGCCCGGTCATCCCCGGGCGATGGCGGGATTGGGCTTACGATCTCTGGCAAGACGAACACAATCCCCGAGGTATCTGGCGCCGCACTTCATGGGCGAATTGGCGTGCAGGCCAATCCGACTGGCAGACATTGCTCGATTTCGATCTGCTTTGTGAAGAAGAGCAGACGCCGTGGGTCTGCGTCAACGAGAAGATCCTCGATCCGGATGGCGACCGGGCGCTGATTTTCCTCTCGCCCGGTGGGTCGGATGCGCTCGTCGTGCGCGAGTTCGATCTGGAAACACTGCGTTTTGTCGATGATGGATTCGCGCTTCCCGGACCAGGCAAGCATTCGATTTTCTGGATCGACCGCGACACTGTCTATGTTGGTTGGGACAACGGCGGCGCGAGTCTGACGCGTTCCGGCTATCCGCGCGAAGTGCGGCGCTGGGCGCGCGGCACACCGATAACGGACGCACCGGTCGTGTTCCGCGCAGAATTCGACGATGTCTCGGTTTGCGCCTTTTACGATCCCGTCGATCGGCGCCACGCGCTGTCCGTCGCCGTCGATTCATTTGATTCGGAGACCTACTATCTTTCCGCTTCGCAGGAGTGGCAGCGTTTCGACGCGCCGACGCACGTCGCAATCGAGGCGTGGGCCGGCTGGCTGCTGCTTCAACCGCGCCTTCCCTGGGATTGCGGCGGGGTGGTCTATGCCGGCGGGACATTGCTGGCCGTTCGCGAGGCGGTATTCTTGCGCGGCGAGCGCGATTGCGTGCCACTCTTCGTGCCCACGCCGACAACTTCGGGCTGCGGCTACTCGATCACGCAGCACCAGCTGATCGTTTCATATCTCGACGACGTGCAGCAGCGCACGGTTCTGTGGCATGCAAGACCGTCGGGCGATGCGTCCTGGGAGTGGGTGTCGCGCGAGTTTCCATTGCAGGAGAACGTGCAGGTCGGTGTTTCGCCGATCGAGTCGACCATCGGCGACGAGGCGTATGTCAGTGTGGAGGACTATCTTCAGCCGGGTGGTTGCTGGATTGTCGATCTCGCGCAGGATGATCTCTCGCAGTGGCAATTGATTGACCGATACCCTGCCAGTTTCGATGCCACGCCTTTCGCGGTGACGCGCGCTCACGCGGTGTCGGCGGACGGCACCCGGGTGCCCTATACCCTGATCGGGCCGCGAGAGCGCACAGAGCAACCGCGGCCGTGTTTGCTGAACGGGTATGGCGGCTTCGCGATTTCGCTGACGTCGGGCTACATGAGCGGGGTCGGTCTCGGTTGGTTGGAGGCCGGCGGTGTCTACGTGGTGGCGAATACGCGTGGTGGCGGGGAGTTCGGCCCTGCCTGGCATACCGCGGCGGTGGGTCCCAACCGGCAGCGCGCGTTCGACGACTTCATCGCTGTCGCGCAGGCGCTCATTGACACCGGGGTGACGACGCCTGCGCAACTGGGCATTCAGGGCGGCAGCAACGGTGGTCTGCTGGTGGCGGCTTGCATGGTGCAACGGCCCGAGTTGTTCGGTGCCGTGGTCAGTCAGATGCCGCTGCTGGACATGAGCCGCTACCATCTTCTGCACGCAGGGGCATCATGGCTCGAAGAATACGGCGATCCGGATGTGCCCGGGGACGCGAGCGTGCTCGCCGCGTATTCGCCTTACCATCGGGTATCGGCTAACCGGCAGTACCCGCCCGTGCTGTTCATGACATCCACCGACGACGACCGTGTACACCCCGGCCATGCCCGCAAGATGGCCGCACGATTGCAGGCGCTCGGCGCCGTGCAGGTCTGGTACTTCGAGGACACGCAGGGCGGCCACGCAGCCGCGGACGGGCTGCAAATGGCGGTGCAGGACGCTCTTGTCCTCGAGTTCTTGTGGTCGTGCCTGGGTGACGGCGAGCGGCGTGTCACCTGAGTGCCACCTGAGCGCCATGCGGGCGCGTGAGGTCCAGTCAGTCGGCCAGGCGAGCGTCAGCCGAGTTGCGCGACAACCGGCGCGTGGTCCGACGGCTGATCCCACTTGCGAGGCACCTTGTCGATGTCGCATGACGAGCACACTTCAGCCAGCGCCTTCGACAGCAGAATGTGATCGATGCGCAACCCGGCGTTACGGCGGAACGCCATCATCCGGTAGTCCCACCACGAGTAGAGCTTCTCCGGCTGCTCGAACTGGCGGAATGCGTCGACGAGGCCGAGTTCGATCAGACGCACGAACTCCGCGCGCTCTTCCGGCGACACCAGATTCTGGCCTTCCCACGCTTTCGGATCGTGCACGTCGCGATCTTCCGGCGCGATGTTGTAGTCGCCGAGCAGCGCGAGCTTCGGATGCAATGCCATCTCGCTCGCGATCCAGTCGTGCAGTGCGGCGAGCCAGCGCAGCTTGTAGGCGAACTTGTCGGTGCCCGGCGCCTGGCCGTTCGGGAAGTAGGCGGAGATAACGCGCGTGCCTTCAATGGTCGCTGCAATTACGCGTTGCTGCGGATCCTCGAACCCGGGAATATTGCGCACGACGCTGTCTTCGTCGACCGTCAGGCCGTCGCGCACCAGAATGCCGACGCCGTTGTAAGTCTTCTGACCGGCAAACCAGCTCCGGTAACCTTTCTCCGCGAGTTCGGCGCGGGGAAATTTTTCGTCTGGCAACTTCAGTTCCTGAAGGCACAACACGTCGGTGCCGCTGGTTTCGAGCCAGTCGATCACATGCTGCTGGCGGACTTTGAGGGAGTTGACGTTCCAGGTAGCGATTTTCATGACATTCTCACAAGCTTGCGTGATTCCGATAGTCCCGCATCTTATCGCGCGGAAGAGGGGGTGGTGAAAATGGCCCTGGCGCGGCAACGAAAATAAAAGGGCGGTGCCGTCCCGCTGCGGCGTATAGTGGGATCACACACACTCGCATTCTTGCGCATCGGGGGAGGCATCATGGCTGAACTTTATCCGGCTCTTTATAAGGACTTCGAAGTGCACCCGTTGGTGTTTTCGCGGACGTTCGACAAGTTCGACGGCCACAAGCGTCATGCCGAAGGTTACGACGTCGCGGTACGCGTTTGCCGGCCCGGCGCGATTAGCGGCTCGACGGCGAGCCGCGTGTTTCGTCTCGTGCGGCCGTCCACGTTTTCCGATTTTGGTGTGGCCAAGCGCAGCGCGAGCCAGTACGGCGCGGATATCATCGACGGCAAGGTGGAAGGCGCGACGGTCCAGGATCTGTGAGTCGTTTCGCGAGCGCGAAATAATTCGCGCGTTTGTTTGACGTATTGAGAACATCTCTATACAATTCGTTTTCTCTGACGCGGGGTGGAGCAGTCTGGCAGCTCGTCGGGCTCATAACCCGAAGGTCGTAGGTTCAAATCCTACCCCCGCAACCAAAGCCCAGTAGTGAGTGTCGCGATAGCTGGGTGGCATGCAAAAGGTTCTTTGTTTGCTTGCAGGGCAATCGCCGTGTCGTTCAAGCGTGAGTGTCCAAAAATATCGCAAAACATCAAACCCGCTACGGCGGGTTTTTTGTTTTCCGCATCTGACCTATTGAGACCCGCTGGCTAACGCATTCGACAACTGCTCGTGCGAAAGTGCGTGCATTGCAACCATTCGCGGCAGCGGGCTTGCAAAGGAAGGGATATCACTTGATCGTCGTGAGCGATCTCAACGCGCTACACCACCGCGCGCCAGACGCGGGCGCGGATTAACGCAAATTCGCGCCGTACGCTGCGTTCGCGATGGATGGCGTCACCTGAGCCGCACCAGCTCAATCATTGTCCTGTCTCCCTATCTTGGTCGTTCGTACCGACTCGCTTGCCGCGGAAGCAGGGAAGGGGTTGGTCAAGTCGCGGTTGCGAAGCCATCCGGTCACGATCTTACGAGAGTCTGTTTCATCAATCGACATATCGGGACTCACGTATCGCGCGTACGAGTAACCTTCGCGCCGGCTAAGTAATGTGACGAGATCTCCTGGCAAAATATACTGCCGCCGTTTGCCGATGCCCGGTTTTTCATAGAAATAGGTTTTGTTGGTGGAAACGGCGATACCAACGGCGTCGAATCGTTCAGTCGCCGAATACTGACTTGCGCCACGTTCTCCGGGCGCCGCATTAAACAAGCCCGCTGCACTCTGACACCCCGCGTGCGGACGATCTGTTTTTAGCGCGATTTCATTGTCGTGCAGATACAGCGTGCCGTCGATTTCCGCCCGTGGGTCGCGTTGAGCATAGGAGAACATTCCTTTATAGGGAATGAAGTCGAACGTCTTCATTCGCAACACCGCTGTTCCGTCCGCGCTTTTGACTCCCTCATCTCTGTTCGCCATGAACAGGAACCCGCATGAGAATGGGGTTTCCTGGGCGCGGTAATAGCCGACGATATCCTCTCCCGACTGATACGTTACGAAACTCAGTTCGTCGTATGTCGTCGCGACACCGGCGGTGGCGATTTGGCAGGCCAACATAAGGAAGCAGGATGCAATCGCTTTGAAAAGCCCTCTATTTGAATTTTTCATAAAATTTTCTCATCGATTCAGGATATTTTTGAGGATAATGTTGGCCGTTGTAATAATATGCAAAAGACTCCCAGTTCTTCTCTTGCAGTGCTTTTTTTGCTGAACTGTTCATGTTGACGTAGGCGACAAAAAGATCAAATTGCTCGTCAACGCCCTGCATTTCGAGGTTGGCTAACTCGATGGGACTTGCGTAGCCCATTTCTTCGTAGAAAAAGGCCAACACCTGGAATGCTCCCCATGAGCAGGCCATGATCGCGGCATCACGATTCAACGCGCATGCCTGAACAAAACGCTCGTATTGGTGCATGACTTTTTCATCGCTGTGCGACCAGCCATGATCGTCAGTTTCGCCAGCCGTGTATCCGCCTTGAATCGGCAGGCAAAGATTAGGAAATGCCGGGAAAGGATTCGGCTGCTTTTTTAATAAAGCCGGCTTTTCATTTCTCTTGTCCTTCGGCAAGAGGGATCGAAAGAAGACATGACGTTCGTAGCGAATTTTTGGCAAGCCGTTGTCACAGAATCCCACCCCATCGCTTTCGGTCATCGCGACCGCCTTGATGGCAGCCGCCTCACAGCCGAGAGTCTTCGCCGCCTCAGCGTATTTCTTCTCGCTTATTTCGAGCGTTTTGGGATAGTTGAGCTTTGATCCGAGCACGTTGAATGCGACAGTGGTCGGCTTGCCGGTATCGACAACCGTGTAGTAGTGGTCAATGGTCACGGTCGTCTTTTCCTTTTTCGTCTTACCGTCGATCGTGGTTTCCTTATGGCGTGTCGGCGTATCCCTTTTGACTTTGCCCTGCTCAGTGACTTTCTGCGACCAACCGATATAAGGCCCAAACTCGCCCACGAGCCGCTCGACGGTCATGACTTCATCGTGTTGCACCACAGGAACGTTCAATTCCTGCTCGAATTCCTCCTTCGGCGTGAGCTTCGTCGTGGCTTCCAGGTGGTATTCGGGGCTGGTGACCGTAAATACGCTGATGTCTTTCTTCGGTGTGACCGTGGCCTTCCAGACGAACTCGCCTCGACGGTTCTTCACCAGCACGTCAATCGGCTGGTTGCGTGCGGCATTGCGAATCGTGATCGCGTAGCCGTCTTTGTCCGTTGTCGCTTCAATGGTGTTTGCAATCGCAGGCGGAGGAGGCGCGGTAGTCGCGGAGGCGACGGCGGGAGCGGACGTGGCTAGCGTTGCCGATGCGTCGGCAGCGTCGGTCTGCGCGCCGGTTGTCCATTGCGGAGCGGGCCGCGCGCCCGCACCCGCCTTGATCTGCACGGAGAGTCCTTCAATGGGCTTCTGCAGGACGTCACGAAAGACAAGGGTAGCTTGCACGTAGGGCGCAGCCGATGCCTTCGGCTGACTTGCTGGATGCTTGTGATGAGCCATAGGTTCTTGCAGGTTCGTTGTTCGTTTGCACACACGACTCACGCCGACGCGTCGCTATCGTCGGACTCGTCATGGTCGTACGCGTCTTCCGCGACGCGCCAGTCGCCCGCGCCAACTTCGCACTTCACTTGGGTCGATGCCGGCGTGGTGACGGTGAGCGTGGCCCCGTTCGTCAACATCCCCTGCTGCTGGATCGTGCCGTCGGGCAGATAAATTCGATAAGACTGGTCTGCCAGCCTTAGGCCGACGCCATGATTCCTGGCGACGGTACTCACGTCGAACGTCTGGGTGTAAATGCCGGCCGGATTCTGAACGAGCGGGGCGAGCGGAAGGACGGGCAGTGGCGCGCGCATCGACGATGCGTCCGGTTTGCCCCAGTGAGGGGTCTTTTCGAGAATGGGCCCGGGCGAGCCGTTGACGATGCCGCCCGCGCTGATCTGGATGTACGAACCGCCCGCGCCAATCCAGACTTCCTTCGCGGCGGTGAGAACAATCTTGCCGTCTGTGCTGCCAATGGTGATGTCCTTGAGAGCGGCAAGCGCCAGTTCATCGCTTTGCGCCTGGATGTCTATCCTGCCTTTCGCCGCGATCAGCTTCATGCCGAGCGCGTAGGCGAACATGGAGATCGCACCGCGCACCGAGGCGAGTAAAGACCTCCCTGATGACACGCTCACGTCGCGGCCCGCCGTGACCGCATGATCATTTGCGCTCGCCATGTGCGTGCCGTCGGCCGCCGAGGTCGCGATGCCCGCGCTACTCACCAGCAGCAAATCGGGGCGCGTCATTTCCGGTGACGGGTTCTCGCAGGTTCTTGCGCCGCCGTTGAGCGCGTTGTTCTGCGCGCCGATCGAGCGGGCTGCGTCGTTCTGGTTTGCTTCGATGGGTTGGGCGTTGTGCCGCTGCGCAAGCTGCGCGAGGTCTTCATGCTGTTCGCGCGCCCGC
The DNA here is from genome assembly GCF_900104795.1 of Burkholderia sp. WP9. Lineage (NCBI taxonomy): Bacteria > Pseudomonadati > Pseudomonadota > Betaproteobacteria > Burkholderiales > Burkholderiaceae > Burkholderia > Burkholderia sp. WP9. The sequence continues at coordinate 530,884 of NZ_FNTG01000001.1, forward strand.
GTTAGACGCTGCACCGTTTCACCCATGTCCTTGACGGGCGACATTGCCCCGGCCCGTGGTTCGGTCGTCACCAGCATGCCCTGGTTTGCACGCACCACGCCGTGCGCCTGCGTTGCCAGTTCGAAGCCTTCACCGCGCGCCTCGTCGCGTCCTTGGTGTCCGTCGATACGCGTGTTAAAGCCAAGCACGAGCCGCGACTGCGCGTGGTCACTTGCAACCTGAACCTGCAACTGTCCAGGAGTGTCGTCCGTCACGACGCTGTTGGCCAAGTGGCCTTTCAGTTCCCGGCTGCGCCAGCCCGACAGCGCATCGTTCTTCGGCAAGGCCCACGGAGCCTGGTGAAGCTCTGTCGTATGCTCGGACATGATGTAGGGCCGGTCCGGGTCGCTGTCGTAGTAGCCCACCAGTACGTGGTGTCCGACGCGCGGCAGCCACATTGCGCCGTGTTCGGCGCCATGCCAGGGCGACGCGACCCGCAGCCAGCAGCTTGCGTCCTGGTCGGTCGGCCCGATCCTGTCCCAGACAAAATGAGCTTTGACGCGCCCGTACTGGTCACAGTAAGTTGACTCTTCCCCGTACCCCGTGATGACGGCCGCTTCGGCGTAGGCGCGGGGCTTCTTCGCTTTTTGCGGCGTACGGTAGAACGTAGCGGCGGGCACGGCCATAAACTTCGTTTCGCAACTGTACGGGCGCATGAGACTGCCGTGCTGCGAGACGGTATCGTTGTTGACGATTTCGGTATCGGTGGACACGACCAGGTATTCGCCGTCGCCGGGCGTCAGCGGATAGCCCTGGAGGGCAAACGTATAGCCCGTCATCAGTCCGCGCAGGTTGCCTTTGCCTTTCGCGCTCAGACTCTTCGACCGGTGTGCTTCGACTTTCACGCGTGCGAGGTGCTTGCTGTCGAAGTCGGGATCATTGCGCCACGAAGGATCGACACCGTTCGGTCCTTCCATGGGCTGCGAGTAGTCGCCCCACGCATATTCCTCGGCGTTGTCGCATGAGCGCTGACTGTGGTCCGCCTGTTCGACCGTCAGCGCCGAAAGTGACTGCGTGTAGTCGTAGTCGACCAGCGTCACCTGGCCCGTCGTCAGTTGCCGGGAAACGCGAAACGCGTGGACATGTTCTTCGTCGATGCGCTGGCCGTCGCGGTCGAGAAAGCGCAGCGTCTGATAAGCGGGCGGGTGCTTCTGGTAGGAGCCAGGCGAGTCGCACAACACCAGCGTGCTCTCGTTGAAGAAGAACGTGATGCCCCATTCCTGCCACAGCCGGGACAGCCACGCGAAATCCGACTCCCACCACTGCCGCTGATACTCGCGCTTCGGATAGGGGCGGCGCGCAGCGCCGGGACCGGCGAGGCGCATGTCGAACGGGTACGGGTATTTCTGCAGTACCTCGCGCGTTATCTCGGTCACGTCCTTGTCTTGCAGGATCCGGCTATCACGGTTCAACGTGGCGAGATATAACCAGGGGCGAATGTTGAGCCGGTAGTACGCACGCCGCTCATCCGCGCCGACGCACTTCGCCGAGACGATCAGCCCTGTCAGCTTGCGCACGTCCCCGCCGCAGTTCGCTGCCGCGCCCGAGCGGCCCGGATCCGAGGCGCCACTGCCCTCGATAGCGATGTTGACGGTGACCTCCTTGCCGATCAGCGAGTCGACGTCGACTAGCCGCTGCGCCTCGACAACGCTCAGCCGCGCGTCATCCATCGTGCTGACATCGACATCGTAGTCGTACAGACGGCCGAGCTTCTCTTTCCCCGCCAGCCGGCCAACGACGAACAGTGATTCGCCTGCCCATTGCGGCAGCGCCTTGCCGCTCATTTCCAGCGTGCGCGGCTGTTTAAACCAGGACATCGGCGACTCCAATCATCAGCAACTCCCTTGGCGAGCAACTCAGATAGGGTGGTAAATCAGGCACTGGAAAATGAGATCGTCACGCTGCTCAAACCGCGTCGCGCGTGCCGGCGCGCGGTGGCCAGCGTCCAATTCGCCCGCGCTGCTTCGAGCGCAGTACGGTCGTGGTGAACGAACGAGGCGACACATGGCGTGCCACGTAGCGTTCCAGCACGAGCGCAAGCGTGTACGGGCTCACGCCACCGAACTCCGTTTCGTCGAAAGTCAGCTCGCATTCAATCCCGCGGCCGAACATGTGATCGCCGTCGAGCGCCAGACGACGGTTGACAGGCGTGGCGGTTGCGCCCACGAGCCCCGCGACCTGACGCCGCAATTCATGAGACTCGGTGCCCAGGTACAGGTCCATCAGCGTGCGCAGTGCGTCGCCGGCGCACGGTTGATCCGGCCGGCCATCGAACGCCCTGTAGGTGAAGCTCAGTTGTCCGATCAACTGCCATGCGCGCCTACCGAACGCAAGCGGTGGCCGTGGCGTCGTCGGCGCGCGTAGCAGGCCAATGCTCTTTTGGGGAATCGAGCTCGCCACAGACAGGTCGGACACGCCGTTGCGCGGCACCACGCACGGGAGGTCACGATTGGTCAGGAGCGCTTCGAGCGACACATTGCGAATGCCTTCGGCATCCGGCATTCCGTTTTCGTCCAACAGCGAGAGGAACGTGCGTGTTTCCGTGAACGGCCGGCGGCTGCCGTAGTGGCGGGAGTCATCAGCCGGGCGGGCCAACTCGCGCCGTATCGTAAAGTAGCGCCCGCTTTGACCATCGCCATCCCGGTAGCGCGCGTGCAGTGGATGGAATCGCAGCGCTTCGGCATGTTCCGAAACCTGTCCCCAGGCACCCGATACCGAATACACCTCGTAGTCGCGCGGAAATTTGGCCACAGGCACGAGCGGGTGGTCAGCTGCCCGAGCGCCAAGCGCCAGCCACTCGGTGCGCCGTGGAAACAGGTTGATGATGGGCGTGCAGAACAGCGCGAAATGCGACGCGTCGACCGTCTCTGCCAGCTTGTCCACGCGGCGGTCGAGTAACACGATGATTTCAGCCTCAGTGCTGCCGATGGCGGACAACCCCTTGCCAAGGCCGGTGAGCGTGAAAAACCAGAAGCGTGCGGGACAGCTGAAATACTCCTGCAACAGGTTGTGCCCGTGAAACTTGTGAGGAACGGCGGGCAGCAGGCTCTGTTCCGGTTCGAGTGCATCATGCACGACCGCATTCTCGGTGACGACATGCAGCGTGCCGGTCGTGAACTCGCCGGGTACGCCCGTGATGGTGGCCACGCCGGCCGCGTGAACCAGTTCGAACAGGTGTGAGGCGCTCGCTTCGGCGCCGGCCAGGCAGACCGTCAGCCGGTCGAGTTCCGCGAGACTTGAGATCGGTGCGCCGTTGATCGTTCGCAGAAGAAGCCGCAGCGCGCCCTGTATCTGCACGTCTTGGGCGACGTAGCGGCCGAGCCCCGGAATGTCGGGCGGGATGCCGGTTAGCCGTGCCTGCGCGATTTCCAGTGGATACAACGTCACGTCCTGGCTGCTGCGGAACTCACAGGCCGTCAACTCACCGTCTGGCACGCGTGACATGAAGGCGGTGCCGCGCGGCACCACGGTTGCGTTGGCGAACTGCTTTCCTCGTACGAGCGGGAACACACGCGCGACAGCCATTGAGGGAGTCTGGCTGACATAGTTCGGATAGAGGGTTTGCAGCAGCGGCTGGGTGAACTCCGCGAAGGTTTCATCGAGGCGCATCTGCATGCGCGCGGTCGAGAAGGCCGATGACTGGAGCAAGCGCTCGACGAAGGGATCGCCGACTTCGCCCGCCTGCATGCCGAGTCGCTTCGCGATCTTCGGATGCGCGTTGGCAAACTCCTGCGCCAGTTCGTGCATGTAGAGCAGTTCGGCGTTGTAGTGCTCAAGAAGTCGCGGATGCATCTGTGCACATTATCTCGGGCAGCGCCTTGGCAAGGCAAACGGAAGGGTGCGTCCGTTGCAGGGGTGGACACGCGTGTCCTCTACATATCCCATCGCTATGTCATCCTTATTATTTGAGTTGAAAGACAGACCGGAACCGTCATTGAAGCGTAAGCCGGCCCATCCTGCCATCGGAAAATTCACAAAAGGGCGGGAGATATTTCCCTTAGGGCGCACGCGTCGAACACAGTGCGAATTGACTGCGCGAGGTCAGCGCGCACTGCTTTCCTGATCGGTCCCATTAGCGTTGCAATGATTTGCCTTGCGTCGTTGGTCGAGTCAGCGGTTACGGCCTCTCCAGGCTCCTGTGTTTTGCCCTGACCCGTTGCGACACTTCGTCAAACCGGCCGTCGACAATCTGGGTTCGTGCCGTTTAAATATGACGTGTACGACGCAGATGAATCAGCAAAGCGATGCTGTCGCCGTGAGCGCTGTGAGAACCTGCATGATTCGCGATGAGCGAAATCTGATCGCTACCTTCGATAGCGGCACGGTGATTCTTATCCCGCGGCGCACAGCGAGGCTGCATAGCTAGCCGGGAACCGATTCACGTCGTGACCGCTTCCGCTCATGGGCGTTGCCGCTGCGGACAAGCCACCACCGTTCAGCAAGACAATCCATTTACCAATTAAGGTGTTCGTCAACGGCCTTGTTCCGAGTCGTGCATATGCCGGCCAGGTGTTGGGAAGCGAAGCGGGTGAGCAAACACCACCCGTGCGAGAAACAGATCGGCACACTCCATCTTGTCGCGCCAGGCGCGCGGCCCTCTCGCGCTACGTGCACAGGCAAGCGGATCGCGAGAGGCTCCTCAATGGCTAACGGATGGATGGATATGGCATCGAACTTGAGTGTGGGAACGAACGTGGTCACTGGTCAGGAATCCTACTTTGGTGACGTGAAGCTGAAACCCGAGCAGATCAGGCTCGTCAATGCGAGCCCCCAGTTTCAATCCCAATTATTCGATTATGGCAGTGACGTGAGTTCGGGCAATATGGATCCGATGAGCAGGGGTAAAGACATCGCCACGTATTTCGACGGCAGGCACATCGTAATCGGTCAATATCAACACTCGACGATGTCAGACGCTGCTGTGCTGGGTCATTTGTCGCATGAAATTGGTCACTACGAGAATCGCGCGAACGATAAAGCGTTCAAGTCGCAGTATGCCGTCAATCCGCGCGATCCCCAGGCCTATAACGTGGCGGCGCTAATCGGTGCTCATCAAGAAGGGGAGGCGGTCGCGAATAACTATCAGATTCAACAGGAAATCCAGAAAAACACGGCCTCTGGGAACGCGCCTGCAACCCAGATCGACGTTAGCGGACTCCGAGGCGTCCAGGAAAAACTCGATGCGCTGCACGCAGTCGATGTAGGCGCAGGCAAGTCGAGCGCGGAGGATCGCAATAATCTTATCGTTGCCGGGATGAACGCCTATGTTAATGCAAATCCTTCCACCGCGACCGGTAAGTCCTACTACCAATACTACGGGGAGGGCAGTCGCGCGCCGGCACCTGAAACCGGCAGTATCAAGCAGGTAGAGTTCACCGGCGACGAGCAGGGTGACATTAATTCGATGACTGAGCATTGGGCGTCCGGCGATGTCGGCACGCAGACGTTCTCAAGAGGCAAAATCCAGACTGCAGAACTCGCGGACGCTCACGGCGAATTAACCTCGACAGCGGCCTATAGTTACGCAAAGGACGGTGCCTATTCGGTCGACGTCAGGAACGGCGCGGGGCGTGAAACTGAGCGTGCCGAGTTCAATGCGGACAGGTCAGGAACAGTGCGCGATTATGCGAGCGATAACTCGTCTCAAGCCACTTCGTTCGATGCGAAAAACCGCAACACGCAGATTGCCCAATTCGACGGCAAGGGAGAGAAAATCGAAGCGAATTACATCGTTCCAGAAACGGGGAAGTTCGCAGTTCAGGATCGCAAGTCAACGGACGGCGGGCGTACGGTGTCCAACTATGATGCAGAAGGACGTGTTCGGGCGCAGTTCCAGTACGATCGCGATGGACAGCCCGTATTGTCGCGTGACCTTGACGAGAATGGTAAGGATACGTTCCTGGTGGAGTACCACAAAGACGGTAGCCGGACAGTCGCAACTGTCAATGCCGACGGTTCCGAGACTGCCCATATAGTTGACAGGAACGGCATGCGTGGCAAGGACGTCACGTTGCAGCCGCCAAAGGAAGCGGGCGCGGCTGAAGCCTGACGGGTTGTTTGACCGGTGCGCGGGGCAGCCGAGCCGCTGCCCTGCACGCAAGGCAATCAAACCGTACGCCCAGCCAATAGGATGATATGGTCGTCCGCGCCGCGCATGGTCATATGCCTTGAGCGCCGCCAGCGGCAGTTGGGCGCGGACGCGTGCGCCGAAGTTTTCCGCTCCGCCCGTGCGGCCCTCACTCCCCACCAATCGCCCACTCCACCGCCGCTTGCGCATGCAACGCGGTCGTATCGAACACGGGCAACACCGAGTCTTCCGGCTTGATCAGCAACGTAATTTCCGTGCAGCCGAGAATCACCGCCTGCGCGCCACGGGCGGCCAGCGCCTCGATCACACGCCGATACACCGCGCGTGAAGCGTCATTCACCTTACCGTGGCACAGCTCGTCGTAGATGATGCGGTGCACCTCAGCACGTTCGGCTTCATCCGGAACCAGTGTTGTCAGGCCATAGCGCTCGCGCAGGCGCCCTGTGTAGAAAGTCTGCTCCATCGTATAGCGCGTGCCGAGCAAACCCACTCGCTCGACGCCGGCCGCACGCAACGCGTTGCCGGTCGGGTCGGCGATATGCAGGAACGGCACGTCGATCGCCGCTTCGATCGATTCATACACGCGATGCATCGTATTGGTTGCGAGCAGCACCAGACCGGCGCCGCCGCGTTCGAGTTGGCGCGCGGCATCGGCCAACTGTCGGCCAAGCGTGTCCCAGTCGCCCGCGCGCTGGAGCGCTTCGATCGGCGCGAAGTCGACGGTGAGCATCAGGCTGCGGGCGTTGTGGTGGCCGCCCAGGCGCGCTTTGGCGTGGCGGTTCAGGAGCCTGTAATACTCGGTGGACGATTCCCAACTCATCCCGCCGATCACCCCAATTGTTTTCATGGGCCTGCTCCCTGAGTGAATGACGGCGCGGCATCGACCGTCTGTCCGGCGAGTATAGGCGGGCGGCCGGACGCGCAGCCGGTACGGATCGCGCGCCGCTCGCCGGTACGGCCAGATGAAAAAACGCGCAAAAAACGCCGGATAAACGTCGCCACGCGCTTTCTGACGCCGATAAAATCGTGATCAATCAGGAAGGGCCAAAGGGAGCGATACATGGATCTGATCATCCGCCGCGCGACGTTGCCAGCGGGCGCCGCGCCGCAGCACAAGGAGCCGGTCGACATCGGCATCGAAGCGGGCCGCATCGTCGCCGTCGAACCGAATCTGGCCGCGAGCGCGCGCGAAGAAATCGATGCCGCCGGTTCACTTGTCACGCCGCCGTTCGTCGATCCGCATTTCCATATGGACGCGACGCTCTCGTACGGATTGCCACGCGTGAACGCATCGGGCACGCTGCTGGAGGGCATCGCGCTATGGGGCGAACTGAAGCCGGACCTCACGCAGGAGGCGCTGATCGAGCGCGCGCTGCAGTATTGCGACTGGGCCGTCGCGCGCGGGCTGCTGGCCATCCGCAGCCACGTGGATGTGTGTGATCCGCGCCTGCTCGCGGTCGAGGCGCTGGTCGAAGTGAAACGCCGCGTCGCGCCGTATCTCGACCTGCAACTGGTGGCCTTTCCACAAGACGGTGTGTTGCGCAGCGCGGGCGCTTTCGAGAATCTCAAACGGTCGATCTCGATGGGCGTGGATGTGGTCGGCGGCATTCCGCATTTCGAGCGCACCATGGCCGACGGCGCGCAGTCCGTGCGTCTCTTGTGCGAGTACGCGGCGGAGCAGGGCTTGCGCGTGGACATGCATTGCGATGAATCGGACGACCCTTTGTCGCGTCACATCGAGACGCTCGCGGCCGAAACGCATCGGCTCGACTTGCAGGGGCGCGTGACCGGCTCGCATCTGACCTCGATGCATTCCATGGACAACTACTACGTCAGCAAACTCCTGCCGCTAATGCGCGAGGCGGGCGTCGCGGCGATTGCGAATCCGCTGATCAACATCACGCTGCAAGGCCGCAGCGACACCTATCCGAAACGTCGCGGCATGACACGCGTGCCGGAAATGATGGCAGCGGGCATCAACGTCGCGTTCGGCCACGATTGCGTGATGGACCCGTGGTACAGCCTCGGCTCGGGCGACATGCTGGAAGTCGCGCACATGGGTTTGCATGTGGCGCAGATGACGGGCGTCGAAGGCATGCGCGCCTGCTTCGACGCGGTGACGGTGAACGCCGCGCGCATTCTCGGCCTCGAAGGCTACGGCATCGCGCCGGGCTGCGCGGCCAATCTCGTGTTGCTCGACGCGCGCGATCCGGTGGAAGCAATCCGCTTGCGCGCGGCGCGTCTTGCTGTGGTGAGTCGCGGCAAGGTGGTAAGCCACGCGCCGGCTGCGCGTGCCGCGTTGTCGCTCGAAGGGCGGCCATCGGAAGTGGATTTCAAACTGCATCGCGCCTAGCTGCGCGTTCAGCGCTGACAAAGAAAAAGCCGGTGCTTGCGTTAAGCAAGTCACCGGCTTTCATCGGCTCACCCAAGCGCCGACGCTCGCATTAACCCCTCAATGCGCCGCGCCCGGCGTCATGCCGTTGTGACGCAGCAGTGCGTCGATATTCGGCTCGCGGCCGCGGAATGCCTTGAACGATTCCATCGCCGGACGGCTGCCGCCCACTTCCAGAATCTCCTTGCGATAACGCATGCCGGTCGCCTGATCGAGCACGCTGCCGCTCGCCGCTTGCGCCGCTTCTTCAAATGCCGCGTAGGCGTCGGCAGAGAGCACTTCAGCCCATTTATAGCTGTAGTAGCCCGCCGCATAGCCGCCCGCGAAAATATGGCTGAACGTATTCGGCCAGCGCGAGAACGGCGCTTGCGGCACGACGTGGAAGCGCTCGTTGATTTCGCTCGCGAGTTCGGTGGCGTTCTTCGTGCCGGAGGCGTCGAAGCCGGTATGCAGTTGCATGTCGAACATCGAGAATACGATCTGGCGCAGCGTGCCCAGACCGCTCTGGAAGTTCTTCGCGGCGAGCATCTTGTCGAACAGTTCGCGCGGCAACGGCTTGGCGGTTTCGACGTGCGAAGTCATGTCGCTCAGCACGTCCCACTCCCAACAGAAATTCTCCATGAATTGCGACGGCAGTTCGACCGCGTCCCACTCCACGCCGTTGATGCCCGACACGCCCAGCTCATCCACACGCGTGAGCATGTGATGCAAGCCGTGACCGAACTCGTGGAACAGCGTGATCACTTCGTCGTGCGTGAAGCAGGCGGGCTTGCCGCCGACCGGCGCCGAGAAGTTGCAGGTCAGATACGCGACCGGCGTTTGCACGCTGCCATGCGTGTGCTTGTGACGGCCGCGCGCGTCGTCCATCCAGGCGCCGCCGCGTTTGCCTTCACGCGCATACAGATCGAGGTAGAACTGCGCGACGAGCCCGCCGTCCTGATTCTCGACGCGGAAAAAGCGCACGTCCGGATGCCACACGGCCGCTTCGTCGCGGCGGATGCGCACGCCGAACAGCGTTTCCGTGACCTTGAAAAGACCCTTGAAGACAGCGTCTTCCGGTAAGTACTGTTTGACCTCGTTCTCGGAGAACGAATAGCGCTTCTGACGCAGACGCTCCGCGGCAAACGTCATGTCCCACGGTTGCAGCTCGCTCATGCCGAGTTCGTTCGCGGCGAATTCGCGCAGCTCCTTCCAGTCCTGCTCCGCATGCGGACGCGCACGCGTGGCGAGGTCTTCGAGGAAGCTCATGACCTGGGCGGGCGACTCGGCCATTTTCGGCGCGAGCGAGACTTCGGCGAAGTTGTTGAAGCCGAGCATGTGCGCTTCTTCGGCGCGCAGCTTCAACTGCTCGGCGAGCACCGCCGTGTTGTCCCACTCGGGCTTGCCGTTGCCGTATTGCGGGCCGAGCTCCGAGGCGCGCGTCACGTATGCGCGATACATCGCCTCGCGCATGGGGCGATTTTCCGAGTACTGCATCACCGGGAAATACGACGGGAAATGCAGCGTGAATTTGTAGCCGGTTTTGCCTTCGCGCTCGGCCGCTTCCCTGGCGGCTTCGACCACGTCTTCGGGCAGGCCGGCCAGTTGCGCTTCATTGCCGGCTTCGACGATATACGCATACGCATTGGTCGCGTCGAGCACGTGATCCGAAAACGCTTTCGAGAGCGCCGCCTGACGTTCCTGCAATTCGGCGAAATGCGGCTTCTGGTCTTCCGGCAATTCCGCGCCGGACAGGCGGAAATCGCGCAGCGCATTGCCGAGGATCTTCTTGCGTTCGCCGGTCAGCGAGGCGAAATCGCTACTGGCATGCAGCGCCTTGTACTTCTCGTACAGCGCGAGATTCTGTCCAACGCTCGACCAGAATTCGGTGACACGCGGCAGATTCTCGCCATACACGGCGCGCAACTCGGGCGTATCGGCGACGGCGTTCAGATGGCCGACCACGCTCCAGGCGCGCGACAGCGGTTCGGTCGCGCGCTCGACCGGTTCGACCACGTCGGCCCACGAGGCGGGCGTGATCGGCTGGGCGGCGCGCTCGACGGCGGCGGCAGCGTCGGCGAGCAGCACATCGAGGGCGGGCGTGACGTGTTCGGGACGGATTTGGCCAAAGCGCGGCAGGTCGGAGAAATCGAGGAGCGGATTGTCGTGATTCGAGGCGGTAGTGGACATGAGGCTTCCTGTCTGACGCGGGTGAACGGGTAATCGGTGCATGGACGGGTATTCCCTTGGGCAACGCCCTTCGGGGCGCGCGCGACGACGCCCTGTCGCAGCCGATACAGACATTATTGGGGCAGGGCGCGCCGATTCCAATCCGTCGGCAGACAAATTATCAGATGTCGCCGTGCCGTGCGGGTTGCAGGACAAGCGGGACAAGCGCGGCGCGGGGGCAAAAGCGCCACTGTGCTTTGTGCGAAAACGAACGGTTCCAATTGCTGCTATGCGGCAAGGTGGGGTGTCGCTACCGGTCAGCGGCGTTTTTCGTAAAAGAGGTATGGATGAACCCGCTTTCGGATGCGTTATCGCGCAAGGGCAACAACTTTGATCTCGTGCGGCTGCTGGCCGCTATCGCCGTCGTCTACGGTCATTCCTATCTGCTCCAGGCGCCGGACGGCACCACGGATTGGGTCCAGAACGCGCTGGGTTTCGACGGTTTTGGCGCGCTCGGCGTGTACGCCTTTTTCCTCTTGAGCGGCATGCTGGTCACCGCCAGCTTCGACCGGCAGCGCTCGGTGCCGCGCTTCGCCGTCTTGCGCATCGCGCGCCTGTGGCCGGCGGTCGCGGCCGGTTCGCTGGTGACGGTGTTCATCGTTGGCCCGCTGTTTACGACGCTGCCGCTGCGCGAGTATTTCGCCTCCGGCATGACGTGGGCCAACCTCGACAATTTCTCGACCATCGTGCTGAAAACCGGCTGGGCGCTGCCGGGCGTGTTCGAGCACAACCGCTTTCCCGTCGACGTCTGCGCCCCGCTCTGGACGCTGCCGCTCGAAGTAAGGTGCTATCTGATCGTGCTCGTGACCGGCATGGTCGGACTGCTGTCCAGTTCGCGCGGCGTGGCGCTCGCTGCCGCGCTGGGTTGCGCCGCGTTCGTACTGCGCGTGAATCTGTCGCATTGGCAGGTCGGCTTGCGCGATTTCAGCGAAACGCCCGGCGGGTATTCATTCTGGCCGGAGCCGTTTTTCATGCTGGGCATGCTGCTGTACGGCTGGCGTGAACGCATCGACATCAACGGTCTGACGGCGCTGGCGCTCACGATGGTGTTTCTGGTGTTCCGCGACACGGCCGGCGCGCAGCCGCTGTTTTATCTGGCCTTCGTGTATGGCGTGCTGTGGGTCGGAACGACGCCGTTGTTGCGGCGCCTCGTGCCGCGTCACGATTACTCGTACGGCATCTATCTGTACGGCTTCATGGTGCAGCAATGCGTTGCGAATCTCGCGCCGCAATTGAGCCATGTGGCGGCGGTCCTGATCGCCGCGCCGTTCATCCTGCTGTGCGCGGCGCTGTCGTGGCACTTCGTGGAACGGCCCGTGCTGAAGTGGTGCCGCGGGCGTCTGGCGCGCCGCTCGACGCCGCTAGCGACGGGTATGCCGGCAAGCGATCAAGCCGTGCGCTGAGATATGCGGCGCGTGTGGGGCGGGTATATGGCGCGAAGGTGGCGCGGTGTGGCGCCGATCATGGTCGATGCCTGGCGCGAGGCCAGGGGCTGCAAGGTTTCGATGCCGGCGGAGCGGCTCTGCGCTCTGCCGGCTTTCCGCCCGACGTTCACCGCCCGACGTTCTCCGCTTTACGCGCTCGCTGCCGCTTCGCGCTCGGCGGCTTCGATCGTGTTGACGAGCAGCATGGTGATGGTCATCGGGCCGACGCCGCCCGGCACCGGCGTGATATAGCCGGCCACTTCCTTGACGCCCGCGAAGTCGACGTCGCCGCACAGTTTGCCGGCTTCGTCGCGGTTCATGCCCACGTCGATCACCGCCGCGCCGGGCTTCACCATGTCGGCCGTGAGAATGTTGCGCAAACCCGTGGCGGCGACCACCACGTCGGCGTTGCGCGTGTGGGCGGCCAGGTCGCGCGTCTTGCTGTGGCAGATCGTCACAGTCGCGCCGGCTTCGAGCAGCAGCAGCGCCATCGGCTTGCCGACGATGTTCGAGCGGCCGATCACCACCGCGTTCGCGCCCTGCAGCGGAATCTCGTAGGCCGCGAGCATTTTCATGACGCCGTACGGCGTGCACGGGCGAAACAGCGGCTGGCCGGTCATCAGCGCGCCGGCGTTGGCGACGTGAAAGCCGTCCACGTCCTTTTCCGGCGCGATCGCCTCGATCACCTTATGGCTGTCGATGTGCGGCGGCAGCGGCAGCTGCACCAGAATGCCGTGGATGCGCGGGTCGTGATTCAGTTCGTCGATGCGCGCGAGCAGTTCGGCTTCCGGCAGGTCGGCCGGATAACGGTCGAACGACGAGCCGAGGCCATTGTCGTGGCACGCCTTGACCTTGTTGCGCACGTACACTTCGCTAGCCGGATTGTCGCCGACCAGCACCACGGCGAGGCCTGGCTGATGGCCGCGGGCGGTGAGGGCGGCGGCGCGTGCGGCGACGTCCGCGCGCAGGGTCTTGGAAAGGGCGAGGCCGTCGATCAGTTTGGCAGTCATGGTCGGGTCGAGATGGGCAGTTTGGAAAGCGGGGCAGGGCGCAGACGCTCGAGCGGGCCACGCGCGATGGCGCTTTTCATCGGGAATAGGTCGGCACGTGAAAAGCGCGCGGCGCGAATCGGGGTTAAGCGGCGCTGCAAAGTCCGACATTATACCGGCCCTGCCTCGTGCGCCGCGCACGGATGGCCGGTTGCATCGCGGCGTTGCGGGGGGAGACGCGTACGCCGTCGCGCCGGCTCGCTACGGCTGGACCGCTTGCCAACCCGAGTCCGGATCGAACGTCTTGATCGCCGCCGCCGCACGCGTGGTTTGCGGCCCGAGGTTCTTCTGATACACCTGCCCCTCCTGGTTGACGATGAAACTCATCACACCGGTCTTGCCGTATCCGGCCGGCGAGGCGATCAGCCCGAAGCCTTTGGACAGCACGCCGTGTTCGAAGTAGTTCTGCGCGCCACCCTTCGCGTGCGGCCCTTGCGCCGTGAGGATGCGGTAGTGATAACCGTGATAGGCCTCCTGAGGCAGCGTGCCGTTCGGCATGGTGGCGGCGAGCGGTCCAAAGGGGCTTTCCGGTTCGCCTGGCGCCGTTGTCCAATACAGTCCGTCATGCTGTCCCGGCGTACTGACGAAGCGTTGTGCGTAGCGCTGGGTCAGATTGCGATAGTCGTATTGCGCATCCAGGTAGGCGAGCGAAGTCAGGATCGCGGCGCGCTCATTGCGGCCGATGCGGCGCGTCAGCATCTCGTCGCGTGCCGCCGGCAGGTCGAAGCGCCAACCGTTGCCTGCCTGCACGAGCGGAATCGGCAGGTTCCAGCCACTGTAGCCCACCGTCAGATGCGCGGTGACGCGCCCCCTGTCGATAGCCGGCTCCTCGATGATCTGATGGTTTTTCGACCATTCGCCGAGGAACTGGTAGATGTCGTCCTCGCCGATGCCTTCGGTCGGAATGACGCGTTGAAAGTCGCTGCCGAGCACGTGCTTGAGCGCGTCCTCGTCGTTACGGGCGAGCGCTTCGACGAATGCATTGGCGGCGTCGTTGGCGCTAGGGTAGATCGCCTGGGCATGGGCCGGGACCGTGCTGATCAGCAGCACCGGAGCAAGGAGCAGCGTGGCAGTGGTGCCGAGAGCGACCGCCACTGTCAGGACGTTGGCGCGCAGCGTGCGCGTTGAGAATAGACGCATCATCAGAGACTCCTTTTTTGTTCAACGGCCGCGGCCGAAGTGGTGCTCACCTGCGCCGCCGCCGCCCAATCCGCCACTCCAATTGCCGATTCCGCTGCCATGCTGGCCGCTGCCGTTTGCACCGAGACCTGCCGACGTGCGCTGCTGGCCGCTGCCGTTTGCACCGGGCGCGGCGTGCGAGTGTTGCAGGCCGCCCGCGTTCGCACCGCGATCTCCTGCCGCGTACTGCTGGCCATTGCGGCTGGCGAGCGCGTCGCGGCTTGTCTGACCGCGCTGCGTGTCCTGTCGCGCGGCGTTGCCGTCGCCGGCGCCGCGCAGCGCGTTGTCGCGATTGGCGTTCTGCGCGCGGTTTTGCAATTCGGGGTTCGCCGTGCCGCCGTGGCGGATCCCTTGCAGGCGCTCGCTCGCGCTGCCGCCCAGATTCTGGCCGGTGCGGCTCTGCAAGGTCTGCTGTGCCTGAGCGCGGGCGTTGTCCCGGCCGCGATACGCCTCGCGCTGCGTGCCGCCGACGTTGTTGTTCAGGTTGCGTTCGAGATTCGCGTTGTTGACGTTGCGGTTGACGTTGCTATTGCGATTCCAGTTCGTCGTGCTGCCGTTCACGTTGAGCCGGTTGTTCACGTTGATCGTGTTGTACCGGTTCACGTTGATATTGACGTCATGCGAGTTCCAGTTGAAGCCGCCCCACAGTGCGTTCGCGACGGCGATACCCGTGCCGAATGCGAGGCCGGCCATGAAGCTGGTGGCGATGGTGTAGCCGGGCGGCGGCGGCACATACACCGGCGGATAAGCGGGATAGGGCCATACACCGTAGACCACCGTGGGGTTATAGGTCGGCACGTACACCACCTGCGGATTGGCCGGCACGATCTGAATCGTGCTCTGCTCGACCACAATCGTTTGTTGCGCACTCGTTTTCAGATTGCCGGCCGCTTGCGCTTGCCTGCGCAGACGCTGAACGGAGTCCATCACGTCACCAGGCTGGGCAAGGAACGCGGTGCCGAGTTGCGCGACCCAATCGGATTTCGAGGCCATGGTGGCGAGCACCTGCGGAAAAGCGACGAGCGACTGTACGCTCGCGTCCCACGGCTCGGCTGCGACCGCTCTGACCGCGTCGTCGCCCTGCAGCCTGGCGTTCGCTTTGGACCATGCGGCCGCAGCCCGCACGTCTTGCGGAAAGGTCGAGGCCATCAGCACCTGGGCGAGCAGGGCGTCCGGATAAAGCGCGACGGGAGCGGCCAGCGAATCGAGCTGCTGGTTCGACATTCTGGTGGCGGCTTGCGCACGGACGGCGTCCGGCGTGGCGAGCCCGCTGAAGAGTGGCGCGCCCGCGAGAACCGCGCAGACGAACAACGCACGCGAGCGGTGTGCTCCGGATCGTTTCACGATGAATTCCTCCCGGTGGTGTTGATAAGACGCGACGTGGATTCGCAGTACTGACTGCGTCGGTTCGTCGCAATGGAATCTGCCATGGAGTGGCGGAGCGAGCAGGTGTCCGGTTTGCCGTCAAGTGGCTCGGCGAAAACACGTGCTGCTAGAGGGAAACATTCGATCCTATCCGATTGTTTCGCACCACCAGGCGATACGGCGTGCGGCGTTTTGCAGCACGCCATTCCCGCGTTGATCGCGCTATCGACGACAACCGCTAAGGAGTTCTGCGTAAATTAAAGGGTGCGGATCAGTCCGTCAATCTTGTCTGAGGAAAGAAATTGTTGCGAAATCGGGTAAGCATTTGCTGAGTAATGCGTATTATTTTCCGGGAGATGCGTCGATTTAACGCAGTTCGCGTTGATGGCCGTGAGAAGTGTGCGAGGCGCTGAAGGGCGCTGAGGGAATAACAGGCGGGAGAGGGCGAGGCGGGCCGGACTCGTGGATAGTCCGGCCATTGATGCGCGGCACTGTTCCGGTGGCGAGTCCCACGAGGGGACTTCCTTCGGGCGTGCCGGCAGGTGCGGCTTATTGCGCCGGTTGCGGCTTGTTCGACAGCGCGAGTCGCAGCAGGTCGGCGACCGTGTTGACGTTGAGCTTTTCCATGATGTTCGCGCGGTGCGCTTCGACCGTCTTGATGCTGATGCCGAGGTCGTCGGCGATCTGCTTGTTCAGGCGGCCCGCGATGATGCGTTCGAGCACCTGGTGCTCACGCGCGGTCAGCTTGCCCAGACGCTCGGCGGCGGCGCGCTGCTGCTGCACGCTGCTGCTTTCGCTGCGCGCCTTGTCGAGCATGCGCTCGACCAGCTTGCGCAACTCGGCTTCGTCGAACGGCTTTTCGATGAAGTCCATCGCGCCTTTTTTCATCGTGGACACAGCCATCGGCACATCGCCGTGGCCCGTCACGAAGATGATCGGCAGCGACGCGTTGTCGGCGATCAGGCGTTCCTGCAACTCGAGCCCGCTCATGCCGGACATCCGCACGTCGAGGATCAGGCAGGCGATCTGGCCCGGATGCGTGTGCGGCTGCCATGCGTCGATGAACTGCTCGGCGCTGGAGAAGCATTGCACGCGGTAGCCGTTCGCCTCCAGCAGCCAGCGCAGCGAATCTCGCACGGCCTCGTCGTCGTCGACGACAAAGACAGTTTCCTGTGTGGTGACTGGGCTGTTCATAGCTCTCCCGTAACGGTTTGTGGTGTCGGCGCCTGTGACCCGCCGTTGCTCGGGCCGTCAGGCTCTCCAATAGGCAGACTGCAATGGAACGTGGCGCCCGTGATGTGGCCGTCAGATTCGACGTTGTTCACCACCCACAGACGACCGCGGTGCGATTCGATAATCGAACGGCAAATATTCAGCCCCATGCCCATACCATCGGACTTGGTGCTGTAAAACGGTTCGAACAGCCGCTCGGCTGTTGCTTCGTCGACGCCCGGCCCCTGGTCGACGACGCTGATGCAGACAAACCCGCCTTCCAGCCGCACGACCACGCGGATCACCGGATCAACCGCGTTCGGACGGGCTTCGGCCATCGCTTCGGCGCCATTCTTCAGCAGGTTGACCAGCACCTGCTCGATCAGCACCGGATCGACGTAGATCACCGGCAGGCGCGCGCGCAGATCCGTAACGATGCGAATGCGGCGCTTTCTCGCCTCAAGTTCGGCCAGACCCACCGCGTCCGCGACGATATCGGCCACGCGCGTGGCCTGACGCTTCGGCTCGCTGCGCTTCACGAACTCGCGAATGCGCTTGATGATCATGCCGGCACGCACCGCCTGCTGGGCCGTCTTTTCGAGCACGGGCAGCAGATTGTCAGGTGTCGTCCGACCGGATTTAACCAGTGCGACGGTTCCGGAGCAATAGTTATTGATCGCGGCGAGCGGCTGGTTCAACTCGTGGGCGAGCGAGGAGGCCATTTCACCCATCGTCATGAGACGGCTGGTGAACTGCAGCTTTTCGTCCTGCTGGCGCGACAATTCCTGCGCCTGCTTGCGCGTCGTGATGTCGGTTGCGATCTGCATCTGCGCGAGGTGGCCGTCCACCCACTGGATGTACTGGCGGCGCACTTCGAACCATTTCTGGATGCTTTGCACGTAGACTTCCTGCGCATCGGCGGTGCTTTCGGTCAACGCCGCGGCGGGCAGCCCGGCATAGGTGTCCACCATATCGATCGAATCGGACGACGCCTGTGCGCTATCGAACCCGCCGCCCGCCAATTCCAGATGTCCGTCCGGGCGAATCCCGAACAGGTGCCGGTAATAGCGGTTGGCGAACAGCAGTTCGGCTTCGTCGGCGGCCAGCACGGACACGGCCGCGTCGAGGCTTTCGAGCACGGTGGTGAAGCGCTCGTGCGCGGCGGCGAGTTCTTCGCGCGCGCGTTTCGGCTCGGTGATGTCGGTCATCGACGACATCCAGCCGGTCTGGCGGCCCGAGCTGTCGATCAGCGGCGATACATAAAGGCGGGCGTGGAACAGCGAGCCGTCCTTGCGGCGCACCCGCAATTCGAAGCCCGACGAGGGCGCCTTGCCGCGCAGCGTCATGTCGAGCTGGCGCTGCATTTCCGGATAAGCGTCGCGCGGCCAGTAGGCGAACGGCGCGTTCTTGCCGACCAGATCGCTTTCGTCCCAGCCGGTCATGCGGCAAAACGCTGGATTGACGTGGGTGATGCGCCCGTGCATGTCGAGCACGCGCATGCCGATCAGCACCGAGTTTTCCATCGCGCGGCGGAAGAACGCCTCGGCGTACAGCGCCTGCTGCGCCTCGAAGCGTTGGCGCGTGTGTTTCCACAAGCTCCACAGGCTCCACAACACGAAACAGGACAGACCCGCCACCAGCCACACCAGTGTGTTGTTGGTGAAGTTGGTCATCTGCGGGAACGCGTAGACGCGCACCGAGACGCCCTGGCCCGGCGGGTCGAGCGGCAGGTCGTAGAACATGTCGCGCGGCAGGCGCGGGCGGGTCGACGTGGTGGTCAACTCGCGGTTGTTCACATCGATGATCGAGATTTTGTATTTCGCCGAGAGCTCGGGCGGAATGTCGTGCTTGAGGATCCCTTCCACCGAGAACACCGCGGCGATCGTGCCGAGGAAGTCGCGGTCGCGGAACACCGGCGTTTGCAGCGTGATGTAGCCGTTGCCGAGGTCGTCGTAGATGAGCGGCGAATAGACCTGGCGGCGCGTATTGCGCGCCTCGGTGAAGGCGGCTTTGACCGCTTCGTCCATCTGCGTGTCGTTCGGCCTCGCGAGCCGCTGGCCGAACACCGGCAGCGCGGTATTGGGCCAGCGCGGCTGCTGCTGGCTCGTGTACCAGTTCATGTAGAGGATCTCGGGATGCCCCTGCATGATGTCCGTGGTGGACACCTGGAACGAATGCGGATCGGCGTGACCGGCGACCAGATCGCGCGCGAGCGCCTGGATCTGTTCCTGCGCGCCGGTCATGGAAAGACGGATCTGCTGCTGCGCCCACGCGACATTACGGTAAAGCGTGTCTTCCTGCTGTTGCTGTTCGCGCCGGTTCAGGCTCCACAGAATCAGACTCATGACGACCAGAAACACCAGGATCGACAGGAGCGGCGTGAGCAAATAGGAATTGGACCACCACGGTCCGTGGTGCCAGCGGGAGGACGGCGTCGAATCCGCAGGCGAACCGGCGGTGCGCGCCGAGCGTGCGAAAAGCCGTTCGGTCAACATGCGAGGCATTGTAGCGCAGCGTGAAGCTAGTAAATGGCGCAAAAAAGCGCTGAAAGTGCCATTAATCGGCGCAAACTAGCCGACGTATCCGTCGATCGGCAGTCAAATCAGGTTGCGTCGCAACAATTTTCCGCATTATGAGAATCGATCTCGTAATTCGAAAATTTTGTTGCGCGGACGTCGGGACCCTTATTACAATCGGCCGAAGCTGCCGCGGCCGTGCTTCGTCCGCGTCGTCTGTTCAAAGAGCGTTCCTCTACATCCAGGAGACGAGCATGTCCGCTGTACCCGACGAAGTCATGAAATATGTCGCTGCTGAAAAAGACGACGATCCCCAGGAAACCGGCGAATGGCTTGAAGCGCTGGATGGCGTGATTTCTGCTGTGGGCCCCGATCGCGCTCACTACCTGATCGAGAAACAGATCGAGTTCGCCCGCGTGCATGGCGAACATCTGCCGTTCTCCGCCAACACGCCGTACATCAACACGATTCCCGTTTCGCGCCAGGCGAAGATTCCCGGCGATCAGGACATCGAACACCGTATCCGCTCGTACACCCGCTGGAACGCCATTGCCATGGTGCTGCGCGCCGGCAAGGAAACCAACGTGGGCGGCCACATCGCCTCGTTCGCTTCGGCCGCCACGCTGTACGACGTCGGCTACAACCACTTCTGGCATGCGCCGTCGGCTGAACATGGCGGCGATCTCGTGTTCGTGCAGGGCCATTCGTCGCCGGGTGTGTACTCGCGCGCGTTCCTGCTCGGCCGTCTGACCGAGAACCAGCTCGACAACTTCCGCCAGGAAGTGGGCGGCGAGGGCATCTCGTCGTACCCGCACCCGTGGCTGATGCCGGACTTCTGGCAATTCCCGACCGTCTCGATGGGCCTCGGCCCGATCATGGCGATCTATCAGGCGCGCTTCATGAAGTACATGCAGGCGCGCGGCATTGCGAAGACCGACGGCCGCAAGGTCTGGGCGTTCCTCGGCGACGGCGAAACCGACGAACCGGAATCGCTCGGCGCGATCGGCATGGCTGGCCGTGAACGCCTCGACAACCTCGTGTTCGTGATCAACTGCAACCTGCAGCGTCTCGACGGTCCGGTGCGCGGCAACGGCAAGATCATCCAGGAACTGGAAAGCGAATTCCGCGGCGCCGGCTGGAACGTCATCAAGGTCATCTGGGGCAGCCGTTGGGACGCGCTGTTCCAACGCGACAAGTCGGGCGCGCTGATGCGCCGCATGATGGCCGTGGTCGACGGCGAATATCAGACGTACAAGTCGGAGTCGGGCGCGTATGTGCGCGAACACTTCTTCAACACGCCGGAACTCAAGGCGCTGGTCGCCGAATGGTCCGACGAGGAAATCTGGAACCTGAACCGCGGCGGACACGATCCGCACAAGATCTACGCAGCGTTCCAGGAAGCGTCGAATTCGCAGGGCCAGCCGACCGTCATTCTCGCGAAGACGATCAAGGGCTACGGCATGGGCGAAGCCGGCCAGGCCATGAACATCACCCACCAGCAGAAAAAGCTGCACGTGGATCAGCTGAAGAAATTCCGCGACCAGTTCCGCCTGCCGATCTCCGACGAAGATCTCGTCAACGTGCCGTACCTCAAGTTCGAAGAAGGTTCGAAGGAACTGGAGTACATGCGTGCTCGCCGCCAGGACCTCGGTGGCTATCTGCCGGCGCGTCGCCAGAAGGCCGAGTCGCTGCCGGTGCCGGAGCTGTCGGTATTCGAGCCGCTGCTCAAGGGCACGGGCGAAGGCCGCGAGATCTCCACGACCATGGCGTTCGTGCGGATCCTGAACATTCTGCTGAAGGATAAGGCACTCGGTAAGCGCATCGTGCCGATCGTGCCGGACGAGTCGCGTACCTTCGGTATGGAAGGCCTTTTCCGTCAGATCGGCATCTGGAATCAGGACGGCCAGAAGTACGTGCCGGAAGATTCCGACCAGCTGATGTTCTACCGTGAGTCGGAAACCGGTCAGATCCTGCAGGAAGGTATCAACGAAGCCGGTGGTATGGCCGACTGGATCGCAGCCGCGACGTCGTACTCGACGCACGGCGAGATCATGATCCCGTTCTACATCTTCTACTCGATGTTCGGCTTCCAGCGCATCGGCGACCTGGCATGGGCAGCGGGCGACATGCGCTCGCGCGGCTTCCTGCTTGGCGGCACGGCTGGCCGCACGACGCTGAACGGCGAAGGTCTGCAGCACGAAGACGGCCACTCGCTGCTGTGGGCGGCTTCGGTGCCGAACTGCATCAGCTACGACCCGACGTTCGGTTACGAACTCGCGGTCATCATGCAGGACGGCCTGCGCCGCATGGTCGCGGATCAGGAAGACGTGTACTACTACATCACGGTGATGAACGAGAACTACGAGCACCCGGCTATTCCGCAGGGCGACGCTGTAGCGGCCGACATCATCAAGGGTATGTACGCGTTCCGTAAGGCCGAAGCGGACAAGAAGGCGCCGCGCGTGCAACTGATGGGCGCGGGCACGATCTTCAACGAAGTGATCGCCGCCGCCGACCTGCTGAAGAACGACTGGGGCGTCGCCGCCGATCTGTGGAGCGTGCCGAGCTTCACCGAACTCGCGCGCGAAGGCCACGAAGTGCAGCGCTGGAACCTGCTGCACCCGACCGAAGAGAAGAAGCTCTCGCACGTCGAGAAGCTGCTGAAGGACGCGCAAGGTCCGGTCATCGCTTCGACCGACTATGTGCGCGCGCTGACCGAGCAGATTCGCGCGTTCGTGCCGCAGAAGTTCGTCGTGCTGGGCACGGATGGCTACGGCCGTTCGGACACGCGCGAAAAGCTGCGCCACTTCTTCGAAGTCGACCGCTACTGGGTCACGGTTGCCGCGTTGAATGCACTGGCAGATGAAGGCACGATCGAACGCAAGGTCGTCGCCGAGGCGCTCAAGAAATACAACCTTGATCCCGCCAAACCCAACCCGATGACCGTCTAAGGCATCCTTCCCCGTGTGCCATGGCGTGCGCGCCCGACCCCTGATCGACAGGGGTTGGGCGCGTGCGCGGCCCAGGAGACACTAACAATGAGTCAAGCGATCGAAGTCAAGGTGCCGGACATCGGCGATTACAAGGACATCCCTGTGATCGAGGTGCTGGTGAAGGCGGGTGACACCGTCGAGAAAGAGCAATCGCTCGTTACGCTGGAATCCGACAAGGCGACCATGGACGTGCCGAGCTCGGCCGCCGGCGTCGTCAAGGAAGTGAAGGTCAAGGTCGGCGACAACGTCTCGGAAGGTTCGTTGATCGTCGTGCTGGAAGGCGCTGAAGGCGGCGCGGCTGCGCCTGCTCCGGCGCCTGCCGCTGCACCGGCTGCGGCTGCGGCTGCGGCTGCGGCGCCGGCACCAGCTGCCGCACCCGCGGCCGCCGCGGGCGGCGGTCTGCAGGAAGTCAAAGTACCGGATATCGGCGACTACAAAGATATTCCCGTGATCGAAGTCGCGGTGAAGGTCGGCGATCGCGTCGAGAAAGAGCAGTCGCTCGTGACGCTCGAATCCGACAAGGCGACCATGGACGTGCCGAGCTCGGCTGCCGGTATTGTCAAGGAACTGAAGGTCAAGGTCGGCGATACCGTCTCGGAAGGCTCGGTGATCGTGGTGGTGGAAGCGGAAGGCGGCGCGGCTGCGCCGGCTCCGGCTCCGAAGCAGGAAGCCGTCGAGAAGCCGTCCGATGCGCCGGCCACGCCGTCGCCGGCTCCGGCGGCGCCGTCGGCGCTCGCTCAGGCACCGGTCATTCCGGCCGGCGAAGGTGGCGCGCGTCACGCGAGCCATGCGTCGCCGTCGGTGCGCAAGTTCGCGCGCGAACTCGGCGTCGACGTGACACAGGTGCAGGGCACGGGTCCGAAGGGCCGCATCACGCAAGCCGACGTGACCGCCTTTATCAAGGGCGTCATGACCGGCCAGCGTGCGGCGCCGGCCGGTGCTGCCGCACCGGCTGCGGCAGGTGGTGGCGAACTGAACCTGCTGCCGTGGCCGAAGGTCGACTTCACGAAATTCGGTCCGATCGATCCGAAGCCGCTGTCGCGCATCAAGAAAATTTCGGGCGCGAATCTGCATCGCAACTGGGTCATGATTCCGCACGTCACCAACAACGACGAAGCGGACATCACCGATCTCGAAGCGCTGCGCGTGCAGTTGAACAAGGAGAACGAAAAGGCCGGCGTGAAGATCACCATGCTGGCTTTCGTGATCAAAGCTGTTGTTTCGGCCTTGAAGCAGTTCCCGACGTTCAATGCCAGCCTCGACGGCGACAACCTGGTGTTCAAGCAGTACTTCCATATCGGGTTTGCGGCTGACACGCCGAATGGTCTGGTCGTTCCTGTCATTCGCGATGCGGACAAGAAGGGCTTGATCGATATCGCCAAGGAAATGGCCGAGCTGTCGAAGGCCGCCCGCGACGGCAAGTTGAAGCCGGATCAGATGCAAGGCGGGTGCTTCTCGATTTCGTCTTTGGGTGGCATTGGCGGCACGAACTTCACGCCGATTATCAATGCGCCTGAAGTCGCCATTCTTGGTCTGTCGCGCGGTGCGATGAAGCCGGTTTGGGATGGTAAGCAGTTCGTGCCGCGTTTGATCCTGCCGCTTTCTTTGTCGTATGACCATCGGGTGATTGATGGTGCTGCGGCGGCCAGGTTCAATGCGTATCTTGGGGCGCTTCTTGCCGATTTCCGGCGTGTGATTCTTTGATCGTGGGGTTGCGCGGGGCGCGGGTGGGTTTTTCTGTGATCCGCGTCTCTCTGTAGAACCTGTTTTCGCGTCGGTCTATTAGCGTTGCCCCTGTGCGGGGCGGCACCTACTTTTCTTTGTCCCACAGGGACTACCTTCGGGTCGTCTTCCAAAGAAAAGTAGGCAAAAGAAAGGCGCGTCCTTGGGCGGACAGCAAAGGCTGATTCTGTCCACGGCGTTGCCAGCTTTTAGGCTGCTGTGGGGTGGGGTTCTTCTTCATCACGGTCAATAAGAGAAGGGGACACTAATGAGTCTCGTCGAAGTAAAAGTGCCGGATATCGGCGACTTCAAAGACGTCGATGTCATCGAAGTCAATATCAAACCGGGCGATGTCATCGAGAATGAACAGGCGCTGATGACGCTCGAGTCCGACAAGGCCTCCATCGAAGTGCCGAGCGATACCGCCGGCACGGTCAAGGAAGTCCGCGTCAAAGCCGGCGACAAAGTCTCGCAAGGTACGGTGATCGCGCTCGTCGAAACATCGGCAGACGCGGCGCCCGCGAAAGATGCACCGAAGGCTCCGGCCAAAGAACCCGAGAAAGCGCCCGCTCAAGCGGAAGCCAAACCGCAGGCGGCCCAGGCTGCGGCGGCTCCGGCCAAGGCGGCAGCACCCGCGCCGCAAGCCGGCAGCTATTCCGGCAGCGCGGATATCGAATGCGACATGCTCGTGCTCGGTTCGGGCCCCGGTGGTTATTCCGCCGCGTTCCGTTCCGCCGACCTCGGCATGAAGACCGTGCTCGTGGAGCGTTACTCGACGCTCGGCGGCGTGTGTCTGAACGTCGGCTGTATTCCGTCGAAGGCGCTGTTGCACACCGCGCTCGTGATCGACGAAGCCGAGGCGCTCGGCGCGCACGGCATCACGTTCGGCAAGCCGCAAATCGATCTCGACAAGCTGCGCGACTTCAAGTCTGGCGTCGTCAAGAAGCTCACCGGCGGTCTCGCCGGCATGGCGAAGATGCGCAAGGTCGAAGTCGTAACGGGTAACGGCTCGTTCGTCGATCCGTATCACATGGAAGTGCAGACCGAGGGCGGCAAGAAGGTCGTCAAGTTCAAGCAGGCGATCATCGCCGCGGGCTCGGAAGCGGTGAAGCTGCCGTTCATTCCGGAAGATCCGCGTGTGGTCGATTCGACCGGCGCGCTCGAACTGCGTCAGATTCCGCAGCGCATGCTGGTGATCGGCGGCGGCATCATCGGTCTGGAAATGGCCACCGTGTACGCCACGCTCGGCGCGAAGATCGATGTGGTCGAAATGCTCGACGGTCTGATGGCCGGCGCGGACCGCGATCTGGTCAAGGTCTGGGAGAAGTACAACAGCAAGCGTTTCGCCAACGTCATGCTGAAGACCAAGACTACCGGTGCGCAAGCCAAAGACGACGGCATCTACGTGTCGTTCGAAGGCGAAAAAGCCCCGGCCGAAGCGCAGCGTTACGACCTCGTGCTGGTCGCCGTCGGCCGTACGCCGAACGGCAAGAAGATCGGCGCGGACAAGGCCGGCGTCGCGGTGACGGATCGCGGCTTCATCGACGTCGACAAGCAGATGCGCACCAA
This sequence comes from Burkholderia sp. WP9, assembly GCF_900104795.1. Taxonomy (NCBI): domain Bacteria; kingdom Pseudomonadati; phylum Pseudomonadota; class Betaproteobacteria; order Burkholderiales; family Burkholderiaceae; genus Burkholderia; species Burkholderia sp. WP9. The sequence continues at coordinate 556,640 of NZ_FNTG01000001.1, forward strand.
TGTGCCGCACATCTTCGCGATCGGCGATATCGTCGGTCAGCCGATGCTCGCGCATAAGGCCGTGCACGAAGGCCACGTTGCCGCCGAAGCCGCGCATGGCGAGAAAGCGTACTTCGACGCGCTGCAGATTCCGTCGGTGGCCTACACCGACCCGGAAGTGGCATGGGCTGGCAAGACGGAAGACCAGTTGAAGGCAGCCGGCATCAAGTACGGCAAAGCGGTGTTCCCGTGGGCGGCTTCCGGCCGCGCGATCGCCAACGGCCGCGACGAAGGCTTCACGAAGCTGCTGTTCGACGAGGAAACGCATCGCGTGATCGGCGGCGGGATCGTCGGTCTGAATGCAGGCGACCTGATCAGCGAAGTGTGTCTCGCGGTCGAGATGGGTGCGGACGCAACGGATATCGGTAAGACGATTCACCCGCATCCGACGCTGGGCGAATCGATCGGTATGGCCGCCGAGTTGTATGAAGGCGTGTGTACCGACTTGCCGCCGCAGAAAAAGAAGTAATGCGCTCTGGCCCGCCCGCATTCATGCGGGTGGTCCGGATAAAAAAACGGCGCGTCCCGCAAAGGACGCGCCGTTTTTCTTTTGGACAGCAGGGCAGGGCCATTACCGTGCGACGACGACGGTATCAAATCGGCTGAACGACACAAGCTCCGGAACAGGCGCGGCGGGTAAAAAAATCCCGGCCTTGCGCCGGGCAAACGATACGCTGTTCAACGTATCGGAGCGTTCGGCCAATTAACACCGTGTGAGCGGCAACGGCACGACGCTGTTGCTTGCGGTAACGCCGGCACAGCGGTGAGCTGTGCCGGCGTTGAATGCTGCCTGCAGAGGTGATGCTTGAGACGGAAGCTTAGACGGCCTTCTTGGCCGAGCGCGACGCTTGTGCTGCAGCTTGCGAAGCTGCCTTCGATGCGGCCGTTGCAGCTGCATTGAAGTTGCTTTCAGCGATTTCGACTGCTTGCTTGGTTGCCTTGTGAACCGTTTCGTATGTGGTGTTGGCGGCGGTGATAGCCGACTTCATCACGGCGACAGCGGTTTCCGAACCAGCCGGGGCATTCTTTGCAACGTTTTCGACTAGCGATTGAACCTTGCGGTTTTGCTCTTCGAATTGCGCTTCCGCGACGCGGGCGAATTCGCCTTGCGTTGCCGAAACGATCTCATACACGTGACGGCCATACGACAGCGCCTTTTCGGCTACCGGCTGTGCAAGGCTTGCCTGCAGTGCCAGCAGTTCCTGCGCGTCTTTCACCGACAGCGCACGTTGAGCATTTTCCTGGCTTTCCGCGAGCGTCGATTTCACGACCTGCAGGTTCAGCTCAACCAGCTTTTCGACGCCCTCGAATGCTTTGGTCGTCAGGCCGAACAGCGTTTCAAAGTTGGCTTTCTGGGCTGCGGCGAATTGCTCAGGGGTCAGCAGAGTCATGGTTTACGCTCCTGGATCGCGGTCTGTCTGTGCGGACCGCATTGGTGGGTGGTGAGACACATTGGTGCGTCCCGCCGGACCGCGATGTATGGTGCATCGCAGCAATGGTTCCCATTTTAGGATGGCCACGACGAATGTCAAGTGTTTTTTGTGCGTCGCACCATATTAAGAAACCGCTGATAAAACAAGATGTTATGCGTTGGGCATGACGTTCGCGTGACGCAGGTCAAATTGAGCGCTGCACCGCGCTGGTGCTAACGAAATACTGTAGTTATTGCCGCGTTGTGGGGCATTTCGACCTCCCGTCACACGCCAGCAAGGGAAGCCGGTAACATCCGACAATTAACAAAACGCCGCAAATGCAAATCGATGTAAACCGGAAAGTGTCACGGAACGTTAATGACTGAATCCGGTCGAACGCGCGTTGGCGGTTTCCAGTGGACGTTTAACACGCCCATGGATCGATCCCAATTTCGTACTGTTGCACAGCGTCGGTCCGCCCGTGCTCTGACCGTATTTCCCCTGATCAAGGTTGTCTCGAAATTGCCGTTATGCTGGAAGAATCACCTCGATTCTTGCGTATGGCGGCAGCCGCGAGGCGAAACGCCTGGGCGATCGTTTTTTTCGATCGAGGCGTGGCACTTATTCGTGTTTTTGCGATCGGAGCTTACAAGCCGGTTTAAGGAGCGCGTATAAGTGCTTCAAATTGCTAATTTTTCGTTGTTTTACTACACTTGCGGAAAACCTCTCGCCGCTCCCTACCGAACACCCATGAAAACCGACATGTTTTCGTCGCTAAAAGTGATCCACGGCGCGGCCCGCAGCACCGCTCTGTCGGTGGCCGCCTCCATGGTCATCGCAGCGGCGTTCGCCACGCCTGTGAGCGCTTTTGCCGCCACGCCCGCTGCACCTGCAAAAACCTCCAAACACGCGAAAGCAGCCAAAAAGCCGGCTGCCGCCCCCGCCAAGGTGTCGAAGGCATCGAAAGCGGCGGCTGCAAAGTCGGTAGCCGCTGAGGACGACGCGCCACGCGCGGGCGTCAAGCGCAAGCGCGTAACCTATACGTCGAATGGCCGTCACCACTCGGTGGTGCGCCGTGTCGCGTATGAACCGCGTTCGCCGAGCGTCGGCCAGGCTTTCGGCCTGCACGAAACGCCGGACGCGCTCATGCTGCGCTCCAGCGTCGCCTACGTGATCGATCAGAACTCCGGGGAACCGCTGTTCGACAAGAATTCGCGCGCCGTGGTGCCGATCGCGTCGATCACGAAGCTGATGACGGCGATGGTGGTGCTCGATTCGAAAGAGCCGATGACCGATCAGATCGAAGTCACCGACGAAGACCGCGACTACGAAAAGAACACCGGCTCGCGCCTGTCGGTGGGCTCCGTGCTCTCGCGTGAAGACATGCTGCATATCGCGCTGATGGCATCGGAAAATCGCGCGGCCGCAGCGCTGTCGCGCTACTTCCCGGGCGGCCGTCCGGCGTTTCTCGCGGCCATGAACGCGAAGGCCAAGCAACTCGGCATGACCGACACGCACTTTGAAAACCCGACGGGTTTGACGAGCCAGAACGTATCGAGCGCGCGCGACCTCGTGAAGATGGTCAACGCCGCGTATCAGTATCCGGTGATTCGCAAATTCTCGACAGATCACAGCTACGAGGTGTACACCGGCAAGCGTTCGCTGGCGTACAACAGCACGAATGCGCTGGTGCGTAACCCGACTTGGGACATCGGTCTGCAAAAGACCGGCTTCATCAACGAAGCGGGTGAGTGCCTCGTCATGCAGGCGACCATTCACGGCCGTCCGATGATCATGGTGCTGCTCGACTCGTCAGGTAAGTACTCGCGGTTCGCGGACGCAACGCGTCTGCGCACGTGGCTGGACAACGGCGGCGACCAGCCGCGCATTACCAGCGCGGACGCCGGCGGTTCGGGTACCTGAAGCGGCTCGTGAGCGGCCGGTTTCCGGATCGGCCCGTACAAAAAAGCCTCGCAAATGCGAGGCTTTTTTATTGCGCTGAAAGTCAGGCGCCGGCTTACGCGTGATGGCTATGCGAATGGTCTTGCGCCGGTTGCGGCCGGTAGCCGAGCGACTCGGAGATCATCAGCGCGGTCTGGCTGAGTTGGCCGAGCCAGGAGTCCTGCAGGCGGTCTGCCGGCGCGGACAGCGACAGACCGGCGACCAGTTTGCCGGTGTCGTCGTAAATGCCGGCGGCGATGCAGCGCACACCGAGTTCCAGTTCTTCGTTATCACGCGCGCAGGCTTGCTGACGCACGTGCGAGAGTTCGCGCTCCAGTTTCGTCAGGTCGGTGATGCTGTTCTGCGTGTGGCCCGACAGGCCGGTACGGGTGGCATAGGCGCGCACGCGCGTGGATTCGTCTGCGGCGAGGAACAGCTTGCCGACCGACGTCAGATGCAGCGGCGCCCGCCCGCCGATGGCGCGCACCACCTGCATGCCGGAACGCTCGGAATAAGCACGCTCGATATAGACAATCTCGTCGCCCTGACGTACCGACAGGTTCACCGTCTGGCCGGTCTGACGGTGCAATTCACGCATCGGCGTGAGCGCCGCGTCGCGTACCGACAGGCGGGCTTTCACCAGATTGCCGAGTTCGAGCAGGCGCATGCCCAGACGGTAAGTGCCGGGGTCGGACCGGTCCACCAGCCGGCACATCACCATGTCGTTCAGGATGCGGTGGGCGGTGGAAGGGTGCAACTCGGTGCGGATGGCGAGTTCTTTCAGGCTGACCGGGTCGCTATGCGCAGCAAGGGCGTCGAGCAAGCGCATCATGCGTTCGATCACCTGGATCGAAGTCTTGGGATCCGGGTTCGTATCGCTCATGGGGAGGAATCGGTTGACGCGTCAAACAGCGGAAATTGATTGTATCCCGTATTGTGAAAAAAAAGAAAGCGGTTGGAGGCGCTATTCCAATCGGACTTGATCTGTGTCCTATGCCTTCCGGCCGTTGGTATTGTGCGCCAAACAGCGGATAATCAGGGACGTTTTCCCGAAGGAGGGCTCATGCGAGTCGGATTGTTCGTTACCTGCCTGATCGACCTGATGCGTCCCGAGATCGGGTTTTCGGTCATCAAGCTGATCGAAGCCGCGGGTTTCGAGGTGATGGTGCCACCTGCCCAAACCTGTTGCGGGCAGCCGGCCTACAACTCAGGGGAACGGCGCATCGCGCGCGATCTGGCCGAGAAAACGCTGCGCGAGTTCGAACAGTTCGATTACGTCGTGGTGCCGTCCGGTTCGTGCGGCGGCATGATCCGCGCGCATTACGGCGACCTTTTCGCCGACGATCCCGAACTGATGAACCGCTTCGGCCGCCTGCGCGCCAAAGTGTTCGAACTGACCGACTTCCTCGTGAATGTGGCCAAAGTGCAGTTGCAGCCGGGTGAGTTCGCGGGTCGCGTCACGTATCACGATTCCTGCTCAGGGTTGCGCGAATTAGGCGTGAAAGCGCAGCCCCGCGCGCTGTTGGCGCAGGTCGGCGTGACGGTGAGCGAGATGAAGGACTGCGAGCATTGCTGTGGCTTCGGCGGCACGTTCGCGCTCAAGTACGGCGATATTTCCACGGCGATCGTCGACGAAAAATGCGCGAACATCCGGGCGAGCGAAACCGGCACGGTGGTGCTCGGCGACCTGGGCTGCATGCTGAATATCGAAGGCCGTTTGCGGCGTACCGGCGACGTCACCACGCGGGTGCTGCACATCGCCCAGGTCCTGGCCGGCGACGTGTAACGCTGCTCGCCGCATTCCCGCCGTTTGAGATTCGCGCTTCAGCTTTCACGCGCGTTTTGCCCGATTCCGCACAAGGCCGCCATGCAAGTCCAATCCATGCAATTCAAGGCGCGCGCTGGTCAAAAGCTCGCCGATCAGCGCTTGCAGCAGAACCTGACCAAGCTGTCGACCAAATTCGTCACGGCCCGTGCCTCGGCCATGACCGAGATCGACTTTCCGGCCACGCGCGTCGCGCTGAAGGAGCGCCGCAATCGCGCGCTGGACAATCTCGACGTGTGGCTGGAAACCTTCGAGCGCGAGGCGGCCCGGCGTGGTGTGACCGTCCTGTTCGCCGAGACAACCCAGGAGGCAGCGCGGCTCGTCGGCGACATTGCCCGTCGTCACGCGGTAAAGAAGGTGATCAAGACCAAGTCGATGGTCACCGAAGAAATGCGCCTGAACGAAGTGCTCGGGCAAATGGGCGTGCAATCCATCGAAACGGATCTGGGCGAGTACATCCTCCAGATCAACGACAACGAGCCGCCGAGCCACATTATCGCGCCGGTCGTCCACAAAGATAAGGACGAAATCGCCGAGTTGTTCGCAAAGACTCACAACCGGCCGCGCCTGACCGAAATCACCGACATGACGCGCGAAGCGCGCGAGATTCTGCGTCCGCATTTCATGACGGCGGACATGGGTGTGACAGGCGGCAATTTCGTGGTGGCGGAAACCGGCTCGGTCGCGCTGGTCACGAACGAAGGCAATGAAGGCATGTGCACGGTCATGCCACGCGTGCATGTGGCGGTGACCGGAATCGAGAAAGTATTGCCCACGCTCGAGGATCTGGCTACGGCCATGCGTCTGCTGCCGCGCTCGGCGACCGGGCAGGCGACCTCGAACTACTTTTCCGTGTTGACCGGGCCGCGCGGCGAGGGCGATCAGGACGGTCCTGAACATATGTACGTGGTGCTCGTCGACGGCGGGCGCACAGGGCTGATCGGCGGCGACTTCCAGGAAATGTTGAGGTGCATCCGCTGTGGCGCGTGTATGAACCACTGCCCGGTGTACCAGAAGGTGGGCGGCCACGCGTACGGTTGGGTATATCCAGGGCCGATGGGTTCGGTGTTGACCCCAAGCTATGTCGGTATCGACAAGGCATTGGACTTACCGCAGGCCGCGACCTTGTGTGGCGAGTGCAATAGCGTGTGCCCGGTGGGGATCCCGCTATCGGATCTGTTGCGCAAGCTGCGCGAGAAGCAGGTGGAGCGGCGGCTGCGCCCCTGGAAAGAACGCGTGGGGCTCGCCGTGTGGGGTTTTCTGGCGCTGCATCCGGATGCTTATGCGCTCTTTACGAAGCTGGCCGTGCGGGTGCTCGAGCGCATGGGTGGCACGAACCGGTCGATTGCCAGGCTGCCGTTAGGTGGCGCGGGCTGGACCGATACGCGGGATATGCCCGCACCGGTCGGACGGACGTTCAGGGAGTTGTACGCCGCGCAACGCAGTCATATCGGCTGAGCGGATAGGGGCAAGCGGGGCTTGGTGTCGTAGGTCCGATGTCTCGCGGCATTGTGCGCGAGCCGTAGATTCCGGCATCGCGCTGTCTGATTGCTCATCTCGCTTTCTGGCTGGCGCTTCGGATGAACTCAGCCGAAGCCGCAGAGTAGGCTCAAGTGCGCTCCCGTAGCCGTCAATTGGAGCGCGGTCGCCTGGCGGATTCGCACGTTCGCGTCGGAACTCCAACGCGAACGCTTGCCTTAATGGTCCGTCATCTGGCCGGACTGTCGGCCCGGCACCCCGCGCACGGGTGCCGCGTTGTTGCCGTTGCCATGGCCGCCATTCCCTGCCTGTTGAGGCGGCGGCGGAGGTGGCGGGGCGCCGGCTCCCGGGCGCGGCGCATTCGATCCGCTCGGCCCCCGCGGTCCGCCCGCCGCGCCTTGAGGCGGCGGTCCGCCGTGCGATCCACCGCCACCGGGCTGACCATGCCAGCCGCCGTTGTCGCCGTGGTTGCCGTTATTTCCATAGTTGCCGTTATTCGGCCGACCGTGGTCGGGATAGCCGCCATAACCGGGTCCGGGGCCGTAATAACGGCCCGGGCCGCCGTAGTAGCCCGGTTCCGAGTAGTTGCCGTAGCCCATGTAGACGTTGGTTTGCGGCACGACCGGCACGCCAGTGGCGTACCCGTCGTACCCGTCATAGGCGTTATAGCCGTTGTATCCGCCATTGGCATTGCCGTACATCGGCGTGCCGTCCGGATACACCGCACAGCCGCCGAGCAGGGCGGCGGCCGCGAGACAGACGATTGGTGCGAAGCGTTTCATGTGAGATAGACCAAGATAGACCAGTACGAGGGCATGTATTTTTAAGACCGCTATTATCGTCATCCGTCACAAGAGCTTTGTATGCGTTTGTAAGGATTTCTTTTTCTGTCGCAAGCCGCACGCCCGCGACGCCCGCGACGCCCGCGACGCGCGCCGCAAACAGCCGATCGACTGTTTCATTGAGAGCAACGATCTGTCTCGCGGCGTTGGGTTTTTCCCGATTGCATATTCCTATAGGATTTGGACTGGGCATAGTGGGCTACAAGCTCATCCGCCCACAATCGGAAGAAACGACATCATGAAAAAGACAATATCGGTGTACTGGCCATTAGCCATCGTTGTGCCGCTCGCTGCGGCTGCCTATCTGCACATTTGCGGAAACACCGCATCGCACGCGTCGCAAGCCCCGCTCGCTGCCGATCAACTGACGGCTGAACTCGCTCGCGCCGTCTCGTACGGCATGGTCGATGCCGCCTCGGCGCTGCCGGCGAAACCGATGCGAGCTGTCACCGCGATGCCGCTCGCGGAAGCGTCGTAAACACGAAGGTAAGCACAAGGTACGCGCGACCGCAGCGGCGCAAGTGTCATCGCCGCGTAGCGCCGCGCCATCCCAAACTGCCGCGCGCCGGGCTTTCGGCGAAATTCCGGCCGGCTTTGTATAATCGCGGCAACTGTTTGCTAACCGTCGGCCGAAGCGCTGGCGCGCCGGAAAAGCCTCTGATGAAAACCGTGTCGATCTGCTTTGTCTGCCTCGGCAACATCTGCCGTTCACCGACTGCGGAAGGTGTGATGCGCCATCTGGTGAGCGAGGCGAAGCTCGCGGAGCGCATTCTGATCGATTCCGCAGGCACGGGCGACTGGCACATCGGCGAGCCGCCGGACGAGCGCGCGCAGCACGCGGCCGGCCGGCGCGGGTATGAACTAGCCGCGTTGCGCGGCCGCCAGATCGCCGCTGCGGACTTCGAGCGTTTCGATCTGCTGATCGCAATGGACGATAAAAACGTCGCCGCCCTGCGCCAGGTCTGCGCGCCGGAACAGCACGACAAGATTCGTCTGCTGATGGAGTTCGTCCCCGAGGCGGACGTCCGCTGGGGCGGCGCCCGCGAAGTCGTGGATCCGTATTTCGGCGGCGCGGAAGGTTTCGAGCAGGTGCTGGATCAGTGCGAAGCGGCCTGCCGTGGCCTGATCGCGGCGTTGCGCCCGCATTTGCTGGCTTAAGCGCTTGGCGGCCGTGGGCGTTAGTGCGCCGAGCCTATCTCGCAATTAAGCGAATGACCCAAATCGCGATAGGGATACTTGACTAAATCGCTCATGTATTTATACTTGACAAAACTTGTCGAGAATTGCGGTTCCCCTACATATGAGACTCACCACGAAAGGCCGTTTCGCCGTCACGGCGATGATTGACCTGGCACTGCGCCAGGAGCAGGGCCCGGTGACGCTTGCGGGTATCAGCCAGCGCCAACATATCTCCCTGTCGTACCTCGAGCAGCTGTTTGGCAAGCTGCGTCGTCATGAAATCGTCGAGTCCGTGCGCGGACCGGGCGGTGGCTACAATCTGGCCCGCCGCTCTGAAGACGTGACCGTGGCCGACATCATCATCGCGGTCGACGAGCCGCTCGACGCCACCCAGTGCGGCGGCAAAGGCTCCTGCGAGGGTACCAAGCAGCACGACGGCCACTGCATGACGCACGAACTGTGGTCCACGCTGAACCAGAAAATGGTCGAGTACCTCGATTCGGTCTCCCTGAAGGATCTGGTCGACCAGCAGCGTTCGCGCGAAGGCGCGCCGGCCGTATTGCGCGACAGGCGCAACGAGGCGCCGGCGGTCGAACCTGTCCGCGTGGCGCCGAAAGGGCCGAATTCCGTTTTCAACATGGCCGGTTCCTAGGCGCGGTATCGAGCAGAAACCGCAGCCTGATCAGAAACCCAGAAGCCAGAGCACATGACGTCCCCGGAGCAATTGATGAACAACGACACTCTCCATCTGCCCATCTACATGGACTACAGCGCGACGACGCCGATCGATCCGCGCGTGGTGGACAAGATGATTCCGTATCTGCGCGAGCAGTTCGGCAACCCCGCATCGCGCAGCCACTCGTATGGCTGGGACGCGGAGCGCGCAGTCGAAGAAGCGCGTGAGAATGTCGCCGCGCTGGTGAACGCCGACCCGCGCGAAATCATCTGGACCTCGGGTGCCACGGAGTCGGACAACCTCGCGATCAAGGGTGCCGCGCACTTCTACAAGAGCAAGGGTAAGCACATCGTCACGGTGAAGACCGAGCACAAGGCCGTGCTCGACACCTGCCGCGAACTCGAACGCGAAGGCTTCGAAGTCACGTATCTGGACGTCAAGGACGACGGCCTGATCGACCTCGAGAAATTCAAGGCCGCGCTGCGTCCGGACACGATTCTGGTGTCGGTCATGTCCGTCAATAACGAGATCGGCGTGATTCAGGACATCGAGGCGATCGGCGAGATCACCCGTGAAAAGGGCATTATTTTCCACGTCGACGCCGCGCAAGCCACCGGCAAGATCGCGATCGACCTGCAAAAGCTGAAGGTCGACCTGATGTCGTTCTCGGCGCACAAGACGTACGGACCGAAGGGCATCGGCGCGTTGTACGTGCGCCGCAAGCCGCGCATCCGTATCGAAGCGCAGATGCACGGCGGCGGTCACGAGCGCGGCATGCGCTCGGGCACGCTGGCTACGCACCAGATCGTCGGAATGGGTGAGGCATTCCGTATCGCGCGTGAAGAAATGGCGACGGAGAACGAACGTATCCGCATGTTGCGCGACCGTCTGCTGCGCGGCCTGTCGGAAATGGAAGAGGTATATGTGAATGGCGACATGGAAAAGCGTGTGCCGCACAACCTGAACATCAGCTTCAATTTCGTCGAAGGCGAGTCGCTGATCATGGCGGTGAAAGACGTGGCGGTGTCGTCGGGCTCGGCCTGTACGTCGGCTTCGCTGGAGCCGTCGTACGTGCTGCGCGCGTTGGGCCGTAACGACGAGCTGGCGCATAGCTCGATCCGCTTCACGGTGGGCCGCTTCACGACCGAGCAGGATGTCGATTACGTGATCAACCTGCTGAAGACCAAGATTTCGAAGCTGCGCGACTTGTCGCCGCTGTGGGAAATGCACAAGGACGGGATCGACATTTCGACTATCCAGTGGGCAGCGCACTGACGCGCCGTCTGGATCAGGTCGGATTGATCGAATTGCGAATTGCACGAATTGCAGGTTGAAACGAATCAAGGAGTGTCATCATGGCTTATAGCGACAAGGTTCTGGACCATTACGAAAACCCGCGCAACGTCGGTTCCTTCGCGAAGGACGACGATGCGGTCGGTACCGGCATGGTCGGCGCGCCCGCATGCGGCGACGTCATGAAGCTGCAGATCCGCGTGGGCGCGGACGGCATTATCGAAGACGCGAAGTTCAAGACGTACGGCTGCGGTTCGGCCATCGCGTCGAGCTCGCTCGTGACCGAATGGGTGAAGGGCAAGACGCTCGATCAGGCCATGTCGATCAAGAACACGCAGATCGCCGAAGAACTGGCGCTGCCGCCGGTGAAGATCCACTGCTCGATCCTCGCGGAAGACGCGATCAAGGCAGCGGTCGCCGACTACAAGCAACGTCACGGTGAAGCAGTCGTCGCGGACGAGAAGCAACACGCCTAAGCGGCGGTTGCGGCGCGGTTTCAGGTGAATGGAAACGGACGGCGCGAATTCAACGCAACCGTCCGACACGAGCGATATTTGATGCAGGCAGGGTAGCAGCGCGTGAGAAGGCAGACGAACGGCCGGCACGCACTGCGCAATGAGAAACGCTATGGCAATTACGTTGACCGAAAAGGCAGCACAGCACGTCCAGAAATATCTGACCCGGCGCGGTAAAGGCGTCGGCTTGCGTGTCGGCGTGCGCACCACCGGTTGCTCCGGCTTGGCCTACAAGCTCGAGTACGTGGATGAACTCGCGCCCGAAGACGAAGTCTTCGATTGCAACGGCGTGAAGATCATTGTCGACCCGAAGAGCCTCGCCTATATCGACGGCACCGAGCTCGACTTCGCACGTGAAGGGCTGAACGAAGGCTTCAAGTTCAACAACCCGAACGTGAAGGACGAATGCGGTTGCGGCGAATCGTTCCGCGTGTAATTCCGGACATTTCCGCGTGCAGCGGATCAAAGGCGGCGCGGGCCGCCTTTTTAGTTTGATCCACGCATTCGCCTGCGCGGCCACGCTGCCTTCACGCTCCACCGAGCCGAGTTTTTAGACTGCACTCCGGTGCGCTTTCCTGAACGGACTTCTTCTATCCGATGGCCTCGCTGAACGACAGCCACTTCGACCTGTTCGACCTGCCGGCGCAATTCGCGCTCGACGCGGCGGCGCTCGATCACGCCTACCGCACGGTCCAGGCGCAAGTGCATCCGGACCGCTTCGCGGCGGCCGGCGACGCGCAAAAGCGCATTGCGATGCAGTGGGCGACGCGCACCAACGAGGCGTATCAGACGCTGCGCGATCCGTTGAAGCGCGCCACTTATCTGCTGCATCTGCGTGGTATCGACGTCGGCGCGGAGAACAATACGGCGATGGAGCCGGCGTTCCTCATGCAGCAAATGGAATGGCGCGAAGGCATCGAAGACGCGGCCGCGGCGAAGAACGTCGACGCGCTCGACGCCTTGCTCACGGAACTGCGCGACGAAGAGCGCATGCGTTTCGACAAGCTAGGCGCGTTGCTCGACAGCGGCGCGAATCAGGCCGCAGGCGAGGCCGTGCGGCAGTTGATGTTCATCGAGCGGGTGGCGTCGGAAATCGGTACGCAGATCGAGCGGCTCGACTCCTAGCGAGCCCGCGCCGCGCGCAGCAGCGGGAGCGCGGCCACGTTCGCCAGCCGAGCCGTAGCTTTATATCCAGCAACGCGAAAATTCAGGACGGGGCCGAGCGGCCCCGAGAAGACCCAGATGGCCTTACTGCAAATCTCCGAACCCGGCATGGCGCCGGCACCCCACCAGCGGCGTCTGGCGGTCGGCATCGATCTCGGCACCACCAATTCCCTCGTCGCCGCCGTGCGCAGCGGCGTGCCCGACGTGCTGCCCGACGAAGACGGCCATGCGCTGCTGCCGTCGGTGGTGCGCTACCTGGAAAAGGGCGGCCGCCGCATCGGCCGTACGGCCAAGGCCGAGGCGGCGAGCGATCCGCGCAACACCATCGTTTCGGTCAAGCGGTTCATGGGCCGTGGCAAGGCGGAAGTGGAAGGCGCCGAAAACGCGCCGTACGATTTCGTCGACGCACCCGGCATGGTGCAGATCCGCACCGTGGACGGCGTGAAGAGCCCCGTCGAAGTGTCGGCCGAAATTCTCGCGACGCTGCGTCAGCGCGCCGAGGACACGCTCGGCGATGAACTCGTCGGCGCGGTCATCACGGTGCCGGCTTACTTCGACGAAGCCCAGCGTCAGGCGACCAAAGACGCCGCGCGTCTGGCCGGCCTGAATGTGCTGCGCCTGCTGAACGAACCGACCGCGGCCGCGATTGCCTACGGCCTCGATAACGGTTCCGAGGGGCTGTACGCCGTGTACGACCTGGGCGGCGGCACCTTCGACCTGTCGATTCTCAAGCTCACCAAAGGCGTGTTCGAAGTGCTCGCGGCGGGCGGCGACTCCGCACTCGGCGGCGACGATTTCGATCACGCCTTGTATCGTTACGTGCTGGAGCAGGTGGGCATCGCGCCGCAAACGCTCGCACCCGAAGACGTCCGCCTTCTGCTTGACAGCGTGCGTGTGGCCAAGGAGGCGCTGTCGGATGCGCCGGATGCGAAGCTACAGGTCACGCTCTCGAACGGCACCCGGATCGATCTGACGATCGCTGAGGCCACTTTCGAGGCCATCACGCAGGCGTTGGTTCAGCGCACGCTCGGCCCGACGAAAAAGGCGCTGCGCGACGCCAAGGTCACGACGCAAGACATCAAGGGCGTGGTGCTGGTCGGCGGCGCGACGCGCATGCCGGTGATCCGACGCGCGGTCGAGTCGTTCTTCGGCCAGCCGCCGCTGATCAATCTCGATCCGGATCAGGTGGTCGCGCTCGGCGCGGCGATCCAGGCCGATCTGCTCGCGGGCAACCGCGGCGCGGACGGCGACGAGTGGCTCCTGCTCGACGTGATTCCGCTGTCGCTCGGCGTCGAGACGATGGGCGGTCTGACCGAGAAGATCATCCCGCGCAATTCGACGATTCCGGTCGCGCGCGCGCAGGACTTCACGACCTTCAAGGACGGCCAGACGGCCATGGCGATCCACGTCGTGCAGGGCGAGCGCGAACTCGTCAGCGACTGCCGCTCGCTCGCGCGTTTCGAGCTGCGCGGCATTCCGCCGATGGCCGCGGGCGCCGCGCGCATTCGCGTGACCTACCAGGTGGACGCCGACGGCCTGCTGTCCGTGTTCGCACGTGAGCAGGGCTCGGGGGTGGAAGCGTCGGTGGTAGTCAAGCCGTCCTACGGTCTCGCCGACGACGACATCGCGAAAATGCTCGAAGAGAGCTTCTCGACCGCCGAGGTCGACATGCGGGCACGGGCGCTGCGCGAAGCGCAAGTCGAAGCGCGGCGTCTCGTGGAAGCCACCGACGCGGCGCTCGCCGCCGACGCGGAGCTCCTCGACGACAGCGAGCGCGCCGAACTCGACACGCTGCTCGATGCATTGCGCAATGTCGCGCAGAGCGACGACGTGGATGCAATCGAAGCCGCCACGAAAGCCCTCGCTGAAGGCACCGACGAATTCGCCGCCCGCCGCATGAACAAGGGCATTCGCCGCGCGCTTGCCGGCCGCAAGCTCGACGAGATCTGAGCTCGACCCGAGCCTTGCAGCAGCGGCAGGCGGCCTGCGTTGTCCGCCGCTGCAAAAATTCGAATCGCGCCGCGTGGACTTAAAAAGTCCTCGCGTCGCCAGTAAAATGGTACGGAGCCTGTTTGAGGCCGCCGTGCCTCAGACCCAAACGGAAAATGTATGCCTCAAATCGTTGTGCTGCCTCACGTCGAACTGTGCCCGGAAGGCGCGGTGATCGATGCCGTGCCCGGCAAGAGCATCTGCGACAGCCTGCTCGAGCACGGCATTGAAATCGAGCACGCGTGCGAGAAGTCGTGCGCGTGCACGACCTGCCATGTGATCGTGCGTGAGGGTTTCGCCGCCTTGACGCCATCCGAGGAAGACGAGGACGATCTGTTGGACAAGGCATGGGGGCTCGAACCGACCTCGCGCCTGTCATGCCAGGCCATGGTGCCGGCCGAGCAGGATCTGGTTGTCGAAATCCCTCGCTACTCGATCAATCACGCGAAGGAAAACCACTAACAGGAGGATGCAGCCATGAAGTGGACCGATACGCAAGACATCGCGATGGCCCTGACTGACAAGCACCAGGACATCGATCCGCAACAGGTGCGCTTCACCGACTTGCACCGTTGGGTTACCGAACTGGAAGGATTCGACGACGATCCTAACCGTTCGAACGAAAAGATCCTCGAGGCGATTCAGGCTGCATGGATTGAAGACGCGGATTACTGAGCGTCACTGAGTTTTCCGGCGCCGGCCGGCGTTCTGCTCGCCCCTCCGGTTACGGCAAAGAAAAAGGCGATTCCATTGGAATCGCCTTTTTTGCGTCTATCGAAAACGTATTCAGTGGGTGTCTAGCTTGCCACGAGTGTGCCGTTCTCAACACGAACGCGCTGACCCTGCTGGAACGGCGGCGCTTCATGGTAGGTGAAGTAACGCGTCTTGCCGCTTTCCATCCGCACGCGCACCGAGTACGACGTGGTGCTGCGGATATGTTTTTCGACCGAGTTGCCGGCAAGGCCGCCGCCGAGCGCACCGAGAACGGTCATCGCAGTGCGGCCGTTGCCGCTGCCGAACTGATTGCCGACCACGCCGCCGGCTACCGCGCCGCCGACTGCGCCGATGCCGGTGCCGTGCCCTTCCTGACGTACCGCCGAGATGGCTTCGACCGTGCCGCATGTCGAGCAGTAGGCCGGTTGTGCGGGCTGTTGCTGGGCGTAATCAGGTGCCGGTCGAGCCTGTTGCTGCTGCGCGTATTGCTGCTGCTGGGCGGGCGTGGGGGCGGGTGCAGGCTGCGGTTGCTGAGCCACCTGCTGTTGGGCAGCCTGCTGCGCCGTCGGGTTGGCGGGCGCTGCCGAATCGACTACGCCCGGCTGTGTGCCTTGCGTAGAGACTTGCGCCGCCTGAGTCTGATCGTTTTGCGCGCCATTGCTGGACGCCTTCGGAAACAGGCCCGTAACGGCCGCCGTGGCGGCCAGGCTAGCGATGATCACCGCACCGGCAGCGGTCGCGACCAGCGGGTGTATCCGGCGCTGTTGCGTAGGCTGTTGGGATTGCGTGGTGGGTTGCGTGTTGGGATTGTCCATTTTGGCCTCCGTCTTTAGCAGAGTCGACTTTTAGTAAGGCAAAGTGTCTGACAAATCGATTCCGCAAGGGTTTCAATTTGTAACGATTTCCGGGCAATCATCCTGACTGCGCCGCGTCGAAAGCAGGTGCTCGAATGGTGATCCCATACAGCCGAGCCCGGCAGGGTGGGCAGTTTTTACCGATGGTTACAAACTTGACAGCCGCCACACGTCTTCGGAGCAGCAAGAAAAACGCCCGGCTCATGCCGGGCGCTTGGGGTGTGTTCAACCGCAACTTCAACCGCGCAGCGATCAGTCTTCGCGGCGCAGATGCGGGAACAGAATCACGTCGCGGATGCTCGGGCTGTCGGTCAGCATCATGACCAGGCGGTCGATACCGATGCCGCAACCGCCGGCCGGCGGCATGCCGTATTCCAGCGCGCGAATATAGTCCGCATCGTAGAACATCGCTTCTTCGTCGCCGGCGTCTTTCTGGTCGACCTGCTTCTTGAAGCGCGCTGCCTGGTCTTCCGGATCGTTCAGTTCCGAGAAGCCATTGGCGATT
Source organism: Burkholderia sp. WP9 (assembly GCF_900104795.1). Lineage (NCBI taxonomy): Bacteria > Pseudomonadati > Pseudomonadota > Betaproteobacteria > Burkholderiales > Burkholderiaceae > Burkholderia > Burkholderia sp. WP9. The sequence continues at coordinate 573,067 of NZ_FNTG01000001.1, forward strand.
TCACGGCCGGTGATGAACAGTTCGAAACGCTCCGTAATGCCTTCAACCTTGTCCGACGCGCGCGCGAGCGGCGACACCTCGATCGGGTAATCGATGATGTAAGTCGGCTCCCACAATTGCGACTCGGCGGTTTCTTCGAACAGCGCCAGTTGCAGCGAACCGACGCCCGCGTTCAGGAACTGCGGCTGCGACGCATCCACGCCGAACTTCTTCAGCTCGGTGCGCAGGAACGCGCTGTCGGCGAGTTGCTCGTTCGTGTACTGCGGCGCGTACTTCTGGATTGCTTGCGTGATCGTGAGGCGATGGAACGGTTTCGCCAGATCGAGTTCGCGGCCCTGATACGTGATGGTAGCCGTGCCCAGCGCGTCGATCGCCGCCTGGCGGATCAGCTGCTCGGTGAAATCCATCAGCCACTTGTAGTCGGTGTACGCGGCGTAGAACTCGATCATCGTGAATTCCGGATTGTGGCGCACGGACACGCCCTCATTGCGGAAGTTACGGTTGATCTCGAACACACGCTCGAAGCCGCCGACCACGAGGCGCTTCAGATACAGCTCCGGCGCGATACGCAGGAACATCTGCATGTCGAGCGCGTTGTGGTGCGTGGTGAACGGCTTGGCCGCCGCGCCGCCCGGAATCGGGTGCAGCATGGGCGTTTCGACTTCCATGAAGTCGGCGTCCGACATGAACTTGCGGATCGACGAAATCGCCTTGGTGCGCGCGACGAACGTCTTGCGCGTTTCCGGCGTGACGATCAGATCGACATAGCGCTGGCGATACTTCATTTCCTGGTCGGCCAGACCGTGGAACTTGTCGGGCAGCGGACGCAGCGACTTCGACAGCAGACGCAGTTCCGTGCAGCGCACCGAGAGCTCGCCCTTGTTGGTGCGGAACAGCACGCCGCGCGCTGCGATGATGTCGCCCATGTCCCACTTCTTGAAGGCGTCGTACGTGTCCTGGCCAACGTCGGCAGGCGTAATGAAGAACTGGATCTGACCCGAACCGTCGCGCACCGTCGCGAAGCTTGCCTTGCCCATCACGCGTTTGAGCATCATGCGGCCGGCGATCGCGACTTCGAGCGGATTCGCTTCGAGCGCTTCCTTGTCGGCGTGCTCGTATTGCGACTGCAGATCTTCGGCGTGGTGCGTGGGGCGGAAATCGTTCGGATAGGCGACGCCTTGCTCACGCAACTCGCGCAGCTTTTCGCGGCGCTCGGTCATGATTTTGTTGTCGTCCACCTCGGGCACGGCATTCGGTCGGGCCGCGTCAGGCTGGGCCGCGTTAGGCTGGGTCGGTTCGGTCATGATGATTTGATATTCGGTGGCCCGCAGGCGAGTGGCGCGCTTGCGGGTGGCCAGTCAGTAAAAACCTCAGGCGGTGTAAAGAAACAGCGAAGAAACAGCGAAGAAACAGGAAGAAGCAGCAGAAGACGGCGAAGATGCGGCGCGGCTTTTTCAGGCCGCGCCGTTTGCGCTTAGACGCCCTGTTTCAGGCTGGCGCTGATGAACGGATCGAGGTCGCCGTCGAGCACACTCTTCGTGTTGCTGATTTCGACGTTGGTGCGCAGATCCTTGATACGGCTGTTGTCCAGCACGTACGAGCGGATCTGATGACCCCAGCCCACGTCGGTCTTGCCGGCTTCGAGCTTGTCCTGCTCTTCCTGACGCTTGCGGATTTCCGCTTCGTACAGGCGCGATTTCAGCATGGCCATGGCTTCAGCACGGTTGCGGTGCTGCGAACGGTCGTTCTGACACTGCACGACGATGCCCGACGGCATGTGCGTAATACGCACCGCGGAGTCGGTCTTGTTGATGTGCTGACCGCCCGCGCCGGACGCGCGGTACGTGTCGATCCGCAGATCGGCCGGATTGATGTCCACTTCGATCGAGTCGTCGATTTCCGGGTACACGAACACCGACGAGAACGACGTGTGACGGCCGCCCGACGAGTCGAACGGCGACTTGCGCACGAGGCGGTGCACGCCGGTTTCGGTGCGCAGAAAGCCGTACGCGTATTCGCCTTCGATCTTGATCGTGGCGTTCTTGATGCCCGCGACGTCGCCGTCGGTCTGTTCCAGCACTTCGGTCTTGAAGCCCTTGCGCTCGCAGTAGCGCAGGTACTGGCGCAGCAGCATGGATGCCCAGTCGCACGCCTCGGTGCCGCCGGCGCCGGCCTGGATGTCCAGGAACGCGTTGTTTGGATCGGCCGGGTTCGCGAACATGCGGCGGAATTCCATGTCCGCCACGCGCTGTTCGATGCCTTGCGCGTCGGCTTCGCAGGCGAGGAGGGTTTCCTCGTCGTCTTCTTCGCGGGCCATGTCGAACAGGTCCTGCGCGTCGCGCAGGTCGTTATCGAGCGACGTGAGTTTGCCGACCGTGTCGTCGAGCAGCTTTTTTTCCCGGCCGAGGGCCTGGGCGTGCTTCGAGTCGTTCCAGACGTCCGGGTCTTCGAGTTCCCGGTTGACTTCGATTAGACGCAGTGCTTTGTCGTCGTAGTCAAAGATACCCCCGTAGCGAGTCCGCGCGAGTGCGCAGGTCCGCCAGTGAGGCTTCGATCGCGTTGAGACGTTCCGCTTCCATGTCGATCTTTTATAGCTTCGTAAAAAGACGAAATTATAGCCGATCGGCGCGGCGCGCCGGAGGCTCTTGAGCGATCCGGCGCGTGTTTGGGGTTGATTTTGTGGAGATTTTCGACGTTTTCAGGACGCCGGACCCCGGCGCGCTGCGCGAGCTTCAGCTCGCCGCGTGCTCGACGATCAACTGCACGCGCGACACGCCGTTCCACGTATCGCTCGCGAGACGGTAGGCGACCGTGGTGCGGGCGGGCAGCGTGTCCGTGTGGTTGAACCAGATCGCGTTGAAGCGCTGGCGGCCGCGCACGAGTTGCAGTTTCAGGTGCTTGTCCTTCACCAGCGCCTGCGACGCGATATCGAATTCGCCCGAAAACACCGGCGCCGGGAAACCTTGGCCCCACACGGCGGCGTCGAGCATTTCGACGAATTGCGGCGTGAAGTACGCGTCTTCGAGCTCGCCGTCGGTTTCCACCGTGCGCGAGAGCGCCTCTTCGGACAGCCATTCGCGGCCGACCGCTTCGAACGCGGCGGTGAAGCGCGGCACGTCGGCGGCGGCGAGCGTAAGGCCCGCGGCCATCGCGTGGCCGCCGAACTTCACGATCAGGCCCGGCTCGCGCTTCGAGATCAGGTCGAGCGCGTCGCGCAGATGGAAGCCCGCAATGGAGCGGCCGGAGCCTTTGACGGTCTGGCCGCTGTCGTCGGCGAGCGCGAAAGTGAACGAGGGCCGGTGGAATTTCTCCTTCAGCCGTCCCGCGACGATGCCGATCACGCCCTGGTGCCAGTCGGGATTGAAGAGCGTGATGGTGGTCCTGCCGTCCGGGTCGATCGCCGAGAGGTCGTCGAGCGCCTGTTGCTGCATGTCGGCTTCGATTTCGCGGCGCTCGCGGTTCATCGTGTCGAGTTGCTGCGCAAGGTCCCAGGCGCGGCCGATGTCGTCGGTCGTCAGGCATTCGATTCCGAGCGACATGTCCGACAGGCGGCCCGCCGCATTCAGGCGCGGCCCGAGCGCGAAGCCGAGGTCGAACCCCGACGCGCTGCGGGCGTCGCGCGCGGCTGCGCGAAACAGCGCGGCGATGCCCGGCTGCATCTTGCCTTTGCGGATGCGCTGCAACCCTTGCGCGACCAGCACGCGGTTATTGCCGTCGAGCTTGACCACGTCCGCGACCGTGCCGAGCGCGACCAGATCGAGCAGACCGTCGAGGCGCGGTTCGGGGAAGTTATCGTTGAACGCGCCACGGCGGCGCAATTCCGCGCGCAACGCGAGCAGCACATAAAACATCACGCCGACGCCCGCAATGCACTTGCTCGGAAACGTGCAGCCCGGCTGGTTCGGATTGACGATCGCGCGGGCGGGCGGCAGTTCGTCGCCGGGCAGGTGGTGATCCGTGACCAGCACGTCGATGCCGAGCGCGTTGGCCGCTTCCACGCCGTCCACGCTGGCGATGCCGTTATCCACCGTGATCAGCAAGTCCGGTTTGCCCGACGGATTGCGCGCCGCCAGCGCGACGATCTCCGGCGTCAGGCCGTAGCCGTATTCGAAACGGTTCGGCACCAGGTAGTCGATCCGGCCGCCGAACATGCGCAGGCCGCGCACGGCGACCGCGCAGGCGGTAGCGCCGTCGCAGTCGTAGTCGGCGACCACCAGCATGCGACGCTGGTTCTGGATCGCGTCGGCGAGCAGGGCGGCGGCGTCTTCGCAGCCTTTGAGCGCGACCGGCGGCACGAGCCGCGCGAGGCCCGTTTCGATCTCGTCGGGCATGCACACACCGCGCGCCGCGTAGAGGCGCGCGAGCACCGGATGCAGGCCGTGGCGGGTGAGAATTTCAGCGTCGACGGGAGAGCAGGTGCGCGTAACGATTCGAGTCATTCGGAAAGGCCGTGGATCATTCGTTGGGTCATTCGATCATTCATTCGATGAACAGCGAGGCGAGCACGCGCCGCCGCCAGAATTTGCGCAGATCGCCGCGCGTAACGGAGAGCGTCACCGAGCCCGTGTCGCCGCACAAGGTCAGGCCGAGTTCGCCGAGCTCGCCGGATTGCAGCGCGGCGAGCGCCGGTTCGAACCAGTCCGTTTGCATGGCGGCGAAGGCGTCGTTCCAGCGCGCCCAATCCTGCTCGATGTAGGGCGCGGAGAACGGATCGAGTTCGACCAGCGTGGAACCGCTCGTGTCCGTGTTTGCATTCGAGTTGGCGTTGGCGTTGAGCGCGGGCGCGCCGCCCGACGTGCCGCGCAGCGCGTTATCCGCAGCGCCGCGCGTCGCGCCCGCCGCCCGCAGCGCCGCAAACGACGCCGGCGGCGCAGCCGCCGCGACGCCCGCGGTCATCGCGAGGCCACGTGTGGCGGCGGCGTCGGAGAACACCCGTGCAAACGGGCTGCGCACCGGTTGCGCCGCGCCTTGCGCGTGAAACCAGATCGAGTTGACGGCCGGCAGGCCGCGCGCTTCGCGCGCTTCATTGACCGGATGTTCGAACCATGCCATTTGCACTTCGTTCTGCAGCTTCATCCAGGCGCGCGAACGCTCGCCGGAATGCGCCTCGTGCGGCAGCCAGATTTCGATGTTGCGCCCGCTCGCGCGCAACGGCGACGCGCCGGCCAACGTGCCGAACCCTTCGCCCGACAGATACCAGCGCGCGGGCCGCGGCGCTTCGATACGCACGCCGAGTTCCTCGATCAGCGGCCGCGCGACCGCCAGCAGGGCGCCGGCTTCCGCATCGGACAGATCGAGCGAGGCCGGATCGATGAGCACCAGATGGTCGTGCGCGATGCGCACATGCACCGGCTGCACGCAGGCCCATGTCGCGTTGCCGGGTTCACCGCCGTCGGCGCGCAGCATGTAGGGCGCGAGCGGCGCTTCGTCGGCGGCGGCCGCGCCGCTCGGCAGCGCGCCGAACTGGCGCGCGACCCAGCGCTCGTGCGGCAGCGTGCGCTGAAAGTCTTCGCCGATCACGCGCTCCACCAGCGTCGCGCGTGAAATCAGCCGGTCGAGGGCGGGACTGCGGATATCGTGAAGGGCGGTTGCGGCGTCCGCTGCGGCGGGCAGCGCGAAGGGCAGGAGAAGATGGAGGCGGTTGGCGAGCATGATGCTGCGCATTGTAGGGCAAAGAGTGCGAGTATTCCGTCCATCAGCTCCCGCTTGCTGAAGCCGCGGCGGCGGGCCATGCGTTCGCCGCCGTATCAGCCTGGCGTGGTCAGACCCGGGCCTGAAGCGTGGAGCAACAGCCGCGCGCGGCGGCACCGCGCAGAGGACGATGGAGACCGTCATGTCGCGTGAACTCAAAACCGAACAGGAACTGCTGGCGCTGGTCGTCAAGGCGCTCGATGCCAATCCGGCCACGGCCGGCTGGATTCCAACCGGTTTCCACGAAACCGTGGACGACGAGACCGGCTGCAACTGGGACATCAGCCATCTGCACCGCGACCGCAAGGACGCCGACGTGGCCGGGGTCGCCAACAGCGCCGCCGCGGGCATCATCAATGAGCTGCGCGGGCGTTACAACCTGCGGTAGGTGGAATGGGCGTGCGTTTCGGGGCCGGTCATTGCGCCTGCGCTCCGCTGCCGACTGCCTTTGCGCGAGTCGGCGGCATTGTATGGCAAACTTCGCGCTTGATTGGTGGTGGCAGTGGCGGTGCCAGCGGCGGCGGGCGTCTTCCAGACCGCCGCGGATCGGGGTGGCGCGCCCATTGCTAAGGGCATGGCGCGTCATGCCGGAACCATCCGCTGCGCAACGACACCAATAATCACGACGCTCGGGCCGCACGGCAGGCGCTTCACGCCTTCGTGCGCGGCACAAAGCCGAAGAAACGCAGAAAAGGATTCGCTTGAAATTTCCCTACGAATGGCAGATTGGCTGGCGCTACACCCGCGCCGGCAAACGCACGACCGGTAACGGCTTCATTTCCTTCATCGCGCTCGTCTCGATGTCGGGCATCGCGCTCGGCGTCGCGGCGCTGATCGTCGTGTTGTCCGTGATGAACGGTTTTCAGAAAGAGGTGCGCGACCGCATGCTGTCGGTGCTCGCGCACGTGGAAATTTTCTCGCCGACCGGGTCGATGCCCAACTGGCAGTTGACCGCCCAGGAAGCCCGCCAGAACAAGGAAGTGATCGGCGCGGCGCCGTATGTCGAAGCGCAGGCGCTGCTCACGCGTCAGGACGCGGTGAGCGGGGTGGCGCTGCGCGGCGTCGAGCCGTCGCTCGAGCCGCAGGTGTCCGATATCGGCAAGGAAATGAAAGGCGGCAGTCTGAACGCGCTGGTGCCGGGCGATTTCGGCATCGTGCTCGGCGCCGATCTCGCCACCAGTCTCGGCGTCACGGTCAACGACAAGATCACGCTGGTCGCGCCGGAAGGCACGATCACGCCCGCCGGCATGCTGCCACGGCTCAAGCAGTTCACGGTGGTCGGCATCTTCGAGTCGGGGCATTACGAATACGACAGCACGCTCGCGCTGATCAACATCAAGGACGCGCAGGCGCTGTTCCGGCTGCCCGCGCCGACCGGCGTGCGGTTGCGCCTGACCGACATGCAGCGCGCGCCAGAAGTCGCGCATCAGCTCGCGCGCACGCTGTCCGGTGATCTGTACATTCGCGACTGGACGCAGCAGAACAAGACCTGGTTCTCGGCGGTGCAGATCGAAAAACGCATGATGTTCATCATCCTCACGCTGATCATCGCGGTGGCGGCGTTCAATCTGGTCTCGTCGCTCGTCATGACGGTGACCAACAAGCAGGCCGACATCGCGATTCTGCGCACGCTCGGCGCGCAGCCCGGCTCGATCATGAAGATCTTTGTGGTGCAGGGCGTGACGATCGGCTTTATCGGCACGGCCACCGGCGTCGCGCTCGGTTGCCTGATCGCGTGGAGCATTCCGTGGCTCGTGCCCATGATCGAGCACATGCTCGGCGTGCAGTTCCTGCCGCCGTCGGTGTATTTCATCAGCGAATTGCCGTCCGAACTGATTCCGGCCGACGTCGCGCGGATCGGCATCATCGCCTTCCTGATGTCGGCGCTGGCAACCTTGTACCCGAGCTGGCGTGGTGCGAAAGTCCGTCCCGCGGAGGCACTGCGCTATGAATGACCGTTCCGCTACTCTATCCATGGCTTCTTCAGATACCGTGCTGCATCCCTATGTGCTGGAAGCGACCGGCATTTCCAAGTCGTTCGTGCAGGGCGGTCTGAACGTGACGGTGCTCAACAACGCGGAACTGAACGTGCGGCGCGGCGAGAAGCTGGCGATCGTCGGCGCGTCGGGGTCCGGCAAGAGCACGCTGCTGCATGTGCTCGGCGGCCTCGACGACCCGAGCGCCGGGCATGTCTCCGTCATGGGCAAACCGTTCACCAGGCTCTCCGAGCGCGAGCGCAACGACCTGCGTAACCGCGCGCTGGGATTCGTGTATCAGTTCCACCACCTGCTGCCCGAGTTTTCCGCGCTCGATAACGTCGCGATGCCGCTGCGAATCCGCCGCATGTCCACCGAAGCGTCGCGCCGCGAAGCGCTCGCGGTGCTGGAGCGCGTCGGCATGGGGCATCGCGCGAAGCATCGTCCGGGCGAGTTGTCGGGCGGCGAGCGTCAGCGTGTCGCGATTGCGCGCGCGTTGGTGACGAAGCCCGCCTGCGTGCTGGCCGACGAACCGACCGGCAATCTCGACGGCGGCACCGCCGACACCGTGTTCAACCTGATGCTCGAACTGTCGCAAACGCTCGAAACGAGCTTCGTGATCGTCACGCACGATCCGGAACTGGCGGGACGTTGCGACCGCATCATGCGGCTGCGCGACGGGGTGCTGCACGAAGAGCCGGTGGTGCCGGTCTGATTGCCGGACACCGAAAGCTTGGGCTGAGCCGTTAGCGAGGCACGCCATGTGGATCGATACGCACTGTCATCTCGATGCATCGGAATTCGACGCCGACCGCGCGCAAGTCGCGGCGGCGGCGCAGCGCGCGGGCGTGGGGCGGATCGTGATTCCGGCGATCGGCCGCGAGAACTTCGCCACGGTGCGCGAACTGGCGCACCGGGTCGCCGGCGGCGCGTATGCGCTCGGCATCCATCCGTTGTTCACGCCGTCGGCGCAAGAGAGCGATCTTGATTTGTTGCGCATGGAAATCGAGGCGAGTCTCGACGATCCGCTGTTTGTCGGTATCGGTGAGATCGGGCTGGATTATTTCGTCGACGGTCTCGACGACGCGCGCCAGCAGTTCTTCTACAACGCTCAGTTGCAACTCGCACGCGAATTCGATCTGCCGGTGATCTGCCATGTGCGCAAATCGCAGGATCAGGTGATCAAGGGGCTGCGGCGGCATCAGATTCACCGCGGCATTGCGCATGCATTCAACGGCAGTTTTCAGCAGGCTCAGGCGTATATCGACCAGGGCATGCATCTCGGTTTCGGCGGCAATCTGACGTTCGAGCGGGCGCGGCAAATCCGCCGCCTCGCCGAACAGTTGCCGTTCGACGCACTGGTCGTCGAGACCGATGCGCCGGACATCGCTCCGGCCTGGATCTACAAGCAGCGCAACTCGCCGGAGCAGATTCCGGCGATCGGCGCGGGCCTCGCGGAACTGCGCGGCATGACAGCCGATGAAGCCGCCCTAGGCACAACGGCTAACGCGCTCGCCGCGCTGCCGCGGCTCGCACTTTCCTCTGCATAATTGAACTCGATGGTCTGAGTGGTTCGCGCCGGGCGACACCCACGCCCGGCGGGTTCGTTGACGCCCGCGCGTAGGCGTTGTGTCGTCCGGCGTCTGCTGGCGGAGGGCGGATGCGGGCATGGTGGTGCGGGTTTGCGTTGGGAGTGGTCTGGCTGCAGCGGCAGGCGGCGCTGCCGGATTGGGTGGCGATGTGCGGGCTGGTGATGGTCGCGTGCGCTGCGGTTGTCGTGGCGGTGTGGGGGTTGGGCGGGGCTGAGGGGTTGGTGGAGGGGCATGGGGCGGTGGGTGCGGCAGCCGGTTTGGCTGCTGGCGCGAAGGAGTGTTTAGCTCCTGCGTCGGCGTCGTCGCCGCCGCCAACCGCCGCGCCTACGTTTGGCGCGTACGCTCGCGCCGCGAAGCTCGCTTCACTCATAACTCGCGTCCGCTTTACCCCGCGCTTGCGTTCAGTCGCCGGTTGGGGCGCCCTGTGGTGCGCCGCGTTGTGCGCGGGCTTCGGCTACGCCGCCCTGCGCGCGGAGATGCGCCTCGCGGTGAGCTTGCCGACTGCATGGGAAGGTCGCGATATCGAAGTCTCCGGCACTATCAAAGGCTTGCCGTCACGCGACGAAAACGGCGCGCGTTTTCTATTCGACGTCGAATCGGCCGACGCGCCTATTGCCAATTTCCCGCGCGTGATCCAGCTATCGTGGATTGCCGAAGATGCGCCGCCGCCGATCCTCGAACCCGGCGCACGCTGGCAGTTGACCGTCCGGCTCAAACGTCCGCATGGCAACGCCAACTTCGGCGTGCGGGATGCCGAGGCCAATCTGCTCGCCCGCAACGTGCGGGCCACCGGCTACGTGAGCGCGCCGGCTCGCGCGGTGCGATTGCGTGGCCACGCACGCGGGATCGGCGTGACGGTGGACCGCTGGCGTGCGGCGCTGCGCGCGCGGATCGGCGCGGTACTCGGGGATGCGCCACACCGCGGGATCGTCGTGGCGCTCGCCATCGGCGCGCAGGACGAAGTCAGCGCCGCGGACTGGCTGCTGATGCGCGGCACGGGCACGAGTCATCTCGTGGCGATTTCGGGACTGCACATTGGCTTCGTCGCGGGTCTCGCGGGCTGGTTCGCGGGAGCGCTGTGGCGGCGCTCCGGTTGGATCGGCCGCGACTGGCCCTTGCGGCTGCCCGCACAAGTCGTCGCGATGACGGGCGGTGCGCTGTTCGCCGCGCTGCACGCCGCGTTGGCCGGCTTCAATGTGCCGGCGCAGCGCGCGCTATGGATGGCGGCTGTGGTCGCACTCGCGTTCGTCAGCGGGCGCAATGTGGCGCGGTCCGCGGTGCTTGCCTGGGCATTGGGGCTCGTGCTGCTGATCGATCCCTGGGCGGTCGTGTCGGCGGGATTCTGGTTGTCCTTCTGCGCGGTCGCGGCAATCCTGTTCGCCATGTCGGGACGCCCGCAAGTGCAGGACCACGAACAGCACCACGACGATGCGAACGTGAACGGTGAGGCACCGTCCTGGCTATCGAGGCTGCGTGCCGGATTGCCGCGCCGCGTGCGCGGTGCAGGCGTAAGACTGCGCAGTGCGGCGCAGGTGCAGTTCGCCGTGACGGTCGCGCTCGCGCCGCTCACCGTTTACTGGTTCGCGCAGATTCCGCTGATCGGTCCGCTCGCGAATGCATTCGCGATTCCGTGGGTGAGCCTGCTGGTGACGCCGTCGGTACTGGCGGGCGTCGCGCTGCCCGCACCGCTCGACGCTTACGCGTGGCATGTCGCGCATGCTTTGCTGGAGTGCCTGGCCGCGGGCTTGCAGCGGCTGTCGGGCCCCGCCTGGGCGCTCTGGCGCCTGCCGCAACCGGATGCGTGGACGCTGGCCGCCGCCGCGCTCGGCGTGCTCTGGTGTCTGGCGCCGCGCGGCTGGCCGTTGCGCTGGGCCGCACCGCTGACGTGGCTGCCGCTCGTCATGCCGGCGCCGTCCGGGCCACCGCACGGCAGCTTCCGCCTCACGGCGCTGGACGTCGGTCAAGGTACGTCCGTGCTGGTGCAAACGGCGCGTCACACGTTGCTGTTCGATACGGGTCCGGGACCGGAATCGACTCACGCGGGCGAGCGGGTGGTCGTGCCGTTCTTGCAGGCGCATGGTGTGAACGCGCTCGATACGCTGATCGTCAGCCACGCCGATTCCGATCATTCGGGCGGCGCGCCCGCTGTTCTCGACGCGATCGAGGTGCATCAAATGGTGGCGGCGTTGGCGCCGTCGAATGCGCTGTGGTCGAACGCGCGCCGGCACGGCGCCGACACGCTGCCCTGCGCGGCTGGGCAGCGCTGGCAGTGGGACGGCGTCGAGTTCACGATGCTCTGGCCCGACGCCGGTCCGCTGCAAGGCAAGCCGAACGCGCATTGCTGCGTGCTGCGGGTCAGCACGTTGCCGCCCGCCACCGGTCAGCCGACCGCGGGCGTTCAACCCGTTCAAACAACGCCGCCGGTCATGACCGCCTTGCTCACGGCGGATATCGAGGCGCCCGTGGAACGTGTTCTGCTCGCGCGTGATCGCGGCGCATTGCAGGCTCAGGTGCTGGTCGTGCCGCATCACGGCAGCAAGACCTCGTCGATCGAGCCGTTCCTCGACTCTATCGACCCGCTCGTCGCGCTATTTCAGGTAGGCTATCGCAACCGTTTTCATCATCCGAGTGCGGGTGTGTTCGAGCGCTACAAGGCACGGCAGATCGAACTTGGCCGCAGCGATACGGACGGTGCGGTGCGGGTCGAGGTGAACCCGGGCGCCGGGTCGAATCCTCGCGCCACGAGCGAAAGTGCGGGGCTCACGCTCGAGCGTTATCGCGACACGCAGCGCCGCTACTGGATGGATCGCTAGCAGGCTTGTCGGCGAAATGCCGGCCGGCATGGATGGACGAAACGCAGCAGGACCGCACAAGAAACGCGCTGCTGGGCAAAGCGCCTGCGCGCAAGCGCGCACGGAAGCCCCGCGCGCAAAAAACAGAACGGAGATAGCCGCAGTTGAAAAACATCATCCACTTCTCGCACGCGAACGGCTTTCCGGCGTCGACCTACCGGACGATCTTCGCCGAACTCGCCGACGACTATGAACTGCGCTCCATCGAGCGGATCGGTCACGACGCGCGCTTTCCGGTGACGCAGGACTGGCCGCATCTGGTCGAGCAGTTGCTCGACGACATCGGCAGAACGTACGAACACCCGGTGTGGCTGGTGGGGCATTCGCTCGGCGGCTATCTGTCGCTGATGGCCGCGCTGAAAAAGCCGCAGTGGGTGAGAGGGGTCGTGATGCTCGATTCGCCGGTGATCGCCGGCTGGCGCAGCAGCATGCTGCGGGTGTCGCAATGGACCGGGCTCGACGAGCGGCTCTCGCCCGCGGCCGCCACCCGTACGCGCCGCACCCAGTGGGCGAGCCGCGACGAAGCGTGGCGGCATTTCCATTCGAAGCCGGCATTCGCGCGCTGGGATGAGCGCATGCTCTCCGACTACATCGACTTCGGGATTCCGCAAACTTCGCCGGACGGCTCGCGTTCGCTGGCGTTCGATCGCCGCACCGAGTATCAGATCTATAGAACCTTGCCGCATACGCTCGGCTCGCGGCTCGCCCGGGGCGCACCGGTGCCGGTGGGTTTCATCGCCGGCACGCGTTCGAAGGAAATTCGCCAGGCCGGTCTCGCGGCCACCCGCCGTGCGACCGGCGGTCATGTGGAATGGATCGAGGGCAGTCATCTGTACCCGATGGAAAAACCGCTCGAAACCGCGCGCGCGGTGCAACGCATGTTGCATGAACTGGAGCGGCGCGCCTGACGCCGCGTTGAGTGCGGCGCATGGCCGCCGTGCATGCGCCGCAAAAAAAGGTGCATGATCGACCTGCGGCGACGGCCGCCGCGGTGGCATATGCGCGCGCAGACATTGCTCGGATTTTGCTGGGTTGAGACCCTGCTTTACGGTATAATCCGTTTTTCCCGCGAGCATCCAGCGATGACCAAATATGTTTTCGTCACCGGCGGCGTAGTATCTTCCCTCGGCAAGGGTATTGCCGCCGCTTCCCTCGCCGCGATCCTCGAATCGCGCGGTCTTAAAGTCACCCTCCTCAAGCTCGATCCCTACATCAATGTCGACCCCGGCACGATGAGCCCGTTTCAACACGGCGAAGTGTTCGTGACGGAAGACGGAGCGGAGACCGACCTCGACCTCGGCCACTATGAGCGCTTCATCAGCACGAAGATGCGCAAGGCCAATAACTTCACCACGGGCCAGATTTACGAATCGGTGATCCGCAAGGAACGCCGCGGCGATTATCTCGGCAAGACGGTGCAGGTCATCCCGCACATCACGAACGAAATCCAGGCGTTCATCGAACGCGGTGCGGCTTCCGCAACGTGCGGTGAGCCGGACGTCGCCATCGTCGAAGTGGGCGGCACCGTGGGCGATATCGAATCGCTGCCGTTCCTCGAGGCCGCGCGTCAGATGAGCCTGCGCATGGGCCGCAACAGCGCGTGCTTCGTGCACCTCACGCTGGTGCCCTGGGTCGCCACGGCCGGCGAACTGAAGACCAAGCCCACGCAGCACAGCGTGCAGAAGCTGCGCGAAATCGGTATCTCGCCGCACGTGCTGCTGTGCCGTGCCGACCGCCGCATTCCGGACGACGAGCGCGCGAAGATCTCCATGTTCTCGAACGTGCCGGAAGACGCCGTGATCTCCGTGTGGGACGCGGACAGCATCTACAAGATTCCGCAGATGCTGCACGATCAGGGCCTCGACGCGATCATCTGCGAAGAGCTCAAGCTCACGCCGAAGCCGGCCGATCTGTCCATGTGGTCCGATCTGGTCGAGAAGCTGCAGCATCCGAAGAATGAAGTCACGATCGGCATGGTCGGCAAGTATGTCGATCTGACCGAGTCGTACAAGTCGCTGATCGAAGCGCTGCGCCATGCGTCGATGCATACGTCGACCAAGGTCAACATCGAATACATCGACTCGGAAGAAATCGAGACGCAAGGCGTCGAAAGCCTCAAGCATCTGGACGCGGTCCTCGTGCCGGGCGGCTTCGGCCGTCGCGGCACCGAAGGCAAGATCGCCGCGATCCGTTATGCGCGTGAAGCGAAGGTGCCGTATCTCGGCATCTGCCTCGGCATGCAGCTCGCCGTGATCGAATTCGCCCGCGACGTGGTGGGTCTGAAAGACGCGAACAGCACCGAGTTCGATCAGGAAACGCCGAACCGCGTGGTCGCGCTGATCACCGAATGGTACGACCGCGAAGGCCGCGTCGAGAAGCGCACGGAAGAGTCGGATCTGGGCGGCACGATGCGCCTCGGCTCGCAACGCTGCCCGATCAAGCCCGGCACGATGGCCGAAGAGATCTATGGCAAGGACGTGAACGAGCGCCATCGCCACCGTTATGAAGTCAATAACCGCTTCGTGCCCCAACTCGAAGCGGGCGGCCTTATCATCAGCGCCCGTACCCCGAGTGAAGATCTGCCGGAAATGATGGAATTGCCGCGCAGCATGCACCCGTGGTTCGTCGGCGTGCAATTCCACCCGGAATTCACGTCCACGCCGCGTGACGGCCATCCGTTGTTCAAGTCGTTCGTCGAAGCAGCGCTCGCGCACCACGAGGCAAGCACGGCGACCGCAGTCGGGGAGAAAGCATGAAACTGGGCGATTTCGAAATCGGGCTCGACAAGCCGTTTTTCCTGATCGCAGGCACCTGTGTCGTCGAATCCGAACAGATGACGATCGACACAGCCGGCCGGCTGAAGGAAATCTGCGCGAAGCTGAATATTCCGTTCATCTACAAATCGTCGTACGACAAGGCCAACCGCAGCAGCGGCAAGTCGTTCCGCGGTCTGGGCATGGACGAAGGTTTGCGCATCCTGTCCGAAGTGAAGCGTCAACTCGGTCTACCCGTGCTGACCGATGTTCACGCCGAGCACGAGATCGAGCAGGTCGCCTCGGTGGTCGACGTGCTTCAAACGCCGGCTTTCCTGTGCCGTCAAACGGACTTCATCCACGCTTGCGCGCGTTCGGGCAAACCGGTCAACATCAAGAAAGGCCAGTTTCTCGCCCCGCACGACATGAAGAACGTGATCGACAAGGCGCGCGATGCCGCGCGTGAAGCGGGTCTGTCGGAAGACCGTTTCATGGCGTGTGAGCGCGGCGTGTCGTTTGGCTATAACAATCTCGTGTCGGACATGCGCTCGCTCGCGATCATGCGCGAAACCAACGCGCCGGTCGTGTTCGACGCCACTCACTCGGTGCAGTTGCCGGGCGGGCAGGGCACGAGCTCGGGTGGTCAGCGTGAGTTCGTGCCGGTGCTCGCACGTGCCGCGGTGGCGGTGGGCGTGTCGGGACTCTTCATGGAGACTCACCCGAATCCGGCCGAAGCCAAATCGGACGGTCCGAACGCGGTGCCGCTTCATCGCATGGCCGATCTGCTCGAGACGCTGGTTACGCTCGATCAGGCCGTCAAGCGCGCGCCGTTCCTCGAAAGCGATTTCAACTGATTCAGGCATTCACCGCGTGTCACGATCGGATTGCACAATCGGCACGCGGCGAATGCACGCAATGGTCGTCGAACGTATCGGCGCGCAAGCAGTTTGCCGGGGAGACCGGTCTGCGCCAGATACAGTGTCACAGTAAAGAATTCAACGTCATTTCTTGAGGAAACCATGAGTGCTATCGTAGATATCATCGGTCGAGAGATTCTCGATTCGCGAGGCAACCCCACCGTCGAATGCGACGTGCTGCTCGAGTCGGGCACGATGGGCCGCGCTGCGGTGCCGTCGGGTGCGTCGACGGGTTCGCGCGAAGCGATCGAACTGCGCGACGGCGAAGCCGGCCGTTACGGCGGCAAGGGCGTGCTGAAGGCCGTCGAGCACATCAACACCGAAATCTCCGAAGCGATCATGGGTCTGGACGCTTCCGAGCAGGCGTTCCTCGACAAGACGCTGCTGGAGCTCGACGGCACCGACAACAAGTCGCGCCTCGGCGCGAACGCGATGCTGGCTGTCTCGATGGCCGTCGCCAAAGCCGCTGCTGAAGAAGCCGGCCTGCCGCTGTACCGCTACTTCGGCGGCTCGGGCGCGATGCAACTGCCGGTGCCGATGATGAACATCGTCAACGGCGGCGCGCACGCCAACAACAGCCTGGACATCCAGGAATTCATGATCGTGCCGGTCAGCCAGCCGACCTTCCGCGAAGCACTGCGCTGCGGCGCCGAGGTGTTCCACGCGCTGAAGAAGATCCTGTCGGATCGCGGCATGAGCACGGCAGTGGGCGACGAAGGCGGCTTCGCGCCGAACTTCGGCAGCAACGACGAATGCCTGTCGACTATCCTGCAAGCCATCGAGAAAGCAGGCTACCGCGCCGGTGAAGACGTGCTGCTCGCGCTCGACTGCGCAGCGAGCGAGTTCTACCACGACGGCAAGTACCAGCTGGCTGGTGAAGGCCTGCAACTGTCCTCGACGGAATTCGCGGATTACCTCGCGAACCTGGCCGACAAATTCCCGATCGTCTCGATCGAAGACGGCATGCACGAAAGCGACTGGGCCGGCTGGAAGACTCTGACCGACAAGCTCGGCAAGAAGGTTCAGCTCGTGGGCGACGACCTGTTCGTCACCAACACGCGCATCCTGAAGGAAGGCATCGAGAAGGGCATCGCCAACTCGATCCTGATCAAGATCAACCAGATCGGCACGCTGACGGAAACCTTCGCGGCGATCGAAATGGCCAAGCGCGCGGGCTACACGGCCGTGATCTCGCACCGCTCGGGCGAAACCGAAGATTCGACGATTGCGGATATCGCAGTCGGCCTGAACGCCGGTCAGATCAAGACGGGTTCGCTGTCGCGCTCGGACCGCATCTCGAAGTACAACCAGTTGCTGCGCATCGAAGAAGACCTCGGTGATATCGCCAGCTACCCGGGCAAGTCGGCGTTCTACAATCTGCGCTAATGGCTGTTGTGCTGGCGCCGACCGATGAGCCGGTTATCCTTCGTTTCTGATTGACCCCGCCGCCCTGCGTATAGCGCAGGGCGGCGTGTATTTATTGTGCTTACTTCATGCGGCTTGTCACTGCTGTCCTGATCGTTCTACTGGCGCTGATCCAGTACCCGCTCTGGTGGGGGCATGGCGGCTGGCTGCGCGTCCACGAGTTGCAGCAGCAACTGGCGCAGCAGGTGCAAAAGAATGCCGACTCGAAGCTGCGTAACGAGCGCATTCAAGGTGAAGTGCAGGATTTGCAGAACGGCACGGCCGCGGTCGAAGAGCGGGCGCGCTATGAAATGGGCATGGTGAAGGACGGCGAAGTGTTCGTGCAGTTCGTATCGCCGAATGCGCCGTTGCCGACGGCGAACACGCCATCGGTGACCACATCCACGCGCGGTGAGATGTCGGCGGCGCCGCTGCATGTGGTGCCGAATCCGGAATCGCGCGCGAAGCCGGATCGCAAGCACGGCGGCAAAGGTGCTGCGAACGAGAAGAAGCCTGCGCACTGAGCTTCGTCGCGGCTCAAGGGCGCAATACGAGAGACGTAAAAAAGGCACGGCGAGTACCGTGCCTTTTTCTTTATGCTCGCTCGTCGGGCCGGATTCTCGCGCCGCGTGAGCTTGCCGCCGCTCACCAACCCCAGTACGGCCCGTAACCGACGCCAATTCCCGTACCCCAGCCGTGCCCCCAACCACCACCGTAGTAGCTGCCGTACACACTGACTGGCGGCGTGTAGTAACGCGACCAGGCTTGCGCCGCGTTTTCGGCGGCAATCGCCTGATTCTGCTCGGCCATGACCTGCTGGTCGATCGCGTCATAGCGCTGGCGCTCTGCGGGTGTCAGCGGTTGGGCGGTGCCGGCCATGCCCGACTGGTCGGCGGGCAGGCGGCTATAGATCGGCGACGGCCCCGGCGGGTCCATCATGCAGCCGGCCAGCACGCTACTGCCGACGACGATAGCCAGCACGGCGGCCGCGCGTGCGTGACGCAGCAGCGGCATCAACGAAGCAGGGTGGTTCATGTTCGATCTCCATCGGTCGGATGCCTAAGCAAATCATGCGCCGCCTGGCCCCGCCAATGATTCAACGCAATATTCGACGATGCTGTGCCGCCCGAGCCCTGAAAATGCAGCGGGCGACACGGTATTGTCTGCCGTGACACAAGCGTGACGGACCGGCGTTCGGCGTGCATGGAGCCCGCGCGCCGGCGGGCCGTTCAGTGCCGCTGTTCAGCCGCGGGCGTCACTCCTTGTGAGAGCGCCTCGGCGACAAAAAGTTGCGCGACATCGACCGGATCGAACTCGTAACGCTGGTTGCAGAACTCGCAATGAATCTCCACGTGACCGCGCTCTTCGAGTACGCCGTCCACCTCTTCGCGGCCCAGCATCTTCAGCATGCCGCCGACCTTTTCGCGCGAACACGTGCACTCGAAGCGCGTCTTTGCCGGTTCGAAATGCTGAACGTTCTCCTGCCAGAACAGGCGCCGGAAAATCGTTTCCGGTTCTTCCTTCAGCAACTCGTCTTGCGACATCGTGCCGCCCAGCGTGCAGACGCGTTCCCACGTGTCCGCGTCCAGATCGCCCGGATGCGGGACGATGCCGCCGTCTCCCGGCAGTTTTTGCAGCAACATGCCGACGGCACGCTCGGTGTTCGCCGCGAGCCATAGACGCGTGTCGAGCTGCTCCGAGTGGTGCATGTAATGCTCGAGCACTTCGGACATCGAGTTGAGCGGCCCGTCCACGCCCGAGAGCGGCACGATACTTTGATACGGTTGCTGACCGGGCTGCTTGTCGGCCGGATCGAGCGTGATCACGCAACGGCCGTGGCCGCTCGCGTTCAACAGGTCGACCATGCTGGTCGTCTCGCCGATCACATTGGCCGCTTCGCCTGACAGCTTGGCGGTGGCGCGCATCGACAGATCGGAGCCGCACTGCACCACCAGCATCTTGACCGGGCCGTCGCCGAAAATCTGCATGATGAGCGTGCCGTCGAACTTGAGGTTCGCCGACAGAAGCGCGCACGCGGCCATCATTTCGCCCAGCACCGTGCGCACCGGCGCCGGATAATCGCGGCGTGTCAGGACTTCCTGCCACGTATTGCGCAGCGAAACGATCTCGCCGCGCACCGGCGCCGCGCTGAACATGAATTTTTGCAACTGGTCGCTCACAACTTTTCCTCGGTCAAATGACGCAGCGTGATGCCGCGTCGTGCGCGCCGTGCGCACCGGCTGGCTAGCCGATGCGCACGAGCTGCGCCTTGTAATATTCGCGGCGCTCGGCATAGGTTGCCGCGCCGCGCTGCATGTTGGCGATATCCTTCTCGGTCAGTTCGCGCACCACCTTGGCGGGCGCGCCGAGAATCAGCGAATTGTCGGGAAACACTTTGCCTTCGGTGACGATGGCGCCCGCTCCGACCAGACAGTTGCGGCCGATCACCGCACCATTCAAGACCACGGCCTGAATTCCGATCAGCGAACCTTCCTTGATCGTGCAGCCGTGCAGCATGACCTGGTGGCCGATCGTGACGTTCGGCTCGATCGTCAGCGGAAAACCGGGGTCAGTGTGCAGCACGGCGTTTTCCTGCACGTTGCTACCCGTGCCGATGGTGATGGGCTCGTTGTCGCCGCGAATCGTCGCGCCGAACCAGACGCTGGCGTTCTCTTCGAGCGTCACGTTGCCGATAATGCTCGCTGAATCCGCTACGAACACGCTTTCATGGATGGTCGGGGCGGCATCGCCAAGCTTGTAAATGGTCACAGTGTCTCCTCTTGATCGGTCGCTACGTGCGCGGAATAGGGCGCGAAACAGGCCGGCATGTCTTGCGCCGCCGGGCTGTGCCGCCACGCCAAGGCTTTGGCCACGTTGGATGGTCGTCGAATCGAGTATTGTAAACGGTTGTGTGCTTGAGCCGCTTGATACGGCGGCGCGATACGCCGCTTCGCTCCTGGGGCTGCCGGATGCGTGGTCGTGCCGCGGCTCGTGCTTTGAAGGCCGCGGGTCGATGTATCGGCCGCGGCTCGTCCTGCCGTTTCCCTGGCCTCCGCGCCTTCGGCTCTTTTTGCTGTTTCCTTTGTCGATCCGCTTGCCATGATGTCTGCCGCTCCGTCCGCTCCGTCCGCTCCGTCCGCTCCGTCTGATTCATCCGTCGCCGATTCCGGACGGCAAGCGCATTGCGCGCGCGCCGCCGCGCTCCACGCATTGTGCGAAGCCGATCCGGCCGCCAAGGCCGCCGCGGCCCGAGGGCTCTACGCGGCGGTACTCGAAGGCGGCATGGTGTGCGCCGCAGACCTCGAACTCGTCGAACCGGCCGGTCTGCCGGGCCGTCCCGCGCGGCCCGAACTGGTCGATCCGCGCCAGTTGAAGCGGCGCAGCATGCAATCGCCGCAAGGGCGCGCGGTTCTGCTGCATGCGCTCGCGCACATCGAATTCAACGCCATCAATCTCGCGCTCGACGCGGTCTGGCGCTTTGCCGGCATGCCCGCGGCGTTCTACACAGACTGGCTCAAAGTCGCCGCCGAAGAGGCCTATCACTTCTCGCTGCTGGCCGCGCGCCTCGCGCAGTACGGCCACGTCTACGGCGACTTCCCGGCCCACGACGGCTTGTGGGACATGTGCGAGCGCACGCGCGGCGACGTGCTGGCGCGCATGGCGTTGGTGCCGCGCACACTCGAGGCGCGCGGCCTCGACGCCTCGCCGCCGATTCGAGCGCGCCTGTTGCAGGCGGGCGATCAGGCATCGGCGGCAATTCTCGACGTGATCCTGCGCGACGAAATCGGCCACGTGCTGATCGGCAACCGCTGGTTCCGGCACCTGTGCGACGCCAGCGGATTCGACCCTCATGACTCGTACACGCGTCTTGCCGACCAGTATCACGCACCGAAATTACGTGGTCCGTTCAATTTCGAGGCGCGCCGCGAGGCCGGCTTCGACGAAGCGGAACTGGCCGAGCTGACAGCCCTCGCGGGCCTCGACGCTCCGCAGGCGGTGCCGCCGTCGGCCGCCGACTGAGGTTTCCTTCGCAATCCGGCGCCGCGCGTTGCCGGCCTATCTCGTTATAATCGAACGACCATTCTTTTTTGGACGTGCCGTTCATGAACTCTTCCCGGTCTGAATTCGTCGCCGTGCGCGGCATCCGTCTGCATGTGCGCCGCTGGGGCAACCCGGATGCGCCGATGCTGTTCATGCTGCACGGCTGGATGGACGTCGCGGCCTCGTTCCAGTTCGTCGTCGACGCGTTGGGCGGCGAGTGGCAGGTGCTGGCGCCGGACATGCGCGGTTTCGGCCTGTCGGACTGGCCGGTGGCGGAGCGCGGCGGCGGCAATTACTGGATCCAGGACTATCTGGCCGATCTCGACGCCTTGCTCGACCACTATGCGCCGACCGGCGAAGTGAATCTGGTCGGCCACAGCATGGGCGCCAACATTGCCTGCGTGTATGCGGGCGTGCGGCCGGAGCGGGTGCGGCGCGTGGTCGACCTCGAAGGGTTCGGCCTCGCGCCTTCGCACGCGGCGCAGGCGCCCAAACGTCTGCGCAACTGGCTCGACGAATTGCGCGATCCGCCGCAGCTGAAGCGCTACGCGTCGCTCGAGGACGTCGCCGCGCGTCTCATCAAGACCAATCCGCGCCTCGATCCGCAGCGCGCGCAGTTTCTCGCGCAGCATTGGTCGAAGCCGGATGGCGAAGGGCGCTTCATGCTGCTCGCCGACCCAGCGCACAAACTGCGCGGCCCCGCGCTGTACCGTCTCGACGAAGTGATGGCGACGTGGCGCAAGGTGAGCGCCAGGGTGCTGCACGTGGAAGCCGCCAACTCGCCGACGCTTGCGCAGATCGCCGGCGAAATTCCGCTCGACGAGTTCAAGGCGCGCTTTCAGGCGTTCCCGAACTGGCGCGAGAAGATCATCGACGAAGCAGGGCACATGGTTCACCACGACCAGCCGGAGCAGGTGGCCGCGCTGATAGAAGGGTTCTGCGCGTAGCGTCCTCGAAAGGCCGAGGAATCGCAAAGGGCGCTTCCTTCGGAACGCCCCGCATAGGAACTGCCTCCGGTCGGCGGTTGCGCGAGATAGCTCTGCGTCCACTTACTGCGTTGCAGTAAAATGAGTGCAGATCCTTTTCAAGACAACGATGAACGCCGACCTCCACTGTCATTCCACCGTTTCCGACGGCCAGTTCGCGCCGGCCGAAGTTGCGCGCCGCGCGCACGCGGGCGGCGTGACGCTGTGGGCGCTCACCGATCACGATGAACTCGGCGGCCAGCACGAAGCGAAAAACACCGCCGAAGCGCTCGGCATGGGCTATCTGAGCGGCGTCGAAATTTCGGTGACGTGGGCGTCGCGCACGGTGCATATCGTCGGGCTGGGCATCGATCCGACCAGTTCGATCCTGATCGACGGTCTCGCGCGCACCCGCAACGGCCGCGCCGCGCGCGCCGAAGCCATCGGCGAGCAACTGGCCACGCTCGGCATTCCCGACGCCTATCGGGGCGCGCTCAAATACGTATCGAACCCGGACATGATTTCGCGCACGCATTTCGCGCGGTTCATGGTTGAAAACGGCTACGCCACTTCCACGCAAGACGTGTTCACGCGCTATCTGGGCGACGGCAAGCCCGGCTACGTGTCGCACCGGTGGGCCAAACTGGCCGACGCGGTCGGCTGGATCCAGGCTGCCGGCGGCGAAGCCATCATTGCGCATCCGGGTCGGTATGCTTACTCGCCGGTCGAATTCGACGCGTTTTTTGCCGAATTCATCGATCTCGGCGGCAAGGCGATCGAAGTGGTGACGGGCAGCCATACGCCCGACCAGTATCGCGAATACGCGGATGTCGCGCGCCGTTTCGGCTTCGAGGCGTCGCGCGGGTCCGACTTCCACGCACCCGGCGAAGGCCGTGTCGACCTCGGCACGCTGCCGCCGCTGCCCTCCGATCTGAAGCCCGTCTGGGAACGCTGGCTGTGAGCGCGCCGTGCCGTAGCGGCACGTCGAGCGCGAAAGCCGGCGGGGCGCGGCGCGCGGCACGCGCCTGGCTCCAGGCTTGGGCGCGATCTTCCGGCCGGTCTTCAGCCGCAGTTCATTTACCGTTCAGCCGCAGTTCATTCGTCAGCCAACGTTAGCCATGTCCCAATACTTCCGGCTTCATCCTGATAACCCGCAGCCGCGCCTCGTCAAGCAGGCCGTGCAGATCATCAACGATGGCGGCGTGGTCGCGCTGCCGACGGATTCCAGCTACGCGCTCGCTTGCCATCTGGACGACAAGGACGCGGTCGAGCGTCTGCGGCGCATTCGCGGACTGGACGAGAAGCAGCTGCTGTCGCTGCTGGTGCGCGATCTGTCCGAACTCTCGAATTTCGCGATGGTGGATAACCGGCAGTACCGGCTGATCAAATCGGTGACGCCCGGCCCCTATGTATTCGTCTTGCAGGCTACCAAGGAGGTGCCGCGGCGCCTCTCGCACCCGTCGCGCAAAACCATCGGCCTGCGCGTGCCGGATCATGCGATCACGCTGGCAATTCTCGAAGAACTCGGCCAGCCGCTGCTCGGTTCGACGCTGATCATGCCGGGGGAAACCCAGCCAATGAACGACCCGGAAGAAATCCGCGCGCGTCTGGAAAAGCAGCTGGATCTGGTGATCGACGGCGGTCCTTGCGTGTGCGAGCCGTCCACGGTGATCGATCTGACCGGCGCGGAACCGGTGCTGGTGCGGGCAGGGCGCGGCTCTCTCGCGCCGTTCGGCCTCGAAGAGACGGCATGAGTGAAAGCGGACAGACGCACGCAATCGCGTTGTTACAATAGCGAGTTATGGATTCTTCCCTGATACAGACCATTGCGGTATACGCGTTGCCCGTGATTTTCGCCATCACGCTGCATGAAGCCGCGCATGGCTATGTGGCGCGCTGGCTCGGCGACAACACGGCCTACGTACTCGGCCGCGTGTCGGTCAATCCGATGCGGCACATCGACCCGCTCGGCACGATCGCGATTCCCTTGCTGCTGTACTTCGCCACCAGCGGCGCGTTCATGTTCGGCTACGCCAAGCCGGTGCCGGTCGCCTTCGGCAACCTGCGCAATCCGCGCTGGGGCAGCCTGTGGGTCGCGGCGGCAGGACCGGCCTGCAACTTCGTGCAAGCGCTGGTCTGGGGCCTGTTCGGTGTCGCGCTCGCGGTAATGAATGTGGACGAGCCGTTCTTCACGCGCATGGCGGGAGCCGGCGTGGGCGTGAATCTCGTGCTCGGCGTGCTGAACCTGTTTCCGCTGCCGCCGCTCGACGGCGGCCGTGTGCTAATGGCGCTGCTGCCGCCGCGGCAATCCATCACGCTGTCGCGCCTCGAGCCGTACGGTTTTTTCATCGTAATGGCGCTCGTCATGACGGGCACGCTGACGCGCTACTGGCTGAACCCGCTTGTCACGATCGGCTATAGCGCGATCACCGCCATTCTGACTCCTCTTGTTTCGCTTTTCTAAATAATCATGTTCCCAGACCGTATCTTCTCCGGCATGCGGCCCACCGGGTCGTTGCACCTCGGCCACTATCACGGCGTGCTGAAAAACTGGGTGCGGCTGCAGTCCGAGTACCCGTGTTTCTTCTGCGTGGTCGACTGGCATGCGCTGACCACGCATTACGAAACGCCCGAAGTGATCGAAAAGAACGTCTGGGATGTGCTGACCGACTGGCTGGCAGCGGGTATCGATCCGGCGCAGGCCACGCTGTTTATTCAGAGCAAGGTGCCCGAGCATGCCGAACTGGCGCTCCTGCTCGGCATGAGCACGCCGCTCGGCTGGCTCGAACGCGTGCCGACCTACAAGGAGCAGCAGGAGAAGCTGAAGGACAAGGATCTGTCCACTTACGGTTTTCTCGGCTATCCGGTGTTGATGGCGGCGGACATCCTGTTGTATCGCGGCTCGCTCGTGCCGGTTGGTGAAGACCAGGTGCCGCACGTCGAAATGACGCGCGAAATCGCGCGCCGCTTCAACTACCTGTACGGCCGTGAACCGGGTTTCGAGCAGAAGGCGAACGAGGCGGCGAAAAAGCTCGGCGGCAAGCGCGCCAAGCTCTATCACGAACTGCGCAATGCCTACCAGCAGGAAGGCGACGACGAAGCGCTCGAACAGGCGCGCGCCATGTTGCAGGAATCACAGAGCCTGTCGATGAGCGATCGCGAGCGTCTGTTCGGCTACCTCGAAGGTTCGCGCAAGATCATTCTGGTCGAGCCGCAAGCCATGCTGACCGAGGCGTCGCGCATGCCGGGTCTCGACGGTCAGAAAATGTCGAAGTCGTACGGCAACACGATCGGCCTGCGTGAAGACGCGGAGACGATCACGAAGAAAGTCCGCACCATGCCGACCGATCCGGCTCGCGTGCGCCGCACCGATCCGGGCGACCCCGACAAGTGCCCGGTGTGGCAGCTTCACCAGGTCTACACCGACGAAGCCACTCACGACTGGGTGGAGAAGGGCTGCCGGTCGGCCGGCATTGGCTGCCTCGAGTGCAAGCAGCCGGTGATCGAGGGCATTCTGCGCGAGCAGCAGCCCATGCTCGAGCGCGCGCAGAAGTACATGGACGACCCGTCGCTGTTGCGCGCGATCGTCGCCGACGGCTGCGACAAGGCTCGCAAGTTCGCCACGGAAACGATGCGCGACGTTCGCGAGGCCATGGGCCTGTCTTACAACTGAAGCAACTGACGCAAGTGAAGCAGCTGACGCGAGTGATCCAACCGGTGAGCCGTGCTGAACGGCGGGCAAGTCGATGAGCACGCCCGCTGCCGCCATGCACGGACTGGGCGAGCCGTCTCCCTGGGTGCGCGATTGGGCGCATCTGGTCGCGCCGGGCGGCGCGGTGCTCGACGTCGCATCCGGCGCGGGCCGGCATGCGCGGTTCTTTGCGTCGCTGGGGCATCCGGTGACCGCCATCGACCGCGACGCGGCGGCGCTCGGCATGCTGCGTGGCGAGCCGCTCGTCACGCCAGTCGAAGCCGACCTCGAAGGCGCCGCGTGGCCGTTGCCCGCCGAGTCGAAATTCGCCGCCGTCGTGGTGACGAATTACCTGCACCGCCCGCTCTTTGCACAGCTTTTGCGCGCGCTCGCGCCCGGCGGCGTGCTGGTTTACGAGACCTTCGCGCAAGGAAACGAAAGGGTCGGCAAACCCTCTAATCCGGCGTTTCTACTGGCGCCCGGCGAGCTGCTCGAGCGCGTGCGCGGCCAGCTCCGGGTGGTCGCATTTCAAGATGGTTTTCTCGCGCAGCCGCGCCCGGCCTACGTCCAGCGGATCTGCGCAATTCTGGAGGCGGAGCGCTCAGTCGACCCCGCGCAGGCGGCAGCTCCGCCTTGTTACGAGTTGGCTGGCTAATCCGCTACAATCGCGGTTTACCTGATCAAATTCATGGCGTTTCATGACTAACGGCAACCAAGGCAGCAACCAAGGCAGCAACGACGGCGTTCAGATTCGCGGCAGCATTCCTGCCATCATCACCCCGATGCTCGAAGACGGCAGCCTGGATCTGCCGGCGTTTCGCAAACTGATCGACTGGCATATCGCAGAGGGCACGAACGCTCTCGTCGTGGTCGGCACGAGCGGCGAATCGGCCACGCTGTCGGTCGAGGAACACGTGCTGATGGTCAAGACCGCGGTCGAGCACACGGCGGGCCGGATTCCGGTGATCGCGGGCTCGGGCGGCAATTCCACGACCGAGGCGATCGAACTCACCCAGCAGGCCAAGGAAGTCGGCGCCGACGCCACGCTCCAGGTCGTGCCGTACTACAACAAGCCGACGCAGGAAGGCATTTACCGCCATTTCGCGAAGATCGCCGAAACCGTCGATCTGCCGGTGATCCTGTACAACGTGCCGGGCCGCACCGTTGCGGACATGAGCAACGAAACCATTCTGCGTTGCGCGCAGGTGCCGGGCATCATCGGTGTGAAGGAAGCGACCGGCAATATCGATCGCGCCGCGCATCTGATCAAGTCCGCGCCGTCGCACTTCGGCATCTACAGCGGCGACGACCCCACCGCCATCGCGCTGATGCTGCTCGGCGGCCACGGCAATATTTCGGTCACCGCCAACGTCGCGCCGCGCGCCATGAGTGATCTCTGCAAGGCTGCGCTCGCCGCGGACGCTAAGACCGCGCGCGAGATTCATATGAAACTCCTGTCGCTGCATAAGAACCTGTTCATCGAATCGAATCCGATTCCGGCCAAATGGGCGCTGCAGCAATTGGGTCGTGTGCAGGGCGGAATCCGCCTGCCGCTCACGCCGCTCGATCCGCAATACCACGAAGTGGTGCGCGGCGCGCTGCGCGAAGCGGGCCTGCTGGGCTAGGCGGACAGCGTCCGCGGCACCACCAGCGCCAACGAAAGCCTGCCACCGGCACTCCCTTAACCGACGTCGATCCAGCCCACGTTCCCGGCACACAGAACCAAGGCACCGCGTTCCAGCATCACGAAGGACCTCATGAAACGTTCCGCACTTTCCCTCCACGCAACCCGCATGGCGGCGCTGGCGCTTGCCCTCACGACGCTCGCCGGCTGTGACACGCTGAACGACTGGTTTGCTTCCGACCGCGTCAACTACAAGGGCGCGGGCAGCGCGCCGGCGCTCGCCGTTCCCGGCGATCTGAGCACCACGCCGACCGATCAGCGCTATGTCGCACCGCCGGCCAATCTGGCGCTGGGCGGCGCGCAGCAGCGCGCGGTCACGGCCGCCGGCAATTCGACCGAAGGTCAGCCGAACGCGCAGGATCCGTTCGGCATGCATATCGAACGTGACGGCGATCGCCGCTGGCTGGTGGTCGACGGCCGCACGCCGGAACAACTCTGGTCGCAGTTGCAGGAGTTCTGGCAGGAGAACGGCTTTGCGCTGAAGACCGACGCGCCGGCTACCGGCATCATGACGACCGACTGGGCTGAAAACCGCGCCAACATTCCGGACGACTGGTTCCGCCGCACGGTCGGCAAGGTCATCGATTTCGCGTATTCGTCGGGCACGCGTGACAGCTTCCGCACGCTCGTGTCGCGCGCGCCGGGCGAAACAACGGACATTTCCATCACGCACAGCGCGATGGAAGAAGTGATGACAGGGCAGGACAAGACGTCCTCGCGTTGGGAAGAGCGTCCTCGCGATCCGGCCCTGGAAGCGCTGTTCCTGACCAAGCTGATGCAGAAGTTCGGTCTGACCGAAGCGCAGTCGAAGCAGTTGCTGACCGACGCGCGTCCGGCGGTGGCGCCGACCACGCTCGACCAGAGCGCGGGCGCGTCCACGCTCGATCTGCAGGAGTCGTTCGACCGCGCATGGCTGCGCGTGGGCCTCGCGCTCGACCGCACCAACTTCACCGTCGACAACCGCGATCGTGCGAAGGGCATCTACTACGTGCGCTACGCGGATTCGATGCAGGAGCTGAAGAAAGAAGGGCTGTTCGGCAAGCTGTTCTACAGCGGCAATACGGCGAAGAAGCCGGGTCAGGAATTCCTCGTCAACGTTCGCTCGAAGGGCGATGCAGTGACGCAGGTGGCCGTGCTGAACGCGAACGGACAGGTGGACAATTCGTCCGACGCGCAGCGCATCGTGACGCTGCTGCACGCGCAACTGAACTAAGCGGACCGTGAGGTTCGCGAGTCTCGGCAGCGGCAGTGAAGGCAACGCCATGCTGGTGGAAGCGCAAAGCGGCGCGACCACCACGCGTGTGCTGCTCGACTGCGGTTTTTCGGCCAAAGAAGTCGAGCGGCGGCTGACGCGGCTTGGCGCGAGCGTCGAAGGTCTCGACGCGATTCTGATCACGCATGAGCATGGCGATCACATTGGCAGTGCGCTAACGCTGGCGCGCAAGTGGTCGATTCCCTTGTACATGAGCTGGGGCACCGCTCGCGCGGTAGGCGCCGACGAAGCCGACGTGGACCTGCAGGTGCTCTGGGGCGACGAAGCGGTGGCGATCGGCGACCTCAGCATTCTCCCCTACACCGTCCCGCACGACGCCCGCGAGCCGTTGCAATACGTGCTCTCGAACGGCGCGAGCCGGCTTGGCGTGCTGACGGACGTCGGCACGTCCACGCCTCATATCAGCTCGGTGCTGAGCGGATGCGACGCGTTGGTGCTCGAATGCAATCACGATGTGCGGATGCTGGCGGGCAGCCGCTATCCGCAATCGTTGAAAGCGCGCATCGGCGGCAATCATGGGCATCTGAACAACGACGCGGCGGCTGAAATTCTGGCTTCGCTCGATCGTTCGAGATTGCGCCACCTGGTCGCCGCGCATCTGAGTCAGCAGAACAATTCGCCTGAACTGGCGCAGGCCGCTATGGCCGGCGTGCTGGGCGCGGCGCCTACAGAAGTGGTGGTGGCTTCGCAGGACGACGGGTTTGCGTGGCTGAGCGTCTGATCCGCGCCTGATTCCTGACGCTTGCCCCGCGCGGCGGGTGCCGCGATTCCATGAAAAAAGCCCATAACGATTACTCGTTATGGGCTTTTTCTTCAAGGCGGAGCGTCTCGAACGCCGCGCCCTGAATCAGGCTGGTTTGCCAACCTTAGTTGCGGTTACCGCCGAAAATTCCGAGCAGCGCGAGCAGGTTGACGAACACGTTGTACAGGTCAAGGTAGATCGCGAGGGTGGCGGTGATGTAATTCGTTTCACCGCCGTTCACGACGCGCTGAACGTCGAACAGCATGTAGGCCGAGAAGATCACGATGGCGAGAACCGACACCGTGAGCATCAGCGCCGGCAGATGCAGGAACACGTTCGCGACCGATGCGAGCAGCAGCACGATCACGCCCATGAACAGCCACTTGCCGAGACCCGAAAAGTCGCGCTTGCTAACCGTGGCGATGGTCGCCATCGACGCGAAGATCACACCAGTGCCACCGAAGGCGAGCATGATCAACGACGGGCCGTTCGAAAAACCGAGCACGAAGCTCAGGATGCGCGACAGCATCAGGCCCATGAAGAACGTGAAGCCGAGTAGCACGAACACGCCGGCCGCGCTGTCTTTGGTTTTCTGGATGGCGAACATAAAGCCGAAGGCGATCGCGAAGAACGCCAGCATGCTCATGGCGGGACTCGTGGCGGCGAACAGCGAGAAACCCGTGGCGAGGCCCACCCACGCGCCGAGCACTGTCGGAATCATGGACAGCGCGAGCAGCCAGTAGGTGTTCCGTAGCACGCGGTTACGCGTTTCGACCGTGCTGACCGCGCCATTGCGGCCAAAGCTATACGGATGATCGTTCATGGTCTCTCCTTACCTCAGAAGCAAGTTGCGTATGGTTGTGAAGCGGGTTGTAGCGAGCCGGGCCGTGGCATCCCTGTCACCGGCGCGGCGCTCTCATCCCTAAGATTGGCGCGCGGGCAGGGAGTTTCAATGCCCTGAAAATACTGACTTGGCACCCACACGGCCAACGCTACCAGTATTCGGAAACTCCTGCTTGGAGTCTTTCAGTGTTGTAAGGGTTCAATCGCAATCATACACGGGAACATGCTACAATAGCGGATTCATTTGAATCTGTAACCTCTTAATTTTTTGGAGTTTTTATGGCGATCGAACGCACCCTGTCCATTATCAAGCCGGACGCAGTGGCCAAGAACGTGATCGGCCAGATCTATACCCGTTTCGAGAACGCTGGTCTGAAGATCGTGGCTTCGCGCATGGTTCACCTGTCGCGCGCCGACGCAGAGAAGTTCTACGCCGTGCACGCCGCACGTCCGTTCTTCAAGGATCTGGTCGATTTCATGATCTCGGGCCCGGTCGTCGTGCAAGCGCTGGAAGGCGAAAACGCCATTCTTAAGCACCGTGACCTGATGGGTGCAACGGACCCGAAGAAGGCGGAAAAGGGCACGATCCGCGCCGACTTCGCAGACAGCATCGACGCGAACGCAGTGCACGGTTCCGACGCGCCTGAAACGGCAGCAGTCGAAATCGCGTTCTTCTTCCCGCAAGTGAACGTCTACTCGCGTTAAGCAGGACTTGCCCTGCGCGGTTCGTGCAGCCGATCTGTTTTATCGCACGAATCGCCCGGCAAAGTAGTAAGGTAAAAGCAGCAGGAATGGGCGCGAACGGCATTGCGTTCATGCAGCTTGTTGCATGAACGTAGTCTCGCACTGAAATGGCAGGATTCGATATGACGAGCAGTCCCACCGTCAACCTTCTCGACCTCGACGCCCAAGGGCTTGTCGCCTACTGCGACAGCCTGGGCGAGAAGCCGTTTCGCGCCAAGCAATTGCAGCGCTGGATTCACCAATACAACGCTGCCGACTTCGACGGCATGACCGATCTGGCGAAGTCCTTGCGCGAAAAGCTCAAAGGGCGCGCCACGATCTCGATGCCCGGTATCGTCAGCGACCATATTTCGACCGACGGCACACGCAAGTGGCTGATCGACGTCGGCAACAGCAACGCGGTTGAAACTGTCTACATTCCCGAAGAAACGCGTGGCACGCTGTGCGTGTCGTCGCAGGCCGGGTGTGCAGTCAATTGCCGTTTCTGTTCGACCGGCAAACAGGGTTTTTCCCGCAATCTCACCACCGGCGAAATCATCGGCCAGTTGCGCATGGCCGAGTTCGCGCTGCGCGCGTCGCGCGGTGTGGATGGCGGTCGCGCCACGGGCGGTGACGGCAAGGGCGAGCGCGTCGTCACGAATGTCGTGATGATGGGCATGGGCGAGCCGCTGCTCAACTACGACGCGGTCGTGCCGGCCATGCGCCTGATGCTCGACGACAACGCCTACGGCCTGTCGCGCCGCCGCGTCACGCTGTCCACCTCGGGTGTCGTGCCCATGATGGACCGGCTCGGCGCCGATCTGCCGGTGGCGCTCGCGGTCTCCCTGCATGCGCCTAGCGATCCGCTGCGCGACATGCTCGTGCCGCTGAACAAGAAATATCCGCTGCGCGAACTGATGGCAGCTTGCCAGCGCTATCTGAAAGTCGCGCCGCGCGACTTCATTACGTTTGAATATTGCATGCTCGACGGCGTGAACGACAGCGAGGCGCAAGCGCGCGAGTTGCTCGCCATTACGCGCGACGTGCCGTGCAAGTTCAACCTGATTCCGTTTAATCCGTTCCCCGAATCGGGCCTCATCCGCTCGAAGCCAGAACAGATCAAGCGGTTTGCACAAGTGTTGATGGACGCAGGCGTCGTCACCACGGTGCGCAAAACACGCGGCGATGATATCGACGCTGCCTGCGGTCAGTTGGCCGGTGCGGTAAAAGACCGCACTCGCCTTGCTGAACGCACCGGGAAGGCAGCGAAGATTATCGAGGTTCGCGCCGTGTAATCGCGCGGGGACCGCAGCGCGCAGATGGTCGGGGAATGCTCCCCGAAAGCGCGAAAACCTGCGGTGCCGGCGTCGATTGAAAAGAAAGTTTGCAGAAGCGATCGGAAGCGGCACACAAGGCCGCACATTTTGTTATAAACGGTCTGCGATTCGGACGTGAGGCTTGAGCCTGTCGGGGTTGCACAAGTGAAAAAGAATCGACGCGAAAGGATTTGGGATGAGTGAGCCGCAGCACCCGCAGCCGCAGGACACAGACACGAACGAAGGCCATCCGTCGCCGGTCGCACGGGCGGTGGTGCAGCCCGCCGTGCAGCCGGGCATGGATTCGTTGGCGGCGGTGGGCGCGCGCTTGACCCAACTGCGTGAATCGAAAGGCTGGACGGTCGACGACGTGTCGGCGCGTCTGAAAGTGTCAGTCATCAAGTTGCGCGCGCTCGAATCGGGCGACATCAGCCACTTGCCGGACACGACCTTCGCGCTGGGTGTGATGCGTAGCTACGCGAAGATGCTCGGCGCCGATCCCGCGCCGTTCACGGCGGTGCTGCGCCGCGAGAAGGGTGTGGCCGCGCCGGATCTGTCGATGCCGGCTTCGTCGGGAAAAGATTTGCCGCGCGGGCGGGTGTCGCTGTCGCTGGGCGGTAGCGGACAAAAAAGCCGCTCCTGGTTGTGGGGCGTGGCGGCGGTGATCGTCGCGGTGATCGCGCTCGGCATGTGGCACACCAACGGTGGCGATTCGTCTGCATGGCTTGCGCGTTTGAAAGCGAGCGCGAACGGTGCCGCTGGTGGTGTGACGGGCGCATCGGGTACGGTGGCGCAAGGTCAATCGGCGGGTTCCGAAGCAACGGCGGCTGAGTCTGCGTCAGCGCCGGAGGCACAGGTGGCAGCAGAGAACGCAGCGTCGGCTACGCCGATGCCCGCGCCGCTTGCCACCGGCACGACGCCGTCGTCAGCGCCGGCGGTCACGGCAACAATGGCTGCGCCCAAGGCAGGCTCACAGGCCCAGGTGGCCGCAGCACCGGGCGCGAGTGCGCCGGCGGCGGTGGTTGCGGGCGCGTCGGCGGCAATGGTGGCGCCGGCTGCCGGTGACTCAGTCGTCGCATTGCGTGTGACACAAGACAGCTGGTTCAGTGTGCGTAGCAAAGATGGCAAGGAGGTGTTCTCCGGCCTCGTGCACGCGGGCGATACGAAGGAAGTGACGGGCGCGGCACCATTCAAGATCACGGTTGGCAACAAGGCCGGTCTTGAATCGCTGACGCTCGATGGCCAGCCGGTCGATCCGTCGAAATATTCGGCTGCCAAAGGTAACGTGGCGCGTTTCGCACTGCCTTGACAAATACGGTATGCGCCGCGGCCAACCGGTCCGCGGCGCTTTTTCAATTCAGGCGCCACGTCTTTTGTGTGGCGCATGCGGCGTAAATGGGTTTTTCGATGCATTCCGAAGCTCAATCCCAATCTGGTAGCAAGATTATTTCCGACGAGCCGGTGTTCGGCGGCCAGGCTGCGCGGCGCAAGTCGCATGCGGTCGACGTCCGTTGGGGCGGCCAGCTCGTCACCATCGGTGGCGACGCGCCCGTGCGCGTCCAGTCGATGACCAACACGGATACCGCGGACGCCATCGGCACCGCGATCCAGATCAAGGAGCTCGCGCAAGCCGGCTCGGAACTGGTGCGTATCACGGTGAATACGCCGGAAGCGGCCGCGGCCGTGCCGGCCGTGCGCGAGCAGCTCGACCGGATGGGCGTGTCGGTGCCGCTCGTCGGCGACTTCCACTACAACGGCCATTTGCTGTTGCGCGATTACCCTGCGTGCGCGGAGGCGCTGTCCAAGTACCGGATCAATCCGGGCAACGTGGGCCACGGCGCGAAGCGCGACACGCAGTTCGCGCAAATGATCGAAGCCGCGGTGAAGTACGACAAGCCGGTCCGTATCGGTGTCAACTGGGGCAGTCTCGACCAGGATCTGCTCGCGAAGATGATGGACGCGAACGCGGCGCGTTCCACGCCGTGGGAAGCGCAAAGCGTGATGTACGAAGCGCTGATCCAGTCGGCAATCGGCTCGGCGGAGCGGGCGGTCGAACTCGGCCTGTCGCGCAACCAGATCATTCTGTCGTGCAAGGTCAGCGGCGTGCAGGATCTGATCGCCGTGTACCGTGAACTGGCGCGCCGTTGCGATTTCGCGCTGCATCTCGGCTTGACCGAGGCGGGCATGGGCTCGAAAGGCATCGTGGCATCGACCGCGGCGTTGTCCGTGCTGTTGCAGCAGGGGATCGGCGACACGATCCGTATTTCGCTTACGCCGGAACCGGGCGGATCGCGCACCGGCGAGGTGATCGTCGGCCAGGAAATTCTGCAGACCATGGGTCTGCGCTCGTTCACGCCGATGGTGATCGCGTGCCCGGGTTGCGGTCGTACCACCAGCACGCTGTTCCAGGAACTGGCGTCGCAAATCCAGACCTACTTGCGCACGCAGATGCCGGTGTGGCGCGATCAATATCCTGGCGTCGAGAAGATGCACGTCGCGGTGATGGGCTGCATCGTCAACGGTCCGGGTGAGTCGAAGCAGGCCAACATCGGTATCAGCCTGCCGGGTTCGGGCGAAAATCCCGCCGCGCCGGTGTTCATCGACGGCGAAAAAGTGAAGACGCTGCGCGGCGATAACATCGCGCAAGAATTCCAGCAAATCGTGAGTGACTACGTTGAGCGCAGCTATGGCCGCGCCACGGTAGCCAACTAAATATCGGCTCTCGACATACAGATGACTGAACAGAAGAAAAAGCTCGACAAGCTGTCCGGCGTGAAGGGCATGAACGACATCCTTCCGCAGGAAGCCGGGCTGTGGGAATTTTTCGAAACGACCGTCAAGTCGATGCTGCGTTCGTATGGATACCAGAATATTCGTACGCCGATCATCGAGCATACGCAGCTGTTCAAGCGCGGTATCGGCGAAGTGACCGACATCGTCGAGAAAGAGATGTACAGTTTTACGGACGCGCTCAACGGTGAAAATCTGACCATGCGCCCGGAGAACACGGCGGCGGTGGTGCGCGCGGCGATCGAACACAACATGCTGTACGACGGCCCGAAGCGCCTGTGGTACATCGGCCCGATGTTCCGTCACGAGCGTCCGCAGCGCGGCCGCTATCGCCAGTTCCATCAGGTCGGCGTGGAAGCGCTGGGCTTTGCCGGTCCGGACGCGGACGCGGAAATCATCATGATGTGCCAGCGGCTGTGGGACGATCTCGGGTTGATGGGCATCAAGCTCGAACTCAATTCGCTGGGTCTCGCCGAGGAACGCGCGGCCCATCGCGTCGAGCTGATCGCGTACCTCGAAAAGCACATGGACGTGCTCGACGAAGAAGCGAAGCGCCGTCTCTACACGAACCCGCTGCGCGTGCTGGACACGAAGAATCCGGCCATGCAGGAAGTCGCGCAGAACGCGCCGAAGCTGATCGATTTTCTCGGCGAAGAATCGCGCGCGCACTTCGAAGGTCTGCAGCGCATTCTGAAAGCGAACAACATTCCGTTCACGATCAATCCGCGCCTCGTGCGCGGTCTCGATTACTACAATCTGACCGTGTTCGAATGGGTGACCGACAAGCTCGGCGCTCAGGGTACGGTCGCGGCCGGCGGCCGTTACGATCCGTTGATCGAACAGCTCGGCGGCAAGCCCACGGGAGCATGTGGCTGGGCAATGGGCGTCGAGCGGATCCTCGAGTTGCTGAAAGAAGAGCAACTTGTGCCGGAAGACGAAGGGTGCGACGTGTACGTGGTCCATCAGGGCGACGCGGCGCGTGAGCAGGCCTTCATCATCGCCGAGCGTCTGCGCGATACGGGCCTCGACGTGATCCTGCATTGCAGCGCCGACGGTCAGACGGCCAGCTTCAAATCGCAGATGAAGCGTGCCGACGCGAGCGGCGCGGCCTTCGCCGTGGTGCTCGGCGAAGATGAGATCGCCAATGGCACAGTCGGTGTGAAGCCGCTGCGCGATACAAATGCTAACGGCGGTAAAAACGAGCAACATAACGTGCCCGCCGAAGACTTGACCGAATTTCTAATCAATGCGATGGTTGCAACCGCCGAAGACGGCGACGACTGATCGCGATGTCGTCGAGCCGGTTGGTTCGCAATCAGGCTCGACACGCACACGTAGCAAGAAAGAGGAAATCGCCGGGCAATGAGTTACCACGACGAACAAGAATCGATTGAAAGTCTGAAGGCATGGTGGACGCAGTGGGGCAATGCAACCACATGGATCGTGCTGGTAGCACTGGTGGCCGCGGCCGGCTGGAACGGCTGGAATTTCTGGCAACGGCGCGAGGCGGCGGAAGCCGCCGTGCTGTATGACCAGGTGCAGCAAGCCGTGGCATCGGGCGACAAGGCGAAGATCACCCGCGTCGCCGCCGACATGGAAGACAGGTTCAGCCGCACCGCGTATGCACAGATGACCGCGCTGGGCGCGGCCAAGGCGCTGTACGCCGCGGGCGACGAACCGGCCGCGAAGGCGCAACTGCAATGGACCATCGATCACGCGAAAGATGACGAGTTCAAGCAGATCGCCAAACTGCGCCTCGCTTCGCTGTTGCTCGACGACAAGGCCTACGACCAGGGTCTGGCGCTGCTCGCCGAACCGCAGTCCGACGCGTTCAAAGGCATCGTGGCGAACGGCCGCGGCGATCTGCTCGCCGCTCAAGGCAAGCGCGACGATGCGCGTGCGGCTTACAAGCTCGCGCTCGACTCGCTGTCGAAAAACGATAGCTCGGCACGCCAGTTGATTCAGTTCAAGCTGGACGCGCTGGGCGGCTGATCGCCGCATGTCAGCGCCATAATCGGCGCCGCGTGTAACGACCAACCGGTCTCCTTTAACTAATTTCCTGAATGCTTCGTCCACCGATGAATCTGCTGAAACGTTACGCTGTGCCCGTTGCCTGTGCGATGACCGTCCTTACCATGGCGGCTTGCTCATCCACGAAAGACGAGCGCCGCGTGCCGACGCCGCTCACCGAGTTCAAACCCGTGCTCGACGTGCAGCAGGCCTGGAAGGCGAGCGTCGGTAAGGCGGGCCGCTATCTGTTCTCGCCGGTGGCGGTTGGCAATGCGGTGTACGCGGCTGGCGCGAACGGTTCGGTGGCGAAGATCGACGCGCAAACCGGGCAGGACGTGTGGCGTGTCAAGCTGCACGACGACCTCTCGGCAGGTGTCGGCAGCGACGGCACGCTCACTGCTGTCGGCGGCCTGAAGGGCGACGTGTACGTGCTCGGGGCGGACGGCAAGCAACTCTGGACCGCCAAGGCGCCAGGCGAGATCATTTCGCCGCCGCTCGTCGGCAACGGACTCGTGGTGGTGCGTACGGTCGACGGCCAGATCGTCGCGTTCAATGCGCAAACCGGCGAGCAGAAGTGGAACTACCGCAACCGCGCGGTGCCGCTCAATCTGCGCGTGTCGTCGGGCATGACCTTCGCGGGCGACGCAGCCGTGCTGGCCGGTTTCCCGGGCGGCGCGTTCGCGGCAATCAACCTGCAGACGGGCGACAACTACTGGCAAACGCCGGTGTCCTATCCGAAGGGCGTGACGGAAGTAGAGCGGATCAACGACGTGACCGGACCGCCCACGCTGGTCGGTTCGGAAACCTGCGCCGTGACGTTCCAGGGGCAGATTGGCTGTTTCGACGCGAACTCGGGCCGCGCGGTGTGGGAAAAGGCGTTTTCCAGCACGAGCGGTCTGGCGCAGGATGACCGCGCCGTGGTCGCGGCGGACGACTGGTCGGTGGTGTCGGCGTTCGACGTCAGCAGCGGCGCGCCGCTGTGGAAGAACGACAAGCTGAAGAATCGCGACCTGAGCGTGCCGTTCATTCTGGGTCACGCTGCGGTGCTGGGCGACTACCAGGGTTACGTGCACTTCCTGTCCCGCGACGACGGCACGCTCGTCGCCCGCCTGAAGACCGACGGCAGCCCGATTACCGCGGCACCGGTGCTGGCCGGCGAGACGCTGGTGGTGCTGACGCACGACGGCGATCTGTACGGCTACCGCCCGCGCTGATCGCGCGGGGAGGCAATCGCCGTTGAGCGTGCAGGCCGGCTTCGCCGGCCGTACGCGTTTTAGAAGAGTGTGTTGCAGGGCAGAGTAAGTAGAAGAATTGCGCCGGACTGGCTGGTCCGGCAAGTCGGATCAGACATGGCACACGGGCCCACGTGGCCATCGGTGGCTGCTTGCGGCGCCACCATCGGCGGCATCTTCGCAAATATCGCGGAGCGTCGTATTCGAATTGGCGTGCGAGCCGTCGAGCAGGAAAGACCAGACCTGGCGGCCCCTTGGCGCCGCCCCATACAGCCAAACCCCCGTCCGCCCGGGTGCGCATATTGACAGCACATCCGGGGCTGGCCGAATTCGTGATAATTTTCGTCAAACGCTGCCGTGTAGCGGCCGCATGGCGTCGCTACGCGGACGGTCGATTTCGATCCCGCGTTTCACCGTGAACAACATCTGATGAAACCCGTTATTGCCCTCGTCGGGCGCCCCAATGTGGGGAAATCCACGCTGTTCAACCGTCTCACGCGTACGCGTGATGCGCTGGTTGCCGACCTGCCCGGTCTTACCCGCGATCGCCATTACGGCGAAGGGCGCGCCGGCGACCGGCCGTATCTGGTCGTCGATACTGGGGGTTTCGAGCCGGTCGCGAAAGACGGCATCCTGCACGAAATGGCGCGTCAAACCCGCCAGGCGGTCGAGGAGTCGGACATCGTCGTGTTCATCGTCGACGGTCGCAATGGCCTCGCGCCGCAGGACAAGTCGATTGCGGACTACCTGCGCAAGGTCGGCCGGCCGATCTTCCTCGTCGTCAATAAGGCCGAGGGCATGAAGTACAGCACGGTCGCCGCCGACTTCTACGAACTCGGTCTGGGCGACCCGCGTGCGATTTCCGCGGCGCACGGCGACGGCGTGACGGAGATGATCAACGAGGCGCTCGAAGTCGCGTACGCCGGTCAGCCGGAAGAAAGCGACGAAGAGAAAGAAACGCGTGGCGTGAAAATCGCGATCGTCGGCCGTCCGAATGTCGGCAAGTCGACCTTGATCAACGCGCTGGTGGGCGAAGAGCGCGTGATCGCGTTCGACATGCCCGGCACCACGCGCGATTCGATCTACGTCGATTTCGAGCGAGGCGGCAAGCCGTACACGCTGATCGACACGGCCGGTTTGCGCCGCCGCGGCAAAGTGTTCGAAGCGATCGAGAAATTCTCGGTGGTGAAGACGCTGCAATCGATCTCCGACGCGAACGTCGTGATCCTGCTGCTCGACGCGCGCCAGGACATCTCGGAGCAGGACGCGCACATTGCGGGCTTCGTGGTGGAGCAGGGCCGCGCGCTGGTGGTGGGCGTGAACAAGTGGGACGGGCTCGATCCGCATGTGCGCGAGCGCACCAAGGCGGACCTCGAACGCAAACTAAAATTTCTCGACTTCGCCAAATTCCATTTCATTTCCGCTGCGGAAAAAACCGGAATCGGCCCATTGATGCGCTCGGTGGACGACGCGTACGCAGCCGCCATGGCCAAGCTGCCGACGCCGAAGCTCACGCGCGCGCTGATCGATGCCGTTGAATTCCAGCAGCCGCGCCGGCGTGGTCCGGTGCGCCCGAAACTTCGTTACGCGCACCAGGGCGGACAGAATCCGCCGATCATCGTGATTCACGGCAATGCGCTCGACGCGATCACCGAAACGTACAAACGCTACCTCGAAAACCGCTTCCGGGAAACTTTCAAGCTGACTGGGACTCCATTGCGCATAGAGTTCAGATCGTCGACGAACCCTTACGCGGATAAAGGCTAAATCCAGGCTGAAACCCGCGTGTGTGCTGGCTTTGGCCGCCTGGCCAGGTCGCTCGCGCAAAAATGAAAATCGGCTATAGTGTAGCGGTTGACGGCGGATCTCTTTTTCTTCGTCGTCAATTAAGTCAACCTGCAAAAAAATACGGAGTTTGCTATGAGCAACAAAGGGCAATTGTTACAAGACCCGTTTTTGAACGCACTGCGTAAAGAGCATGTGCCGGTGTCGATCTACCTGGTCAACGGCATCAAGCTTCAAGGGAACATCGAATCGTTCGACCAGTACGTCGTGTTGCTCCGGAATACGGTCACCCAGATGGTCTACAAGCACGCAATCTCGACTGTCGTGCCAGCCCGCCCGGTGAATTTCCACCCGGATTCCGAACAGTCCTAACCCCCGTCGCGGCCGGCGTAACGTCGCCCGTTGGCGATTACTTCCGGCCGCCTCATTTTGATACCCTCCAATTTGATCAATGCAGCGCTTGTCGGCATCGACTTCGGTAAGATCGATTTCGAAGCCAGCCTAGAAGAACTCAGCCTGCTCGCGCAAAGCGCGGGCGCGAATCCCTTAGTCACCCTCACCGGGCGCCGGTCCAGTCCCGACGCGAAGATGTTCGTCGGCAGCGGCAAGGCCGAAGAGCTGCGTCTTGCGTGTGAGGCGAACGACATCGAACTCGTCATTTTCAATCACGCTCTGGCGCCTGCGCAGCAGCGCAATCTGGAGCAAGCGCTTAATCGGCGCGTGATCGATCGCACCAGTCTGATCCTCGATATTTTCGCGCAACGCGCCCGCAGCCACGAAGGCAAGCTGCAGGTGGAACTCGCGCAACTGCAGTATCTGTCCACGCGGCTAATCCGCGCATGGACTCACCTGGAGCGGCAAAAAGGCGGTATCGGTTTGCGCGGCCCGGGTGAAACGCAGCTCGAAACGGACCGCCGTTTGATCGGCGAGCGCATCAAGGCGCTCAAGACGCGGCTCGAAAAACTGCGCCGTCAGCATGGCACGCAGCGCCGCGCGCGCAGCCGCAATCAGACCATGTCCGTGTCGCTCGTCGGTTACACGAACGCGGGCAAATCCACGCTCTTCAACGCGCTCACCAAGGCTCAGGCGTACGCCGCCGACCAGTTGTTCGCGACGTTGGATACGACATCGCGGCGCGTCTATCTCGGCGACGAAGCGGGGCAGGTGGTGGTGTCCGACACGGTCGGTTTCATCCGCGAATTGCCTCACCAACTCGTGGCGGCGTTTCGCGCCACGCTCGAAGAAACGATTCACGCCGACCTGCTGCTGCACGTGGTCGACGCGTCGAGCGCGGTGCGGCTCGATCAGATCGATCAGGTCAACGAGGTGTTGCACGCAATCGGTGCGGACACGATCCGGCAGGTGCTCGTCTTCAACAAGATCGACGCGGTGCCGGAGTTGGCGGCCCGTGGGGACGCGGTTGAAAGGGACGAGTATGGTAATATTTCGCGCGTCTTTTTGAGCGCGCGCACGGGGCAAGGGCTAGACACACTGCGCGCTGCCATCGCTGAAATCGCTACTGCCGAACCTCTTCCCGAAACGCTGGTCGATCTCTCGGAAGAAGACCGGTCGGCAGCACCACGCGACGACCGCAAGGTCCCAGAACTCGGGCATTGACCCGTTCCAATTGCACTGACCCGCTGTCTACTCTGGTGAACGAACACAGGTGAACGATTACAACGAGCGGAGTATCTGGCTGCGCATGCGCGCCATGCTTTCACTGAACGATCCGCGCTGGGGCCGTGGGGATGGCAATGGCGAGCGGCAACGTCCAAACGAGCCTAAGCGTCCACCGACCAAGGACGGTGAAGGCCCGCCCGATCTCGACGAGATGTGGCGCGATTTCAACCGCCGTTTGAGCCGCGTGTTCGGTCGCAAGGGTGGCGGCGCGGGTGGCGGGCGGCCGGACAACGGTCGTGGCGCGCGCATTGGCGTGGGCATCGTGATCGGCGTGCTGCTGGCCATTTATCTCGGCAGCGGCGTGTTCGTCGTGCAGGACGGCCAGGCCGGGGTCGTGATGCAGTTCGGCAAGTATCGCTACACGGCAGGTCAGGGCGTGCACTGGCGTCTGCCGTATCCGTTCGAAGCGCATGAGCTCGTCAATATCGGTCAGGTCCGCCAGGTGGAGATCGGCCGCAACAACGTGGTGCGTCTCGCGAATGTGAAAGACGCGTCGATGCTCACGCACGACGCGGATATCGTCGACGTGCGCTTCGCCGTGCAGTATCAGGTGAAGAAGCCGACCGACTACCTGTTTCGCAGCGTCGATCCCGATCAGGGTGTGATGCAGGCTGCTCAGGCGGCGGTGCGCAGCATCGTCGGCGCGCGCAGCACCAACGACATTCTCTATCAGGATCGCGAAACAATTCGCCAGCAACTGATCGCGGCGATCCAGCAATCCCTGGATGAATATCAGTCCGGACTCGCCGTGACCGGTGTGACGATCCAGGGTGTGCAGGCGCCTAGCCAGGTGCAAGCCGCGTTCGACGACGCCGCGAAAGTCCGTCAGGAAAACGAGCGGGCGAAACGCGATGCCGAGGCCTATGCCGCGGATCTGTTGCCGCGCGCGCAAGCCGACGTGGCGCGCCAGATCGACGAAGCGAAAACGTACAGCGACAAGACGGTGGCCCAGGCGCAAGGCGACGCCGAACGCTTCAAGCAGGTCTATGCGCAGTACTCGAAAGCGCCCGCTGTGATTCGCGAGCGCATGTATCTGGAAACCATGCAGCAGATCTATTCGAATACGACCAAGGTGTTTGTGGATAGCAAGAGCGGGAACAACGTGCTGTATCTGCCGCTCGACAAGCTGGTCGAGCAAACCCGCCAGCGTGTGTCCGAGGCTGCTGCCGCTTCAGGCACCGCGGCCGCTGCCGCGCCGCAAGCGGCGAGCGCTGCCGCGTTGCCGTCGGCCACGCCGTCGGCCGCCCCGTCTGCCTCCGCAACCGGCACCGCAGCCTCCGCGCCGGCGGCGGTCGCCACGCCCGCCAGCCAGGCCGCAGCCAGCAGCGACGCGCTGCGTTCACGCGACTCCTTCCGCAGCCGTATGCGCGAAGACGACGTTCAATAAGGAGCGCACATCATGAACAAGATCATTGCGCTCGTCGTCGCTATCGTCATCGTGCTGTTTGCCGCTTCGTCGATGGTGTTCGTCGTCGATCAGCGGCATCTGGCTGTCCTGTCGTCGCATGGCGACAAGGCGCCGAGCCTGCTCGGCCCCGGCTTGCACGTCAAACTCCCGCCGCCGTTGCAAACGGTCACGCTGGTCGATAACCGTATCCAGTCGCTCGACGCCCCGGACGAAGACCGCTACGTGACGTCCGATAAAACCGATTTGCTGGCGAACCCGGTTGTCAAATACCGCGTGACCGATCCGCTCAAGCTGCTCGCCGAAACGCGAGGAGATGCGCAGAGCCTGCCGGACCGGCT
Organism: Burkholderia sp. WP9; assembly: GCF_900104795.1. NCBI lineage: Bacteria > Pseudomonadati > Pseudomonadota > Betaproteobacteria > Burkholderiales > Burkholderiaceae > Burkholderia > Burkholderia sp. WP9. Next base: position 616,773 of record NZ_FNTG01000001.1, read on the forward strand.
CGCCTTGCTGTCGCGCAGCGCGCTTGGCGATGCGTTCGCGAAGGTCACGCTGTCCGACGCGCTGGCCCGTCAGCAGGCCGTCGCCGACGAAGCGCGCACCGCCATGGACAAGGCCGCGGCGTCGCTCGGCGTGTCGGTGGTCGACGTGCAACTCACGCGTGTCGACTTCCCCGCGTCGATGGCCGATTCCGTCTACAAACGGATGATCGCCGCACGCCAGCAGATCGCGGCCGACGAACGTGCGAAGGGCACGGCTGAGGCCGACAAGATCAGGCAGGACGCGCTCGGCCAGCAACAGGCGGTTCTCGCGGACGGTTATCGTCAGGCGCAGACCATCAAGGGCGAGGGCGATGCCAAGGCCGCGGAAATCGCCGCCGAAGCGTACGGCGCCGACCCGCAGTTCTACCAGTTCTATCAAAGCATGCAGGCGTACAAGAACACCTTCAAGCCGGGCGACGTGATCGTGGTCGACCCGAGCAGCGAGTTCTTCCGCTTCATGCGTAGCCCGACCGGCGGCGCAGCCCCGGACGCTCCCGCGGTCCCGCGCAAACACTGATAACCGGAGCGCCGCGGCATCCGCATCGCGGCACCTTCATTCGCATGGATATAGCCGGCTCGTTACTGCTCGCGATCGCGTTGATGCTGATTATCGAAGGCATGTTTCCCTTCGTTTTTCCGAGCGCCTGGAGCGACACGTTCCGTAAAATAGCGGAACGTCCGCCGCATCAGATTCGTGTGGGCGGCCTGATCGTGATGGTGCTCGGGCTGATCCTGCTGTTTATCGTGACCTGAAGGGGCCTGCTATTGCGGGCGGGCTGACAGGCTGCGCAGGCTGCCCGCGCTCGAGCGCGAATGTGCGCCGTTGCGCGCCAGTACCTGAGGGTTCTGAACGCCGCGTAGTGCAGCGCCCAGCGGCCAAAAGCCGCAAGCGGTCGCCGCAGGTAATTGCAGCGACCGTGCAACGACCACGCAACGCCCGCGCAACGCCCGCGACAGCCGCCAAAATCGAGCCGCCGCCCGCCATTCACACTCACTTACCGGCGCACCCAGACGCCGTGTTCAACGTCGTAGGACTGTATCGATGTCGACCTGGTTACTTCCCGAGAATATTGCCGACGTGCTGCCGTCGGAAGCCCGTAAGATCGAAGAGTTGCGGCGCCATTTGCTGGACCGTTTCCGTTCGTACGGCTACGAAATGGTCATGCCGCCGTTGCTCGAGTACATCGAGTCGCTGCTTACGGGCGGCGGTCACGATCTGAATCTGCGCACCTTCAAGCTCGTCGATCAACTGTCGGGACGCACGCTCGGTCTGCGCGCGGACATTACGCCGCAGGTCGCGCGAATCGACGCGCATCTGCTGAATCGCCAGGGCGTGACACGCCTTTGCTACGCGGGCAACGTCGCGCATACGCGGCCGCGCGGCCTGCACGCCACGCGCGAGCAGATCCAGATCGGCGCGGAAATCTACGGCCACGCCGGCCTCGAAGCGGACCTGGAAATCCAGCAATTGATGCTCGACGCACTGCGTCTGGCGGGCCTCGCGAAAGTTCGCCTCGATCTGTGCCACGCGGGCGTGCTCGCCGCGCTGATCGAAGCCGAACCGGCCGCGGCCGAGCTCGGGCAGTCGCTCTACGACGCGCTCGCGGGCAAAGACGTACCGCGCCTCGTCGAACTCACGGCGAACCTGACGCCGGCGATTCGCGACGCGTTGCGCGCGCTGCCCACGCTGTACGGCGACGCGTCCGTGCTCGACGAAGCCCGCGCGCGCTTGCCGAATATGCCGGCCATTGCCCGTGCGCTCGACGATCTCGCGTTCCTCGCGAGCCAGGTGGAGGGCGCCGAAGTGATGATCGATCTCGCGGATCTGCGCGGCTATGCTTATCACAGCGGCGTGATGTTCTCGGCGTATGTGGACGGCGTGCCGAATGCAGTAGCGCGCGGCGGCCGTTACGACCACGTGGGTCAAGCGTACGGCCGCGCACGGGCGGCCACGGGCTTTTCGCTCGATCTGCGCGAGGTGGCGCGGATTTCACCGGTCGAAGCGCGCAGCAGCGCGATTCTCGCGCCGTGGCAGCATGACGAGGCGCTGCGCGTGAGCGTCGCCGCGTTGCGAGATGCCGGCGAGGTGGTGATTCAGGCGCTGCCCGGCCATGAGCACGATCTGGACGAATTCGCGTTCGACCGTGTGTTGATCGAGCGCAACGGTAATTGGGTCGTCGAACCGCGCGCCTGAGCGCGTTCCGGCAGACCCGCCCGAGGGCGATCCTCAGGGCATGTCAGACGGCGTCGAATGTGTCGCCGAAGCAGGGCGCGGCCAGTGGCCGCGCTACTTTCGCCATACCCACCATAACGTGCATACCGTTGAGCGGAAACGGAAAAATTCGGAAGGTTCCGCGAACATAGGTAGAATACGTTTTTAACCAGCTTACGAAACAACATGTCTGCCAGCGCAGTGAATGTGAACCCCGGGCGTAACGTCGTCGTCGTGGGGACCCAGTGGGGTGATGAAGGCAAGGGCAAGATCGTCGACTGGCTGACGGACCACGCTCAAGGCGTCGTTCGCTTCCAGGGCGGTCACAATGCCGGTCACACGCTTATCATCGGCGGCAAGAAAACCATCTTGCGTCTGATTCCGTCGGGCATCATGCATCCCGGCGTCGCGTGCTACATCGGCAATGGCGTCGTGTTGTCGCCGGAAGCGCTCTTCAAGGAAATCGGCGAGCTCGAAGCCGCCGGGGTCGATGTCCAGAATCGCCTCTTCATTTCCGAAGCCACCACCCTGATCCTGCCGTACCACATCGCCATCGACCAGGGCCGCGAAGCGCGCCGTGGCGCGGGCAAGATCGGCACCACCGGCCGCGGCATCGGCCCGGCGTACGAAGACAAGGTGGCGCGCCGCGGTTTGCGCGTGCAGGACCTGTTCGAGCCGGAGACCTTCGCCGAACGTCTGCGTGAAAACCTCGACTATCACAACTTCGTGTTGACGCAATACCTGGGTGTCGCCGCTGTCGACTTCCAGCAAACGCTCGACACGATGCTCAGCTATGCCGACCGTCTGAAGCCAATGGTGACGGACGTGTCGCGCCGCCTGTACGACGCGAACGCTAACGGCAGCAACCTGCTGTTCGAAGGCGCGCAAGGCACGCTGCTCGACATCGACCACGGCACGTATCCGTTTGTCACGTCGAGCAACTGCGTGGCCGGCGCGGCCACGGCGGGCGCGGGCGTCGGTCCGCAAAAGCTGAACTACATTCTCGGCATCACCAAGGCGTATTGCACACGCGTCGGCTCGGGCCCGTTCCCGAGCGAACTGTACGACGCGGACAACGCCGCCCGTCAGGAAGCGATCGGCCTCGAACTGGCCACCGTCGGCAAGGAATTCGGCTCGGTCACCGGCCGTCCGCGCCGCACCGGCTGGCTCGACGTCGCCGCGCTGCGCCGTTCGATCCAGATCAACGGCGTGTCGGGTCTGTGCATGACCAAGCTCGACGTGCTCGACGGTCTGGACGAAGTGAAGCTGTGCGTCGGCTACACGGTCGACGGCCAGCATGTCGACCTGCTGCCGCGTGGTTCGTCGGAAGTCGCGCGCTGCGTGCCAGTGTACGAAACCTTCGCGGGCTGGAAGGAAAGCACGGTTGGTATCAAGGAATGGGACAAGCTGCCGGCGAACGCGCGTGCGTATCTGTCGCGCGTGCAGGAAGTCGCGGGCATTCCGATCGACATGGTGTCGACCGGTCCGGATCGCGACGAAACCATTCTGCTTCGTCATCCGTTCAAGGTTTAAGCCATGGTGCAAGGTGTACCCATGATTGCGATGAAAGATCCGCGCAACGACGACAAGAACCTGTGGGTCGGCTGGGACGAGTATCACCGGCTGATCGAAATGCTCGCGTTGCAGGTGCACGAGTCGGGCTGGAAATTCGACAAGATCCTGTGCCTCGCGCGCGGCGGTTTGCGCGTCGGCGATCAGCTCTCGCGCATTTACGATCTGCCGCTGGCGATTCTTGCCACGAGTTCGTATCGTGAAGCGGCCGGCACGGAGCAGGGCGAACTCGATATCGCGCAATACATCACCATGACGCGTGGCGAACTGCACGGCAACGTGCTGCTGGTCGACGACCTGGTGGATTCGGGCGTAACGCTCGCACGTGTTCAGCAGCATCTGAAAGAGCGTTATCCGGCGATCACCGCGGTGCGTTCGGCGGTGCTCTGGTACAAGGGCTGCTCGAAGGTGAAGCCCGACTACCACGTGCAGTATCTGCCCACCAATCCGTGGATTCATCAGCCGTTCGAGGAATGGGACACGGTTCGTCCGCACAACCTCGGCGCATGGATCAAGCGTGGCACGGCGCAAGCGCAGGAGTCGTCGGAGAAGTGATGCGAACTTCGGCGCCGAAATCGTTGCGTCGTCCCCCGCGTTGTCTCGCAAAACGGAGCTCATTGGGCTCCGTTTTTTTATGTGCGCGCCGTGCGCGCGTGCTTCGCAAACTGCGCATCGGCGATGCCGCTAATACGGCCCGCCCAGCAGACGCGCCCATATCGCGGTGCTACACTTCGCGGACCATCTCGTGGTGTATCCACAACAAGCCGGGCGGCGTCAGGCGGGCAGTTTAGAATAGCGGTCGCTTTTTCGCCCAGGGAACGGATTTCCTCGCGTTTATGACAGATAACAATCACGAGCACAAACAGCCTCTGCCTTCCCTCGCCATCGCTGCGATCGGAGTGGTATTCGGCGATATCGGCACGAGCCCGTTGTACTCGCTGAAGGAAGCCTTTAGTCCATCCCACGGCATTCCGCTGACCGAGCAATCCATTCTGGGCGTGATCTCGCTGTTGTTCTGGGCGATCGTGATCGTGGTCGGCATCAAGTACGTGTTGTTCGTGATGCGCGCGGACAATAACGGCGAGGGCGGTGTTCTCGCGCTGATGGCGCTGGCGCTGCGCTCGCTCGACGAGAAGTCGAAAATGGCCGGCTTGCTGATGATGCTCGGCATCTTCGGCGCCTGCATGTTCTATGGCGACGCGGTGATCACGCCGGCCATTTCGGTGATCTCGGCCGTAGAAGGTCTGGAGATTGCGGCGCCAAATCTGTCGCATCTGGTGTTGCCGCTGACCATCGTGATCCTGATATTGCTGTTCTGGATTCAGCGGCACGGCACGGCCATGGTCGGCCGCCTGTTCGGTCCGATCATGGTGCTGTGGTTCGTGGTGCTCGCGGCGCTCGGCCTGTGGCACATCCTGCAGTCGCCGAACGTGATCCGCGCGCTGAACCCGTACTACGCTTACAGCTTCATGGCCGCGCACGTGCTGCAGGCCTATGTGGTGCTCGGCTCGGTGGTGCTGGTGCTGACCGGCGCCGAAGCTTTGTACGCCGACATGGGCCACTTCGGCGCGAAGCCGATTCGCATGGCGTGGTACGTGCTCGTGATGCCGTCGCTGGTGCTGAACTATTTCGGCCAGGGCGCGCTGCTCATGCACGATCCGAAAGCGATCGAAAATCCGTTCTTCCTGCTCGCGCCGGACTGGGCGTTGCTGCCGCTCGTGGTGCTGTCCACGGTCGCGACGGTGATTGCCTCACAGGCGGTGATTTCCGGTGCCTATTCGCTCACGAGCCAGGCGATCCAGCTCGGCTACGTGCCGCGTATGAAGATTCTGCACACGTCTGAATTGGCGATCGGCCAGATCTATGTGCCGGTGGTGAACTGGATGCTGCTGTTCATCATTCTGTGCATCGTGATTGCGTTCAAGAGTTCGGACAATCTCGCGGCCGCGTACGGTATCGCGGTGACGGCCACCATGGTGATCACCACGGTGCTCGCCTGCGTCGTGATGGTGAAAGTGTGGAACTGGAACAAGCTGCTGGTGGCGCTGATCATCGGCGTCTTCATGACGGTGGATCTGGGCTTTTTCGGCGCCAATCTGCTGAAGGTCGAGGAGGGCGGCTGGCTGCCGCTCGGCATCGGCGCGTTGCTTTTCTTCCTGCTGATGACCTGGTACAAGGGGCGCATGATCGTCAAGGAACGCACGGCGGCCGACGGTATTCCGCTCATGCCTTTCCTGCAGGGGCTGCTCGCGCATCCGCCGCATCGCGTATCGGGCACGGCGATCTATCTGACCGGCAGCGATTCGCTCGTGCCGGTGAGTCTGCTGCACAACCTGAAGCACAATAAGGTGCTGCACGAGCGCACCATTTTCCTGACCTTCGTGACGCGCGACATTCCGTACGTGAACGACGCGGAACGTGTGACGGTCAAGGATATCGACGGTGGCCTGTATCTCGTCAAGGCGGCCTACGGCTTCAACGAAACGCCGGACGTGAAGGCGGTGCTGCTCGAAGTCGGCCGCACGCATGACATGACTTTTGAATTGATGGACACGTCGTTCTTCCTCGCGCGCGAAACGGTGGTGCCGACGCAGTTGCCGGGCATGTCGGTGTGGCGAGAGCGCGTGTTCGCGTGGATGCACCAGAATGCCGCGAAGCCGACGGACTTCTTCAGTATTCCGGCCAACCGGGTGGTGGAGTTGGGGACGAAGATTGAGATCTGACGGTCGCCGTTGATTCATGAACGCCCCAGATGCCGGGGCAAAAAAAAATACCCACGCGAATGCGTGGGTTTTTTTATGTGCCGCATGTTCGGCTGAGTCAAATTGCGCAGTGCTCTGCACCGCGGTTTACCGTGCTCGACAAGCGCAACGTGCACTACAAGCGCATGAAAAAATCACGCGCTTAACCAGCGATCTTACTTCTGCTTGAGCTTGGCGAATGCAGCCGCCATCGCGCCGCCTGCTTCTGGTTCACGTGAACGCTGTTGCGGCGCACCGCGTGCGCCGCCTGAGCGACCCGCGCCGCGATCCTGCTGGGCACCACCGCCGCTGCGCGCCGAAGCCGCACCGACTTCGTCGTCCATGCGCATGGTCAGCGCAATACGCTGACGCTTCACGTCGACTTCGAGCACCTTCACTTTGACGATCTGGCCGGCCTTGACGACTTCGTGCGGGTCCTTGATAAACTTCGTCGACATAGCCGATACGTGCACCAGACCGTCCTGATGCACGCCGATGTCGATGAACGCGCCGAACGCCGCCACGTTCGTCACGACGCCTTCGAGCACCATACCCGGCGTCAGGTCGCTGACCTTCTCGACGCCTTCGCGGAAGGTCGCCGTCTTGAACTCGGGACGCGGATCGCGGCCCGGCTTTTCGAGTTCGAGCAGAATGTCGCGCACGGTCGGCAGGCCGAAACGATCGTCGACGAATTCCGCGGGCGACAGGCCGCGCAACGCGTCGCGGTTGCCCAGCACTTCGCCGACGTGCTTGCTGATTTTCGCGAGCATGCGTTCGACGACCGGATACGCTTCCGGGTGAACCGACGAGCGGTCGAGCGGATTCTCGCCATTGTTGATGCGCAGGAACCCGGCTGCCTGCTCGAACGTCTTGTCGCCCAGACGCGGCACCTTGCGCAAATGTTCGCGCGACGGGAACGGTCCGTTCGCATCGCGATAATCGACGATGTTGCGCGCCAGCGTGGCATTCAGACCCGAGACGCGGGCGAGCAGGGCGACGGACGCCGTGTTCGCATCCACGCCGACGGCGTTTACGCAGTCTTCGACCACGGCATCCAGCGAACGGGCCAGTTCGCGCTGGTTCACGTCGTGCTGATACTGGCCGACGCCGATCGCCTTCGGTTCGATCTTCACGAGTTCCGCGAGCGGATCCTGCAAACGGCGCGCGATCGACACCGCGCCGCGCAGCGACACGTCCATGTCGGGGAATTCCTTCGCCGCGAGTTCGGAGGCGGAGTACACCGACGCGCCGGCTTCGGACACTACGATCTTCTGCAGCTTGAATTCCGGATGACGCGCGATCAGTTCGCTCGCAAGCTTGTCCGTTTCACGCGACGCCGTGCCGTTGCCGATGCTGATCAGTTCGGCCTGCGTCTGCGCGCAGAGGCGCGCGAGTTTCGCGATCGAGCCGTCCCAGTCGCGGCGCGGCTCGTGCGGATAGATCACGTCGGTGGCGAGCACCTTGCCGGTTCGGTCAACCACGGCGACCTTCACGCCGGTGCGCATGCCCGGGTCGAGGCCGATCACGGCCTTCGGTCCGGCGGGCGCGGCCAGCAGCAGGTCCTTCAGATTGCGCGCGAACACGCGGATCGCTTCGTGCTCGGCTTCGTCGCGCAGATTGGTCAGCAGTTCGTTTTCGATGTGCGGCTGTACCTTCACGCGCCAGCACCAGCGGCACACGTCGGAGAGCCACTTGTCGGCCGGACGGTTCTGATTGGCGATACCGAAGTGGCGCGCGATCAGCGCTTCGCCCGGATGCGGCACCTGCGCGTCGAGTTCCTCACCGAGGCCCAGCTTGACCATCAGCACGCCCGCATTGCGGCCGCGGAACAGCGCCAGCGCGCGATGCGACGGCACGGTGCGGATGGTTTCCGCATAGTCGTAGTAGTCGCGGAATTTTTCTTCTTCGGCGTTTTCCTTGCCTTCCACCACTTTCGACGACACCACGCCCTGATTGAACAGGTAATCGCGCAGCTTGCCGAGCAACTCGGCGGTTTCGCCGAACTGTTCGGAGAGAATGTCGCGTGCGCCGTCGAGCGCGGCCTTGACGTCGGCGACGCCTTTTTCGGCGTCCACGTAGGCGGCGGCTTCGGTTTGCGGGTCGAGCAGCGGATTGGCGAGGAGCGCGTCGGCGAGCGGCTGCAGGCCGGCTTCACGAGCGATCTGCGCGCGTGTGCGGCGCTTAGGCTTGTACGGGAGATACAGGTCTTCCAGCACCTGCTTGCTGTCGGCGCCTTCGATCGCCGCGCGCAGCTCGTCGGTGAGCTTGCCCTGTTCGTCGATGCTGGCGATGATCGCGGCGCGCCGGTCTTCCAGCTCGCGCAGATACAGCAGGCGTTCCTCGAGGTTACGCAGTTGCGTGTCGTCGAGATTGTCGGTCACTTCCTTACGGTAGCGGGCGATGAACGGAACAGTCGCTCCTTCGTCGAGAAGTTGCACCGCGGCCGCGACCTGGCGCGGCTGGACGGACAGTTCGGCGGCGATGCGCTGTACGATCTTGAGTGCTACGGTTTCCGTCATAAGGTCTTGGTGTTCCTGCGGACTCAGTTCAGGGGCCGCGCGCTAACCGCACATGTGGGCACGTTAGGGCAAATGAGGCACGTGGGGCACGTCCGGGCTCGCCGGGCGTGCGCGCTGCGACCAGGTTGCTGGAGCGGGGCATTTTGCCATAAATGCAAAAGGGCTCAACCGCAGGGTGATAGAATTTCGGGCATGTTCCGCTGACCCTCTACGACGTTGCCGATCTCCTTGTCCCTCAACCGCCTGGGCTCCCGCTTGGTCTCTCGCTTGACACCGCGCTTGGCATCGCGCTTGACTCCATTGCCGCCGTTTTTATCGTCGCGTTTCTTATCGCGCTCGCTGATGCGTTCCGTGCTGCGTTCCATGCCGCATTTTTCGGCGCGTACGTTGCGCTCACCGCTCGGCTCGCTCGTGGCGGCTTCGCGCCCGGTGTTCAGGTCCGCGTTCCTTTCTAATGGCGTATTGCTCGCGTCGTGTGCGTCGTGCGTTCTCGCCACCGCGCTGGCCGCGCCCCTTCCGGCGATGGCTCAGTCCGTGCTGCCGGCAAGCAGCAGCGCCGCGCGGCCCGCGGGCGCGCTCGCCCCGGCCGCTGCGTCGGGCGTGGGGGCCATGAGCGCCACGAATGCGCAGGGCGGGACGAACGCCGGCGGTACGGACAGCGCCGGCAATGCGGCCTCGCCGAACAGTGGCTTCGACGCCCGGCAGAAAGTCCTGGATCAGCGCACGGAGGAGAACAACTATCGCTATGGCGTCGCGGAACACGACTGCTACAGCAAGTTCTTCGTCAACTACTGCCTGAACAAGGCGCGCGACAGCATGCGCTCGGTGCAGGCCGACATCCGCAAGGAACAACTTGCGCTCGACGGTGAGCAGCGCACGCAGCGTGCCCGCGACCGTGACGAGCAGGCCGCGCTCAAGCGTGCCCAGGAAGAAGCGGGCGCGCCGCAACGCGCCGCCGAAGACGCGCGCAACGCGCAGGCATACCAGGACAAGCAGCGCCAGCATCAGCTCGATCAGGCGCAGCGCGCCGCCGAGGCGCCGCAGCGCAGCGCGAATGAGCAGGCCTATCAGCAGAAGCAGCGTCAGCATGCGCTGGATCAGGCGCAGCGCGGCGTCAGCCCGTCGCAGGCCGCCGCCAACCAGCAGGCGTACGATCAGAAGCAGGCCGACTTCCAACGCAAGCTCGACGAGGCGCGTGCGCAAGGTGCGCAGAAGGCGCAGGAGCGCGTGCAGAAGCAGCAGAGCTTCGAGAAGAAGCAGGCCGACGCGGCGCAGCACAAGGCCGATGTGGAAGCGCGTCAGAAGCAGGCGGCGGAGAAAGCCGAGCAGAAACGTCAGGACGCGTTGAAACAGCAGCAGCTCGAAGAGCAGCAAAAGCAGCAGCAACAACAGCAGTAAGCGTGCTGGAATGGGCCCTGAGCGTGTGTGGCAGGGCCGTAGTCGCCGTAATGCGTTTTAAGCCGGACAGCAACCTCAGGTATCGGGCTGCACACGCCGCCCGCTCCGTAGACGAGAGGAGGCGAGTATGCGCGATCAACATCACGTCATCAACGCGGACACACTTCGCGACCGTATTCTGCAACTGGAATCGGAGCATAGTGGGCTCGATCGCCTGATCGACCGAATGTCGGATGAGCCCGGCATCGACGACTTCGAGTTGCAGCGCCTGAAAAAGCGCAAACTCAAAGTCAAGGACACCATCATCTTGCTGCAGTTGCAGCTCGAACCGGACGCACGCGCCTGAGTTCGCGGCCTGGCAGGCGCCGGGCGCGCGCCGCGCGAGCCGGACTTTGCAGGAAACGCTTGCCTTGAATTCACCGCTTGAAACTTCATCCCGTGCCACGCCGGGCGACGACGCAGCCGGAGCCAATGCGCCGGCGCCGCGTCCTGTCGCGTCCGCACTGAGCGCGTCGCTGAATCCGCGCCGCGTCGTTGAACTGGACGAGATCTTCGCCGACAACGGCTTGCTGGCCCGTCAGATCGACGGCTACCGCTCGCGGGCGTCGCAGATCGAAATGTCGCGCGCCGTGGCTGCGGCCATGGAAGCGTCGGGCCGCGCAATGCCCGAGCCCGCGATGTTCGAGGCGCAGAAGCGTCCGGCACGGCGTCTGCAGGCACCGGGCGCGGACGCCACCGCCGAGGCTGCGGAGAGCGCCGAATCGGGCGGGCTCGACGGCAGCGAAAACACGCTGATCGTCGAAGCGGGTACAGGCACGGGCAAGACCTACGCGTATCTCGTGCCGGCCATGCTGTGGGGCGGCAAGGTGATCGTCTCCACCGGCACGAAGCATCTGCAGGACCAGCTCTTTCAGCGCGATATTCCGACCGTGCGCGATGCGCTCGCGGTGCCGGTATCGGTCGCCATGCTCAAGGGCCGCGCGAATTACCTGTGCCACTACTATCTGCAGCGCACCGCGGATAACGGCCGTCTGCCGTCGCGCCAGGAAACCTCGTATCTGCAGGATATCGTGCGTTTCGCGAAGATCACGCGCACTGGCGACAAGGCTGAACTCGCCAGCGTGCCCGAAACGGCGGCGGTGTGGTCGATGGTCACGTCGACGCGCGAAAACTGTCTCGGCCAGGAGTGTCCGCATTACAAGGACTGCTTCGTAATGCAGGCGCGCCGCGAGGCGCAGCAGGCGGATATCGTGGTGGTCAACCACCATCTCTTTTTCGCCGACATCATGTTGCGCGATACGGGCATGGCGGAACTGCTGCCCACCGCCAACACCATCATTTTCGACGAAGCGCATCAGTTGCCCGAAACGGCGACGCTCTTTTTCGGCGAGACGCTTTCGACCACGCAGTTTCTCGAGCTTGCTCGCGATTCGGTGGCCGAAGGTTTGGGCCATGCGCGTGAAACGGTCGACTGGGTCACGCTGGGCTCGACGCTCGAACGCGCAGCGCGCGACGTCCGGCTCGCGTTCAAGGAAGACTCGGTGCGCCTGTCGATCGGCCAGTTGCCGGACGACCACCCGCTGTTCCCCGCGCTCGAAACGCTCGAAACCGAACTCGACGCGCTCGCGTCCGCGCTGGCGGGTCAGGCCGAGCGCGCTGAATCGATCGGCGCGTGTCTGCGCCGTGCGCGCGAACTGCAGGGTGTGCTCGCCGGCTGGACTACGCCGCCCACGCAGACCGAGCGCGAGGCCGCCGACGCCGCTTCGGCCGACGGTAAGGCCGAGCGCGCCGACCCGAATGAAAAGGTGCGCTGGATCGAAGTCTTCTCGCATACCGTGCAGTTGCACGAAACGCCATTGTCGGTTGCGCCGATCTTTGCGAAGCAGCGCGCCGGCGTGCCGCGTGCGTGGATCTTCACGTCGGCCACGTTGTCGGTGCGCGGCGATTTCACGCACTACGCCGCGCAAATGGGCCTGAACGCGAAACGTTCCATGACGTTGCCCAGTCCCTTCGATTATCCGACTCAGGGGCTGCTGTACGTGCCGCGCAATTTGCCGCAGCCGTCCTCGCCGATGTTCACCGACGCCGTGTTCGACGCCGCGTTGCCGGCGATCGAGGCATCGGGCGGCGGCGTCTTCATGTTGTGCACGACGCTGCGCGCCGTGGACCGCATCTCAGCCAAGCTGCGCGACACGATCGAAGCGCGTGGCTGGGACTATCCGCTGCTCGTGCAGGGCGATGCAAGCCGCACCGAATTGCTGGATCGTTTCCGGTCTTACGGCAACGCGATTCTGGTGGGCAGTCAGAGCTTCTGGGAAGGGGTGGACGTGCGCGGCGACGCATTGTCGCTGGTAGTGATCGACAAGCTGCCGTTTGCGCCGCCCGACGATCCTGTTCTGTCCGCACGTCTCGACGCGCTGACCAAGAAAGGCTTGAGCCCGTTCGCCGTGCATCAGTTGCCGCAGGCCGTGATTACGCTGAAGCAGGGTGCGGGGCGCCTGATTCGCGCTGAGACCGATCGAGGCGTGCTGATGATCTGCGACACGCGTCTCGTCGATAAACCGTATGGACGCCGTATCTGGCAGAGCCTGCCGCCATTTAAACGCACACGTGAGATCGAAGTCGTGCGCGAGTTCTTTGAAGAGAATCAAACAGCGGGTTAATAAGCCAATCGGAATCAATGAGCGCCGTTGTAAAAAGCGGCGCTTAAATGACAAAACGCCACGGATGTGAATCCGTGGCGTTTTGCTTTACTGCCCGGGAAACCGCGAAGATTTCCCGATGCAGTTTTCGCCCAGAGGCGAACCCTATGCAGCAGCTTACTGGCTTGCGCCCGAAGCCGGAGCAGCAGCCGAAGCAGCAGCGTCCGAAGCAGCAGCGCTTGCGTCCGAAGCAGCGGTCGTAGCCGAAGCAGCAGCGTCGCTCGCAGCAGCAGCAGCACCCGAAGCAGCAGCAGCCGAATCCGAAGCTGCAGCAGCCGGTGCCGAAGCAGCAGCTGCGTCGCTAGCCGGGGCAGCGGCTTGGTCGTTGCTCTTGTTGCATGCAGCCAGTGCCACAGCTGCCAACAGGGATGCTACGAGGAGGGATTTCTTCATGATCACGTCCTTTTATGGTTTAAAGGTAAGCAACAGCGCAAAATAAAACCGGTAATGTGCTCCAACACCGACCTGGGCCGCTGGTGGAGACGCTCTTTTGACGAGCTGGAATCTTCCCTACGGCTTGGGCGGAAATTATATGCACTTTCGTACTGACAATCCATAAATCCGGGGTCAATACGTTGTCTTTCTCATACAAAATTTCACTGTACGGTATAGCAGGTAGGCGGAGTTACGCAAGCTCGCCCACTTGTATCCAGCCCGCACAATACCACTCGTGTAGCCGTGCTGTCACCGACGAATCGTGTGAGAGTGTTACAAAGCGTTTCGCACTCATACAGCGGTGATCGGCGAGGTCAAACAACCACTTTTTTGCGCCATCGAATGACGTTTCCTCTCCATTTATGAAGAAAAAACGGCGGTTGTACAACAAATTGGTCTTGCGGTCCAGCCGAATACCTGACTTCAAAGCCTGACTGATGAAACGTGCTTCATTAAGCGGCCTTTGCGGCGGATCAAAGACGACACTCGGCTTGGGTTCGCTGAGATACGTGCCAAGGAACGACGCAATATCCTGCTCTTTCCATTTAATGCCAGCAAGGATTGCGCCAACCCTTTCAACGAGCGCCGCCGGCAGTTCAGCCGGACGGTCCACAGCGGGCTGCTGCGGATCACGGTAAAGCGCTCCCGCATTGCCCGACGACTCGCCGCGCTCGGCCAGATGATAGAGGAACTGCGCGGTCAATTCGTTTGCGGACGGGGCGCGAAAACCGATCGAGCAGGTCATGCATTCGCCTTCGGCAACTCCGTCGTGCGCGATGTGCGGCGGCAGGTACAGCATGTCGCCCGGTTCGAGCAACCATTCCTCTTCGGCCTGGAAATTCTGTAAAACTTTCAAAGGCAAGCCGGCTTGCAGTGTCAGATCTTTCTGCGCGCTAATGCGCCAACGCCGCTTGCCTTTTACTTGCAAAAGAAACACATCGTAGGAATCGAAGTGGGGGCCTACGCCGCCACCGTCACTTGCATACGAGATCATCAGGTCGTCCAGACGTGCGTCCGGCACGAAGCGGAAGCGGTCGAGCAGGGCGCGCGCGCGATCGTCGTAGAGATCCACACCTTGCACGAGAAGCGTCCATGCGCGCTGCTTCAGCGAAGGCAGTTCGTCAGGCGCGAACGGACCGTGCTCCAGCTGCCATTTATTGCGGAAATGCGTGACCAGACGTGCTTCGACTTCGTCCTGATCGGCCAGCTCGAAAAATTCTTCTCGCGAGAGCGGCGCCTCGACATTCGGGATCGCCTGGCGAATCAGCAGCGGCTTCTTCTGCCAGTAGCGGCGCATGAATTGCGACGGCGTCAGATTGCCGAGCAGCGGTGTAGGCGTGTCCGGCGCGGGCGGCAGAACCGGAAGAGCGGACAGAGCCGGCTTTGAAGCCGGCGACGAATTCCGTGCCGATGCAGCGTCGGCCGGGTGGTCAGTGGGCCGCTTGGGCATCGTATAATGTGAGTTGTATTCTGGAGAATCGAATGAAAATCGCAAAGAACACCGTCGTGTCGGTCGCTTACAAGCTGTCGGATGCGCAGGGCAATCTGATCGAGGAAAGCGACGAGCCGATGGTCTATCTGCACGGCGGCTATGATGGCACGTTCCCCAAGATCGAGGAAGAGCTCGACGGCCATGAGGCCGGCTTCGAGACCCAGATCCAGCTCGAGCCGCAAGACGCGTTCGGCGAGTACGACCCCGATCTCGTGAAGATCGAGCCGCGCGATCGCTTCCCGGAACCGCTCGAAGTCGGCATGCAATTCGAAGGCACACCCGAAGAAGGCGACGAGGACCTCGACTCGCTCGTCTACGTGGTGACCGACGTCGCGGAAGACAAAGTCGTGCTCGACGGCAACCATCCGCTCGCCGGCATGGCGCTGCGTTTTGCGTTGACCGTGAAAGACGTGCGCCCGGCGACTGAGGACGAAATCCAGCACGAACACGCGCACGGTGCCGACGGCCTCGAAGTCCTCGACGATGACGAGGACGACGAAGAGGACAAGTCAGGGCCCACGCTGCACTGAACTGGCGGGCACGCCGGGCATGCTTGAAGAAGCGCCCGGCGTGCGCGGCTGCGTAGCGGAGGCGGGCGGGGTCGAGGTCGCCGGCCCATATCCACCACCGCCCTGATCGGCCGGTATGCGCGGCTGCTGATCCAGTTGCGAGTCCCCGGGCGATTGCAACAGCGGCGGCAATTCCGATGCGGGTCCGAGCGCGGGTACAGCCGGCATGGATGCGGCAGGTTCGTCGCGTGGCATAACAGGCTGCGCCGTGGGCATCGGCATCTGCTTCGGCACGTCGCGCACACTTACGCGGAACGGCGGTTTTCTGCCGAGATCCGCTTCCACCTGAATCCACTGATTGAGACGATCATGCGGCGCGAGCGCGACACGCGTGAGATTCGTCACGAGCATTCCCTTGTCATTGCGTAGCGGCTGATCGATGACGAAGCCGGCGCTCGCACGTTCGTCGTCGCAATGAATCACCAGCACTGGCCCGCGGAAAATCTGCGCGAGCTTGACGAGGCTGCGCTTGAATTCCAGGAAGCCGTCGCGGCGGGTATTGCGCGCAAAACGCAGCCATGCGAAACGGTCGGGCCGTTCGTAACGTTCAGGGTCCGGGTCGCCTTGAATGAACACGACAATTGCGCGCGCGTCGCGGCGTTTCGCATATTCGCCGGCGTGTTCCAGCCAGAACGCATTGGCGATCACGCGATCTTCGAATTCACCGTTGCGCCCGCCGGCAGTGAGATAGTGATTGTTCGGACTCGGCGCGTTCAGGCCGACGAACACCGTATCGCCCACTTGCCAGCGCACGTTCTCACGATACGGGCGAAAGCGCGAGACTTCGCTTTCACGCGTCAACGCGATCGGGTTCTGGCCCATCGACGTGGCGTCGCTGAAGAGTGTCTGACGCAACTGATCGAGCCGTTCGACCGGGTCGAAGCCGCCGGCCTCGGCCGTGCCGCAATCGGCCCAGTCATGCTGGCCGGGAATGAAGAAGAGGGCGGGTCGCGACGCTTCCAGCAACGCGTGGCGACGTTCGTAGAGCGCATCGCGGCAGGCCTCTTTGGCGCCCTTCAGATTGCCGTCGTACACGATGAACGACATGTCGCGCTCGCGGCTGATCGCGTCGATCAGCCGCTGCGTCGGTGCTTCGTCGGCCGCGCTTTGCATCGTGTTGGCGATGACCGCGAACGTGTAGCGCGGCGGGTCGGCGTAGGCCGCTGGCGCGTAGGCCGCTGGCGCGTAGGCCGATAACCCCGCCACTAATCCCACTGACATCACCGCAGACAGCCCCGCGAAGAGTCCCGCGTTCAGCACGCCGCTGCCCGAGAGCGTGAGGGCGAGAGTCAGCGCCGCGCGAAGTTTGCGCGGACGCTGCGGGCGCCTGTGTGCGTCAATGATCCGCATCCGGCGCGGCGGCCAGTTCATGCAATTCGTACAGCAGATCGAGTGCTTCGCGCGGCCGCAGATCGTTCGGATCGATGCCGCGCAAACGCTCCACAAGCGCCTGCATGGCAGGCGATACAGCCTGCGCCGCGTCCGACTCGCGCTCGTCATCCGCGTCTTCGAGCAGCATCGGCATGGGGGCGGCGAACAGATCGAGTTGTGGCGCGGGTTGCGCGGCCGATTGCTGTTCGAGATGCGCAAGATGCTTGCGCGCCGCGCGAATCACCGCGTTCGGCACGCCGGCGAGTTGCGCGACCTGCAGACCGTAGCTCTGATTCGCCGGACCTTCGCTGACCGCGTGCAGGAACACGATGCCGTGCCCATGCTCGACCGCCGACAGGTGTACGTTGGCCGCCTGCGGAAACTCGGCCGGCAGCTGCGTCAGTTCGAAGTAGTGGGTGGCAAAGAGCGTATGGCAGCCGTTGTGCGCAAGCAGATGCCGCGCGATGGCCCACGCCAGCGCGAGCCCGTCGAACGTTGAAGTGCCGCGGCCGATCTCGTCCATCAGCACGAGACTTTGCGGCGTGGCGTCGTTCAGGATCGCGGCGGCTTCGGTCATCTCGACCATGAAGGTGGAACGGCCGCCGGCCAGGTCGTCCGCAGCGCCGATACGCGTGAAGATACGGTCGATCGGGCCGAAGGCGGCGCGCCGCGCCGGCACATAGCTGCCCACGTAAGCGAGCAGCGCGATCAGCGCGGTCTGCCGCATGAAAGTGGACTTACCGCCCATGTTCGGGCCGGTGATCAGCAGCAGTTTGCGCTCGGGCGTGAGCGTGCAGTCGTTGGCAATGAACTGTTCGACCTGCGCCTCGACAACCGGATGCCGTCCCTGCTCGATTTCAATGCCCGCGTCCGGCGAGAACGTGGGCGCGACCCAATCGAGCGCGCGGGCGCGCTCGCCGAAGGCCGCCAGAAGATCGAGTTCGGCGAGCGCCGAAGCGACGCGCTGGCAGTCGGGGATAAAAGGCAGCAGCGCCTGCAGCAACGCGTCATAGAGCGAGCGTTCGCGGGCGAGCGCGCGTTCCTGTGCGGACAGCGCTTTGTCCTCGAACGTTTTCAGCTCCGGCGTGATGTAGCGCTCTGCGTTCTTCAGCGTCTGGCGGCGGCGATAGTCGTCCGGCACCTTGTCGGTCTGGCCGCGCGTGACTTCGATATAGAAGCCGTGCACCTTGTTGTACTCGACGCGCAGATTGCCGATGCCCGTGCGTGCGCGCTCGCGAGTTTCGAGGTCGATCAGGAACTGCCCGCAGTTCTCCGAAATATCTCGCAACTCGTCCAGTTCCGGATCGTAGCCGCGCGCGATCACGCCGCCGTCGCGCACCATGGCCGAGGGCTCCTCGGCGACCGCGCGCTTGAGCAGTTCGACGCAGGCTTGCGGCGGTTCGAGCGAGGCGTCGATGCGCGCGAGCGAATCAGCATTCGGCGAAACGGCGGCGAGCTGCGCGCGCAATTCGGGCAACGCGATAAACGTATCGCGCAGACTCGACAGATCGCGAGGCCGCGCTGAGAGCAGCGCGAGACGCCCGGTGATCCGCTCGATATCCGAGATTTGCCGCAACGCGCCGCGCAACGCGTCGACGCCGGCGCCCGGCGGCGCGTCGAGCAATGCGCCGATTGCCTGCTGACGCGCCTGCGCCACCGCCGATTCGCGCGGCGGATGATGCAGCCAATGACGCAGCAGACGGCTGCCCATGGTCGTGCAGCAGGTATCGAGAAGCGAACATAGCGTGGGCGACTCGGTGCCGCGCAGCGTTTCAGTCAGTTCGAGGTTGCGGCGCGTGGCGGGGTCGAGGCCGATATATTCGGATTCATACTCCACCTTCAGGCTGCGCACGTGACGCAATTGCTGGCCTTGCGTGGCGGCGGCATACAGAAGCAACGCACCGGCCGCGCCGCATGCGCAGGTCAGCGAATGCGCGCCGAAGCCGTCGAGGCCGGCCACTTCCAGTTGGTCGCACAAGCGCTGCGTGCCCGAGGTGATGTCGAAGTGCCAGACCGGCACGCGGGTGAGGGCGCCCGCATTGACCGGCGGTGTCCAGCTCGCCGAGTCGCTGGGCGTGTCGGCCACCAGAATTTCCGCCGGACGAATGCGCTCCAGCGCGGCTGCCACCTGGTCGGGCGCGACTTCGGCGAGGCGCAACGCGCCGCTTGCCAGATTCAGCCATGCCAGGCCGACACTGGTCGCGACGCCACGCCGATTGTGCGCGACGCACATGGCCAGCAAGTAGACATCGTTCTTATCCGAGAGGAGCGCGGCGTCCGTGAGTGTGCCCGGCGTGACCACGCGTACCACTTTGCGCTCGACCGGGCCCTTCGACGTAGCCGGGTCGCCGATCTGTTCGCAAATCGCGACGGATTCGCCGAGCTTCACGAGCTTGGCGAGGTACTGTTCGACCGCGTGGTGCGGCACGCCGGCCATCTTGATCGGATTGCCCGCCGACGCGCCACGCTGCGTGAGTGTCAGATCGAGCAGACGCGCGGCTTTTTCCGCGTCTTCGAAAAAGAGCTCGTAGAAGTCGCCCATCCGGTAGAACACCAGCGTGCCGGGATGATCCGCCTTGATGCGGAGATACTGCTGCATCATGGGGGTGTGTTTTGCTGTGTCGGTGATAGTGTCTTCGTTCAGGGTCATTACGTTTTAAATCAATAACTTGTCTCGTGTATCGTGCCTAACCTGCAACTACGCACTGACGTGAAAAGTGGAAAACATCCGTCAAATCTTTTATTGCGTATAAAAAAGGAGGAAAATAGCGGAAAACATTTTCCACATTCTGCTCAGCATACGCTCCATGGCATCCACCGACACGATACCTGAAACCGACTCTGCCGAAGGCGTGACCTTCCGGACTCACACCGACGCGCTGACACTCATGCCACCTCCGGCGGGCGGCAAACGTACCAGCATTGATTACCGGCACGAACTGGATGCAGGATTTTACTGTCGGGTGATGCGGCCCAACAAGAAAGGGGATGTTACCCGGAGCTGGGTGGCGCGATATACGGATGCGAACGGAAAGAAGCCGAAAGAGGCGTTCGCCTTGGTGTCCGAGATGTTAATGAAGGACGCACGCAGGAAGGCCGAGGAGATTCGCGACCTTGCGCGCGATGAGCGCAAGGGTGTTGCGCCTCTGCCGGTGAAAATCTGGACACTGCGTGACGTCTATAAAAAGTACATCGGCTTGCGGACTGAGTTGAGCGACACGACACTTGATGGGTACGCGGACTCACTCAAACGGCTCGATGCGGCTTATGAAACGGAAGTGGCCGAAAAGAGGCGCGAGCTGGAGGAGTGGCGTACACGCCTGGCGGACGAGCCTAACAGAAAGAACGGAACAAAGTTGGTACAGAGGCTGGAGCAGGAGCTGGCTGACCTCGAGCGTACGCACGACCCCGAATTTGAGAACATTGCTGACCGAAACGTCGATGAACTCGGAGGTGAGTGGTGGGCTCGTAAATACCTCCACCTCATGTCGAAGCACGGTATCGCTTCTGCAAAAACGAGCGCACGCCTCGCGCACGCGCTATATGCAGCACATTACGGCAATGCCCGGGTCAATCCCCTGCGGGAGTTGAAGTCCAAAGCGGTTGGCCTTTACAACAAGAGCCAACCGAAGCAGCGCATCATTCCGCGCAAGCAGCTCAAGATTTTCTGGGGTTGGCTGCACACGCAGGCTCAGCCTGCACAGCGCGACTTCATGCTTATCGCGCTGTTCACTGCACTGCGCAGCTCCGTGATTGCTCAACTGCGCTGGGAAAATGTGAATATGGCGGACCGGACGTACTACGTGCCTGCAGATGAGCGTGGCAATAAGTCTAAACGGTATTTTTGGATGCCTATCCCAGACTATGTTTTCGAAACCGTGTTCGTCCCTCGCTATGCAGCGCGCGGCGGCTCACCATGGGTGCTCGGTAGTCCGCGTCACCCGGAAAAGCCGCTCACTAGCATTCGTGGCACGCTTGAGGGGCTTTTTAGCGCAACGGGTATTCACGTGTCGCCCCATGACCTGCGTCGCACGTTTTCCACGCTCGCGCATAGGTTGCTGAACAACACCGTGCTCGTCGGGCGCATGCTGACACACAGTCTGATGAAGACCGATGACAATGCGGCCGTGACATCCGGTTATATCGTCAACGATGTTGACGACCTTCGCGAAGCCTTCAACACTGTCGCGAAATTTATCGTCGGGCAGGCGACTGCGGAATGAACGGCCTACGCCGGCCTGCGTCAGGCCGGACGTTTGGAGACTTGTCGCAGCTTGCGCCACCAGCCCATTGCCTGTGTGTTCACAAAGGGCACGCCGGAGTACGCATACAACGCTTGTATCAGTGCGCTCAGTCGACCTTCATTGCGCTCAATGACCTGCAACAGATATTGCAGCCGAAGGACGATACGGTCCGGGTCCATCTTCTCGTGATGCTCGGCCAGCACGTGCATCCCGGTCCGGAAAGCGCGCAACTGCTCATAGGCATAAGCACACTCGCCGGCTAGTTCCGGCCCAAGCACACCTACCTTCGCTGGATTGCTATCAAACATAGGGTCTGTCGGCATTGGCATGCTGTACAGGGGGAGGGGCTCTTTCTTCTTCACGGTAAACACCAACCCGTGCAGACTCGCCTTCAATAGTTTAAACGCCGATGCATGCGATTCGAGTTCGCCAGCCAGAGCTGCCGCCCAACTCGTGCTATCAAGGTGCCGTCTGTATTGCTCTGCGAGAAAATTGCTCGCGTAGGCGACAGCGAGCGCACCGCTGGCAGCAATGACTGCAGCACCGATTGTGATTACCCCGTCCGGCATCGAATTCCCCGCGAGTGTGTCGTGCGCGTAGTTTATCGGCGTTGAAAACAAAAAAGGGGTCATCAACGTCGATGACCCCCACGCTGACTTCTTATGCTCCAGAATCAGCTTCGCTGGGCTATCGCGAGTTGTGCCAGCTCTGCAGCTTCAGCGAGCAGTCGCGCGTAGCCGCGCATGTCGCCTTTTGCTACCAAGTCTTGCGCTGAGATGAGCGTCAGCCGCGCCACTTCCTTTTCGGCGTCGCTCATTTCGACGAACCGCTCTTCCTTGCTCACGATGCCTCCAGTTCCGAGGCGTCGACCGAATTCAGGACGCCGGCTGGCGACAGCCCCATCTTCTGGTAGCGGGCCGTGCCTTCTGCCACCAATGCGGGGTCAAATACCGGCAAGCTTTCGGTTTCGTTGAATGCTTCCGTCATTACGGCCTTGAGGGCAGCTTCAGCTCGAACATCTCCCTTAGCTTCTGCGTGCTCGCTCACTGCGGTCAGCAACTTGATAGCTGCGGCCATGAACCCGAGGCTGCGTGCGTCTTGCCCCGACATTTTGTTGCCGTATGCGTCGCGGCACATTGCTGTTGCCATCGCCACCGCGTTGCGACTAAGTGCGTTCATTCAGTTGTTCCTCATGTAAAGCATCCACGGGCATCGATGCCCGGTCGGCATATGCCGGCACGTTGGATAACGGCGTGCCTTCCGAAATCTTTAGTGCAAAATAGAGGGACAGAAATGGGGAGGGCATATGCATTGGTCACAAATAGACTGGGGACAGGTTCTGAGTGAAAACTTGCCGTTGCTCGTGGTGCCAGTATGCGCAGCGCTTGTCGGGCTTGGGATAGGCCGACTTATCCGCGGTCGACCGTATATCGGCCGACACGGTTGACGTTGACACATACCCGGTTGACACCCGTGGCTGAATCGAAAATCGGCGCGAAAGGCCAAACGACCATTCCTGCGTCAGTGCGAGCGGCACTTGGCGTTAAGTCGGGTGCACGCCTGGAGTGGGTGGTGTCGCCAAACGGAGACGTTCTTGTGCGGGCAATACAAACCGTAGCGAGCGATGAGGAGCGACTGCTCAGCGAGCGTTTGCAGTCAGTGTCGCGTGCAGTCAGAGTTGACCCCGACGACCTGTGACTTAACGTTCGTACGTCACGACTCGCGTGCCGACTTGTACGCGCCGCTTGATGCGTCGCTTGCCGGTGCACACGACGCTGTCCATCGGAATCTGCGTTGTCTTGCCCTCGTTGTAGTCACGCGCAGCGCGCCCTGGCTTGATATCAATGCCCAGTTTGCGGAACGTCTCGGCCGCGATGCTTTCAAAAGTGCCCGCGGGTGCAAGTTTCCCAGTGAATTTGTTGACACGCGTCTTTGCGTAAACGCCTTTGCTAACACGCACAAGCTTGCCCTCACTCACAAGCTTTGCGAGCACACGACCCACCTGCGCTTTGCTTCCAATCCGTTCGAGTTCTGACCGCAGCACAACGACACCCTTGCGCCGTCGGATTGAGCGCACGATTTTGTCTTCAATACGCATCTGAACGCTAACCGCGGCGGAGGCGCTTCGCCAGGATTTCGCGAACTATGACGCCCACGCCGTCGTACGTAGCAGAGCCGTCGCGTCTGATAGCAATCGGCTCCAGGGCGACACGTCGCCCGTCAAGGAAATCAAGCCAAGGCTGCGCATAACCGCCCTGAAGCAGAACATCGAGTCGCGCGAGCGGCGTCGTCAGGCCGCGCACTTTGCGGCCAATGAAAACGGTGAGTGCAGAGCCCTCGAGCACCGGCGTGTCATACCGTTTTGTGCACATCTCTAGCGTTATGCAGGCTTCTTCTAATGTTGTAATGGGCTCTTCGCCATGGCGCGTGATGTCGCCGTCGATGTCGCAAATATGCGTCAGCGTGCTCATGTCGCCGCAGTACTCGCCGGCGTAGAAAACCATTGCTAACAGAGTCATCAAATCTCATCCAAGATGCGGTAAATAGGTGTGGGACTACAGGCTCTCCGGGTCGACCTGGACGGCAAAAGGCACTGACCTCAACCGCGCGCGAACAAGCCGTTCAAATTCGTTGTCGGCAACAATCGCTTGTACGTACCGGCGAGCGCGCCGGTAGCCGGCGCCGCGGCTGAGCAACTGCAGTATCGTCTTGCCCCCGAGGGAGCCCTTCTTTGTTCTCAGCGGGTCGTACCTGAGCCACACCGGGAGCGTGCGCATGCGTCTGCAGATGCGATTCAGGCGCGACAAATGGACACCACGTGCGCTTGCAAGCACCGCAGGGTAGTACTGATTGCGAGCAATCTCGACGGCAAAGACATCCCCCTGGTGCGTCATGCGCTGCAGCTGTGTTGGCGACACACCCCTTTGCCGACAGAACGCCGCGGCAGGCAAGAAATCTCCACGCCGCACAGCTCGACGTCGCCAACGGCGCGCACTGGGCGCAAGGCTATCGACGTTGTGGTACATAGACACTGTCATTGTTACTCTCCGTGCATTGCAGCCAACTTTGCTCGCAGCTCAGCGAGTACCGTGGGGGCACTGATGCCAAGAATTTCGTGCGTGCGGACAAGCTTGTCACGGCACCATGTCGGCCAATGCAGATAATCATCATCCACGGCGAGCCAGTCGTCCGGTTTGCGGCGCAAGACATCGCTCCATATTTGTAGTCCACGCGGCGCTTGACGAAACGACTCCTGTTCCATCGAGGCGTGAAATGTGGCGCCAACGACGCGCTCGCGAAGTTCCGGCGTCAGTCGGCGCGCAACTCGAGCGACGCTCTTGTACACACGAACCCACGATGTACTCAAAACAATGCGCACGTCAGGGTATGGCAGCAGCACGCGCTCGAGCAGTTCTGCGTGCTCGAACAAGGAATGTCCTTCCGGCGATTCAATGTATGGACCGCGGCCCGTGCGCATGTGCACGTTTTCAGGGTGCAAAACGCCGTCGTAATCAAGATAAAGAATCAGGCCGCCCGTTTGCACGGGCGGCGGTATTGGAGGCGGTGGTGTCGGGATAGTGCTCATTCTTGCTTTTTATAAGCGTCGGCTTTTTGCGTGACTCGACAGAGTTCTTCTAGGGCTTTGCGGCCCCGCTCCTTTGCTTGCAAGCGGTAGGCCTCAGCGTCATCGCGGTCTACCGCTCGTCTGCCATCAGTGCCCGTGGTTGCGCGCAGTTTGCTGTCAGCAATCAGCTGCAGCACGTACCGCGGGGTGACGTTTAGCAGTGTTGCCACTTCGGCGACAGTCAGGGTGTGACTCATATCTAGCTCAGTGTTCTGTGAACACGCTCCGCGAGCGCCACCGCTTCGCTTGGCGAGATGGGCAATGGCTCGAGCGGCGCTGTGTTCAGAACCCATTCGCGCAGCGTGTTGACAAGCGCAGCGTCGTCTGCGCTCAACCGAGCTGCCACGCCTGGTTGCTGACAGCAAATGAAAATGGCGTCGTACGCCGCGTGCACGCGAGTCGACGGCGTCAGTGCTGTGTCGCGGGCATCGCGCAACTGCTCCTCGTAATCCACGGGACGCTCCTGCGTTAATCGCAATCAGCTCATGCTAGCATAGTTTTGTTATACGTTTCGGACTACAGACTTAGTTGCGCTGTGCATCTAATAGGTGCCGCGCGGCATGCCCAGTAAGATTTTTCGAGGATTGTTATGGGATTAAAGCTAATGTCGTATGCAATGATGGATACGGGATGCGGCAGTCCGACGATAGTGTCCGGTGTGCACACCATAGGTAAGTCGGAGGCGGGTCCGGCTTGGGGGTCATTGCTGCGACTTAAGGAGGAGCTGTCGTGCAAGCCATGCACCGAGTGCGGTATAAGCGTCTTTTACGCTTGGAAGTTTAATAAGGACGGACAAATCGGCGAATACCTTTTGCAACTCGTTGAGGTATGCCTTGCTTATCCCAACGCTACTTTGTCTTTAGTCACATTCAATGACGAGGAGCATGACGCTGTCTAAGCCGTTTAGTGGCGGTTGCTATAAGAAGCACAACCTTGCTTTCACTCTCTCATGCACGCACCCGCACGCGAACTCGCAGTAAATCTTATCGGCGCAGCACTCGGTGAATTGTTTGGGCCACTCAGCCTGCCGCCAGATGAAGACTTCGCTGACCGCAAGAGGGTGGATGCTGCAAGCGTTGCCAATGGCAACGAACGCGTCGCAGCTTTGATAACAGCAGCGGGTTTAGGCGATGCGGACTTTACTAGCGACGATGCGGCGGGTTTGCAGTCGGTCCTGGAAGCAGCTGTGGCGATGGTGGAGAGGTTCGAACTGGCAGCAGGGTGACCGGTTTGGACGTCAAAATCGGTGCGAGTTGGGGTGGTTTGGACGTCAAAATCGAAGGAAATCTGCTGGTTTTCTCCTCAAAAACGGCTGATTTTGACGTCCAAACTCAATGTACCTAATCTGTTTCTATACAGAAACGAACGAGCGTGCGTTTATCTAGCGGCGATAGGGTGACCCAGTTTTAGACCCTGATTTTAGGTGCAAGGTATTGATTTAATGATGTATTTATTTTTAGGGTGTGCGCAAAAACAGGATGTTTCTGCGCTCGAAGTCGCCGAAACTTCCAGCAAAGACCAGGCGAATCACTAGGCGGCCGCCCGGATGAATCACTAGGTCGGCATAAAGCGGCGTGCTACCCGAGGCTCCGTTTCCAGTTCCGCAAACCCATGCCCTACGCAAACGCAGCACTCCGACCCCCGTTCCTGTTGACACGCCGCAGGCGCTGCCTGTTTCGAAATCCGACGCTTCGGTTGTTGTCATCGACCTCCCGCCAGACGCGCATGGCGTACCCGTGATAGCGTCAATCGTCGTGTTCACAAGCGGCAGCTGTCGTTACACCGCGACCTTGATGAATAAAGAGCGCATCGCGCGACTGCTCCCACACATTGACGCACTCGGCGAAGTGCTTATTGCCGCCAATCCCCGAGACCTCTGCTCATCAAGCGTGTATGATTTGTCATATTAAGATGACTAAAAGTATGACATGTCATTCATGGCTCAAATCAAAGCATTACTGGCAACGCGCGCAGTATCGGCGAAAGAGCTCGCTGAATTACTAGGCATCGCGCGCTCGAATCTGTCCGCAACGCTGGCCGGTAGGCACGATGCCCGAGGTTCAACACTCGACGCACTGGCCGCAGGGCTGGACGCGGAGTGGGTGCTTGTTCCGAAGGAGCATATGCCGGTGGTCCGACAGGTACTGGCAGGAAAGGGCACTGGTCCCGACCTTGAGGCCAAGAGCGCTGCAGAGTTGTTCTTGAAAGGCCGGCAGTGAGTGTCGCCGCTCGTCCTCGCTACCTGGAAGTCTGGCTGTACGACCGAATTTGCGGCTATCTGTGCGAGCTCGGAGGAAACTGCCGGTTCGTGCCCTCGGAATCATTTAAGGCAGCTGGCGGTCAGCCGACTCTCACGCTCTCGATGGCCATTCCCGGTGTTCCGGCCATTGCGGCCGAGATTTTCTCAAATGCATTCCACCCAGCCCTCTACAACACCGGCGGAAAGTTGCCTCCGTTCTTTGCCGGTCTTCTTCCGGAAAGCGAACTTCGGAAGCGTCTCGAGGCGACCCGGCACAACCCTGAGGACCGGGACGACTTTGGCGTTCTGGCCGCGGCTGGTGACGAATTACAGGGCGCGGTGGTCATTCAACCGCCGGAGGACCCGCATAGCATTCCGGAGTACGCGCGCACCTTTGGCGCGACGGGTGGCGCCGACAATGTCGAAATGAGCATGACCGAAGGTGCTACCGAGGGTGCGGCCTCGATTTCCGGTGTGCAGAACAAGCTCGCGCTGTCGACCGTACACAAGGGCAAGCGGTACATCATGCCGGGACATAGGAAGCTTTCTGACCTGATTGCAAAGCTTCCTGCGCGCAACGACGACTCGCAGGTGTTCAACGAATTCGTTGCCATGCAACTCGCCAAGGCGGCGGGCGTCAACGTCGCCACTTGCGAGCCCATGCCTTTGTCAGCCATCGATATCGAGGGGCTTGAGACGATGGCGGGCACCGCTACCTCGTTTCTCGCGGTCGAACGTTATGACCGGCGCGACAACCAACGCATTCACGTCGAAGACGGGTGTCAGGTGCTTGGGCTCATGCCCATCGCCAAACACGGGAAGGCGGAGCAATACCAAGTCTTCTTGCGGTTGCTCAAAGAGTTGAGCCCGCGCGGCGTAAAGGACGTTCGAGAGTTTTTCGTGCGTCACGCGGTGAACACGCTAATTGGCAACAGCGATGCCCATCTAAAAAACCACTCCTTGCTCCATGCCGAGGAAATGCGCCCTGAACTCGCGCCGGCCTACGATATTGTTTGCGTAGCGGCGCTACCAGGTTTCTCAACATACGGCACCAACATGACGATTGACCGGGCCCAACGGACACAAACACTCGGAGACTACAGATTGATGGCGCGCGCAGCGGGTGTGGCCGAGCGCATAGCGACCGCTGCAGTCAAGTCGGCAGTTGCTGCGGCAAAAGACACTTGGCCCAAGTTGCTTGACGAACTGCCTGCGCCGCGGGGCATGAAAGACATCATCCTTGCAAGGCTCCAGAACCTGCCATTGGCAAACGATTGAAAAGGGGGCTTAGGGATAGCCGGTACGGCGACTCAATTTCCGAGGTTCACTCCGCTACAGTCGCACATCGATGGCGGGATGCCTTGTTGCATAACGCGTTAAGTTAAAGGCCTGCGCCTCGCTTTGTTATCAGCATTCTGGGCGTGAAACATTCGCGGTTTTTGTCTTGAAAAACGGCCGATTATGTTTTGCTATCAATGGGTTGGCGGCAGAGGAGAATTAGCGCGAAATTCGTGAAACAACGGACGCCAGCATAGCGTCGTTATCTTAACGTTATGCTAAGAGCGATAAATCGGGCGAAATACACTTTGCATCAACCGCACCTGATGCCTTTCCTTGTCAGCAAATCCAGCCTCTCTCATCGCCGCCATTCGCGCCGCAGCTGCTTCCAATCCCACCGAACCCATTTTCCTAGCGTCAGTACCGGTGCTGGACATTGACCGCAAGCGCGCGACCCTCATGGCCGAGGACCGACGTCTTTTTAATGAAGAGTCCGACGACCCATGGGGGCACCGCGAAGACCGCCACCGCGGCGACGAAGCGACGCAAGCCGCGACGTGGGCCAACGGGTGTCTCGGCGAAGCAGTGATAGGTAGAGCCTTGCGAGCGGAGGGTGACCGCACCGTCAAACTGTCGCCGCCGCTTGAGTGGGTGCCGTCGAACGAGCCTGACCTTGTTTTCAGTGGAACCACGACACTGCCGGCAGTCAGCCTTGATATCAAGTCGGCTTCGTATCACCGCAATGGGCGTTCGTCGTGGACTGTGAACAAGGGCGCGCATGAGCGCGCTGAGGTTCATGGCTACATAGCCGCGAATCTTCTTGATGACAAGGCGGAGGCCTGGTACTACCCGAAGCAGTACGTGACCGAGCACGTGGACCTGCTGTCGCGTGACAGTAAAAGCGGGAAGCCGTCTCAGTTTTACAGGGCGTTTTTCCCGCAGCGCTAAGCGCTTCGCCTGTCCCAGTGTATTTTGCCAGGCTACCACCCGAGCAGTACGCGTAGGCGCTCTACTAGCCAGTCCATTTCCGCGCGCCCTTCAACCCAATCTTCGTCTGCAACAGCGCTTCGAACGCGCCGCAGTGTTTTCTCATGCGGATTTTCAGGGTACTTTTCCACGTCTTTTAGCGCTGCCGTAACGAGCTGCTGAGCTGGGTCTTCTAAGTACTCCCACCGCTCGTCGCGCTCTTCCTCAGTCTCACCCACAACAAAGCGACCGTTAATCATTCTGCCAGCAAGTTTCGGCTGCGAGCCGCTCAGCAGGGGGTTTTTCCAGGGAAAATCGTCGGGCGCTTTCATGAGACCTCTCAGTGTCCGTCTATTATTTGATGCGAATAATTGTAGCCAGACGCCTCTTTGCATGCCCGTTTTTCCGCAGCGCTCGGCGCTGCGCGGCTCCCAGCCGAACTAGCCCCATAATTACTGTACTTTTCGAATTTTGTACAGTAAAAATAGGGCGCGAAAAGCCCCGCGTTGCGCGGGGCTTGGTGTCAGGCTTCTGTTTCTTCTTCTACAAAGTCCGGGTGCCTCGGGTCACAGGCCGGCAGGTCTTCAAGTTTGAGGAAGTTCTGGCCGCGCCAGTCCCAGCATTCGTAGTCGGTCCAGCTGTCATCCCACCAATCGGGCGCCTCGTCTTCACGCGAAACGGCTTTTATCACGTCTTCCACTGTGGACCACAGGTACTCGTCCCCATGGCCCCACTGTACCTCACGGTTGCCGGTGCGCTCCCACTCGATGACGCGGCAGCCGAAGTAGCTCGAGTAGTCCGGGTCCCACTTAGCAAACTCCGCGAAAGTAACCGCGACGATGTCATCTTCAGGGTAGTCAATGTCTCCCCATGCCTCGCTCAGCATGCACAGGATGAGGTCGAAGGCAGAATAGTCGGTGGATGCGTAATCGCGGATGAGCGTTTCCAGCGGTGTGTCCTTCCGGTCGGACTGCGCGTGCCAGAAGCGCACGTACTGCTCGAGTGTGGCGGCGGTGAAGTCTTGTTGCAGTTGTTCGAAGTTCATGGGGTGTTCCGTGAGATATAGCTTGGCTTGATTGCCGGGCTATACAAAATATAGCGACCCCTCAAAAGTCACCTGTCCGCAATTCCCTTTAGAACCCCTCAAAGTCGCTTTTAAGAGCAATAAAGCCTTTCAGGCTTGGGCTTACATAAAAATTATTTTGTTTCTAATTATTACCGTCTCACCTGTAAGTTTTATCGCTTCACTGGGTACACGCTCCTCGAGTGTGCGCCAACCCGCGCAGACAAACACAAGGCGGACAACGTTGTTACCGTTGTGCGCAAAATGCTAGTGTCGGCCAGATGAACGACGCAAAAAGCGCGGGCCTGCACTTGGGTAAGCGATGATTGTTGTCTGCTGGCGACAGACTCCTGGACTTCTGCGAGACACAGGAGAACGTCGATTTGGCAATTATCTGGCTCCGCCTGATTGTCGGTGCTAAGTGCGGTGGTGTCCCTGTTGGATGTCGAGCTCTGGTCGTCAGGTCGTTCCGGCACTGACGGGCTAGAACAGGCCTGGTGGTGCTCCTCTATAATGAGCGCCAAGGCTGCGTAGAGCGGATGAAACAGCGCAGCGCCGGATTCCACTTGGAGTGGAAGTTCCTCCTCGGAAGGGCAGAGAGTTCCGCAATGACCAACGGCTGCCTTGAGCAGCCGTTGGTCATTGCGGCTTCCGCGCTATCGCCACGACCAAAACGGCGCTTCCCTCATTTCGAAAACTCGTCCTGACGTATGTCTCACACTTCATCCTTCGCCGACGTCATCACCCTCACCGAACTCCAGTCGCTGGCTGACCTGAAAACGTTCGCTCGGGGCAAAGCCTATTTCCACGACGGCGTGGTATCGCGCCTTGAGGAACATGACGGTTTGCTTCGTGCCAGTGTGCGCGGCACGCATCGATACAGCGTTGAACTTGGCGTTGGCGACGACGGAGAGCTGACGTACGAATGTGACTGCCCCGTCGGCGCCGACGGCATCTTCTGTAAGCATGCCGTTGCGGTCGCGCTTTCATGGCTCGAAAACTCGGGTGAGGAAGTGTTACATGTCGACGAAACCGAGCCCGCAAAGCCGCGCAAGAAGCGAAAGACGTACGAAGAGCAAATCCGCGAGTACGTGGCGGCACTGGACAAAGAAAGTCTGCAGGAGTTGTTGCTCGAAGCGGTTGAGCGTGACATGACGCTGCGCGACAAGCTGCTCTTCGCTGCGCGTGCGGCAACCGCTAGCGACTTGCCGGGCATGAAGGCAGCGGTGCGTCAGGCAACGCGAATTTCGCGACCGCTCGACTGGCGGGAAGCCGGCGCGTACGGGGACGGCCTGATGTCGCTCGCAGATATGCTGCGGCAACGCCTCGGCGGTCCCCACGCGTCTCAGGTAGTCGAACTGGCGGAACTGGCAATAGCCGGTGCCGAGAAGAGCCTTGAGCAAATCGACGACTCCGGTGGCGATGTCATGCCGGCAATTATGGAGCTTGCAGCTGTTCATCTTGCGGCGTGCCGGCAGACGCGACCGGACGCGGTGGAACTCGCCGAGCGCCTCTTCGATTTTCAGACGGAAGGCGTATGGGACACGTTCTACGATGTGCTGCCGGCTTATGCGGAACCGCTGGGCGACGCCGGGCTGCGCAGATACCGTGAACTCGTCGGCAGCGGTTGGGACGCGCTGCCGCCGCTCGCCCCGAGCAATGAATTTCGGAGGTCGTTTGAGCCGCTGCGGATGCGTCTGGAGCGGGCGATGGAGCGGCTCGCGGAGCTCGATGGCGATGTCGACACATTGATTCGTATTCGCTCGAAGGACCTGTCGAGTCCATACCGGTTTTTGCTGGTCGCAGAGCTTTGTGCAAAGCACGGGCGTCACGACGACGGTCTGGCGTGGGCCGAACGTGGCCTCAAGGAATCCGGAAAGAACGTGGACCAGCGTCTGCTCGACTTCTGTATCCAGGAATACCTGCGCCGTGGCGAGTTCGCAAAGGCCGATGAATTCGCGTGGCAGCGCTTCGAGATGCGCCCCGTTGCCGAAGCGTTTGCGGCGCTAATGGATGTCGCCACGGCAACTGGTCGATACGATACGACGCGCGAGCGCGCACTCAACCATCTGTGGGAGCTTGTCCGCGCGGAAGAGGCGCCGACCAAAGCGAAGCGCAGCCTCTGGCAAACGCCGAGCCGCACTGAACTTGTGAAAGTTTTTCTCGCCGAGCGCGAAAGCGAGACCGCATGGGAGGCGTTCTGCGGAGGTCCAGTAGCGGTAAACATGTGGGCGACGATGGCATCCATTCGTGCAAAGACGCATCCGCACGACGCCGTCGCGCTCTATCATCGCTTGCTGCCAATCGCGGCTGAGAGCGGAACACGAAACGCCCGATATGACGAAGCGTTCGGCATCGTGCGCACCATCGGGAAGTTGCGGACAGAGCTGAAGGAGCACGCAGTTTTTGCCAATGAACTTGACGCTATTCGCCAGACGTATCGGGCCAAGCGCAACTTTATGAAGTTGTTGGCAGCGTTGGGATAGTCATACGTAGTACTGGCTTGTGATGCATGCGTTAATTGTTGGGCGGTCATTCGGTTCGTCGTCTTCGATTGACTCCAGTTCTTCGTCGGCCCTGAGGCCGGCAAATCTCAAGTGCAGCACTCAAGGGTGGGTGCTTTAGACTCCGTTCCGAAACGACGCAGATAGAGCCGGTACGTTATGAGCGCCTCACCCAGAGGGACTGGTATGACAATTGGACCCGTAATTGACGAAGCGTTCAGAACCCACTTCACTATCGGGCCGAGCGCCTACGCGTTGCTTATCAGCCTGAAGGGAACGCATGATTCGAGAAGGCTGGTAGTCCAGGTGCTGCGGGTCGGCTCGCGGGCCGCCGCGTAGGCAAAATGTGCGTTGAGAGCGTTACATCAGCAGTGCACGAGCGGTCCACTGTGAACAGCGCTGTTTCATGCGGAGACAAAGGCTGTCAGGCGAACGTCAGTTACTTCGAGACTTCTACAGCGTCGAATCTTGGCTCGGCATTGAGCATGCCTTCGACCATCCGGGCTTCGGCCTTGGCAATGACATCAAGAGAGGCTGCGGACAACTGGCGGCCGAACATGTCGAACGCAGCGCATAGCCGTGCGTAATCGGCATCACCTATGACCCAAACGCCTCCTTCCTTCTCGGCAGCGTCGATATGTATCAGCGCCGCGTGCGCTTCTTGTATGTCCACAATTTCGTCTGCGTGGTGTTCGAGGCGACACAACTCCTCGGCAATCAGTAGTTGGCGCCCCAAAGTCGTGAATAGGTCGCGCGAGCCACGACCTCGCCGAAAGGCGTCCAGACCCGTGTAGCACCGAAGGAGCATGGCTTGGGTGACTAGCTCATGTGCAGCCCGACTGAACGTAAGTGCACGCAGCAATGGTGACATCGCTAGCGGGGTGTGTTTGCGGATTCGTGATTTACCAGGCATGTTGATTTCAGTTTCTTTCCATAACTCTCAGTCCCGCCACCGAGGCGACGCCCGCTGGCAAAAGACGCTGTGCTGATACGCTGCCGGCGAAACGGGCGACCTTGGACGTGCGTGCGACGATGATAGCCAGCAACAGTCAAGACACGCTCAAACACTGCGGCGAGCAACTCTGTTCCCGAGCATTACTGCGCGTGTGCCGTCTGTTTCTGCGCGGCCTGTTCCTCGGCGTGCTTTTTCGCCAGGTGATGTCCGACCATACAGCCGCCAACCGCCTCTGCGACCGCGTGATGTCCAGCATAGTGTCCGGCAACTCCGCCCACGACCGCCCCCTTGATGCAACCGGCTGCGTTTGCCGTTCCGATGCCTGTGAGTGCTGACGCCGCAATAGCGAGCGCGAACTTGACAGTGGTTCTCATCTTGTAATACCCGTCGGTTGTGTTGGGGTGATGTTGAGACGGCTATCGAAATTTCAATCGCAGTGCAGGCGCCGCTTTGCCCGCTGACGGATATAACGCTCGCGCCGTCATCGCCGTGCACGTTGGAAACATGAAATTTGCAAGCAATTTTCGGAGGTGCGGCGTGCGCGCGCCAGATTGTTGCCGCCGATGCCTGATTGAGCCGTATGTCGAAATTTGGGTGGCCAACAAGCAGGATAGGACTGGAAGACGTTGATGGCGGAGTCGTTTCGTGACTGGCAGCCTGGTTAGCCCGATGTGGACACGCGGGTCAATGTCTGTGCGTCAACGGGCATGCAGATTGTGCACGCCCTTGGTGGTAATTTACTCGTGCGTCGGGGGGGCTCTTTCCCGGGCGGCCTTTTTTTTCTGTGGATTGGCTATGTTCGGCTCCGTCAGCGAATGACCTTGCAGCACGGGGTTATCTATTGCACGAACAACCACAGAGGATTCCATCTGAGTTGACCGGGTCGCCGATGCGGCAAAGATGTCATCTCTGACGAGATGGTCAGTGTGCATCTGAAACGACCAAACGGTCACGGCCCTTAGATTTTGCCTCGTAGAGGCAGCGGTCCGCCTCCATCAGCCACTCCGTGAAATTGGTCATATCTGGTCGATGCACCGCGAGTCCGGCGCTAGATGTGCAAAAAAGTGTCCCGTCGCTTTGACTTGCCCGTGTACGAAGGGCGAGCAGGAGCAGTGCCACAATCGTTTCTGCGTCAGCGAGGCTGAGCCCCGGCAGAATGACGCCAAATTCCTCGCCACCATATCGGCCGATGATGTCCTCGGGTCGTAGGTTTTCGCGCAGAAATATCGCAAAGCTCCGCAGAGCAGCATCACCAGCGGCGTGCCCCTTCGTGTCATTGACCCGTTTGAAATGGTCCAGGTCGAATAACACGAGGCAGCACTCCAGTTTTTCGGTTCGGCAACGGTCGAACTGTTGGGAGAGTAAACCCTCCCAGTGTCGACGGTTCCACAGGCCGGTAAGGCCGTCGGTCTGACTTAGTCGTTCGAGTTCTCGCGCGTGAGCGGCGAGCTTTTGCGACATGCTATAGGTTGTCCAGCCAAGCGCCAATGGATAAAGAATGAGGAAGGGCAGGCAGGCCAGAATGGTCGACATCTGCGCCTGCGGTACAAACGCCAATCCGAGTGCAATAACGCCAATCGCGACCCCGATAGCATGAGCCGCGATGCCCCGGACAAAAAGCGGCAACCCGCCCGCGGCGATGTTGTCCATGCTCAGCAATGCGAGTATCAGGACGCTTGGCAGAATGTTGAATCGCATGGCGACAACCCAGAGGCCGCCGAATGCGGCATCTACCATCAGATTGACCCGCTCACCTCTGTATGGCACGGTCCACGCGAGCGCCACGCGGTACGCAATATGTGGCCAGATAAACCCGTGAAAAACCAGCAGCGCCCAGAGAAGCAGGGCTGCGTGCAATTCCGTCAGGACGGATGCGACGCAGAAGAACCCGATGCCCAGTCCAATCACGCGTAAGCGATAGACACGTGCTGCGAACCGCTTCCCTTTACCTGCATACTTGTTCGTGTTCAACGCGTTCCCCGTCTCTCAGCGGTGCCTCGGGGCGAGTTCAGTCCTGCGCTCAATGCGGCTGGTTCTGAACACGTTTAGCCCTTCGGTTTTTTGGGCGTTGAGGCGGTTGCTCGGTCGCCCACCTTTTTGTTAACGCCATGGTCTTCGTGCATTGTATCTGCCCCGAGTTTCCGGTGACAGGTGCTTTCCGTCGTCGAGGCGGGGGGTACCCCCGCCGCTGCCTTCTGGTGTTAGACCGGATAGCGTTCGCGTGAGCTATGTTCGAGTATTGCGGCGAATGCCAGCGTCGGGGCACGGTAAGGTGCAGGGCGCTGAGCGGCAACAGGAGGCCAATCATGCGGGAGACCGTGCTCGGGCTCGTGGCAGTGCCCTCATGGTGGGTCGAGAGGTGCTTCTTCGAAGCTCATGCGGTGGGCTTAATACGGGCGCCTTACCGCATGCCGGATAGGATTGTGTCGGACCTGATTTTGCTCTTCAATGCATGCTGCACGCCCCAGACAGCAGCCCTCATCTGCTTCGGAACATCCGATGATTGGCGACGTTCGGGCCTCTTCGACTAGCCTATGAGCCGCGCTTCTCAGAACTGGTGAGTCGAGGCTAGATTGCCGAACGTGGTCAGTGACCACCAGAATTCTTTGGTGGTTTGAGCCTGTTCTGAAATGTTCTAAGGCGGCTTACCTGTCCGGTTATTTTTCGTCGGCCATTCGCGCGAGGTCCGTCTGCGACCTCACGAAAGATGAGTTCACAAGTTATTGGGCAGGGCGGTCGCGACGGCGATGCGGCGATGGACCTGCTGCGTGCTCTGCGAAAGGAATGTCGGCCCGAGAGTGTGAGATTGAAGTCATTTCGGAGCTACGGGTCTGGAGTAGTCATCGCCCCCCAAAGAGTGGAGGGGCGAGCACTTGAGCCGCGACGGCGGACGGCAACCGGAGACCCTTCAGCACATTTTTCGGCCCTAGGCGAGACAGTGACGGATTGATTGTCAAGACCGTGCCGATTATTGGCAAAATCACGAGTGGGTAAAGGAAGTTTTTTGCCCTAGGCTTTTATCCATCGGCAGGTCCGGTTTGCCGGACGACATGTGCGATGGCGTTGGTGTGGAACTGACTACCCACAATGCTGAGCTCCTCATATGCCTGTCCGGAGCGGGACTCGACCGATGAACTGTCAGCGCGGCCAGGAGCGGGGCTACAAGACGCGCAAACCGGGCGTGCGCTAATGTTCGCCGAGGATGGTTCGCGTTAGGTATCGGCGGCAAAGGAAGCAAGCTCGTGACATCGCACACAAGTTTGACAAGAAGGCTGAGGCTGGAGCGAAGCCGGGAACTGCTGTGCGACTGCCACATGACCGAACTGTCGCCCCACGCGCGGATGGTCTGGGCATTCGAGGCCGCGTACTTTTGCTGCATCGTATAGCTGCGGCGCGCAGTGTGAAGGTCGGTGATGTGCAACACCCGAGCAGGGACATTATCGATGCAGCAGGGAGCGCACTCGGCCTGAGCTCTGCTGAAGTGCGTCTGCTGCAGGAGTTGCGGGACTGGTGTCAATATGCCGCACCATTACGTCCGGTGCCACGCATGATGGAACGCGCGGTCGAGCTCGCGGACGATGTGTATCGGCGAACGGTTGAATTGCTCGCATCCGCGCAGGATGATGGCTGAAATGCACTATGGACACCGTTAGACTTGTGGCACATAAACCGGCGCGAGACGATGACGCGCTCGTGCTGGTTCTCCCCAATGACATCACTCGCACGGGCACGGCAACGAATTGTTAATACTTGATTGGCAGGTTGGTCAGTCTTCTGTCTGCCTGTGGGTCAAATGAGCATCGGCGAGAACACAGCACGCTTCTCCAACTGGCGTTCCGTGAGTTGAGCTTCGGGGAAATTGTGAGCGGGCCGGACGAAGTGCTGCCCGCATGGTCATCAAGTAAGGCGTCGACTATCTGGAAATGAATCTGTCCGTTGAATTGCCGTCAGCATCCAGCTGACGCCGCACTGATACCCCAAAGCCGTCCACGAAGGGTATCCAAATATCGATAACGTATTTTCATGCGCGGGTAGGCCGAAATCACCAAGCTGTGAGCTTCGGCTCGTCGGCGTCGACTGCCCCCAATCGTGAAAAAATTTCGCGAACCGTTCGAATTTCATGGTCGTTCTTCACGCTCACAGCGATGTTGCCAGGGCTGCGGTCGTCAAAACTCGCGCCGTTATCCGGCACGTCTCCGTCACCCGGCAACTGGACCGTCTCGAACAGATGGTCGTGGAAGTCCATCACGCCCAGATGTTCGCCGTGGCCTGCATACTCGGCGGTCCTCCAGTCAGCCCAGTCGCGCTGACTATCGTTGCAGTGAGCGGCCAATTCACGTAACCGAAGAGGCATTCTGCAAAGGCGAATCCCGTCGCGGGAGAAGCCTTGGGCCATTAGTTCCAGGACGGCTTCCTCCTGCTTGTCGAGACAGTAAAATGAGCCAACGATTTCGCACACCATCTTCGCTTTCTCCTACATTTCTGCGACCGCAGCGCTGCCCGACTCAGGCGCGTTTCCACTGATTCTCGTCGGACAGCCCAGACCTTCAGCAGTTCGACATTAAGGGTTAATCGGGAGCGGCCGACCGCTACCCGCTTTCAGCACTGGTCGCGCGTCGCAAAAACCTTATCCACGCGCAATTAGTTCAGGTACTCTCGCGATTGACGGCTGAACTGCCAGATGAACTGCCGCTCCCAGGCATCCGCGTCACGGCAGTGGGCAACACCATTGCAGTCAAGACCGGGCCCTCGCAATGGCACGCCATAAGGGGGGAGCTTCTGCTCGACTTGGTCGCTGAAATCAAGGGGAATGTTGTGTTCCTCGAATCAGCTCCGAGACCGACGAGCGCTGTCTTTGAGGCCGAAGAGTGGTACGAATTGGCGAACTCCAACGCCTTCCTGCAAGCCTGTTCCGCCCCTCGAACATTTGACTCCATGAATTGCTCTGTTGGCGACGTTGCATTGAGGCAACGGATGTTTCCGCCGATGTTTGTTTGACCCGTATGCCAAAAGGTGAGCAACCAGGCGGATTGTGCTGCAAGACAGTGGTGGCGAAGTCCTTTCGTGATTGGCAGCCTGGTTACCCCGTGTCGGCACCGGGGGCGATATGATGTTGGCGTCAATCCACGTATGGTGGAGTTTTGACCGTTGCCATTCCTTGGCAGCAGATGTGTTTCACGGGACCAGAGTATGACAACCGCTTCCGGCTTGCTTCCCTCGAAGCACGGACAACCGCCAGAGTCGCTGCTGACGCTTTCCAGGTATCTCGAACTGGCGCTTGACGAGGGGGAATGCGTCGTCCTGATGCGTCACGACGCAGATGTCTGCTCCGTCTATATTGGCGACCCAACGGGGTCGGCGGACGATTTGGCTGACCAGGGAACGATTACTGCGGCGTTGGCCGATGAAATACTTGAGTTGACGGAGTCGGGCGCAAACCGGATAACAATCGGTGACCAGGCGTACCGGTTTATTCGAAGCTTCACGCATATTGCCGACCGTGGGGCTGTTGCATTCGCGCCCGCGTAGCTTTGGAAGCAGTCGGACTTCGGAGTGTTTCTCGCCAGTTCCTTTAACGCGGCCCACCGTTCCATTGGCGAAAAAGCGCGCCCTGAGCGTGAAACTGCAGCGTGTCAGCGTGCGATGGCGCGCGGAGAAGCCATCGACCAGCTAGGGCGGGTCAGGGGTTCCGGGGGAGGTTGCTTTACTCGCTTGTTACAGCGGCGTGATGTTTGCAGCCTGCTTGCCCTTCGGACCTTGCTTCACCTCGAAGCTCACCTTCTGGTTTTCCTGGAGGGATTTGAAGCCGTTTCCCTGGATTTCAGAAAAGTGTGCAAACAGGTCTTCGCCACCGCCGTCCGGCGTGATGAACCCAAAGCCTTTTGCATCGTTGAACCACTTCACAGTACCTGTTGCCATGTCTAATCCCGTCAGTGTTAAGTGCCGCATTCGCGATTGTCATGCCCACAGCGCGACCGGCCGTGAGACACGATTTTGTATCATGTCGATATGAAGTTTGCCAATTAGCATTTCGACTGGTAACTCGCAGCCTTCTGTCGCGCTGTCGCCCGGACTACAGTTGGCGAAGCGTAGGGCGCCGTCAGGGCAAACGGTGTCTCGCGTTCCCCCGAGACTCCTGGCGAACCAACGACCGGGCGACGTTTGCCGACTCCATGTGGTGAGCTTGGACAGGAGTCGGGGTATTCGCTACCAACTTCCGGGTGAGATGTGGGCATGCTCGCTCCTGCATGCGTCGCTGCGACGATGTCTTGCAAGTCAAACCCGATGGCTCGGCACGCGACCTCAGGAGGCGCTGTTGTCCTGCCAGCCAGCCGTGGGTGATTCGTTGATTCAACATATGCCAGGATGGCAGTGTTGCCATATCTTCGTCAATCCTAGGCGCGCTACTAGCGCTTTGCCTTCGGATGTCAGTCGTAACTCCGCATGGGTGGCGGTCTTCGGGACAACTTCGACCAGACGCTCCTGTTGGAGCGTGGCCGCCTCTGGGTCAGCGAGTGCCACCTGTCTGGGCGCGCTGAAGAGCACGAATAGCGCTGCAATCTCGTGGTGACTTAGCGGGTTTCTCATTGGGCATCTCCCTGATTGTTCTACGCACGGAGCCTCTCGAGCACTGGAGATTGCAGATTGAACAGGAACGCAGGCTCCGTGGGTGGGCAGTTAGAATAGCTTGCTCATGTGACAGCTGTATTGCTGGCCGCCGAGCCGGCCGTTCATCAATGTGGAAAGGCTGGTCGCTGCAATCGACGTGGAAGGGTTTTGCTCGGATGAATGCATGCCTCGAACGACATTGGGTGGCTGACCCGAAGGGCGGCCATGCGCTGTTTTCGATTTTCACTGACAGACCATCGCGCATTTCCTTCACGGAGAAAATCCGCCCCTTCACGTCTTCATGTCGACCCAGATTCTTCCCCACGCGGTCGCGTATCTCAACGCCTGCTCCCCTTCGTGGAAGTAATCTAGGGCGGCAAAGGTTTGCGGCGGACGTCCCGGCTTTTCTATAACAAGGTCCGCCGTATGGAGGCCAGAGAGCGTAGGTGCTGCGCTTGCCTTCAGCCGGTAGCCCCGGTATGCGGTTAGAACAGGTATCGTCATATCGTTTTTTCAACCGTCGCAGATTACATGTGGTGCCATGCCCTCACGCAACCCGGGCAAGATGCCCGATTGTCCTGACAACGAATTACCTTTCGGTGACGTCAAGGAATTCGCGTGCCATGGGTGAAACAGATATCTGGTTTTAAGAGGCGGGCGATGCTCATCGGCGTCCAACGATAGAGCACCGAAAGCATACCTACGGTTCCTTGCGAATCATGGTGCCTTGGGTCGAGTGCGGATTGTTGTTAATCGCGTAACAAGGTTTTGCAAAGGGACCTGATGATTTGACTGCGCGAAGGTCGGATACTACAAAAAGGACAGTCCGAATCAAATAGGAACAAGGTCGAAGGAAGAGCCGATGAACGCGGAAAAGTCCTTGCGTGTGCTGATTGAAAAATGGCTGACGCCGGGTTTGGCGGCGCCGATTCGGGTAACCAGATTCGGCCGCACGAGCGCTAATCGGAGGCGCTGTGTACGCGTTGAGGCGCTGCGACCCGAAGGTCCAGCTGCACTATTTTTCTTCCGGCACGATGACGGTGCATGGCGCGTGTTCCCGCCTGAGGCCGAGCGCTTAACAATACGTGCCTACCCAAGTGCCGCGTGACCAGTTATCTGCGAAGAGTGGATGTCAGATGCTGGCGCGGACAATAACTTAACCGGCCCGACAGGCTGGAGAGACCAATGTTGCGAATCCGTAGCACCCGAGTTACAGCGCAGTTGACTGACATGGACATGCGGGCCGACTACTGCGAGCAAACCGGCTGTCTTCGCATCCTTCGGGACGGTGTTGTGGTACGTGAATGGCTTCCGCCGAATTCGTGGATGGCCATCGCTTCGGTCGCCGGTGCGCGCAATTGGGGAACGCGCCCTGACACGGGTGAGCTGCGTGCATTACTGGAGAACCAGATTTCGCTGGAACACGTGGTTTAGGTCACGGGATACGATGCCCGTTCATTCACACGCAACGAATCATGCGCCGTGGTACCTTCTGAGCCCCATGTAGTGAAATGCGTCCCTCAGACGTGGTTCTGCCGCCAACAGGCGAGCTTTTGGGAATATACAGTGCCTTACGTGTACGGTGTCACCGTCGGCACGTGCACGCGCAATTCAGTC
This sequence comes from Burkholderia sp. WP9, assembly GCF_900104795.1. Taxonomy (NCBI): domain Bacteria; kingdom Pseudomonadati; phylum Pseudomonadota; class Betaproteobacteria; order Burkholderiales; family Burkholderiaceae; genus Burkholderia; species Burkholderia sp. WP9. The sequence continues at coordinate 658,923 of NZ_FNTG01000001.1, forward strand.
ATGCCTGAGGATAAAGGAGTCAAGCCTGTTGGGGTACTTCTGACCCCGGGCGACCGGTGTCAGCAGCCCCGGCCACGACGCACTGTCTGCCGGCGCTCTTTAGTAACGCCGGCGTAGCGTAAACACCGGTTATAGCCGTCGGCGCTTTTCATTCAGAATGCCTCAGAGTGTTAATCGTCATTGGGCGCATCTTGACCGCCACGTGAGCCCTGTAGCGACGCCCGGGACGTGCAATCCGCGTCAGGCGAACGCGCATCTGGATATAGGCCCTCCGTTTGCGTATCGCGCGCGACTCGCGCGAACGCGGCGTCTCAAGTGGAGGCGGACGACCGCGGGTGTCCTCGTGCCGGGAGTGCCTTCTGATGAAAGTCCTGCTCGTCGACGATTACCGGGCTACGACCGACGTGCTTGCCGACATCGCGTGTGCGATGGGGCATGCCGTGTCCAAGGCCTATTCCGGGTTTGAAGCTCTGGAGGTGACGAGGGAAGAAGGCGGATTCGACCTCATTCTCCTGGACATTGCGCTGCCTGACATGAATGGTTACGAGGTGTGTCTCCGGCTGCGCGCATCTGAGAAATATGCGTCCCGGCGCATCATTTCGCTGAGTGCCGATGTGGACCTCTGCGACCACTTCGACATGTCGTGTTTTGACGGCGCTCTTTTGAAGCCGCTCGCGCTCAGCGAGTTTGAGGCCTTGCTCTCGGACAGAAGCAGCGTGCGGGAGTGTGGCTGACGGGGGCTAGCCAAAACGGCTCAACCAATTTTTGGACCAATTGAAGCGCACGCGAGCGCGAGGCCGTTTTCGGACACGCAGCGCGAGCTCGTTACGCTAGGTAGGGAATCGCGGAGCATGCGGAGATGTTCGAGAAGCCATCAGGATGCGGGAGCGGTTGCCTCGCAAAGCCTGCGGTGGAGAGACTCGCTACGGCGAATTTCTTCATGGTGTGTTTCGGACTGCAGAGCTAACACGTGTGTCGTGTGTTGTTAGCCGCGGATGACCCACGCAGTAGATTGCGTTCAATTGCGTTCGCGCGGAGCCGACGTCGAGTTGACCGGCATATGCAACAGGCCGGCGACAATGCCATAGGATGCGGCCTGCTCGAAAACGACGAAGCTGCCGTTAAACGTCTACGCTTAAGTCCCCCCGCGTGAGTGGCGGGTGTCGGAAGTGCAAGTTTTGGAGCGCTGACGGCGATAACGTAGGCAGAGCCGTAGGTTCAAGGCAGGCCATGGACTTCAATGAGGAAGTCGGCGATGAACCATTCGCCTTACTCCTATTAATCGACCGGCGCCGTCGCTGCGCCGGCATTGCGAGCGCAGGCCGGCTACCTGGAGCAGGCGCTCGACGATGGCGCGTGATTCGTCCTCTTTAAGCATGGTGCGAACGAATGTCAGGTCCTGATTGGGGGCCGCACGCAAACGCAGGGCGATATGTCCATCAAAGGAACAGTTATTGCAAGCCTGGCTGACCAGATGCTCGCTTTGACACACGACGGAATTAACTTAATCACAGTCGACGTTCAAGGCTATCGATTCACGCGCTCCGGGGCCGTTATCGACGACCACGCCGCAGTTCTCTCCACCCCGGCTAGGCGATTTGCCGAAGCTACCGCTCCAGACTTGCCCTGGCCGCCTGGTAATTCGAATGGTTTTCTCGGACGCCGCGCTGGGCACCGGCACTTCGCTGACAATGACAGACCACAGTCTGTTCATGCCGGTCGATTTGGTCGTAACGCAGCCTTACGAATCACCCGACCCGCCTGTCCAGGTTTCCTCGATGGTCATCGTCAATCTTCCGCGCGGGCGCGCGGACAGGGCGGGAGGGAGGTGCTGTCCGCTCAAAGGATGACGGGGCCATGCAGTCGAGGCGTCGTAGATTCAAAGTATGCGATCCATCAGTAGCGCCCTTGTGTAGAAATCGCTGCACTCTGATGCTAGGTGTCCACGTGGACACCTAGAGGATTTGCACCGATGACAGAAGAAAACGACTTGCGAAGCCGTTTGGTGATTGGCCAGAAGCGCGATGGCCGACGCGAATACGATGACAACGCGCGTGATGAACTTATCCGCCTTTGCTTGAAGCGAGGCGTATCAATCGCGCGGACAGCCATGGAACACGATATCAACCCGAATCTGCTGCGCACCTGGGTTACCCAATATCGACAGAGGGAAGCCGCCAAGGAGTCGGATGCTCAAGTCTCAGAGGTGTCGGACGAAGTGACGATGGACACTCCGGTGCCTACCGCGTTCACAATGTCGTCCGACGGTCATGCTGCGCCGTTTGTTGCGCTCGTCCATACGGCGACACCGCCTTCGCCAGCACCACCCTCGATGACGATGTCTCTGGCGCTCCATGTGCGTCTGTCGAATGGCGTCGAACTTGATCTGGGCAGCTCGATTGCGACCATCGACGAGCTGACCACCGTAGTTCAGATCTTAGGGAGGTTGCCGTGTTCAGGTTTGACGAAAAGCTGAAGGTCTACCTGCACCGTGATCCTGTCGATTTCCGCTACGGTATGAACAGCCTGTCGATCCTCGTTGAGCAGTCAATGCAATTGAACCCGATGGACTCCTCTCTTTACATCTTCGGGAATCGGCGTCGTGACCGCATCAAGATTCTCTTCTGGGATGGTAGCGGTTTCTGGCTAATGATCAAACGATTGGAGACGAGCCACTTCATCTGGCCGGACAACAAGGCCGAGGTCGTGACGATGACAAGCGACGTCCTGCACGCGCTGCTCGACGGCGATGACATTACGGCGATCCGGCGACATACAAAGCAAGAATATCTCCGCGTTAGCTGAACGTGCCCTTGGCATACTAGTCGAAGCAGTATGCCGATCGAGGTCACGATCACCGCCGACGAATTGAAAGAGCTGCTCGCTGAGCGCGAGGCCGCTCGCGCACTGCGAGAAGAACAGGAAGCGCTACGTGGCGCGTTGCGGCTTGTGACAGCGGAACGCGATCTTGCCGAGGAGCGGCTTCGTGCTTACCGTCGTGAACTGTTTGGCGCGAAGAGCGAAGCGCGGGGTTCCGATCAACTGGGGCTGTTCAACGAAGCCGAAGCGCTCGGTGCGAACAGCACGGCCGCCTTGGAAGACACTCCGGAGACGACAGTTGGTACCCATAAGCGCAAGCGGCGTGGTCATCGCAAACCGCTCGATCCGAATCTGCCGCGCGAGGTTGTGCGACATGATCTACCCGAGGCTGAGCGCTTCTGCACGAACGACGGTCACGCGCTCGTGGAAATCGGCGTAGAGATCAGCGAGCAGCTCGATGTGATTCCAGAGCAGCTTCGCGTAATCCAGCACCAGCGCGTCAAGTATGCGTGCCCATGCTGCGATCTCGGCATCAAGGTCACGCCGGCGCCCGTGCGCATCATCCCTCGCGGACTACTCACCGAATCGGCGCTTGCGTGGATTGCCACGGGCAAGTACCAGTTCGGGATGCCACTTTATCGTCAGGCTGGTTTGCTGCGGCGCTTCGGCGGCGACATCTCGTCCAACACGATCGCCGCGAGCATGGTTCGCGTCGGTCTGGCAATACAGCCCGTGATTAACCTGATGCGCGATGCACTGCTCGATGCGGAGCTGGTCTACTGCGACGAGACGACATTCCAGGTCCTGAAGGAGAAGGGGCGTAAGCCTCAGACGAAGAGCTATCTCTGGTCGCAGATGACGGATTCAGGAAATCCAATCCGCTGCTTCACCTACACGCCCGGTCGCGGTGCGCACCTGGCTGACAAGCTGTTCACGGGCATTCGTAAAGGTGCGGTCCTGATGACGGACGGTTATGAACCCTATAACGGCCTCGCCGAGCGATACCAGCTTGTTCATCTTGGATGCTGGGTTCACGCGAGACGATACTTCATCAAGGCAGAGGAAAATGTGCCCAAAGCAGCGCGCTCGCCCGATCTGCTCGCCACCCGCTTCATCAAGCTAATCGGAAAGTTATTCGCCGTCGAGGCACGCAGCGCACAATGGGCCGTCGATCGGCGACAGCGATTGCGACAACGGTACTGTAGGCGCGTGCTCGATGTCATTTACAAGCTCATGATCGAGCAATCTCCTGGCGTCGTGCCGAACAGCCCGCTTGGCAAAGCGCTAACTTACCTGCGCGGACAGTGGCCGAAATTGGCTCGCTACATCGAGAACGGCAACTGGCCCATCTCGAATAATATTTGTGAGAACTCAATTCGCCCATTCTGTGTAGGACGCCGTTCCTGGCTCTTTGCAGACACCGTTGCAGGCGCAAACGCCAGCGCTAACATCTACTCAATCGTGGAGACCTGTCGCGCCCACCGCATCGATCCATATCGCTACCTCACCTGGCTGTTTCAACGGTTGCCACTTGCAAATACCGTCGATGAATACGACGCGCTGCTTCCCTGGAGGATGCCGGTCGACATTCCCTGATTGCGCTTCCCTCTACACCATCCTCGCTGCAACGGCGTGCACCCTCAGACAGGCGTCGTTGATGGATCGCATACGATTCAAAAATCCCCATTGGTCCAGTTGACCGGATACTCGCCGCACACGCTCAGGCGCATCCGGTTCACGGACTCCAAGAGCGTAGAGCCTGCGGCCAACGGCCGCACTCCCCAGAACTTCGCCATAGAGGAGAGTCTGAATTTTCAGTGGCAGTAACGGATGCTCGATTGTGCCCGCCGCGTCGCCAGCAAAAAGAAGCCCGTACATGGACGGGCCAAAAAGGACCGTGCGCAGGACGGGGTTCCCACGCACGCATAAACGTTAGGCGATATTCGAGAATATAGATTTAAAATCTTATGTAACAAATTGTTTTTATTAAAGAATGGCAGTGGCGATTGATGCGGGCGGCGCTCGTCTGTCAGTCGGGCAACTTACTTGTCAACGCATGAACGGAACGGGAGCGGGTGGACGATACAACATAGGATGTAGACTTAATGTGGTATTTCATACACTCATTAATTTGTCAAATCGCAACGAGAGGGTATACGCTTAGGTACTTCCCTGCGAGATGCCCATGAACGCGCCCATTCTTCCGGACCACGATGGATTACTTGCCATGTGGCGTCGCCTGGCGGCAGGAAAGGAAAATGTTCACTCGGACGGGTACGAGTTAAACGAGCGTGGTGAAGTACTGAAAAATTCGCATCCGTCGGCCCGACGTCAGATAGTCTTCACAGATATTTTCTGTTGTGTGACCGAGCAGATTGGGCATCTTGCAGCCATGTCAGTGCCTGTCATCACTCCATTTTTTGGCATCAGAGTGCCGGACGTGATATGGATGCCTGCCGAGAGGTGGGAAGGTGTTGACCGCGACGAGCCCTTGCGCTTCGTACCCGACCTCTGTGTAGAGGTGCTTCTCGATAGCGAGAGGACACAGGACATCGGCCGGAGGGTTGATGCCTATCTTGAGGGCGGCGCCGCTGAGGTGATTGTCGTCGACCAGTGTGGACGGGTGAAGGTTTGGGGAGCCGAGGGGCGACGGCACGCGTCCATGCTCGGGATAAACCTATCGCTTGACCATGTGTATTTCGATGAAACGGGCGCGTCTGCCAAACTTGGCATTCGCTGTTGACAACATGTCGTCCACATGAATCCCATGTGGGAGGACCGTCACGACTTCTTCACCGTGAATTCGTCTGTACGCATGCATCGTCGCGTTTGGGTCCACGATGCAGGCGGGCAACCTAGTATCGTAGAAGCGCGTGGTTTCAGCGGTGAAGCGGACCCTCTGTATTCTCAAGCGAACGCCAAACTCGTCAAGACCGCTCATTCGCCACGTCGCGCAAACGCGTAGGGCATGTCGAATAATCATCAGAGCGCAAGGAGCGAGTCGGCCAGAACGTCCCAGGACGACACGAGAATGGCATGATGCGAGACCATTGTGGGTCGCACGCTCAGGTCGTCTCCGGTCTAGGCGAGCGTCTCATCGTGCGCTCGCGCTTTATTCCGATTTACGCAGGGTGGGTATTCGGTATTGCTGCGCCAGAAGCAGGCAAAGTGCGCCAAGCTTCTCGAGGTGCGCGGCCTGGTCAGCGCTGTAGGGCGGCTACGCCATTTGCCGCATCAGCATTATCATCGACCACCAGCGCCTTCCTGCCGACGGCGCTTGGTGCACGGGGAATGAGTGCTATGGCCGAAGCGGCGTCTGCCGGGCGTGCGGGATGCGGGACTTCAAGTACAAAGCGGGCGCCTTTGCCGGGAGCAGCGGGCGCGAGTCGAACTGAACCGCCGTGCGCTTCGGCGATTTCCCTGACGAGCGCGAGCCCGATGCCAAGGCCGTTCGAAGGGCCAGTGGGCCGCCGTTGTGCAAACATCTCGAACACATGGGGCCCGGTGTTCCGCCCGAAGATGCTTCACTCATCCGTTACGACGAACGCCACCGTATTGGCCCGGCGTTCGATGACAAGTTCAATACCGGAGCCTTCTGGAGAGAATTTGGATGCGTTACCCACGAGATTGACAAGGCACTGGGACAGCCGCACAGCGTCGACGTAGCCTTCCGCAGGCGCCCTTTCCGTGTTGAGTGCAACCGACTGGTGTCGCGCGGCTATCGCACCTTCGCAACTGGACATTGCGGTGTCCAGGATATCGTCAAGGCGCTCCCACGACGGTAGGATTTCAAGCACGCCCCGGTTGATTCGGGCCACGTCGAGCATATCGTCGACGAGCCGGACCATGCCTTGCAGCTGCCGCTCCATTATTGTCAGGACCCGGTTTATACGTTCCTGGGGCAGGACTGCCGAACGCAGTACCTTGACCCCAGCTGTGAGCGGAGCGAGCGGATTGCGCAGTTCATGTGCGAGAGTGGCGATGAAACGCCCCTTCCGGTCGTCCGATTCCGTCGCGCGCCTCCAGCGCCTTTCTCTCTGTGATATCCCTGGAAATGCCCGAGACGCCGACGATGCTCCCGCTGCGGTCAAGCCATGGGGCCTTGGACGTCAGATAGATGGTGGGTTTCCCGGCGCGCGGCACCTGCTCCTCGAACACCTGAGACGTCCCCGTCCGCATCACCTCGTCGTCATGCGTTTTACGGTATCTGCTGCCGAAGGTGCGAGGAGGTCTTCCGCGCGGCGGTGCAGGATATCCACCGGTCTTAAACCGAGCGCGGCCGCATAGGCGGGATTGGCATACACATAGCACCCCTCAACATCCTTCAGGTAGATGAGGTCAGGAGACGAGGAGTTAATCGCGCTCAGGATTGCCACGTGACGGCGCAACGACTCTTCCGCAATCTTGCGGGCGGTGATGTCACGGGCTGCACCGATGATGCGGGCGTGCTGTCCATCAACCAGCCACGGTCCGCTGCGATATTCGACCCACGCGTAAGTCCCGTCGCGCCGGCGCAGCTTGAGCTCGCCCGGAGGATGCGTTTCCGCGCGGCTTTGCATCAACAAATGTTCCAGTCGTCGACTCTCATCGGCGCCAAGCAGCAGGTCCAGTGCGTCCGGTCGATATAGCTCGGCAAGACTGTACCCCGTTACGTCTTCTGCTCCGACAGTCAGATGGGTTAGCTGAATTGAACTTCCGTCGACGGTGAACTCGTAGGCAAAGTCAGCAGCCCAATGTGTTGAGCGCCTGCAATAACTCAGTACTGCGACGAAGCGCCGCTCTTTGCCGGACATGCCGGTGTCCGGCAAAAGCGACGAAGGCAGCCACCAGAAGAAAACAGACAGTGCGAACGGTTGCCAGGGAATGGGTATGCAGACCGTCACCGAGGATGAATGCGTGAGCAATCAGTGCCGAGAGCACCGCCGCCAATACGGTAGGAAGCGGGCCCCCGGCCCAGGCCGTGCACCCCAGTGCGAGTAAAAAGAACAAACATCCACGGGTCGCTGCCTCCAAGCGCGGGGGCCAGCAACAGACGCATTGCCGCCGCCGACGTTGACACGACACCGATTAGAAAACCGAACGAAATGGGGCGCGAAGACCACCATGTGGGGAGATTTTGTAAAACTTGCATTCTGCTGGTCGCGTGCATACCCCACACAATTGCAGGGGAACAGCGAGTCACGGCTCAAAGGGCAGCGCAGAATACCAGATAAACGTGAACGGCCACTGCGTTCCTTCCGCACGCGGCGAGAATCTGCCAGCGCGCAGAAGGCGACCGAAGGTCGCGGCTGACAGCGAGCGGGCGGGCGACAGGCGTCCAACATTCCGCGTGGTCAGCGAGCGTCGCCATCTTCAGGTTACACGAGGGCACGGCGGCCCTAAACCTGCATCGCAGCAGAGTCCGATGATGTGAATCATGCAGCCATGTGACTGGAACAGCATTGACGCATTTCTCGCACCCGCATTCATGGGATGCGCAGCCACAAGCGAAGGACACTGCTCCTTTTCGTACAGAGGCGAGGTGGTAACTTCAGCGGTCGCGTCGCGATTGGCCAGACTTGCCGACTTCATTACCGATGAGGCCGCCGATAGCGGCGCCCCCGACGGTTGCTATCGCGCTGTCGCCAAGCAGTGCACCGGCTACCCCACCGCCTACCGCACCAATGGTGGTATCCCGTCGTTGTCGTCCACTCATGTTGTCGCACGCGCTCAAGCCGGCGACCATCACAAAAAACAGCGCTGCGACACGAAACTTCTTCATTTGATTCCCTTCTAGGTTGGTAAACATCGGCCGCGAGGGTAGCGCGCAAGCGTTGTTGCGGGTGCAACGAATTGTTACGAACGTTCCGAAACGTTTGCTGGTTTTACCGATGGACTGACGCGCGGCTTGCGCCCTTCTGGTTTGCACACCGGAAGAGAAAGTCGCCGGAAACGGTCCACTCGCACAGCGCCGCATGCGCTGGAAGGAAAAGCGAGCATCGACAGACATCGCGCAGCGCTGGGTCATGTGGAAGACGTCAAGCTGGGAACACGAAATAGATTATTGTGTTTGCTATCGGGGGCCTGCCATTGGCTTATATAAAGCGCGCTACCGCACAGATGAACCGCGGTGTCCATAAGGGCGCTCCGCGCGGCGCTTCGTCGGTGACCGACCGCGTTCGTTAACGTATGAGCGTGCGCCTGCGGAGTGCGGCTACGGCATTGATGGCTGCCGCCCGGGATACAGGTATCGAAGGAAATAGGGATGCTATTGGGAGCATGGCGAAGACCTGGGCCAGCGCGCCGGGAATGGGGGGGCATGCTGACGGGTGGGCGCGTGCTCCAGGCGATGGGCGTGGCCGGCATATGCACAGTTGCGTGCACCAGCAGGCGCGATAGTTCGTCGACGTCGGCAGCCGGACGCTTGCTGCCCGGCTCGGTCGGTAAGAATACGCGCGGTACGGAGCAACGGTACAATCTGCTCGGTTGCGCGGTTGGCAACACAGCGGTCTCAGCATCGATACATGTGTTGCTCGCCGCCTGCGGAGTAAGAGGCAACGCCGTGCGTGTGGACCACACCCAATTGGAGTAGAAGTGAAGCGTAGATTGATATTGTCCGCTTTGGGACTTGCCGTTGCCTGCGCGTCAAGCGCCGCGTCAGCGCACGTAGACGTTGGCGTGTACCTGGGCGCTCCGGGTCCTGTGTATGTGGCGCCGCCTCCGGTCATGTACCAGCCGCCGCCGGTCGTGTACGCACCCGGTGGATACGCTTATGGCTACGAAAATCGTGGGTATGGTTATCGTTACGACGACGGGGACCATCACCACCACGACCATGACGACGGAAGACGTCATGGGGACTGGGGCCACGAGGGCGGCCATAGCCACGAGGAGCGTGACGGTAGCGACCACCGCCGTTGAGACAATGCCCTCCTGCTAGCGCGGAGGTATGGTAACGATTACGCGCGAGAACGTATTCGGCGGGGCGAACTTGGCGCGTCGCCGCATTGTCCGGCGCCGCGTTGTATCTTTCCTGCCGCCCCGCGCCTCGTTACTGCGCGGCTGGCTGGCTGGCGCCGTTGGCCTTCGTGGCGGCCTTGTCTTTTTTCGCGACCTCATGATGTCCGATGGCACATCCTGCGCCTGCCCCTGCGACGCCATGCTTTCCTGCCATGTGGCCGGCTACGCCTCCGACAGCAGCCCCTTTTGCACAGCCTTCAGCGTGGGCAGTCCCTACCAACGTGGCGAACGTTGCTGCAACCACTGCACGTAACAATTTCTGTCGCATGGTATCTTCCTATCTAATGTCAGCGCACACCGCGTTGCGGATTTGTCGTCGCAAGTGGCGTACCCGACGAGGCAGGCCTCGCGGCGTGTGCGGGGAGGCCCTCGCAACGGGACGACCAGGAAGAATGCGGAATCCTCGTGAAACGCGCGGGAGACACAGGAGCTGTCGGAAGCGTCGCCACGCGTCCGACAGCTCTCGCTCTTGCTTCCGGGTGCCTGCTCCTCTGTCAATCTGCGTATTGGATTTCGTCGCCAACAAGGTGCCGGGACCACGTCTGCACAACGTGCGCGTTCAATTTGCACCACATTGGAGGCAAAGGCCGCCTCGAATGATGTGAAATATCCCGTGTCGCCCAATGCGTGGCCACATGCGCAACCGTGTTGACCGGTGACCGGCTGTTGGTCGATGCGCGTCCCGGCACTGTCGCTGCGCCGACTGAATCGGTACTGGCGCCATGCGTCGCGCAAGGCGGCATATCCCGTGGTGAAGATGGCGCGAACCTCCTCGCGACGACGAGTTTGCCGCGAATTAGTCTGCCATTTTTTGTGCGCCGCCCTATAAGATAATTGCAGGGCGACCATTACGTGCTGAACCGTCCACAAAACCGAGCAGCATTACGACTTCGCACGCCTCCGCGCGAACCGGAACTCCGGTTTAGCGCCACTGTTTTCATTCCTCAAATCCCGCTGAAATTTCTACATCGGACTATGCCCCGAGGGGACGAAACCTCGTTCACGTGCGAGGTGACCGGACGCGGAACTGTCGCGAATACCAAAAGCAACCGATTGGAGGACCTATCTAACGGAATCAAGGAGCGAACACGAAATCACTTTTGGTTGTCGCGTCTGCCGCCGGGCTGCTGGCGGTCTCGAGCCTGGCGCATTCGCAAAATTCTATGTAGCCGGAGGCTGACCAGCCGGCCGCTCAGCAGATGGCCAATCCACCCGCCTCCACGGGTACGCAGACGCCCGCTTATGGTGGAGCAGCCGACGCGAAGACGCAAAGCGGCACGAGGCACGCCAAATCTTGCAGCACGGACCCGTAATGTAGTATTTTCTTCGGGAGCTAGGGTGGCGCGCACCAGCGCGCAACCGCCGTCGTGTCATTACGATGGACGACAAGCGCCACGTCAGTCGGAACTGGATGCCGTTGCTCAAATGTCGCGAGCGCGCATGGCATAGACGCGTTCGACCATTGCTCCGTTCATACCTTTGGCGATGCGGACGAGCTTACTCGCTTCTCAGCACCCTTAGCGCCGCTCAATGTTTGCCCGGTTCGCTGCTCAGGTGGCGGGGTTTAAGTACACTGTCCATGTTCTCAATGCCCCAATTCCAGGCTAGCGCGGTCGCGCCATCTGAACGGCCGATGGACACAGGGCCAAAGAAACACGAACACAGGTTGAGCAATGCGTGTCTTGATATATGAGCGCGATAACGTGTTCGCCGAAATCTTGCGGGAAGCCTTGCGGGCGCGAAATTACGCGGTGGACTGGGTCGACAATACTCGACACGCCGAACTGGCGCTTGGGAACGATTTTTACGACGCGATTCTTTTCCGCATTGAGGGGCAGCAAAGCAGCCTTTCGATTCTTAAAGACTATCGGGCCGCCGGCCACACTTCAAGTGTAGTGACTTTTACGGCGCGCGATTCTGTCGCGGAGCGCACCATGGCGTTTGACGCAGGCGCGGACGTCTGCCTCGAAAAGCCTGTCGATATCAACGAGGTCACGGTGTGGCTCCGTGCACTAATGAGGCGGCGGGCTGGGCAGCTTACGTCCGTTGTGTCGCACGGCGCGTTGACGCTGGACGATGCTTCCGGCGAGGTTCTGGTGGACGGAGTGCGCATTCCACTGAAGTCCAAGGAATACGCAATCCTGCGCATCTTCTTCACCGAACCCAGCCGCTTCTTCACAGCATCTTATCTGGAAGAGAAAATCTACGGCTGGGGAGAGGAGGTCAAGAGCAACACCGTCCAGGTACACGTGCACAGCCTCCGAAAGAAGCTTGGCAATCACCATATCGAGACGCGGCATGGAGCAGGCTACCGACTGTCCGGTTCAACAGCGCCACATGGATTGCGGACGCCGAACCGCCCACACCTCGCGGGGCGGAGCGAAGAGGACAGCCAGCAGAAAATGGCCGCCTCCTGAGTTGCGCATTCAGTTCCCGTTCTCCCGTTGTTGCGTATTCATCGCGCGCATGCCACTCGGCGCAGAGTCGAACTTGAGCCGCTGGCCGGTGTCAGTTGCGTGAGCGCCATCGATAGCGATAACCTCAATCTCTTTCTGCATGGTGTTCTGGACCAGGACAGTTTGCCCGTCCGGACTGAACGCTACGCCTTGTGTCCATCCGCCGGTCGGCACCTCACTCACCTTCGTGAGTTTCATCCCCTGGACCCTCAGCAACATGAAGCTCCCGTGCGCGTGGTAAAAGGGCGAGCCGGTCGCCTTGTTGCTGCCATTCATGACCGATACGCCGACAAGCTGCCCTGTTGGGGAAATGGCGACGCCTTCGGGAGTCTGCCCGACGCTTACCGTGTCGACAACACGAGGCGGTTCGACCGTGAGGTCGATTAGGCTTACGGTATCTGTGTCACCATGGCCCTTGCCAATGTTGGCGACCACCGCGAAATCGCCGCGCGGACTCACCTCGATGCCATTTGGGCGTTGTCCCGGGAAAATGTCACGAGGCGTGACGCTCACCTGACCGTCGTGAATGGCAAGGACGGTGACCCGGTGGTCACCGTCGCGGGTGACGAGTGCCCACCTGCCGTCCGGTGTGAATACGACGTGTCCCGGGCCGCTCCTCGCGCCAAGGTCAATTGTTTGCGTCATCCTGACGTCTTTGCCAGCGATGCTGAAGACGGTGATTGACCCGCCCGCACGCGACGCGGCGATGGCGAGCTTTCCGTCGGGACTTACCGAAATTCCCGCGACGCCAGCACCGGCATGGAGCGTCTCAATCACACGCGGTGGTCTCTCAGTCAGGTCGGCGACGCTGACCTTGTCGTCAAGCGCTGTTTTGGCTGGATTGGCGGGGTCGCGTTTCGCGCCAGCGGTAATAAAGGCGAGACGCCCATCGGGCGTGGTGTCCACAGATTGCGGAGGCCCGAAGACAGAATTGGGTACCTTGAACTCGCTCACAACTTCCGCGCGATGGCCGGTCACCTTGATGAGCGCAACGCTGTCTTCGCCTTCGACAGTTTTCATTTCGCCATTGACCACCATGACCTTGCCGTCCTGGCTTGAGAGAATGTACTGCGGCGCGGCGGCAAGCAATGGCATTGAGCATGCGAAAAAGCCGCATACGAGGACGGCCGATATTTTTGTTCGGACTATTGAGTGCATCGAGGCGTGTCTCCAGTCTGTTGTCTTTCTGAGCGGGCGGGACGTTGTCGCTCAGCCCTGCGCGCACGAGTACGGCGGCAGCCAGCAAAGCTGTCCAAGCCGAAATAGGTACCGTTCGATACAGAAATTGAATTGGTCGCGCGGGCGCATTTGCATCGCGGCCCAGTCGTGACCTCCGGCTCCGGGCCACAGGTTGCGTGAGCAGGGCGGTGACCGGCGTGCGCTGCACTGGGCGCAGTCGTTGATTCCGACTGAAACACCCAAGGAAATATGCGCAAGTCAATATCTCGAGGCAAACTCCCGCCATCCTGCAAATGAACGGGTTTCGTGTCGAGGCTTCAAAAGAGGCGGCCCGTTGCACTGAAATCTCGCACGCAGCGCCCCTCCGGTACTTTCAAGGCCAGCTTTTCAGATTGCATCGAAAGCGTTGACGGAACGCTCGCGATGGCGACCGGAAAAGGCGGCCGATTCATACTGCTGTTAGCTGGGCAGACCTGGCGAAATCCGGACGAGGCGCTCCCGCTTTGTTTTGGGATGGAAGCGGATGTCCCCGGCCTCAGAATCCGGCGGCAGGTTACCGCGACGCTGTCGCGGAAACGGACCGCCCGGCGCACGCGTATGAAGTGGTGCCAGGAGCGCGGCCAACTGCCTGAGCCCGCCTCCCGTCATTCAAAAAATCCCATTTTTGCGTGGGATTTTCTTGCGTGCAACGTGCTCACGACTTGTGCGTGGCTGCGACTGCGGTACGGCGTGCGCCGGGGCTGGAGGACGTAGCGTCTCCCCACCGTTCCGCTCGTGTTACTGCGCGCCGAGCTTCCTGATGAGTTCGTCGAGTTGTGCCATCTCGCCGGCCATGAGGTCCGTCAGCGGCGGGCGCACGGGACCGGCGTCGTGTCCAACCAGCCGGGCGCCGGCCTTCACAATGCTGACCGCGTAACCCTGGCGACGATTGCGAATTGCGAGATACGGCAGGAAGAAGTCGTCGAGGAGCTTGCCCGCTGTTTCATGGTCGTCGGCCGCAATCGCGCGGTAGAAATCCATCGCCGTGTTCGGGATGAAGTTAAATACCGCCGACGAATACACCGGCACGCCCAGCGCCTTGTACGCAGCGGCATAGACTTCAGCCGTCGGCAGGCCGCCGAGGTAGGAGAAGCGGTCGCCCAGCCGGCGGCGAACCGTCACCATCGCTTCGATTTCGCCCACGCCATCCTTGAAGCCGATGAGGTTCGGGCAGCTGTCGGCCAGACGCTCCAGCATGTCTACGTTGAGCTTCGAGTTCGCGCGGTTATAGACGGATGACGCCGATGTTTTTCACCGCCTTGCAGACCTGCTCGACGTGTGCGGCGATGCCTTCCTGCGATGCTTCAGTCAGGTAGTGCGGCATCAGCAGCACGCCGTTCGCGCCCAGACGCTCGGCTTCCTGCGCATACTCGATGGCCACCCGCGTCGGGCCGCCGGCACCGGCGAGAATCGGCACCTTGCCCTTGCAGGTTTCGGTCGCGGTGCGCACCACGTTCGTGTAATCGCTGCGGGTCAGCGAGAAGAATTCACCCGTGCCGCCGGCGGCAAAGAGGGCGCTTGCGCCATAGGGGGCGAGCCATTCGAGGCGCGCAGCGTAGGTGTCGGCACGGAAGTCACCGTGCTCGTCGAAGTCGGTGACGGGGAAGGAGAGGAGTCCTTCTGAAATGATGCTCTTGAGCTCTTGTGGTGTGGTCATGGAAATCTGCTGCAGATAGGGTGACAGCGGCAGGCGCATACGCCGCCGCAGCGGAAAGGGTAGGCGCGGCGTTTAACGCACGAGGCACGGGCGCTTGTTGTCGAACTTCCAGTCCGCAATGAGGTATTGCATGGCGGCGCTGTCGTCACGCGCGCCCAGACCGTGCTGCTGGTAGAGCGCGTGCGCCTTCTCCAGTTCGTCCATATCGAGCTGAATGCCCAGACCGGCCTGCTCGGGAACCTTCACCCTGCCGCCAACAATCTGCAGCGGGTTACGCGTGAGGCGCTGGCCGTCCTGCCAAATCCAGTGCGTATCGATGGCGGTAATCTTGCCGGGTGCCGCCGCCGCAACGTGCGTGAACATCGCGAGCGAAATGTCGAAGTGGTTATTCGAGTGCGAACCCCAGGTGAGACCCCACTCGTGGCACATTTGCGCCACGCGCACGGAGCCCTGCATCGTCCAGAAGTGCGGGTCCGCGAGCGGAATGTCGACCGACTGGAGCTGAATCGCGTGACCGAGCTGGCGCCAGTCGGTGGCAATCATGTTGGTCGCCGTGGGCAGGCCAGTCGCGCGGCGGAATTCGGCCATCACCTCACGGCCGGAGTAGCCGTTTTCGGCACCGCACGGGTCTTCTGCGTAGGCGAGCACGTCGCGCTTGTCGCGACACAGGCGGATGGCTTCCGCGAGGGACCACGCGCCATTCGGGTCGAGCGTGACACGCGCCTTCGGAAAGCGTTCAGCAAGGGCGGTCACTGCCTCGATTTCCGCGTCGCCGGACAACACACCGCCCTTGAGCTTGAAGTCGTTAAAGCCGTAGCGCGCCTGAGCGGCTTCGGCCAGGCGCACGACCGCTTCGGGCGTCATTGCGTCTTCGGTGCGAAGGCGTTCCCAGTCGTCGGTCCCTTCAGCGCCGCTCGCATAGGCGAGGTCGGTCTTTTTGCGGTCGCCGACGAAGAACAGATAGCCGAGCATCTCGACTTCCGTGCGCTGCTGGCCTTCGCCCAGGAGCGCTGCAACCGGCACGCCCAGGTGCTGGCCAAGCAGGTCAAGGAGCGCTGCTTCGAGCGCGGTGACGGCGTGAATGGTGGTGCGCAGGTCAAACGTCTGCAGGCCGCGGCCGCCCGCATCGCGGTCGGCGAACTGGGTGCGGGCCTTGTTCAGGATGGCCTGCAGGTTGCCGATGGACTGGCCGACGACCAGAGGCCGTGCGTCGTCGATGGTCTTGCGGATGCTTTCGCCGCCCGGGACTTCGCCGACGCCTGTGTTGCCGGCGCTGTCCTCGAGAAGCACGATGTTGCGGGTAAAGTACGGGCCGTGCGCGCCGCTCAGGTTCAGCAGCATGCTGTCACGGCCGGCGACCGGAACGACGCGCAGGCTGACGACGGTTGGTGTTGCGTTGTTTTGGGTTGAATGCGTAGACACGATTCCGGTTCCCCCTTCAGTAAAGTAATAGACCAGGTTGCTGGCAGCCGGACCCGGCAGGCTCCGTGCCGGCACTGGGCGGCAAACCCACGAGAAATGCGCGGCGCATACTTGCCTTTGACCCGTCACTTCAGACCTGTGTCCCGGTTCGAGCCGCAACCGGCGAGTCATCCGGCGCAGCGCGTCGGTTGCGGGTCAGGAAGCCGGCCGCAGCGGCGAGCAGGGAGGCAACGGCCAGTCCGTACAGGCCTCCAGTAATCGAACCTGTGTGTTGCTGCAGATATCCGAAGGTGGCCGGAGCGAAGAAGCCGCCAAGGTTACCAATCGAGTTGATGAGCGCAATAACCCCGGCCGCGACGCGCGCATCCAGATAGCCCTGCGGGATGGGCCAAAACAGCGACGAAGCTGCCTTGAAGCCAATCGCGGAGAAGCAGATTGCGACGAACGAAACGACCGGATTGCCCGATGTCGACACAAAGAGTCCGGCCGAAGCGATGACTAGCGCCACGGCCATCCATGTCTGCTGATGGCGCCATTTCGCGGAGAGCAGGGCGAAGCAGTACATGGCGACCATTGCGATAAGCCAGGGCACCGCGTTGAGGAAACCCACCTGGATATCCGAGAGGCCGCCCATTTTGCGGATAATCGTCGGCAACCAGAATGTCGCAGCGTAAATCGTGAGCTGAATGGCAAAGTAGAGCGCGCAGAACAGCACGATTTGCGGGTCCTTCAGAAGCCTGAACGCGGAAACGTGTTTGTGGGTGACCCCTTGACGTTGCGCCTGCTCATCGGCAATCGAACGTTCAAGAATGTCTTTCTCAACCTTCGTAAGCCATCCGGCGTCTTCGATGCGGGACTTCAGCAGTGTCCAGGTAGCAATGCAGAGGACCACGGAAAACCCACCTTCGATGAGGAACATCCATTGCCAGCCGTGCAGGCCAAGCCCCCGGATGGACAGAAGACTGCCTGTAATCGGGCCGGACACGACGGACGCAATGGCCGACCCGGACAGGAACACCGCCGTCGCCTTACCGCGTTCCTTCTGCGGCAGCCATTGTGTAAAGTAAAAGATGACGCCGGGGAAGAAGCCCGCTTCGGCCACGCCCAGCAAAAAGCGCAGGACGTAAAAGCTCGACTCGCTCTGAACAAAAGCCATTGCGCCCGCCACGATGCCCCAAGTAGCCATGATGCGAGTCAGCCACATCCGGGCGCCGTATTTCTGCAACAGGATGTTCGACGGGACTTCGAATAGGGCGTAGCCCACAAAGAACAGACCGCTTCCGAGTCCGTACGCCGCCGCGCCGATACCGAGGTCAGTCTGCATGTGCGCGTGGGCGAAGCCGATGTTGACGCGGTCGATGTAGTTGGCGATGAACATGACGAGGAAAAGCGGCAGGATGTGGCGCTTGACCTTTGAGACAGCTGACTCCAGCGTCTCGGGCTGGGGTGTGACGGTAGAAGATATCAAGGTATGGTCTCCAGTATTGGCTTGGCGGCTTTTAAACCGGTGGCGTGGCCAACGATTAGTGAGCTGCGTCAGACTTATAGTCGTCTGATGACGGTCTACATTTTTGAGCGTAGATTCCGATGCGGGATAACCCTGTTCGGCCTGTAAGCTCAGTAATTCTGAGCATTTGCCGGGCCTCTGAACCCGTCTCGATTAAATCGTTCGTGATGGAGGTGGGACGTCGGATAACCATAATGAACGTAGGACCGAACGTTTGGATTGCCTGTGTTCCCTGACCAGGAAAAATCCTTCCTCGGGCAAAGAATAGAAAAGGGAAGCACGCGGCTTCCCCGTCACGGACGGCGAGGGGCACGTCCTAATGTTTCAGCTCGATGCGTTTGAACTTTCCAGCGAGCACACCATACGCAAACAGGGCGACGATGCCGTGCGCCCCGAGAAACCACAGGGCACGGTCGAAAGAGCCGGTGCTGGCGACGACGAAACCGATGACAAGCGGCGTGACGATGCCGGCCACGTTGCCAATGCCGTTGAATACGCCGCCGCTCAGCCCGGTCATCTCTCGCGGCGAGACGTCTGCGACCACTGCCCAGCCGATGGCGCCCAGTCCCTTGCCGAAAAACGCCAGCGACATGATGAGCACCACAGCGGTGTCGGTATGCACAAACGGCGCGGCCATAATGGTCGAGGCGAGCGCCATGCCGAGCATGAACGGTGTCTTCCGTGCCGCTGACGTTGAGACACCTTTGCGGACGAGGAAGTCGGACAGCGCGCCACCCAGGATGCCCCC
This sequence comes from Burkholderia sp. WP9, assembly GCF_900104795.1. Lineage (NCBI taxonomy): Bacteria > Pseudomonadati > Pseudomonadota > Betaproteobacteria > Burkholderiales > Burkholderiaceae > Burkholderia > Burkholderia sp. WP9. Next base: position 677,750 of record NZ_FNTG01000001.1, read on the forward strand.
GGTAAAGCCGCAAACCACGTGATGAAAAAGTAGGTGAGGGCCGTGATGCAGTACTGGCCAATGTAAATGGCCCAGAGCATCCGGCTTGTAAAGAGCGTGCTGATTTCCCGGCCGGTAAAGCGCCGCTGGTCAGCGACGGCGACCGCGTCGAGCCCAACGAGGGCACCGTTGGCCGAGATGAAGTCGAGTTCGCTCCGGCGCATGCGGGGATGCGTTTTCGGGTCGCCCATCGTCGCGAACCAGACGCATGCGGAGACCAGGCCGAGCGCGCCCATGATGAAAAACACCTGATGCCAGCTGAGCACATGGGTGAGCCACGCCATCAGCGGCGTAAAGAGGACGACTGCCAGATACTGCGCGGAATTGAAGAGGGCGCTCGCCGTGCCGCGCTCAGCGGTCGGAAACCACGTCGCTACGATGCGCGCATTGCCAGGGAACGCCGGCGATTCGACCAGACCGAGCATGAACCGCATGATGAACAGTGCAACCGTCGCCGAGGCCGCCGTGCTGAACACGGTCACCATGCCCTGGCTGAGGGTGAAAAGCGACCACAGCACGATGCTCAACCCGTACACACGCCTGGCGCCAAAGCGGTCAAGCAGCCAGCCGCCGGGAATTTGCCCGATGGCATACGCCCAGCCGAACGCCGAGAAGACGACGCCGAGCGCCGCAGGCGAAAGTCCGAGGTCGTGCGCGACCGCTGTGCCGGTAATGGAGAGTGTTGCGCGGTCCGCGTAGTTCAGGACCGTGACACAGAAAATCAGGCCGAGGATGTAGTAGCGAAACCGCCCAATGCTGGCCGGGGTCACTCCGGCGCGCGCGGCGGACGACGCGGTGATATCGAGGTCGTTCATCTGTCTCCTCCCATATTATGTTTGTTGGGATGTTTCTCGAGGGGTCCACCTGTCCCGCGCTCAGGTGCTCAGATGGCTAGCGTGAGCGCGCGCCGGTGGCATAACGGGGGCCGTCAGGGTGTCACACTGGTCGCCGGACGGTGCCCGGAAAAGCTGTCTGCGAGACTGGCAAGCACGATGTCGCCCATCGCTATCCGGGTCTGAACCGTGGCGCTAGCGCGATGCGGTTGCAGCACGACGTTCTTCATCGAGAAGAGTGCCTCGGGCACATGCGGCTCGTCGACGAAGACGTCCAGGCCCGCGCCGGCGATGCGCTTCGCCGCAAGCGCCTCCACCAGTTCCGATTCCTTCACGAGCTTGCCGCGCGCGACATTGATGAGGTAGCCGTCTGGACCCAGTGCCTCCAGCACGCCGGCGTCAATGATGCCCTCGGCGTTGTCGGCCGAGGCGGCCAGAATCAGCGCGTCGCTCGCACGGGCGAGTTCGACCACGCTCGGTACAAAGTGATAGGAAATGCCGTCGATTTCGCGCAGGTCCGTGTAGCAGACCGGACATCCAAAGGCGGCGGCGCGCGTCGCAATGGCCCTCCCGACGCGTCCGAGGCCCACGATGCCGACTTTCATCCCGCTGAACTTGCGCGCGAGCGGCAAACCCGTTTTGCCCCACTGACCGTCGCGCACGTACGCGTCGCCCGCACAAAGTCCCCGGCATGCGGCGATGAGCAGGCCGATGGCGATGTCGGCGACGTCATCGGTGAGCACGTCGGGCGTCGTCGAGACATGAATGCCGTGCGAGCGCGCGTAGTTGAGGTCGACCGCGTCCGTGCCAATGCCGTTGATTGCCACGATTCGCAGGTTAGGCATGGCGTCCATCAGCTCGTTGCTGATGCCCGACGCACCTCCCGTTACGACGCCGGCTATCTGCGGGCCTATTTCACTCAGGAAGCCAGCCTTGTCGGCCTGGTCGTAATAGCGGTGGACGGCGTAAAGCTCGCTTAACGCCTTGTCCAGTGTGGGGATAACGGGATTGATAAGCAAAACGTCGAGAGGCATTGGGTCTCCAGTGTTTATGGGGCGCGCTCGTGTGGGCGAAAGCGGTAATCGCGGCTGCATGCCTTTCGAGGCGACGCGTCGATGTTCGGCGAGTATAGGCGGCGGACCAATAAACGTCTAAGCTATGTTTTGTATCGACCAATACCTTTTTTGTCATGAATATTGAGCTGAATCATTTGCGCTGTTTCGTGGCTGTCGCGGAGGAGTTGCATTTCGGGCGAGCGGCGGCGCGACTGTGCATGACGCAGCCACCGCTGAGTCGTCAGATTCATCTGCTCGAGGAGACGCTTGGCTTTATCCTCTTCGCGCGCACGAGTCGCAGCGTGCGGCTCACGCCCGCCGGGAGCGTGTACTACGGGGATGCGGTTCGCATCCTGCGGCTGGGGGAGCAGGCCGTTGAATCAGCACGTCGCGTGGCGCGAGGCGATGCTGGCCAGGTAACTCTGGGTTTTACCGCGGTGTCGGGTTATCAGCTGATGCCTGAATTGCTGGCGGCGGCGCGCGCGTGCCTGCCGGGCATTAAGGTCGTCCTGAAGGAGATGGTGACGGAGCAGCAGGTCAGGGCGCTCGCGACGCAGGATATCGACCTGGGTATCCTTCGCTGCCAGTTCGCCCGACCAGGACTGGAATACTGCCTCATCGCGCGTGAGCCGCTGCTGCTCGCACTGCCGGCGGCCCACCCGCTTGCCCAGCATGAGGCTATCGCAGCGTCGGACCTGGAGGGCGGGCCCTTCGTAATGTATTCAGAAGAAGGCGGCAAATACTTTCATGACCGGATTTCTGGGCTCATGTCTGCGGCTGGCGTGCGGCCGGACTATGTTCAGTTCATCGACCAGACCCATACCATTGTTGCGCTTGTGCATGCAGGCATCGGCGTGGCTATCGTTCCAGCCTCGGCGCAAAAGCTTTGCTTTCGGGACATTGTTTTCCGTGAACTGTGGCTGGATGACGCGTATGCGGAAATCGACTTCGCATGGAGCGCGGACCAGACAAATCCCGCCGTGGAAAACTTCCGGCATTTTGCCCTTGAGCACTTCGGCCAGTTTCGACCCATCGAATCCGCCTGAGGGCTTGAAATCCTAGCGGCGACGGCTAGCGCTGGTCTTTCGGCGGGCGGTGTCGAGAGGAACACCTGGGACACCCCTCGTGACGCCAGGCTTTTGCCCGGAACCCAGCGCCGCGCTTCAGAATGGCTTCAGACCTTCAGGTCTGCAGGAAGCTTGCCCCCATTTTCTGCAAGCTTGCTCATGACTTGTTTGTGCAGCCAGATATTCATCGCGGATGAATCCTCAGTGTCGCCCGAGTAATGGAGTTCCGCTGCCAGTTCCTTTCGCGCCGACAGACTGCTATCCAGGTCAAGTAGCTTGAGGAGGTCGACGATGGAGGTTCGCCAGTTCAGCTGCTCCGTCTTTTGCGCCTGCATCGCGGTCAATACAGCCTCGACGTCTACCGGTTCTGCGGTGGCACCCGTTGCCGGCGCTGGCGTCTGCTCCGGCGCAGCGGAATCCGCAACGGGGGCAGCAGCGCTTGCGTCGGCCGGGGCGGCCGCGTCTGTCGCAGCGTTCGCGGGGTGGTCTGACGGGAAAATTTTGCTGAGGATGCTGCTGAAAAGGCCCATGTCGCGTTCTCCTGAGAACGGTCCGTGCACGGCGGTCGCCATGCCGGGGCAGTCTAGCAGCCGGGGTTGGTCGATTGCGTGACCGTCAGGGGCGCCAGGGAAAACTTGGGCTTCAAAGGGCCCGCGGTTCGCGGACGACTCCCTCGAAGTCAGGCGCTACCTGACGTCCTGTTTTCGAGGGGGCGGCCTACAAACGCAAAAAGGCCCAGACCATGAAGGCCCGGGCGAAGCCATCGGGAATCCGACGGCGGAGGTGTTTCAGATGAAAGTGGCCCGCTCGCGGGTTTGACCGCAGTAGCGAGCTAGTTTGTTAATCGGAGGCGCGCAGGGCTGCTGCGCGCTTACAGGGTGATGTCCGGCGACCGGGTGGGTCTCCGGAGACTCGTGAGCCTGACAGGTTATTGGCCGAAATAGACCGAACGCGCGCCAGTGGCTTCTGCTTCGGTCTTGTAGGCACGTGCACCCGAGACCGATGACCCGCTAACTGCACCACCGACTGCCGAGTCGTTTTGTTTGGCGACACGAGTCTGTGCTGCCTGAATGTCCGCCGGGTAATACGGGCTAGCGAGCCCCGGGTTGTAACCCGCCTTTTCGAGCTGGACCAGTTCTGCGCGAACCTGCGCGCGGGTTACAGGCTGGTTTGATTGAGCAAACACGGCAACCGGAGCAGCTAGCGCAGCGGCAACAACAACGGCTTGAATGAACGATGTCATGGTACTACCTCCAGAATTTATTTGGTCTTGCTGCGTGCAGCCTTGTTCGCAGTCAGTGATTTGATTCTAGATAGGCGTTAAGCGTAGAGTAATGGTCTGGTTTGCGAAATATTGTTGCGATATATGAGATAAATGGCGGACTGGTTTGGGCTGACGCTGATGACAGAAGTCCGGCTCCAGACTCGGTCAGGCGTCAGGCCGGAGCTGCTGCGCGAACGATGGCATCTTCACTGCAGGAATTTCCGCGGCGCATGATAATTGCCGCCGGTTGGCGCGCCAGGCTCCCCAGAACATGGCCGAACGCGCTGGGATTACTGCGAGAGTGCCCGGCGTCACGACCTAAACCCGCAGAGTGTGCGGCTGATGTCTCTTCGGCGCGGCACACACTGAGCCCCGGTAATAAAATACCGGGGCTTTTTCATTTGGCGGGCGACTAGCGGCTGCATCGTGAGGCGTTCGTGCCACAGCAAAGCACCCATCCTGCGCGCAGATAGAAGTTTGATTCGGAGCCCGCTTGCGGGAGCTGGGCTCGCAGTCTTGTCCCCGAAGCGTTCGCCCAGTCGGACGCGCTGCCATCTCCTGCCGTCGCTGACGAGCCTTCGCCGCCGTTCGCAGCCTCTAGTGGTCTGCCTTCCGAGGCCGGAGCGAACAAGCAGTGCATGGTCACCCTTGTGTGCCATGGACGGATTCGGAACAACTGGCAACAGGACGACATCCGGTGCCCTGGTCGCAGCACGACCGACGCTGATTCCGATGCTGAACGTCCTTGGCAGACCTGGGACTTTCGTCTCTCGGGACACGGCCAGTTTTCCGACAGCGTCCGCAAGTCCGCTGCAGGCGACCTTTGCGTCATGACCTGCGCAGGTCGGGCAGTTGACCTGTTCAAATCCGGTAACAGGCTTTTGTCAAACTTGCGCTGGCGTGCAGCTGACCGGAAGCCCACATTGTTACGTGCGTTGCCTTCTCCGTGGCAGAACACTTTTCGGATATGGAAGGCGACCTTTTGTACGAGAACAGACATGGACAACTTTTCACTTGAAAGGGAAAAGCTGCTTCAGACGTGGCAGTGGCTGGAAACGGATGCGGCGCTCAATGGTATCGACCGGTACGAACTGAGCGAACGCGGAGAGGTCTTGCTCGGGCCGTGTTGTAGCGCTACCCACCGGTCCCTGTGCGCGAACCTCGCGTTACAGATTTCGAGCCAGCTGGGTGGCACGACCGGGCGCAATGTCGCCGTGGTTACGCCGACCTACGGCATCCGGGTGCCAGAAATCATCTGGATGCCTGCCAGCCGGTGGGCCCACGTGGATTCGACGAGCCCGCTGCCGTGGGTGCCCGACGTCTGCGTTGAAGTAATGTCTGCGGCCACGTTGCCTCAGGAAAAAGAGCGAAAAATACGCGCCTATCTCCAGGGCGGCGCGAGAGAGGTTATCGTCGTTGGATGGCGCGGCCAAGTTGATTTTCGCGGTCAGGAGGGGCGCCGTAACGAGTCCTCGTTGGGCCTTCGCCTCGTCCTCGACGCTTCGCTTTTCGTTTGCGGCTGAGTCGCTTGAGGGTTGGGTCGCATGACTCTCAACATGATGCTCTGGATGTTTGGCTTTGAGCCGTCGGCTCAGTTCAATCGCTGCCTGGTGCTGGGCGTCGGACTGGTCGCATGCATTGTGCTCGCCTTGCTGCTGAATCGCTACATCTGGGCACCTGAACGCATGCGCTCCGCTCACCGGAGCAATCTGTCTGCGGGCGCTGCCAGAAAGAAAGAGAACAGATGAAATCGAAATAACGCAGCAAGCAGAGCCGAGCGTGAATGTCGCAAGCGTGACTGGCGTGACGAATGTGAAGTCGGTGCCCGGTACTGGCCTGGCCACCGCCCGGAGCGGCTCTACCTGTTGGACTATTTCGTTCTCTTCGTAAGTGGCTTGAGTTTGTAACGGTCGAGGTCGGCGACGGTCGGCTCGCCGTCCAGAAGGTGCCAGCGAGCGCGTAGCTCGTCTGCCTGCAATGCATAAGTATGCGGCAGGATGGTCTTGCACCCGCTGGATAGCCTGCAGCCGGTATAAACGGGACGAGGTCGCACCTGGATACCTGGATACGCTCTCCTCACAACTGGCGTGGCGCGCGACCAGGCGCGAAGAGAAGGGGGACGGGGTTCGCGCATATGTGTTGCCCTGAACAGGGAGCAGCCTTCCGTCCGCCCTGATTACACGGGCTTCGTGTCCCACTTCAGCGTCGTGCAGGTCTCCAGCGACCGCGTTCCTCCGGGCCCTTTAGCCCACGCGGCGTAGGCCAGCCTGGTCAGTTCGCCCCGAGCGTCGGCGGTCTCCGCGCGTGCGTTGTGAATGTCCCATCCGCTTGATGTCCACCGGAATAAATCATCGACGCTTGCAAGCGCACGGCTCCAGGGCATGTCCAGCCAGCGCCCCTGGTAGTACACGGAGCCGAGGAAAAGATGCGACGCGCATCGGACGGGCCTTGCAAACAGGAGCACGAGGCCGGCAGGCCGCCTGTGTTGCTGCATGAACGACGTCGCCATCGCCTTCTGCCGTCGGACATGCTCGTCTTCGTCGCTCCCGGGGTCGTACTCGTGGGCGGAGATGAGAACGGGGACGGGGCCTCGCGGCTCGCTTGAAACAAGGACCGCTGGAACGGCCGTCGCATCACCGGGGTTGTAGGCAAGGCCGAGGATAGGCCACTGGAGCGTCTGCAGGATTTCCAGCGCATAGCGCGGCTCGACCGGTGCGGATTCCCAGAACGCAGCGTCTGCACCGGCTGAGTCTGGCGCCTCAAGCTCGGGTTGCGGCCAGAAAGCGGTTGCCGAAGACGGTCTCCACTGCTCGATGAAGTGCCGGGCTTGCGCGTCCGCGAGATGGGGGCGTATTTCCTGTAGCCGGGATGTCTGATACGCATGACGCGCCTGGAGGTCGTCAAGCGAGGTAAGACGCTCATCCGGTGGGGAGGAACTGCCTTGATGGCGGGTCAACCGTAGTTCGTTCCATGTCGGGTAGCCGAGCACAAAGGCCGTAATCTCTTTCGCGAGCGCCTCTCCCGGCGCCTCTCCGGGGAACGTAACCACGCCGCTATTGAGCATCTTCACCAACCGTGCGGCAGAGCGGCGTGCAAGCGCAAGGTTTTGATAGCGGAGCTGCATCACCCCTCCTACACGGAGAAATTCTTTTTGACGTCGCCTTCTGGGTTAAGCGGCAAACGACGGTGGCCGGTTAAATTTACGAAAACACAATGAAAGTATGGACGCCACGAGCGGAGGGAAAAGTTCGAGAAACGATAAGTCGCAAGGAAACGCACTGTCAACAAACGGTGTCGCTTTGCGGCGACAGGTTTTTTCCTGACGTTGCGTGTCTCGTATTCGATTTGGTCTCGTGACCCACACGTATCTAACGACCTGGCAACGGCCCCCGTGTTTCTCTGTCCGCGACCGGTCGTTTGTTTTTCGCGGCCGGCGGGGCTTATCGGGACGCCTCTCTGGTGCCAACGCGCCATTATCGGTGCTTTGTGTGTCGCCGCTCCGAATCGCAACCACGGCGTAGCGCGTCGAGAGGGACCGGACGGCGCGTTGCTTCAGTCAACAATCCTGAGGCGGCGCTGAGCCGAGATGGGATGCGCGTCGAGGGCGCTGGCTGTCCGAAACAAGTGCCGCCGCGGCCGCTCCTGTGTGACTGGCCGCTTGTATGACCGCCAGTCAAATCTGTTGCGATTGTCTGGCTGGATACGCCGGCCTATCGGCAGCTCTGGCCACGACGCGTGGTTTGCTGGCCCTCACCGATAACTCCGGCTAGAGTCATTGGCAAGGGTGAGATTAAGCGGCGCACATTCTTCAGACTGCACGAGGGTATGAATCCCCATGCTTGCATCCCGACCGAGCTGTGAGCCGCTTTAGGGAAAGCTGGAGCGGAGAGGGCGTCGTCTTCACGCGAACGCACTTCTGGGTAATCATCGGCTCGCCTATGTCAGTCGGCCCCGTTCGAACGCGGCGTGGTGAACGGCGGCGGCCGACGCTGGAGCGTCCTGGTTCGAGGAAGTTACCTTCTGATGAAAGTCCTGCTAGTCGACGATTATCGCGCTACGACCGACGTACTGGCGGACATCGCCTGTGCGATGGGGCACGCCGCGTCCAAAGCTTATTGCGGTTCTGACGCGTTGGCGGCGGCCAGCGAAGAAGGGGGCTTCGACCTGATTGTGCTGGAGATTGCGTTGCCGGACTTAACCGGATACGAAGTGTGCCTTCGATTGCGCGCGTCGGAGAAATATGCGTCCCGACGCATTATTTCGCTGAGCGCGGATGCTGACCTCCGCGACCATTTGGACATGTCATGTTTTGATGGTTCACTTTTGAAGCCGCTCGCACTTTGCGAGTTCGAGGCATTGCTTTCAGACAGAAGTAGCAAGCTGGAGTCACGCTGGCGCGGCTAACCGGGCCTGTCGGCAAAGAGTGTTAATGGAAACAGGATGCACGCGCCCGCGCACATCCGACCGCGCTCGTCTCGAACTAACGGCGGGAATCTGCTGGATGAATCCCTTCAGTATATTGGCTGAACGTAATCCTGTACCTCAAGAAGTTTTGCTAACAATTTTCGGACATACCGCGCGAATAATTTCAAAACACTGTGTAATCTGCGGGCGCATTTATTCGGCCAGCGTCTATCATTAATCCGTCGGTGCAGTCGTTGTGAGAAAGGTGATGTTTGTAACAAGCTAACGAGCAGGTCTCGGAGAAGTCATCATGAAACTGTTAATCGGTGCTGTAGTAGCTATGTCAATATTTGCAAGTCCGCTTGTATCATTCGCGCAATCCGATTCACCGGTAACCAGAGCCCAGGTGCGCACTGAACTCAGGCAACTGGAATCGGCGGGCTATACTCCATCCAGCGGCGACGAGCCTAATTATCCTGCGAATATCCAGGCAGCAGAGGCTCGAGTATCCGATACAACCGGATACGGTGGAACCGTCAGCGGGTCATCGGCGTCCGGAGGCGGAGTGGCGGTTAGACCTGCATCCACGGCCGATATGAACAAGCTTTACTTCGGCGGTCAATAACCCAGCATTTGCGCCACCGGTCAGGCGGCGAGACGGTATGCATCGACCTCACGGTCGAGTCACTATCTTGCCGCTACTGCTCAACAGCGCCCGCAACTCAATGTTGAACCGCTTTGCAAGGACTGAGGTGCCATCGAGTTTTGCGCGTTTCTTCCGGGCTGGAGATTCCAAGTAGGCGGACAGACCATCAACAGCCTGCTGAAGTCATGAGCGACGCTCGCCACCAGATTGGCGAGCACCCCCACACGCCGGAGTTCGCGCATGGAGAGCAATGGAGGCCCGTTCCCGTTCTCCGTGCAACTTTCGTCCAGCCGCAATCACGTTCGCGAATAGTTGTGCGATGATGAAATTCGCCAATGCGGGCTTTTCATTTTTTGATGTACACGATGTAAAGCACGATTTCACTGTCTCCGACATTCTTAAAAATGTATGGTGGGCTGGCATCAAAGGGAGGACCCTCACCCGGGCACAATTCAACTGCTTAACCGTCCACTGAAGCGGGTCAACTCCACAATGGCTTTCACTTCGTCAGTCTTGTACTGAGCGTCCTCTCTTCGACCGTCTGCGTAAATACGCTGAAATTTGCCCCCCCCTTGATGGCGCATACGGCTCGAAACGGTCAGGGGATGTTCGGGCTTTCCGCTCCCGGCTTGAAGATGTTCTCTGCTACTTTCACTCGTTCGCTATCGACAAACACTTTCTGCTCCATTTCCGGCGCGGTCCTGGTCCCAGCTTCTTGCGCCGGAACTGTACCGCTTCCGAGCACGAGAGCAGAAGCTGATGATAGTCCGACGACAATTCTCGATGGTGCCTTCATTTGCTTCTCCTTTGTTTCTTCGAGCGGTTCGACTAGGCAAACGGCGCATTGCTGCGCCGGAAATAACTACCCACGGTGCGGCAGGCCAATCGGCTCAACTGCACGACGAAGGAATTGAGGAGATGCGAAGCCGTGAACTGTTTGAGGGTTTCAATCGAAGAGTGGAGCGTTCGCACGGAAAATCAAACGAATGCGCACTCCCCAGTGTTCAACCTCCCTCGGCTCTTTCAACTGCCATGTGATTTGGCAAGAACGACTGAATATCTGTCGTGCGCGGGAGTCGGTTCTCGCGTCATCCGCCGGCTCTGCAAATAGAAACTTCGCGGTCTACGAACCCACCGCTGAAATTGAGGCCGAAAGGCACCTGGTGCACTTGTGTTCGGCCCAGAAGATGGCACGCGCGTCAAAGCTGACATGTTTCGAAGCATGAGAACACTTCTTTAAAAAGATTCCTTTTCCAACAGATGTGCGAAGCATTAAAGGTGAAAGGGGTTCCTAGGCCAGGCCGACGTGGGTTCCGGCAACATTCATTGGAGTTGCATTCGTAAAAGCCCCGCTTATAACCATTCTTAAGCAGGTTGGTCGCGACTCTGAAGACGTCGGCGCGAACTGAAACACTGAAAATCACCAGGCAAGCGAGGATAGCTTGCGGCAGACAGGCCGGACGTTTCGAGGACCGTCACGACTTCTTCACCGTGAATTCGTCTGTACGCATGCATCGTCGCGTTTGGGTCCACGATGCAGGCGGGCAACCTAGTATCGTAGAAGCGCGTGGTTTCAGCGGTGAAGCGGACCCTCTGTATTCTCAAGCGAACGCCAAACTCGTAAGACCGCTCATTCGCCACGTCGCGCAAACGCGTAGGGCATGTCGAATAATCATCTGAGCGCAAGGAGTGACACGGCCAGAACGTCCCAGGACGACACGAGAATGGCATGATGCGAGACCATTGCAGGTCGCACGCACGCGTCGTCGCCGGTCTAACCGACCGTCTCATCTTGGCCTTGCGATTTACGCAGGGTGGGTATCTCGGTATTGTTGCGCCAGGAGCAGGCAAAGTGCTCCAAGCTCGTCGAGGTGCGCGGCCTGGTCAGCGCTGTCTATTTCGTGCGACCGGAGAACGTCATCCAGCATCGGCGCCAGCAGTCTCAGTCGCGCGAAGGAAGGGTCATCCAGTCGCATTCGTGGTCTCCTCCATAGGCCCAGTGGCCCGCCAGGTGAGTTCAGGGAACAGCAGGCCGTCTCAACGTCATTACCGGACCGCGTCGCCAGCGCACAGTCTGCTCGTATATGCCCTTCGGTTGCGTGCTCGCCCGATTCACCCGTAGCGGATTCGGAGGTGCTGGATGCTCAGCCAGGGCTAAGCCACACCCAGCTTCGCCAGCGTCAGTTCGAACCGGTGAACTTGTCGGCACCGCCGTTAGGCTCGATGTCCGTAATGTCAGCGATTTCACTTCAACGTTTGTGCGCCAGCTCCGGATGACGAGGTCGCCTGATACTTCCTCGGGCTGCCAGAAAAACGACACATTTCAAATGTCGGGTGAGCGGGGTTTGTTGGGCGCGCTGACTGACCCATGAGAGGCGCGGTTTTACCCTGATGAGGAATAAGACGGTGCGCACGGTATTGCTACCGGTGTATCGCGGCGCCATGCGCATGGCCGATTGAAATTGTCCTGTGAGGGCGATGAATTCGTCTGACGGGCTCCGCGAGCAGGCGGCGATGCTATGTAAAGGGGAGGGTCACTCGCGCTGCGCCCTTCATCGGTTCCACGTCATGGCGTACGCTTTGCCGTTTAAAGATGGCCTTTCCGTTGTTGCGGCTGCTGCATCGAGTATCCTGAGCACATCTGCGTTGTCATGCGTGAATGGTGTTCCACACTCGTGGATGACCGTCGTTTTGCGCGCATTCGCATAAAAATTGAAGAGCGTGATTCGATACTGAATGAGATTCCGTGTGCCTGCTCAACCATAAGTTACCTCCGCGTCATGAATCGCTATTTTCCCGAATCAGGCGGTAGCACATGCCACGTACCGTCATCGTGGCGGAAGAAAAAGAGCGCAACCTGACCTTCCGGACGCAGCATCTCGACGCGTACATAGCGCCTTCGGTGAGAGCCTGTCTGAGTGAATCTGGTTACCCGCATCGTCGTTCGCGAAGTCGGCGCCAGCCATTTTTCGACCAGCAAGCGCAAGGACCTCCCGGCTGGGTTCATTCGCGTCTCCTTACCCTGTCGTCGTTGGCCTGGCGGTGCACGACTGCACGCGGTACGACGCGGCACCAGCAACCAGGAGTCGGTGCACTTCGCATCATTGATACTTCGTGCGCACCAACAGGGCAGCGCTGGCTACCCGCACTTTGCGTGTGAATCTGAGCCGTACAACTCCGACATGGGTGGAGCGCATCCGATATCCCATGCCGGTGTCCGGGATGCAGAGGCGCCGCCTAGCTGCAGAAGGTCATGCGCAAAAACAGCGAACAGGACCTCTCATTCCCGTTATTGCGGTGACGGACAACGTCAAAAACACTACTGTTTTTCAGCAGGTTCGACGGGTACAACAGCCTGGCGGGACCGTCTGGCAGAAGACGCACCATCGAGGTCGCTTCCGGCATTCTCCACTGCCTGCTTAGCGGCTTTCGCGGCAGTTTCGTACGCCGAGTTGGCCGTCTGGCTTGCTGTCGTGATGAATGTCTTCCATGCCGTCACGGCGGTTTCACTTGCCGCTGGCGCGTTTTTCGCAAGGCCGTCGATGAAAGTCTGCGCATCGCTCTGGAACTGCTTGCACTGTGCTTCGGCGAGCGCCGCAAATTCTGCCTGGGTGCTGGAGAGGATTTCGTAAACGTGTCGCCAGTATGACTGCGCCTTCTCAAGGGCGGGTTGCGCCTGGCTCGTCTGCTGCGAAAACAGTTCGCGCGGCTCTCTGGCCGAAAGTGCCTTGACGATGATTTCCTGATTTTCAGCGAGGGTCGATTTGACCGCTTGCACATTCAGCCCGGCCAGTTTTTCGACGCCTTCAAACGCTTTGTTCAGGAAAACAAACGTTGTTTCGACGCCGGCTTTCTGCGCGGCGACCAGTTGTTCAGGGTTGAGACTGTTCATCTTTAACTCCTAAGAGGGGCTGACCAAAAGTCCGGTGAACCGCCGGACCGAATCACAGGCAATGAGCCGCAGAGTGAAATATTTTGTGCGCTGCAGCAATCCGCATTCTTGGGGGACAGCGTCTGAATGTCAATCATTTGTTCTGTGGCAGCGCGGCGGATGCACATGACCTCGTGTTGTGCCCTCAACATCAGCCGCCATGCCGATGGATGTCGGCTTGAGCCTCCTGCCAGGCAGGTCCAAAGTTAAAGGCGGCCTCGAATTCCGCGCGGGCGGCCTTGAGTTGAAGCATCGCGGCTTCAAACCTGACGAGTTGCGACATGGGCGGTTGCGCGTCGCCATCGGGTCGAAAATGACATTGGAGAGCGATGCACGCCGCTTGCACCTCACGAGCCGCACTCGCGACCCGCTCCAGGGCACACGCCTCGTTAAACCGCGTTTTCCTCGTAGACATAGAGCTCCTTGCCTCAGAATTGGACCCTCCGGGATATGCGCCCGCCCGTGGCCTATGTTTGCAACGGACGGGCGCAAGCGCTCGTTGATAAGCGCAGCGCGCATCATCCCGAATGGCGCATTCGCACGAACAGCAGCCGAGCATGCCCGGTGCTTCCGTTCGTAACCGGCGGGCCCATGGATAGCTTAGCCTCAGCCTCCATTGACCTTTGCAACCGGCCGGTCGGGCAGTCGCCTTCTCTCGGGCCGCGATAGCGCTGACATTATGTTAAGCATTCCAAACGGCTCTCTTTGTTCGCTTTAGCTGAACGGCAGCAGCAGCTACGGGTAGCTTTGAAAGCGTTGTTGCAATGCAGCAATACCGATTCTAGAGTCGGGCGCGCGGATGTCAAATCGTTTGTTCAATCGTGTCAGCGCGCGAGGCGTGGGCATTTCGGCAAAACCGCGTCGGTATTGGGGCGTAAACGTTATCTAGGTGAAAACCCGGTAGGCGTATCTGGAGCCCACGCGGCGTGCCGATGGCGCATCCCGTGCGGCAGAAGTTATCGAGGAGCCCACGCCCAAAGCACTTTCTTCGGCGTATTTGGGGGTAGCACGGTCGTTCATGCTCCCGACATCGAGCGTTCTGTCGTCTGTGCGCTTCTGCACATTTTTCGACTTCAAAAAAACGAAGTGCGGGCCGTGCTTATGCAGCGCATAGATTTTTCTCAGAACCATTTTTTATTTGACGCCGATGAGCATGTGTAGAGATAGTTGTGCGTACAACCAGTATGCGAGTTCGTGGTCAAGGTGACGAGGGTGGCAACGAGGAGTCACAACGCTGTCATGACGAACACGTAACTTCATTTGACGCCGCAGAAGGGGCGGCACTAAATTGCCTAAAAAATAAATGCTGAGAGACGTAACAAGATGAAGCTTCATGAGACGAATATCGGTCACCTTGAGCGTAGCATCGAGGACGACCGCCTGAGGCGTGCCTTGGCCGCGCGCCTTGACAGGGCCTTCAAACGCGCCGACATCAGTTCGGCGCGCGCAGCGAGATGGCTGGGCGTGACTGAATACGACGTGCAATACTGGCGACACGGCATCACCGTCCCGCCGTTGAACGCCTGCACGCGTCTCGCCGCCGTCCTCAATCTCGACGTTCACTGGCTTTGCACGGGGCAGGCTCAGGTCGCCTAGTCTGCATTTCGTGGCGATGGCGGAGCATGGAGTCGGTGCGCCGTACGTCGGGATTCCCCGTCTTCCGTTACGTCTCCCGACGTATCGCTGGCGGCGAGGCGCCAGCAGGCTTCTATAAAACGAAAACGGCAGGCACTTGCCGAAAAACCCGGGGTATCGATGTGAAGGCAGTTAAACGTGAACGGTCGCCTGATGACGTCCGGCGCTTGAATGGTTGCGAGATGGAGTTGGCGCGAGGCGCTTCGCACATCGCGAGCATGTTGTACGAACATAGCATTCACGCGGCGGTCAGGGAAACACTTGTTCAGTTCGAGGCATCTCACGGGCGCGATGACCTGAAGGGATTTGCGGATGCGCTGCTCAGTAAGCTTGAGCAACGCGGCAAGCAGGAGGCAGTCAAGGTGCTTCACGGCTTTCTGAAGCATGGGCGCTTGCCAGAGCAGACAGCCGGGGCGCAGCCCGGACCTGTTTCTACGCGGAAGTCCATCGCCCAGAAGCGGCGAGTGACGCAGTTACCGAAGGGCAAGGCGCGTGTAGGGGCCGAAGCCACTTGAATGCCACCGGACAGCGCAGCGCAGAGGCGCCTCGTATGAAGCAGTCTTCACATCCGGCGAACGATGTTGCAGCCTTCGTATTGGTGCTGGAGAGTCGGCGCTGAAACGAAAACGTGGGGCGTCTTGGAAAGGTGTGCTTACTGAACTTTACGAATGGAGTCGCACGCGGGAGAGCTTACGGGCTGTGGGGATGCTGTCGCTCTGACGGGAGGGTCGTTGGTCACGCGAAAAATGCGCGTGGTAGACAGAATCAATGGAGCGGGTAGCCCTGCACCCCTTCAATCGACCGTTATGACTTGCCCATCTGCCTGGTTATCGAGGCCACAGTCGTTCGAAATCGGGGCCACCGGCAATGCGGGTTCGCTTAACAAATAAAAGTAGGTTGGTCATTAACCGTAACAAAAACCGGGGGTAGAACATGTCACAGCGAATTGCATACGTAACCGGCGGTATGGGTGGAATTGGTACCGCGATATGTCAGCGACTGCACAAGGATGGACTGAAGGTTGTGGCAGGATGTGGACCCAACTCGCCGCGCCGGGAGCGTTGGCTGGCCGAGCAGGCTGAGCTTGGATTCTCCTTCGTCGCCTCGGAGGGCAATGTCGCTAACTGGGTATCGACGGAAGCTGCCTTCGCAAAGGTGAAGAAGGAAGTGGGTGAGATTGACGTGCTGGTGAACAATGCTGGCATTACGCGGGACGGCGTGTTCCGGAAAATGTCTCGCGAAAACTGGAACGATGTCATTGACACGAACCTGACGAGCCTGTTCAACGTGACCAAGCAGGTTATCGAGGGGATGGTTGGCAAGGAGTGGGGCCGCGTCATCAATATCTCATCCGTGAACGGACAGAAAGGGCAGTTTGGCCAGACTAACTATTCGACTGCCAAAGCCGGCATTCACGGCTTCACGATGTCGCTGGCGCAAGAGGTGGCGACGAAGGGGGTCACGGTGAATACCGTCTCACCCGGCTATATCGGAACGGATATGGTTCGTGCGGTGCGCCCCGAAGTGATGGATGCAATCGTGCAGAGCATCCCGGTACGCCGTCTTGGGGAGGCTTCGGAAATCGCCTCGATTGTCTCGTGGCTTGCCAGCGATGAAGCAGCCTTCGCTACCGGGGCAGACTTTTCGCTGAACGGTGGCCTGCACATGGGCTAACAGGCACCTGAGGTTGAGGGGAGTCCGGCTGTTTCAGGCTCTGGCGTTCAACATAGGGCGCCGGAGCCAGCAACGATGGGTGCAGAAGACGGCATTTCATGAGGGCGCGGCACTGCGCAATTTCGACATGCATCGGTCGTACCGATACAAAGACTTCACCATCGAGGTGGACGCCAGGTCCATCGGCGGAATGCCAGGCGGAAAGATTCTTTCCACGCCGGCAGGATATGTCGCAGTCGTCCACATTTCACGGGCCGAAAGTGCCGAAATAATTCAGCGGTTGAGCTTCGGTCAGGACGACGGCCGGCCATTTTCCAGCGAGACGCAAGCTTTGATGAGGGGCTACGGCGCCGCCGAGAGCATTATTGACGGCATGATAACGGGGAGCGCGGTACGGTCAATTCGATGAGGGCGTGTTCGCCGCGACCTGGTTACTGTAGTGCGGACAGCCCGTAGACTTTCGAGCCTATCGAGAGGGCGACTTGCGGATGCATCGGACAAAGGGTTGCAACAGTATTCAGCTTGTTTTTCTATCGGACGACCTGGCGGTGGTGCCGCTTATGCAAAAAGCGCAAAACCGTTTGAAAAAAGCGCGCGGGTACAATTCGCGACAGGGGCGTGCCAAGCCGAAGTCGTCACAGATAGCGAAAAATACGTGCTTGATGTCAGGCGCCGCCATCTATCAATGTTCGACATCCGCGAGCGCGCTACACCCGCATGACGGTACCATCTTGCGTGTTCAAGTTTCTTGAGCACCGACACAGGGCACGACAGCATAGGCGACTGATGCTGCCGCCAGCCTCGTGGTTGTAGAGATAACCCGACGCACTCGCGGGCGTGTAACGGGGCAACGCCGCCCGGTCAATGAAAGCGGAAAAATAGCATGTCGAATCAAGCATCGATGCAGGATACATTCCTGCGGATATTAATCGAGGACAAGACGCTCGTTAACGTCTTCATGATTAACGGAATCAGGCTCGTTGGTCACGTCTCGAGTTTCGATAGACAGGTAGTCGTGCTGAACTCCCTGAGCGGTTTTCAGATGGTCTTCAAGCATGCAATCTCCACTGTGATGCCTGGGACAGTGGGCCGGACATCACGGGCGTGTGCTTATGAGGCGGGCAAGCGGTCGACAACCTCAAGCTCGTAGGGCAAAGGTGCAACGTGCGAACGCAGCCAGCCATTGGTTGAACGTCCTGATGGGCGCCGTTTGCACTGACACCTGCTATTCGGGGGCAACGGCTCACAGGGTCACGGCATCCTCTTCCCTAAGGATGGAGCCTCTCGGGGTCAATGGTTCGCCGGTCGCATCCGTTTGCAACGTCAGCGCCTCAGCGGATAGCCGGTCGTTGCCTTGCACCAAGACTACTCTCCAACGCGTGTATCCGTGTGAAGCCTTCCCTGTGCATCTGCTTCGTAATCTGCCTGGCAGTCGTTCCATTGGGATATCGATATCCGCACGAACCTGTTCATCACACGGCCATCAAATACGGCAACTAACAGTGAACCACAGGGAGTCGGCAAGAAACGCCGCGAGCAGGGCTGCCCGCATGACCGAGCAGGGCGAGACGAGACCGGCCGGGCAGGCCGAGGTGGCGAGAGCTGCGTCGACGCGCTGCTTTGTGAAGCGTGCGTCGGCATCGGATACAGAAAGCGAACTGGGCTAGCGTCGACATGAGTAACGATACGGGCTTCCTTATCATTGGTCCTGATACGGCGAGAAGACAACCCGGAGGTGGCCGGGACGGAGGGGACTTCTTGCGGCCGAAGACGGGGCACGATACGCTGCAAACAGGGCAGAGCATGCACGAGATGGCGTGGCAGGATTCGATGGGCGGACGACTACCTAACGTGATACTCACCTTCACGCGGCTCTTCGCTGTCGAGCCAGTTCTCCTGGTAAGCGGGCAGGTCCGAGGCGACGCAGAACATATATTCGACGACTGACCCGGTGCTTGTTTTCACTGTTTGCTGTTAGATATGCGCATCAATGATGCGCCCCGAGGTCCGAGGTTAAGAGCGATGACAAGAAAGTCACCATCATACGAGGCGCTGGCGCTTGAGCGGGTCGTGAGTGCCGCGCGCGAGGTCTACGCAGCCTCAACGGCGCTGGAGACGTACTTCGGCGATGACGGAATCCGACAGCCGTCTACACTGGAGCTCGCGAGGTTTGCGGCCGCCATGCAGGAACTGAGAGACGCGCGTGAAGCGTTCGATGTTCTGGTTTCGGGAGATGCTGAAGCGCATCGTTGACTGACCAAGCGCGCTAGTAGGATAAGAAGGACGCGGGCGGACGGCGCTGCCGTGGTGCGGAGCCAGGACATTGGGGGGCGTTCCCTGCTGCGAGGAATATCGTTAGTGAGAGAAATCCTCAGTGCTCAGCTTTATGGGTTCGTCGGGGGATTTGAGCAGCTTCCGTTCGACCGCAGCTGCAATCCGCCCGTGTCCATCGAAATACGCTTTCAGAAGACGCGTTTCGTCGGCACCGGCGGGCGCCCAGAAATGCTGTTCTAGCGCGTCGCGGGTAATCGAGCATCGCACCGTCTGTCCACGGAAGAGTGACGCGAAAATAACCAGCTTTCCGTTTGACGAAATGCTGGCTTCTGCGGTGAAAGTACATGGCGTCATTGGTTTTATTGGCCTTCGCGGGGGTGGTTGCTCGGTGAATCACTGCGTGTGGGGTTGTGTGACGAATAATACAACCTTGCATAGTCGCATGTGTCGTTTCACTGGCCCGTGACGGAGCGCAGCACAGTTAGTGACTGGAGCGGGGCGAGCGGTTTCACGCAGTACACGTCGAAGCCGGCCTCGACGGAGAGGGCGATGTCCTCACGAGAGCAGGGCGCAGTAAAAGCCACGAGTAGCATGTGGCGCGTTAGCGCAGCGACTACGGCGACAGGCTGCCATTGTCGGGCGACCGCACAAGCTGCGCCGGCGCCGAATACGCTACGAACTTCGAACCTGCACTGCTCGAGCAAGAGCTGAAACGCATCGCGTGTTCTGGTAGTCGTCGACTACCAGAACACGCGATGCGAAACTGCGCCCCGTTCAGCGACAACATGCAACATCAGGAAGTCATCGGTGCTGCCGTGGACCATGATGAGCCTCCCGGTCAAATGGCTCCGGGCCGTGTGAGACTGCCATGCCGCTGGAGGTAGCCATTCGTTCCGCCACGGCTGCACAGCATCACCAGCTTCACTGGTACCTCCCGAAACAAAAAGTGAACAACTCAGAGAAACCACTTATCGGACCGGCAGCAAGTCGGGGACGGGAGAACTCCAATGACTATGGCAAAGTCAGGTGGTCTGCGCTCGCACGTGTGACGAGGCGACAGGCTTATGAATGTGACTACCAGCCCGGGGGAGCTACTGACGTAGTGCCATTCGGGAGAGTCGGTGCAAGCGACGTCAGCGGGGGCACGGTTTCTGGCGTTTACAAGTCCAAGGCAATGAGCCTTATAACCATGGGAGGATATTGTCATGAAGAAAATTCTCGCGGCGGCGGGTGCAGCGTTTTTCTCGGTCGGTGTTGTCTGCGCGCAAACATCAGCCCCGGTTACGGCGCCTGTGTCGACGTCCGCATCGTCGGTTGTCGCTGCTCCCGGCTGCGCAGCGAAAGCAATTGATAAAAATGGGAAGCCGCTAGTGGGGGCGGCCAAGACCTCGTTCATAAAAAAGTGTGAAAGCGACAGTAAGGGTAATGCTGCGGCCGCATGTGAAACTAAAGCGGTGGGATAAGACGGCAAGCCGCTTGCCGGTGCGGCGAAGGCCTCGTTCATGAAAAAGTGTGAGGCCGACGCCGGCAAATAACCTCGCACTCCAAGAAGGCCGGGTAGATGCCGTCCTTTCAGCTAACGGGCCGGTCCGCGCCGCGCTGAAGGTTGCGCCCGGTCCCACGAAAGAGAGGAGGCCACTATTTCGTCGTACCGGTCGATGAAGAGACGCTGCGCAGCGATTGGGGCATGGCCCTCTGATGCATCTCGATACAACGGCGCGCCGGCCGGCCTCGGTCTTTTTCGTGGGCAGCGCTATCTGCTCTTTAACATCATCGCTTTCTCGAGCGCATCTGCAGAGACGTACCAATGTGCTCGGAGAAAGGTGCCGGCAGGGGGGCGATGGAGAAGAAAAGGCCGCCATCATTCGACGGCGGGTGACAAGGTAGTGACTACAGAGGAGACCGCTGGTACGTTAAGCGCTCCGACGAAAAAAGAAGCGCTCAGGCTCAGTGTGCATCGCGTCCGGCGGCACGGACAGCGAAGTAAACCCGCTCTCGACGAGGCATCCGGTCAAGAGTTATAAGTCCGGATTGAGGTCGCCATGGGGTTTTTCCGTCCAACCCCGCATCGGGGCATCCGGCCCGGGGGGCGGCTCGCGGCTCCAACCTGTTAGCCGGAGTGCTACTTCTTCCGGACTCCGAGGGCGTCCACGTTGCAGCTAATGAACCATGCAAGCGCGGGAGCCATCTGGGCGAGCGAAACCGAAGCGACTCGGCGCGTTGCGTCGTCCAGAACGGGCGCGGTGCGCATGGCGTCCACGCGCAGATACTGTAGACGGATGCATATCCCGAGAAATTGCCCCTTGTGGGATAAGCGTTTCCAGCTTGGGGCACACCCATAACGTGAAAAAAGCACACGCATAAGCCGGAAAAGTCCCGACTTCGGAAGAGCCACGCTAGGCACAGCGTCGGCTCCTTCTCCACCGCATCCCTGCGGTGAACACTGCTGTACAAAAAATCATCGAAGAATCATCCGGTTAGCCCGTGTTTTGGCTTAACATACAAAAAAGTATGCTATATAATTCGGGACAGAGTAGGGCTTCCATGGCTCGGCATTTGGAGCCGAGGGACTCCGTATCGGTGAAGAGGCGTGAAGCTTGGTTACGGCCCGGTATCGCGCGTGAGCTTGGCCTCGCAAAAAATCATAGAAAAATCATCTAGTTAGTGCGCGTTTTCGATTAACAAACAAAAAAGTACGCTATAGAACTATGGGTGGATGGGACTTCTACGGCCGCACTGAGCCCCTGGCTGAGCTGCGGCGGATTGTTGAATCGGGGCGGTGGTTTTTCTGCCGAATCGAAGGCCGCCGCCGCATTGGCAAAACGACCCTTCTTGGCGAGTTGGCCAAGACAGAGGCTGACCTCAGCAACCGGCTGGTGTACATGCAGGTGCCCGACTCTGACGAGCGGGACGTGGCATACACCCTCAGGCAAAGCCTGAGCGGTTGCGAACACGAGGAAGCTCGAAACCTTGCCACGAGCGTCACGAATTTCCCCACGATGGCGTCTGCCATCGGCAAGCTATGCGCTGCGGGTTTCATCGTCGTCCTCGACGAGTTCCAATACTTCACCCGCAGCAAACTACACGCCTTCAACTCCTTCCTGCAGGCCGAGGTCGACAAGCTTCGTGCAGCGCAGTTGAAGCACGGGGGTCTGTTCGTGCTCGGCTCCTTGCAGTCGGAGATGAACGCCCTGCTAGACGATAAGAGCGCGCCGCTTTACGGACGTGTAACTGCGCAGATTCCCCTTGACCACTGGGACTTCGAAGACCTGCTATCGGTGTTTGCCAGCCAGGGTGTCCAGCGGCCTGAGCAGTGGCTGACGCTGTGGACATTCTTCGAGGGTGTGCCGAAGTTCTATCACGACGCGTATGAGCAGGAACTGTTTGGCGTTGCGGCGTCGGAGTTCTCCTCCGAGCTTCTGCGTCGAATGTTTATTCGTAGTTCGAGTCCGCTCTCAGAGGAAGCGGACACCTGGTTCCTGCGGGAATTGCGGGGAAAAGCGGTCTCGGTCCTGCATTTTCTTGCAGACCATGCAGGCTGTGGCCATGCGGAGATTGTCGCCGCGCTTACGGACGAGGACGAGAAGCATGCCCTCGGAACACACATCTCGCGCCTCGTGGACCGCTACAAGATGGTCGACAAGCTCCAGCCCGTATTCTCGGACAGCAAGAGTCGAAACGCACGCTATTACATTGCGGACAACTTCCTTCAGGCGTGGCTGGCAGTTGCAAAGCCCGCCCGCGAAGAGGCGCGGCTAAAGCCACTTGAGAAAGTGATTGCTCCGGCCATGCGCCGGCTCGAAACGCTTGAAGGCTTTTCTTTCGAGAAACTGGTGCGTTCCCTGCACCTTGAGAGTTCCCGGAAAGGCAAGGGCGACTTTGAGCTGTCGGACCTGAAACTCGGCTATTGGAATCGGCCGAGGGATGTCTCGAAAGCAATCGAAATTGACCTGGTCGCCTATGACGAACCAAACAAGAAGGTCCGGTTCGGGTGCTGCAAGAGGTCGCCCAGTGCACACAACCTCCCCGTCTTTGAGCGGCACGTCAACGCGTTCCTTCAGACCAACGGGCACAAGCATCTGGCCGGCTGGGAGCGAGAGATGGTGCTGTTCTCCCCTGTATTTTCAGAGCAAGACCGGGCACATTACCAAGGCAAAGGGTACATGACCCGCGATTTGGTCGACTACGCCAGCATGTTTGGCAACGCGCCTGGCGCGCAGCGCGAGCAATAGCGCATGGGAGCGGCTCGCCCGCTCCGCACCCTGGCTGCCCGTGTTCGAATAATTGCGTGTAGATAGCGTGCCGCCGGCCCCGCATTGGGGAAAACATGACTGAAGCCCCATAAGTTTCTCAACTTATGGGTCCGTTTTTCTCAGGTTATGCGTCTATCGACAGATACGCTGCGAAGTCGACGTTCGTCTGAGCCAGTGAGACGAGCGCAAAGGCCGCCGACTTCGCGCGATGAGCGTCGGCATTTTCGCTTGGCGACGTTTCGTCAATCGATTTGAGCAACTTAGCGAGGTCGCGCATCGAATTCCGCAGGCGCCAGGCTGGGTACGAAGGCCGCCGCGCGAGAAACAGAAAGCGTTTCCCGGTGTCACGTCCGAGCGCAATAGCTGCGCTTTCGCTCTGCAGATAGACCTCTTCCAGCGCCGGAATGAGTTCAATGTGGTCGTCGATAAACTGGGTGGTGCGAAGGCTTTGTGGCACTGTGTCCCGCTGGAAAGCAACGCACTTCTGAGGTCCATTGCTATCGTCCCGTCCGGGCGCGCCAGCTAATGCGGTATCGGCTAGCAACAGGAGTATTGTCAGCAGTACCCGTCCGATTACTGTCGCCATACGCCCTCTCCGGTTTTATCCCGTCAGCTTATTGATGTGGTTCTGTGCTGTTCGTTGCTGCGCACACACTTTGTATGCAGTTCAATGGGTCTAGAACGAAGCAGTAGTTGCCCGAAAGCAACGCTCCCTGAAACTCTGGTCGGATTGCATTCATGTCTTCGCCATGCTCTTGTTCGTTCATGCCGTTTCCATAGTGCGATTTTCATGAAGCGCTCCCGGCCGTCCGGCTCACCGTCGGCTTCATTCATCCGGATAGTTCCCGCGCTAAAGTTTTGTCGTGACCGGTCGATAATATGCGTATTGGGGGATTTCGTCGTGGCTCGAAAGTTGCCGCTATTTGCGGTAAGACCGGCTCATCCAGGATGGCTGGCTAAATGGTTGCTCCGGGTCAATCTGCTGTTGTGATACCAAGCGTGGGAAAAACGTGAATAATGAATTTGAAGCGGTGCGGATAACAGAACTGGCGGAATCGGATGCCGAACGTCTGGATGAAGTGCCTTTTGGCGTTATCGGATTTACGTCGGATGCAACTGTCACGGTATATAACGCCACCGAATCGAGGAACGCCGGATTGAGGCCGCAGCGGGTGTTGGGGAAACATTTCTTCGGAGAGGTTGCGCCATGCATGAACAACTTCATGGTTGCGCAGCGCTTTGATGACGAAGACGTGCTCGATGACATCATTCCCTACGTCCTGACCTTGCGCATGCGCCCGACGCCGGTGCGGCTCAGACTGCTGAAGGCGCCGAGGTGCGCGACCCGCTTTGTGCTGATTGAGCGGAAGGCGACGAATTGAGGGCGCCGGACACAGACACTAACGACCTCGAGTCTGAGTACGAGGCGTTACTCTCGTTCATGTATCTGTCCCCGGTCGGGATTGTCCGCAGCGACAAATCAGGCCTCGTTGACATGATGAACCCTCTTGCCGCGCAGCTTCTGATGCCTCTGGTAAAAGGCGATGGTGTCGAGAATATTTTCGACAGCCTTGCGTCGGTCGCCCCAGAGCTTCGCAACCTGGTGGCCAGTTTTGAGGCCGAGCGGGGGGCTGTGTGTGAAAACCATCGGGTGTTTGTGACGCCAGCCAGGGATGGTGCTGTAGTCCTGGCATGTTCCATCATCAAGGTGGGCGCGAATCTGCTGATGACGGTTCTGACGGACATTTCCCGGCAGGTCGCCGCTGAGCGTCGGGCGCGTCAGACCGAGGCGTGGCTCGCTGGAATTTACACGAGTGTCAACGATTTCGCGTTCTTCACGCTTGACGCTCAGGGCTGCATCGAAAGCTGGAATCCATCGGTTGAACAGTTGACAGGCTTTGCCGAGGCGGATGTCGTCGGCAGCGCGCTCTCGCGTTTTTACGCCCGCGACGAAATTGATTCGCACCGTTCACCCGAGCACATCGCGCTAACGCGCGACGAGGGTTGGCATGTCGAGGAGTGCTGGTGCGAAACCAGGACCGGCCGGCGCTACTGGGGGCAAATTCTCGTCGCTGTGCTGCGTGAGGAGGAAGGTGATATCTCAGGGTATTCGGTGGTCCTGAGGGACGTCACGGAGCGCAAGGTAACCAGCGATAACCTCGCGCGTCTGCTTACGACCGACCATCTGACCGGCGTATCAAGCCGCGCTCACTTCTTCGAAATTGCGGGGTCAGAAGTTGCTCGCGCCCAAAGGCACAATCGGCCACTGTCGGTTGTCATGCTGGACGCGGATTTCTTCAAGCGTATAAACGATACGGCCGGGCATCAGGCGGGGGACGAGGTTTTGAAACGGATTGCTTGCGAAGCGAAGGGGCTGGTACGGACGTCCGACACGGTCGCGAGGCTTGGCGGTGAGGAATTCATTCTGATGCTGCCGTCTACTACCACCAGCGAGGCAATAGCGGTCGCCGAGCGACTGCGCGTTGCCGTCGAGTGCGCACGTATTGACACAGCAGTCGGACAACTGAAGGCGACAGTTAGTCTTGGCGTCGCAAGTCTAAGTCGTGCAAACGCGACGCTCGAGGGCTTGTTGGCTGCCGTTGACCGCGCCCTCTATGACGCGAAGAGGGCTGGGCGAAACTGCGTCCGTGGCGGGTTTGCGGAGCCAACGGACGTAGCCTGTTCCACCTGCGAAGAAGGTAGTGCAGGTCAAAAGTGACCGCTGCCCGGCGACGGGGCCAACGGTCGCAATCCTAACCAGCAATCATTGGCGGCGTTAGACAGAGATGGATTCGTTGAAGATTCATAGCCGCGACGGGAGTAACGGACAATCGCAAAAATGTTCCGGGTGCAGGCACGCAACGCCATTGCCTGTCGAGATTGATTTCGCGTTTCAGCCCATCGTCGATGTGAGCGCCAAGGCCGTGTTTGCATGCGAGGCGCTCGTGCGTGGTGCGCACGGGGAATCCGCGCATTCGGTGCTGTCACAAATCGATGACGCGAAGAAGTATCAGTTCGACCAGCATTGCCGACAGGTTGCTGTTGCCAGGGCCGCCGCGCTAGGTCTTGACGCGTTTCTCTCCATCAATTTCATGCCCAACGTAGTCTATAGGCCGGAGGTGTGCATAAGGAGCACCCTGGACGCTGCGCAGAAGCATGGCTTCCCGATTGAAAAAATCATATTCGGGACGGTTGAGGGCGAACACTTGGCCGACCGCTCTCATCTCGTCGAGATTTTCAGGGCATACAAGAAATTTGGTTTCCTGACAGCAATTGATGATTTCGGAGCCGGTTACTCGGGACTCGCGCTCCTCGTGGATTTCCAGCCCGACATTATCAAGCTCGACATGGAACTCCTCCGCGGCATCGACAATGACTCGGTGCGTCAGCGCATCGTACGAGGCGTGATATCAATATGTGACGACCTCGGCATCCGCGTGGTCGCGGAGGGCGTTGAAACCAAAGGGGAGCGTGACTTCTTTGTTGCACATGGCGTCAGCCTGATGCAAGGCTACTTCTTCGCGAAACCCGGTTTCAAATCGATTCCGGAAATCGATACGGCCGCGTATTTTCCGTAACGGTAAATATGGTCACGTAGCCGCTGGCGTAAAAAGGCCCTGACGCGGCTTCCTGGTGCGGCGAGCACCCTTGCCGAGCGCGTCTCCTGCGGTTGAGCGGTGCCGTGCAGAAGGTTGGCGCGGAACTGTTCAAGCTTCGCTTAGGTGCGACATCAAGCTTAATGCGGAGCGGGTTACGCCGAAGAATTTTGTGACGACAGCAACATCATTTCTGAGGGCGAGCAATTCGTTGGCGGCAGCGCGCGCACGTCGGACCGATGCGAAACCCGCGAAGAACATTCTGACCACGAGCGGGTCAAAATGTGTGCCGCTATCGGCAGCAATGATTGCATTGGCGTCATCGTCGGTCATCTTCGTGCGGTATACCCTCGGCTCCGTCATCGCATCGAAGGCATCTGCGACAGCCACGATTCGGGCGGCCAGAGGTATGCTCGGGCCTGCCAGGCCGAGCGGATATCCGCCGCCATCGAATCGCTCATGGTGGTGGCGCGCCACCTGCGAGGCAAGCTGAATGAGCGGGTCCGAACTGCCTGCAAGAAGGTCCGCGCCGATGGCCGAATGGCGCTCCATGATGCTCCGCTCCTCGCCGTTTAACTTTCCGGGCTTCAGCAATACTTCGTCCGGGATGCCAAGCTTTCCGATGTCATGCACGGGCGTAACCAGGCGTATGCGTTTCCGTTCGAGGGCATCCAGGCCCACCAAATCCGCCAGGCAGTCTGCGATGAAGGCGGTTCGAATAAGATGGCCGGCAGCTTGGGGATAGCGCGCGCAGCCGGCGAGAGTCAAGCTTGCTAGAGTTACCACGACGGGGTATTTCACATTCACGACTGAACTTTAATTCGACAGGCGTTGGCGACAATCATCAAACCGGACTGGCAATTCAGCGAGACTTTGCCCTTCATGTTCTGAAGACCTGAGCGCAGGGCGCGGCTAAAGGGTGGTGTTCCTGCTGGGTGCGCTGAAGGGCGGCCTGTAGTCGCCGACGGAAGATTCTATTGGCCGGGTTTTACGCCTTTGTTGGTGCGGTTCCAGAAAAAGGCGAGCGTTAATTCTGGACAATCCTGAAAATTCTTTGGAATGTATTTTATCGCCGAATGCGCTTCGATGCAGCGGCCTCGAAGTGAAGGCGTTTTTGTTGGCGACGCTGGAGTCTTCTATCGACCCGCTGACTTACCCTACCGAAAGCTGCGAAGTTCGCGCTTGACGGCTCTGTTGTCAAGGTACTGGTCAGTAGCGGCGGTGGTTTGTTGACGGTCGCTGTCACCGACGAGGGGCCGGATGCCGATGCGCAAGAGGCGACGCTCATCTTTGAGATGCTCGCGCAGGGAAAGGGGAACGCTTCGTCGGGCGGTCTGGGAATCGGCCTATCGCTGGTGAGGCAAATCGCTAAGGTCATGGGAAAGATGTGCGCCGATGATGGCCGCGAGTTCTACCCGGCCTTCGTCTGTGGCGAGATAGGCGATATCGCCTGTCCAGACCTGGGTCGGTGCGGTTGCAGTGGCGGTGCGCTCGAGCACATCGCCCAGCTCGGCGTGTTGCGCTCGCCTGTGTCGCTTGCCCGTCTCTACTGTCGTCGGGGCTCGGCCGAATGGCTGACACAGTCGCGACGCGGCCGTGCCGGCCGTGTCGACGTCGCTCCGTGTCGCGGCGTGGGACTTCCTCTTCCCGCTCGAAGCTCATCCCTCCGCAGCAAGTTTCGACAGGAATTCAAGATTCTGAAGGACTAATCGTCCGCGGCCGACTCGAATCAACACATGCGCAGAGTCACGCCGCTACTGCGACGCGCAGGCTGTTCCGCGCATGCGGACCCGCGCCGGTTCCGCCCGGGCGCACCTCAGGCCCGCACCTGCCCCGGCGCATCACCAAGGATGCGTAGCTTCTCGTCGATGTCTGCGAGGGGCTGACCGGACGCTCGAACTTCTGCCACAAGCCTGTGGCCAGCCGACCGGCAGTTCGTGAGCGTTTCGTGCAGTTGCGGATTCGCCTGAAGGATGCTCACGGCTTTTTCAAGTTCGTCAGGTCGCTCGCTCAGCATGGAAGCGACAACTTCTTCGGGAGGTATCTGCGAGGCGTGGCTCAATAGCTGGGTCATCCAGTCGGACGCGTACATCGCTACATGTCGCTCACCACGAAGCGCTTCCGCCTGTTCCAGAGCAGCAAGGCTCGGCCGGTTCTTCTGAACGGCGGAGCGCCACACCGCCATGACGTCGCCACGAAGTTCGGCAATTGCGCTGGCGAGCGCCGCATTCTGGCCGCCCGCGAGAATGCGACGGTCCTCCAGCTTGTCCAGGCGCTCCCGAAGGTTGCTGAGAAACGGATGCCAGTTGGAGGGGCGTTCGCCTTGACTCAAGAACTCACGGGCAACCTGGGCCAGCTCCTCGTGGATGTCCGCCAGTGCCCGGTTATCAGCAATACGGGCTTCGTACACATCGCCGGAAGTGACCATCCGACGGTGCAGCGGAAACAGAGGATTGTTGTAGCGGCGTTGCAGATGCCGTTCGACCGCGCCGGGCTGAGCGCTCCATTTCCAGTTTCGCAGGGACAGCGCGTCGAAAGCAACCGCCTCAATCATGGGTCTGAAGACCGCAAGCGCCTGCTCTGTGGCGTAGCGGAGACAGTCCGCAAGTTTGAAGTCATTGCCCTCGAGGTCGGCACTGCCTTGCCCAGAATAGGGAGACCCCGGTGCCTGCCTTAGGAGGCCCGTCGCCAGAAAAAACTCCATCGGCAGGTCGACCGACTGGCCGTCCTGTTTGACGCTCCGCTGCCCGACCGGCGTAGCCTCGAACGAGTGTACGAGACGATTCTCCAGTTCAAGGAGGTCGTTGAGGACGTCCCCCGTTGACGCTTTCGCCTCGTCTGCAAGCAGGCAGAACGAGTCGCGCGCCATTTCCGCAGCGATAACGCCATGCTTTTCTGCGAAGAGCCAAAACCAGATTGCAAGCTGATAGCCTTTTGCGCCACTTTGTGCAGTGGTAGCAACGGCCGGGGCGAATACAATGCCGGGCGCCTGCCAGGTCGAAAACGGCGGGGCGTCGGCGCGCATGAGCATGCCTGACAGAAGACGCAGTGCTTCGTGCGTGTCGGTCGGCCAAGGTGACGCCGCGGCAGCGGGGCGCTTCTCTATCTTCCAGAACTTCCAGGCCACAGTATCCTCACCATTGTAAGGTCGCGACGGTATCGGAAATCCGCGCGGCGCCACGTGGCACCCATTCGCCGCGGCACGGAAAGCGCAGCGCAGGGAGCATATTTGCACACTCCAAAGAGGGCGTAAACCGTCTTTCGACGCAGCGTCACTGTGACGGCAGCGAAATGCTGAGCCTGCATCTTTAGGGTGACCGTGGCGCGCAAATCCGGTAAGCGAACAACCGCTATCGAATCTCGCCGGCATCCGCTCAAAATCACCGGATTGAACGAGCACTATCCACGTGCGTGCGAACCATGTCCGCCTGAGCCAGGTGTTGGGCAACCTACTTTCAAACGCGGCGAAATATACACTTGTCCGTGGCACATTGAACTGAACGTAAGCGCTGGGTCAAACGGCCCGAGCGACGATTCATCGGGGTTGATTGTTATTGGAGGCAAAGATAGTGGCATGAGCATCGACAGTGAGGTGTCGCCAGGCGTATTCGATTTATTCGAGCAGTCCGCCTGGCAACGCGCGTTCTGAGGGACTTTGGGGAACGGACTGGCGGTTGCAAAGCGGATGGTCAAGCGTCGCGCGCGGCAAGTTGCCCACCATTGTCTGCCTAGTCGGGGCCAGCAGACAGCAATTCATATAGCCGCTGTGAGACGATGATATGCGACGGGGCGTCCCGTCGTGAACACGAGCGGGTGACTCCTAGGTCGATGGTGTGGGCACGCCTCTGTAAATACAAATGGCGTGCCCTGCGCTTCTCGGGTTTCGACCGCCGTCCACACCAGGCATAGCTGGCGCTGCGGCGCCACCGCTCAGCGCCTTCAAAATGACGCTCTTAGAGGGAACGTGCGCGGCCTCGGTTGATGAGCCGCAAGAAAGCGAGCAGGATAACCGCGCCAATCAGCGCCGTAATCAGCGAGCCGATGATGCCGCTCCCCAGGTGCAAACCGAGCGCCCCGCCAAGCCAGCCTCCTATAGAGGCCCCGACAATTCCTGCGATAATATCTACGACAATGCCGAAGCCGCCGCCGTCAACAATATGACCCGCCAGAGCGCCAGCGATGCCTCCGATAATCAGCCAGAAAATGATTCCGTGTGAGACCGGGTCCATGCTTCTCCTCCTATAAGGCCGAATCCGCGTTAGCGACGAGCAAGCAATCCGATGATAAGTCCGCCGATGAGCGCCATCGTGACCGCTTTCCACGGAGCCTCATGAACGTAATCGTCGGTCGATTCAGAGACGACACGGCACTTCCTCCTGACCACCTCCCGTGCACCAGCAAGCTTGTCCTTCAGGTCGGACAGCGTTCCGGCAACGTTCGCTTCTTCTCCGGCGCTGCCGCCGGCCTCCGCTGACGAGCCCCTGTCGTGTTGAGACGAACCGGCGGAACTCGCCGGGGCAGGCGAGGTGGGCGAGAATCCGGCTGCCGGGGCAGTGAGTTGATGCGACTCCGCCATTTGAACCTCCATCTTTTGTTTAAGCGGTTCAGCGGACAGCAAGTGATGTGCCTCACAAAGAATTCTGAACTCGGGCGGAAGATTGCTGGCGGCGACGCTCGCTCCGGTCCTCCCTCGCGACGTGTGCAGATGCGTGTGACGAGGCCTGGCGGCTTTCACAATTTCGCTTTGAATGGCGGCACACGGATTTTGACTGTCAGGGTACAAACCAGCCGGCGCTCTCGGTTGTCCACCTCTCTACAATGTTCCGAAACCCACGCACCTCGAAATATTCGGTTTCAGAACTCACAATCCCTTGGTCAACATTGCAGGCGACTGCCGCGTTAACGAGATGAAAGGTGATAAACCGTCCCGTTACCTGAACGGGAAACTCGCTGGAGCGGAACATGAAAAACACGCACGAGCAGTCTCTGCGTTCTCAAGTCGAAAAGTGGCTCGCACCGGCTCCCGCGACAGCAGTTCATGTGACCAGATTCAGTCGCACCGGATGGAATGGTCGACGCTACGTGTGCGTCGAGACGTCGTCACCGGCCGGCGCGCGCGCGTTGTTCTTTTTCAGGCACGATGATGGCAGTTGGCGCGTCTTTCCGCCTGTCGCTGACAGGCGGAAGTCGACTGCAGAGCGCCCTGTCTCGTGGAGCGACTGTGGACGTATCAGGGAAACCCAGCTACCTATGCCCGTTCACATCTGCGCGTCCGGTGAGGCATCCGCCCCCGCTGCAGACGAAACAGCAGCCGGTGAACCACGGCCCTAGCAGCTTGGAAACCAAATCATAGTGCAGTGCCCGTACACCCCTCCACGTCCCCAGACATACTCGGTTCCGATTGAAGGGGCGCAGTTCGAATTACTGCGACCGCCTACGAATGTAGCGTGACGGCCGCGTCCGGGAGGCATAACGTCTCCGGCCGGAGTTCCTTTCAGGAAAGGGCAACCATCTCGTCCGCACCGCTTGCCCTGGCCGCGGAAGCCTCAACTTCGGAGGCATCGGCTGGCTGCGTCCATACGCGCGATTCGACGATGGCCGGCAGCGTGCTCAGGGCGCCAAGCGGCTCGATATCCATGCCGGTTAGCAGCTCGACTACCTCCTCGAACACATCTGCCTTGCGCAGGCACCACGTCGACGCGAAGCACCGCAAGAACGGTCAGGCCGCCCGCTCAAGAATGCGCTGGCGGCTCATGTCTGCCGCCCGCCGGTCCGGCCCGTGGAAGGCGTCTCCGTCGCACTTAATCGGGAGCCGCGAGTCGTTCGCGCCCTCGACCACCGTGTCGAGGCGATAGGCGTCGTCTTCAGGCGAACGCACATCTCGCTCTTAGCTTGTTGCGCGAGTTGCTGCTTCAAAGCAGCGAGTTGTTCGAAGCCCATTTCCGCTTGTTGTAAAATTGAATTGGTGGCTCTAACAATCGCTGAAAACAGGTGCATTTACAAGAAGGTCATGGCATATCAAAGCGTTGAAATCGCTCAGTTGCGGACGCAGCAGCAGGCATTGGATAGACAGTTGGCAGAAGCCAAAGAACGAGAGACGCAGCACGTGCTGCAGGAAATCGCACAGAAGATGCGCGAGTACGGAATCACACTCGATGAGCTCATGGGGCGCAAGCCAAGCGCACACCCGCCCGAGTCTTCAGCAAAGTACCGCGACCCGGTAAGCGGCTCAACCTGGAGCGGCCGTGGGCGAGTTCCTGCCTGGATTGCCGGCAAGGACCGCAACGAATTCCTGGTCGAGAAGCGCTCTGCGGCCCAGTCGATGGTGCAAGCAACGCTGTTTCCCGGGGAAAATTAAGTTGTCAAAGGGCCTGTCGATAAGAACTAAGGGAGCGCGTGCGGTCAGACGACTGAGTCGCGATTTCGGCTCTGAAAACGTCGGCATTGCCTTCGCGACGACGTTGACTGATTACCCGACCATCGGCTTGTGGAAGTAATTGATGCATCAGGTAAATGTTGAAATAGACGGGTCCAGGGGGCAAGAATGAGCCCCGGCGGCCGTGCAAGCCGCTGGGCTGTTCGACGGTGTGAAAGGCTTAGGGACGTTTACTCCAGGTCCTCGTTATTTATTTCTGGGTTCTCAGCAACGGCTGCTTCGTCTTCGCTCTCGCGCGTCCCGAATCGATAAGCAAGGTGCATGGCTGGTTGCGGCACAATGCGCCAACGCTGCATGACGGTCGCCGGTCCGCTCATGAGGGATTGAGGGCAGGACCTCCTCAGCTTCGGCGTTTTTGCCGACAACCATGAACAGTTAAGGCGTTGCTAGATGATTTTCTGGCATCCGTTCGTCGACTGCTTCCGCCTCTGAGTCCCTCACGAACGATGTATTCCCTTCAATCGGTCGAATTCGGCAGGCCGGTTATACGAGCGATAGAGTTCGCCCACCGTACCAATTGCAAGCGCAGGCTTCAGCGTCGCTCCGGGAAGTGCCTGCACAATCCAGTCGTAGGCATTCATGTCGCGAGAGTCGGCATGTACGGCGGCGGTTAGCGCAATCAGCGCCTGGTCGGCAGAGTGCTCCCCGAGTGCGACGAAGCAGCTTTCGAACGGGTGCTTCGCTGCGATGGTGCTCCGCGACGCGGGCGGTTTTGTGTTCACATCAAGCTCCGACATGGGATAACGTCCTCTGTGTAACAAATCGATGTGACACGACGTGGCCCGGAAGCAGTTTCCCCACCTTTTTGATGCGAATTCCGTCTCCATTGTTTTGTCCTGTCACCGTAGTGCAAGACTGGTTCGGCAGAATCCCGGGCAAAATCAGGATGTACGTAATGGGGTAGGTGCGTGACCAAAAAATATAGGGTGCTGTTTCTCTGCCGGGGGAATTCCGCGCGCAGCATCATCGCCGAGGCGCTGTTGCGCGAACTGGCAGGCCACCGGTTCGAAGCATTCAGCGCCGGGGCCGAGCCGGCAGCGCGAGTTCATCCACTGGCCCTGGCGCAACTGCGTGCTGGCATCTCCGACCTCGAGCGGCTCAGTCCGAAAAGCTGGCTTGAATTCACGAGCGACTGGGCGCCGCAGATGGACCTCATCATTGCGATGGATGGCTGCGTAGAGGAATATCACGCGCCCGTGTTTCCGGGTGCGCCGCCCTTTTTCAGATGGAATTTTGCAGACCCGCTCGCGGAAGGTATGACTCAGGTCGAGCGTGCGCGCTCGTTTGAAAGGGTTTTCTGGCAGATTTTGCACCGTGTCACGCTCTTCATGGAATTGCCGGGCTACGCGGCCGCGCCGGAACCTCTAACGGCCGTCGAGCCTGACTCCTGCGGAAACGAACTCGCGTGCGGCGGCTAACAGTTGGCAGCCGGCACCCTTGAGACTCGCACAGTGCAATCCTTTCCGTGACCCGTCGTTTGAGACTTGAAGTGCCCGGTCAGCTAGGTCGCGCAACATGTCGCGCCGAACTTTTGCAGCGGGCGCGGAGGCGGCCATCAGCACGTCGAAGGGAATTCGTCCAGGTGGTGGCGTTGGTGGCCGGTATCCGGAGCGGAAATCGGCGTTATGGCGAGCGAACGCCACTGTCCCGAGCAGAGGTGACTGTTCGCGCCTTTCGGTTCTTTCGAACATGATGCGGGTTGGCCGTGCGCGAGTGCGCGGGCGGGCTTCCGTAACACGGTCGACGTGCCAGGAAACGCCCTCGGCAATCGAGGCGCGCCAATATTTTCCAGCGTCTCCGTGCTCGCGCAGCCTGGTGGGAGTTCCGGACCAAACGACCGGCGAATGCGGCAACTACCTGCGCCTTGCGCGGAAGAATTTTTTCATGTACGTCATTATCCCGGTGGGGCGGCGTAATCGGGGTAAAGTATGGTGAAGAGGAAAGACAATCGGGAGGGTAGCCGCCAGACGGTGGGGCAAAGTCAAGGTGCCAGGCCCGAAGGGGACATCCTGAGCGGAAAGGCGGTTCGTAGAGCAGTCACATCCGTCGTGGTCACCATCATCCTTTCAGCGATTGCGTTGAGCACGTTTCTGGCGATGCGCCAGACGCGCGAGCAGGACAGTTCTCTGCTAACGCTGCAAGCTTCGGGGCGTCTGAAGCAGGACCTCGACCAGGTCCAGCAGATGATGCTCGATGAACATGGACAGCTCTACACACTGGTTGGAACCCGTGCGTTCTATAAGCGGGCGGCGTATATCTTCCCTCTGTCGGCGCTCCTAGACCTGACAGGCGACGCGCGCGGAGGGTGCCGCCGGAGCGCTGCGTGCCTGTCTCACCTCGACGACCTGAACAAAACGATTCGAACGCTGGCGAAGCATAGCAATGCGCTGGCGATACGGGCGACTTTACAGCCGGGGAGTGTCGGGCTGGGCGACCCTGCGCTGAGCGAAATTGACGCCTACTTCTACGCGGCTCTCGAAGAGGTCGTTGATGCCAGGATGGCGGCCGATGCCGCTATCGGCTCCACTGTCGGCAAGTCATCCTCGGACGCGAAATGGGTCGCCGATGCCGTGCTCGTCTGCGGTGCGACGGCAGCCGTCCTGCTGCTTGTGCTCATTCGCTGGAATTCGCTCATCTCGCACCGGTTAAGAGCGGCCCTTCACTCGGCCGATAGGGCTCGGGCGAAGTACCAGCGGTTCTTTGACGAACATCCGTTGCCTATCTGGATATTTGACAATGCCTCGCTGGGCATCGTTGCTGTCAATGCTGCCGCGCGACGAGCATTTGGCTATGCGGAATCCGAGTTCTTCACCATGTCGATGCGGGATATGCGTCCGGCAGATGAACTCGCCCGCCTGCAAGAAGCCCTCGAATCGAAATCCGAAGCGGTCTACGGCGAAACGCAGTCAGTCGGCGTATGGGTGTATCAGACGAAAGCGGGTGAACGTCGCTCCATGGACGTCCACCATCTGAATGTTGAATTCGAGGGCTCTCCGTCCACGATGGCGGTCATGGTGGACGTCACCACCGAGGCGACGGCGAGGGCAGAGCTGTTCAGGTCGAAGCAGACCCTCGAGTACGTACTGGACCATATTCCGCAGGGCATCGCATGGAAGGACAAAGACCATCGCTACGCGGGCGGTAACGAAATTTATGCGCGTGACGCGGGGCTGCCATCCCGAAGCGCCCTGATTGGCCTGACCGACGGGGATTTGCGATGGGGAGACGACCCGCTGGAGGTGAGGGACGAAGATGTACGCGTGATGCGTGGCGAACTGACAAAAAGGCACTTCGAGCGCGCGGCGGTCGCCGTCGATGGTTCAGAAGTCAGGATTTCTGAGACCAAGCTGCCGCTGGAAGACCAGAACGGCAATGTCACCGGCGTACTCGTCGCCTACGAAAACATCACCGCCCGGCGTGATGCCCATCGGGCTCTGCGTCTGCAGGGCAGGGCGATAGACGCGAGCATTAACGGAATCCTCATTGCAGAGTTGCGGAACGACCGCCATGTCGTGACGTTCGTCAATCCGGCCTTCGAGCGCATCACCGGGTATTCGCCGGCAGACGTAGCGGGCGCTGACTGCGACACGCTCTTCGGGATGGCAGGTGAGGCGCAGAAGTGGGAGGGCGTTCGTCATGCCATGGACAGCAACACTGAAGCGAATGTGACGTTGTTCTGCACGCGCAAGAGCGGCGAGCGCTTCTGGGCCAACGTGCTGGTGGCCCCGGTGCGCGACGGCAACGGGGAGGTCACTCACCATGTTGGCGTGATGAGCGACGTCACTGCCCTGGTCGAATATCAGACTCGCCTGCATCATCAGGCGCGTTACGATGCATTGACTGACCTTCCAAACCGCACCCACCTCAATGAGCACCTGACGGAGATGATTCGGCGCGCTACCAGGAGCGATGGCCAGGTATCGGTGCTCTTCCTCGACCTCGACCGGTTCAAGGTGGTCAATGATTCGCTCGGGCATCGCGTAGGCGATGCCCTTCTGGGGTCTGTAGCCAAACGACTGCAGCGGCTGGTGCGCTCCAGTGACCTGGTCGCGCGTTACGGCGGAGACGAGTTCATCATCATTGTGGAGCCTTCGAAGGACGGACAACTGATATCGATGCTTGACAGACTGGTTGCCGAAATGGCAGAACCATTTCATGTGGGCACGCAGGAGGTGTATGTCGAAGCCAGTATCGGCGTCAGCACCTATCCGCAGGATGGTGACGATGCCGACACGTTGATAGGGAATGCGGACGCGGCAATGTACCTGGCGAAGGCGAACGGACGCAATGGCTACCAGTTTTACCGGCCGGAGCTGAATCGCGCGGCCGCCGAAAAATTGCAGCTCTCGAGCCGGCTGAAGCGCGCAGTGAAGAATCAGGGTCTGCAGGTGGCCTATCAACCTCAAATCGACATGGTGACGGGCCGCGTTCAGGGTGTTGAGGCGCTGCTGCGTTGGCATGACGAGGAGCTTGGCGTCGTATCACCCGCCATATTCGTCCCGGTCGCCGAAGAAACGGGATTGATTCAGGACATGGGCGAATGGGTGCTGCGCACAGCGTGCCTGCAGGCTGGCCGATGGCGCGACGCTGGGCTGGCGCCAATCCGGGTATCGGTAAACGTTTCGCCGCTTCAGCTGGAGCACTCGGACCTGTTGAGCATCGTTCGCTCGGCGCTGGAAGAGGCCGACTGGCCTGCGGAAATGCTCGAACTCGAAGTGACAGAAGGCGGCCTGATGCGCAATGCCGAGGCGGTAGCGCGGGTGTTGCGGGACCTGCGCGAGCTTGGGGTGAAAATCGCGATTGATGATTTCGGTACCGGTTACTCGAGCTTGAGCTATCTGAAACGCTTCAGTATCGACCGCATCAAGATTGACCGCGCGTTCATTCACGAAATCGGTCGCGACAATGAATACGAGGCGTTGACGCTTGCTGTCATCGCCATCGCCCGCGCGCTGAAATTCGATGTCGTCGCGGAAGGCGTGGAGCTCGACATTCATCGACGTTTTCTAATCGAGCACGGCTGCCTCGAAGGCCAAGGCTTTCTGTTCAGCCCGGCTGTCTCTGAAGATGCAGTCGCTAAGATGCTTCGACCGATGTTGCACGGCGCAACTGGCGCGCAGCCACCTGTCAGTGCCGACTGATAGCCGTGACCGCGCCCTCTGTTGGTGCTGGAGTGATATTAACGGGGACACGGGACGGGGACGCGGCGAGCTCGCGCAGTCGCCCCGGAGTACAGGAAGGACCGTGCATATTGTTCGCCGCCCGGCTGCCCGCCGATGGGCAGACCAGTCTGTGGACGGCGGCTGCACCGGCGGTCGCAAGGCCGTATCGGATTCACGTTCGGAAGCGCAGCCTCGCGCAAATGGGCGTGTAGGTCGAAGACACGGCCCGGCTGACGCGGCACAAACCGGGGGGAGGTCGGCCTCAACTTCAGTTGGTCCCGACCTTTCGGGCTGCAGGATTGAGGCATGTGGGAAGGTGCCATGCGCAGCCCGTGGATGATTGGCCTTTTCTGCTCGCAGTCAGCAGTGTCGCTGCTGTCCTGTCTGTCTACGCTTGCGGCAACGAGGAGTTACCGGAAATGGGTCACCACCGTCTTCCTGCTTCAGCGGCCGAAACCCCCGCGTCGGACTCGCACCACGACAAGGGCGACGCCGGGTTGCTGACCTCTGACGCTCCGGTCGCCGACGCCTTTATGCTTCTGGCGACGTCAATCGCCCAGGAGGCGGTGCGACGGGTTCGTCAGCTGGAGGCGAATGCCGACCCCGAAGTGTTGCACAAGCTGCGCGTTGCGCTGCGCCGGTTGCGCTCGCTCTGGTGGGCCTACCAGCCACTACTGGACAGCAAGGACGCGAGGTTTCAGCGTGGCGAATTCAAATCGCTGGCTGATGCGGCAGGCAGGACCCGAGATTGGGACATTCTGAGAGGCCTGCTCGATGCTGGCCCGTCGATGGAGAATTCTTTTGCATCGCTTATCCAGCTTGTCGACGACCACCGAAGCGACGCGCTCGCGTTCAGCCGGCGGACAATCGGAAACGCTGGCATTGAGCAGATAGTCGAGCAGGCATTGGCAGGCGCACGCCACCAGCTGGATGCGCGTCCCACCAGCCTGTCCCTTGGGACCTGGGCGGAGAAACGTGTGCAATCGGCCGGGAAGGCGCTGGAGAAGAAAGCGAGCCGGGCAGCGTCGCAGAATGAGTCAGGCTACGCGGCGCTGCACGAAGTGCGAATTGCTGGCAAGAAGCTGCGATATTTGCTGGAGTTCTTTTCGCCAGTCCTGGATGGTGGCCATCGCGCCACGATTGAGCGTTTGACCTCGGTGCAGGACGACCTCGGAACACTCAATGACCTCGTCACCAGCGAAACATTGCTGCGGGAGTATTCACTTCAGCTGGGAGAGCCGAACCTTGTGAAGGAGGCCATCGGCTATCTGCAGGACCAGAAAGAGTATTACATGCACGAAGCTTACGAGATATTGCGAACTGGATGGTAGTCGTCCGGTCGCCGCCCTGAGCACACCGGGAGTGGGTCAACTGCGGGCAGAATTCCGGTTTTTCATTTCGATGCGGCGCGACATGTCTGTCAACAGCCACTTTGCCACGACTTCGGGCCCATTCATGCCATGGTCGGCAGACTTGATTTCGTTCTCGTAATACACGATGACGGTGCCGCTCATGACGCGGTACCTGCCTTGGCGGCGCAAGCCATTCAGCTCGATTTCAATTTCTCTGGTTGTTTCATAGCTTGCATCCATCGACTACTGTCCTGCGATGACTCGGGGCCAGCGAACTTATCCAGTCACATCGGTCGAGTCAACGGGAGAAAAGGAAATAAAGTATTGTCTGTCGCGAATGAAACCGGAGGGCAATGCAGGCGCGGGGCATCTTGAGGCGCACTGGAAAATTCGGCGGTAACCGCTGCCCTGACGATTATCTTAAGGAATGCTACGCAGGTTCTCGCGAACGCGCCTTGCGACAAGAACGGTCATGTAGTCCATTATTCGCGCGCATTCACTGTATTCGGCCCGCGTCTGCGCATAGAGCCTCGAGACGGTCTCCATAGGTGTATTGGTGGCAGAGGCGATTGCCTTGACGGCGTCTTCAAATTTGGGCTGAGCCGTTGTGCGCTCCTGTGCTGGAAGCGGACGGATGTCCATAAGCGCAGAATTGATTTGACGGTTCGTACCGGTGGTGTGCTTACTCCGCAGCCGGCGCCATGCGCCGGTGACCAGCCAAATGCATACGTCGGGCGCGCGCCGCACAATTCCTGTTGTTTCAGCCACTTGCCACGCTTGTTCCGTGAATTGTCCACAGCCTTGCGAACAGATTGTGTGGACAACTTGCGCACCGTAACCGCAGCATGGCATCGCCGATGCAGTCTGGGAGACTATCAACAACGTTAATACGTTTATCCGCTGGAAGATGACCGTGAACGAGCCCGGCATCAGGAACGCCGACGTGTCAGGGGGAGGGGCAGCAAGCAGGTTCGCGCGGGCAATCGGCGACATGGAAGCTGTCAACTGATTTTTTTGCCTCGCGCTTGGCTGTTGCGGCAAGCGAAGCAATGGAGTCGCTATCGATATCGAGGTCCGCAGCAACCGGCACCACGCCTACGGCGATGGTGACGAAAGGATAAAAGCGCATGTCGCCGTGGCGGTCCTCACCATGTATTCCTCCCGCTTCGATATCGGCGGACGTATAAAGTTGCCGCGCACTCTCATTGAAGCGCTGCATTGCGGCGCGAATCCGAACTTCCCAATCCTCGCTCTGGTAAAAGATGAGGAAGTCGTCGCCGCCCACATGGCCGAGAAAATCCCGGCATGGGTTGCATGCATCACTGAGGATGGACGCCGCGAGCTTCAGCATTTCATCGCCCTTCCAGTACCCATACTGGTCGTTGAAGGGCTTGAAATTGTTCAGGTCGCAATAGCACGCATGAAATGGCGCGCCGCGCTCTACCAGGCGCCTGATGTGCATGTCGATTGGAATATTGCCCGGCAGTGACGTCAGCGGATTAGCGTACCTCGCGGCTTCAATGCGAACTTCCGTGACGGCGCGTACGAGCGCCTCGCCGGTAGCCAGACCAACATATCGCCCGTTTTCGACGACGACCAGGCCGTCCGAGAGGTAACGCTGGTCGTCGCCGGTCAACAGT
The DNA here is from genome assembly GCF_900104795.1 of Burkholderia sp. WP9. Taxonomy (NCBI): domain Bacteria; kingdom Pseudomonadati; phylum Pseudomonadota; class Betaproteobacteria; order Burkholderiales; family Burkholderiaceae; genus Burkholderia; species Burkholderia sp. WP9. The sequence goes on from NZ_FNTG01000001.1 coordinate 719,011, forward strand.
TCAGCAAGTTCCTGCATGGTGGCGGTTTTTTCGACCAGCACGGGCGACATGTCGGCAAACGCCGTGCAGCTCTTCCTGCCGAAAATTTCCCGGTAAAAGGGACGCGCGTAGGCATTAACAAAGACGCGGCGATTGACCAGTCCGACCGGCCGTCCTTCGTCGGCAATCGCAATCGCATGCAGGTCCGGACAATCCGTCAGCACCTCGAGGACATCATCGTTCGTCGCCATTGGCGACAACGTTGGCGCGGCGATGACAAGCTTGCTGGCGGAAAAAGCACGGGGAGACCCCACCATGGTCTCGGGAAATACCGTTATCGCACTGTCATGAATTGCGGAAAGCGCAGCGTCTTCGAGCCGTTCAGCCGGTTGGAAATTCGGCCTGCCGAGAAAAAATCCCTGGCCATGTTCGATGCGCAGGTCACGACAGACCATCAGGTCTTCTGCGTCTTCGAGGCCCTCTGCTATGAGTTGCACGCGCCCCGCCTCCGCGAGTTGGCGCAAGGAGCGCAGCGCCTCGAAACGAAAAGGCGACCTCCTCGCTCCGCAGATAATTGAGCGGTCGATTTTAATGTAGTCTGGTTCGAGGCTTATCCAGAGACCCAGGTTCGAGCTACCCGAGCCGTAATCGTCGAGCGCCAATTGCATCCCGTATTCCCGCAAGCGGCTGAGAGCCGACCCGAGCGCCCCGAGGTCTCCGACGGCAGACTGCTCTGTCAGCTCGATGACTATCCGGTCAGGGCTGAACTGCAGGGAGCGCAAAAAGACCAGCATTTTCTCCTGGCAGGTGGCGAGTTCCCGGACGGCGGCCGCACTGAAGTTCACGAACAGTTTGCCCGGCAACTGGGCTTGGCTGAACGCCGTCAGGGACAGGCGGGCGGCGAAACGCTCCAGACGAACCATGCAACCTTCGCGCTGAGCACGTCCGAATAGTGCAGCAGGACTCTCCAGCGCTGACTGAGCGGGACCACGAAGCAGCGCCTCGAACGCGATGACGTCACCCGACGCAAGCACCCCGATAGGCTGGAACGCGGGTCGGAGGAGCTGCCCTTTGATGCACTCAGCAATCGATACGGTCATTTTTTTTCAACCCAACGAAGCTACATCCGGCCAGAAGTGGCGGTTTTTCTAACGTCCTGAGCCTAGGTGGCGTGCAGTAATCTTTAATGCCGCCTGACACGAGCATTGCTCGTCGGCGCCGTTCGACCCGCTCAACGCCATTCCCAATATCCTTATTGCGACAATGACTCGCACCCAAGAAGACCGACGAGAGCCTCTCGTCCGGCCCGACGATGCAATCCGGTTCGATTTCAACGAGCGGTCGCACGCGGCGAAGCCGTTTCGCCTCCCCCCATCCACAGGCCGCCGGTTCGTGAAATTGTATGAACCTGCATCCTGTACTCTCTCATATGACTTAACGGCACCGCGGCACATTTAAACAGGGCCTTGGGTTGCTTGAGCCAATGGCGCAAACGTTTTCTTTAATTCAAATTTACTATTGATTTCCCGCCGGCCAATGTGTTTACCTAATTTGACTGGGAAGGTAATGTGGCTGTGTGGCTTTTGAAGGTGCTCTAGCGCAAATGGCATAGCACGCCAACGGTCAGAATCGGGACGACGATGGCCCAGTTTCATGGGACGAGCTTCAGTCGTCATCTTGCGCACGCGCGGTGGAAACGACGGCATGGATGTTGCGCAGACGCCCGTCGCGCAATGCGCTGATTGCCTATTAGCACGAGATGCTGACGCCGTGCCGAGGCTTATTTCGCTGATGGCGCTCGCACACGGCAGGGCGGCACCAGTCGTGTACCGCTAAAGGGGGGGCAGGTTGGCTGCCGGGCCTGCACTGAGACAGCGCTTGCTGCGAAGCACGACCAGGCACCAGCTGCTGCTTTCCCGTCAGAACCGTATGGCAGGAGGTGCACTTTGCCGTCAGCTCCCCGTCAGTCGACCGGCTCAGGTTTGCGTCAGATGCGAAACGTCTGAACGGCCTGTCTCAACTGTTGACCCTGTATCTCCAGAGCATTCGCGGCGCTGACGCTGTCTTGAACCAAAGCCGAGTTTTGCTGGGTCATGTGGTCCATGAGTGAAACCGCCGCATTGATTTGGTCGATGCCCGCACTTTGTTCGCGAGAAGCGTGTGCAATTGCTTCGACGAGCTCCGATACGCCTGTAACGGAGCCAAGAAGCTCTACGATAGTTTCGCCGGCAACCTTTACGGCGGTTCCGCTTGAATCCACCTCTGTCGTTACATCTCTAATCAGCGCTGCAATTTCCTTTGCAGCGGTCGAGCTGCGCTCTGCAAGACTTCGCACCTCCTGGGCAACAACAGCAAATCCACGGCCCTGAGTGCCAGCGCGCGCCGCCTCTACAGCCGCGTTCAGTGCAAGCAGATTGGTCTGGAAAGAAATGCCTTCGATGACTGAAGTGATTTCCCGTATCTGGGCGGAGCGTTGGGCGAGACTTTGCATCCGGCGGACTGCGTCGGCAGCCGCGCGGTCGCCTTCGCGCGCCTTGTCCGAAGCCGCGCTTGCAAGTTCGCGCGCCTGGAGCGCGTGGTCCGCATTCGCCTTGACGGTCGACGCAAGCTGTTCCATGCTCGCCGAGGTTTGTTCGATACTTGCAGCCTGCTCTTCAGTCCGGCTGGAAAGTGCGGTGTTGCCCGCGCTGATATCGAAAGTAGTAGTCGCGATGGCGTCCGTGGAAGACTGAATGCCACCAATCATCGATGCCAACCGCGAACGCATCAGGCTCATTGCGTACATGACACTGTGCGTGTCGCCATTCTTGACGGGCACGACGACAGACAAATCGCCCTCGGAGACCCGATGGGCGATGCTAGCCGCCACCGCTGGCTCGCCTCCCAGTTGCAGGAAGAGCATGCGTGCCAGCGACGTGCATAGAAGGGCCACAATGCCGACGCCAATGGCGATGGAGGCGGCAACCACCCATTGCACAACGCGACTGGTGTTCATCGCGCGGTCATACTCTGCTTGAGCGGCGTAAAGTTGAAGGTCGCGCAGTTGTGCTCCTTCGGCCTTCACAGCAGAAGCCGTTGGTTCGATGGTTTGAGTCACCACCCACTGCGCTTCTGACAGGTTGTTTGCCTGTAGCAGCTGGGCGACGGGCTTGAACCCCATGTCGCGGAGCGTGCGCCAGTTGGACACGAATTGTGTGGCGAGCTTTTTCTCGTCTGCGTCCAGCTGATAGCTCAAAAAATTGTCGATTAGGCGGTCAATTTTCTCGACGCGGCGCGCTGTTGCCTCCGTCACTGCCAGGGTTTTCGTCGCTGAAGGGTCCAGGACGGCGTCACTCACAGAAAAATGCGTCTCCCCCACAAGCTCATCGATTGTCGATATGGTTTGCAGTGCCTTTGCCCGGCCCTCGAAGACGTTTTTCAGGGCGTTCGTTGCCTGCGTCATGCCAAAAAGTCCTGCAACTCCAACGGCAATGAGGACAGCGGCGACGGCCATCGTCACAATCAGAAGGCGGCTTTTTACGGTGAGTTTGCTCATGGCGGGGGCTGCATACTTCGCAATTCGGTGAGGCGGGTGCCTATCACACGCGGGTTGATACGGGACTTGTAGCAGAGGGCAGCCATCGGCGTGGCGTGCGTCTGGTTTACGGCCGGCGCCACACGATATTCAGTGAATCTTTTGTGACGCGACGCACGGCTTTGGTGCGCACAGGCGGCGTCAGTTCTGTGGGGCTGGATAGCGACGCTCGACGCGGCGTGTTGAGCGCGGATGTACGAAGCGACAGGTCAACAGACGCGGGGCGTAGGGCGCAGGGGCTCGTCGGCGTCATGGCGGCTATGGCCATCGGGGAAGAAGACGCATCCATGTCGTCCGCGTAAGTTGTTTACGCAAATTGGCCTGAGCAGCGGGTTTCCCAGCGCCGTTCATCCCCTCGAGTCCTCCCTGCCAAGCCGGTTTCCATAGACGCATGCGCTGACCGCTGCCGGCAGCGAGACCTGCCGGATTCATTATCGTGGACGTCGGATAAGAGAAGTGGTTGTCGATGAGGTTGCCGCCGGCTTGACCGCGCGCGAACAGGCGCGTCTTGTCTCGGGTTGTAGAACGAGCGCGCGCCCGGCCCCATCTGACGACAATTGTCTTGTGCTCCTCGCTGGCCCTCTGGTCATCAGCAACGACCCGCACCGCCCGGGAGTAAGCTCGCGCAGATTCCCGGGTTTATGGGTCTTTTGAATGGCAGGTCCCGACATTGTCATGCCGGGTGCGAAACGCTAGCATCAATGGCCATACATCAGATTGTGGCGGCGCAGTCAAACGCTCGGGCATCGTCAAGCCCTCCTGGGCTTGCCTGCATCCTGGCGCTTGCCGGAGCCGGCCTCGTTCCCATCAAACCCATGTCGTCGCCATCTGGGTAGCGAGAACTGAACTCTGCGTGCATCTGCCTGAGCAAGGCGATATAGCCGTACCCGAGACTGTTGCCTAACAGGCGACTCGCCGCCGCATTCGCCTCGTCCCACAATAGTTCGAATCTCTCGCTTGCGTCAGTGAACGAGAGTCGTGTCGCCAGAAGTTCCTTGAAGTCGGCTGCAATTTGGGTCACAGGGCGGGTTTGGTTCGCCTGACCAGTTTCCTTCGATGTCATGTCTTGCAATAAAGGTAGAGCGCCACGCGTCAAGAGGATTAGCGGCATAAATCTAACAGGTGGCCTGGCAGAGCATCAGGGCCACGCTCCTTTAAAGGCCTGTGACCTGCTCGCAGGATGTGAAACCCCGCGCCTGGCGCGAAGAGCCTGAACCTTCGGACGTCTTCGAAGAAGGGATGTCTCGGCTGCGAAAAACGTCCCCTTTAGAATTCTCGCAAAACTTTATCGCCAGAATATGACGGGGGGCGTTCTATGGTTCAGAAATGCAACGTCCTGTTTTTGTGTCGCGCCAATTCCGCTCGTAGCGTCATGGCCGAGGCATTGCTGCGCGAACTTGGCGGCCAGCGCTTCGATGCATTCTGCGCTGGCATCGAGCCGGCAGTCGATGTGCATCCCCGGACGCTTGAGCAACTGCGCCCCACGATTGCCGCCTTAGGCAAGCTACGGCCAAAGACCTGGGACCAGTTCGTCGGTCCTTCTGCTCCGGAAATGGATGTGGTCATTGCGATGTGCGATGAAGTTGGAGAGTCGCACGCGCCGGCGTTCGCTGGAAATCCGATGTTCTGCCAATGGAATTTTGCTGACCGTCTTGCCGTCGCTGGAACCGACGCGGAACAGAAGCGGGTGTTTGAGCAGGTATTCCACCAGATTTTGCGTCGCATCAACCTATTTGTCGCTCTTCCTCTGCAATCGATGAAACCGCCGGAACGACGGGCCGCTGTGAATGCTATGGACGACCATGGGTCGTCCCGCCCTCTCTCTTGATAACGGCTGGCGGCTCCGGCATGAATTGAACCATTGCGGGTTCGTCGCGATATGAAACACCGGCAGCGGTGGAGGCGCGGGACCTTCACGATGCTGTCACATACTTCCTACAACCCTGGTCGGAAATCCGCGCGTAGAACGCATCGGTAAATCGCGGCCAAAAAAACTGGGCCGCTTCTCGAAAGCGAGCGGCCATTGTCCGGAGCGCGCGTGGTGGCAGAAATTGAGTCCTGCGAGGCCGCCACGACGACGGTGCCTTTGCGGCGACTGACCGCGTTCGCTGCATGTCGCATACACGCGCGCTGCTGCTATCCGCGAATGAGAAGTACGACGGGGAGACCGGATGAGGAGTCCGGTGTCGCACCAGCCCGTGCTACGGCCCGTCGTGAGACATATTGTCGCTGGTGCTGCGCGTGTCGTCATGAGCCATTCACGCAAAAGGTCTTCTCGCGGACGGAAACAATGCCGCGGTCTGCGCGACAAGGCCGCGTGACAACTTCTCGTACAGTTGCTGTCCGAGCCAGCTTCTTTTCGCCGTCTTATTTGTCATCGTTGAAGTCTCATGACCGGTTGGAATGGCACCGGACGCTTGACGTCCGTGCAGGAGGAACTTGGCAAGCTCAATGACGTCGTCACAAGCGAGACGCTATTGCGGGAGTATTTGTTCGAGCTCGGCGAGCCGGAGACGGTCGAGGCGGCGGTGCGCTATCTGGAAGAACTGAGAAAGCGCCACATGCACGCCGCACGTGAAATCCTGTGCGCGACGGGCTAATCGGCGAAGGTAGCCGCTTGCCTTGCGCATTCCGGAGCGAGCTTGATTTTTTCGCCTGATTTTCGCTTCCTCCTTTTGGCGCGACAGGTTGTCGACAGCGACCTCGCGACGAGTTCGGGAACCGTTGATACCGTTCCTCCCACACTTGAGATGCCATTCTCGCAGGCGACACCCATCGCACGCCTCATGACGCGACACATGCGGTGATAGCGAGAGCCGCTCACCGGACTGTATTTTTTCAATAACAGGCACGCAGTAAATCTAAGGATAGCGAACGGTTCAAGGGCGCGCGTCTAATGATGCCAGATACCGCGAAACGATTGGATGACCCTCTCTGGCGGCGGTCTAGTGCCTGTCTCGCGAAAACCCGCGAAGATTCTCTCGGACGCGTTTAGCGACCAGGACCGTCAGGTAGTCCAGGACACGCGCCCCGTCACTGTATTGGGCCCACGTCTCAGCGAACATCCTCGATACGGTCTCGGTCGGTGTATTGGTGTCAGAGGCGATTGCCTTGACGACGTCTTCGAAGTTGAGGTCGGCCATTGTGCGCTTCAGGCGTGCAGCAAGAGTGATGGGAGCCAGCTGGAAATCGATTAAACGACCGTTGCCGGCCTCCGTGCAAATTGATTCATCCTATGGTTGACAGAAATCAGTTGCGCTAGTCTTTTTAGAACATACCTTGCTGTCTTTCGACACGCGGCGTACTTACTCCGTAGAATCATTATCTTCAGCGCCTGTTCGACGATTGGCTAACGCGCGCATTGCACAAATCCAGTCACATCGGCGGCTTGCCGAGCTTGCCTCGGTGTTTCCACGGCCTTGCAAACAGGTCTTTGGACGGATTTCGAGTCGGCGCCTCACTTGGCCGCCCACCATAAAGCCGGGAAATGACTCTTAAGCGACATATACTCCTTATATGGTCTATTGCAGTTGGAGATGGCCTGCTGAAAAGGCCAAGCATGGGAAGAAGGAGAGGGTCTGTGCGACAGTTTCACAATGCCGAAATCCGACTATGACAAAATCGCCGCATTGAAGCAGACGTGCCTCGATGCGGGCGTGCCGGTCAGGAAAAGTGCGCGCGGGACTGATTCTGCTCGAGGCGGCCCCAGTGAAGCGGTTGCTCGCGGCAATCTCGGCGGTCGAAACGGTCAAAACCGGTGAACCCGCAAAATCGTAACTCGGCACTTACTCCGTTGCGCGCGACCAGCGCCAGCACGGCATGGCCACTCCTGGTCGAGGACAGAACATGCCAGACAAGCATCTTTCAAGCAGGTTTGATACCGAACTCAATCTGGTCTCAACGAGGCTGCTGGAAATGGGCGGTCTGGTCGAGTCACAGATTGCGCGCGTACTGGAATCGCTGAAGACTTTCGATTTGGCACTGCTTGAGCATGTTGGCGAAACTGAGCGCCAGCTCAATCTCATGGAGATAGAAATCGACGACGAAGTAGTCAACGTCATTGCTCGTCGGCAGCCCACAGCCTCCGACTTGCGCCTTCTGATGGCGACTTCGAAGTGCGCGGCCAACCTTGAGCGTGTTGGCGACGAGGCACGGAAGATAGCGAAACGAACTCGCCGCGTCGCCATGGACGCCAGCGCGTGGAACCTCAACATCGCTGAAATCAAGACTTCTGGTGAAATGGCCTCACACATGCTTCGCAGAGCGCTGGACGCATTTGCGCGAATGGATGCAATTGCGGCCGCACAGATTGTCCACGACGACGAAGCCATCGACTCCGAATTTCGCGCGTTCGTAGTCAAGCTTGTTACGTCCATGAAGGAAGACCCCCGGACAATTCAGATTGGGCTCGACTACCTGTTCATCGCGAAATCCATTGAGCGTATCGGCGACCATGCCACCAACATCGCGGAATCCGTCGTCTATGCCGTTCGCGGCACCGACATTCGCCACGAGCATCGAAAGCAGCGTGGGCGCGAAACCTCCGGCAATTAAGGCGCGGATGGTTATAGGTCGCGCTGGAGTCCGTCATGGTGTGTCGGACATGCGATGCCGAGTCGCCTTGGAAAGGCAATCACAACTTCCGGAAGCGGCAATAAGGAAATTGCTGGTGAGCACGCTACCGGGGGCGTAGAGGTCAAGGGGGCGTCGGCGAGACGACGGTGGCTGCGGCGATAGCGCTTGAACTGGCGCAGCGCGGACACGCAGTCCTGCTTTCCACCACCGACCCGGCAGCACATGTGGCATGGACTCTCCAGGAGTCGCTGCCGAGTTTAGCCGTGAGTCGCATCGACCCGGAGCTGGAGGTCAATCGTTATCGCGATGAGGTTCTTGCCAAGGCCGGTGCTCATCTCGATGCCCAGGGGAAAGCGATGCTCGAGGAAGACCTGCGGTCGCCGTGCACCGAGGAGATAGCAGTTTTTCGCGCATTCGCGCGAACGGTGGATGAGGCACGGGGCGCTTTCGTGATGCTCGACACCGCCCCGACTGGACATACCATCCTGCTGATGGACTCAGCGGAGGCCTATCATCGCGAAGTCATGCGCACCGAGGGTGATATGCCAGAAGCGGTGCGCCAGCTTCTGCCAAGTCTGCGCGACCCCGATTTCACGCGCGTTCTTATTGTGACGCTCGCCGAGGCGACGCCTGTTCATGAGGCGGAGCGACTGCAAGCTGACCTCCGGCGAGCCCAGATTGAACCCTATGCCTGGGTCATTGACCAAAGTCCGCTCGCAAGCGGCACCCACGACCCGGCACTCGCCGAACGAGGGCGCTATGAGGTACCGTTCATAGAGCGTGTGGTGACGCAGGATACAAAGAGGGCTGTGCTGTTGCCGTGGCAGGCGACTCCGCCCGTTGGTCTACACGGGCTAGAAGAGCTGGCTCGCGGACATTGACCATATAGCGGTCGTAGCGGACAGCATGCGCCGGCAGTCGCCGGACCGTGTGTCGGCCCGTGCTCACACGAGCACGAGGCCGTTCAACATATGGCGTATAGATTTCGACTGGCGGAGTCCCAGCATGAAGGCTACTGGGTTGTCACGCTCCCCGTTCGTACCAACGTCGCGACGCGTTGACCACTTTTACAACGGCCAGCATGACCGGTACTTCGATAAGAACGCCGACCACAGTCGCCAATGCTGCTCCCGATTTGAGACCGAAGAGGCTAATCGCCGTCGCGACCGCCAGCTCAAAGAAGTTGGATGCGCCAATCAGGCATGACGGCGCTGCAACATCATGAGACACACCGAGCTTCCGGTTGGCCAGATAGGCGAGCGACGAATTGACGACCACCTGAATCAGGATGGGCACCGCCAGAAGCAGAATGACCAGCGGTTGCGCGATGATTTGCTCGCCCTGGAATGCAAACAGCAGCACCAGCGTCAACAGCAGTGCGGAGATGGAGAACGGTCCAATTTTCGCCAACGCGCTCTGGAAATGCTGGTCGCCCTTTCGAAGCAGAAACTTGCGGAGTATCTGGGCGATGATGACTGGGATGACAATGTAGAGCACCACCGACGTGAGGAGCGTATCCCACGGCACTGTGATGTTCGAAATGCCGAGAAGCAGTCCCACGACCGGAGCAAATGCAAAGACCATAATCAGGTCGTTGAGCGCAACCTGCGACAGCGTGAAATACGGGTCACCCTTGTTGAGTTGACTCCAGACAAAGGCCATCGCCGTGCACGGTGCTGCAGCCAAAAGAATCAGACCGGCGACATAACTATCCAGTTGGTCGGCGGGCAACAGCGAAGCGAACGCGTGTCGCACAAAGACCCACGCCAGAAAGGCCATTGTGAATGGTTTGACCGCCCAGTTGATGACGAGCGTCACGCCTATGCCCTTCAACTGACTGCGGACTTTTCCCAGCGAAGCGAAGTCGATGCAAAGTAGCATCGGAATAATCATTACCCAAATCAGAATCCCGACCGGAATGTTGACGTGGGCAAGTTCGAGCGTGGATACGGTATGCACAGCACCGGGCAGCAACTTGCCGAGAACGATGCCGGCCACGATGCACAGCGCCACCCAAACGGACAGATAGCGTTCGAAGAATGCCGATGGCGCGCGCCTCTCCCTCGGTTCCGCATGTCGCAAGCACGCCTGAACCTTCAATGAGTTTCCGGCCAGACCTTATGGTGCCGCTGGCGGCGTAGCCTCCGTTCTGTGGGATAGCATGCCCCCACACTTCGTATCCGTTGTATAACTCCGGTTCCATTTTTTGCTTGTGCTTCAGCTGAGTTGCTCGAGTCTCGTGCAATGTCTGCACCGGAACATTTCCTCCATATTCTAGCCACCAAAGGCGACGCGAAGTTCACTGTGAGTTGCGCCGTGAATAGCGGTCAGCGTGAGCGGCCTCGTTTTCGGTCACGCCGCTGCAAATAAGTTCTTCGGCGATGTCGTGTGCTTGCGCCGCTATCGTTATCCGCTCAAACCATGTCGCGACGCATGCGTTCTTTGCGAGCCACAGACGGGCAGACTCCACCATACTTTCGCTAGTCAACCAGTGCCCGTGCGACCGGTACGCAGCGATATCACTCACGGCCAGATAGCAGCGAAGAACGGCCGCATGCGCATCCGTGAGTACGGGCAGCCCAACTGTGTCTTCGTACATATCCACCTCCGTGTGGCGGGAGTTAATGGGGCAACATCAAACGGGCTTTCGGCGTGCCGTGAAGGTATTCAACAGAGCTGGAAGCGGCATTGCGAGGAGTTTTGAGAATCAGCCTTGCCGTTTCCCGGCTCGATGTAGGATACTGTACATATATACAGTATTGTGCGCAAACCAATGGAATCCTCAGCTCGGGCTCCCGAACACATCCATCCGTCGCTGTGGCGAGCGTCCCAGCTTGCTCGCGGGCGTGGACGTGCCGTGGATACGGGGTACCCGGCGCTCTCGGAAGAGCTTCCGGGCGGTGGTTGGCCGGTGGGAGCGTTGGTCGACCTGCTGGTCCAGCAGGCCGGCGTGGGTGAAATGCGGCTCCTTCGTCCCGCGCTTGGCACGCTGGGCAAACGGCCTGTCGCCATGGTGCAGCCACCGCATGTTCCAAACGGGCTCGGACTCGAGTACATCGGCCTGCCCCCTGACCAGTTGCTGCAGGTTCGCACGTCGAAGACGGCGGATGCCCTGTGGTCGGCGGAGCAGATTCTTCGCGCGGGAAGCTGCGGCGCGCTGCTGTTCTGGGCGCAGTACGTCCAGACATCGTCGTTGCGAAGACTGCATCTCGCGGCGCAGTCTTCGGAAACGCTGTTTTTTATGGTCCGTCCGCTGGCCGCCGCGCAGGACGCGTCGCCTGCGGTCCTTCGTCTGGCGCTCCGGCCAGAGCGGGACGGCCTGACGGTCGACATTACAAAGCGACGAGGTCCAGCACGCGCAGAACCTCTGTCGATTCCCCTTCAACCCACACCTGTCCTGTTCTCGCACCATGCGCGTATTTCTCGGCGTCCACTTACCCCGACTGCAGCTGGAAGTATTCCGGCCAAAGTGGTTGCCTGAACCGGTGCACGGCAGTGCGGTCCTCGAACGGGACAAGGTTCTCGTCGCGGACGGTGTAGCCCGGGCAGCGGGCGTGAGAACGGGTATGAAGCGAGGCGGCGTGCTGACGCTGGCGCCAGAGGTGGAGATGTACGAGCGCGACCCGGCGCGTGAACGCGCGGCGCAGCGCGAAGTCGCAGTGGCGCTCATGCAGTTCTCGCCTGACGTGACATTGCTCGATGAAGCCGTTGTCGTCGCCGACATCGGCGCGAGCCTTCGTCTGTTCGGCGGACTGCTGGCAATTTGCAGGCAGACGAAAGCCATCCTCGAAACCATTGGGCTGACCGCGCGTGTCAGTGCGGCTCCAACGGGTCAGGGCGCATGGCTACTCGCAAAGCACCGGAGCCGCCGCGTTCTCAAGCTCGATTCTCTCGACCGGCAACTGTCCGCATTGCCGCTGTATTCCGTTCCGGAAGTCCGACAGTTCACGGACTGGTTCACCGGGCTCGGCTGCGAAACGATAGCCGACGTCCGAAAACTGCCTCGCGCCGGCTTGCAACGTCGTTGTGGCGAGCATCTGCTTGATTCGCTCGACCGGGCCTTCGGCACTGCGCCTGAACTCTTCGACTGGCTGGAATTGCCCCCGACATTCTCGGCTCGTATTGAGATGCCTGACCGCATCGAGCACGCGGAAGCCGCGCTTTTCGGCGCGCATCGTCTCGTGGTGCAACTGTGCGGATGGCTGTGCGCAAAGCAGCTTGCCCTGACTGGCGCCACGCTATTTCTCGAGCATGAACGTGGGAGGCAGGCCATCGAACCGACGGCCATCGACATTGCACTTGGGGAGCCGACTTGGCGCGAAGACCATCTGATACGTCTGCTCAAGGAACGCCTTGGACGGATTGTGCTGGCCGCGCCTGTCATTGCCTTGCGACTGGATGCGTCGAACGTGCAGCCTGCCATGCCGGCCTCGGACACGTTATTTCCAGAGCCAGGCGGTTCGGCCGAGGACCACTCTCGCCTCATTGAATTGCTGGTCGCAAGGCTCGGCGAGGAAAACGTGCTGCGCCCCGCACCGACAGCCGATTACAGGCCGGAGATTGCGAACCGATGGGTACCGGTTGCGAGCGCATCGAAAGGAACCATGTTGCCGGAAGGGCTGCCGCGGCCTACGTGGCTGCTCGAGAAACCCGTGCGCCTGTTGATGCGAAAACACCGTCCGTTCTACGGCTCGCCGTTACGCATGGTCTCCCCGGGTGAACGTATCGAAGCCGGCTGGTTCGACGGCGAACTGGTGACGCGCGACTACTTCGTCGCGCAGGGCGAAGACCAGAGCTGCTTCTGGATTTACCGGGAACGCGTCAGCAGTCGCGATGCGGAGGATGACCAGCGGTGGTTCCTTCATGGCCTGTTTGGATGACACGCCATGGACTCCACGTTCTCGACGCTGCCGGCTTATGCCGAGCTGTTCTGCTTTTCCAACTTTACGTTCTTGCATGGCGCCTCGCACGCGGAGGAGCTGTCTGAGCGAGCGGCGCAGCTAGGTTACTCCGCGCTCGCGGTGACCGACGAGTGTTCGCTCGCAGGCGTTGTGCGAGCTCATGTCGCCGCAAAGGAAGCAAAGCTGCCGTTTATCGTCGGTTCGTACTTCCGCCTGGTCAATGCGGACGGGTCGCCAGCTTTCGGCCTCATTCTCATTGCCAGGAATCGCGCGGGATACGGCAACCTGTCGGAGCTCATTACGCTTGCACGCATGCGCGCGCTCAAGGGCGAGTATCGTCTTACGCCTCAGGACCTGTCCCGACCCGGCAAGGGCTATCGTCATCTGCTAGGCATGCCGGACTGCCTCGCCATCCTGGTGCCCGATTTTCCGGCGAAAGAGGATGCATTAGCGGCGCAGCTTGAATGGCTCGATGACACATTCACGGGACGGGCCTGGGTTGGGTTGGTGCTTCATCAGCGTGCCATGGACGATATTCATCGGGGCGCAGTCGAATTCGTTGCTCGCAACCTGGACGTGCCTGTCGTCGCGCTGGGCAATGTGCTGATGCACGTCCGCTCGCGCAAGCCGCTGCAGGACACGATGACGGCTATCCGCGTGGGTCGGCCGGTGCACGAGTGCGGCTATGACCTTGCGCCCAACGCCGAGCAGCATCTTCGCTCCAGGCTGCGGCTCGCGAACCTGTATCCAGCCGAAGCGCTCGCGGCGACCGTCGATATTGCCAGTCGCTGTACGTTTTCGCTTGACGAACTGCGATACGAGTACCCGGATGAACTGGTGCCAGCCGGCTTTACGCCAGGCGCGTATCTGCGTCAGGAGACGTATATCGGAGCACAGCGGCGTTTTCCTTCGGGCATTCCGCATAAAGTCCAGGAGCAGATTGAGCATGAGCTTGAGCTCATAGCCGACCTGCAGTACGAACCGTACTTTCTCACGGTGTACGATATCGTCCGCTTTGCGCGCAGTCAGCACATCCTGTGTCAGGGTCGCGGCTCGGCCGCCAATTCGGCTGTGTGTTACTGCCTCGGCATTACCGAGGTCGACCCCGCCCGCGGCAACATGCTGTTCGAACGGTTCATCAGCAAGGAGCGCGGTGAACCTCCAGACATTGACGTCGACTTCGAACATCAACGTCGCGAAGAGGTTATCCAGTACATCTATCGCAAGTATGGTCGCGACCGCGCAGCAATCGCCGCGGCAGTCTCAACATACCGTCCTCGTGGAGCGTTACGGGAAACTGGCAAGGCGCTCGGAGTCGACCCGCAGATAGTCGACCTGGTCGCCAAATCGCATCATTGGTTCGATAACAGTCAGGACCTGCTCAAACGCTTCGCCGAGTCTGGGCTCGACCCGGAGAAGCCGCTTATCCAGGCGTGGGCGCGACTCGCGTCTCAGCTCCTAGGCTTCCCGCGTCACCTGTCGCAGCACTCCGGCGGCTTTGTTATCAGCCGCGGCAAGCTCACGCGACTCGTGCCGGTCGAAAACGCGGCAATGGCTGACCGCAGTGTTATCGAATGGGATAAGGATGACCTCGAGGCGCTCGGCCTTCTCAAAATCGACGTCCTTGCTTTGGGCATGCTGTCGGCAATCCGGCGCACTCTTGACATCGTGTCGGAGCAGCGCGGCGAGCGCTTTGAAATGCAGGACATTCCGGCTGAGGACACGAAAACGTACGAGATGATTTCTGCTGCGGATACTGTCGGCGTTTTTCAGATTGAATCGCGTGCCCAGATGTCGATGTTGCCGCGGATGCAACCTCGTACGTTTTACGACCTCGTCATCGAAGTCGCCATTGTCCGGCCCGGTCCAATTCAGGGCGGCGCTGTGCATCCCTATCTGCAGCGCCGGCAGGGATTCGAGCCAGTCACATACCCGAGTGATGCACTCAAAACCGCATTAGGCCGCACACTTGGCGTGCCGATTTTTCAGGAACAAGTGATGCAGGTTGCCATCCTTGCGGCCGGTTTTACGCCTGGCGAGGCCGACGGGTTACGGCGAGCCATGGCCGCCTGGAAGCGTAAAGGTGGCTTAGAGAAATATTACAACCGAATCGTTATCGGCATGCAGGAACGCGGCTATGACCTCGTCTTTGCCGAATCAATTTTTGAGCAGATTAAGGGTTTCGGTGAGTATGGTTTTCCGGAGAGTCACGCGGCGAGTTTTGCATTGCTGGTATATGCAAGCAGTTGGCTGAAGTGCCACGAGCCAGAGGCATTTCTTGCTGCCATGCTCAACTCGCAACCCATGGGGTTTTACTCTCCATCACAGCTAGTCCAAGACGCCCAGCGCCATGGCGTTAAAGTGCTTCCTGTCGATGTGACTGTCAGCGGTTGGGACTCGGCGCTGGTGACTAGCCCAACCGCCGAGCGCCCGGTGGTACGGCTCGGCATGTCACTACTTCGCGGCATGAAGGACGGTGCCGCAGAACGCATTGAGAATGCGCGGGCGGTTCGACCGTTCGTAAGCGTGAAAGACCTGGCTCGTCGCGCGCAGCTTGGCCGCAAAGACCTTCACGTCCTTGCGGACGCCAACGCTCTGGCTTCACTTGCCGGCAATCGTCGTGAAGCGCTATGGCAGTCCGTCGCTGCTGTTCCGGACAAGGACATGCTCGCCGCAGCAACCGTTGAGGACGAAACTCCCGAGCTCGGCGCGCCGACGGAAGCTCACGACATCGTGTCCGACTACAGGTCCATCGGACTCACGCTCGGTCGACATCCGCTTGAATTGCTGCGCCCGCAGTTGCTTGCAAGTCGGCTGATGCCGGCGTCCACGTTGCGCACTTATCGCGATGGACGACTTGCGCGGGGCTGTGGGCTCGTGACCGTGCGTCAGCGGCCAGGCACAGCCAAGGGTGTGGTCTTCGTGACACTTGAGGATGAGACCGGCAACGTCAATGTCATTATCTGGCCGTCCCTGTTCGAAAAGCAACGCAAGGAAGCCTTGAGTGCTTCGCTGCTCGCGGTGTACGGAACCTGGCAATGTCAGGGTGAAGTCCGCCACCTCGTTGCGCAACGGCTTGTCGACATGTCGCATCTGCTCGGCGGTTTGACTACTGCGAGCCGAAACTTCTGCTGAAGGGTGGAAAATGCCAATACTCCGCGCACGCACATGGAGGGCGCCCCGGGCAATTGAAAATGCCAAAGATAAATTTCACTTCACATGAGCGCTTTGGCTTTCAAGGCGCCTCTCGCTTCGTCGGTCACAGCTGTCAGCTGTGACCAGTACTCGGCGTAGTAACTGCGCAACCAGTCAGATACGGCATCGTTGCCCATCAGTTTGACGATATAGGCCGCAGACACGGCCAGTTCGAGGTGCTCCACACTGTAAGTCTCCTCGACCGTCGAGTGAGTCGCCTGCATGGTCGCTATCTCACGCTCAAGCTTCGCGACCTGCAGCGTAGCCTCCCTGTTTGTGCGGCGCTTGAGCGGTTCGCGGATGGTCAGCTGCTCGACTGGAGTTGTTGACCGGATTGCCTTGGCAAATGCTGAAGTGAAATTGCCCTGGCTTGTTGATAGGCGCATAAAACTGACCCACTTCCGCTAGAAATTTGCATCGAAAATTGACCCACATGTTCAACTGCCTGCTTGGACGCCAAGCAGGAGAACGGAGTGATAACCGTGAGCATGTTGGCCAAGATTCGGCGGATGCATTTCCGCGACGGCGTCCCGCTACGGGACATTGCAAGACAGACGGGGCTTTCGAGAAACACGATTCGACGATGGTTGCGCGAGCCGTCGGCAAGCGAGCCGAAATTCGCTAAGCGCATTAGTAACAGCGTTGTTGACCCGTGGTCAGAGCAACTGCGGCTCTGGCTGGTCGCCGATACGAGGCGTACCAGGCGAGAACGGCGCTCTGCGACGCAGATGTATGAAGATTTACGGGCGACTGGCTACGACGGCAGCTACGACCGCGTGTGCGCCTTCGTGCGCAACTGGAAGAAGGAGCGCGACTCGGGAGCGCAACGGGGCGCTTTTGTGCCGCTCGCCTTTGAATATGGTGAAGCGTTCCAGTTCGACTGGAGTTGCGAGCATGTCTTCATTGGTGGACTCAGGCGACGCGTAGAGGTCGCCCACATGAAGCTCGCCGCGAGTCGTGCCTTCTGGCTTGTGGCCTATCCAACCCAAAGCCACGAGATGCTGTTCGACGCCCACGCACGAGCATTCGTCGCGTTAGGCGGCGTTCCCCGACGTGGCATCTACGACAATATGAAAACCGCCGTCGATAAGGTTGGCCCGGGTAAGGAACGAGCTATCAACGCGCGCTTCTAAGTCTCTGCTGTTTAGCAATCCGCCACGAATCAGATACGAGTACGAGGTACGATAGGAAACGTCGCGTGGCTGCTCTCGATGGCAACAATTTTTCTGCGCCATCGTTTGCGACGAGGTTTTTGATTTCGCTTCTGCCATTTCAGTTCCTTGCGTCTTCTTTTCAACGAATGCTTCCCCTGATGCACGGTATATCGGCTTTGAAAGTCTCAACTTGAGTGTGGCTGCATTCTTCAGTGGCGCGGTCAACATTGCCGCCCCAATTTCTGTAATAGGCTGCTCGCGGAGTCGCCGAAAATAAATTTGACAGCGGTGACGAGCGGGCTTCGTGCACTACCGCATAAAGGCGATGGCGATGAGGCTGTGGGAGGAATGAGAATGTTTCGAAACGTAGCGTCCTGCACGGCGTGCTTCTTCGTTTGCGATGCGTTTCCTAAAGCGGTTCAGAATTTTAGCAAACGTTTTGCTGCGGGATTTTCTGAGCTACGGAATTAAAAAAGAGCTTCTTTTCCTTTTTTTCGATGGGGAATGCCCCCCATGAAGAGGGGGAGGTAAAAATCTGATTGCATTGCGCGACGCTGTACAACTACCATACACAACGGCTAACGGGGAACGCCATGAAAGAACGAAAAGACACGCCCATGAGTTTCAGGGCGTCGGCGCGGTTCAAGACCGCATTGATGCTTGCGGCAAATCATGAGAATCGAAGTCAGGCAAACCTGCTCGAGACGCTCGTATTCGAGTTCTGCCGTCAAAAAGGCATCAAGGTGCCCGCAGAACCGACTCATCCACAAAACTAAAGACCACACGCCATGTACCAGACCTTCGTTCACGCGCCGGTCATCGCGAAGCTGTGCGCGCTGGCCATCCTGATGCTCTTCGGCTACTTCGTTTGCTGGTTTATTCCAAGAGCCATTTTGCGCGGTGCCGCGCTCAAACGAATTATCGCCGGACTGATGGGACTCGAAGCTGGAGCGGACCCTGCGCCACTCTTTGAGAAAGACAAAGACCTGGCGCACTTGTGGAGCGAATACGACGAGACGCTTTTCAAGCAAGAGCGATTCGATTCACAGCAGCGGGACTATGTCTTCGACAAGAAGCGCTCTACCGTTCCGGCTGAGATGTTTTTCAACACTCAGACGACCGTGGACTCTTACGTCGGGGCTGAATTCTTCAAACACGTTCCAGGCATCCTGACCGGTATCGGGATTATCGGGACGTTCTTTGGCATTCTGCACGGGCTCGACGCGTTCAACGTGAGCGCGGATGCCGCTCAAGTTCGCGATAGCCTGAAAGGGCTGCTTGGCTCCGTGTCAGAAGCGTTCGCGGTGTCCGCAGGCGCGATTGCTTGCGCGATGATTATCACGCTGCTGGAAAAATGGCTTCTTGCAAGCCTCTATAAGAAGAGCGAGTCGCTCGCCATTGAAATCGACAAGCTCTACGAAGCGGGTGCTGGCGAGGAAATGCTTCAAGACTTAGTTCAGTCCTCGGCTGACTATCTGTCCAACAGCAAGACGCTGAAGGACGCACTCGTCAACGACCTCAAGGGCATTCTGGAGTCGGTCGCCGCGAACCAAATTAGCGAGCAAAAACGCATCATCGACGCGCAGATTAACGCTCAAGCGCAAACCACGGAGCAGCTTGGCAAGCAAATTGGGCAACACATTAGCGATGGCCTAGAAAAGGCGCTTGCGGAACCCATGAAGGCGGTGCAAGTGGCCGTCGAAAACGCTGCCAAGGAGCGCTCCGGCGCCGTTCACAATCTGCTCTCTGAGGTCGTGAAAGAGCTCAATCAGAGCCTGCGCGACCTTTTCGGTGACCAGATTGCCGGCATCAACACGATGCAGCAGCAGACGATTGCCGCGCTTCAATCGGCCGTCACGAAGATGGAGCAGTTGTCGACGACGCTCACGACCGCCGGAACGGACGCGACAGGCAAGATGGGTGAGCAGTTGGCCGAGGCTATCAAGAACATGGAAGCCAGCCAGAGCCGCATGACTAATGAAATGACGCAGGCGGCGACCGCGATAAAGGGGATAGTCACCAGTTCGCACACTGCGACCAACGACGGCATGCTCGCCGCGCTGGAAAAGGTCAGCACCAATGTCGACGCGCTCGTTAAACAAATGACCGAAAAAATCGAGACGTCGCAAGCCGCGACGGGTGAGGCACTTGCGAAGGCACTGTCCGACGTGACGGAGCGTGTAAGCAGTCTCGTCGCGTCTTTGACGACTAACGTCGAAACCTCCCAAACCGCGACGGGCGAGGCGCTCACGAAGGCGCTGTCCGACGTGACGGAACGTGTTGGCGGTCTCGTCTCGTCGTTGACGAACAATGTCGAAAGCTCGCAGAGCACGACCAGCGCGCAGTTGCAGAAGACAGTTGACGATGTGAGTGCCTCAGTCGCAAAGCTGGTGAGCGGGTTGTCCGATTCGATTGCCAACACGCAAAAGGAAACCGGCGCGCAACTGACGCAATCGGTGGCCAGCGTGAAGGACTCGGTCATGTCGATGGTCGACGGCCTCAAGGAGCAAGCGGGAGAAGCGGAAGCTGCCCAGGTAAAACGTCAGCAGCAACTCGCCGCCGATGCCCAAGCCGCAGTTGCTCAAATCTCCGCCGACGCGCGGGCCGCCGCCGCGCAAATGTCGTCGTCGGTGGACGCGCTCGCGACGGAGGTGCGCAGAATCGTTTCCGGGACCGGTATTGCGGTCGACAAGATGCGTGAAAGTGTTGACGCAATGGGCAAGGTGACAGGCGAAACCGTTTCGCAGATGAACGCGGGCGCGAACACCCTGTATACGGCGGCACACGAGTTCGAAAAGGCCGGCACGGCATTGACGGGTTCGCTCAATCAAGCGACCACTCTGACCGACAAGCTGGCAGCCGCAGCGGGCTACGTTGGCACGGCATCGCAGACGATGCAGTCTGTCATCACTGACTATCGGGCCCGATGCGACGAATTCCAATCGATGCTCGAGCAACTCAAAACTGTCGTGGCGCTCGCAGAAGGTTCCTTGAGCCATGACGTGCTCGAGCAGATTCAGGCCTCGAGCAAGGCGCTCACGGTCGCTCAACTGCAAGTCGAGGAGTTCATGAATGGAGTGACCGATGTCCTCCAGGATTCGAGCGACAAGTTCCAGACCAACCTCACCGAGGCCATGGAGCGTGCCGCCAGCAAGCTCGTTGACACGACCGGCAAGGTGACGGGCTTGCTTGGCCGCACCATCGAGAATCTGGCAATGGCCGTGCGCCCGGTTGTGATGGACGAGGAGGGCGCTTAAATGTTGAGCTCGCGCATCGTTTTGAAACGGGGCGGCAAGGGCGAGGCAGAAAAGCCGTTCTGGATTAGCTACGCGGACCTGATGACCGCGCTCATGGTGCTGTTCCTTGTCACGATGTCGGTGACCCTGCTTGCCGTCACCAAGCAGGTGAGCGAAGCCGAGCGCCAGAAAGCCGAGCGCGACCGCGAAATCGCGGAGTTACTTCATCGCGTGCAAGTCGCCGCCAAGAACGCCGGCATCTCGGTCGACATGGACCGCAATGTCATCGACTTCGGGGACAAGGCGCACTTCGAGAAGAATAGCTCTGGGCTCAAACCTGAGCAGCAAAAGCTGCTGCGCTCGTTCGTGCCTCAGGTGCTCGCTATCGCACGCGACCCGCTCGGCCAGAAATGGCTCAAGCAGATTGTGGTGGAGGGATTCTCAAGCCCGGAGGGCGACTACCTCTACAACCTCAACCTGAGCCTTCAGCGCAGCCAGCGTGTGCTGTGCGTTCTGCTTGCAAAACCGCCGACGGGCGAGAGCGGCATGAGCGACGACGAGCTCGAGCAAATCCGCGACCTCTTTCTCGTCGGAGGCTATTCGTTCAACGGGGCCAAGGCGTCCTACGAGGATAGCCGACGCGTGGAGCTTCGACTGGAATTCCTGGGCATCGGCGAACATCGTCCGTCGACCAACGGAGCGCCGCGCGGCAACTTCGGCACCTGTGCGTTGGGAGCAAGTTAATGAGCTTCCTCGACGACCTGCGTAACCGACTCAGCCGACTGCAGACCCAGCCGGTCTTTCTGCAATCATCCTTGGGCAACCTCGAAGACCAACTCGAAGCCCTGACGCAAAAACTCAAGGGCCACTCCGCGAAGGCGCCCGCAGATGCCATCGTCAACGCCGTCGAGCGCTTCCAAAAAGAGCCGCGTTTCAGACACTCGCACGATGCGTTGTTAGTGAGTCTCGGGTGTGACCGGCCTATTGGGAAGATACGCTATCGCCTCATCGAGGACAACACCCGATTTCCCGCCGTCCTCTCGGGCGTCGACCGATTCCGTAAGCACCGGACCATCTTCCGCGACTGCTATAAAGGGCTGCTCGATACGTACCTCGGCTACCACCCCGACATGAAGGGTGCGTCGACGACCGGTCGCCCCAATTGGGAGATGCTTCGGTCCTGGTTGGACTCTGGTGCGAGCGGCCTTCGGGACCCTGACGGACTGGACGAGAACTGGGTTCCTGAACTCGTGGCACACCCCGAGCTTTTCTCTGAGGCGCCGGTGGACGCGTTCGCGCGTCAGGTCCTCGAAGGAAAGGATGAGTCTTTCCTCCACTTTCAGCAAGCGCTTGGCATCGACCGCACCTCGTGGCTCATGGAGCAGGTTGTCCTAGCCCAGGTTCGTGCCGCCGCAAAGGCGGGCATCACGCCCTACATCCCGAAGCTGTTACCCTTGCTCGAGCCGCTCGCAAGCCAAAACCCGGTTGTGTTCAATCAGGGGCTGGCGGAGGTCCTGGGCGCATATTGCGAGCACAGCGGCGGGCCGCTGCACGGTGCGCTGCGCGATTTCTCGTTGTACTTCTGGGGGAACCCGCTTTTCCTGCGCAAGGAAAGCAGCACAGGCTGGATTTCGGTGCCCCGCGAATCACGGGAGATGGTGAAGAAGTGGTTCAAGCTGCACGTGATTCAGCAGTTCTTCAACGTTCTGGCCAAGCAGGACCAGCACGAAGAGGACAATATCCAGTTGAAGCGTGAAAGGCGGCGTGACTTTTGGGAGAAGTACGCGGATGTCGTCGGGGACGTCAAATTCGCGCTCGGGCCTAACACGCGAAGTAGCGATGACCCGCGCATGGTCGAAGTCATCAAGCTGATGGAAGGCATGACCCTTGACCTCTATGGAGCGGGCGACGGGCAGAATAACGCCTTCATCATGCGGTTCGACGATTGGGTCGTGGCCGAATTCGGGCACGAGAATAACGCATGCTTCGTGTACCGCGCATCGGACGTACCTTTCGAGAACGGCGACACCAGCATTTCGGCGCAGGCGATTCGCCACCACATTCAGGCGACTTCATCCAGACGGCTCGGCCCGGAAAAGCTATACCACCGCGATAGAGGCGGATACAGCTGGGAAGACATCTTCGAAGACGCTTTGCGCTCTCGGGGCATAGTCGCGCCGGTCGCCTCACCTGCAAGCAAAACTTCAAGGACGACCTGGAAACCCGAGGTTCCGACGCAGGCAGCCAAACAGCAGGTTCAGACGCGCACGGCCGGGAATTCCTTCGCGAGCTCCCAAGCGCCAGCTACGCCCGTTGCCAGTGGTTCGGCGGCGGTGAAGGTAACGCCACGCCAGTCCGCCACCAGTCAGTCCACTGCCGCTCAGACTGCTGCCGGGCAGACCGCTGCCGGGCAGACCGCGAGCGCTTGGCGCAACCCGTCGATTTTGAGGCCACCAACCGGGGCCACCAGTAGTTCTGCTCCCGCCGAGCCCGCAACTTCGACCTCTGCTTCGAATTCCCCCATTGTGCATCTGCCGTTCGGGGCGAAGCAGGAAAAGGAACTGCTCAACCTCTGCCGCAAGCACGACATTTATGTCCGAGACATGCGTGAGCGGGAGGGCTACCTGTGGGTCGCTCTAGACAAGCCCGAGGACAATCGAATGACGCCGTTGCTGCAAGCGTACGGATTCAAGTATCGCCCGGGCCGGGGCTGGTGGCGCCAGGCCTAACAAATACAAAGAGAGACGGGGATTCAAGGCATGTTGAAGTGGCTCAAGAGAAAGACCGATACCGGGGCGGCCCAGTCGCAAACCGCCGCCGTGTGGCGGGCGTTCGGACCTGAGGGCGTCGACCTTGGGACATTTGAGGCCGTCGGCTCCCGCGCAGGCGCGGCACCGCTTGCCACGCCGACCGTTCCCGCACTCATCATGCAGTTGCACGACGAGGGCTTCGCTATCGGGACGGACGAGAGCGCTCATCTGTCGTGGGAGAATCTCTACAACCTGCTCGACGAGCCGGCATTCTCTCGCAGCCTTGACCAGCTGGAGCTCCCGCCGGACGCTGGCCTCGCGCCCGAACTCGAAAGCCGCAATTCGCTAATCGACCCGGATTTCTCCATTCGCGTATGTGGATGGCTCGACAACAATCGCCGTTCCATTGAGGATGTGACGCGCAATGGCGCGCTTGTATCGGTCAAAGGCCAACAACGCCTGCTCTCACGGGAGGCGTGGGGGACCGTGGAGCAGGTCGCACAGTTTCAGACGCGTCCAGATGAAGAGCGCAACGAGACCGTGAACCGGATGCGATGGGGCCAGATTCGACGCTCCGCGCTCGCGGCGAAGGCGGGCTTGGACCATTTTCTGTACAAGAGCATCGTCGTCACGCCGGACACCATCAACATCATCCCGCGAAAGACGGGCGCGGATACTACGCGGATGGTCGAAATTATTCCGACCTTCGAGAGTGCGCCTCCGAACTGGCTTGAGGTCTTCGATTCGTACCCGACGGTGCCGGACCACTATGACATCAGCACACCCGAGGGCTCCGTTCACGTCATCGTGACGCCCGAAGCGCACACCGTGCTGTCCAGCATCCGGAAGATGCCGGGACGTCTTGTCTCCGGCAGCCGCGCCGAGGCGTTCCTGCTCAATCCCTTCGCCGCGCTGGGCGAGGATGCGAAAGCGGTCATCGATGAAGAGCAGTTCGAGCGCGCCAAAGTCGAGGCTGGCATCTTTTTCGACCACTTCACTTCGATTATCCGCCGCGATGCACTAGGATTTCCGGAAGTCGTCGGACTGACCATCGAGATGACGCTCGCGGACCGGGTGTCTGCGGAGGAGCGGCTCTTTTCAGATGACGCGGAGCTGGAGCACTTCATCCGTGGCGCCGAGCGGGCGATTGCTGCCGAACGTCAGCTCTATGCTTGGGAAGGCTACGACTTCGAACTGCTCGGAGATAGCGAAGAACATCTTGCGTTGCTGAAGGCCGCGCTGGAGGAAAGGCGAACTCCCCGTATTCTGGTTCGGCACGCCGACGTCTACGACCTGAGCGCGTACACTTCACGCGTCAACGACATTGGCCTCGAGCAGCCGTACTACTCGCCGTACATTGCGAAGAAGGGCGACGAATGGTGGCCTGAGCACCTGGTCAACGTCATCGTGTACACGCCGGACGGCAGCACCGACCCGGTTGCGGTACCCATCACGGATGACGTCAAGGACGAACTGAGTGCCAAGCTCAAGGAGGCAGAAGCCTCCGGCAAGTTATCTGTTGAGTTGCCGGGATTCCCGAAGCCCATCCCGGTCACCGAAGCGCGCGACATCCTCGACGCGTTCATCAACTTTGGAAAAGATGTTCAGGAGGGGTACGACAAGCCGCCGAAATCCGTCGACGCCAAGGACAAGGCCGCTCGTCCGAAGGCGAAGCAACTACTGTTGAAGCCAAACGTTGAGGCGGTGGACTACGAGGAGGTCCGCAAAGAGATTTTGACCACCTTTGCGCCGTCGCCGGTCCTTCCGTCGGGCTTCAGGACGGAGACCAAGCTGCTGCCGCATCAGGAAAAGGGCGTCGCATGGCTTCAGCATCTCTTTCAGCAGGCGCCGAATCACTGTCGCGGCTGCATCATCGCTGACGACATGGGTCTAGGCAAAACGCTCCAGCTGCTGACGTTCATGGCGCGTGCATTTGAGGACAATCCAGCACTTCCGCCGGCGCTCATCGTGGCGCCGGTCTCCCTTCTCGAAAACTGGGCGGAGGAGATGGGCAAGTTCTTCAAGGAAGGCGCGTTTCGGCCGCTCATCGCTTACGGCGACAACTTGGCGTCGCTTCGTGTGCCGCGCGCGGCCATCGACGAGGAGTTGCGAAAGGAAAATCTCGTCAAGTTCCTGCAGCCGGGATGGGTCGGCGACGCGAACATCGTGCTGACGACCTACGAGACGCTCCGCGACCTCGAATTCTCGTTCGCCGCTGTCAAATGGTCGATTATGGCCTGCGACGAAGCGCAGAAAATCAAGAACCCGAACTCTATGGTCACGCGCGCCGCCAAGAAGCAGAACGTGATGTTCAAGGTGGCCTGTACCGGAACGCCTGTCGAGAATACGCTCGTCGACCTGTGGTGCCTCTTCGACCTAGTCCAAGCAGGGTTCCTCGGAGCACTCAATGAGTTCGGACGGCGCTATCGCAAGCCGATTGAAGCCGAGACGGAGGAAGAGAAGGCGCGCGTCGAGGAGTTGCGTGGCCTGATTGAGCCGCAGATACTGCGCCGCATGAAGACGGACGTAGCACAGTTGCCGCCCAAGCGCATCATTCCTGTGCGTATTCCCATGTCGAACTTGCAGCGCACGTACTACACGAGCGCAGTGAACCTGTTCAAGGGCCTCAAGAAGGGCGACAAAGAGGCGACGCCGTCTCCGTTCAAAAACCATCTCGGGGTGCTGCAATACTTGCGTTCCATCTGTACTGCGCCGCACGCACCAGGCTTGGGTCGTTTCACACCGCAGCCACTTGCGCAGGCACGCGCGGATGCACCCAAACTCGGATGGCTCCTTGAAACGCTGCGCCAAATTCAAGGCAAGGACGAGAAGGCCATTGTCTTTGCTGAGTTCCGCGAGGCGCAGCAAATGCTCGCCTACTACATCAAAGAGACGTTCGGTTTCGAGCCGCGCATCATCAATGGCGACGTCACGGCCTCCGCGAAGCACGTCGCGAGCCGACAAAAGCAGATTCGCGCTTTCCAGGAGAAGCCGGGATTCGGCATCATCATCCTTTCCCCGGTCGCCGTCGGCTACGGGGTAAACGTGCAGGAAGCCAACCACGTCATCCACTACACGCGAAACTGGAACCCCGCGAAGGAAGACCAGGCGACCGACCGCGCGTACCGAATCGGCCAGAAGCGAGAGGTCTTCGTCTATCTGCCGATTGTGAGCGCGGAAGATTTCAAGACGTTTGAAGTGCGTCTGAGCGAATTACTGGACACCAAACGCAAGCTTGCAAGCGACATGCTCAATGGCTCCGGCACCGTGATGCCTAGTGACTGGAACATCCAGGACATTATCCCGGACGGTCCGAACGACGGGACGTTCAACCGAGCAGTCGCGCTGGATGACGTGTTGCGTATGGAGTGGGAGTACTTCGAGGCTTACGTTGCAGCCGTATGGCAGAAGAAGGGGTTCAGAACAGTTTATCGAACGCCTGCGCGCGATGGCGGAGTCGACGTGGTTGCAATTGCAGGAAACACCGGGGACCTGATTCAGTGCAAGAGTTCGGGTACCGTCAACGCGTCTCTAAACGACGAGGGCGTCAAAGATGTCGTCTCGGCAGAAGCTGAATATCGACTTCGGCACCCAGGCGTAAGCTTTTCAAAGTGGGTCGCAACGAACCAGTTCTTCAACGATAACGCTGTCGAAAAGGCGCGCCGAAACCATGTCACACTCGTCACTCAGAAGGAAGTGGAGCAGTGGCTTGGGACGTATCCGGTGACCAACGCTGATGTACAACGCTTCCTCCACGCCTACTGGGAGGAAGCTGCATAAGGGTCGACAGCCTGCACTACGCAGTAGCGGTTCGTCGCAACGTTACTTCCAAATACACGGTAGGGCCACAGTTGCGGTGCGAGCTGAAATCTCTTTTTTGTGCGCCGCATGAACTACAAGAAATGAGCTTCTGCGGGGACGCGCTGTGTGCATAATTCCCTGACGGGCGGGCGGGATTCTTGCTGGATTAGAGGTAAGCGAGGCGGTCGGTCGCACGGAGGATAATTCCGGCCGAGGTTGCTGACACTGAAAACGATTCCGTTCAATAGCGGTGGGGGCAGAGACTATGGACGAGTGATGGATGCTTGCTTGCCAACTGGTTGCCTCGCATACCATGTGACGCCGTCCGGTTCGTATGCGAGAACGTCAGGGCGAAGGTCGAGTTTCCTTGCTCGTGCCGTTACCTTCAAGAATCCTTGCCGGACAGGTGATTCAGAAGGTCGACTTTTGTTCAGAGCCTGGAGCGCTTCCGACTCGGTCCGGGCAACTAGGCCGCGTGCTTCGCAAGCGAGGGTAACGAAATGCATCCAGAGCGAGTGCTCGGGATTTGACATGTCCGCGACCCGTCTGACCGACGGAACACCACCATCCCCGTGGTCGTCAAGCCATTGCGCGCCACCTACGGTCAGGCCGTACACATGCTGGAATCGGTCTGTGCGGTAACGAAGCAGCAGCTTCGCTTTTGTCATTCCGCGCATGGCGCGCTGCGCAGCCGTCAACGCAGCTTTAAACGGACGCTCTGGGAAGCACGCGATTGCGACGTCAATCGTCCGAATCACGCGAAAGCGGTTAGCCAAAGATAGGGCGCGCAGACGAATGGTGTGGCGGAGTTGGTTCGGCGGAATGACGGCGACGAGGCCGCGGTCGATTTTCCGCTTCACATGTTTGCTGGCGGCGTGTAGCGCGGATACCTTCTCGGGAGTCTCGGTGTCGCCGGGATGTGCAGCGACGGATGCGGGCGCCGGTGTCCAAGGGTTGCTGGGATGAGTCGCGTGCGATACCGGCGGCGGTGTCGCTGTATTGCCGACGATGGAATCCGTAGTTGCCGTCGCCGATGCCGCGGAGATGCCGACGTCAGTATCGTCGGTGGTGATGTTTGGTATCGCGATGGATTGGCGCATTGATGTTGCTCCGGAAAGATGGCGTATTCGGGGTCGCCGGCCCATCGCTTGTTTCGTCGCGCACATGGGGGCGGTCTAACCTATAGCGACGCTTCGCTAACTCCCTCCATAAAGCTGCCCACCATGTGAGCCGCCCCGTGTTGGTTGAATCGAGGGTTCGTCGCCCGGCCGGGCGAGGGCAGGGGTCAACTGTCTCTTCCCCTCGACCAGCCTTGCGCGCTTGGGGCGCGCAGCACCGATGTATCCGTCGCGACGTCCGTCAAAGCGACTGTTCATCCCGACCGGCTGCGCCGGTGCGAACCCCGCCGCCGCCCAATACCGTTTTCTCAATGCCCGATGTCTCTCGATGGCCGGCGTCTCCAACTCTTCTCCCTGCATGCCGTGCCATCCCGGCTGCCCCGCGCTGCGTAAGCAACTCGCTCTACGACGCATCGCGGGGACCCCGCGCCGATACCGTGCCGCGCGTTGTCGCGCTTGCACGCACTTTCGATGACGGCACGCGCTGGGACGGCGGCGGGGTTCGCCCCGCCTTGCCGGTCCCGGTCGCGGCAGCTCTGCTCCCACAATCGTGTCGCCAATGCCGCAGCGACCCGCACACGCGACCAACATGCCGTCAACGAACGGGGCTGCACGCCGCGCCGTCCGTCCGCTCGTCCAACGACGTGCGCGCGTTTGGTGCCATCAGGCCAGGCCTGTTCACAGTGATGTACTGACCGATGCTGAGGGTTCTCTCGATTTGTCTCTCGGCGACACACGTTCTCGAATGAACCAGTGCCCACGCGACCATCGCCGCGTTGTCTGCAAGATGCGCCACCGGCGCACCCCTTGATACCAACCTCTTTGTCCAGTGTGCCGCTACGTTGCATCCCCTACGTGAATGGAGACCACGAAAATGAAACTACTGATACTTGAATTCAACAAAAAACTGATTTTTACCGCTCGCTCTTTGTTCCCAAAGGGACTTGCGGTAGCACACGCAGCTGCTGGATTCGGCAGTTTGTTGGGTGCCTGCCGACTGCTGAGCAGGAACTGCCGATGAGTCTTCTGATGAAGCTCTCGCTGACGGAGCTGGCATATCTGGCGACCTTCTGCCTGCAAAGGGAGGCCCACAGTGCACATTAAGAAACGCAACGGCCGTGCGTCGCTGTACCGCTCGCGATACGTGCGAATGGGCGCTGACGGGAATACGCACGGCTTTGCCGAGCAGGCATTTGTTGGCAGCCTGTCCCTTGACGCACAAGAGATTCCTGAGGAACTGGCAGCGAAGTTGTCGCCGGAGGAACGTGCGTATGTCGAAAGTTGTCGGCACGGCGTGCGGCGGAGGAAGCGGCTCGCATAGCGGAAGAACATCGCCGCGTTGCCGAGGGCCGCGAACGCGACCCGCGGTGGCGCATCGAGGGACCGACTCAGTGCCCAAAGTGCGCGATTTGCCTTTCCAAGAATTGGTGCAGGATTTTTCTGACATGCGCATTTTTTCTTTCGTCGGCACCGGCATGAGCGAGTGGCTCGACGATGCGTGGTGACCTGTCGAGCATCATACGCTCTATCCGTAAGTGCTTTAGGACAGTGCGCCGCTTATGCCCGCCTACTAAGCCCGCCTGCCGACGGGTCTCGCGAGGGTGGCTCGTCGGTGACACTACGCGGAAGGTGGCGCTTGTGGCGCAATACGGGGCCGGGTATAGGCGGCGGCCGGAGCTCCGGCGAAAGTCCTCGTTGTAATAAGAAGCCGACGAGTCGGTTCCGACTGGCGCGTGTGGAATTGCGGAAACTCGCCAGCCGAAGGTTGTGAGTATTTTATCGACAACGCGAAAAAAAGCCCCGCTTGCGGGGCGTGGGTGTCAGCAAGTGAATTCTTCGAAATCCTCGTCGTCAATGGTGGTCATCCGGTCGCGGAGCTCTGGAACCGAGCTGTCGAGACATTGGGAGATACGCTCCGTGACATATGCAGCGACATCAATTTCAAGCGGAGCTGTCTTCTCAAACCATTGCGGATTTCGGCTTTGCTCCATGGTTGTCGGTTCGGCGTAAGCCTCCGCAAAGCTACAACCATTCTCGAGGTCGATGGTCGAATTACCTCGAAATTGGATTTCCTTTTTGCCGGCAGCGTCGAGCGTCCATGCTGTCCAGGCGAAACGCTTGAGTTTCGAGTTTTGCGTCGTGGGTTCGAGGATTTGTTGAATTGCGTACATGTCAGGTCCTTTGGGGGTAGAGGTTGACCAGCAGGCTGGTCTCACATATAGCTAAATCCGTTTTAGATTTCACGCTCTAAAATTTTAACGAGCGTATTGTCGATTCCAGATAACTACTCCTGGGTTTGCCGACGTACCCATAGCGGTCGGAAACAAAAATGTACGCCGCGCCGTCCGTCTGCTCGTTCCGTCAACGAGCACGTGTTCGGTGTCGTCAGGCCGGGCGTCTGCAAGTGATGCACTGACCGATGCTGAGCGTGCTCCCGTCTCGTCTCCCGGTGACGCACATATTCGAGGGAACGCGTGCCCACGCGGCCGCCGCCGCGTTGGTCGCAGGATGCGCCACCGGCGCACTCCGTGTCATCAACCGCTTTATCACGCGTGCCTATACCGTGTATCCATCACTCTCGTGGAGACATGAAATGCACGCAAAAAAACGAAATGGCCGCTTCTCGCTGTACCGCTCGCAGTACGTTCGCAAGGGCGCCATGGGCAACTCGCATGGCTATGCCGCGCAGGAATTTGTCGGCAGTTTGCCCGCCGAAGCTCTCGATATTCCTGTCGAACTGTTCGGGAAGCTTTCGCCGGAGGAGCGTGAGTATGTTGAAAACAAGGTCGTGCTGCCGGCACGGCGGGCCGTGGAGCAATCGCGCCGCGTGGCCGAGGAGGAGCGCCGCGCACAGGAATTTCGCGAACGTGACCCGCGATGGCGCGTTGACGATGCGCTGCGCTTGCTTGCAGAAGTAGCAAAATTGGCTTCTCAAGGGGACACCCGTGTCGAAGCCGGCAAGGTCAAGGTTCTGCGTGACGCACTTGAGGGTTTGGCGACAACGGCAAAGCTGCAACCGGACCCGCTCGACGCGGTCCGTGCTGCTGTCGTATCTGCAACTACCGCAGTGAAGGCGGGTCATTACGGTACTGCGCCTGCTGGCAATGTGCGCGACACGAATGTTTATAAGCGCTGGCGCAGCATCGGTGAAGCGGTGGATTCAGGGAAAGACAGCCTGCTCAAGGCGCTGCAGGAAAAAGGGTGGGCCAG
This sequence comes from Burkholderia sp. WP9, assembly GCF_900104795.1. NCBI lineage: Bacteria > Pseudomonadati > Pseudomonadota > Betaproteobacteria > Burkholderiales > Burkholderiaceae > Burkholderia > Burkholderia sp. WP9. The sequence goes on from NZ_FNTG01000001.1 coordinate 750,504, forward strand.
GGTGCGAGGTTGACGGAGAGCAACGGGCGCCCGTTTTGGTTTTCAGTGCAGGACCAAGCCGCGGCAACGGCGAAACCGGCCACCGGCGGTCGGCTACTGGGGACCAACTCGACACGAAAACTTCGTCGCCAAACTTCCACTGGCCGTTAAACAGGACAATACCTAGCATGAGAACTCCTTTCAAAGACACGGAGCTCACCATGACGGCACAGACTAAGCAGCAACGAGACCAACGTTCGGACGCCCTGAACGGTAATAAGGGTACGAGCGGAACTAACCCAACCAATGCGAAGGTGCACGGCAACAAGGGGAAGCAGTTGAACCCGAACCAGAAAAACAAGTAAGCTCCATCGCCCCGCGGCAGCGGGGTGTTTTTCGTCAATTCCACCAGTCCCTACAATGAGTGTTGTTGGCTTTCCCACCCAGGGCGAAGTACTGCAGTTCGCCTTTGACGCATTTGGTGTCTTGCCTCGAAAACACGAGCGAGACGAGAGCTTTGACGAGACAAGAAAAAAATCGACACAAACGGCGCTGACGCGCCTGGCTGCGGAAGTCGGTCAACTCGACCCGAATCTCGGTAAATTGCTCATCACGTTCAGCTACCTCCTCGCAGGCGTACTCCCGCCGCGCGCGTTCTTTGCCTTCGGAGACGTATTTTTTGACCTGTTCGATACCTATCGGCACGTACTGAAAACCGAGGGCACCTACGTGCCGAAAGCGGAAACTGTCGAACACCTCATGCTGACGGCGGTCGCCACGAGACTTCCTGTCTCAATCGCCAAGCACCTCCAACGATACGATGTTACCGCGGACGGCCTGCTCGTCCCGAACGATTCGTTCTGGTATCTGCCCCTTCACGATGGACAGAAATGGCGATGGCCTCTCGAACGCGTCATGCGCTGGGCTTACGAACTGGCCGGAACCTCGATTCAGCGTTTCCATTGCCCCGACGACTCAGATTTAGAGCTTTTGAATAAGAATCTCGATAGCGCAAAGAAGTGGCTCGCCGAACAGAACCCCCCGTCTTGGACGTCACTCCAAAAAAACTTCGACGATTCGTTCAAGGCGCTCGAAACATCCCGAGCGAAGCAGGGACTGCCTGTCCTTACCGAAAGGGAGATGTCGAGCGTACGGACCGCCCTGTTCTTAGCTAGGGCGGCGACCCACATCTCAACGCTTGTCCAGAAGCAATTTGGAGACGAGACGTTGCGCAAGTTTTGCGAGCGTATCCGATTGGCCGGGGCGCCCCTCGCTCAAGACACAAAAGACATCCGGACATATGTGGAACAGCTTATCGCCCGCGAGAAGATTCCTGAACAAGGTTGGCCGGCAGTCTGGTTCGATGTGGTGTCCGATTACTGGGACCAGCTTGCGGATAGACAGATTGCCATTGTCCGCGCGCTCCACGACGGTCAAATCAATAGTCAAGAAGCTGTCGCAGCCGGCCGGGAGTTCGGACATTTTGCTGGCTTCCAATTTGAACACTTCGAGTTCTTTTCTCCCGAGCGGACGTTCCCGGACGGCTTCGTAGAGCTTCTGATGGCAGGTCTCGATTTGCAGAAATCCCAAGACCTTGACTTGGCGAAGATTGAGGCCCATCGGATTCAGCTCGAGGCTAGAGGGCTTACAACGACCCTCCCGTGGTTAACGCCATGGCTTCTAGGCACGTACCACTATCGCCGAGGGAACTACGAAGAGGCCTATCCATTCATAAAGGAAGGCTTCGACATGGCAAAATACTGCGCCGGAGCCCATCAGTACCTCCTCGTCAACAAGTACATCGAGCTATCCGCGAAGAACGATAAGTGGAAGGACTTCACACGCGGCGTTCACTGGGCGGGGTATCCTGGTATCGAAGTCCGATGGTTGCGCAAAGAAGAGCCCACGAGGCGAAAATTGGAGTTCTTGTACGAAATCATGAAGAGGGCAAGATACGGAGACTGATGCCCGGTGCAAGGGCGGTCGACTGCAGCTCTCTTTCTAGAAACAACTTCGGCGAGACGACGAAAAACATGCTCAGACTTACCTGCTACGTCGGAATCTCGCGGGAGAAGTCCTTGCTCTGAAGGCAACGGCGGTCGCGCTAAACGGGATAGTCTGGCCTGAAGGCTAATCATTCATTTTGTCGCGATGAAGTCGAGCATGCGGCGCGCAACATCGTGCTCAGTGGTCGGGGCGGCGAAGTCGGCAAGGTTGACAGTATGCCGGCATACGCGAACGGATTCGAAAGTCGAGGTTGTTTGCCATGCTGCATCGGACGCAGGATATTTCGAGTTCGTCCAAATCTTACGATGCCAATTCGTACCTTGGAGCGGCGTTGTAGTTGCGTGGAAGATGTATACGAGAAGGAGGCTCTCGGCAGCGTCTGCAGGAATGGGCGCGTGAAAGGTCGAAGCGGAGCAGCTGGACTACGCTGAGACGAAGGCCGAGACAGCCACCAGAGCGGCTGTGAGTGCAAGATGGGCTTGTGAAGCCGTGGCCCCTCCAGTCGCTGTGTGCCAACCGGTCTATCTATACGGTTTTTTCGCTATTGGCGCTTTCATTAGGCTATATCGGGCATTACGATAGGGGTTTTTGTCTCAGCGTAAGCGATGACCCTTGAGCAGATTCGTCAACTTCTGGCCGACCAACGGCCGGACCTCACTCACAAGACCGACCGGACCGACGGTTGTGAAACTTGGTATTGGCCGCACCCAGACGGTAGAGGTGAGAGGCGCGTTCTGCGCGTCAAGCCGCTCGCAAGCAGTGCACAGGTCAGATGGCCCGTGACGAACGCGCCCACCAGCCGTTTCATCGGAACGAAAGAACAGCTTCTCTCAGGACTCGATGCCGAAGTCGCGAAAGCGAAAGAGGACTTCTCGTCAAAGACTGCATCGCATAGCAGGCTAGTGCCAGCGCAAAGTTGCCTTGCAATGGACAACCGCAAAGGAACCACGGCGACGAAGCATCAGCCAGCGCCTCCGCCAGTATGGCTAAGAGGGAAAGCTTGTGAGCCGTACGTGTTTGAGACGCGAAACCTCGGCGTAGACACCAGCTCGACGCTTCTGTACCTCTTCCAGTCCTTCGACGCTGACGGCGTGCCGTGGGCCAAGTACGTTGGAAAAGCCACAAACTCGGACCGGCCCTGGCGACACTATCGCGGCAAGCTCGACAGATATCTGGACGGCAGGCCAGATGTATACCGTAGCGTGCACCACGGACTATGCCTTGCGAGCAGTAAGGGCCATCGGATTGTCGCGACGCTTGTGTGCAATGCGCCAGCCAAGGACGTACTGGTCTGGGAGGCGTGGCTTATCAAGCTGATTGGCTCGTACGGGCCGGGCGCGCACCAGCTCAATGACGACCAAGGGATTGGCACGGCCGGGACGTCGGCACCGGAGGCGGTTCTCCGGGCGCTGCCTTTGCTCGAATTCAAGAACCCGGTTGAGTCGCATGAGCATCTCGACTGGCGAGTCACGTGCGGTCGCCGTACCCCCCTTTGAGTTAGTTAGGCGTCGCCAGTGCATCGTTTCATGTCCCCACGCGTACCGCTGACTGTCGCGACGAGCGCCTTCCTCTGTTGTCTAGCGCCGTCAGTCAATTTCGAGTCATCACTCCGGTAGATATATATAAATGCACCGTTCTACACGCTTCCGTCACGTCGCCTCATGGCACGTAACAGCACGTGCTGGCCTCAACCGCTCTCGCGTGTCCCGGAAAACCGTTTCTTTGGGGACCAGAAAACCGTGAAACTACTTGACCTCGATGAACTCGCTGCGCTGCTTGGACGCAGCCCCGAAACCATTAAGAAGGTCCTTCGCCGCAATCCCGCGGCAGTGCCGCCACGTCTATACATTCCTGGTACCCGACTGCTGCGGTGGCGTGAGTGCGATGTGGAAGCATGGCTTGCTGAGCATGTCGCTGGAGGTGCCCGATGAACCATGAAGTCCACGTGCACGTATCACGGTTGGTCGAGGATGTTCATTGTGAATGCGCAGCTGACGCGGCGTGTGACGCCGGCAATCGTTGCTTGCAGCACCGTCAGCTTTTGCCTATCAAAGCGGAGGCGCAACGTGGCAATGTTTGACCCTGCTGCACGACGGATTTGTCTGCGTCATCGGGCTTCGGATGGTAGACAGTGGACATTTGCGGGCGCCTTTGGGTTGTTCCCGATTGTTTGCTCTATGCGATGTAGGGCTGAGTCGACGCCCTCGCCGGCGCTGGTCGCAATCAGTTGTCCATCGAATTGACGCAGCCAGTTAAGCGCCCGGGTGTACGTCACCTGATTATCCATGTGTCGCGTCTATCCGTCTCAGACTGCGTAAGAAGGCCATTTGCCGAAGTCGCTCCGTTGCAAGGCTGGTTTCTGACCAGCCAAGGTGGTCGTCCTGAATTCAGTCTCATCGCGGCCGATGCCGTAGATACGAATGCAACAGCCCCGTGATGTTCGCCTTTCCGACCGGATTGGCACTGTGCACGGAGAAAATAAAGTCGTTGGGAATGAAGTGACCGTCGGCGTCTAGGTCCATTTCTATTAGTCGCTTGACCACTATCATCGCTATATCGTCGCCTCCAAGGTCGTGGTCGAAAGATATCTCGCGCGGACATCCGCGAGTTTCTAGCAGGGTGATTGCTTCTGCGGACGTGCGAGCTATCACCCACGACGTCGACACGGGGGTGCGGAGGTCATCAATGAACAATCGGTAACTGGCGTTCGTCATTTCGGCTAATGCCTGCGTGCATGAGTTCGTTCGGTCGCCAAGGCCGGGGAGGGAGCGTCGGCAGCAGGAAAGCAACTTCTGGTTATCCGTTTGGCAAACGATACCGTTTCGCGAGCCTGGCATAGTCCTCCGCAAACTCTTCGCGAAGCGACTTCGGCGCCAGGATTTCCACGTCGGGTCCAATCGAGCGGAGCCACCACCGCAGCTTGAGGCTCGGCACCACCGTACCCGACACCTTCATGCGCCCATCGGCCAGCGTCTCGATTTCCTGGTCCCGAGCCATCGGCGTCTCTTTCAAGTGGTTTCCGGCGTTCCCGTCGAAGGCCAATTCGAGCCGTGCGGGCTCTTCCGGAAGGAAATCGAACGCTTGTTCCGCTTCAATATAGGTGCGTAGCTTGAAGTCCTGCGGGTAGGCGAAAGTCTTTCCCGATTCGGTCGCGGAGCCAATCCGGTCGAGCCGGTAAAGCGTGCGGAGCCATCCGGGTTTTCCCTTTTCGGGCTGCGGTGCGTGAGCCGGGTCCTGCGCCACCATGTACATGATGCCACCCGACTCGACGAGCGCCAGCGGCCACAGTGGCTTTACCTTCGGCTCTTCCGCCCTGTTTCCCTTGTAAGCAGGACCGTATTGCACAAGCAGCTCCCGCTCGAAGAACGTTGCGGTCACAACAGTCTGGAAGACTTCCGGGCGCAGCTTCGGCCGAATCAGCGCGAATGCTCCATCGACCGAGTCTACCTTGTCGGCCCAGGACCGATAGAGCAGGCTGTCTGCCTTCTCCTGCGAAAGCCGGGCCTCTGCCGCCTTGAACAACGGCTCGATGTCTTTTATCACTGCATCCGGCAATTTGTTTCCGGCGAAGCGCTGCAGGATGTGGAAAGCCACCGCCGCGGATGCGCTCATTAACCCCACGCCTTCCTGGAGTCCATGCAGCCACGGTTTGCGTTGCCAGAGCAGTTCGCGACCGCTTACCGTCGAGATGACCCGCGCGTCATTCTCGAGCGAGGCGCGGTGTCGCTGGACCTTTTTCGTGTACCCGACGCGGCGACCTCTAGCCTCGAAGCGGCGACGAGCCTCCGGTGTGGATATCCGCGAAACGGCGTCGCGCTCGGTAGGCAGAACACGCAGAATTGCTTCATCAAGACTGGAGGGCATCGTAACAGTGTTGAATAATGGGCATCAATGCGCATACTCGACGAGAAGGAAATCGCCGTCTTTTGCCCGGAGTGTCGGGTGCCGGAAGGGGATTTGGCAGCAGCGTTGGGGCTGCTTGAGCAAGAGGATGCGAGCGTGGCTGGGGCTGAACCGGAAAGGACGAAGGAGTCAGAGCCCCAGTCGTGACACGTGAAGTACCGTATTTCGGTCGAGGGGAACAGATTCTGTCTCTCAGCATCTAGTCTCGCGGAATGGCGGCACGAACGCGGTAAGATTGAGGATTGAGCTGGCACGTATTTCGACGAAACCTATAGAGCATCGTCTGTAATCTTGTGACAACATATCTAGACGTTCCTTTCAAAGAGAAAGATGAAGCCAAGGCGCTTGGCGCCAGATGGGATGCGGGTGCTCGCAAGTGGTATGTACCCGAGGGTACGGAAGTTGCGGCGTTCAGTGCCTGGTTGCCTGCGTCATTGAGGTCTGCAAGTCTTGTTTCCGTCTTTTCGTCTGAGCTGACGCCTGCCGTCGAGGTTGCTGGTCGGGAGGTCGCGTTTCCGAAGAAGGGCGTCACGCTTTCACAGCTACTCGCCGGCGTCGCACAAGCGGTTGCTCAGGCATTCAAGTCCGGCGTCTGGACCATCGTGGAAGTTGTTGAGGCCCGAACCAAAAACGGCCACGTCTATCTTGAGCTTTCTGAGCGCACGCCTGAGGGCAGTGTATTAGCATCAGCCAGAGCGACCATCTGGGCCAATGTCGCCAACAAAATTCTCCCTGAGTTCGAACGAGCCACAGGTGCCAGCATCGCTTCCGGCATTAAACTTCTGGTTAGGGCAAAGCCGGTCTTTAAGCCGCAGTACGGCTTCAGTATCGAGATTGATGCCATCGACCCAGAGTACACGCTGGGCGACCTCGAGGCCAGAAAAAGGGAAATTCGAACGCGCCTTCAGCAAGAAGGAATTTTCGACGCCAACAAAAAGCTGCCAGTGCCGTGGGATTTCAACGCTGTTCTTGTCGTTGCTCCGAAGGGGGCTGCTGGGCTGGGTGACTTCCAGGCCGAAGCCAATCGCCTTGAGCACTTCGGCATCTGTCGGTTTGTCTACGCCTTTAGTCGCTTCCAGGGCGAAGGGGCCGCTCTGGAAATACGCGCTGCACTTCTAGATGCTCTGAAGAGCTGGAACGACCCTGATAATCCACGTCCTGATGCTGTGGCTATCATCCGGGGCGGGGGAGCCGTCAATGACCTGGCTTGGCTGAACGATTATGAGTTGGCCAAGTGCATCTGCAGTCTGAAAATTCCTGTCGTGACCGGGGTGGGCCATGAGCGTGACAGCACTATTCTCGATGAGGTGGCAAATATCCGGTTCGACACGCCCAGTAAGGTAGCTGCGGGCATAGAGCAGGTTATCAAAAAACGAGTTGACGAAGCCAAAGCAAATTTCGAACTGTTGGCTACGCAGGTAACAAGAGTTGCAAACGCCACAAAAGGTCTGCTCGATAAGGACTTCACAGCCATGCAGGCCGGTGCTTTAAAGCAGATTGCCACTGCGAGACAGACCGCGTCCGAATTGATGGGTGAGCTTCAACTCGAGGCAACCATGACGGTGCATAACGCAAAACACGATGCCAGAAAACTGGTGATGGATGTTCGGCATGACGCCCATCAGTTGCTGGCGATGGCAAAGCGCGAGGTGCCAGGCATGTTCTCCGAAATAAGAGCGGAGGCCAGCAATGTTGTGAGAACGGCGCGAGCACTCGCGACGACCCGGCTTGAGGCAATTCATGACCGTACATCGTTGGATGTTCGTAGAAGCCGGGAATCGGTTGAGCAAGGCCTGCAGGATGTCTCGCTGTCGGCACGACAAATAGTTGTTGGCGCGCTAACGGCCGCGACGGCGCTTTTTCGTGAAGTGGCTGGGCAGGGACCTGAGAAAACGTTGGGGCGCGGTTTTGCAATTGTGCGAGGTGAGCAGGGTAAGCCTGTTACGTCTGCAACCGATGCAAAATCAGGTGATGGGCTGGAAATCGAGTTCAGGAACGGGCGTGTAGCCGTCAAGGTCAAATAAGGATTGCGAACAGATGAGTGAGAAATCTTTCAAGCAAGCGTACGGGGTGCTGCAAAAGCACGCCGAAACTCTGCGTAATCAACAGGAGCCAAACATCGACGACCTGCTGACTATCGTTACGGAGTCGGTTGCCGCATATAAGGTCTGCAAGGAGCGCATTGATGCGGTCGAGATGGCTCTCGAGCAAGCGCTTAGTGGAGCAGGGGTCGGTAGTGCAGAACCGGTCGCGATGCAGGCAAGAGCCTCGGCACCAAGTGATGATGACATCCCGTTCTAGACGCTGGCCCGGCGGCAACGATGAACCGTGCCGAACTCGTTGAATCCGTAAGTTTCCCATGGAAGGGGAGCCGATGCACGTCGGTGGCCGACGCTATCGAGAGACGCTGCGGCCATCGACATGTTGTCGCAGACACGAATTTGACCCACACGCCGAAATTCGGTCGGACTCAGTTTCCAGCACTTCCGTTGACGCTTCGTAGCCGCGCGGCGCGAAAATCGGCGCCGAACCGCGGCGAAGTGCCGTGTCAATTTCGTTGACCCGTTACCAAGCGTTTTGAAACTGGCCGCCGTCCGACTTTGGTTTTGCGGTAGGTGGAGCTACCTGAATCGTGATTGGGATTGGGAAGTCGACACCGATAAGCACTGCCTCTCCCTGTTTCAGGCTAGGCAAGAACGCAGACGACGACTTGTCAATTTCACCGCACGCACGTTCCACAACCTCCCGGTCACGGTCGTTAGTTAGCCGATGAACAATGAGCGTGCCCATCTGGCTAAGGACTCCCTCGGTAATATCGCGTGGCCGCTGCGTCGCAAGGCAGATATTCAACCCATACTTTCGCCCCTCTTTTGCGACAAGCTCGAAAGCATCAAGCTTTGCAGCGAAATCGTCAGAACCGACCCTCTTTCCAAGAAAATTGTGAGCCTCGTCGACGAAAGCAACAGCCGGTTTCCGGTAGAAAGCGCCGCTGCGAGCAAGGCCGAGAATCTGACGGCCAATGGCGTTCGCGACGACCTCGCGCGCGTAAAATTCAAAGCCGACATCACTTAAATCGATGCGCAAGAGGCGTGACGGCCCCCTAAGAAACGACTCAATCTCGTCGAGCACCGATGACGTCGCGCGTTTTCTATTGAAGACACATGACAGGGACGGTGAACCTAACACGGCACGAATTCGCGTGGTTAAAGGAATGCAAAACGAGAACTCGCCACTTTCTCCGCCCCACCTAGTCGGGTCCTTCACGCCGGGCCCCCTGCCGAAGGCTTCTGGATAGACGCATTCCTGTTCCAATTGTTCGGGCAGGAGGCGCACGTCGAACGGCTGTCGCGGGTCATCCAGTTTTTCAGCGTTTGCGCCAGCCGAGAGCGCGGTGCCATAGCTAGCCTTTGCTTGACCAATTTTCTCGATAAAGCCCTTGGGGAACATCCGAGGCTCGAGCTTGGCAAGCCGAAGACTACGAATCGCCTCTTTGAGCTTAGGTCCCTGTACTTTCCCTGACGGCTCGAATAGCGCAAGGAAGTCTGACTCCGTGAAATTCTCCGCCGGCAGCCACACGGGGGATGAACCAACGCTTGTTATTCGCGGACTGCCTAGGTGGATGTGAGCGGCGTTTGCATCTGCTATATCTCGATATTCGCCCGTAGCGTCCAGAAGAATGACTTTCGAGTCGTATCGCAGACACTCTTCGAGTAGGCGTGCGGTCGTCCAACTCTTTCCTCCACCAGTCGCACCAAGAACCGCACAGTGTCGTCCGAACAGCACTTCCGGAGTGACGCGGACGGGATGCTCACCATCCGAGGTCGAGGTGCCCAACTCCAGAAGCACGCGGCTCTGAACGCCAGGATTTCTGCTGGTCAGTTCCGGCAATAGCGATATGAATTCTCCTGGAGCCGAGTATGCCCGGTCTCCCAGTCGAGGGTATGCGTCGACGCCAGATTCGACCCGAAGGTCGTGAGGACGTATCGAACCAAGTAGTTGGATGTGTCCGACGGCGTCCAAGCCGCGTGCCCCCGAGTAGTCCTGGGTCACCTCGCTGCGGTCACGCTCCGGAAGACGGACTTCCATGACCCTACCCAACAGAATCCTTTGTTGCCCCTCAATGAGTACGAGTTCTCCGACCTCGCCTCGGCCGTAACGCGACGCTCCGAAGTAAGCTCCGCTCGTATCACCCGCGTTGCTGAGGTTTAGCTTAACACCTTGTGCCGAGACGGAAACTACAACGCCTAGGTGCAGGTTCGGCCAAAGCAGCCCGGTTGAACATAGTTGGTCGTACGCCCTAGTCATACTCAGCCTCGAACTCGTCGTACAGCGTTAGCCATCTGTTCGGCCGGCGTGAGCGCTTTCAGGTCGGGAATGAGTCCCGCAAAATCTTGGAACGAGGCATTGATGAAGTAGACGGGCAGACCCTTCTTGGCGAGGTCGGACAGCTCGTGCCAATAGTTTTCGCGCATGTAGTCGCTGTCGGTGTGGTCAACCGCGCAAAAGTCAGCGACGAATACTTTCAGACTGGGGTTACTCTTGATGGCTGAGACGAGCGGTTCAGATAGATGGTCATCGTTGAATCCGAAACCAGAAATTACGACGCAGGTGTTTGGCTTCCTCAGGCTGTCGAGGAATCTTGACAGAAGTTCGAGATGAGGCTGGACGAAGGCCTGCTGGTACTTGCCCTTGGTCGGATAAATTAAGCACGCATGCGCCGGGTCGGGCGCAGGCTTTTCATGCACGTCACCCTTTGAATCTCGTTCCCAACTGACCGAGCCATGCAGCTTAGCAAGATGAATCACACCTTCTAGAAATTCCTGTGATTCGTCACTGCGTCGGACAAAGTCGTATTGAAAATAGCTAGGGTCAAATCTTCGATGACGTCCGTAAGAGAACCCATCAACAACCATCATTCCTAGATTCGACGCTGCCACTTCGAAACAGAGGTCGTAGTTGGTTGTGAAAATTTTTAGACGCGCATCTCTAGTTCTTCTGCGAGCAATTTTTTGCAGGAAAACTTCGTGACCACTCAGATTCGCCTTTTCGACAAACTCCGAACACATCCCTAGTATAGTGGCCTTGCAGCGCACTATAAAATTGCTAACCTGCTCGTCATCGTAAATGCTGAGGTAGGCGTCACAGCGCGATAAGAAATGCTCAATGTTCGCGTTGTCAAAAGCAAAACCCACCTTTTCGCAGATAGCATTGGCTTCCGCGGTCAGTTCAACTTGTTGGCCGCTTTGCTTGCACATAGTTGCAACCCACAGGTCGCCCATGCTGGGGCCATTTACACCCCCCTTGAGGGAGGTGCCACTTCCGGCGAGGACAATGGGATTGGGCATCTGCAGTCCGCTCGTCAATGCATCGGCGAGCTGTGTTCGGTTTTTGCTCAGAGCTTCCTGTTCCTCGGCGCTCAGAGCTCCTCCTGCTTCGATACGACACGACTTCAGCGCTCGCTCGTCCAGTGGCAGCCACCGTTCGGAGCCCGGCTTACGGAATGCGAGCATTCCAGGCTCAATCCTGCCCGGCTTTTTAACCGATGCGTCGCCGGATGCGTTTTCGACGATATCCACAACTGCCCCCAGAATAGTTTTGTAACAGCGGATTCTGCCGGCAATTCTACCTGTAGGCGGCAAAGCGAGGCTGCATACGTACCGGCCGCATTGAGGGTACATCGCGCCGTCCTACGACGAGGCCACGAAAGTATCGTGTCCCTGAAGCTGGCCCGAGGCGGAATGGTCGCGGACGGCGGGCTTGGTCTTGACTAAACACTACTTCCCCCAGAAACACAGTACCTGCGGCGCGTTGAATATCCAAATGGCGCCGGCTGCACACTTATACCCGCGCGCAGGGACGTTTTCGCGGAGGGTGAATATCTGCCTTCAATTTACCAGGTCGAGATGTAAAATCTCCGACGTTCTGTGCCGATAGTTACGGCAACGCCAAAAGCACCGTCCCCGTCGGGCGGCCGGCATACAAGCAACTTGCAGCGGGTATAGGCTCCGAAAAAATGAACCAGCAAGCCCTCTCATCCTTCATCTGGTCCGTAGCTGACTTGCTACGTGGGGATTACAAGCAGTCGGAGTACGGACGCGTCATCCTGCCGTTCACCGTGCTGCGCCGTCTCGATTGCGTACTGGAGCCGACCAAGGCGGTGGTACTTGCTGAATTTGATGCCAAGACCAAAGCCGGGCTGAATCCGGACCCCTTCCTCACCCGAAAAGCCGGGCAGTCGTTCTACAACACATCACCGCTTGACCTCGTCAAGCTGCTCGGCGACCAGGACCATATCCGGCAGAACCTTTACGCATATATCCAAGCGTTTTCCCCTGCCGCACGCGACATTTTCGAGCGCTTCGATTTCTACACGCAGGTGGAGCGACTGGCGAAGGCCAATCTGCTTTACCTGGTCACTGAGAAATTCGCGAATATCGACCTGCATCCGTCCGCCGTCGACAACGCCCAGATGGGGTTGGTGTTCGAGGAGCTCATTCGTAAATTTGCGGAAATCTCGAACGAGACCGCCGGGGAGCACTTCACCCCGCGGGAGGTTATCCGCCTGATGGTCAACCTGTTGTTCATTGAGGACGACGATGTCCTGGCTCCCGGCAACGCCGTGGTGCGGACCATCTATGACCCGACAGCCGGTACGGGCGGAATGCTGTCAGTGGCGGGCGAGTATCTGCTTGAACACAATCCGGCCGCGCGGCTCACCATGTTCGGACAGGAGCTGAATGACGAGTCGTACGCCATCTGTAAGGCGGACATGCTCATCAAAGGGCAGGATGTCGCCAATATTATCGTCGGCAACACGCTCTCGGACGACGGTCATGGTGGCCGGAAATTTGACTACATGCTGTCCAATCCACCGTTTGGCGTCGAATGGAAGAAGGTCGAGAAAGCTGTTCGCAAGGAGCATGAGGAAAAGGGCTTCGATGGCCGCTTCGGGCCAGGTCTTCCGCGCGTGTCCGACGGCTCGATGCTTTTTCTGATGCACCTGCTTTCAAAGATGCGTCCGGCGCAGGATGGTGGCAGTCGCTTCGGCATCGTGCTGAACGGTTCACCGCTCTTCACTGGCGGAGCCGGGTCGGGCGAATCCGAAATCCGCCGCTACGTGTTGGAGAACGACCTACTGGAAGCAATCATTGGGCTGCCGACCGACATGTTTTACAACACAGGCATCGCGACCTACGTGTGGATTCTGTCGAATAAAAAACCGCAGAATCGAAAGGGTCGCGTGCAGCTTATCGACGCGTCTAGCTTTTGGCAAAAGATGCGCAAGAGCTTGGGCAGCAAGCGAAAGGAGATGTCGGACGAGCAGATTGCGACGGTCACCCGGCTCTTCGGAGATTTCGTAGAGGCCGAACTGGCAACCGTGTTCGACGCCGACGGCAAAGAGCTCTCCCGCTGGGTCGCGCCTGCAGGCGGGCATGTTCCGGAAGTGCCAACGGGCGGAAAGGTGAAATCGGTACCGATTTCGCGGATATTCAAGAACGAAGACTTCGGCTACACCGCCATTACTGTTGAGCGGCCGCTGCGCGACGACGGTGGGAACGTCATGCTCGGCATGAAGGGTAAGCAGAAAGGCAAGCCGCAACCGGACAGCGCGTTACGTGATACCGAGAATGTGCCGCTCTCCGAGGACATCGCTACCTACTTCGAAAGGGAAGTTCTGCCACACGCGCCGGACGCCTGGATTGATGAAGAGAAGAGCAAGGTCGGCTACGAAATTTCGTTCAACCGCCACTTCTACGTATTCGAGCCGCCGCGCGACCTGCACACGATTGATGAGGAACTGAAGACGGTGTCGGCCAACATCATGAAGATGCTTGAGGAGCTGGCGGAATGAGCGTGTCGACTTATCCGCAATACACGAACAGTGGGGTCGAATGGCTTGGCGAGGTACCGTCGCATTGGAGTATCTCGCCATTCAAGCGCCTTGTAGACATTCAAAACGGAGCAGACCACAAAGCCGTTGAACAGGCAGAGGGGTTTCCAGTCATCGGTTCCGGAGGTCCGTTTGCCTTTGCATCAGACTATCTGTATGACGGCGAAGCCGTACTGCTTGGTCGCAAAGGGACAATTGACAAACCACTATATGTCACGGGCAAGTTTTGGACCGTCGACACGATGTACTGGTCAAAAATCCAACCCGGTGCCTGCGGGAAATTTGCTTACTATACCGCGCTCACAATTCCATTCAACTACTACTCAACGAACACTGCGCTCCCAAGCATGACGAAGAGCGCGCTCAACGCCCATTTGATTGCGTGCCCACCACTGGAGGAACAAACCGATATCGCCGCCTTCCTCGAACGCGAGACTGGCAAGATTGATGCACTGATTGCTGGGCAGGAACAACTTCTCACCCTGCTGGCAGAAAAGCGCCAATCCACCATAGCGCGCGCCGTGACTCGTGGCCTCAACCCCGATGCGCCCACGAAGGAGACCGGCGTGGCGTGGCTTGGGGAAGTGCCGGCACATTGGGAAATTCGGCGTGTGAAGTCAGTCAGCGTCTTCACAACTAGCGGACCGCGTGGTTGGTCGGAGCGCATCAGCAACGAAGGAAGTATTTTCGTCCAAAGCGGTGACCTAAATGATGTCTTGGGCGTTGAATTCGCGAGTACAAAACGCGTAAGTGTCGGCCTTGACGCCGAGGCCGAGCGAACTCGGCTGGCCGATGGTGATGTTGTCGTTTGCATTACTGGGGCGAAGACTGGAAACGTTGCGGTATGCGCACGCGTTCCAGAACCTGCGTATGTGAATCAGCATTTGTGTCTTATACGCCCAAGCCCCGAAGTGCTGCCATTATTTCTGGGGACGTCGCTAAAAAGTGCGATTGGCCAAACGCAATTTGAACTATCGCAATACGGGCTGAAGCAAGGTTTAAGTTTGGAGAATGTGCGGGAAGCATTGATTGTTCTTCCACCACGAACCGAACAAACATGCATCGTCGATTTTCTTGATGCGGAAACCGCGAAGCTTGACAAGCTCAAAGTCGAGGCCCAACGCGCCATCGAACTGCTCAAGGAGCACCGTAACGCCCTGATTGCCGCCGCCGTCACCGGCAAAATCGACGTGCGCGGTGCAGTGGCATCGTCTGCCAACAAAGGTGAGGAACTCGCCGCATGAAGACCATCGATGGCAAAGCCCGCACAGTCAGCGAGGTTCTCAAGGGCAAGCGCTACGGCATCGACTACTATCAGCGCGAATATCGGTGGCAGCGCAAGCAGGCCAAGGAACTCATTGATGACCTGACCGGCCAGTTCCTGCAGTCGCACCGCGCTGGCAATGCACGTGGCGCGGTCGCGCAGTACGGCAACTATTTTCTAGGCTCAATCATCCTTAGTGAACGGGACGGGCAACTGTTCATTGTGGATGGTCAGCAACGCCTGACTACGCTAACTCTGCTGCTTTTGCTGCTACACCGCCGTCAAGGCGAGCGTCCGGACCGCGTGCACCTGGAAGACCTGATTTACTCGGAGCGCTTCGGCGAACGCGCATTCAACATCGCAGTTGAAGACCGCCGTGCCATCATGATGGCGCTGTTCAATGGCGAGGTTCCCGACACCAGCGAGGCGTCAGAGTCGGTGCAGACCATCGTCGCGCGCTACGCCGACCTAGAGGAACTGTTCGACGAACTCGGCGAAGACCTCGATGACGAAGCATTGCCCTACTTCTGCGACTGGCTGAGCGAGAAGGTGTACCTCATCGAGATTCGTGCCGCCTCCGACGAGGATGCATATACTATTTTCGAGACGATGAATGACCGGGGCCTGTCGCTCTCGCCGCTGGACATGCTTAAGGGCTATTTGCTGGCCAACATAAGCGATGTTAGCCAGCGCAACGAGGCGGCGAGGCTTTGGCGCGAACGGGTGGAGGCGCTCCGTAAGCTCGGGAAAGACGAGGACACAGACGCAGTGAAAGCTTGGCTGCGTGCCTGCTATGCAAACAGCGTGCGCGAACGCAAGAGTGGGGCAGAGAATAAGGACTTCGAGCGCATCGGTACCGAGTTTCATCGCTGGGTGGGCGAGCATGCCGAGGCGCTCGGGCTGCACAACAGCGCGGACTATGTCCGCTTCCTGTGCGAAGACTTCGTTTTCTACACGCGCCAGTACGAACGCATCCGCAAGGCCTCGCTCAAGCCCGAGGAGGGCTTGGAGCCTGTGTACCACGTCGCCTGCTTCAACTTTAGCCTGCAGTACCCGTTGCTATTGGCGCCGCTGCGCGTGACCGATTCGCCTGAGATGGTGATACGCAAGGTGCGCGCCGTGGCCACCTTCCTAGACATCCTGCTCGCGCGCCGTGCGGTGAACTACCTGAGCATGACTTATGGGGCTATGTCGTACGCTGTGTTCCTCATCCTGCGCGACATTCGCGGCAAAGGTCTGGGTGAATTGGTGAGTGTCCTTCTGGCAAGGCTCGAAGAACAGGGGTGCGACTTCGACGGTACTAGCGACCGCAAGCGTAA
The DNA here is from genome assembly GCF_900104795.1 of Burkholderia sp. WP9. NCBI lineage: Bacteria > Pseudomonadati > Pseudomonadota > Betaproteobacteria > Burkholderiales > Burkholderiaceae > Burkholderia > Burkholderia sp. WP9. The sequence continues at coordinate 766,867 of NZ_FNTG01000001.1, forward strand.
CGGCTTCGCCGGGTTCGGGCTCAACCAATGGTCGATGCGTTATATCAAAGTGCTGCTTGCGCGCATGACAGCCTTCCTGGAGGCGGCCTCTGGCGTACGCAGCCAGACAAGCGATTTCTTGGTAGAGGGTCGTGGCCGCTTCGAAATCGAGCATATATGGGCGGACCATCCCGAACGTCACGCTGACGAGTGTGCCTCGCCGGCGGAGTTCGCCGAATGGCGCAACCGATTCGGTGGCCTTCTGCTGCTGCCCAAGACCTTCAATGCCAGCTACAGCGACCTGCCATACGCCGAGAAGCGGCAACACTACGTGAGTCAGAACCTGCTGGCCCGCTCGCTGCACGAGCAATGCTACGAGCGACATCCGGGGTTCTTGGCTTATATCCGGGAGCACAGTCTGCTTTTCGAGGCCTTGCCCCAGTTCCGCAAGGAGGAGATGGAGGCTCGCCAGCGGCTCTATCGCCAGTTGGCAGACCGGGTCTGGGACCCACAGCAACTAACGCGTGAAGCACGGGGGGCCTGATGTCGCTGCACCAGGAAGTCCACTTCGAGGGCGAAATCTGCGCTCACTTAGCAGCCCACGGGTGGCTCTATGCCGAAGGCGATGCGGCGCAGTACGACCGGAGCAACGCGCTTTTCCTGCCCGACCTGCTGGCATGGATTGAGACCACCCAGCCCGACACTTGGCAGCGCCTGACCAAGACCCATGGTACGGCCGTGTGCGAGCGGGTGGCCGAGCGGGTCCGCAAGAGCATGAACGAGCGTGGCACGCTCGACGTGTTGCGGCGTGGCGTCGAAATGCTTGGGCTGGTAAAGCCTCTGTCGCTGGTGCAGTTCAAACCGGCGCTTGCCATCAATCCTGTCATCCAGCAGCACTATGCGGCCAACCGTCTTCGCGTGGTCCGGCAGGTACGTCATTCGCCGAACAATCCGCAGGACGCAGTGGACCTAGTGTTGTTCGTTAACGGCATCCCCGTCGCAACGGCGGAGCTGAAGTCTGATTTCACCCAGAGTGTTCAGGATGCGGTGAATCAATACCGCTTCGACCGCAATCCGCATCCGAAGGGCGGGCTCGTTGAACCGTTGTTGAGTTTTCCCGGTGGTGCGCTGGTGCATTTCGCGGTGAGCCAGGGCGAAGTTATGATGTGCACGCGGCTTGCGGGCCTGTCCACAGTCTTTCTGCCGTTCAACCGGGGCAATCAGGGTGCGGCCGGTAACGTGCCGAATCCCGATGGCTTCGCCACGGCCTACCTGTGGGAAGAGGTTTGGGCGCGCGATAGCTGGCTCGAGATTCTGGGCCGGTATCTCATCGGCAAACGTGATGACAAGAAGCAGCCCAAGAATGTTATCTTCCCGCGCTATCACCAACTCGACGTCACCCGCGAGCTGGTGGCGGACGTACTGACCCAGGGTTCCGGCCAGCGCTACCTGATTCAGCACTCGGCCGGGTCAGGCAAGACCAACTCGATTGCCTGGACCGCGCACTTTCTCGCGGACCTCCATAATGACGAACACAAAAAGATGTTCGACAGCGTCCTGGTGGTGTCGGACCGCAACGTGCTGGATGCGCAGTTACGGGAAGCCATCTTCGATTTCGAGCGCACCACCGGCGTGGTCGCAACCATCACGAACGAACATGGCAGCAAGAGCGCACAGTTGTCGCAGGCGCTGAAGGACGGCAAGAAAATCATCGTCTGCACCATCCAGACCTTCCCGTTTGCCTTGCAGGCAGTGCAAGAACTTGCGGCAACGGAAGGCAAACGCTTTGCGGTCATTGCCGACGAGGCGCACAGTTCACAGACCGGTGAGGCAGCGGCCAAGCTCAAACAGTTGCTGTCGGCCGAGGAATGGGCGGAGTTGCAGGACGGCGGCGAAATCGACACCGAAGTGCTGCTTGCCGCGCAGATGGGCGCACGCACCGGCCGCGAAGGGCTGACTTACGTGGCATTTACCGCGACGCCCAAGCAGAAGACGCTGGAGCTGTTCGGTCGCCCCGGTGCTGACGGTCTGCCGCAGCCGTTCCATGTTTACGGCATGCGCCAGGCCATCGAAGAGGGTTTCATCCTCGACGTGCTGAAAAACTACACCACCTACAAGCTCGCGTTCCGGCTTGCCAACAACGGCCAGGAATACGACGAGAAGGAGGTTGAACGCAGTGCGGCGATGAAAGGCATCATGCAATGGGTCCGCCTGCATCCGTACAACATCTCGCAGAAGGTGCGCATCGTCGTCGAGCACTACCGCGAAAACGTGCAGCCACTGCTTGAGGGCAAGGCGAAGGCAATGGTCGTCGTCGGCAGTCGCAAAGAGGCCGTGCGCTGGCAAAAGGCGATTCGCGCGTACATCGAAAAGCAGAACTACCCGCTTGGGGTACTGGTGGCGTTCTCCGGGGAAATCGACGACGCGGAGAGCTTTCCGACGCCCGTTACGGAAACCAGTAAGGAACTGAATCCGGGCCTGAAGGGGCGTGATATCCGCGACGCATTTGCCGAGCCGAACTATCACCTGCTGCTGGTGGCCAACAAATTTCAGACCGGTTTCGACCAGCCCTTGCTGTGCGGAATGTACGTGGACAAGATGCTCGGGGGTATCCAGGCGGTGCAAACGCTGTCTCGTCTGAACCGCGCCCACCCCGGCAAGGATACGACCTACATCCTCGATTTTGTCAACGATGCCGCCGAGGTTCTGAAGGCGTTCAAGACCTACCACGAGACCGCCCAGCTCGAAGCCACCACCGACCCAAACCACGTCTTCGACCTGCGCGCCAAGCTTGACGCCAGCGGCCACTATGACGACTTTGAGGTCGACCGCGTGGCAAAGGTTGAGATGGGCCCGCAGGGGACGCAGGCGCAACTGAGCGCAGCGATTGCGCCCGTCGCAGACAGGCTCCTCAAACGGTACAAGGCTGCGCAGCAAGACAAGATAACGGCGGAAGCGCAGCATGACCACAAGGCTGCACAGACCGCCAAAGACACGCTGGACGCGCTGGTGCTATTCAAGAACGACATGGGCGCGTTCACGCGTCTCTATGCGTTCCTGTCGCAAATCTTCGACTACGGCAACACGGATATTGAAAAGCGCTTTCTGTTCTACAAGCGCCTGCTCCCATTGCTGGAATTCGGCCGCGAACGCGATACGGTCGACCTGTCGAAGGTCGTGTTGACGCACCACAACCTGAAAAACATCGGCCGGCAAACATTGAGCCTCGGTCAGGGTGAAACTCCGAAGTTGCCGCCAATGGACGCCGTCGGTAGTGGAGCCGTGCAGGAAAAGGAAAAAGCGCTATTGGAACAAATAATCCAGAAAGTTAACGGTCTGTTCGAGGGTGAACTGTCGGACGGCGACCAACTCGTCTATGTCAACGGCGTGCTGAAGGGAAAACTGCTGGAAAATGACACGCTCATGCAGCAAGCGATGAGTAACAGCAAGGAGCAATTTGCCAACTCTCCCGACCTTCGGCAAGCGCTTGTACATGCAATCATGGACGCGTTCGAGGCACATAGCGCAATGAGTACGCAGGCACTTGGTTCGGTGCGCGTGCAGGAAGGCCTGACAGAAATTCTCTTGGGACCTGCTCAGCTTTATGAGGCTTTACGTGCGCGCTCAGAAGGTACGCCAGCGGTACCTTGAATCGCAAACGGGGGGCGCTCTGGACCTTGTAGCCCCGGCGGAGGAGCCGCGGCCATTGTTCTTCAGACGACATCTCATCATTATTCATCTAGCTGACAGTGGGTATAAGAAAACCAAATGCATATCTTTGAGATTAGTTCGGAGCAAGTCGGCCGCCTGACCGATGGACAACTTACGAGCCTGCTCAACCGGCTTCTAATTCTTGAAGCAGAGGCTCATGCAATCCCTGTCAACAATATCGAAGTAGGTTTGAACATACGCACAGGAGATGGCGGCGTTGACGCGTCCATCCGATGGGAGGGCGAGCTACCAATGACTCGCTTTCTCCCGGCGGCGCATGTCGTGTTTCAGTGCAAGGCGGAAGCGATGGGACCCGCAAAATGTGCGGCCGAACTCGTGACGACGAGTGGCACGTTGAAACCGTTAGTGGCTGCGTCGCTTGCAGACGGTGCGCTATATGTCTTATTCACGACTGACACAGCTAACGAGAGGCAGAAGAGAGACCGTATTGCGGCCATGCGAGCGAAGTTGGTGGAACTCGGGCATCCGAATGCGCCGACGGCTCGCTTGTTCGTCTGGAGTTCGGAGGACATAGCGAGATGGGCAAACGCTTACCTGCCAGCTATCGTATACGTGCAGGCCGTTACCGGATTCACTTTGCTCCCGGGCTTAAAGACATGGACCGAATGGAATTCGACCGTAGCCCGGCAATGGCCGTATCATTCAACACGTACCTCCGACGATTTCATTGGAGCGCTTCGAAGGACGCTTGCTGTACCTCGAAATGCAATTCGGCTGAACGGCCTGCCCGGCTTGGGGAAGACACGGCTGGCGCTAGAGGCCCTCGGACCGTACGACGACGGGCCGGGATTGGCGCCGAAGATTGTCTACTATGACGCGGAATACGCGCAGACGGAATTGACGAAGCACGTGTTCGAGTGGGTCAGGCATGGGCGGTCAGGTATCTTGGTAGTCGACAATTGCCGTCCTGACATTCACCGAACGCTCCAGAACGAGATTTTGGCGCCGACTTCAAAGCTCAGCATGCTGACAATCTTCTCAAACCCGTCTGAGGAATTGAGAGATACCACGCAGCTAATCCTGAGGCCGTGTTCCGAACCTGAGCTTGCCGAGGTCGCCAAGGCGCACACAGCAGGAATGCAGGATTCCGATGCGAACAAGATTGCCCACCTGTCAGGTGGCTTCATATTTTTTGTCTATCTGCTCTGTGACGCATATTCCAAGCGCCAAGGCCTCGATGATGTGCTCGTTAGGCCAGACGAGTTGCTAAGGTTTCTGTGGGGAGTGGAGGGTGCCCCGAATGACGAAGCATTACGGGCTATCGAGGCGTGCTCCATATTTGAGAGCGTGGATTTCCATGATGGCGAGACCGGCGAGGCAGCGTCAGTCGTCGAGATATCGAAGGTAGAAGCCGATGGGTTTTATCGATATGTTCAAGGCTTTGTTCAGCGCGGTATTATCGAGCAGACGGGCCGGTTCATTCGCGTAAGGCCTCATCCACTCGCGTTGCGATTGTGCCGAAACTGGTGGCAGGGCGTATTACCCAAAAGAGCGCTAGAGATATTTAACGCCATTCCGGAGACGATGGTCGATGCTCTTTGCGAGCGACTTCGCATGCTGAACACGCTGCCCGAGGCGAGGGAGGTCACCGCAAAGCTTTGCGAAGCAGCAGCCCCTTTTGGGCAAGCGGAAGTGCTCTATAGCGTCCGGGGCGCTCGCATTTTCCGCGCATTGGCCGAAGTCAACCCCGAGAGTGCTTGCCGTAGCCTCCATGACATCATAGAGGCATCCTCGCTCGAAATGTTGCGAGAGGACCGTGCCCCGCGCCGCGAATGGGTCTGGGCACTCACCAAACTCATTTTCCATCGAGAAACTTATTCGCTCGCGGCGGATACCTTACTAAGGCTCGCGCTCGCCGAAAACGAAAGCTTCTCGAATAATGCGACCGGAACTCTTGTGCAAACTTTTCAGGTCGCTTTGCCGGGAACGGAGGCGACGCTGGAAGAGCGCGCGATTCTTCTGGAGGAGCTCTTCGCATCGGACGAGCCTTTGACTATAGAGCTCGCGCTATCTGCTGCGGACCGCGCCTTGCGCGGCGAATACCTGACTCGAACGGGTGGGGCGGAAGACCAGGGCAGCGGTCCACCTTTAGTTGATTACGAACCCACATCGTTTGACGAAGTTTGCAGCTACTGGCGACGTGTGCTCGCCAGTATCTCAGCATCGGTTGCGAATGGCCGCTGCACTAAAGAGCTGGCACTCCCTGTCTTTGCTAGTCACATACGAGGTTTCGTTCGAGCTGGCTCGGATGGCCTGGCAGGGGCGATTATTAGTATGGTGAAGGACTGGGGCGTTCGCCCTTGGGAGGCGGGAATTGACTCCGTACGAGACGCGTTGCGGTATGACGTTGCAGAAGCAGAGGCTGCCCGCATTGCCATGCTTAACTCATGGATAGCAGACCTGGTACCTGCTAACAATGACATTCCCGGGCAGCTACTGCTGTACGTTAGCCATCCCGCATGGTCAGACGTTACTTCAGAGCTTACGGACACGACGGAGAATCAAACGGGCCCCACGCAACGCAAAGTCCGTGAACTGGCCGAACTGTGTGCGAGCGACTTTGCCAATTGGATGCCATATCTCGACGGTCTCTTCCACGGCGAGCAGCGACTCGGTTTTGCGTTTGGAACGTATTTGGCTCCCATATTGGCAAAGTGTGAGCGCAATGCATTCCTAGAGTTTGTGCTGCGAATACTGAAGGAGGCAAACGACACCACGACAAATATTAGCTTGCTCTGTGGGTTTGCGCAGGCGACCTCAGATGTGGACCGTTCGTGGACGGAATGGATGGTGGAGCAGTTCCTTTCAGACCATGACATTCAGCGGTACGCGGTGGATATCCTCAGTAGCGTATCGCCGAACTTAAATACCCTGATGAGGCTGGTCCGGTTGGTTAAGGATGGTGAGGTAGATGCATCCTCATTGCAGCGACTCGCTTTTGGCCGTTCATTGCAACATCTATCGGCAAGTGATATATCGCAGTTGATAGTCGCACTCGGCGGTTTGAGTGACGAAGCCGCATGGGTGGCCTTGGAAATTGGCTACATGTCGTTCTTCGGGCGGGTAGAAACCATGTGGCCAGGGCTTCGTGAGGCCATGCGAACGCTTCTCCTAAGCGGGCACCTGAAGCTTGCCAAAGAGCGCCGAAGCCGTGACATCCACACGTGGGAACAAACCGTGTTGAAACTACTGGAGGACAACGACGAGGAGTTCGCTCTCTTTCTGTCCCGGCAACTTGTGTCCTCGGCGGCTGAGGGAGTATCCGCATTCGATTTGCCCGAAGTCGTGGCAACTACTTTACTGCGTTCTCATGCAGAAACGGCATGGCCTGTTTTCGCATCCGCGTTACTCGGGGAAGACGCGATGCAGGCATGGAACCTGAGCAGGTTTCTTGGTCGCGGAATGCGGGGCAGTGCAACAGACGAGGCGTTTCCGCTCGCCAGTCTTGATGAAGGCGTCCTGGAGAACTGGCTTCGCGAGAATGCCGGCGCCGCTGAAAGGGCGGCTCGAATGGTTCGTCTCGTCGAGGCGAACGGCGATGCGCTTCAATGGACGAGGTTCGGTCGTCTTTTTATAGAGGAGTTCGGCCGGAACGCCGAAGTACTCGCTTCGGTTACCAGCAACCTGATGTCAGGTGTTTCATGGGGGCCGAGGACCCCATTTTGGCAAAACCTTATCGCGATACTTGATGAGTTCGACAACTATCGATTGAAGCCGGTGAGACATTGGGTGAAATCCTTCAAAGCGTCGTTGGTTGCCAATATTGCGGCCGAACAACGCGAAGCGGATGCCCGCTCAGTTGGTCGTTGGTGAGAAACCGGGAAGGGCATTGCGCTCGAAGAACTGTCACGGGGGTATGTGGCTGTTTGCCCATAAGGCAGTCGAGTTCAAAGGCAAAATACCCCTGCCACCAGTCTCGGCCACGCCTTCCGCAACCGCGCGGGCACTATATATGGAGCCCCCGGCGGCACCTCGCCGTCTTCCATTTCTCCGGCCGTCGGCGCCGGTTGATGCCACAGCTCTCGCTCCAGTTGCACCTGCTCGTAAAGCAGCGCCCACCGGTCGTGCAGCAGCTCGGGCGAACAGCTGGCCACATTTGCGAACAGGTCGGCTGCCTGAACTGACCACGGCGCCGCGCCTTCCGGATGGTCGTCGGCGATGAGATTGGCGACAGCGCGGTCGAGCCACTCACGCAGGCTAAGTCCGCACGTTTGTGCCGACACGATTGCTGCCGCCATGACTGCTGGTGACATATGCAGAACCGTTCGAATGCCGGGAGAGTTGGTGTCAAGGCAGGCTGTTTCCATATTCCGAATGACCTCCGTCGTTTAGCTGACGGTCGCAGGATGGCTTAGCGGCGCAGGATTTGCACGCAGTTTTTGTTACCAAATTCCGACGGGTGACTACACGAGATGAGTTCGGTCGTGGCGGCTGGGCCAATTCGTGAGGTCATTCAAAATGGGTCGTGAGGGTATTACGCCGGCGGATGTGGTGCGTGCGTGCGTTGCGTTGCGAAAGCAGCGCCGTCGGATGGGGTTGAGGAATGTGAGGCTCGAACTTGGAAGAGGCAGCTACCGCACGATAGGTAAGCATCTAAGATTGCTGGCCTTTCGGGAGTTGGACCGGTCGCGCCAACGAACATAATGTCGTTTGGTAAGTAATGAGGCAACCCCAGTTGGCATGGCGCTGGTTGCGGCGCTATATAAGATAATTCCCGGCTGCATCCGGCGAATCCATTCCGTTCGACATGCAGTCCTGGGTGCTTGTTTGGCGGCCGATGCAGCGGCCGCTTTTCTTCGGTCGCGGTCGACAGGCGCGCCTCAGCCGTTCGCGAAGTCTATGGAGCAGAGAATTGTCAGGCAAATAAAACAGTAGTACTATATAAATTATCACTACTGTGCTGCCGCATGCCATGCTACAAATCGTAATCGAAAACCGTGACCTGCTCATCGTTCTGGGCTTCTGCACACTAATGTTTGGGCTGCTGTTTCCGGAGACCTTCGGCAATGGCAATGCGGAATTCTATAAGCAGCTCGAGCGCGAAAGCCGCTAACCGCGTCTTGCTGTCAATACGCCCCGCCACGCGCGGGGCTTTCGTTTATCCGTGATTCGTGGATTCCTGCTGGTGACGGGGGCGCAACCATAAAAATATCTTCTGCCGCGGAAGCAACTCGTCGGCAAAAGTCTGCTTGCTAGACTTAGTACGTAGCTGCCGACAGGGCTACGTCGGTGCGACGGCATCGATAACCAACCGCCCTTCGGTCGCTCCGCCGAAGGGCGGGGCACATAAGGGCATCCCCGGAGAGGCAAGACATGCAAGCAGCAAATCTGGCAGCACTGCCGTTGGCAGCGAAAGTCGCGATTCTGGTTCTCGTCATCGTGGCCATGCAGCACACAACGCGAGAAGTCATCACACTCCATCGTCAGGGCTTCTTAAAAGCAGCACCGACGGCGATAGTGACCCTGTGCGCGATGCTCGTTACGTACCAAATCGGCGGCATCATCGGCGCGTCCTTCGGTGGTTTCGCAGCACTGCTGGGTCTGATTACCGCCGGTGGCATCCGACGCACGGCAGCCATTTTGGCAGCACGTCGCGCCGCGATGCGCACACAGTGGCAGGCCATGTTTGCAGCAGCGGAGCGCGCGAAGGCCGCAAAGCACTGACCCCCTGATTTTGATTCCAAAGCCCGGTTCGCCGGGCTTCTTATTCCGCTGTGTAAAGCAGACTTTAGGCTGACGCTGCGCGGAAGGTGTCCAGCAGCGGCTTAGCGCCGCGTTCGCGCGCCAGGCGACACGCGACCATTTTTGCGTGCACCACCTCGCGCGTTTCGAAAATGTCGCTGTCCACGAAACCGTCCGGACCCTTGAAGCTGCATTCGAACCGCCGCAGGCGTTTCTTTGAAATGCGATGCCGCTGGCCCATTTTCGCGTTCGTTGCCGACGATTTCAATGGTTTCCCAATGCACGACAGAGCTTTTTTCCTGTGCAGCAAAGGCAAAAGCCCGCTGGGCGTCGCACGCATCATGTGACAGCGTGTGCGTATTTTGCCGGGTGCTGTTTTTTTTGAGGTCGCTATAGAAGCTATAACCCGCTCTCAACGGACGCTCTCAAATGAACACCCAGTACACCTACACCGCCGCGCAGTTCGCAACGTTCCCGGCCGGCGACATCGCCGACATGTTCGAGCTGGACGCAGACTTTTTCTCCGCCTTCACGCCGGCGAACGTGCGGGCGTGGGTGAAAGCAAACAAGAGCATGTTTGCCCGCATTCAGCTTCGCGACACGCTGCGCGACTGGGCCAGCCGTTGCGTTGGACACGACGAGAAGCAGGAGTGGACCGGCTTTGCCGACAAATTGACCGCGTACAGCTGGCTATACACGCTGTCGGACTTGGTTGACGCAGGCATTCAGGGATTCGACCTCGACCGTCCTCTTATCGGTGAAATCGCGCCCCCTGTTGACAAGGAAGCTGAGCGCAAGGCCGAGGAAGCAACAGCTGCTGAAGCATCCGGCGAGCGTGCTCGCAAATGCGCCCGGTTCCTGCGTGCGGAAGCGCGCAACGCACCGGGCACGCTAGTCTGTGAAGCTGTCGACGTCGACGACGACTTTGACCCGATGCCGCCAGCACCGGCTCCGGCCCCTGTGCGCGAAGAGCGCCAACCGGTGCAAGCTGCTGCCTTCGACCTTGAGGACATACCGTCCGAGGATTTACTGGAAGGCTCGGAGCAGCTCGCGCAGCACAAGAGCGTTGCGGACCTGTTCCTGCCGACAGCGCGGCCGACGCATCTCACACTGCCGCACATCATTATGCGGAGCCCGTTGATTTTCACGGGTGCCCGCAATGCGAAGCGGACGAAATACACGAAAGAGGCGCCCATGCGCATTGACCGCGTGTCCGGCTTTAAATCTGGCACCGTCGAGATGTTGTACATCGGCGAAGAACTGCGCACCTCGGACATGGAAACCTACGCGCACATCCTGCGCCTTGCAGCCACCGTGCCGCTGGGCCAGCGTCTGCCGACAGTCAAGGTTCTCGACCTGCTGCGCAAAATCGGCCGCGACAAAAGCACGCCGGCGCTGCGGTCCCTCGTGGAGCAGCTGCAGCGTCTGCGGAATGCGGAGATTCAACTGTGGACATCGGACAAGGCTGTAATCGAAAGCTGGTGCGCCCTGTTTCCGGACGAGCAGCTTTTCAAGCGCGCCGGCGTGGCAGGCGTGAAGGTGTCCTTTAAGCTGCTCGGCGACCTCGTGGAGACGAAGACGGAAAAAGGTAACACCGTTGAGTTTTCTACCGAAATCAGCCGCTACGCTCGCGTGTTCTTTGGTCAGAAGTTGAGCAGCTGGTACAGCGAGAGCATCTATCGCGAGCTGTCAGATATGGGTAAGCGTCTGTTTCTGTTTTACCAGTCGCACGACGGTTCGTACGATTTCACTTTCGATGACCTCGTCGAGTATCTCGGCGCGCAAGGCAGCCGCGATACTTTCCGCGAGACGCTCAAGGACGCACATGACGACCTGAAAAAAGCCTGCTTCATTAAGGGCTGGGCGCTGAAGGCAAGCGCAAGCCGCAACGGACTGAAAGCTTACGTGCTGGAAGGTCTGACGACGAAGCGCGCTGCCCGCGAACTCGAGACCGCCGGCCTCTAATAAATAGGCCCCTCACCGGGGCCTTCAGACTGCTGACGAACCCCACGTTTTTCGGAGCGTGAGGTTTTGTTTTTCAGGCCAGGCGGGTGGCGGCGTGAAGCGCGAGTTTTGGGTCAATCAAGGCCACGAGGGCACTGATGAGCCGCTGCAGACAGCCGTAAGCCGCTTCTGCCCAAGTGAGGGCGGTGTATTTTTGCCCGGTTACAGGCAAGCCAAGGCCGGTGTATTTTGCCCGCTCACGGTGTAATGACCAGTGTAAAGACCGGTGTACTGACCGGTGTATTGACGGCGAAATACACTCAATAAAATCAACGACGTAACTCCTCCTTAACATATAACAGATAACAGTTAAGGAGGGCCGGGCCTTTAGCCCGTCCAAGGAAGCCTCCTCTTTATCCCTTGTAAAAGCTTTGGTACGCAAGGGTGCACACCGCGCGCAACCCTTTAGCTTTAAGAAAGAGAAGAGGGCTTCGTACTCCAGTGGGGCTTTCTTCCTGGGCTGCATGGGAGAGGGTTTGAAGGGCCCGCGCAGAGACGGGCGTTTGTGGTGTGCATAGCGCGCCGGCAGCCAACGGCAGGGAAGGGCTGGCACGACACCTCGCCCTCCGCTACGCAGGCCCGTTCCTGCGCGCTCACCGCGCGCCCTGCCGCATATCCCTCGCGCCTCAATTCCGCAGCGGCAGCTTCGCACTACACGCCACACCTTCCCCTCTTAAACCGAAACCGTGGCAAACACAAACATTACCATTGTCGACGCGTCGTCCATCCTCATCGGCGCGCGTGACCCTGACACCGGCGTCGTTGGCGAGCTGCGCGATATCGGCCTGTCGACGGCTTTTAAGGCCGCCTTGACCGCCGACACGAAGCAATTGAAATCGGCAAAGGGTGACGTGATTCAGTCGATTCAGTTGACGCCGACGGCGACTGTGTCAATTGACCTTCGCGACATTACCGAAGACAACTTAGCGCTCGGCCTGGGCGGCGAAGTTATCCCGGTGACGGAGGCGACCGGCAAGACGAAGTCGATTGCATCGGCCACGGGCCGAAACCGGCTCATCACATCGGCAGTGCAGGGCTGCCAGACGGGCCTCGGGCTTGAGCCCTGTTCGACGGTCACGGCGACTGTGCAGTACGCACCGGTGGCGAATTACACCCCCGGCAGTGGGTCGCTCAAGAGCCTGCCCACTACGTACACGACGACGTCCGGCAGCTTCGCAATTACGAACGCTATCCCCGCCGGCGTACTCGTCATGCAGTGCACCCTCAAGGGCGTGAGCCCTACTGGAGGGACCGCCTCTTGCACCTTTGCGTGGCAGCGTCCGGCCTCGTAATCGCATCGCGGCGGCAGCCATGCACTAGACCCCGGGTTAAATACACCGGGGTTTTTCTTTGCCATTCACTGCTACACACACCGTATCCGACGCAGGCGTCGACATGCGCGCGTCGTGGAAATCGTTTCGTCAAACGCCTTATCGCGACAGCGCTGGCATTTGGACCATCGGCATCGGCCATGCCCAACGGAATTACCATCCAATCCCTGACGCTCGACCAGGGAAAAGCGCAGCTTGCACAGGACCTGTTGCCCGTGACCAATGCAATTAACGCGAATGTCGTAGTGGCCTTGTCGCAGTTCCAGTTCGACGCGCTCGCGATTTTTATTTACAACGTCGGCCTCTGCGCGTTCCGTTCGAGCACGCTTTTGCGCGAACTTAACGCAGGCGATTACGCCGGCGGGGCCGCTCAATTCGCGGCGTGGAACAAGGCAGGCGGGGTGGTTTCGCCAGGCCTCGTGCACCGCCGCGCGGCCGAATGCTCGCTCTTCCAGTGCGGGCAGTACACGCAAAACTAAAAGCCACGCGCGGTGTATTTTGCCCCGCAGGGCAGAGCGCACCTGAAGCCACCCTCCGGAGGGACCACGAGCCCTCCGCGTGTCTGCCGCTTACCCGCTACCAGCGGGACCAGCGCCGCTGGACCAGACCCCCTGTTTATTTGGCTGTTAAAACGACCTAAACAGGGGCTTCCTACAGCCTCCGCTTGCTACCACTGCTCGCCGCGCCTTCACACATGGCGCCTGTGGGTATATTCCCTTGCGCGCTCCGAGCCACTCCTTCGGCTCAGCGGCCGGGGAGGGAACTACGCTTTCTGGCACGGGACAACGTCGGACCTGAGCGGCCCTCCCTTGTTTTCAATTTACCCCGCACACCTAAAGCCAAGCCACACCCACCCCTTGTTTTCATTTAACCCCCAACTGCGCCTCTTTCCCACGCCCGGTGTATTTAGCCCGTCCTTATAAAACTGATAGCTAGACACATCCTTCGTGCGAGCAATCCCAAAGGCAACTCAAACGGGGTTGCTATATAGGAAATATGAAGCACTTTTCGAACTCGCCTTGCAATTAAATTTTTGAACCGAGGGAACACCACGAATGAACCAGGCTATTTCCACCGTTGCGCACAAACACATGCCCGTCGTGCTCAGCGACGGTACGCGAACCAGTGTCTCGATTCCGACGGAGCTGTACACCGACTATGTGCGCCGTATGGGTGGCGACCCGCTCGCTTTTCGTACGCAGCTCAACGAAGCTGCGCTGTCGGCAAAACCCCGCCTCGGTGTGACGCGCTCGCTGGCTGTGCGCCTTGCGCTGGATGAACGCATCGAGCAACTGAAAACAGCGGCGGCCGCCGCGTAATGCGCAGCTGATTACACAAACGCGGCACCAACGCGTGCCGCTACCTGCAAACACAAGACATATAAAAGGCTCTCTCTCAAATGTCCTCAAAAATCTACATTGACACGCTGCTGGTTAAAGCAGGCTCGACGTCCGGGGTGTACCTGCAAGGCGAAGTCAAAGGCGAAACGGTGTACATGCCGCTAACGGTGGACGGAGCACGGCAGATTGCCGCCGATTTGCACCGCGCCGCGGCCGCCGTCGAAGCACTGCCACTGCGAGACCGCGCCGTACACTGAACTCGGTCTCGTGCAACGTCAACATCGCCCGCTCACGCGGGCTTTTTTGTTGGCAGCGAGCGGTGCTCGCTGCGATTTGCGCCGGGGGCGGTGTCTCAAGTGCACGGGGTATGCGTAGCGGCGCACACCGCAGCTCGCCGTGAAAAGCCGGTATGCCCGCGCGATACCCGGTGTTCCTACCCGTGCCACGCCCCTCCAGATACGGACCACTTTGTGAGCAAGGCATGGGGCCTCGTAGCGCAGTGACTTGGCATCGTCCATGAGCCTCGTAGCGCAGTGAGCAAGCAGGCTCCGTAGCGCAGTGCTTGGTAGAAGCAAAGCAGCTCCTTAGCGCAGTGCGTGGGTTTCCTTTTTATCGCAGTAAGGGACCTTTCTTTCCCGGCATTTTTGCAAACAATAAGCGGCGCAGCCGCTGTCTTCAGCTACCTCGATAAGAAGCTTGCTCACGCACTGAAGGGTTGAGCCGTTGCGCGGAAGACAGGTGCTTCCTATCGCAGTAAAAGCGAGCGGCCAGCGAGCGTGTTTGTATCGCAATAAGGGAGCCCGTTGTTCCTGTGCTTGATATCAAAATGGGGGTGAGCGTAGGCGGGGCAAATGACAACAGCGGAGCGGGTGTAACCCGCCGGTGAGTGTTCTTACATCAGTCCGGCCGAACAGCAAGAAGCGCTCGTGCGGGGTGGGGGTTGGGGTTAATTGGAAGCAGAAAGGGTGTGGGGTTGGCGCGCGGTGCGCGCCTATTGATAGCAGGGCGGCGCCGGCCGCCCCGTGTGGTTGCCGTGCCCAAGCTGTTCCTGAAGCAGGGAAGAGTTGCAGCGCTCGGGCGCTGCGGGTTGAGCTGTGAGCGGTGTATTTAGCCGGGGCCATATAAAACTTATAGCTATAGGCTTCATACCCGAAATGAGCACGTCATCAGAACGGCCTGCGGGGTGCTAAATACACCACTCTCTCGCAAAGGCTCGACAATGTTCTCTTCCGCTCTCGACGCACTCGAACGCGCTTTCTTCGTTATTCATGGCGAAGGCCACGCGCTCGATACCGGCGACATCCGTTGCGCACTCTTTGAAACCCTCTGCATCACGGCAGACACCCCCGATTGGCGTTGCTATCGAGCGTCTCGACTCCGCGCGTGCCGGCTGCATCACGGCCGCGGAAGTGAGCCTGGCTGAGTTCCGCAATCTGTGCAGCACGTACTCGGGCACCATTGACTACGCCCGCACGGCTAAAGGGGTCACCGCCGCACGGCACGACCGCGCGCTGCTGTGCGCACTGCGCGCCGAGCTGACGCTACTCGAGCTGTTCGCGGCTGAGTCTGAATTGAGCGCGGCGGTCGACGTGAGCTGAAAACAAGCGCAGCGGAGCTGCGCAAGCAGCTCTCCTTGCAGCGGAGAATTTAGGCGCGCACGTTGCGCGCCTTTCTGCTTCATGGAAAACACGGGACCCGTGCATGGTCGGGGAGGGCAGTTTTTTCGTGGTGACTATAAGTTATGTGTACAAGGTGAACGCAACGCGCGCCAGCCAGCACACCACAACTACACTCTCTCAAAGGTGCCAAAATGCCCGCTCTGAAGCAATTTACTGTCATCGACCCTACTGACCGCCTGAACATTAGCCTCAAACTTTCCACACGTACCGCGATTGAGCAGTACCGCCTGTTTTATGCACAAGCGTACGGCCATCCCGTCGACAAGGGCGAACTTATCGAGGAAGTGCTGCGTTCGTTTTTTGAAGCAGACGGTGACTTTGCGAAGTTCACGAAGCGCCTCACTTCGGCTGACAAGTCCGCCGTCGACAAGGCACTGGGACTGACCCGCCAAACGGACCCGGTCACTGACGAAGCCTGAGCATCAGGCGATGCAACGCTGACACTGCCCTCGGTAACCCCGGGGGCTTTTTGCTTCTTGTTGGTCGTGTTTTCGGCGAAGGTCGCCTATACTGTATAAAAATACAGTGGTGGTGCAAAAGATGACCGAGGAACGAGACGACTTCGCCGCTTACGAGTTTTTTCTCGAGCGCACGGCGATACGCGAAATCGAGGGCGGACTTAAACGCTTTCTCGCGGAAGGCTTGGCGGCGGTGGACACGCATCGGTATTGCATGCGTCACGGAATCGCTGAACCGATGGACACCCGCTATCGTCTTCTGCTCGGTGCCTACGAGAACGATAGCCGCACACGCTGATGACGCATCAGTGTCTGTCGCTCACACCCTGAATGAATAAAGCCCCGGTTTGTCCGGGGCTTTTTCTTGAGCGGGTTGCCGTGCTCAGGTCGGGCGTCACTCTGCGCCAACTTCACGTATTTGTGCGATGCACCAAAAATCGTCTGGTGGAAATGCGGAAAATAAGTGGAAAATAACTTTTTTCGTGCTTTATATCAAACTCTGCAACGTATTGTTTGTACAGAGTTTATGCGAAAAATGTGCGTATGGCGGAGCATACTGCTGCATCATCGGCGTGTGACTGCTAATGTCGATGCTTGGTACGTCAGGTTTTGCGGTCGTTTCTTCCATCTATCCTATATCCAGCAAGGCGCGGGGCATTTTTGCGAGTTTCTGTCTAGGTACGCCTGTGTACGAGAGCACATTGCAAAACTTGGGTGCTTAGCGTAGGTTTCTCGTCGAGAATTCCTTTTAACCTACGCCGGCGTCGCTTCGCCGATTTCCGGTAAAACCTACGCCGACTCTCATGCACTTTGATGCCCGCGCGGCAAAGCAACTTGGGCCCGGTCAACACCTCACTGTGGCCGATTGTCCCGGCTTACGCTTGGTGGCGACAACGAGGACGAAGAGCTGGACCTATCGCTATAAGTCGCCCGTCGACGGGCGCATGAAGCAAACCAAAATCGGGGAGTGGCCGGCGATGTCACCAGCTGCTGCAACCGTCGCTTGGGAAAAGCTTCGTGAGGCGCGTAACGAGGGGCAAGAGCCCGTTGCCAAGTCACGGCAATCGAGTAAAGCCCCGAACGGCGATATGGTACCGCAGACGTCGAAATACACGGTGGGAATCCTGTGCCGTGACTACCTTGAGGGGCACGTCGAACGCAACCGCAAAACGAGGGGTGCGAAGGAGATTGCACGTATGTTCCGCACGATGCTCGGCCCGCTAGCCGACGCGACTGCCGAAACGCTGACTCGCGCCCAAGCGTTCGACCTTCTTGAGTCGCACGCCCATATTCCGGTTCAGGCTGCGAAGCTGCGTGCCGAACTGGGAGCGGCATGGGAATATGCTCACGATGCCGGCCGCCTGTCGCAAGACGCGCCAAATTGGTGGCGTCTGATCATGCGCGGCAAACTGAAAAGCAAGGGCAAGTCAATCGGGGGCAAGCGGGTCGGGAAGAAGCGAACGCTGACAGATGCCGAACTGACGGCCCTGATTCCATGGCTGCCGAATTTTAGCCGAAGCGTCTGTGACGTATTGACGTTATACCTCTGGACCGCAACACGTGGGGCCGAGATCGTGAGCATGGAAGGTCGCGAGGTGACTGAGGAAAGCGACGGCTGGTGGTGGACGATCCCGAAGGAGAAGACTAAGAACGAGCGGCACGAAGATGCCACCGATTTGCGAGTGCCTCTTATTGGCCGCGCCGAAGCGGTAGTGCGACGTAGGCTGAGCGTCTATGGCGAAGGTTATCTGTTCCCACCGGCGAATGGATCGGCTGCGCACATAGAGCAGAAGGTTGTGCAGACAGCCGTGCACTATCATCAACCCTATTCGAGGACCCGGCCGGAGATGGTGCGCCCGAGACTGCCGGTAACGGTCTGGGCGCCACACGATCTGCGTCGCACGATACGAACGATGCTGGCATCAATGGGCTGCCCGGACGAAGTGGGCGAGGCTGTAATCGGTCACATGCAAGAAGGCATCAAAGGCGTGTACAACCGGCACGCCTACGATGCGGAGCGACGAATCTGGCTTACCCGGGTGTCCGAGAGGCTTGAGCAACTGGCGGAAGGTCGCTGACAGTCGCTGCAACCGACTTCTTTCGACGGGCGCCGGTGTTCGCTGGCGGAAGCAAGTCGGAGATCGGCCGCTGCTCTGCCCAATCTTCAATCTCCCTGAGCAGCCAGCCAACGCGGCGACCGGACAGCAGTCTCGGCTTTGGGAACTGGTCTTGACGGACCAGCAGCTGAACAGTTGCCGGCGCGAGAGACACGATCGTGCAGACAGTTTCGAGATCGAGATACAGCGGCTTGACGAGTGCGGTTTTCGTATTAGCCATTTCGAGGATCCCTGGAAGCCGAACTCGCGACAATCTTCTCGTGCAACGTGACTTGGTCGCGTGCCGATTGCCGTTGGCCGTTGATGATCAAGGGCACATAGCGGCGTGAGCTGATCGGCGCGCGGCTCATGAGTGCACCTCGTCGTCGCCAGCACATGCAATGACAAAGCAGTATTTAGCGAGTGCTTTCTCGATGCAGCCGCGTAGCTCGGCTGGCGTCGCAACCAGTGCATCAGGGTCATCTGCGGGGCTGTTGCGGTCTGGCAGTTCACATAGCTGCTCGATTAATATCGATCCGAACTCGATTTCGTTGGCCTTGAAGTCTTGCGCTCTCAAATCTTGTTTTGTCATGGTCGTTCTCATGTCGACGGGTGCAGTGCTCTGTCAAGCTGCATCAAACCGGTTTCGATAGACAAGCGTGCCTGTTCTGCCCACGTGCGGGCTTCCTGCGCGGCTTTGTGCCGGCTATAGCTGCCTAACTCGTCCCGCATGAGGTCGAGCAGCTCGATGTCGGCGCGAAGGGCGATGCACTCGACCAGTTGGCGGATCTCGAGGCGAAGGGAAGCGAGCCGCGCGGTAATGGCCAGTCGGGAATCCGACTGGCCTTCGTTCGTCTTGATGGGTTTGTGCCGCGAGAGCGGCGTTTCGTCCTTCTGGATCGTTTTGGGGGGCGGGAGAGCGCTGCCTTGCACGTCGTCGCTCAATGCGCGCGAGAGGGCCGCGCCAGCGCGGGAATGGCGTGAGCGCCTATTGCGGTGTTTCCGCTTACGCGGCAGCCGATGTGGGATAGAAGTGGCCGGGCGAACCATCATTTAGTCACCTCCGTTGCCATTGCCTCGGTCCAGTCGGGATCGGGTGCACTCCATAGCTTGTCGAGCCATGCACGAACGGCAGGCGCTTCCTTTGTTTTCCCAAGGCGGGGATCCTGAAGCCTGCGGGTAAAAACGGTTACAGCTGCACGGATCGCCTGGCCTCGCGTCAGATAAGTCGGCTCACCTTCGTGCCATGAGCAGGGGCTTGATCCGGAGCCGCTCCCCATGCGGTAGGAAATTGAGGATATCCACTTCCCGACTGCGATCTGCGCCAGGTGAATCTCGGCCGGATGTAGTTTGAGACGCGTCGAGATCGGTGCCTTGATTGTTTGTAAGCGGTGAATTTAGCACGCCGAATCGAGAATCATTTGCAAGTGACGGCCGAGCGTAGCCGCACCTCGGCGGTTAAAATCAACCGGCGATGTCTGCATCGGGGTGATGGGAGCGCGCGCAGTCATGATGACCGGCGCGCGTTCGGTGCGTCAGCCGGTCTGTGCCTTGGCCTGTTGTTGCCGCGCATAATTGAACGGCAGCAGGTCGGTCACGTCGGCATCCGGCGCACGCTGCGGCAGCTCCGTGAGTACATGCAGCAGATAGTCGTACGGCTCGACGCCGCAGGCCCGGCATGTGAGGACCAGGCTGTAGATCGTGGCGCTGGCCTTTGCGCCATCAACTGTGTCGCTGAACAGCCACGATTTTCTTGAAGTAGCAAACGGCCTGATATCGCGCTCGATCACGTTGTTATCGATTGCGGCGCAACCGTCAGTGACGTAGCGGCTGAGATATTCCCATTGGTTGCGCGTGTAGGCAATCGCCTTGCCGAGCAGGCTCTGGGGCGCCACCTTCGGCGCCAGTTCATCGAGCCATGCCTTGAAGGACTCAAGCAGCGGCACACTGTGCTTTTGCCGCAGGTCGTACGTGTAGTCGGCTCGCGTCAGGCCAGTAGGCAGATCGCCTTTGGCCAGCGCCTCGACACGGTACAGGGCCTGGAAGTACTCAAGCGCCTTCGCCACGCGAGCGTTCGGCATCTTCTGCTTGCCGGAGTCCGTCTTTTTCGCGGCGGCCTTGTCCGCCTTGACGAACAGCCTGCGGGCGTGAGCCATGCAGCCGAAGTGCTTTGCCTTTTTCAAGGTGCGCCAGGCGCTGTAGCCGTCGCTCATCAGCATGCCGCTGTAGTCGCCGAGGAACTTCTTCGGATGCTCCTGGCCACGCCCCGGCTGGTACTCGAACAGCACCACGGGCTCGGCGCAGTCCTGGGCGCTGCGGTAGCACCACATGTAACTCTTGCTCTGCGCGGATCTGCCGGGTTCCTTGAGTACCTGAACCGTCGTTTCATCGCCGTGGATCAGCGGCTGCAACAGCAACGTTTTATGCAGCGCATCATACAGGCGGCTGTAGTGCAGTTCGCTGGGGCGAATGATCCAGTGGGCGAGCGTGCCGCGACTCACCGGGATCTGCCAGCGCGCGAGTGCCTCCTGCATCCGGTACAGCGGCATGCCGTCGACGTACTTCGCGCTCGCGACCGTCGCGATCACCGATGCGTCCGCATGGCTGCCCGGGATCGGCTGAACCGGCATCGGCGCAAGCACGACCGGGGTATGTTCGGCGTGCCGCTCGCAGTGCCGGCACGCCCACTTGGAACGCACGTTCTTGCGGACTGTCCACTTGACCTCGACGTGCAACTGTTCGCTGACGTCCTCGCCGATGCGATGCAGCTGATTGCCGCAACAGGGGCAGCCGCGCTGGTCCTCCGGCAGGTCGTATTCGACTGGTTCACGCGTCAGGTACGCCGGCAATGGCTTGCGTCCGGCCTTGCGTCGTTCAGGCTGGCTGGCCGGTGGCAATCCGGTGTCGGGCAGCTCAGGCTGGACACCGTCATCGTCTTCGTCGCCCGGTTCGGTCCGTGCAATCTGCTCGGCTTCGTCGAACACGCGATCTTTGCGTTTTTCGCTTTTCGGTGCGAAACGCTCGGCCTGCAGCAGGCGGAGCTGCTCCTCGAGTTGCTCGACGCGCTGGTTCAGTTCGCCGATATGTTTCGCGTCGCCGGCTACACGTGCCTGGAGAGCGTGGATATAGCCCTGGACCGCCCTGGGTACGCGTTTGAGGTCGGGTGCATTCTTCATGCACTCCAGGATAGCGAAACGCAGTGCGCCGTGGGTTTACGTCAATTCGTAAATGGCGCGCCTGCCGTTGTTTACGTGCAACGCATCGGGCTAGCTGACGTGCTGGTAATGGCGCACGGGATGACGACGAAGCGCGTCGATGTCGATGCCGTCGATGTCGATGCCGTCGAGCAACCAGTGAAGCTGCTGCGTTGTCAGTTCGATCACCTCCTGATTCCGCCGGGGCCACACGAAACGGTCTTCCTCGAGCCGACGCAGCAGCAGCCAGAAACCGGTGCGCTCGTACAGCAGAAGCTTGATGCGATCGCATTTGCGGTTGTGGAATGCATAGACGGCACGGGCGAGCGGGTCCAACTGCATCGATTCCTCAACCAGGGCGGCAAGGGTGTTGATGCCGCAACGGAAATCGATCGGCTCGCGGTACAGGTAGACGTGCAGGTCATCGGCGAAGCGCAGCATCAGCGACTCCTCAATGCGTCGATCATCGCCCTGAGCAGTGCCGTGTCCTGTTGCGCACATTCAAGTTCAAGACTTACCCCGTTGGGCAATTGCGCCACCAGCCGTGAAGGCAACGGCGGGCGTTGTGAGGCCCGCATCGGCTCGCGCCGTGCCGCAACTGGCTCAGCGTCGGGCAGCGCCGGCCTGGATGGCAAGTGCATCGCCTCAGCACCAACCACTTCCAGAACAGGAACGAATGCCGGTGCCATGGCTGGCGCCGACTGCCGTGCACGTCGGGGACGTGTCTTTTGGCGCGCCAGGCTAATCCATTTGCGAAGCTGGTTGGCGTTCACTCCAGCCTTCAGCGCCAGCCCGGCCACGGAGGCCCCAGGCTTTTGGCACGCCTCGATCAGCTTGCGCTTGCCCTCACGGTCGTACCGGTTCTTGCCGTCGGCCGATTTGCCGATCACCCGCAGGGGCAGGAAGTCAAAGTCAGTTTGTAGGTCAGTCATAAGTTGCGTCCGCAATGTGTAAGCTGCGGACGCAATCTTGTTCCCTCTCACCCGCATGTTCCAGATGAGCCGAAATTACCGCTTACGATTGTTTCGTGATCAACGCACACACCGTGCGCGTTCGGTTTCGAGATCCGATGTTTCCGACGCGTCGGTGATAGGGGATCCAGCAGATCCGCGTGTGGCGTCAGGGCCGTGTGCACGCCAGCAATGGTGCCGGGCTGTTGATTTGTGCTGGAAACTGACCCACTTTTTGCATCTAAAATTGACCCACCCCTGATGTGCTGAAACGTCAGTCTGGTGTATCGATTTCTTCCTCTTTGGCTGGTTTAGGTGAGGGTTTTCGGGGGGCAGCCCGCTTTGCGGGCTGCCCCGCCGTGCTGTTCCTGAAGCGCCACGAGTCGTTACCGGTTTCAACTATATGGCAATGGTGCGTGAACCGGTCGAGCAGCGCGGTCGTCATCTTGGCATCGCCGAACACGCTGGACCATTCGGTGAAGCTGAGATTGGTGGTCACGATGACGCTCGTACGCTCGTACAGTTTCGAGAACAGATGAAACAGAAGCGCACCGCCGGTCT
This sequence comes from Burkholderia sp. WP9, assembly GCF_900104795.1. NCBI lineage: Bacteria > Pseudomonadati > Pseudomonadota > Betaproteobacteria > Burkholderiales > Burkholderiaceae > Burkholderia > Burkholderia sp. WP9. The sequence continues at coordinate 789,873 of NZ_FNTG01000001.1, forward strand.
CGGTGAACGGCAGGTAGCCCAGCTCATCAAGTATGACGATGTCTACGTACATGAGCCGGGTGGCGAGTTGCCCTGGCTTTCCAGCGGCCTTCTCGGCTTCCAGCTGATTCACCAGTTCGACGGTAGTGTAGAAGCGCACCCGCTTCGCATGATGCTGAATGGCCTCAATGCCGATAGACGTGGCCAGGTGCGTCTTGCCGGTACCCGGACCGCCGATGAACACGATGTTCTGGGCCGATTCGCAGAAACTGGCGGTATGAAGTTCACGCACGAGCGACTCGTCAGTATGCGCCTGTTCGAAGTCGAAGCCGGCAAGGTCGCGGTGCGCAGGGAACCTTGCGGCACCCATCTGGTAGTTGATTGACCGCACCAGCCGCTCTGCGGTCTCAGCTTTAAGCAGCATCTGCATAAACCTCTCCGGTTCGAACTGGTCATGGCGAGCCTGCGCGACGAGTTCAGGCCACGCCTGAGCCATCCCGTGCAGCTTCAAGCCCCTGAGTTGGGCAGCAGTCTCATTCGACATTTCCGTCCTCCTGATTGCGTGGGATCCGAAGCTGCTCGTAGCGGTGCACGTTCGCCAGTGGCTCGATATTCAGGGTGAGCGCTGTTCGAACAACACCGCCTGAACGGCCGGAAGGGCTCTTCAACCTCGCGAGTATGTTCAGGACGTGGTCAGCACTCGGCCGACCGGACTCAAGCGCAAGCTCCACGGCAACCAGTACTGCTTCCAGACCGTGCACGGGTGTCGCCGCGAGAACCTGCACCATCACCCGGTCTCCACCTTCCTGCTTCAGCAGATGGCGTTGCAGGCGCTGCATCGGCTCAGGCATCGTGTGGAATGGCGCACCGTTTCTCAATGAACCGGGCTTACGCGCGACGAGGCTGATGTAGTGACGCCAGTCGTAGATGGTCTGATAGCGGTCGAAGCTTCGCGAATGGCGCGCAATCTCTACTCCGTCAGCAACAACGCTGAGGTACGCCGGATAGGTGCGCAGGCTGACGATGTGATGGGCGTATTCAGTCGGTACGCTATAGCGGTTGCGCTGGAAGTGAATTAGGCTGGTCGGCGAAACGCGCAATGGCTGCTCGATGTACCCATCGAACGGCCTTGGTGTTTGCATCAGGCGGGGACGCTCGTCCTGCAAGGCATCCGCCACGGTCAGCTCAGGCCACTGCGGATGATGCAGCTGCTGCCACGCCTGTCGGCAACGCTCAGCCAGCCAGACATTGAGCACATCGAGCGACTCCCATCGCGTGCGAATTGCCTCGTGCCATATCTGGCGTCGCCGGTCCTGGACATTTTTCTCGACGATGCCTTTCTCCCAACCCGCTGCCCGATTGCAGAACTCGGGTTCGAACAGGTAGTGACTGCACATCGCGTGGAAGCGGGCGTTGATAGCGCGCTCCTTACCCGGTCCCACCTTATCGACCGCCGTCTTCATGTTGTCGTAGATGCCGCGCCGCGGGATTCCACCGAATGCCACAAACGCGCGCGCATGGGCGTCGAACAGCATCTCATGGCTTTGCGTGTGATAGGCGACAAGCCAGAACGCACGACTTGCCGCCAGCTTCATATGCGCGACTTCGATGCGCCGCCGCAGACCGCCGATAAACACGTATTCGCAGCTCCAGTCGAACTGGAATGCTTCGCCGTACTCAAACGCCAGCGGCACAAACGCGCCTCGCTGCGCTCCGGCATCGCGCTCTTGCTTCCAGTTGCGCACGAATGCGCACACGCGGTCATAGCTGCCGTCGTAACCAGCTGCACGCAAATCCTCATGCATCTGCGTGGCAGAGCGCCGCTCGCGCTTCGGGCGCCTCATATCGGCGACCAGCCACAGCCGGAGCTGCTCCGACCATGGGTCGACGACGCTATTAACGACACGTTTGGCGTACTTTGGCTCGCCAGTGGATGGTTCACGCAACCATCGACGGATAGTATTTCTGGAAAGTCCCGTACGTCGTGATATGTCCCTGAGCGGGACGCCATCGCGGAAATGCATCCGCCGAATCTTGGCCAACATGCTCACCGTAATCACTCCGGTTCTCCTGCCTGGCGTCCAAGCAGGTATTGAACATGTGGGTCAATTTTCGATGCAAACTTTTAGCTGAAGTGGGTCAGTTTTGCGTGCCTATCAACACACTACGCCTGATCTGGCCGCGACCCCGTACACCGAGTACCTCGGTAACGATCTGTACGTGTACGAGCTGTTCTGCATTTCGAAAGGCGAGATCGAGATCGAACAGATCCTGATCGGCACGACGGACATCGGCAATTTCAGCGAGATTGACTATCAGGTTGTCGGGCCGAATCAGGCGGTCACGCTGTTTCCCGATAACGTCGTAACGAGTGATGCGGTTAGCGGAATCGAGCTGCAGGCGCCGAACGATAGCGGGGACTGGGTGGGTCCATTCGTTGCCAATCCGGCTGCGAGCGCGGCGAATTTCATCGGGATTGATGTCACGCTGCCTTCGGGGCTGTTTTATGCGGCCGATGATGGATCGCTGCAGAACCTATCGCTAACGTTTGAGGCGCAGGCGCGGCTTATCGACGCTGCCGGCGCAGCGGCAGGCGACTGGATCGAAATAGATCTGCGCGAGCTCAGCATGGCGACATCCCAGCCGCAAATGATCTCGTACCGGTACAGCGTCTCACCGGGTCGCTATGAGGTTCGCATGCGGCGCACGACCAATCTCAATACGGATACGCGTGCCCAGAACCGGATCCAGTGGGCGGCATTGCGCGCCTACCTGCCGAGCGAGCGGTATTACGGCAACGTGACTTTGCTGGCGATGCGCGCACGCGCTACGAATTCTCTGAATTCGAGTACCGCGCACGACGTGCATGTGATTGCGACGCGGAAATTGCCGGTATGGACCGGCAGCGGCTGGAGCGATCCACAGCCCACAAAGAGCATCGCATGGGCGATCGCTGATGCGGTCCGTAACGCTGACTACAGTCTTGGCCTGGCGGATAAACGGCTGGACATCGATGCGCTTGAACGTCTCGACGCAGTGTGGACTTCGCGTGGTGACGAATTCAACGGTGTGTTCGATACGAAGGGATCGTTCTGGGATGCGCTGACGACGATCTGCCGCGCCGGCCGCGCGATCCCGATGTACTTCGGCGGGGTGATCAGCGTCGTGAGAGACGAGCTCAAAACGGTGCGCACGGCGATGTACACGCCGCAGAACATCGTGGCGGGATCCTTCGAAGCCGACTACGGGTTTTTCAGCGTCGATTCGCCCGACTACGTGACGGTCGAATACATGGATGAGACGACCTGGTCATGGCAGGACGTGGCGTGCATTCCGACGGGTTCTCCGGCTCTCGTCGAAAAGCGGATCCAGATGGTCGGGCCGACGAAGCGCGCACAGGCGTGGCGTGAAGGCATTTACATGGCCTATGCGAACCGCGATCAGCGCAAGACGGTCATGATCACCACCGAGCTCGACGGACTGATCCCGCTCTATGGCGATCTGGTCGGCATCTCACACGATCTGCCGAAGTGGGGTATTTCCGGCGTTGTTGAAGGTTTCGATGGTGTACGCGTCGACGTCAGCGAGCAGCTCGAATGGACGGCCGGCGCACAGCACTACGTGTATTTTGCGCAGCGCAACGGAGCGCCCACTGCAGCGCTCAGGGTTGCTCAACCGGTGGAAGACGATGGCATGTCGATGGTGTTGGTGGATCCGTTGCCGGAGCTTTTCGACTTCAGCGACGGACACTCGGAAGAGCCGACACGGTTCTCGTTCGGACCTGCTCTCGACAGGATCGCGCAGGACGTCCGGCTGATCAAGGCGACACCGCGCGATGGGCAGGTCGAACTGACGTTCGTGAACAACGCGGAAAGCCCCCATACGGCCGAGACCGGCATGAGCCCGCCTGCGCCGGTGTCGCCATCGCTTCTGCCGGGCGTGATCCACGCGCCGATCATCGCGCAGGTGAGCGCCAATTCGAAGATCACGCCGGGGTACGTGTCGATCACGGCGTCGCCGGCCGCCGGCGCGTTGCTTTATGAGTACCAAGGCAGCCTGGACGCAGGCGCGACGTGGGCCAGGCTCGGCACGTCGGCGGGCAACGTCCTGACCGTGCCGATTGCTTTAGGCGCGTGGGAATTTCGCGTGCGCGCATACGGCGCGAGCGGGCTGCCTGGTCCGTTCGCGACGTGGACCGGGACGGTCGACGAATTCAGGTATCCGCCGGCACCGCCAGTGCTCACATTGCGCGAGCCATTCTCAGGCAATCAGCTATCGGTTGAAATCCAGCGACTGCAGGACGTTGACTACTTTGTTGTCGACGTCGTGGTGGGTGGCGTCATCAAGTATGAGGCGACGATCACGGCGCAGAACTTCACGTGGTCGCTGGATCAGGCAAAGCTCTATGGCGCCGTCGCCGGGACGTTTGACGTCATGGTGGCAGCCGGCAATATCGCCGGTCTCGGTAATCCGGGGGCGATTACCGTCACGAGCGAGCCGCCGCCGGCGCCGACAGTGACCGTGTATGCCAGTGAAAGCGGTGACACAGTTACTTTGTCGATGTCAGTGACGGGTTATCCGGATGTCGCCGGTTACCGCGTCGTCAATGCCGACGGTACGGTGGTGTACGACGGCGCGGCCGACAGTTGCTCGATCAGCCAGGATGGCGAGACATACACCGCCTATGCATATAACGCGTGGGGGAGTGTCTCGCGTGGCACAGCGGTGGTGGCGACTCCGCCGGGCGGCAATGGTGGCACTGGGCCCGGTGACGGCGGTGGTCCGGCATAACTGGCAGACGCGTAGAGGACGTAGGGGAAGGCCGCCTGAGGGCGGCCTTTAACATTCCTGAAGGGAACGCAAGCATGGCACTCTCCACAATTCAGAAGATTGACCGGCTATCGACCGATGCCGATCTGCTCCACACGATTACCCACGGCGACAAAACCACGACCGTTCAGACCGAAGGCGGTCCCGTGCCTACTATTGCCAAGGCGATCGGTGATGCGCAGGCTCTTATGGCGGTGGAAACCGACATTCTGCACGCGGTTGCGCAGGGCGATGCGAATACGGTAGTGGCGACCGCGAATGGCGATGTCGACAGCATGGCTAAAGCGATAAGCTCACTGAAGGCATTTAATGTCCGCGGTGCGTGGGCCGCCGGCATGCTGCTGGCGATGAAAGATGTCGTTACCTACAACGGCATCGCATACGTTGCTGTCAACGCAGCGGCCTATGTGTCGAATGATGTTCCGACTGATCTGGCGGCGGGGCGGCTGACGATCCACCAGGGGGCGACACGCGAAGAACTGGCGGCGTCTTCCGGGTCCGGGTTGATCGGCTTCCTTCAATCCGGAGCGGGGTCAGTTGCGCGCACCGCGCAGGACAAGCTGCAGGACTTCTACAACCTTCGGGACAAGGGGGCTGTGGGCGATGGTGTAGCGGACGATACGAACGCAATCATCAGTGCGTGCGTGTCAAATCGGCACGTCTACTGCCGTGCCGGTGCCACGTATCGTTTCAAGCCCGGCAACCTGACGAGACTGACCGACCTCAAAAACACAACGATCGATTTTCAGTGGGCGACGCTGCTGATCGATGCGCCGGCTCCGACGGGTGCCAGTCAGGCATACGGCTTCCAGTTGCTGTCGACCGTGTTTGGTGCGTCAGCCAATGTCCGGATCTGCAACGTCAGGATTCAATTCGTGAATGCGCCAGGTGCGCGGGTCGATAACAACTTCGCGATTTACGCCGACGGTGTAGATGGCCTGGAAATTCACGATGTCGTAATCGAGGGTAGCTGGTCTGCAGGTATATGGGTTCGGCGTTCGAATCACGTGCATATCCACGATTGCAACGTGAGCGGCACCCTCGCCGATGGGATCACGATGCAGGGATGTGGCTACGACATCAGAATCCACGACAACCAGGTGCAGAACGCGGGCGACGACATGATCGCGGTAACATGGTTCACCGCGGATGATCCCTCGTATGTTGGCCTGCTCGACGGCATCAAGCGTTCGCGGGACGTGCATATCTACTGCAACCGGCTTATTACCGGCGCGCAGCGCGGCATCTTCGGCGGCGGCATGATGGGCGGCTCGGTGCATCACAACTGGGTGCTGTACACCAACTCCATCGGCATCCAGCTGGCACGTAACACGGTAGATCCACTCGGCGCTGACGGCGCAACCGCAAACCCGTTCTATAGCGCGCTTGGCGTGAACAATTCCAACACGTCAGTTGTTATCCACCACAACTGGGTGTGGGACTGCGCTCTGAACTCGAATACTCCGTTTCCGCAGCTCGCGGGTATCTGGGTGTCGGAAGGTAACGAGGCGATCAACATCCACGATAACGATATACAGCGTTGCAACAATACAAGCATCTTCTGTGGCGGCAATGCCCGCATACACCACAACACAAGCCGCGATCCTCAGATGCAGGCTGGGGGTTCTGTGACGCTTGCCCAGATGACGTATAAGGGCTCGCATATCGTCACGGCCAATTTCGTTGCGAATAGCGGATCGTGTTCTGGCTCGATCACCGACAACGAGATGTATGGTGGAGCGGGCCGTGCCATCTGGTTGCAGGCAGGCGATAACGTCAGGTCATGGAAAGTCGATGGAAACAAGACGTATGCGGTGGGCAACGTTACGAACGTCTCGGACACGCTGACGATCGGTGCTCCCTATGTTGTGGATGGGATCAACAATACGGAGTGGGGCTTTAACACTGTCACCGACTACCGGTCGACCAGCACCATCCCCGGCACGCTGCAGTTGCTCAACAGTGGCGGCACGCTCGCGCGACGTCCAAAGAAAATCGTTTCGGTCTCGACCTACCCGAGCGACATCATCGTCGGCGCGGGTGCCAGTGTTGATCCCCGCACGCAGCTCACCGCCACTTCGACACAACTTGCCATGACGGTCCCGGCGAATACACGGATCTTCTTCGATGTGGCCGTAGCGGGCGCGCAACTCGGTGCGAAGTCCCTTCTGTCGCCGCCGGGAGACGTTGGCGGTGTTCTCATCGACTCCAAGCCGCTCGCGGCGGGTGGGTCGGTGCGCAATAACCTTTTCAACTCGACCGCTGCGGCCGTCACGATCCAGGCGGGTACCTGGATGAACTCACTGGGAGAATAAATATGGCAACTGAAACGAAGCGGGTACTGCATCAGGTCATGATGACCGGCGATCCGCTGACGGGTGAACTGAAAACCTTGACGGTCTGGTACGCGTCTTTCCTGGTCGACGGCGATCAGGTGATTGGCGGCACTGTCTCGCTTGAAGATGCGACAAATATTGATCTGGCATCCCCGGAGGTCGCGACGTGGCTCGGAAACGCTGTGCCGCCGCTGACGGCGCAACTCGCGGCAGCGAACGCAACGATCGCGCAGCTTCAGGAGCAGATCGCGGCGGCCGGTCCGGCGTGATCCGGAATACGTCCATACAGGTGGCAAACATGAAATCAATCGAAGCCGCAATCATGAGCGCGATCCCGCATGACAAGTGCCTGCACTTCATTGTCGGCGTGCTTGTCTTCGCGGCAATCCACTTCGTCACGTGGCAGTTGGCCATTGCGGCTGTGGTTCTGGTGGGAGTCCTGAAGGAACTGCTCGACCACTTCACGGCCGGCGATGTATCCGCGTGGGATCTCGCAGCGACGCTGTCCGGCGGTCTGGTTGGGCTGCTCTGTTTCACACGTTAGCTACATCCTTTAAAGACGTTTCCTGGACCGCCGGCTGGCGGTTTTTTTTTTGGCCGCACCGATTGCATATCGGCGCGACCTTTTTTATTGGGGGCACCGTTTGAACGAAAACCTTAAGTATTCCGATCAGGGCATGTCGCTCACGGAGAACGCGGAGACGTTGGTGCTCTTCGTTTATCCGGATCCAGCGTCGCCGCTTGCCAAGGCCCTGCAGGCACGAGGGCTGTGGCAGCGGGTGCTAGCCGGTGGTGCGATTCCTCTCGAGCTTGGGTCGCTAAGCGGTGCGCCGTGGACAGGTGGCTGGGGCCATACCGGGCCAGACGTCAGACCCGGCATGGTGATCACCCGCGACATGGCTGTCGACTGGCTGCGTGCGGACGTGCGCAGTGCCGAGGCCGTGGTCAAGCGCGACGTCAAAGTTGCTTTGAATCAGGAGGAATACGACGCGCTCGTTGACCTCGTATTCAATATCGGCAGCGGCAACTTCGACACGTCGACGCTTTTGCGCAAGCTCAATGCCGGCGATACGGACGGCGCAATCGCCGAGTTCGCGCGCTGGAATCTCGCGGGCGGCAAGGTGCTGGCCGGGTTGATCAAGCGCCGCGAAGCAGAGCGCGTGCTGTTCCAGCTCGGCGCAAATCACGCGAGGGTCGCCGCATGAAAACCGATGCCCTTGCGAGACTCATCTATGCGTATCTGGCGGTCTATATCGCCGTGGCCGCATTTACCGCGCCGTGCTCGGCGACGTCGGTGATGCTCACGAGCGATGGTTTCTGGGGTTACGCGGTGACGGCCGGGACTGCTGTGCTTGCCCTTGTCGTTGTCGCCGATGTCGCGATCAATGACTGGTTGCCGGAAAGATACATATTCCGCTGGGCGCAGGCTCGCCGGCACTGGCTGTATGCGATAGCGGCGGCCTGTTACATCACGCCGCTGTTTGCGGCAAGCGCGTACTTCGTCAACGCGGCGCAGTTCTTTTTTTACGTGGGCATGGCGCTGTTCGGACTGGTGCTCGGTTATCGGGAAACGCAGGCAAAACGGGGGATAACGTGCGCCGATTGATTCAGTGGGGTTGGGGAGGGTGCGCGCTGCTGTGGGCTGCAGCGGCGTACGCAATGGTGCGGCAGACCGAGACGGTACTTGCTGACGGCCTGGCAGGCATTCAGGGCGCGTCGCTTGTGCTGGCGATCCTGCTGGCACTGATCGGCGGCACGGCCAGTACGTTCCAGCGTTTCGCGTCCAGCGATCCGCCGGCGCGTTCGGCGGCGATCGAGATCGGCAGTGTGATCACCGCATCGATAGTTGCCGGATTGTCCGCTTTCTTTTTTTGCGAGTGGCGAGGGTGGCCAGCGCCGCTCACCGCACTCGTGATCACGTTGGCGAGCTGGGGCGGCAAACGAGTGCTGGATCAGGCGCTTGATGCCGGCCTTCGCCGCATTCAGGGAGAAAAACCATGACGGACATTGTTGGGCGTATCGCGCTTGTCGTTGTCGGCGTGATCGCGGTGGTGCTGGCGATCGCATGCACGGTGGAGTTTTTCGAGTTGCGCAGCGCGCGCTCGGACTTCGCTACGGCACTGCAGAAGGCGCAGGCGGACGATCAGTCGATCGGCACGCTTCGATCGCAGCTCGCGACGTCGCAGGCAGATCTCGCACAAGCGGCCTCCGGCGTGCAGGCGTGCTCGGCCTCGGTGACGCAGGCTGCCTCCGAGGCGTTCGCCGTTCGGGCGGCGGCAGCAGCGGCACAGGCGAAGGCTGCGACACAGGCGCAGTCATACCAGCGTCAGATCGACGCACTTTCTCAACGGATTCAGGATCCATCCAACCAGTCGGAGACATGCGATGCGGCATTCAATCGTTTGCGCGGCGCTCTGTAGCGCGCTGCTAGTTGTGCCCGGTTGTGGGACGTCGCTGCCGGCACCGATTTCGCCGGTGGTGCATACCGAAACCGTACAGGCAGAAATCGAGGTGCCAGTGCCGTGCATTGACTCGGTGCCGGATGCGCCTCGCTTCCTGCCTGATAGCGAGTTGCTCGCACCGCCCAATGGCTCGGCTGTCGATAGGGTGTGGCGGGATCATCTGCAGCGCAAGCAATGGGAGGGGCAGCTTGAGGCGCTGCTGGTCGCGTGTGTGGGCGCGAAGAAATGAAAAAACAGCCTGCCGGCGGACCACCGGCAGGCCTAAGGCATTTGAGGGATGGAGTTCGCCACCCAAGTCTCCCTCAAACGGTCCGAGGTGAGCAAGTGTAGGGCCATGGCAGAACGTCCAGAACAGGAACTGCGGGACAGGACAAACTATTGGCGGAAGAGATCAACAAAAAAATGGCCCGTCCTGATGGACGAGCCGAAGCATCCGGGGATCAACCGTCTGCTCGACGATTCTATTTGGTACGGTGCGCCTGCAAAAAATGACCTAAACGAGAATCAAAGATCTTTGATGCAGATCAAAGATTGGAATTGCATTTTATGCATTCCGAATAGAAAGTCACTTTGAATGTGCCTCCTGGCACGGGAAAAGACAGGGCGACCGGGGGCATGTTGACGCATGTCCCCGGTCGCCTTTCCACTGAATCAGCCAGTGAATTAGCCAAGGCCCTGACACCTACCGGTAGGCGGGCCGAATTCTAACTGAAAAAGAAAAGGCGATTCCACATATGGCAACTCCCATCGTTCCCTGGATCGGCGGCAAGCGTCGGCTTGCAGACCATCTCATTCCGCGTTTCCCGAAACACGAGTGTTATGTCGAAGTTTTCGCGGGCGGAGCAGCGCTGTACTTTCTTCGGCCGCCGGCGGCGGTCGAGGTGATCAACGATATCAACGGAGACCTCATCAATCTGTATCGGGTCGTGCAGCACCACCTCGAGGAGTTTGTGCGCCAGTTCAAATGGGCGCTTACGAGCCGGCAGGTTTTCAAATGGCTGCAGGACACGGTCCCGGAATCGCTCACCGATATCCAGCGAGCGGCGCGCTTCTATTACCTGCAGCACAACTGTTTTGGTGCAAAAGTCGAGGGGCAATCGTTCGGGACGGCAACCACGACACCGCCCGGCCTGAATCTACTGCGGCTCGAGGAGACCCTATCGGCCGCGCATCTCCGGCTTTCCAATACGTTCGTCGAGCACTTGGACTGGAAGACGTGCATAGACCGATACGATCGGCCACATACGCTGTTTTATCTGGATCCGCCGTACTGGGAGACGGAAGGCTACGGCGTTCCGTTTGCCTATGAAGAGTACGTGGCCATGGCGGCCCGGTTGCGCTCTTTGAAGGGCAGGGCGATCGTTAGCCTGAATGATCATCGGGCAATTCGTGAGGCCTTTGACGGCTTCCACATTGAGGCGGTGGACATCAAGTACACCGTGGGCGGTGGCGGAAGAGAAGCGGCCCGTAAGGAGGTGATTATTTTCAGTTGGGACGAGCTTGCTGAACCCGCCGGCCTTTTTTGAGCCTTCTCGCGACTCCGAAAAAAAGCAGCCCAAAGTGAGTCGGGCTGCCTTAGATTCGGTCTCGTTACGCACGCCGATCTGCAGTTGCTTGATGTGATTCTTAGCCCCGATGAGTAGACGCAGAGGTCGGGACACTCTTTGCTGCGTAAGGCCTCTGGACGTTCGGCCGCACCCGTCACGCATGATGGGTGTGGCGATCTTAAACCACGTCGCCTTAGGGCGAACTTGTGCCACTCCGATGATTTGACCTGCATCAACGCCCAAGTCTCCCTGAAGACTAACGTTTTAGTGTCCTCCATTCTCGAAGGACTCGAAACAGGAGTTGTTATGAAGACAGATCTTGAACTCCGCCAAGATGTGGAGAGACAACTGGCGTGGGATCCGCAAGTCGACCACAGTAAGATCGCAGTGCTTGCCAAGAATGGTGTGGTAACGCTCACCGGCGAGGTGCCAACCTACTTTGACAAATGGGAAGCAGTTAAGGATGCCAAGCGTATTTTGGGCGTCACGGGCATTGCGGAAAATCTGGAAGTGACCCTAAGCGGCGCAAAGCCCGATGACACCGATTTGACGGAAAAGGTGTTGAACTCTCTCAGGTGGCACGTTGCCATTCCAAAGGACAAGATAAGGCCCATCGTCAGCAATGGCTGGGTAACCCTCGAGGGTACAGTGCAGTGGCACTATCAGAAGGAGGCTGCGGCCGCAGCTGTTCGATATTTGCATGGCGTCAAAGGGGTCACCGATTCTATCGTCGTCAAAAACCTCGCGGACGCAAAGAATGTCAGCGACATGATAGTCGAATCGCTCATGCGCAACGCTCGTATCGACGCAAGCCATATTTCCGTGAAAATGCGTGAACACACCGCGACGCTGGAGGGGACCGTTAGATCTGTGGCCGAACGAGACGAGGCGGAAGCGGCGGCTTGGTCTGCTCCGAGCGTGAACGCGGTCGAAAACCATCTATCAGTGAGCTACCGTGCATGATTGGAGGACATTGCGCGGTAGAAACCGCCGCCGTTGTCAATGCAGATGCCCCGCTGGCAACGGCACTCGCCAACCGATCGGCGAGGAGACAAGGCAGAAGCGAGAAGACTAATGCCGAGGTTCTTCGATAGAACCTCGATTTCTTATTTCAGGCAGCAAAGACCCGAGTGAATCAGAGAAAGGCTATAGATGTGCACGCCAAACGGCTGAGCATGGCAGCCTCTCACGCTACACCGAACCCGAAACACTCAAGGATGTGTGATGGAATCGACTATCACGTGATGATTCTCTGCCACATTGGTAGAAGAACCGCTCCAGCCATCGGATCGTCTACGCCCCCCCCAGTGATGCAGCAGCACCTCCTCGCCGCCAGATAAGCCCATACGTGACGGCCCACGCCATGGCCCTCGCTTGTAATTTCCTGAAGAATCGCTCTCGACTCGCCTCGGACCACCATGTTCTGCGCTTGTGTGGCTGGCTTACGGGTAGAAGCAAGCATTCGGCTTCTATGGGGTAGCGCGCTCTACGGGAATCGGCTTGGCAGCTAGCGCCATCGCCACGGCCTCGACCAGATTGGCTCCACTGAATGGTTTTCGGAGATAGGCTACGGCGCCTGACGCGAGAGCTTTCTCTCGAACGGCGGGATTGACTTGCGCGGTGATGAAGATTTGGGGTACGCGACTCGGGGTAAGGCGACCCATCAGTTCCAGGCCGTTGATTCCCGGCATCAGAAAGTCCAACACTACACATGCGGGCCGGTACGAGGCTGTCGACGCAAGCCTGCCCAGAAATTCCTCGCCACTGGAAAACGTCTCCGGCTCCATCCCGATGACACGCAGCAAACACTTAATGGCGCGGCCAGTTGACTCGTCATCGTCAACTATAGCGACGATTTGGCTGAGTTGACCATATAACGATGAGTCCGCATCCAGTGAGGAGACCTTGCGCAACTTCAGCCTAGCAGGGAATCGTGCGATGTGCTATGGGACCTTGGTCTGACAGCAGCGCGACATTGAGAGTGCGTGGTGCTATGTCGACGAAAACCTACCGGCTCAAGCTCACTGATGAGCGGACAGACACAAATTTTCTTTGAACGGCTGCGGCTGTAGACGACCTCTTGCCGTCGTTCGGCCAATAGCAACTCGACGGCAACTTGCAAAGCACAACGGCCATTCGCCCGATCACAGGGGCCTGCAGCTCATCTACCTAAACAATCGCTGGAAGGACCCCGAGTCTGGGACGTGAGTACGTCCGCTGCCAAGGAAGTCGATGCTCCGTCTCGCCCGTCGGTCGCTGGCAAGGACTTGGTGGGCATCCGCGTACAACTTGATCCGGAAATACTTCAGGTTGCCGGGTACCGGCGTGCGAAGGGAAGTCAGCGCTCCGTGGGCCGAGTACCCCACGGAGAATCACTGTCCCGTTTCTTTCAATGTCAGCGCATTTTTCACCGACGTGACGCCAGGAACAGTTTTCGCGATTTCGGTCGCCTTGTCGATATGACTGGCGTCGGTGACTGAACCCGCGAGGGTCACTGCACCGCCTTTTGCAATGATGTTGATTCTGGAAGTGGCGACGCCGCCCTTCGAGAGAGCGCGAAGCACTTTTTTGCTTAGTGCGCGATTCGCCTGTCTAGCGGCTTTTGCACTTCCCTCGGCCGCCGGCGCTGTCGATGTAGCGGCTGATTCAGTGGTCTGGGGCCACGCATTGATCGATGCGGCCACGATTAATGCGGCGCTAACAAACTTAAGTGTATAGGTGAGTTTCATTTCTCGCTCCAGTTGTCAAAGGCCGCACAAATCCAATAGGGGATCGCGGGTTTGACGCGGTGAAAGCTCATTGTCGGCGTGAACCCGGGTGACTCGTTGATTCATGTCAATCTGGTTCCAGGTTATCCACCCAATGTCCGTGCCACCGCGTTCGCCGCCGCGTCCAATGTATTAATGTCTTCAAGACCGGTGCAACGATCCGAAGGCTTCCAGGGTCACTGGTCTTTACCGACAAACGCTGATCGAATGTAGCGCACATCACATCAAGAAATTCTCCGGCGCGCGGGCGGATGAAAACGTGGATAACACCGTCGCGAAGCCAAGCCCGCGCTATCCGCGCAGGCTTCAAACATGAAAAGTTTTATCGCTCGCCCGTGAGCGCGATGATCGGGCAATGCCTGCAAATGGCGACGACGCAACGTTCGTCTGTGCCAATCGGACGGCCGCTTGCCGTTGGGGAGCCGACATCAAAATGCCCGAGAGGCGGGACGGCCGAATGTCCATTGCTAGCCGGAGACGGTCCGATGCAGATCTCGATCTCTGATCCCAGCAGGTAAGCGAAGGCATAAACAGTCCTGTTTCCGCCGTTTAACCTACCACGGCTCCGGCGGCAGTTTCCAAGGGATGATGTTGAAAAATGCGTGACCGTACGTATCGGCTGGTTTTCATGGGACGTTCGACTTTCTAATGAGGCCTGCGAGCAGCTTATAGGCCCAGCTGAGAAGGTCGATTTTTTTGCCGGGGCAAAAACGCGTCCCACGACTTTTTCGACACGATCGAGGCACAACGGCCATTCGAGGGACATATTGTCTCGCAGGCCCCCAGCTTCCGGCGGCGTCTAACTACTCACTCTAGAGGCGGATCCAACCTCGGAATCCTAGGCAGCATCGACACGAAATACTGAGACAGTAGTCTCCAGCTGTCCCGCCTGCTCTTTGAGCGATAGCGCCGCCGCTGATGCCTGCTCGACCAGCGCCGCGTTCTGCTGGGTTACCTGATCCATTTGCGCAACCGCTTGATTAACCTGTTCGATACCCTTTGACTGTTCTTCGGACGCGGCGGCAATTTCGCCGATCAGGTCGCTGACTTTTCGCACAGAAGTCAGGATTTCCGCCATCGTCCGAGTTGCGCGATCCGCCTGCTGCGCGCCGGTTTCGACTCGGCTCAGCGAATCCGTAATGAGCGCCTTGATCTCCCTAGACGCCGTGGCGCTGCGTTGGGCCAGAGAGCGCACTTCGCTGGCGACCACCGCGAACCCGCGGCCCTGCTCGCCTGCGCGTGCCGCTTCGACGGCCGCATTCAGCGACAGGATATTGGTCTGAAACGCAATCCCTTCGATTACGCCGGTGATCTCGGCAATCTTGCCGGAAGAGTCGGACAGACCCCGCATCGTCTGCACGACTTCCTGCGTCGCCTGATTGCCCTGTTCGGTCAGCATTGCCGTACTGCTCACCACCTGGTTGACCTGCTTCGCGTTGTCGGCGTTCTGGCGAACCGTCGAAGTCAGCTCTTCCATGGACGAGGCGGTTTCCTCCAGCGACGCGGCCTGTTCTTCGGTCCGTTGCGACAGGTCCATGTTGCCAGCCGAAATTTCATGTGCGGCGGTATCGATCGACCGCGAGCCCTCTCGCACGACACCGATTGTCTGAACCAGCTTGCTTTGCATCGCCTGCAGGCCGGCCATCAGCTGCCCCATCTCGTCCCCCGAGTGGACCTCGACCAGCGTGGTCAGGTCGCCGTCGGCAATTGCCCTGAAGTGGACAAGTGCTTGGGCTAGCGGCGTGCCGATTGCCCGCTGCAGCGACCACCATGCGAGCGCCGCCGCACCAAGCGTTACCAGACTACCGGCGATGGCTATACCAACGAACCAGTGGAAGCGTGCTTGCGCGGCATCAAACGTCGCCCGCGCGGCCGTGACTTGAATCTGCTCGAGCGAATCCATGCCGTCAGACACATCGATAAACAACGACGGCGGTACATGCAGCCAGACTTCGAGGATCTTCGCCGCATCATGAGTGGCAATGGCGCTGAACATCGGCTCCAGGCCATTTGCGACGAATGCATCGAACTTCGTATTCGCGTCGGTCGCACGGTGTGCTTCATCGGGGCTGGAAAACGGCAGCGTGCGATACGTGCCCCACGCCGTCTTCGATGCGGTGAGCAGATCACGGGCGGTCTGCGTTTCCTTGGGCACATCTGGACTGGCCGGATCAAGCGCGATGCGATACAGCCATAGACGGGTTCTCGAGAGTGCTACGTTTGCCTGACCGAGAGCCTCTGAAGATGCCAGCCGGCTCGAATACAGCTCCTTCACATCGTTGTTGCCAATTGCCACGCCAACGACACCGATGATGCCACCGACGACCAGCAGCATTCCAAGAAAACCCATCGCCAACGCTAGGCGGGCACGAATGCTTAAATTTTTGATCATGGTGATAGAAGGTGTGAATGTGGCGTGGATGCATGCGATGTGTGGACGTCAAGCTAATAGGGTACGGCGTGTGCGAGGTCACTCCCTAGCTAACGGCCAAAAGCCGTTCAAATTAATGCAGAATTAGCAACAGATGTTTCCCGAGATCGTAGGTTATGGTTTGGGCTGCATGGTGATAAAGGTCGCCGCGGCACTGCCAAGACGAAGGCCGCCAAACGGCTCCAACGGCAAGCAACCATTTGGCCAATGTCTAAGCCAGTGGGAGATTTAGGCTCCGGGAGGAGTATGCGCGCCGCGAGTATGTCAATCAAACGTCCGTATTCTGAAGGCGGATTCAACCGGCCGACTTCTGGTGGAGGCGAATGACTTTTCGTGCCCGCACCCGGTCCCTCGCACGCCTTGATCCTTCGTGGATCAAGGCGCGTATGTGAAAGGCAGAAGCCGACCCATTGCAGTCCCCTAACGCTGACTTACCTCCAAGGCAGCTTTTGAGGAACATCGGCCACTCACGATTTACCGCGCGAAGTCGCGCGGCATACGGTCGTCTGTTGAACAACATAGACGCCGATGTCCAGGCTGTATGCACTGGCGTGTCAGAGACAGATGCAGGCCGGTGTGTGCATGCCGAGCGCGGCGCGCAGCTTTGTGCGTCAGGCAATCGACGCGCACCGTGGCACCTTCGCTGGCTGGAAAGACGCGCGCAGGCGCGCCTACGGGGGCGTGTGTGTGCGCGCGGGCGTGGGCGGCGTAAGTGGCCGCAAGTAGGCGTAGCAAAATTGGGCGGCTGTGTTACAAATCCCGCCCCTTAGATCAGAAAAGCCAACGACCAACGACTACTTGTCAATTACTTGGACTTAGCACTACCGTTGAGCGTCAATCCGTTGAGACCTGCGCTGACCGCAGCCCCCGGACGCGCCCGCAGTTCGTCCAGCCGATCACGCATTTTTCGTTGAATCACGTATTCAGGGAAATCGCTATTACTTTCTCGAATCTGCTGCAATGCCGCGATCAGATCGGGGGGAAGGTCCACATAGCTCGCAAATTCCATCATTACAGGTAAGTGACGCCCTTCATTTTTCTCCCGCGAAGGCCCAAACCGTAGATACGTCAGCAGGAAGTCTGGGCTCATAACTGGCGAGTGCTTCGGATAATCCGCTACGTCCTTTGCGATCTTGCGAAGTACCTGAAAAGCTTCCGAGTCGAAAGTGAGCCACCAGTAGGGATAGCCAATCGCTGTATCAGAGGGGGCGCTCTTTCGGCGTGCTAGCACGCCGACAAAGTTCTCAACGTCATGTCGAGCCAAGCGTTGGATTGCAAGGTGGTCAAATGCTTCGTCATCGCGTGAGCGTCGGTCTTCATGAACTCGATTCCAGAATTCGGTAACTTCATCGCGTAACTCGTCGCTAACCGCCTTGCAAGCGTCCTCCAGATTTGCAACAACTATTGAATGGACATTTGCCAAATAGTCCTTCAGGTCTCTGTGCTGATCTACTTCGCCGACAAACTTTTCAGTCCAATTTCTAAAGCCGCCTAAGCGCCGGCCTTGGAGTAGGTATGATTGCACTAGATACGGGCGGTTTCCGCGCCATTGTTGCCCCCCGTTGCTTTCAGAGATCGAAACGTAAGTCGTGCAGCGATTGATGTGACGCTCCACCTCTTCAATCACTCCATCAGTCACGAAGAATTTGGTACCCGCGCTCTTCGCCGCGTTCAACACGTTAGTTACGCTTCTGAACTCGGGCTCTTGAAGCGACTCTCCAATTAGCGGCAATACAATTGAGGTATCCAGCCAAATTGAACCGCCAACGAAAAACTTATTTGTGATGGCTTGTGCATCATCTGACTGCTGAAACAACGTGAATAAAGTGTAAGAATCTGAGATAGCTTCTAGATAGCGGTTTACTCTTTCGTCGGGAATGCTGAGTAGGTCGCGGCAACAAGTCATGACCCCTTGCACAACTTGGTTTTCATACCGAAGCGATCCGTTCTTGGTCACAGTACTTCTCACAACCCGATCTAACTCTTGGGAGGTAATCTGGGATACCTCGCCGGCCAGCACGCCGGAAGCCAACGCCGCCGCTCGATCAGAGAGGAATTTATCGATGACCGTTCGGCAAAATTTAGCAAACTCTACCGAAGTGATCTTCGCCTGTTTTGACCACGAACCATCAGAAAACAACACTGTAACCTTGGCATCGATTGCTTCATTTAACGCCTCTTCAGACTCTCGAATCTTTATCAGATTCGCCCCATAGGCCTGAGACTCTTCATGGGATAGGCAATAGTCATCAGTCTTAGAGTGGTGCTGAACCACTTTACGTGCAAGCAGCCTCGAGATGGCAGTGTCTGAATTCCGCTCGACCAGCTTCTCATCCACGGAGTGGAGTTGGTTCTTAACGAACTGAATGATCTCTTGCTTCTGCATCCGCTTGTCGCTATTCGTATCGCGCAAGGCCGCACGCACGAAAGCATCATAGCCCAGCTTCGTTAGCCCTTTATCGCGCTTTTCATCCTGCCAAAGCATTTCAACGAATAGCAGCGCCGCTTTCGTTTCGCTAGATGACATTGAAGGCCGAATCGCAACATTGATCCCCTCCTTGCTTAAGATGGGGTCAACTATCGCGTGGCAATACTCTTGGACTGCGATGAAAGTCTGAGCTTGCCCCCGAAAAACGAATCCCTTGCTGAGCAGGTAAACTCAAGCAAGGAGAAGAACGATGACAAGCAAGGCAAAGCGGGCACAGTACACGCTCGAGTTCAAGCTGGAAGCGGTACGACTGGTCAAAGCCGGGCAAAGCATGGCAGCAGTGGCGGCGACACTGGGTGTGGTTGAACAGACGCTGTACAACTGGGTGAAGGCTGACCGGGAAGGCAAGCTGGCGGGCGCAGGCACGAAGCCTGTGAGCCCGGAACAGATGGAGCTGGCGCGGCTGCGTGCGGAGGTAGCGCGCCTGAAGATGGAGCGAGACATATTAAAAAAGTGCGCAGCGTACTTCGCGAAGGAATCGATGTGAAGTACGCGTTCATCGAGCACAATCGACGCCGCTGGCCAGTCTCGGTCCTATGCGAAGTGCTGGAAGTCAGTCCCAGCGGATATCATCAGCGCCGGCAACGCACCGCGCACGACAAGCCGCACCGTAGCCGCGTAAGCAACGATGCGCTGCTCGCGCAAGTCAAGGCGATTCACATGCAGGTCAAGGGCGAATACGGCTGGCCTCGCATGTGGAAGGAGTTGCTCACGCAAGGCGTGCGCGTGGGCAAAGAACGGGTTCGCAAACTGATGGCGCAGCATGGCATTCGAGCCCGCCACAAGCGCAAGTACATCGCGACGACGAACTCGAACCACGATTTGCCGGTGGCGCCGAATCTGTTGGAGCGCGACTTCACCGCTAACGCACCGAACCAGGTCTGGACGACCGACATCACGTACCTGGCGACAGCCGAAGGCTGGGTCTACCTCGCGGCCATCATCGACCTGTTCAGCAGGCAGGTGGTGGGCTGGTCGATGCAGCCGCACATGAAGGCTGAACTGGTCACGGACGCATTGCGAATGGCGTGGTTCCGGCGTCGCCCTGACGCCGGCGTAATCGTGCATAGCGACAGGGGCAGCCAGTATTGCAGCGGCCTGTTTCAGGACGCGTTGAAGGCCTACGGCATGCGTTCGTCGATGAGCCGACGTGGAAATTGTTGGGATAACTCGCCGACGGAAAGTCTATGGGGTTCGCTGAAGGTAGCACGCATGCACGGACGACACTTCCCCACCCGGCGGGCAGCAATGGATGAGGTGATTGACTGGCTGGGTTTTTACAACGCGCGCCGGTTACATTCAACGCTCGATTACGTCAGCCCCATGACATTCGAAAAGAACTGGTTCGCGGCTCATAGAGGCGAAGCCGCATAATTCACCCAGCTATGGGATTCGTCAAACGGGGGCAAGGTCAGTCTTGTCATTTTCGTTATCGGAGAACCAGTTCCCATCCCGCACGTCCAGTGCAACCTTGTGTTCCTTCCTTATCTTCGCCTTAAGCTCATCACCCTTCGCACCAATTATCTGGTTGGTCACATAGATCAAATAGCTAAAGTCAGGTTTCGTCTTTTTAAGCCGCGCAACCGTATCTTTAATTTTCGAATCCCAGTTTTTGGTAACAGAATACTGTAGGACAGTGGACGGCTCCTCTTGATCTGCAAACAATTCCGCGTCACGCCCGCCATCGCCGCTGGGGGACGCCATCGTTCGAAGATTGGGGAATTCCTTGGCTAGAAACGAAGATGCAAGCTCTTCGAACAGTTTCCACTGGTGGTCCGCTGTTTCCTTTAATGCAAACTGCAAACGCTTACTCATTCCGGCCCCGTTAATTTTCGCTTGGTATTTGATCGTCTTCTTGTCCATCTTGGCGCCCACTCTTCAATCCCGATTGCGAAACGCTCGAAACTAGGTGCCCTCAAGATGCCCCGTATTGCGCACGATGCCAACAATGATCCAGCTTTGGCTATTAGTTGTCTAGTACGTCGGGCTCGGGTCACGGTGGCGCGTCGGGGCAGTGTTCCGTACCATTCCTGTGACAGGCAGGAAGCGCGGGCTTAGCCCGCTCGCCTCGGAAACGATTGTTGTACAACGGCCCGATCGATTGCGGACGCCTTGAAGCGGCGACGTAAGGTTTGCATCGACCACGTTTTCGGAACATGCATCCAATTGCGACCCCAGATACTCAGGATCGCGCACAGTTAAGGACCACAGATGCTGATGCGCCGTTTTACCGTCAGCTCACGGACGTCCGCTGCCCGTCCTCAAGCCACCGTTCGAATGACTGCCTAACGCAGACTCGCAACGGCCGCTCTTGGCCGATAGTCGTCGGACGAACTGAGTCAGCCGGGTATGTGTTGGTCTGCTGCGGCGCTAAGTGAGGAGATTTCGCGTGCTACAGATCTTCTACAGCAAGGGTGCAAACCCAAACCTAATGCACGTGACCTAGGACACGTTGTGGGGACACTTGGCGCGAAAAAAAAGCCGGCGCGAAGCCGGCTTGAGAGGATCTAGCGTCCGAGTTAGCTAGAACCTGAGAGGCTTGCACTATATGCGGAATAGCTTAAGAAACGCTTAAGCCCCGAACGACTTGCCTAGAGCCAGAGGCTCGACCAGCACGCGCCGCATAGTGCAATCAATGACCGCCGCTGGCGTAATGGCAAGCCGCCGAGTGGATGACCGCCTGCGCCGCTGCTGGGCGCCGTCGAGTAAATTGAGTGGCCGCTTGCGGCGAGCCCGACGGTCTGCAACAGGTCGAGAGCGGTCCGATGGGAAATTGACGAGCGTGGGCTATGGCGTAAGCCGCCGCGCAAAGGCTTATCTGGCGGGGAGGAGGTACTGTTGCATCATTGGCGTATGTTGTGCGACGTCGTTGGCCGCTGCGGTTTGAATGCCCATCCTCGGTGTCTTCTTGCGTTAGCTGTTCAGGGCGTGAGTTTAACCTGTCGTCAGGGCGAACGGACCCTGGCCGAATGGTCAATCCGCACGGCGAACCCCAAGCCGGTGCGACGAACCGCCAGCGGCCCGCGCAGCGCCGGCTTAGTCTCGATCACGGCCTCATTCTTCCACCATCGCCCACATGTCCACCGTGCGTTCATTCACCGCGCTGCGCCGTTTTGCGAGCCACATCATGAAGGTGATGAACGTGCCGAATACGACGATGATCCATTGCGCCGGCATCTTCGCCGTGAGCAGCAGCGCGTACGCGCCGAGCATGAGCAGCACCGCGAGGTTCTGGTTGAAATTCTGCACCGCGATCGAATGCCCCGCGGAGAGCAGCGTCGCGCCGCGATGCTGAAGAATCGCGTTCATCGGCACGATAAAGAAGCCCGACAGCGCGCCGAGCAGGATCATCAGCGGATAGGCGAGCAGAATGTAAAACGGCAGCACGTAGGAGCCGATGCGAATGCCGGAGCCCGGCGGAAACAGATCCTTGTTGTAGAACGCCATGGCGATCGCCACCGCACCGGTCAGGATGCCGACCGGCAACACCCGCAGCGACTTGCGCAACGGAATCAGCGCGGCAGCGCCCGCCGCGCCCACCGCGATGCCAAGCCCCGTGACGCCCTGCATGACCGCCGCTTTCGAGAGCGACAAGCCGAGGTTCACGTTAGCCCATTTGAGCACCAGCAACTGCAACGTCACCGCGCCGCCCCACATCAACGTCGTCACCCACAGCGCGATCTGCGCGAGTTTGTCGGCCCACAGTACGTTAAAGCAATGATAGAAATCGCCGACCAGCTTCTTCGGTTCTTTCAGGCGGTTTTCATAACGCGCGCCGGTGTCGGGGATGAAGATATTGATCGCGGCGGCAATCGCGTAAGTCACCATCGTCGCGAACATGGCGAGGTCGGCGGAGGAGCGGATCAGTGGCAGATGCGCATGGGTGACGAATTTGTCCGCGAAGGTGCTGATCAGCGCGCCGCCCACCATCGTGCCGACAATGGTCGACAGGACGGTGGCCGATTCGAGCCACGCATTTGCCTTGACGAGTTTTTCCGCGGGCAGCAGCTCGGTGAGGATGCCGTACTTGGCCGGCGAATATGCGGCCGCGCCGAAGCCGACCACGCCGTAGGCGATCATCGGATGAACGCCCGCGATCATCATCAGGCAACCGCTTGCTTTCAACGCGTTGGAGACGAACATGACGTGCCGCTTTTGCATCGAGTCGGCGAAAGCGCCGACGAACGGCGCGAGCAGCACGTAGGAAACCGTGAAGAAAATCTGCAACAGCGGCGTGACCCAGGCGGCCGAGCGAATCACTGAGAGCAACGCGATGGCCGCGATCAACAGTGCATTGTCCGCAAGCGACGAAACAAACTGCGCCGCGATGATTGTGTAGAAGCCTTTTTTCATGAAGCGGATCGGAAGCTGCGCGAGAAGTCAGGCGCAAAGCGGGGCGCAGCGAATAACGCGCGAAATGCAGCCGGTCATCGAGCACGCCGGCGCGGCTTCCCGCTTTGTAGCACGAACGCCCGCGGCATGCAGGCGCGCCAACGAAAAAGCGGCCGAAGCCGCTTTTTCGCATTCCGCATGCCGGTCAGGAGCCGGCGCTACACCGCAGGGCTTAGGCCGATTGCTGGCGCGTACGGCTGTAGCGCGACAGGATCGGGATCATCTGTGCGTAGACCTTCGGGTTGCCCGCGACGATTTCGCCGATGTGCAGGAAATCCGAATCGCCCGTGTAGTTGCCGACGAGGCCGCCGGCTTCCGTGATCAGCAGGCTGCCCGCAGCGACGTCCCACGGATTCAGGCCTTGCTCGAAGAAGCCGTCCATGCGGCCGGCGGCGACGTTGGCCAGATCCAGCGCGGCCGCGCCCGGACGGCGCAGGCCGGCGCAGGCCTGGGTCATTTCAGCGAACTGGCGGCCGTAGGCTTCGAGGCCGTCCGTTTCGCGGAAAGGGAAGCCGGTGCCGATCAGGCCGTCAGCCAGACGGTCGCGCTTGGCCACGCGGATGCGGCGATCGTTGAGGAACGCGCCGCGGCCGCGCGAGGCGGTGAACAGGTCGTTGCGGGTCGGGTCGTAGACCACGGCTTGCGTCACGACGCCCTTGTGCGCGAGCGCGATCGACACGCAGTAGTACGGAAAGCCGTGGATGAAATTGGTGGTGCCGTCGAGCGGATCGATGATCCACTGGTATTCGGACTCGTTATCCGACTCGCCGGATTCTTCGGCGAGGATCGCGTGATCGGGGTAGGCGGTCTTCAGCGTGTCGATAATCGCCGCTTCAGACGCTTTGTCGACCTCCGTGACGAAATCGTTGTGCTGTTTCTTGCTGACCTGGACGAGATCGAGGTCGAGCGATGCGCGGGTGATGATCTGTGAAGCGCGGCGCGCGGCCTTCACAGCGATATTGAGCATGGGATGCATGAGACTGGATCCTTGTGCCGGGGCAGCACGGCTGCTGGCCGGTAAATGAGCGCTAACCTGCGCTAATTGGGCGCCCTCTGCGAGGCGCGGAAACAGCACGGAACGCCCGCCCGGTACAGGACCGGTGCGCATTCCGCCGACGGAGACGAATTGGATAAGAACGAGGCGCTCATGCAAAGCTGGACGGCAAAGCTGGGCGCGAATATTCGTATTTTACCTGAGTCCGGGCGCCGCGGCAGAGTCCGCGGGCTGTGCAGGGCATTTGCGCGTGTTTATGCGGCCTGGTCCGGTATTCGCACGCGCGTTTGTGCGTGCGGTTGCGTGTGCGCGTACATGCACATGTGCGTGAGCATTCGCGCGCAATTCTGACCGGTTGCGGCGTTGGCGCTACCATACGCGTCTTTAGTTGCCGAATTTCATCGTGGACCACACCCACCATTCCTCCGATCCCGCCGTCGCCGAGTTGCGCGGCGGCTTCACCTCGACCCGCTTCATTCTTGTCGAGCCGAGCCATCCGGGCAACGTCGGCGCCGCGGCGCGGGCGCTGAAAACCATGGGTTTCTCGCGGCTCGTGCTGGTGTCGCCACGCGTGCCGCAGGTGCAAACCGATCCGGAGGCGATCGCCATGGCGAGCGGCGCCGACGACGTACTGGCCTCCGCGCACGTCGTGCCGACGCTCGCCGATGCGCTGAGCGGCGTGCATTGGTCGATCGCGCTGACCGCGCGGCTGCGCGAATACGGACCGCCGCAGTGGACCCCGCGTGCCGCGGCGGGCGTGGCGCGCGAGCAGGCGGCGCACGGTGAAATCGCGCTGGTGTTCGGCAACGAGCGAACGGGTTTGTCGAACGAGGATGTCGAGCGGTGCAGCGCACTTGCGCATATTCCGGCCAATCCGGCCTACAGTTCGCTCAATCTCGCGCAGGCCGTGCAGGTGCTGGCGTATGAGTTGCGCACCATGTATCTCTCGACCGACAGTGCAACGACCACGGCGCACGCCGCGCCTCCAGCGGCAGCGGGGCAGGGCGAGCCGGCCGGCGCACGCGCCGCGAGCGATGAAATCGAAAGCATGTTCTCGCATCTGGAAAGCGCGCTGGTCGCGCTCGACTTTCTCGATCCGGCCAACCCGAAGAAGCTGATGTCGCGTTTGCGCCGCCTGTTCGCGCGCTCCGGTCTCGAGCGTGAGGAAGTGAATATCGTGCGCGGCATCGCCAAACACATTCTGCTGAAGACTGGTCCCAAGGACGGCGACGCCTCCTGAGCGTTTCCGCCGCCCACGCTGCCCGCGACGACCCCGCGGGCAGCGTGGGCTTCCGGCGCATTTCGCGCAATCGCCCTACAATCCCCGAAACGTTCTAAGCAAAGCTGCCGTCGTGCTAAGCGGCAAGCCACGCCGTCATGCGTGCCAGGTCATGCGTGCGCCCTTTCTCCCACAACACAGTCCCTGCCATGTTCACGAGACTTCGCGAAGACATCGCCACGATCCGCGAGCGCGACCCCGCTGCCCGCAGCGCCTGGGAAGTGCTCACGTGTTATCCGGGTCTGCACGCGCTCGTGCTGCACCGGCTCGCGCATGCATGCTGGCGCGCAAGGCGCCGCTGGCTCGCGCGGTTTGTCTCGCAGATGGCGCGCTTCATGACCGGCATCGAAATCCATCCGGGCGCGACGCTCGGGCGGCGCGTGTTCATCGATCACGGCATGGGTGTGGTGATCGGCGAGACCGCGCAGATTGGCGACGACTGCACGATCTACCAGGGCGTGACGCTCGGTGGCACGTCGCTCACGCGCGGGGCGAAACGGCATCCCACGCTCGAGCGCGGCGTGATCGTGGGCGCGGGGGCGAAGGTGCTCGGCAGTTTCACGATCGGCGCGGACGCGAAGATCGGCTCGAATGCCGTGGTGACCAAGCCCGTGCCGGCGCGTGGCACGGCGGTGGGCAATCCGGCGCGGATCATCGTGCCGGCGGCGGCTGTGGCAGCGGAAGAGGCTTCCGTGGCTGCGAATTCCGGTGCCGGCGGCGCCGCGCGCGATGCAAAACGCTCTGCGGCATCTGCGGTAACCAGCGGCTTTTGCGCGTACGGCATCACGCCGAATGCGGACGATCCCGTCTCGCTGGCAATTCATGGCCTGATCGATCACGCCGCCACGCAGGCAAAACGCATCGACGAAATCGTCGACGCGCTGGAGCGGCTGGGTACGAGTCTCGAAGGTCTGCAAGGCGCGGATGCGGCGTTGCTCGATCTGCGGCGTTTGTCGGCCGCGATCGCAGGCAAGGTGGATGGGGCGGTGGCGGAGCGTTGAGGTATTTTGCGGAAGCCGAAGCCGAAGCCGAAGCCGAAGCCGAAGCCGAAGCCGAAGCCGAAGCCGAAGCCGAAGCCGAAGCCGAAGCCGAAGCCGAAGCCGAAGCCGAAGCCGAAGCCGAAGCCGAAGCCGAAGCCGAAGCCGAAGCCGAAGCAGATCGCGCGCAGTCAGCGTCGGCGCTGACACTTTTGCGCGGCACGAGGAAAGGCTAGCCCACCAACGCCGCACACGGCGCGAAGACCTTGACGAGGCCCGGCGGCAGCGCTGTCATCCAACGCTAACGCCGCATTCAACCCAACGGCAGCGCCCGTATTCCCTCTGCATCGATACGCAGATATCCGCCACGGCGCTCGCCGTGGTCGAGATCCCAATCCGGCAGAACCCAGCGCGTGCCGTCCGGCTCGCGATGCCGCGCCGGCCGGTGCGTGTGCCCATGAATGATGGTCGCTGTCTTCGACGACTTGAACAACGCGGCCACGGCCGCCGCCGTCACGTCATACTTCGGCGAAACCGGTCGCGAGCGGCCTTCGTCGCTTTTCGAGCGCATGTTCTCGGCGAGCTTCTGGCGCCAGCGCAACGGCCACGCGAGAAACAGCATCTGCGCGAAACGGCTGCGCGCAAAACTTCGAAACGTCTGATAGCCGCGGTCCGCCGTGCACAAGCCATCGCCGTGAGCGAGCGCGATACGCGTGCCGAAGGCCGTGATCACGAACGGATCGGGCAGCCAGATCGCGCCTGCCGCTTTCATGAAGCGCTTGCCCAGCAGAAAATCGCGGTTGCCATGCATGATGTAAAGCGCAATGCCGCGCTCGGACAAGGTGTGCAGCAGCGCGGCCATGCGTGCGACGAACGGCTCCACGAGCATGTCGTCGCCGATCCAGTACTCGAACAGATCGCCCAGAATGAAAACCGAATCGGCCTGCTCGGCCGTGACGCGGATGAAATGCTCGAACGCGGCGACCGTATGCGGGATCGCCTCGCTCAAGTGAATATCGGAGAGGAAAAAAAACGGGCGTGCGGCGTGCGGGCGTTTGCCCTCGCCAGGCACGCCCGCGGCGACGCTTCGCAGCGGCGTTTCTTGCAGCATTGAAGGTGCCTGATATCAGTTCGAACGGGTCGACCTTTAGCTCGCGCTTAGTCGACGATCACGGCCTTTTCGATCACCACGTCGTCCGCCGGCACGTCCTGATGGAAGCCCTTCGAACCCGTCTTGACCTTCTTGATCTTCTCGACGATGTCCATGCCTTCGACCACCTTGCCGAACACGGCGTAGCCCCAGCCCTGCGGCGTCGGCGACGAGTGGTTCAGGAAGTCGTTGTCGTTTACGTTGATGAAGAATTGCGCCGTGGCCGAATGCGGGTCGTTCGTACGCGCCATGGCGATCGAGCCGTTCACATTCTTCAGGCCGTTGTTCGCTTCGTTGGTGATCGGCTCGGCCGTCGGCTTCTGCTTCATGCCGGGTTCGAAGCCGCCGCCCTGGATCATGAAGCCGTCGATTACGCGGTGAAACACCGTGTTGTCGTAGTGGCCGGCTTTCACGTAGTTGAGGAAGTTTTCAACCGACTTCGGCGCCTTTTCAGCGTCCAGTTCGAGTTTGATGACGCCGTGGTTCGTATGCAGTTCAACCATGATGGAATCCTTTGATGAACGGGGTGGGTAAAAGGCGCGGCGAGTCGTCGTGAATTGACGCCGGGCCGCGCCGGGGCGTGGATTGAGCGCTGACGCTTTTTTTCGGGCGCGCTATGTGTCGCGCGCCTCGTTTGCTGCAATTACTTGCCGACCACCGTTGCCGACTCGATCACGATCGGCTTTTGCGGCACGTCGCCCATCGGGCCGCGCGAGGTGGTGGGGGTGCTTTCGATCTTCTTCACGACGTCCATGCCGCTCGTGACCTTGCCGAATACCGCATAGCCGTTGCCGTCCGGATTCGGATAGTCGAGGCCGGCATTGTCCACCGTGTTGATGAAGAACTGCGCGGTGGCCGAGTTCGGATCGCTGGTGCGCGCCATGGCGAGCGTGCCGGTCGTGTTCTTCAGACCGTTACGGCTTTCGAGCGGAATCGGCGCGCGCGTCGGTTTCTCCGCGAAGCTCTGCGTGTAACCGCCGCCCTGAATCATGAAGCCGCGAATCACGCGATGGAAAATCGTGCCGCTGTACTGGCCGGCCTTCACGTAGTCGAGGAAGTTGGCGACCGTCTTGGGCGCTTTCTCAGGATACAACTCGACGCGGATGTCGCCTTCCGATGTCTTGAAGAGGACGGACGGATGCGCGGCTTGCGAACCGGACTGGGCAAAGGCGGGGGCGTTTGCGATCAGGGCGGCGCTGCCGAGCGCCAACATCAACCATTTCATGAAGATCCTCAGGGTTGGAAAAACGTGTTGCGCGTAAACCTGACTGCGCGTAACTGCGCGTCGCGGTGCTATTTCGACGGCGCCATGTAAGGCGGCATGGCGAGCGAGCCGTTCGCGCCACCGTACTGGAAGCTCGGCGTCTGCGTCATGTTCGACGTGGCGCGGGCGGTGTAGTCGTCTTCCGCGCTGGCGGCTTGCCTCGCCGAAGATTGCGGTTTGGCCGCGGTCGGCGAGATGACTTTCTGGATGTCCGCGAGGCGCTGCGTAGTCGTGGGGCTCACCTTGCCCAGGCTCTGAGCGCGGCGATAGGCTTCGTTGGCCATGCGCAGATACAGGTCGCCGAGATTTTCGTATGCAAGGCTGTAGCCCGGATTGACCTTGGTTGCCGTTTCGAGCGCGGCGCGCGCTTCGGCATAACGGCCTTGCTTCGCATAGAGCGCGGCAAGGTTGTTATACGGTTCGGGCAACTCGGGGTAGGTCTGCGTGAGTTCGGTGAACGCGGTGATCGCTTCGTCGTCGCGGCCCAGGTGGGCGAGCACCGTGCCGCGCTTGAATTTCGCTTGAGCGTCGCGCGGATTCGAGGCGATGCGCGCGTCGAGCTGCGGCAATGAGGCCGCCCACTTTTTCTGCGCGATCGACGCGTCGATTTCCGGCGTGTTGTCGCGCACGGCCGGGCCTTGCGGCAGCGTGGCGGTTTTCTGCGCAAACGCGGCCGCAGCCGGTACGGCTGCGAGCGCGACCGCGACGGCCGCGCGCAACGTGAGGGCGCGCGTGGCGTTGAGAGCGACGCCGCGGATCACGCCGTGCGTCATGCCACGCACGACACCGCCGAAGGCCGTCGCGGCGAGGGTCGCAGCGCTGCGCGCGCGGCCGCTTGAAGGTTTCATAGGCTCAGGTCTGGATGTTATACTCCGACCCATTCTAACAAAAGGTCTGCGCGTTCCGTCGAACCGCAAACTGTCTTTTCGCCACTCGTGGTCGTCTCCGCCTTGATCGCAGCCTGACCGCCGCACCCGTTGCACCGGTTTTGCTGTACGCGACGCTCCCGCCGTCTGTTCGCTGGGCGCGGCGCGCTTGAAACACATTGCGGATTTCTTTCGGCCCACGCACCGTTCTCTATGGAATCACTGCGCATCTACAACACGCTCGCGCGTGACAAGCAAACCTTCGTGCCGCTGCAAGACGGTGTCGTGCGGATGTACGTCTGCGGGATGACCGTGTACGACTATTGTCACGTCGGTCATGCGCGGGTGATGGTCGTGTTCGACATCGTGCAGCGCTGGTTGCGCACGCTCGGCTACGACGTGACCTACGTGCGCAACATCACGGATATCGACGACAAGATCATCCGGCGCGCAGTGGAGAACGGCGAAACGATCAAATCGCTGACCGACCGCTTCATCAAGGCACTGCATGAAGACGCGGACGCGCTCGGCATCCAGCGCCCCGACGTCGAGCCGCGCGCGACCGATTTCATTCCGCAGATGCTCGGCATGATCGAGCGCCTCGAAGCAAACGGCTACGCCTACCAGGCGAGCGACGGCGACGTGAATTACGCGGTACGCAAGTTCGCGAACTACGGCAAGCTTTCGGGCAAGTCGCTCGAAGATCTGCGCGCGGGCGAACGCGTCGCGGCGAACGACGCGAAGCAGGACCCACTCGACTTCGTGCTGTGGAAGCAGGCCAAACCGGAAGAGCCCGCCGACACCGGCTGGGATTCGAAGTACGGGCGTGGCCGTCCGGGCTGGCATATCGAATGCTCGGCCATGGGCTGCACGTTGCTCGGCGACCATTTCGACATTCACGGCGGCGGGCAGGACCTGCAGTTTCCGCACCACGAAAACGAGATTGCGCAAAGTGAAGCCGCTACCGGTCAAACCTTCGTCAATTTCTGGATGCACAACGGCTACGTGCAGATCGACAATGAGAAGATGTCGAAGTCGTTGAACAACTTCTTTACGATTCGCGAAGTATTGGCGCAGTACGATGCCGAGGTCGTGCGGTTTTTCATCGCGCGCGCGCATTACCGCTCGCCGCTGAATTACAGCGACGTGCATATCGACGACGCGCGCAACGCCCTCACGCGTTTGTACACCGCGCTGAAAGACGTCACGCCTGATGGCGCGGAACTCGACTGGAACGAAGCGTATGCGCAGCGTTTCCAGGCAGCAATGAACGACGACTTCAACACGCCGGTTGCCGTATCGGTGTTGTTCGAGTTGGCAACTGAAGTGAACCGCACGCGCGATCCTGCGCTGGCCCGTCAATTGCGCTCGCTTGGCGCTGTGATCGGACTGCTCGGCCGCGAGCCGCGCGCCTTCCTGCAGCAGGCAGCGGGGGCAGCCGCCGCTGGCGCGCTCGAGGCCGACGCGATCGAAGCGAAGATTGCCGCGCGCACGGCCGCCAAGCAGGCGAAGGACTTTGCGGCAGCAGACCGGATCCGGTCCGAATTGCTCGAGGCCGGCGTTGCACTTGAAGACAAACCCGGTGGGTTGACTGAGTGGCGGCGCGTGTGAGCGCACCTCGACCGTCCCTTTGATCGACTCGCCAGGCAGGAGGCAGGATGGCAACGGCCACGAAGACGCCGGCTAAACGAGCCGCGTCTCAAACAAACGCGGCAGCCGCGGGAAAGTCGACACGCACGTCGGCTCGCGCGAGCAGCAGCGTGGTAAAGAAAGCATCGTCGAAAGCCGCCGGGGTGGTGGCCAAGACCGCAGCGGGCGCAGCGAAAAAGACCGCGGTCAAACGCGCGCTCAACGGTGCGTCGGCGCATGCGCCTGTTGTGAAGCGCGCGAAGGCGACGCGTACGAAGGGTAATGGCGCCTTGCCGGCTGAACTGGCCGGCGACGTGCAGGAGCTCGCGCGCGTGACGGCCGAAGGCCACGAAGGCGAAGTCGTGCGCAAGACGCGCGCGTCCACCGCCGCGGGCGGCGAAGCGTCGAGCGCGAACGAAGCCGCGGCGCCGGTGCAGATCGGCGGGCTCACGCCTGAAGTCACGCGGCCCGCGTATTGGGACAAGGCGTGTGCCGACCTCGTCAAGCGCGATCGCATTCTGAAGAAACTGATTCCGAAGTTCGGTCCGGTGCATCTGCTGAGCCGCGGGGATCCGTTCGTCACGCTCGCGCGCTCGGTGGTCGGGCAGCAGATTTCGGTGGCGTCCGCGCAAGCGGTCTGGGCGAAAGTCGAGGCCGCCTGTCCGAAGCTCGTGCCGCAGCAGTTCATCAAGCTCGGTCTGGAAAAACTGACCGCGTGCGGGCTGTCCAAACGCAAGGCCGAATACGTGCTCGATCTCGCGCAGCATTTCGTTTCGGGTGCGCTGCACGTCGGCAAATGGACGTCGATGGAAGATGAGGCGGTGATCGCCGAGCTCACGCAGATTCGCGGCATCGGCCGCTGGACCGCGGAGATGTTCCTGATCTTCAATCTGTCGCGTCCGGACGTATTGCCGCTCGACGACCTCGGCCTGATCCGCGCGATCAGCGTCAATTATTTCAGCGGCGAACCCGTCACGCGAAGCGAAGCGCGCGAGGTCGCCGCCAACTGGGAGCCGTGGCGTACCGTCGCCACCTGGTATATGTGGCGTAGTCTTGACCCATTGCCGGTCGACTACTGAAGAACAAGAAACGGGATCAGATCAAAAACTATCGATTGTTAAAGATTGATAGTTGCGAGATGGTTTTGACATCGGCGAGCGCGGTTAGAATACGCGCTGCCGGTAAGTCCAAGGATTACAACCAATGAAGACCACCTTTCTGGATTTCGAACAGCCGATCGCTGAACTCGAAGCGAAGATCGAAGAATTGCGCTTCGTGCAGGACGATTCGGCCGTCGACATTTCGGAAGAGATCGAGCGGCTGTCCAAGAAGAGTCAACAGCTCACCAAAGATCTGTACGCGAACCTCACGCCGTGGCAGGTTTCGCAAATCGCCCGTCATCCGCAACGCCCGTACACGTTCGACTACGTGAACGAGCTGTTCACGGATTTCCACGAACTGCACGGCGACCGCAACTATGCGGACGACCTGTCGATTGTCGGCGGCCTCGCGCGTTTCAATGGCCAGGCCTGTATGGTGATCGGCCATCAGAAGGGTCGCGACACGAAGGAGCGCGCGCTGCGCAACTTCGGCATGCCGCGTCCGGAAGGCTATCGTAAGGCCGAACGTCTGATGCGTCTCGCCGAAAAATTCGGCTTGCCGATTTTCACGTTCATCGACACGCCGGGCGCCTATCCGGGCATCGGCGCGGAAGAGCGTGGTCAATCGGAAGCGATCGGCCGCAATCTGTACGTCATGGCGGAACTGAAAACGCCGCTGATTGCGACGATTATCGGTGAAGGCGGATCGGGCGGCGCGCTGGCGATTGCTGTGGGCGACAGCGTGCTGATGCTGCAATTCTCGACCTATTCGGTGATTTCGCCGGAAGGCTGCGCATCCATTCTGTGGAAGAGCGCCGCGAAAGCGCCGGAAGCCGCGGAAGCGCTCGGGTTGACCGCGCATCGGCTGAAGGCGCTCGGCCTGATCGACAAGATCGTCAACGAGCCGCTCGGCGGCGCGCATCGCGATCCGAAGGGCATGGCCGCCATGCTGCGCCGTGCGCTTGCCGATTCGCTGCGCCAGTTCCAGGGCATGAGCATCAACGACCTGCGTCAACGCCGTTTTGAACGGCTGATGTCGTACGGCAAGTTCAAGGAAACGACGCCGGGTGCCTAAGCCCGCGCGCGTTCTCTTTCGTCCTTCAGCGCTTCACGCGCTAGCGACGTGACTTCCACCGCCGAAACGCCCGCCGACCGCCTCGTTATCGAGGCGGTCGGCGTTTCGCTGTCCGCACTCGCCACTGACGCGCGTATCGCGATCGCGTTCAGTGGCGGGGTGGATTCGAGTGTGCTGCTCGATGCCGCGCTGCGCGTCGCCGGTGCGGCGCGTTGCGTGGCGCTGCATGTGCATCACGGCCTGAGTCCTCACGCGGATGCCTGGCTCACGCATTGCGAGGCGTTCGCGCAGGCGCGTGGCGTCGAATTCGCAGCGGAGCGTGTCGAGGTTTCGCGTGAGACGGGTGTGAGCGTCGAGGCCGCCGCGCGCGATGCGCGTTATCGCGCGCTGGACCACATGTGCGCGACGCGCGGCATCGCCACGCTCTGGCTCGCGCAACATGCGGACGATCAGGCGGAAACCGTGCTGCTGCAATTGCTGCGCGGCGCCGGCCTCGCCGGGCTCGCCGCGATGGCGCCGGAGTATTTGCCCGCGAACGCGTCGGCCACGCGCGTGCGGCCTTTGCTTCATCTGCTGCGGGTTCAGCTCGAACAATACGCGAGCGAGCATGCATTACGCTGGATCGACGACGAATCGAACGCGGACACGCGTTATGCGCGCAACGCGCTGCGCCACGACGTGATGCCGGCGCTCGCTGTCCACTTTCCCGGCTTTCGCGACGCGCTGGCTCGCACGGCGGCGCACGCGGCGTCTGCACAACGTTTGCTCGACGCGCTCGCGTGCATGGATATGGAAGCCGCGTCACGCGACGAAGGACGAGCGCTCTCGCATGATGCGTTGCTCGCGCTCGACGACGACCGCGCGCTCAATCTGATGCGCTACTGGATGCGCACGCTAGGCCTTGTCGCCGCATCGAGCGCGCGTCTTGGCGATGCGCTGCGTCAACTACGCGAAATTGGCGCGGCGGGCGAGGGCCATGCTCTGCGTGTCGATCACGCGGGTCATGCATTGCGCAGCTATCGCGGCCTCGTGTACTGGGAAAAGGGCGATAGCCGCGATCCCGCCGATGAAACCGCACTCGCCGCGCGCGCGCCCAGCGAACTCGCATGGCAGGGCGAGCCGGTCTGGCATTTGCCGCAATGGCGCGGCACATTCGTGTTCGCCGACGCAGCCGCGGGCGACCCCGACGCGATTCCCGTCAGCGTTCTGCGGCGCGCCGTGTTGAGCGCGCGCTCGCGTAGCGGCGGCGAACGGATGCGCACGGGCGCGGCCCGCAGTGCGCCGAGCCGCACGTTGAAAAACCTGTTCCAGGAGCGCTGTATTCCCGCGTGGAAACGCGACGTGCCGTTGCTCTACAGCGGCCAAGATCTGCTGTTCGTGCCCTTGCTTGGAATGAATCGCTCGGTGTTGCCCGAGCAGGCCGGCGAGGGCGAATCCCACGTCAGGATCGTATGGCGCGACGATTTGCTGATCGCCTGACCGGCCGGTCGGACACTTGGGCTAGCTAACCTGCGATTCCGCAAACAGGGCGCAAATTGGCCTGAAACAAGCCTTTGCGGCCCTTATTCAGCGCATTTCGATGGCCTTTGCGGCTTGTCTTTTTACGCTCGATCAGGTAATTTAGCTTGTTTGCCCGACCCGCTTTTGCCGTCGCTTTTACCGGTCTGCGATCGTGATCCGTCGTTTCCGATAAGCCATCAGCGATCATTCCCGGGCAAATCCGCGCGTGCTGCACGCGTGCTGCATTTACGCCGCCACACATTTTGCCGTCGTTCACAAGACGTTGCGCTCCTGTGCTTTTGTGCGGTCGTCTCCAGCGCGCCAGCGCGGTTTCTCCTCCAGTTCAGAACGACAATGGCACTCATCGTACACAAATACGGCGGCACCTCGATGGGCTCGGTCGAGCGCATCAAGAATGTCGCCAAGCGCGTCGCGAAATGGCACAAGGCTGGCCACAAGATGGTCGTCGTGCCGTCGGCGATGTCCGGCGAAACCAACCGCTTGCTCGGTCTCGCGAAAGACATCGCGGCTCAACCGAGCCCGCGCGAACTCGACATGATCGCCGCTACGGGCGAGCAGGTCAGCTCGGGACTGCTCGCCATCGCGCTGCAGGAAGCCGGCGTCGACGCGGTCAGCTACGCCGGCTGGCAAGTGCCGGTCAAAACGGATAGCGCATTCACGAAGGCGCGTATCAGCGAAATCGACGGCGAGCGCGTGCTGCGCGATCTCGACGCGGGCAAGGTGGTGGTGATCACCGGCTTCCAGGGCGTCGACCCTGACGGCAATATCACCACGCTTGGCCGTGGCGGTTCGGATACGTCGGCGGTCGCGGTCGCGGCTGCGTTGAAAGCCGATGAGTGCCTGATCTACACGGACGTCGACGGTGTCTACACGACCGACCCGCGCGTGGTGGAAGAAGCGCGCCGGCTCGATCGCGTGACGTTCGAAGAAATGCTGGAAATGGCAAGCCTGGGTTCGAAGGTGCTGCAGATCCGCTCGGTGGAATTCGCCGGCAAATATCAGGTGAAGACGCGTGTGCTGTCGAGCCTGACCGATCCGCTGATACCGCTCGACGCTGAAATGAAGTCGGGCACCCTGATTACTTTTGAAGAAGACGAGACCATGGAAAAAGCAGTCATCTCGGGCATCGCGTTTCAGCGCGACGAAGCTCGCATCGCCGTGATGGGTGTGCCCGACAAGCCGGGCATCGCGTACCAGATTCTCGGCCCGGTGGCGGACGCGAATATCGACGTCGACATGATCATCCAGAACCAGAGCGTGGAAGGCAAAACGGCGTTCACGTTCACGGTTGGCCGCGGCGACTATCAACGCGCCATGGACATCCTCACGGGCCAGGTGAAGGGCCACGTGCAGGCCGAGCAGGTGCTGGGCGATCCGAAGGTGTCGAAGGTGTCGGTGGTCGGCGTGGGTATGCGCTCGCACGTCGGTATCGCAAGCACGATGTTCCGCACGCTGTCGGAAGAGGGCATCAATATCCAGATGATCTCGACCTCCGAAATCAAGATCTCGGTGTTGATCGACGAGAAGTATATGGAGCTCGCCGTGCGCGCGCTGCATAAAGCGTTCGAACTGGATCAAGCGTAATTTGCTTTGAACAACGGGGCGTACAAGAGCGCTCCGTTTGTTTTGCGTGGTCGATGTGAATAAATTGCGTCGTCAATGACAAAACTGGCACAAAAAATGTTCGCCAGACATTGACCTTCGTGGTTCGGCCCGCTATTATCTTGGCTTCGTCGCGCTGACTCCCTGCGCGACCGAAAGTTTGGGAGACGTGGCCGAGAGGTCGAAGGCACTCCCCTGCTAAGGGAGCATCTGGGCCAAAACCTGGATCGAGGGTTCGAATCCCTCCGTCTCCGCCAGAAGTGGTAGAGAGAACCCCGCAGAGTCTAGGCTCTGCGGGGTTTTTGTTTTTTGGCGCGTTATTCGCTGCGCCGGCAGGCAAAGTCGGATGGGTTTCCGGTGGTTTCGTTATTGCTGATATCTCGTTAGAGCGCAGTCCGAGCGTGAGCATTTGCGTGCGCTGACAGAGCAGGATCGAAACCAAAGAATGATTGGGTATCCTGCATATCGTAGTCTGCATGGTTGATGTCTGGTGCCATGCGTTGCGGGCCGTCTATATTGCCGTCGGCCGGATACCCGGTGGCCGGACGGGCAGGCAACTAGGTTTCCATGCATCGCGCCGCACACTGCGGACCGTGCGCTGCTACGGCCGCACGCGCCGATTACAACACCCCCACTTCTTCACCAAAACCTCGTCCAATGTAACGAGACGTAACCGGTCCCTCGTGAACGCGATCTTATGCATCAGTTATTACAAAGTTGAAATACGCGGAAGGGCACCTTGCGCTATATTTCCGCCAACAACACATTCTTCCAAAGGGTGATCGATGAAGTCCGCTCGTCTTGTTCCGCTTCTGATCGGGGTTTTCGCGTTGGGCGCGTCGGGTGCAGCAATGGCCGGCGGCGTCAACATTGGTGTCAACATCGGCATTCCCGCACCGGTTTACGTTGCGCCGGCACCGGTTTATGCACCGCCTCCGCCGCCTCCGCCGCCGGTCGTCTATCAACCGGCCCCTGTGTACTACGGTGGCCCCGCGATCGTGATCGGCTGGCATGGCGACCGCTATTGGGACGGCCGCCGCTACTGGGCGCGCGATGACTGGTACCGTCATCATCCCCCGGGCCGTTACGACTATGGCCGCGACCACTACGACAATCACCGCGGCTGGCACTAAGCCTTCAGACCGCGATTGATCGAAGCGCAAAGTCAAAGAAAAACCGCCCGTGAGGGCGGTTTTCTTTTGGGCCTCTGCAACAGGCCCGTGAAACGTAGCGGCGTGAACAACGGCGCCAAGCCACGCCACGCATCGCTCACGCGAAAGACGCGCTCACTCCGCAACAGCAGCCATACCGCCCACCACCGCGCTAAACCCGCTATCGACGTGCACGATTTCCGCCGTCACACCGGCCGCCAGATCCGACAGCAGGAAAGCCGCTGTATTGCCCACCTGTTCGATCGTCACGTTGCGCTTGAGCGGCGCATTCTGTTCGACGAACTCGAGAATTTTGCCGAACCCCTTGATTCCGCTCGCAGCCAGCGTCTTGATCGGACCCGCCGAAATGCCGTTGACGCGCACGCCTTTCGCGCCGAGCGAGACCGCCAGATAGCGCACGCTCGCTTCGAGCGAAGCCTTGGCGAGACCCATGGTGTTGTAATTCGGAATCGCGCGCTCGGCGCCGAGATAGCTGAGCGTGAGCAACGACGCGTCCGGCGTGAACAGGGGCTGCGCGGCCTTCGCGAGCGCGGGGAAGCTGTACGCGGAGATGTCGTGCGCGATGCGGAAATTTTCGCGCGTCATGCCGTCGAGGAAATCGCCGGCGATCGCTTCGCGCGGCGCAAAGCCGATCGAATGAACGAGACCGTCGAGGCCGTCCCAATGTTGCCTGAGCGAGGCGAAGAGGGCGTCGATCTGCGCGTCGTCGGCGACGTCGCAGGGGAACACCAGGTCGCTGCCGAACTCGCCGGCGAACTCCGTGATGCGCTCCTTGAAGCGCTCGCCGACATAGGTGAACGCCAGTTCGGCGCCTTCTCGCTTGCAGGCCTGCGCGATGCCGTAGGCGATCGAGCGGTTCGACAACAGGCCGGTTAGCAGGATGCGTTTGCCAGCGAGGAAGCCCATGGTATCTCCTGATCGGATGGGCGCGCCGCGCACCTCGACGCTGTGTGCAAGGTACGTGCGGATCGCGCGGGTTTATTGGGTAGAATTCTCTCACACTGCACTTGTCCCACTGACCAACAAGGCCCTTATGACAACTGGCTCGCGACGGGTTCCAACGCCTCGCGCACCTCGGTGCCGCGTGATTCACAGACCCTCGCGCGCCGGCCTCGCGATCGTGCCGCGGTCCTGGCGCTCCACCTGCGCCGCCATGATGTGCACCGTGCTGGCCTTGGCCGGTTTGCTTGTGGCGCCGCGCGCGCACGCGGTCTATGCGATCGCGCAATACGGCGACCCGAAATATCCGGCGGATTTCAAGCACTTCGACTACGTGAACCCGGAGGCACCGAAGGGCGGCACGCTGGTGCTGGCCAATCCGAGCCGCCTTACCAGCTTCGATAAATTCAATCCGTTCACACTGCGCGGCAATACCGCACCCGGTGTGGACCTCATGTTCGAAAGCCTCACCACAGGCAGCAGCGACGAGGTGGCGTCCGCCTACGGGCTGCTTGCCGACGACATCGACATCGCGCCGGACGGCTTGTCCGTCACGTTCCACATCAATCCGCGCGCGCGTTTTTCGAACGGCGATCCGGTCACCGCCGACGACGTCAAGTTTTCGCTCGATACGCTGAAAAGCCCGCAGGCCGCGCCGCAGTTCGCATCGATCTTCGGCGAGATCACCCGCGCGGTGGTGGTCGACCCGCACACGATCCGCTTCGAGTTTCACCAGCGCAATCGCGAGCTGCCGCTACTCGCGGGCGGCATGCCGGTGTTCTCGCGTAAGTGGGGGATGAAGCCGGACGGCAGCCGGATTCCGTTCGACCAGCTCGCGTTCGAGAAGCCGATTGGCAGCGGTCCTTATCTGATCGAACAGTACGACAACGGCCGCACGATTACGTATCGTCGCAACCCCAATTACTGGGGCGCGGGGCTGCCGGTGCGTGTCGGCATGAATAACTTCGATCGCATCGTCTATAAGCTGTATTCGGACAGCACCGCGCGACTCGAGGCCTTCAAGGCCGGCGAATACGACGCGCTGGTCGAGTATGTGGCACGCAATTGGGTGCGACGTGACGTCGGCAAGAAGTTCGATAACGGCGAGCTGATCAAGCAGGTGTTTCCGCAACATAACGGCACCGGCATGCAGGGCTTCATGCTGAACACGCGGCGCCCGTTGTTTCAGGACGTTCGCGTGCGCAAGGCGCTCGATCTCGCACTCGACTTTCAGTGGCTCAATCGCCAGTTGTTCTTCAATCAGTACACGCGTATCGACAGTTTCTTCGCCAATACGGAATTGCAGGCGAAGGGGCTGCCAACGCCCGGTGAGCTGGCGTTGCTCGAACCATGGCGCGCGAAGCTCGATCCGGCGGTGTTCGGCCTGCCGCCGAAGCAGCCGGACACCGATCCGCCCGGCTCGCTGCGCGCCAATCTGCTGCAGGCGCGCACATTGTTGCAACAGGCCGGCTGGACCTACCGCGACGGCGCATTGCGCAACGCCAAAGGCGAGCCGTTCCGCTTCGAGATTCTCGACGAC
Organism: Burkholderia sp. WP9; assembly: GCF_900104795.1. NCBI lineage: Bacteria > Pseudomonadati > Pseudomonadota > Betaproteobacteria > Burkholderiales > Burkholderiaceae > Burkholderia > Burkholderia sp. WP9. The sequence continues at coordinate 830,214 of NZ_FNTG01000001.1, forward strand.
TCCGGCTCGTCCGCGCAGATGGAGCCGATCGTCGCGACCTTCATCCGCAATCTGCAGAAGCTCGGCATCGAGGCCACGTTCCGTGTGTCCGATTTCGCGGTCTATCAGAAGCGCCTGGATAGCTTCGATTTCGACACCACCACCATTCGCATGCCGGACGTGCAGGTGCCGGGTTCGGAGCAGATCGAGCGCTTCGGCAGCAAGGCGGCGGCTACGCCAGGTTCTGACAACATGATCGGCCTGAAGTCGCCCGCCGTCGATGCCATCCTGAGCGCGCTCGTGCACGCGCAGACGCGCGAGCAACTGATCGACGCCACGCACGCGCTCGACCGCGTGCTGATGCATGGCTACTATGTCGTGCCGCACTGGTACAGCGCGACGCATCGGGTGGCGTTCAAGCGCGGGCTTGCGTGGCCGAAAACACTGCCCCTGTACTATTCAGCGGAAGGCTGGATCACGTCGATGTGGTGGTTCGCGCAGCCGCAGCCGCAAGCCCAGGCCCAGCCGCGCTAACGCATCATTCATTCATCGCCTTCGCACCGGAAACGCCGCCATGTGGAGCTACATCCTCAAACGTCTGCTGCTCATGATCCCGACCTTGCTCGGCGTGCTGACGCTGACCTTCGCCGTGATCCAGTTCGTCCCCGGTGGCCCGGTCGAGCAGATGCAGCACGAGTTGCGCAAAGGCGCGGAGAACGGCGCGCCGTTCGGGCTGCGCGCGCATAGCGGCGTCGACGCGCAGCAGATCGCGCAACTGAAAGCGCTCTACGGCTTCGACAAACCGCCGCTGGAGCGCTATGCGCTGATGCTCAAGCGCTTCTCGACGTTCGATCTCGGCCAGAGCTATTTCCGCCACCAAAGCGTGTGGTCGCTGATCGTCTCCAAGCTGCCGGTCTCGATCAGCATCGGCTTATGGACGTTCTTTCTCACGTATCTGATCTCGGTGCCGCTCGGCATTGCGAAGGCGATACGCAATGGCTCGCGCTTCGACGTCGCCACGAGCCTCGTGGTGCTGATCGGCTACGCGATTCCGGGCTTCGTGCTGGGCGTGTTGCTGCTCGTGCTGTTCGGCGGCGGCACGTTCCTCCAACTCTTTCCGCTGCGCAATCTCACGTCGGACAACTGGGCGCAGTTGAGTGTCGCCGGCAAGGTGCTCGACTATCTGTGGCATATCGCGTTGCCGATCACGGCCTCGGTCGTGGGCAGTTTCGCGGTGGTCACCATGCTGACGAAAAACGCCTTTCTCGACGAGATCCGCAAGCAATACGTGCTGACCGCGCGCGCCAAAGGTCTGTCCGAAAAGCGTGTGCTGTGGAAGCACGTGTTCCGCAATGCGCTGTTGCCGCTGATCGTCGGTTTTCCGGCCGCGTTTATCGGCGCGTTCTTTACCGGCAGTCTGCTGATCGAAACACTGTTTTCGCTCGACGGCCTCGGGTTGCTGTCGTACGAATCGGTGGTGCGGCGCGACTATCCGGTCGTGCTCGGCACGCTGTATCTGTTCACGCTGATCGGTCTTGCGACCAAGCTGATTTCCGATCTTTGCTATGTGTGGGTCGATCCCCGCATCCAATTCGAACAACTGGAGCGCTGATGAATCGAGCCCGTCTTTCCGCCGATGCGTCGGCGCGCGCCGAAACCGCGCGCGCGTTCGTCTCGCCTTCGCCCGCGCGCCGTGTGTGGCAGCGCTTTCGCCAGCAGCGTCTGGGCTACTGGAGCCTGATCGTGTTCGTCGTGGCGTTTGCGGCGAGCCTCGCGGGTCCGCTGTGGTCGAACGACAAGCCGCTCGTGGTGCGCTATGACGGCAACCTGTATTTCCCGATGTTCAAGACGTACGCAGAGACCACGTTCGGCGGTGATTTCCCGACGCCGGCCGATTATCTCGATCCGTATGTCAAGCAGCGTTTCGACACGCCAGGCAACTTCGCGCTGTATCCGCCGAATCGCTACTACTACGACACGTTGAATTACTTTTCGAAGGCGCCCAATCCGGCGCCACCATCGCGCGACAACTGGCTCGGCACCGACGACCGCGGGCGCGACCTGTTCGCGCGTCTTCTGTACGGCTTTCGCGTCTCGGTGGAGTTCGGGCTGGTGCTCACGCTGATCGGTACGATTCTCGGTATCGCGGCGGGCGCCGTGCAGGGTTATTTCGGAGGACGTACCGATATCATCGGGCAGCGCCTGATCGAAATCTGGAGTGCGATGCCCGAGCTGTATCTGCTGATCATCTTCTCGTCGATCTTCGAGCCGGGCTTCATTCTGCTGATCGTGCTGCTTTCGCTATTCGGCTGGATCGGCCTGTCCGATTACGTGCGCGCGGAGTTTCTGCGCAATCGCCATCAGGACTATGTGCGCGCGGCGCGCGCGATGGGGCTGTCGAACTGGCAGATCATGTGGCGGCATGTGCTGCCCAATAGCCTGACGCCCGTGATCACGTTCCTGCCGTTTCGCATGAGTGGCGCGATTCTCGCGCTGACGAGCCTCGACTTTCTCGGCCTGGGCGTCCCGTCGCCGACACCGAGCCTCGGTGAACTGCTCGCGCAAGGCAAGGCGAATCTCGACGCCTGGTGGATCTCGCTGTCCACCTTCGGCGTGCTGGTGGCGATGCTGCTGCTGCTGACCTTCATGGGCGATGCGCTGCGCAACGCGCTCGATACGCGCATCTCTGATGCCATGCGCGCCGGAGGCAATCAATGAGCGCCGCCTTGCAGAACGAAGCGCCACAGGCCGCCACGCCGTTGCTCGAACTTGAGCATCTGCACGTGAGCTTCGGCAATGCGGTCGCGGTGAGCGACGTCACGCTTGCGATCCAGCGCGGCGAACGGGTCGCGCTGGTCGGCGAATCAGGTTCAGGCAAGAGCGTGACCGCGCTGTCGATCCTGCGCCTCCTGAGCGACGCGCAGGTAAGCGGGTCGATCCGTTTCGACGGCGAAGACCTGCTTGCCAAGAGCGAGCGCGAAATGCGCGGCATGCGCGGCTCGGACATCGCGATGATCTTCCAGGAGCCGATGACCGCGCTCAATCCGCTCTATACGGTCGGCGACCAGATCGCGGAAACCATCGTCGTGCACGACGGGGTGAGCGCACACGAGGCGCGCAAACGCGCGGTGGCGCTGCTGGGGCGCACCGGCATCGCCGAGCCCGGCAAGCGCGTGAACAGCTATCCGCATCAGCTTTCCGGCGGCCAGCGCCAGCGCGCGATGATCGCGATGGCGCTGGCGTGCCGTCCGCGTCTACTGCTGGCCGACGAGCCGACCACGGCGCTCGACGTGACGATTCGCGCGCAGATCGTCGAACTGCTGCTGGAGTTGCAACGCGATGAAGCGGAAAAAACGCGGCATGGCGGTCCTGCTGATTACGCACGATCTGAATCTGGTGCGCCACTTCGCGCAACGCATCGCGGTGATGGAGAAGGGCGTCCTGGTGGAAAGCGGGCCGGTCGAGCGGGTGTTCGGGGCGCCGCAACATCCGTACACGCAGCGTTTGCTGGCGAGCCGCCCTGAACGCACGGTCGTGCCCGTGCTGCCGATTTCGCCGGTGCTGCTCGAAGCGCGCGAAATTTCGGTCGATTTCAAAACGAAGCTGCCAGGCTTTAGCGGCTGGTTCCGCTCGGGGCGGTTTCGCGCGGTCGCGGACGCGAATGTGTCCGTGCGCCAGGGTGAGACGTTGGGAATCGTCGGCGAATCGGGTTCGGGCAAATCGACGCTGGCGATGGCGTTGCTCGGTCTGCAACGCACCACGCATGGCGAGATCGAGTTTCAGGGCAGGCCGCTCGGCAGCTACCGCGGCGCCGAACAGACCGCCTTGCGCTCGAACATGCAGGTCGTCTTTCAGGACCCGTTCAGTTCGCTTTCGCCGCGCCAGACCATCGAGCGGATCGTCGGTGAAGGGCTCGCGCTGCACCGGCCGGACATGACGCCGCAAGCGCGGCGCGACAAGGTGATCGCGGTGTTGCGCGAAGTCGGCCTCGACCGCACGGTGTTGCAACGCTATCCGCACGAGTTCTCCGGCGGCCAGCGTCAGCGGATCGCCATTGCGCGCGCGCTCGTGCTGGAGCCGCGCATTCTGATCCTCGACGAACCGACCAGCGCGCTCGATGTTTCCATCCAGCAGCAAGTGCTGAAACTGCTCGCGGGGTTGCAACACAAGTACAACCTGGGCTTCGTTTTCATCAGCCACGATCTGGCTGTGATCGGGGCAATGGCGCACCGTGTCGCGGTCATGCAAAACGGTTCGATCGTGGAAACGGGGGAGGTTGAGAAGATTTTTGCGACCCCCGCCCACCCCTACACTCGAAAGCTACTGAAAGCAGCCCTTGACCATTGATTTTTCACCCTTTCACCAATTGGGTGCGTGTCCCGATTGAATTTTTCTATTTGTTTTGACACGTGAATACTTACTGGCTAGTATCGACCAAACTTTTTCCGTAGCCCTCTGATTTTTAGGCAAAAAATACCGACCAATGCAGGATAGAAACCTAACCCAGGCTTGCACGCGCGTCGTCGCCGGGATGTTCATTGGCGTCTTGATGGCAGCAGCTCCCGGCGCGTTCGCCGACGAAGTAAGCAGTTTCAATCAGAATGCCTCATATTCGACCCTCAACGGGTCGAATTCTTTGTCCACTCCCAATTCGCAAGCCACCGCTCCCGATAGCGACAGCGGCGCCAAATCGTTCCTCTCCGGCATGGCCGGAAAAGCGGGCGACGTGGTCGTCGGTGCACTGAACATGATCGGCGTGCGTTACCGCTGGGGCGGCAACACGCCGGATTCCGGGCTCGATTGCAGCGGTTTCGTCCGCTACGTGTTCCAGGACACGCTCGGTATGGCGCTGCCGCGCCGGGCCGAGGAAATGAGCCGTGTCGGCGAGAAGGTTCGCGTGAGCGATCTGAAGCCGGGCGATCTGGTGTTCTTCAACACCATGCGCCGTACGTTCTCGCACGTTGGCATCTACATCGGCGACAACAAGTTCGTGCATTCGCCTTCCACGGGCAGCACGATCCGCGTCGACGACATGGATAGCGGGTATTGGGAAAAGCGCTTCACCGGCGCGCGCCGGATCGAGACGTCCTATCAGGACGGTCAGGATCTGCGCAAGCGCGTGAACGCGGCAATCGGCGGCAATCAGTAACGGATTGTGCGGATCACGCGGCCTGCGCCGCAGCCGTTCCTGCGTAAAAAAGCCTGCTTCGTTCGAAGCAGGCTTTTTTGCATTTGAGCGGAGCGGCTGACGGGGCTGCTTCCGCTTCGGAAGCCCTTGCAGGTCCGCGGTTCAGGTCCGCTTACACCGCGGCGCGGCTCGCTGCCAACTTGCGTTGTAGTTCCGGCATCATCTTCGCCACCGCTTCTTCGCCGGCCAGAATCGCGGCGTTGCGCTGGGAGAAATCACTGCCACTCATGGCGGCCAGATTTGGCCGGATCACGATGTCCGCGTATTTGTCGAGTTCGTAGGCCTTGATCGTCTGACCCATGATCGTGAAGGTCTGCATCAGCACATCGAACGAGCTGGCCGTCAGGCCGCTTTCCGGGCGCTGCGAGATATCCACGGCAATCACGAAATCCGCGCCCATCTTGCGCGCGAAGGAAGCCGGCACCGGGCTCACCAGGCCGCCGTCCACATACTCCCGCCCGCCGATCTTTACCGGCTCGAAAATCGACGGCACGCTGCATGACGCGCGTACCGCGACGCCGGTGTTGCCGCGCTGGAACAGGATCGGCTGGCCGCTCTTCAGGTCGGTGGCGACCACGCCGAGCGGCTTGGCCATTTTCTCGATCGGACGGTTGTTGAGCGTCGTGTTCAGGTAGTTCTGCAGCGCGACGCCTTGCAGGAAGCCGCGCGTGCGAAAGGGCATGGCCCAGTCGCTGATCGACGCTTCGTCCATAGTCAAGGCGAGCTTGTTCAGCGCAAAGCCGTTCATGCCCGACGCGTACAGCGCGCCGACCACCGAGCCGGCACTCGTGCCGGCCACCAGATCGATCTGGATATTGCGTGCCTCGAGGCCCTTGATCACGCCGATGTGCGCGAAGCCGCGCGCGGCGCCGCCGCCGAGGGCGAGCGCGACGCGCAGCGGCCGCTGCGGCTTGTCGAGCGGCGGCGTATTCGTGGTGGGCGTGGCAGGGGTGGCGGCGACAGGCGCGAGATCGGTTTTACTGCCGGTCGTGGTGCAGGCGGCCAGCACGGCGGATGCGGCGGCCAGTGAAAAATGGCGGCGGGCGAGGCGGGGCGATGAGGGCTTCAACGAGTTCTCCAGCAACGGCTCGGGCAACGCGAAAAACGTCACCCTGGCCGCGATCGGGCGGATAGTCAGACGACAGAATCGCCGGCGGCGATTCCATGCGCTGTGGATCCAACTCCAGCCGCAGCGCGCGCACATCATAAATCAAAGCTCAACGCGTGCGGCGGCGTGGTAATGAAACGTTGCAGAGGAAGCCCTCGGGTCCCGCAAGGCGCGGCATGCAGGACGTATTGGCCGTTCGGACGAGGGCAGGCAACCCTCCGGCGGAAGGTATAATTCGCCTCTCGTATTTAATTCCTTCGTGTCCATGCGCGGCGCCTGCTCGCCGCATGGGCGCGCTCCGCTGCCGCGCTTCACGGGTGATGTCCGCCCGGGCGCCGGCGCCTGTCTTCCGAGTAACCGCTAATGACCACCTCCGTTCGTACCCGTTTCGCACCGAGTCCCACCGGCTTCATCCACCTCGGCAACATTCGCTCCGCGCTCTACCCGTGGGCGTTCGCGCGCAAGATGAAAGGGACCTTCGTGCTGCGAATCGAGGACACCGACGTGGAGCGTTCCACTTCCGAATCCGTCGACGCCATTCTCGAAGGTATGGCGTGGCTCGGCCTCGATTTCGACGAAGGTCCGTTCTACCAGATGCAGCGCATGGACCGTTACCGCGAAGTGCTCAAGCAGATGCAGGACGCCGGGTTGGTGTACCCGTGCTACATGTCGACGGAAGAGCTCGACGCGTTGCGTGAGCGTCAGCGCGAAGCCGGCGAGAAGCCGCGCTATGACGGCACGTGGCGTCCGGAACCGGGCAAGGTGCTGCCGCAGCCGCCGGCGGGCGTGCAGCCGGTACTGCGCTTCCGTAACCCGCTCACCGGCGTGGTGGCATGGGACGACGCGGTGAAGGGCCGCATCGAGATCTCGAACGAAGAGCTCGACGACCTCGTGATCGCGCGTCCGGACGGCACGCCGACCTACAACTTCTGCGTGGTGGTCGACGATCTGGACATGCGCATCACGCACGTGATTCGCGGCGACGATCACGTCAACAACACGCCGCGCCAGATCAACATTCTGCGCGCGCTCGGTGGCGAGCCGCCGGTCTACGCGCACTTGCCGACCGTGCTGAACGAGCAGGGCGAGAAGATGAGCAAGCGCCACGGCGCGATGAGCGTGATGGGTTATCGCGACGCCGGTTTCCTGCCGGAGGCGGTGGTCAACTATCTGGCGCGCCTCGGCTGGTCGCATGGCGACGCGGAGATTTTCACGCGTGAACAGTTCGTCGAGTGGTTCGATCTGGAGCATCTGGGCAAGTCGCCGGCCCAGTATGACCACGACAAGCTGAACTGGCTGAACGCGCACTACATCAAGGAAGCCGACAACGCGCGCCTCGCGGAGCTGGCCAAGCCGTTCTTCGTCGAGTTGGGTATCGACGAAGCCGCGCTCGCCCAGGGCGCCGATCTGACAGCCGTCGTGGGCTTGCTGAAGGATCGTGCATCCACGGTGAAGGAGATCGCAGAGAATGCCGCGATGTTCTATCGCGCACCGGCGCCTGATGCCGAGTCCGTCGCGCAACACGTGACCGACGCCGTGCGTCCGGCGCTCGCCGATCTGGCCGCCGCGCTGAAGAGCGTGGAGTGGACCAAGGAAGCGATCGCTGCGGCATTGAAGGCAACGCTCGGCGCGCACAAGCTGAAGATGCCGCAGTTGGCCATGCCGGTGCGTCTGCTGGTGGCGGGCACCACGCATACACCGTCGATCGACAGCGTCCTGATGCTGTTTGGGCGTGATGTTGTCGTTGGCCGTATCGAAAAAGCGCTGGGCTAATTGCGCTCGCGCGTGCCTTGAGCGGGTTTGCATGCGACTTGTGAAAAAAGTCGCATGCAATTGCTCAAAGGGTATTTACAAAGCGCAAATTGGCCTCTAGAATCTCGTTTCTGTTCTGCAAGGGGGGTATAGCTCAGCTGGGAGAGCGCTTGCATGGCATGCAAGAGGTCAGCGGTTCGATCCCGCTTACCTCCACCATCAGAGCAGAGTGAAGTTGTTCCGAAGTCTGGAACTTGTAGCAAAAAAGACTTCACAAACGGCTGTAACGTAGTTAGAATATCGGTCTTTGCTGCTGATGAAACAGAAGTTAGCGTAAATTAGCAGCAAGATAAAGACAGATCTGAAAAGATTATGTCCCCTTCGTCTAGAGGCCTAGGACATCACCCTTTCACGGTGAGTACAGGGGTTCGAATCCCCTAGGGGACGCCAAACATCAGCGTCGCTTTAGTGTTCCGAGTTCAGCTCGGTTGGCAGTAAGGTAGCGCAGCTTGCAGAGAAATAACCGACGCTCGCAAGCCAGGGTGTAAAGACTGGAGTGGTAGTTCAGTCGGTTAGAATACCGGCCTGTCACGCCGGGGGTCGCGGGTTCGAGTCCCGTCCACTCCGCCAGACAAAGCCCGTTCATCCAAACTTGAACGGGCTTTTTCATTAAAGGTGTAAGCAGTACGTTGTCCCCTTCGTCTAGAGGCCTAGGACATCACCCTTTCACGGTGAGTACAGGGGTTCGAATCCCCTAGGGGACGCCAGCATATCGGCGTCGTTCGGTTGGAAGTTTGAGCGATGCAGCGGTCATTGAGCCGGTCTCATAGGCTGCGGTGCAAAATCTGGAGCGGTAGTTCAGTTGGTTAGAATACCGGCCTGTCACGCCGGGGGTCGCGGGTTCGAGTCCCGTCCGCTCCGCCAGATTTGAGAAAGCCCACTTCGAAAGAAGTGGGCTTTTTTTATTCCGCTCTCCATTGCGCCTGGGTATGCTCGGGACAAACAGCCATTGCCAGCGCGCACCGCCTGTTTTACCGTTGACCCGACTCATCTTCGTCGCTCCGCCATGTTCGATCCCACCGAAGCTCCGTTGCCGTTTCATCTGCGCAAAGCCAGCATGGACGATTTCGAGTTCGCCGAGGCGCTGACTCGCAACAACATGGGCGGTTACTATCGTCGCCACCATCTGGTGTGGCGTGGCGATCTGTTTCTCGGTAGCTGGCGCGAATCGGAGAATTTCATTCTCGAAGTGGACGGCACGCCGATCGGCGTGTTGCGCATCACGCAAGAGGGCGATTCGCTGCATATCCGCGACGTGCAGATTGCCGAAGGCCATCGCCGGCTCGGCGCCGGCACCTATCTGCTCGATGTCTCGCATCAATGGGCGCGCGAGCGTGGGTTGCGCGAGTTGCAACTGCGCGTGTTCGTCGACAACCCCGCCGCGCGGCTCTATCAACGCAAAGGCTATAAGCTGACCGGGCCGCGGCTTGCGCAACTGGGCGCGATCCGTCATCTGGCGCGACGGGTTTAGTGGCCGCTTGTGAGGCGTACGGTCTCAGATGCCGCAGTTGGCAAAGGTCGGATTCGAGGCGCGCGTTTTATTCACTTAATCAGCGTTCGGCATCGCGCGATGCATCCGCGCGGTCCTGCGCCGCCGTCTCGCTGTCCGTCTCCGCGTCGCGATGCTCTCCATGCTCCACCCGATGTTCCGAGCCACGCTCGATGAACGCGCGCGGACTTTCACCGAACGCGCGGCGGAACATCGCGGAAAATGCGCTCTGACTCTGATAGCCCAGTTCCAACGCGACATGCGAGAGCGGCCGCCCCTGACTCAACAGCGGAATCGCACGCGCCAGAATCGCTTGCTGGCGCCATTGCGAAAAACTCACCCCCAACTCCTGACGAAACAGCCGCGCAATGGTGCGTGTACTCGCGCCCACGCTGGACGCCCATTGCTCGAGCGATTCACCATGCGTCGGATCCGCAATGACCGCTTCGCACAAAGCGCGCAGCCGCTTTTCGTTGGGCATCGGCACGGAGAGCGGCAACGGCTCCGAGCGTGTCAATTCGTCGAGTGCGAGCGCGCCGAGCAACTGCTCGCGGGTGGCCGAGATGCCGGGCGTGTCGAGCGCGGCGATCACTTCGCGCAGCAGGTCCGAGACTTCGACCACGCGCGGTGTATCGAGCCCGGCCGGCACCGTGCTTTCGGTGATGTAGAGGGTGCGCAGGAAGGCGTCTTCGACGGCGACCACTTCGTGCGTCACGTGCGGCGGCACCCAGATTGCGCGCGATGGCGGCACCATCCACGTCGTGCCGGTGGTCGCGACCCGCAGCACGCCGCGCGACGCGTAGGCCACCTGTGCCCACGCGTGGGTGTGACGCGCGATGCGCCAGCCCGACGGCATTTGCCGGGAGCGTACGCGGATGGGATGCGTTTCGGTCGGCTGGAACTCGGGCGGAATGTCGGCGAAGCGCACGAAGCTCGACAGGTCTGAGTCGACGGACGAAGTCATGATGAAGATCGATCCCGATAACGGAACACGAGAAGCGCGGACCCGCAAAGTAGTCCGGTGACGCCGCAATGAGAAGCCCGCTACGGCAAACCGCCGCGGGCTTCTCATTGTAGGTGTTGCGTGGCACCCGGCGTTGCATAATGTCCCGATTACCCGGACACGAGGAGAACTTCATGAGCTTTGCTACCGCGGACTTGTGCGACGCGCACGAGGATCAGTTGGCGCTCGGCACGTTGCGCGTGCTCGAGCCGGTCTTTCACCTGTTCAGCCGCGCCGAGTGTTTCAGCGGTGAGGCGGTGACGTTGAAGGTCTTCGAAGACAATGCACTCGTGCGGGCCACGCTCGAAGAGCAGGGCGCGGGCCGTGTGCTGGTGGTCGACGGCGGCGGCAGCCTGCGGTGCGCGCTGGTGGGCGGCAACCTTGCGCAGATTGCGCAACAGAATGGCTGGGCGGGCATCGTGCTGAACGGCTGTGTGCGCGATACGCTGGAACTGAATGAAGTCAACGTCGGCATCGCGGCGTTGGCAACCTGCCCGCGGCGTGGCCAGAAGCGCGGCACCGGCGAGCGTGACGTGGCGGTACAGTTGCCCGGCGCGCTGGTGCGTCCCGGTGAGTGGATCTACGCGGATATCGACGGCGTGCTCGTGGCGAGCGCGGCGCTGAACTGAACCTCGGGCTGGACTCAGGCTCGAACGGAATCACAGGCCACCCGAACCCCCATTCAAGGAGAACAAACGACGATGCAGACCGTCTTTGTATACGGCACATTGCGCGCCGGTGAAGTGAACGACATCAGCCAGGCGGCGGCGCGCAACGAGATCGACGCCCCCAATCTGCTCGGCACGGCCACGGTCCGCGGCCATCTTTTCGATTTCGGCTTGTACCCGGGCCTCGTGGTCGACGAAGCCGGCGTCGACGTGATCGGCGACGTGTATGAGATCGACGATCAGCTGGTCGCCGTGCTCGACGAAATCGAAGCGGTCTATCCGGGTGTCGAGGATCGTTTCCTCGCTCGCGAAGTGATGGTGAAAGTCGACGGCAATGTCGTGAACTGCCGCTTCTATCCCGTTGCGCCGGGTGCGGTGAAAGGCTTGCCCGAAATCCGATCGGGTGACTGGGTCGAGTACCGCAGCACGCGCTGACTGAAGTGCCGCCTGCAGTGCTGCCCGCAGCGCCGACTGAACCCGTCACGCGCACATAAAAAAAGCGGCCCGGCAAGCATACGCCTGTCGGGCCGCCCGGTCGGTCAGCCTTGCGACTCAAGCCGCTTTCGCGCGCTGTCCGTGACACGCGAAGGCGGGCTTGCTACTGCGTCGTCCGTTATCGATGCATCTGCTGCGTGAGGCCTGCTGCCGGCCTCAGATCTCTTCGTACAGCGGCAATGTCAGGAAATCGGTGAACTGTTCCGAGGTCGACATTTCCTCGAAGATCTGCGCGGCGCGCTCATACGGCTTCGTATCACCGCCCACGGCCTGCTTCACCTTGTCGAGTTCCTGTGCCGACAACTCGCGCACCAGCTCGGCCGTGACCTTGCGGCCGTCTTCGAGCTTGCCCTTCGGCGAGCGAATCCATTGCCACACCTGCGAACGCGAGATTTCCGCCGTGGCGGCATCTTCCATCAGGTTGTGAATCGGCACGCAGCCATTGCCCGCGAGCCATGCGCCCAGGTAGTGGATGCCGACGTTGATGTTGTTGCGCAGACCGGCTTCGGTGATCGGCGCTTCCGGACGGAAGTCCGTCAGGTCGGTTGCCTTGACGAGCACGTCGTCGCGTTGCTTGCCGATCTGGTTCGGCGTGTCGCCGAGCACCTTGACGAACTCTTCCATCGCGATCGGCACGAGGCCCGGATGCGCGACCCAGCCGCCGTCGTAGCCGTCGCCGGCATCGCGTGCCTTGTCCGAGCGCACGCCGGCCATCGCCTTCTCGTTCGCGGCCGGATCGTTCTTGATCGGAATCAGCGCGCTCATGCCGCCAATTGCCGGCGCATTGCGGCGATGGCAGGTCTTCAGCAGCAGCAGCGCGTAGGCCCGCATGAACGGCGAGGTCATGGTGATCTGCGAGCGGTCGGCGAGGCAGAAGTCACGGTCGGCCTTGAACTTCTTGATCGCCGAGAAGATGTAGTCCCAGCGGCCGGCGTTCAGGCCCGAGCTATGTTCGCGCAGTTCATACAGGATCTCGTCCATTTCGAAAGCGGCGAGGATCGTTTCGATCAGCACCGTCGCGCGAATCGTGCCGCGCGGCACGCCGACCGCTTCCTGCGCGGCGACGAAAATATCGTTCCACAGACGCGCTTCGAGATGGCTCTCCATCTTGGGCAAATAGAAGTACGGGCCGGAGCCGCGCGCGACCAGCTCCTTCGCGTTGTGCACCATGAAGAGCGCGAAGTCGAAGATGCCACCCGACACGCGCTTGCCGTCCACCTTCACGTGCTTCTCGTCGAGGTGCCAGCCGCGCGGACGCACGATCAGCGTGGCGACCTTGTCGTTCAGCGTGTACGACTTGCCGTTCTGCTCCAGCGAAATCGTGCGGCGCACCGCGTCCTTCAGATTGATATGGCCGGTGATCTGGTTATCCCAACTCGGCGCATTCGAATCTTCGAAGTCGGTCATGTACGAATCCGCGCCTGAATTCAGCGCGTTGATGATCATCTTGCGCTCGACCGGCCCGGTGATTTCCACGCGGCGGCATTGCAGGTCCTGCGGCAGCGGCGCGATTTTCCAGTCGCCGTCACGCACGTTTTTCGTTTCCGCGAGAAAGTCGGGGCGCTCGCCGGCGTCGAGGCGCCGGGTGCGTTCCGCGCGCGCCTGCAACAACTGCTGACGGCGCGGCTCAAAAGTGCGATGCAGCGCGGCGACGAGTTCGAGCGCTTCGCGCGTGAGAATTGCTTCATAGTCCGGCTTGATCTCAGCCTTGATTTCCATGCCTTGGGGCAGCTGCAGCGACGATTGCGATGACTGCGGGTTCGCCATGTTTTCTCCTTGGTCGGTCAGATTGCAAAGATGCAAATGTTGAAAAGCGGTTGGTGTGCGTCGCGTAGTCCAGTAGTAGCCGTTACGCGCCAGGGCTGTGGCGTGTGCGGCTGCCGCCGGAGCCGCTGGTGCGGCCGGGCGACGCGAGGGTTTTCAGGAAAGCGAGCAGATCGGTCATGCCTCCGCCCGCGCCATGCGGCGTGACGCCCAGTTCTTCGGCTGGTGCGTTTTGCCGGTTGAGCCAGAAAGTCGTGAAGCCGAACCACGCCGCGCCGGCCACGTCCCAACCGTTCGACGACACGAAGACGATCTCGCGCGGTTCGGCGTCGAAGGTTTGCGTGCCCAGCGCGTAAGCGGCAGGCGAGGGTTTGTAGGCGCGCACGGCGTCGACGGATAACACGTGGTCGAACAGGCCCGTCATGCCGGCGCTCTTCACGGCGACGTCGAGCATTTGCGGATTGCCGTTCGAGAGAATCGCGAGGTGCGCACGGGAAGCGGATTCGCCGCTGGCGGATGCCTGCGAGGTCAAAGACTCGCCGCGCGACAGGCGCAAGAGGCGCAACGCGGGCACGGCGTCGGGGAAAGCGGACAGGCACGCATACTCGTCCATCAAACGTTTTTCGGCCGTGCGGCCGAGCGTGAGCTGGAGTTTTTTCGCGGCGAAACGCAGCGCGTCGAGCGTGATGTCCCAGAACGGCCGGTAGTGCGCGCCGGGTGCGGCAGCCGGAGCGGCAAGCGTGCGCAGCTGCGTGTATTCGATCTGTTTCTGGCGCCACAGTTGCGAGAGCGCATCGCCGTGGCCCGGAAACATCTGCTCCGCGGCAGCGATCACCGAATGCACGTCGAAGAGCGTGCCGTAGGCGTCGAAAATCACTGCTTTAGGGGAGTGTGTCGTTGTGGCCGACATTGCCGTGCGCTCCTATCAGAGGTCAGGATGGATTGTATTAGTGATGCTCTGCGCTAAAAAAGAGGCTAAACATCACTTGATCTTTTACTTTCATACACCTAATCTGACGCGCACCGACCACCATTGCGCGTCGCTTCTCAACGAAATTTCCGTACTGGGACGGCGCGGCTTCAATCGCTTATGGACCGTTTCAAGCAGATCGAGACTTTCGTGACCGTCGCGGCCAAAGGCAGCCTGTCTGCCGCGGCTACGGCGGAAGGCGTCGCGCCGGCTATCATCGGCCGCCGCATCGACGCGCTCGAAGAGCGCCTCGGCGTCAAATTGCTGGTGCGCACCACGCGCAAGCTCACGCTGACCTTCGAAGGCTCGGCCTTTCTCGAAGACTGCCAGCGCATCATTCACGACATGCAGAACGCGGAAGCCAGCGTGTCGGCGGGCGGCGTCAAGGCGAGCGGCCATCTGCGGCTCTCCGCGCCGGCGGGCTTCGGGCGCCGGCACGTCGCGCCGCTCGTGCCGTCGTTCACGGTCGCCCATCCGGACGTGTCGATCACGCTCGACCTGTCCGACCGCCTCGTCGATCTGGTCAACGAGGGTTTCGATTGCGCGGTGCGTCTCGGCGAATTGCCGGATTCGTCGCTGGTGTCGCTCAAGCTCGGCGAGAACCGCCGCGTCTGCGTGGCGTCGCCGTCGTATCTGAGCCGGCGCGGCGCGCCCCACAGCCTCGCCGACCTCGCGCATCACAACTGTCTCGCGCTCGGCGCGAGCGCCAACCAGCAGCGCGGCTGGATGTTCCAGCAGGGCGACAAGGTGGTGTCGATCAAGGTGTCCGGCACGATGGAATGCTCGGACGGCGCGGTGCTGCACGAGTGGTGTCTCGAAGGCTACGGTCTCGCGTGGCGCTCGTGGTGGGAGGTCGGCACGGATATCGCGGCCGGACGGCTTGTCAGCGTGCTCGACGAATTCGCCGCACCACCCATCGGCATTCATGCGGTGTTTCCGCAGCGCCGCCATTTGCCGTTGCGGGTGAGACTGTTCCTGGATTTTCTCAAGCATACGTACGGGCATCCCGGTTACTGGGGCTGACGCCGGCCAGGCTCGCGATGGCGCGCCCGGCGATTGCGTCGCCGGCAATACGGGGTTTCCGATATGCGGACAGACCCTTGGCAGATTCATACGCTCAATTCCGCGACCTACAATCGATTGAAGCGGCCTTCGCGCCGCGCCTCGTTGGACGCTCACGCCGCGCTGCGCGAAGCCGGCGACGGAGGGCATCATGTTCAGGCACATCCTGGTTCCGACCGACGGTTCAGACCTGTCACGCAAGGCGATTGACGGCGCCATCGATCTCGCCCAAGCCGTCAACGCGCGCGTGACCGCCTACGCGTGTCTGCCGCAATATCCTTACTCGCCGTTCTCCGACGTGGTGGTCGAGCCGCCCTCCGAATTCCTGCAGCGCAGCGAGCGCGAAGCGCGGGTGCATCTGCGAGAAGTGGAAATGGCGGCGCGCCGTGTCGGCGTGACCGTCGACAGCCGGACCAGCGTGCACCCGGCGCCGTATCTCGGCATCATCGAAGCCGCGGAGCAGGGCGGCTGCGACGTGATCTTCATGGCGTCGCATGGGCGCCGTGGTCTGGGCAGCCTGCTGATCGGCAGCGAAACGCAGCGGGTGCTCACGCATACCAAGATTCCGGTCATCGTGTATCGCTGAGCCGAAACCGGAAGCCCACAAAAAACGCGCCGGCGGTGAGGCCGGCGCGCGCTGTGTTCGCCGCGCAATCTGTTGCGCTGGCTTTCTCTGCACTGCTGCGATCTCTCCCAGATTCAAGCCGTCGGCGCTAACCGTTCACGACCCGGCGCCCGGCGGCCTTGCTCCTCCCTGTGACGGCGGCTCTCTGACGAAAGCCGTAGTCCGTCTGTTGCCCTGTTGCTGCGATCGGCCTGCGGGTAAATTACGCGACCCGCTTGTCGAAGAACTGTTCGTCTTCCGTCGAGCCGTGCAGCGCGGTCGTCGAGGCTTCGCGTTCGACCGTTTGCGTCACGGCGTCGAAGTAACCCGTGCCCACTTCGCGCTGGTGCTTGACCGCGGTGAAGCCCTTTTCGGCCGCAGCGAATTCAGCCTGCTGCATTTCGACGAAGGCCGTCATCTGGTTGCGGGCATAGCCGTGCGCGAGGTTGAACATCGAGTAGTTCAGCGCGTGGAAGCCGGCCAGCGTGATGAACTGGAACTTGTAGCCCATCGCACCGAGTTCGCGCTGGAACTTGGCGATCGTCGCGTCGTCGAGGTTCTTCTTCCAGTTGAACGACGGCGAGCAGTTGTACGACAGCAGTTGATCCGGGTATTCCTTGTGGATCGCGTCAGCGAATTTCTTCGCGAACTCGAGGTCCGGCTTGCCGGTTTCGCACCAGATCATGTCGGCGTACGGCGCGTAGGCGAGGCCACGCGAGATCGCCTGTTCGAGACCCGGCTTCGTGCGGTAGAAACCTTCCACCGTGCGCTCGCCGGTCAGGAACGGCTTGTCGTTGTCGTCGATGTCCGACGTAATCAGGTCGGCGGCTTCCGCATCGGTACGAGCGAGCAGCACGGTCGGCGTGCCGGAGACGTCGGCGGCCAGACGCGCGGCTGTCAGCTTGGCGATGTTTTCGCGCGTCGGCACGAGCACCTTGCCGCCCATGTGGCCGCATTTCTTCACCGAAGCCAACTGGTCTTCGAAGTGCACGCCCGCTGCGCCCGCTTCGATCATCGCCTTCATCAGTTCGAACGCGTTCAGCACGCCGCCGAAGCCGGCTTCCGCATCCGCCACGATCGGCTGGAAGTAGTCCACGTAGCCTTCGTCGCCCGGATTCTTGCCTTCCGACCACTGGATCTGGTCAGCGCGGGTGAGCGTGTTGTTGATGCGTTTCACGACGAGCGGCACCGAGTTCGCCGGGTACAGTGACTGGTCCGGGTACATTTCACCGGCGACGTTCGCATCGCCCGCGACTTGCCAGCCCGACAGATAGATCGCCTTGAGGCCGGCCTTGACCTGTTGCATGGCCTGGTTGCCGGTCAGCGCGCCGAGCGAGTTGACGAACGGCTCGTTGTTCACGCTTTCCCACAGCTTTTGCGCACCGCGCTTGGCGAGCGTGTGCTCGACTTGCACCGAGCCACGCAGGCGGATCACGTCGTCAGCCGTGTAGCTGCGCTTCACGCCTTTCCAGCGCGGATCGGTTTCCCATTGCTGTTGAAGTTGCCTGGCTTGTTCTTGACGGGACATGATTTGCTCCTTGGTTGCCTGCAATGGCTGAATACTCTGTCGACCAGCGTCGCCGCGTGAGCGCTTGTTCTGGTCCGATACAGGAAACTTGCAATTTTCGCCAAAGCGGCCAGCCCGGTCGGGCGTTTTGCTTGGCGAAGTCTTATATAAGAGTCTAGGCAAGTCGAAGGTCGCGCAGTAGCCGTCTGAGCATGTTTTTGTGATATTTATTATTATTTATAATCAGTCACTTACGGTTTTTGTTTCACATTGAGAAAAGACTTTTCCCATCTTGCAATAGGTCGTCTTGTGCCTTGCAGCACGATTTTTTACGACGCAAAAAAATTTTCCACATCGTGAAATTTGGGGTCCGCGGCGTACAGGCGAAAAAAAACCGGCGCCTAAGCACCGGTTTTTTCCGACCCACAGACAGCGTAAAGCCGTCCGGGTCTTTTTTAGCTGGCTGCAACGTACCGCATGGGCGCCGCAAAGGGCTGTGTGCCCTGAAGCAGAGTGCGCTCCTGCTCAGTACTGAGCGGCCAATTCGCGGCTAATTAGCTGCCGCGACGCGCCGTACGCGGGCCGTCGCTGCGGCGTGCGCCGTAGCCGCCGTCGCGCGAACCGCCGTAGCCTTCACGCGAACCGCCGCCAAAGCCGCCTTCACGCGAACCACCACCAGCCGACTTGCCGGCCCAGCCGCCGCCATTGCCGCTGCCGCTGCCGCTGCGCGCACCGCCGCCGTTACCGGCCGGCTTGCCCGATCCGCTACCGAAGCGACGGCCACCGCCGTTGCCGCCGCCCGGACGGCCGCGGCCGCCAAAGCCAGGACGGCCGTTACCCGACGGAGCCGACTTGCGCGGCTCGAAGCCTTCGACGACATTGACCGGCAGCGGGGTGCGCACGAAGCGCTCGATGCGCTTCAACGCGCCTTGTTCCGCGTGATGCACGAGGCTCACCGCGATACCCGAGCGGCCGGCACGGCCGGTACGGCCGATACGGTGCACGTAGTCTTCGGCGAACTTCGGCAGGTCGTAGTTGAACACGTGCGTGATGCCGGGGATGTCGATACCGCGAGCGGCGACGTCCGTGGCCACCAGCACGCGCACACGGCGCTCGCGCAGGGCTTTGATCGTGCGGTTACGCGCGCCTTGCGGCAGGTCACCGTGCAGGGCGGCCGATTCGAAACCGGCGTCGGCCAGACGGCCAGCCAGCTGGTCGGCGTCCATCTTGGTTGCCGTGAAGACGATAGCCTGGTCGAGGCCCTCGCCGCGCAGCAGATGGTCGAGCAGACGATCCTTGTGATCGCGGTCGTCGACGTAATGAACGGTTTGCGCGATGTTGGTACGTTGTTCCAGACGCTGGACGATCTCGATACGCTCCGGATCCTTCAGCAGGCGGCCGGTCAGCGAACCGATCTTGCCGTCGAGCGTGGCCGAGAACAACATGGTTTGACGCGTAGCCGGCGTAGCGGCAACGATCGTTTCGATGTCTTCGATGAAGCCCATGTCGAGCATGCGGTCAGCTTCGTCGAGCACGAGGATCTGCAGTTGCGACAGATCGATACGGCCGCGTTCCAGATGGTCGATCAGACGGCCCGGCGTAGCGACCAGGATTTCCGGGTTCTTCGCGAGCAGCATCAATTGCTGGCCGTAAGCGACGCCGCCCAGAATGCTGACGGTGCGCAGACGCTTCAGGTGCTTGCCGTACGTGGCGGCAGCGGTGGTGACCTGCATCGCGAGTTCGCGGGTCGGCGTCAGAACCAGCATGGTCGGACGGGCAACCGGTTGCGGGCGGCGCGTGCGGGCGCCGTCGGCCGGACGCGGCTCGCGCGGCTGGCTGGCTTGCGCCTTTTGCAATTGCGAGAAACGCTCGATGGCGGGCAGCATGAACGCGGCGGTCTTGCCCGAACCGGTCGGGCTCGAGACCAGCAGGTCACGGCCGGCGATGCCGGCGGGGATTGCACGTTGCTGAACCGGCGTCGGGGTTTGATAACCAGCGGCGGTCAGGGCAGAGACGACGTCCGGGGACAGACCGAGCGACGCGAACGACGGGCCGGACGGTGCTGCGGCTTCAGCGGCGACGGCTTCCGGAGCGGCAGCAACGGCTGCGGCTTGAGCGGGTGCGTCGGCGAGACCGAGGGCTTGGTCGGCGATGGCGTTCAACGGGCTGCTGGGGGTATTGCTCGAAGTCATGAGAATCCTTGGTAAATCCTTGGTACACACGGAATTAAAACGTCGGCGCCAATCGGCATACCCAAGTCGTCGGATTCAGCGAGCAAAGAAGCAGCGAGCAAATCGAAAAACGGGGGCAGCTCGCGGCAATGAAGGCGAGCTTTTCGTTAGAAGCTGTATCGGATGCGACATGCCAACACGGCGTGCCGCCAGCCTGGGACATGATCGCCCGTAGGGGGCTAGGCAGGAGGGGACAGGTTCTAAACTGGATTGGAGCTAAACGCTACGAGGCGCTGCGCCGCAAAGGCCGCTAGAGGAAAGCCGGGCAAAGCAGTGAAGCGCAGGCAGCATTGTATAGGGTTTTGCTGCACTGCGCCACTATTAGGAATTTTCCTGGCAGAAAAGTTGCAGCGGCCGACTGGACGAATGGCCTGCCATCTCCAATCGGGCCGCCGGGTAAGCCTTCGGCGCCAGCTCAGGCCGAGGCGCCGCTCTTCAGCGATACGACCAGTTCGACGTATTGCTGCTTCGCGGCTTCCTCCGCCGTGCCTTTGAGCGCGGCCCACGCGTCATACTTGTATTTGCCGACGATGTCGGTGAAACCCGGCTTGTCGCCGTGAACATCGCCTTCGCTAGCCTGTTTGAAGAGGGCGTACAGACGCAGCAGCGTGAGGTTGCCCGGGCGCTCCGGCAGTTGTTTCACATCTTCCTGAGCCTGGGTGAACTGCGTATTGATGTCGGTCATGGTCGTTTTGCCCGCCGGGCGGGACAGGGGTGAAGGTCGGCTGACGATCATAGCAATTGCATGCCGCTGCGGGGCTGAGGGCTTATTCCAAACACAGGACGCGGGGCTTGGCGCGAAGCGCGGACCATCCAGGACGCGAGCCGGTTCAATCCGGGGCGCAAGCCAAACCACATTTGCGCGCGCAGTGCCGATTACAATACGGTCCATGACTCAAACTGTGCTCCTCGCCCTCGATACCTCGACCGAATTCTGCTCGGTAGCGCTTCTGTCGGTTGCCGGCCATGCTGCCGGCGCCGCAACTGGAGAGACCCGCGCCGAGCCGCGCGTCTGGATGCGCCACGAGCAAACCGGCGCGGTTTCCAGCACGCGCCTGCTCCCCGCCATTCGCGAACTGTTCGACGAAGCCGGCCTGAAACTGGCGGACTGCGACGCTATCGCTTTCGGCTCCGGTCCGGGCTCGTTCACTGGTCTGCGTACGGCGACCGGCGTCGCCCAAGGTCTTGCATTCGGCCTGAACCTGCCGGTCGTGCCGATCAGCACGCTGCTTGTCTGCGCTGAAAGCGCCCGCCTGCGCGATCCGTCGGCCGCGCGGGTGCTCGCCGCGCTCGACGCCCGCATGGACGAGATCTACTGGGCCGACTACGCCTGGGACGACGCGCAAGGTGAATGGCGCACCGTGCAGAGCGCTTCGCTCGACGCGCCGGACCGGCTCGTGTTGCCCGACGTCCCGTTCACGCTGGCAGGCAACGCCGCCGCGGCCTTCGGCGCGCGGCTGCCCGCGCTCGCGGCGGCGCGCAGCGTCGACGGCGAAGCGCTGCCGCACGCCGTGCCGCTCGCCCACGCTGCGCTGCGCGCGTTGCGCGCCGGCCGCACGGTGCCCGCCGATCAGGCCGCGCCGGAGTACGTGCGCGACAAGGTTGCGCAGACCACGGCCGAGCGGGGCGCCGAAAAAGCTGAAAAGGCGGCCAGACTCGCGCACGACGCGGCTCACGGCGAGGGCCGGCAATGAGTGGCGTGTTGCTCGCGGACCGCTATATGTCGCCGATGACCGAGGGCGATCTCGACGAGGTCGCCGCCATCGAAAAGATCGCTTATGAGTTTCCGTGGAGCCGGGGCAATTTCGGCGACTCGCTGCGCAACGGTTACTTCGGCGTCTGTCTGCGCCATGTCACGGGCACCTTGATTGGCTATTGCGTGTTGATGCCGGTGGTCGACGAAATGCATCTGCTCAATCTATGCGTGACGCCCGCGGCGCAAGGCGCCGGCGCCGGCTTCGCGCTGCTGCGCGAAGCCGTGCGGATCACCCGCGCCGAAAAGCTCGACGGCTTGCTGCTCGAAGTGCGGCCGTCGAATCATCGGGCGATCCGGTTGTATGAGCGCTTCGGGTTTGCTTCGATTGGGCGGCGCAAAAATTATTATCCGGCGCGGCATCGCAGCCGGGAGGACGCCATCGTAATGCGTTTCTCGTTTGCCACGGAGGGCGCAGATGGCGCTGCATGAATCGGTACTGGAAGAATTCGGACTCGCGCCGCTTTGGGTGCGTCGCGGAATGGCGGCGGCCGAGCAACCGGCTGTTGTTGAAGCGCAAGCCGAAGGCTTAGCGGGGCAGGGCACTGGCGACGTGGCCGGCTCGGGCGCGCGTCGTGACGATGCGCACGGGTTGCCGCCCGCCGCGGCTCCCGTCACGCGCCCTCTGGAGACTGTGCGTGCGCCGGAAACCGCGCCATCCGCCGTGCGCTTCCAACAAACAGCACCGTCTGCCGTGCGTCCGCAGCAAACCGCGTCATCCGCAGCGGGAACGCCGGAAACCTCGTCGTTCGCGTCGCCTGCGCCTGAACCCGCACCGTCCATGCTACGGGCGCCGGCAAGCGCCGACGCCGCGCACGGCGAACACCGCGTGCGGCCCGCACAAGACGCAGCGCAGGCAGCGCAAGAGCGGTCGCAAATGCCCGCTGAAACGCGTCACCCAATACCCCAGCCGCCGCCATCACGCATGCCCGAGCCGCCGGTTTTCGACGCGCCACCGGACGACGATTTCGCGTGGTTCGACGACCTGCCGACCCACGCGCCCGCGGACGCCCGTAGCGAGGCGCCCGCACCTCCCGCAATCCACACGCTCGACTGGGACGCGCTAAGCGAGCGCGTCGCCGCCTGCCGCCTTTGCCGTCTATGCGAGAAGCGCACGAATACGGTGTTCGGCGTCGGCGACCGCGGTGCTGACTGGATGCTGATCGGCGAAGCGCCGGGTGAGAACGAAGACCGTCTGGGCGAGCCGTTCGTCGGCCAGGCCGGCAAGCTGCTCGACAACATGCTGCGTTCGCTGACGCTCGCGCGCGACACCAACGTGTACATCGCGAACGTGATCAAATGCCGGCCGCCTGGCAACCGCAATCCCGAACCGGACGAAGTCGCGCGTTGCGAGCCGTATTTGCAACGTCAGGTGGGGCTGGTCAAGCCGAAGCTGATCGTCGCGCTGGGCCGCTTTGCGGCGCAAAGTCTGCTGAAAACCGACGCGAGCATTTCGTCGCTGCGTGGCCGCGTGCACGAGTACGAAGGGGTGCCCGTGATCGTCACCTATCATCCCGCGTATCTGCTGCGCAGCCTGCCCGACAAGGCGAAAGCCTGGGCCGACCTGTGCCTCGCGCGCGACACGTGGCGTGCGGCGGGCGGTGCGCCGTCGAACGCGTCGAAGTGACGGCTGCCGAGGGGCCGGCGGCCGGTTCCACCGGCGCACCCGGCATGGATGCCGCGAGCCGCGCTGCGCTGCTCGACACCTTGCATGATCCCGCCGTGCGCGATCTCGCCTGGTTATTGCTGAGCGCCGATCTGTTGCGCCCGCAACCACCGGTGGGCATCCTGGCGAATCCCTTCGATACGCCGCAGGAAGCGCAGGCGAGCGTCGCGTGGCTGCGCGCGCTCGACGACGCGCCCGAACCCTTGCATCGCGATCTCGCGGCGACGCGCATCACGCGTCTCGGCCGCTATGCCGAACGGCTGCTCGGCTGGTTTCTGCAACATGGGCCGGCGGCGCGACTGGTGGCCGCGGGCGTGCCCTTGCGGCGCGCGGGCGTCACGCTCGGTGAATGCGATTTTCTGGTCCAGACGCGGCGGGGCGCGCGTCTGCATTGGGAACTGGCCGTGAAGTGCTATCTGCACGCCGGCGAAGCACGCGCGGAGTTGGCTGCGGTGTTACCCGCGCAATCACGCACGCAGTTACCCAGACAGTCACCCGCGCGGTTATCCGACTACGTTGGCCCGAATCTGAAAGACCGTTTCGACCTCAAGCTCGCCCATGTGCTGAATCACCAGTTGCCGTTGAGCGCGCGTGAGGAGTTCGCATCGGTCGGCTATCCGGGGCCGTGGACGCCGCAGATGTTCATCAAAGGCTGGCTGTTTTACCGGCACGGCGAAACTCCGCTCGATCCCGTCGAACTCGATCCGGCGCATGGCCGTGGCTGGTGGGTGACGCGCAGCGATTGGCCGGCCTTCGCTGCAGGCAACACGCAAAAGTGGCGGCCTTTGCCGCGGCTGGAATGGCTTGCGCCGCGGCGTCATTCAGCTGACGAGGCGCAGGCCGCAGGATTGGTTTTTGTCGATGCGCACACTCTCGCCGGGCAAACTTCGCATCAGCATGGACCGGCGATGGTCGCCGCGTTCACCGAAGACGGCGCGGGCAACCTGATCGAGCGCTCGCGCGGCTTCATCGTGCCGGACGAGTGGCCCGAGCAGGCACAAAACTACGCGCGCGAGCAGCAGCGGGGAAGCGGAAAGACCGGCGCGTAATATGGCCGCAGACGCAGACGGCGAACCCACACGGCCGACCCAACCGGTCTGCCCCGCCCACGCCCCCCTCACCACCACCGATAAAAATGATGCACCGGCCCGACGCCGCTGCCGACGTCGAGTCGATCGCTCGCCTGCAGCGCGCCGGTCAGATACTGCTTCGCGTCGGCGACGGCGCTCGCCAGATCGCCGCGTTGCGGAATCAGCGCCGCGATCGCCGACGACAGCGTGCAGCCCGTCCCGTGTGTATTCTTCACCGGCACGCGCGGGCCGCCCAGACGCAGCGTGCCGCTCTCCTGCACCAGCCAGTCCGGACTATCCGTCGCGCTCAGATGGCCGCCTTTCATCAGCACCGCACGCGCACCGAGCGCGCGCAGCGCTTCGCCTTGCTCGACCATGCCCGCTTCATCGGTCGCGGCCGGCACGCCGAGCAGCGCGGCGGCTTCCGGCAAATTCGGCGTCAGCAGATCGGCGAGCGGCAGCAATTCGTCGCGCACCGCCGCGACCGCGTCGGGCAGCAGCAACGCGTGATTGCTCTTGGAAATCATCACCGTGTCGAGCACGATGTGCTTCGGCTTGTGCCGGCGCAGCGCGTCGGCCACGGCGCGCGCGATCGGCGCGTTCGCCAGCATGCCGATTTTCACGGCGTCGATGCGGATGTCGTCGAACACCGCGTCGAGTTGCGCGGTAATGAAACCGGGGTCCGGCGCGTGAATCGCGGTGACGCCGCGCGTGTTCTGCGCGGTGAGCGCGGTGATCACGCTCGCGCCATACGCGCCGAGCGCCGAGAAAGCCTTCAGGTCGGCCTGAATACCGGCGCCGCCGCCGGAATCGGAACCGGCGATCGTCAGCACATTGGGAATCGGTTGAGTCATGGCAAAGCGAGGAAGGAGGAAGGCGCGGGCCCCGAGGTGAGCGGACGACCCGGCGCGGGTCAGTGCTTGGCTTCGCCGATCAGCGCGACCGAGTCGAACGCGCGCTGGTTGGCCTGATGGCGCCGCATGACGAACCACATCATCACGCACACGAAGGTGCCGAACAGCACGATCACCGCCGTGACCGGCACGTCGAGCCAGACGAGCACGGCGTAGAGGCACAGCATCACGAGCACGGAAAGGTTTTCGTTGAAGTTCTGCACGGCGATCGAGTGACCCGCCGACAGCAGCACGTGGCCGCGATGCTGGAGCAACGCGTTCATCGGCACCACGAAAAAGCCCGACAGGCCGCCGACGATCATCAGGAACACATACGCGACGATCAGATAGCCCGGCACATGCATGCGGCCGAAATAGAGGCCCCAATGGGCGGGGAACAGATCGCGGGTGTAAAACGCCATCAGCATCACGGCGATGCCCATCATGATGCCGACCGGCAACACCGAGAGCGACTTTTTCAACGGCACGCGCGAGGCCGCGAAAATCGCGCCGGCCGCCACGCCCACGGCGACCACCGCCTGCAGGATGGCCGCCTCGGAGAGCGACATGCTGAGCGACACTTCGGCCCACTTCAGGACGATGAATTGCAGCGTCGCGCCGGCGCCCCAGAACAGGGTGGTGACGGCGAGCGAAATCTGCCCGAGCTTGTCGCGCCACAGCACGAGAAAACAGTCGGCGAAATCGGTGACGAGCTTGATCGGGCCGCGCTCCTGTTTCGGATAGCGCGCGCCGGTGTCGGGAATGCGCAGATTGAACAGCGCGGCGATCACGTAGATGACCATGATCACCAGCATCGCCGCCTCGGCGGGCGTGTTGACGGTGGGAATGTGATGCCGCAGGATCGGCGCGGCAATATGCGGGCTGATGAGCGCTCCGCCGAGCACGGTGCCGAGAATGATCGAGCCGACCGTCGTGCCTTCGATCCAGCCGTTCGCGGCGACCAGCCGGTCAGGCGGCAGCAGTTCGGTGAGAATGCCGTATTTGGCGGGCGAATAGGCCGCCGCGCCGAAACCCACGATGCCATACGCAATCAACGGATGCGCGCCGACCAGCATCGTGATGCAGCCGACCACCTTGATCGTGTTGGTGACGAACATCACGCGTCCTTTCGGACGGGAATCGGCGAAGGCGCCCACGAAGGCGGCGAGAACGACGTACGACAGCACAAAGAACAACTTGAGCAGCGGCGTCATCCAGTTCGGGGCGTGAAGATCTTTCAGCAGTGCGATAGCGGCGATCAGAAGCGCATTGTCGGCCAGCGACGAAAAAAACTGCGCGGCCATGATGGTGTAAAAACCTTTTTTCATCTGATGCGATGCTGTCCTCGCTGCGGTCTGTCCGCCCCGGCCGCTGGTTGAGCGTCCGGGCTTATGCCGTTCGAAATGGGTTGTGCGCACGGCTTTATATCATGAAAATAGCTGGATTCGGACTAGCAAAATCCTTGATCGCACCGCCCAGCGGGCTGCCGAGCGCTGAAAACGCCCTGTAAGCCGCTGATTCGCAAGCGTCTTTACGAAAATATCCCATGCCGCGCCCCCTTTCAGCCACGATTCATACCTCCGCTCTCGCCAATAACCTGGCCGTCGCCCGGCGCCACGCGCCGAAATCCAAAATCTGGGCTGTCGTCAAGGCCAATGCTTACGGGCATGGCCTTGCGCGCGTCTTCCCGGGCCTGCGCGCAACCGACGGCTTTGGGTTGCTGGACCTCGAAGAAGCCGTGAAGTTGCGTGAATTGGGCTGGGCCGGGCCAATTCTTCTGCTCGAAGGCTTCTTTCGCCCGACTGACATCGACGTGATCGACCGTTACAGCCTGACCACCGCGCTTCATTCGGACGAACAGTTGCGCATGCTCGAAATGGCGCGGCTGTCCAAACCGGTCAACATCCAGCTGAAGATGAACACTGGCATGAACCGCCTCGGTTACACGCCGGAGAAGTTCCGTGCCGCGTGGGAACGCGCGCGCGCCTGTCAGGGCGTCGGCCAGATCACCCTGATGACCCATTTCTCGGACGCCGACGGCGATCGTGGCGTCGACTATCAGGTGGAGGCGTTCGAGCGCGGCGCGCAGGGCATTGCCGGCGCGCGCAGCCTGGCGAATTCGGCGGCCACGCTGTGGCATCCGGCCACGCACTTCGATTGGGTGCGTCCGGGCATCATCATGTACGGCGCGTCGCCCTCCGGCGTCCATGCCGCGATTCAGGGCACCGGCTTGCAGCCGGCCATGACGCTCGCCTCGGAACTGATCGCCGTGCAAACGCTCAGCGAAGGCCATACGGTCGGCTACGGTTCGTCGTTCAAGGCGCGCGGCCCGATGCGCATCGGCGTGGTGGCCTGCGGCTACGCGGACGGCTATCCGCGCGTCGCGCCGGAAGGCACGCCGGTGATCGTCGACGGCGTGCGCACGCGGGTCGTCGGCCGCGTGTCGATGGACATGCTCACCGTCGACCTGACGCCGATTCCGACCGCCAACGTCGGCTCGCGCGTCGAGCTGTGGGGTAACGCGCTGCCGATCGACGACGTCGCCCAGGCATGCGGCACCATCGGCTACGAGCTGATGTGCGCCGTGGCGCCGCGCGTGCCGGTGCGCGCGGAGTAAAGGTCGCCAAGTAAAGGTCGCGAAGTAAAGGTCGCGAAGTAAAGGTCGAACATGGGCGCGGGCTGGTGCCTCGCGCCCAGCGGAAGTTCCAATCCAAAGAACAGCAACACAGGCAACAAGCGCGTGGCTAAACCCAAGACGGTGTACATCTGTAGTGAATGCGGCGGGCAATCGCCGAAATGGGCCGGCCAGTGCCCCTCATGCAATGCATGGAACACGCTGGTCGAGTCGGTGGCGGAAGCGCCTTCCACGCACCGCTTCCAGTCGCTCGCGAAGAGCGCGCCGGTGCGCCGTCTCGCCGATATCGAAGCGTCCGACGTGCCGCGCTTTTCCACCGGCGTGAGCGAGTTCGACCGCGTGCTCGGCGGTGGTCTGGTACCGGGCGGCGTGGTGCTGATCGGCGGCGATCCGGGCATCGGCAAATCGACGCTGTTGCTGCAATCGCTCGCGGAAATCGCCGCTGACAAACGCGCGCTTTACATCAGCGGCGAAGAATCCGCCGCGCAGATTGCGTTGCGCGCGCAACGACTTTCTTTGCTGGAGCCGGGCTCGAAGGCAAGCGAACTGCAACTGCTGGCCGAAATCCAGCTCGAAAAAATTCAGGCGACGATCGCCGAGCAGCGACCCGATGTCGCGGTGATCGACTCGATCCAGACGGTCTATTCCGACGCGCTGACCTCCGCGCCGGGCTCGGTGGCCCAGGTGCGCGAGTGCGCGGCGCAACTCACGCGCATCGCCAAGCAGTCGGGCACCACCATCATCATGGTCGGCCACGTGACCAAGGAAGGCGCGCTGGCGGGGCCGCGCGTGCTGGAACACATTGTCGATACGGTGTTGTACTTCGAAGGCGACACGCATTCGTCGTATCGTCTCGTGCGCGCGATCAAGAACCGTTTCGGCGCGGTGAATGAGCTCGGCGTGTTCGCCATGACCGAGCGCGGCTTGCGCGGCGTGGCCAATCCGTCGGCGCTGTTTCTGTCGCAGCATGAGCAGTCGGTGCCGGGTTCCTGCGTGCTGGTGACGCAGGAAGGCACGCGGCCGCTGCTGGTCGAAGTGCAGGCGCTCGTTGACGCCGCCAACGCGCCGAACCCGCGGCGCCTGGCGGTCGGCCTGGAGCAGAACCGGCTCGCGATGCTGCTGGCGGTGCTGCACCGGCATGCGGGCATCGCGTGTTTCGACCAGGATGTGTTCCTGAACGCCGTGGGTGGTGTGAAGATCACCGAGCCCGCCGCCGACCTGGCCGTGCTGCTCGCGATCCACTCGTCCATGCGCAACAAGCCGTTGCCCAAGGGGCTGGTGGTGTTCGGGGAAGTGGGTCTTGCCGGTGAAATCCGGCCATCGCCGCGCGGTCAGGAGCGTCTGAAGGAGGCCGCCAAACTGGGCTTCTCAGTCGCGGTGATTCCGAAGGCCAATGCGCCGAAGCAGCCGATAGAAGGCTTACAGGTCGTTGCGGTCGAGCGGATCGAACAGGCCATCGACCGGGTCCGAACGCTCGAATAGACGGGGCTCGTGCGCCTCCAGGCGCCCGCCGCTCCGTAATGGCCGGTAAATATCTCCATATTGGCTGTAACCTGCCGGACATTCCTTTTTCCTAAGCTGCAAGGGTTTGCATCCCTTCCGATGCCCGAAAAAGGATCGCGCCTTGAAACAGTCATATGAAACCGTAGCCGAGCGGCCGATACAGGTGCGCGGTTGCCGCGTCTCCGCGCCCATTCGCCAGCCATGGGGCGGCGCCTGCCGGATCGTCGAGTGGATCGATACGGCGGGGCAGATTTCGCGGCGGGTGGTGGCCGAACACGCCACGGCCGCCGAAGTCCGCGCGACGATCGACCGTCATGTGGAAGGCCGTAAGCACATGCTGTACGACGACGAAAAGACGCCGCGTCAGACTTTGCCGCGGCAGACTGCCGCGCGGCGTTGAGGGCGGTCGGCGCGGCTGCCCCCGCGCGTTACTGGACCAACCGGTCTTCCTCGTCTTCGCCGCGTACGTTCGCCGCATCGTAAGCCTGCGGATTGAACAGCGGATGGCGCGCGGCTTCGGCCGCTGTCAGCACTGGCGAGACACAGCAGTCGAGCGCCTCCAGCATCACCACCCATTCTTCCAGCGGGCGCTGGCCGATCACCTCGGCGAGTTCATGCGTGAGTGCGGCTGCGTCCGGGCCACCAATGGCCTGGCCGAGACTCCAGTGGCGCGTGGCCCATTCAGGCCGGTCGAGCGCCATGCAGAGCGTTTCCCAGAACTTCAATTCGAGCGCGCCGACCGCGAGCCAGCGGTTATCGAGTGTGCGGTAGAGGTTGTAGCAGGGCACGCCGCCATTCAGCAGACCGGCGCCTGCGGCCGGCGCCGCGCCTTCATTGGCGAGCGCGACCTGCGCCACGACGTTGTGCGCGTAGGTGACGTGCGTCATGGATACGTCGACGAAGCGGCCTGTGCCGCCGCGCGACACCTGCCATAACGCCGCGAGAATCTGCGTGACTGCGCTCAAGGCACCGCCGAGCAGATCGGCAATCTGAAAATTGGGCAGGATCGGCGCGCCGTCACGGCCCGCCAGTTGGTCGAGCACACCCGCGTAGCCGATGTAGTTCAGATCGTGACCGGCGTGATCGACGAATGGACCGCTCGCGCCGTAGCCGCTGATCGCGCAATAGACCAGCCGGGGATTGACCGCGCGCAACGTGTCGTAGCCGATGCCGAGCCGCTCCATCACGCCGGGCCGGAAACTCTCGATCAGCACATCCGCTTCGGCCGCGAGCGCGCACAGCACGTTGCGCCCCGCCTCGGATTTGAGGTCGAGGCGCGTTTCGCGCTTGCCGCGATTCACCAGCCGGTAGAACGCGCCGGGCCGTCCCGCCACGCGATCGCTCGACGATTGCATCATCGTGCGGGTGGGGTCGCCGGCGCCTGGCGCTTCGATCTTCAGCACATCGGCGCCCAGCTCGGCCAGCCGCAAGGCGGCCACCGGCCCCGGCAGCAGGCGAGTCAGGTCGAGCACTCGCAGACCTTGCAGCGCGGGCGGCGCGGGACTGGCCGATGAGTTGGCCGATGAGTTGGTCGATGACTTGGCCGATGAGCCGGCCGATGCCCCGGCCATCGTTGCGGCCGTTGAGACGGATGATGTCGCAGAAGACAAAGCCAACCTCTCGTCGATGCCGGCGCGGACCTAAAACAGCGTGCCGCTAACCGATTTGTTCGAGTTCCTCGTGAGTCTCGAGCCATTCGGCTTCGAGCGCCTCGAGGCGCGCGTTCACGTCTGCCTGACGGCGGATCGCCTCCGTCAGTTTGCTTTTATGGGCGGGCTCGTAACTCGCCGGATCGGCGACGAACGCATCGAGCGTCGCTTTCTCCGCGTTGAGCGTGTCCATTTCCTTTTCGATCTTGGTGATCCGGCTTTGCAACGGTTTTTTCAGATGTGCGAGCTTCTGACGCGTTTCGGCTTCGAGGCGCCGCTGTTCCTTGCGGTTGACGCCGTTGTCCGCACCGCCGTCAGCGCCATTGCCGCCGTTCGACGCCGTGCCCGCCTTGAGCGCCGCGCGCTGTTCGGCCGCGTGCTGAAGCAGCCAGTCGCGGTAGTCGTCGAGGTCGCCGTCGAACTCCTGCAGGCGATGTTTCGCGACCAGCATGAACTGATCCGTGGTGGCGCGCAGCAGGTGCCGGTCGTGCGACACCAGAATCAGCGTGCCTTCGAACTGGGCGAGCGCCATGGTCAGCGCGTGACGCGTTTCGAGATCCAGGTGATTGGTCGGTTCGTCGAGCAGCAGCAGGTTCGGCTTTTGCCAGATGATCAGCGCGAGCGCGAGGCGGGCCTTTTCGCCGCCTGAGAAGGGCGCGATCTTCGAGGTCGCCATCTCGCCGGAAAAGTTGAAGCTGCCGAGGAAGTCGCGCAATTCCTGCTCGCGCGTGTCCGGGGCGAGGCGCGCGAGGTGCTGCAACGGCGTGTCGTCGGGGCGCAGGGTTTCGAGCTGATGCTGCGCGAAATAGCCGATGCGCAGCCCCTTGCCTTCCCGCACGTGGCCGCCGAGCGCCTCGAGCGTGCCGGCGAGCGTCTTGATCAGCGTGGACTTGCCCTGGCCGTTCGCGCCAAGCAGACCAATGCGCTGCCCGTTCTGGATCGACAGCATGACGTGATCGACGATCGGAATCTCGATGCTGGGTTGGTCTTCGCTGCGATAGCCGCAGCGCACGTCTTCCATCACCATCATCGGATTCGGCGCGGAATCGGGCGTGCGGAACTCGAACGTGAACGGCGAGGCCGCATGCGCCGGCGCGATCAGCTCCATCTTTTCCAACGCCTTGACGCGGCTTTGCGCCTGGCGCGCCTTGGTGGCCTGCGCCTTGAAGCGGTTGATGTAACTCTGCAAATGCTCGACCGTGCGCTGCTGTTTCTCGTATGCGCTTTGCTGCAACGCGATCTGCTGCGCGCGCAGCACTTCGAATTGCGAGTAATTGCCGCCGTAGCGCTTGATCTGCTGTTGCTCCAGATGCAGCGTGACGTTGCAGACCGAATCGAGGAATTCGCGGTCGTGCGAGATCACGATCAGCGTGCCCGGATAACGGGCCAGCCAGTCTTCCAGCCAGACGATCGCGTCGAGGTCCAGGTGGTTGGTCGGTTCGTCGAGCAGCAGCAGGTCGGAGCGGCACATCAGCGCCTGCGCGAGATTCAGCCGCATGCGCCAGCCGCCCGAAAAGCTGCTGACCGGTTCGCGTGTCTGGTCGAGCGTGAAGCCGAGCCCTAGCAGCAGGGCTTCGGCGCGCGCGGGCGCAGTGTAGCCGTCGGCGTCGGCGAATGCGGCGTGCGCTTCGCCTTCGGCCGCGCCGTCATGGGCGGCGGAGGCGGCGGCAATGCGCGCTTCGATCGTGCGTAAGGCGGCGTCGCCATCCAGCGTGTAGGCGAGGGCGGTTTTGTCCGCGGCCGGCGTTTCCTGCGCGACGTGCGCGATCTGCCAGGTCGGCGGGATCGAAAAATCGCCGCCGTCCGCATGCAGCTCGCCGCGCAGTACGGCGAACAGCGTTGACTTGCCCGCGCCGTTCGCCCCCACCAGGCTGGCCTTTTCGCCGGGATTGAGGGTGAACGTGGTGTTGTCGAAGAGCGGCTTGGTGCCGCGCGCTAGGCTGAACTGGTTAAAGCGGATCACGAAGAGGCCGGCTGGAGAAAACCGCTATTTTAGACTGCCGGGGCTGACACCGGGCGCTCAGCCGGGATCGTCCATTCGGCCGACTGTACCGGCGAAGCTTTTGGCATAGACTGACGGCTTTTACGGGGGGAGCACATGGCATCGATTTATTCGTTTTCGGCGCGCACGCTGGGTGGCGAGGAAGTGAGCCTTGGGCAGTATGACGGCAAGGTTTTGCTGATCGTCAATACGGCAAGCGAATGCGGGTTCACGCCGCAGTACGCCGGCTTGCAAAAGCTGTACGACACCTACGCGGCGCGCGGGCTCACGGTACTCGGTTTTCCCTGCAACCAGTTCGGCAAGCAGGAGCCGGGCGACGCCGCGCAGATCGGCAGCTTCTGCGAAAAGAATTACGGCGTGACTTTCCCGATGTTCGACAAGGTCGACGTGAACGGTGCGAACGCGCATCCGCTGTTCCGCTACCTGACCGGTGAAGCGCCGGGTGTGCTCGGTCTGGAGGCGATCAAGTGGAATTTCACCAAGTTTCTGATCGACCGTGACGGCAACGTGGTGAAGCGTTACGCGCCGCTGACGAAGCCCGAGGCGATTACCGAGGATATCGAAAAGCTGCTGTGAGACGCGGTGGGAAACAAGAGTTGGCCTCGCGTCGTCGCTAAAGGCCGGTACTGTTGCGACACGGCTGCAGCGCAAGCGCCCTTACGGCCTTGGGTTAGTCCTGGGCGTGAGTCCTTAGCGCGGCTGCCTTGCTGGACTGCTTAGAATCGGCAGCCGGCCGGCTGGGCGCGGGCGCCGACTTCAGATTCACGCCGTTGCGGCGAATCAGCGCTGTTTGCAGCAGCGCGGCCTCACAGAATTGGCGAAAAGAGCCGCGCCACATGCATGAGCACGCGCTTTAAAGCGCTTGCCTGCCGGTACTCGTTGCGGTCGATTTCGCGCGATTCGGCGAAGTCGGCCAGCAGCATCGTTTCGACCTCTTCGGCGAAGCCGCGATCCACGGTCAGCACCATGATCTCGAAGTTCAGGCGGAACGAGCGGTTGTCGAGGTTGGCGCTGCCGACTGCCGCGGCCACGCTGTCGATCAGCACGACCTTCTGATGCAGGAAGCCCGGCTGGTAGCGGAAGATCCGGATGCCCGCGCGCAGCGAGTCATACGCATACAGCTTCGAGGCCGCGAACACGACGAGGTGATCGCGCCGGCTCGGAATCAGAATGCGTACGTCCACGCCGCGCAGCGCCGCGAGCCGTAATGCCGAGAACACGGCTTCATCGGGAATCAGGTAGGGCGAGGTGATCCAGATCCGCTCGCGCGCCGCATTGATCGCTTCGACGAAAAAGAGCGAGCAGGTCTCCTGCTTGTCCGCCGGGCCGCTCGGCACCACGAGGCAATGCATGCCCTGGCCGCCATCAGGCTGGATGGCCGGAGGGGGCGGCATGTCGAATTCGGGCAACTGCTGCGTGGCCCAGTGCCAGTCTTCGGTGAAGACGAACTGAATGCTTGCAACCGCTGGGCCGCGCACTTCGATATGCGTATCGCGCCATGGCGAAAGTGGTGGCTTGCCGCCGAGATATTCCACGCCCACGTTGTGTCCGCCGACAAACGCGCGTTCGCCGTCCACCGAAACGATCTTGCGGTGATTGCGGAAGTTCACCTGCAGACGGTTGACGAAACGGCGATGGGTGGCGAACGGATGCGTCTCCACGCCGCCCGCGCGTAGCGCCGCCACATAGCGGTGAGGCAGATCGAAGCTGCCGATGCTGTCGTACAGGAAGTAGACGCGCACGCCCTGTTTTGCTTTCGCAATCAGTGCGTCTTTGAGCATCTCGCCGAGCGCGTCGTCGCGCACGATGAAGAACTGCACGATTACGTAACGGCGCGCGTTCTCGATCGCTTCGAAGATGGCCTCGAAAGTCGCCGCGCCGTTGACCAGCGTGCGCACCGTGTTGCCGGGCAGAAACGGCATGCCGCCAAGACGCGTGAGCGAATGCACGAGCCTGCCGCCCAGCTCCAGCGTGGGCAGGTTCGCCGACGAAGCGCGCGTGTCCCATTCCGGCGGATGCGCGCGTGTGCGCAGCAGTTCGTTTTCGACGCGGCGCGCATCCGCATAGCCGGCAAACTTGCTGCGGCCGAGGAACAGATACGGGATCAGCGTCAGATAGGGCATTGCGACCAGCGACACGGCCCACGCAATCGCGCCTTGCGATGTGCGGGTGTTCAGAATCGCATGGCACGCCGCGACCACGCCGAGAATATGGCAGAGGCCGACCAGCGTGCCGATGTGAAGCAGGTCGAATTGCATAGGTGGACGAAGGGTTGGCGAGGGGCTGGCCTGGCTGGCTCGATGAGCGCCGGGTAGCTGAGCTCGCCCATCTTACCGAACGCGCGTGCATTCGGGGCGCGTGCGGCTCGAGGCGGGTGGTTTTGCTGCGCGAGCGCAGCAAAACTTTAGACCGGCAAATCAGCCGCCTGAATCAGGAACACGTTGTCGTCGCCGGCGCTGGTCGACAGCCAGACCAGATCGAGGCCGCCGAACGCCGCTTCCACGTGCGCGCGCTCATTGCCGATTTCCACCACCAGCACGCCTTCATCGGTCAGCCAGTTGCGCGCTTCGGCGATGATCCGGCGCACGATGTCCATGCCATCGGCGCCACCTGCCAGCGCCATATCCGGCTCGTGCTTGTACTCGGCAGGCAGTTCCTGCATGGACGCCGCGTTCACGTACGGCGGGTTGGTGATGATCACGTCGTAGCGGCGCTCGGCGAGCGGGGCATACAGGTCGCCTTCGAACAGGGCGATGCGGTCGTCGAGCTTGTAGTCCGTGACGTTGCGCGTGGCGACTTCCAGTGCGGGCGCGGACAGATCCACCGCATCGATATCCGCGTTCGGGAACGCATGGGCCGCGAGAATCGCGAGGCAGCCGGAGCCGGTGCACAACTCCAGCACGGCGCTGACCTGTTCGGGATCTTCCACGTAGGGCTGCAAACCGTCCTGCAGCAGTTCGCCGATGAACGAGCGCGGCACGATCACGCGTTCGTCCACATAGAAGCGGAAGCCGTGCATCCAGGCTTCCTGCGTGATGTAGGCGGCCGGCACGCGCTCGGTGGCGCGGCGCTCGATCACGTTCAGCACGGCGTCGACTTCAGCGGCGCTCAAACGCGCGTCGAGAAACGGCTCCAGCAGATCGAGCGGCAGATGCAGCGTGTGCAGGATCAGATAGGCGGCTTCGTCGTAAGCATTGGCCGAACCGTGGCCGAACGACAGATCGGCCTGGTTGAAACGCGAAACCGCGAAACGCAGCAGGTCGCGAACGGTGGAAAACGGGAGCGTCATCGCAATAGTCCTTGGGTCACGCAATCAGTTGTTCGAGCACGCGGCGGTACACGTTTTTCAGCGGCTCGATGTGTGCGACTTCGATATGTTCGTCGATCTTGTGGATGCTGGCGTTCAGCGGGCCGAATTCGATCACCTGCGGGCAGATGCGCGCGATGAAGCGGCCGTCCGAGGTGCCTCCGGTCGTCGACAATTCGGTGGTCACGCCGGTTTCGTCCTTGATCGCCTTGGCAAGCGCGTTCGACAGATCGCCGCGCGGCGTGAGGAACGGCAGCCCGCTCACGGTCCATTGCAGATCGTAATCGAGCTCGTGTTTGTCGAGGATCGCGTGCACGCGCGCCTGCAAACCTTCCACCGTGCTCGCCGTCGAAAAACGGAAGTTGAACATCACGTCCGCATGGCCCGCAATCACGTTGGTCGCGCCGGTGCCGCTGTGAATGTTCGACACTTGCCACGTGGTGGGCGGGAAATATTCGTTGCCGTCGTCCCAGCGCTCCGCCACCAGTTCGGCGAGCGCGGGCGCAAGCAGATGCACCGGATTTTTCGCCAGATGCGGATAGGCGATATGGCCTTGCACGCCCTTGACGATCAGCTTGCCGGACATCGAACCGCGCCGGCCGTTCTTCACCATATCGCCGAGCTGCGCGCTCGAAGTGGGTTCGCCGACGATGCAGTAGTCCATGCGTTCGCCGCGCGCCTGCAGCGCCTCGACGACCTT
Source organism: Burkholderia sp. WP9 (assembly GCF_900104795.1). Taxonomy (NCBI): domain Bacteria; kingdom Pseudomonadati; phylum Pseudomonadota; class Betaproteobacteria; order Burkholderiales; family Burkholderiaceae; genus Burkholderia; species Burkholderia sp. WP9. The sequence continues at coordinate 867,272 of NZ_FNTG01000001.1, forward strand.
GATGGTGCCGTCGGTGGCGGGGCCTTCTTCGTCGCTCGTGATCAGGAACGCGATCGAGCCGCGGTGCGCCGGGTGCGCGGCGACGAACTCCTCGCTCGCCACCACGAAGCCCGCGATCGACGTTTTCATGTCCGCCGCGCCGCGGCCGTACAGTTTGCCGTCACGCTGGGTCGGCTCGAACGGCGCCGAGTGCCACTGTTCGAGCGGGCCGGTCGGCACCACGTCGGTATGACCGGCGAATGTGAGCAGTTTGCCCTCAGTGCCGTCGACGCCGCGTTTCACGGCCCACAGGTTGGTCACGCCGTTCGATTCGATCGTCTCGTGCTCGAAGCCGAGCGCGGCCAGGCGTTCGATCAGGAGGCGCTGGCAATGCTGGTCGTCGGGCGTGACGGACGCGCGCGCGATCAGTTGTTCGGTAAGGGCGAGGGTGCCGGACATGGATTCGATACAAGCCACTTTGAAATGAAAAAATGCCGGCTGGCGGTTGAACACCGCAGCCGGCAACAGCTTTTGAGCCACGCGACCAGGGTCGCGTTTTACTACGTTTTGCGTTCGCGGCGCCGGCGCATGGACTCGCGCCAGACGGCTAGCAGATCCGGCGGCGCTCAACTCCGCGCGCCGGATCCGACGAACAGTGCTGCTCTTACGCAAACAGCGCTTCGTACTCGTCCGCGGAAAAACCGAGCGATTTCACGCGCCCGTTGACCACCAGCACCGGCCGCTTGATCACCGACGGCTTGTGGATCATCAACGCGATCGCGCCCGATTGCGTGTCCGCGGCCGCCTTCATGTCGTCGGACAGGGCGCGCCACGTGGTGCCGCGACGGTTCAGCAACGCGTCGAGCTTCACGTCTTTCAGCCAGTCCTGCACGAGCGGTTCGGTCACGCCATGCTTCTTGAAGTCGTGGAACTCGAACTCGACGCCGTGTTCTTCCAGCCACACGCGGGCTTTCTTCACGGTGTCGCAGTTCGGGATGCCGTAGACGACAGTTTTGGTGCCGCGCGCCATCAGTCGCCTCGCAGCAGCTCGTTCAGGCCGACCTTCGCACGCGTCTTGGCGTCGACCTTCTTCACGATCACGGCGCAGTAGAGGCTGTGCGAACCGTCTTTCGACGGCAGGTTGCCCGCCACCACCACCGAACCCGCCGGAATGCGGCCATACGTGACTTCGCCGGTTTCGCGGTCGTAAATCTTGGTGCTCTGGCCGAGGTACACGCCCATCGAGATCACCGAATTCTCTTCGACGATCACGCCTTCCACCACTTCCGAACGCGCGCCGATGAAGCAGTTGTCTTCAATGATGACCGGGTTCGCCTGCAGCGGCTCCAGCACGCCGCCGATGCCCACGCCGCCCGACAGGTGAACGTTCTTGCCGATCTGTGCGCACGAACCGACGGTGGCCCACGTGTCGACCATCGTGCCTTCGTCCACGTACGCGCCGATGTTGGTGTACGACGGCATCAGCACGACGTTCTTCGCGATGAACGAGCCGCGGCGCGCAATGGCGGGCGGCACCACGCGAAAGCCGCCGGCGGCGAAGTCTTCAGCGGTGTAGTTGGCGAACTTGGACGGCACCTTGTCGTAGAACTGCGAGTAACCGCCGGCCGGCATCGGCGCGTTGTCTTCCAGGCGGAACGACAGCAGCACGGCTTTCTTCAGCCACTGATTGACGACCCAGTCGCCGTCTTTCTTCTCGGCGACGCGCAGTGCGCCCTTGTCCAGTTGCTCGATGGCGTGGGCGACGGCTTCGCGCACGTCGGCCGGAGCGGCCTTCGGCGACAGTTCGGCGCGGTTTTCCCAGGCGGTGTCAATGATCTGCTGAAGTTGTTGCGACATATGCGTGCTTTATCGAAGAGTTGAAGTCTGAAGAAGGGGTGCGGTGCGCGAGGGTTGCAATCAGTGAAGACTCAACCCGCCAGCGCACGGCAAAAGTCGACGATCCGCTGCGCGCCTTGCGTGCATTCGTCGACGTCGGCGACGAGCGCCATGCGCACGAAATTGCGGCCGGGGTTCACACCATGCGCAGTGCGCGCGAGGAACGAGCCCGGCAGAACCGTCACATTATAGTCGGCGTAGAGGCGCTGGGCGAACTCGGTGTCCGTGAGACCGGTGCGCGAGACGTCCGCCCACAGGTAGAACGCGGCATCCGGCAGGCGCACGTCGAGCACCTCGGCGAGCATTGGCGTGACCGTGGAAAACTTCTGCACATACTTCGCGCGGTTCTCGCGCACGTGCGCTTCGTCATTCCAGGCCGCGATGCTGGCATTCTGGAACACGGTCGACAAGGCCGCGCCGTGGTATGTCCGGTATAGCAGGAAGCTCTTGAGAATCGCCGCGTCCCCCGCGACGAATCCCGAGCGCATGCCCGGCACGTTCGAGCGCTTGGACAGGCTCGACAGCATGATGAGCCGCTCGAACCCGCGGCCGAGCTTGTGGGCCGCTTCCAGACCGCCGAGCGGCGGGCTGGCTTCGTCGAAATAGATTTCGGAGTAGCACTCGTCCGAGGCGATCACGAAACCGTAGCGGTCCGACAGCGCGAACAGCTCGCGCCAGTCGTCGAGCGTGAGCACCGCGCCGGTCGGATTGCCGGGCGAGCAGACGTAAAGCAGCTGCGTGCGCGCCCAGATATCGGCCGGCACCGCCGAATAGTCGCAGGCAAAGTTGCGCGCCGGGTCGCTATTGACGAAGTACGGCTGCGCGCCGCCCAGAATCGCCGCGCCTTCGTAGATTTGGTAGAACGGGTTCGGACAGAGTACGATCGCAGGCTCGCTGTCAGCATTCTTTTTCGGGTCGAGCACGGTTTGGGCGAGGGCGAACAACGCCTCGCGCGAACCCGATACCGGCAGCACCTGGGTGGCCGGATCGACCGGCGGCAGGTTGTAGCGCCGTGTAACCCACTTCGCGATCGACTCGCGCAGAGCAGGCGTTCCAATCGTGGCCGGATACGCGGACAAACCGCCGAGCGAGGCCACCACGGCGTCGCGAATCAGCGCCGGCGTGGGGTGTTTCGGCTCGCCGATGCCGAAGCTGATATGCGCGAGGCCGGCGTTCGGCGTGACGTCCGCGAAAAGCGCGCGCAGCTTTTCGAACGGGTAGGGCTGAAGGGAGTCGAGTAGCGGGTTCACTGGGCGGATCGAGCCTGATCGAAGATGGGCGCTGACGGATGCAGAAAGAAGCGGCGCACGCGCTGGCGGCGATAAAGCGCAAAAACACGCTCGAAAGACGGCAGCAGCGGCGGGCGGATGATTATAGCGTGGTGAGCCTGGCGTGTCGGCGCTACCGTGGCGCAGGGTTCAGCGGGCTGCCGACCTGGCGGCGCCGGGCCAGGACAGGCCCGGTCAGTTGAGCGGTTAAGCAGATTAGGGACATCGCGCCGGCAAGCACCGGCGCAACCCGCCAGGCGGCGCAGGCAATGCGCTGCAGCGGGAACGACGCGAACCGCAGACGGTTCGCGCAAGCAAGAAGCAGGAGCAGCAATGTACGCAGCAGCCCCGGAGACATCCGGACACAACAGGCGCAGGAGCGCCGCGGTCCGTGACAGACACACCCCGAACGCCTCCGCAAGGAGTTCCGCACCATGACCAACTGGCTTCGCAACGGTTGGCCCACGCTCGCGATCATGCTGGGCGCGTCGGTGTGGGGAATGATCTGGTATCCATTGCGCATGCTGAATGCGCTCGGCGTGACTGGCACGGCAGCCAGCGCGCTGACGAGCGGCGCCGGCTGCCTGTTCGTGCTGCTGGTGCGGTATCGCGCGCTCAAGACTGTGCGCTGGCACTGGCTGTTGCCCGCTCTCGCGCTGGCCGCGGGCATCACCAACCTCGGCTTCGTGTGGGGCTCGATTCATGGCGAGGTGATGCGTGTGCTGCTGCTGTTCTATCTCACCCCGGCGTGGACCGCGCTCTTCGCGCACTTCATCCTGCATGAGCGGCTCACGTGGTCGGGGGCGGGGCTGGCCGCGCTGTCGCTAGCCGGCGCGATGACCATGTTGTGGTCGCCGCAACTGGGCATTCCCGTGCCGGGCAATCTCGCCGAATGGGCGGGCCTCGCGGGCGGCATGGGCTTTGCCATGAGCAACGTGCTGATTCTCAAGACGAGCCGCGTGTTGCCTGATATGAAGCCGGAAATGCGCACCGCGACGATTTTCGGCGGCGCGGCGATTTTCGGCGCCTGTGCTTCGCTATTCGAGGCGATGCCCGCGCCGCCCACCGGCGCGCATCTCGGCACGGCCGCGTTACTGGTGCTCGGCCTCGGTTTTCTGCTCGCGTCGAACAATATGCTGGTGCAGTACGGGCTCGCGCGCGTGCCGGCCAACCGCGCTTCGATCATCATGCTGTTCGAGATCGTAGTCACGGCGTTGTCGGCGTGGCTGTTCGCCGGCGAGACGCCCGGTCCGCGCGAATGGGCCGGCGGCGTGTGCATCGTGCTGGCCTCGGCGCTGTCCAGTTGGGTGCATCGGACCAAGGCCATGCCGCCCGATCCGGCCATTCAGGAAGAAAGCCTCGTGAATGAACGCAATGCAGACCTCGGCGAGCACAAGGACGGCAAGAACCCTCCACGCGCGATGGTATGATTGCCCCTCATTAGCCGGCACATGCCTCACTGCGTGAAGCCGGCACCCGTGTCCCGAGGGTTCGTTGGGTTTCGCGGGCCGTGTCGCTCTTTCGGCGAACGGCTGGCGCGGCCTTCACGAGCCACCCATTTTTTCCCTTTTCAAACAGCGAAATCGCCGTGCGTCTGACCTCGATCAAACTCGCTGGCTTCAAGTCATTCGTCGATCCCACGCATTTCCAGGTTCCGGGCCAGCTAGTCGGCGTGGTCGGACCGAACGGGTGCGGCAAGTCCAATATCATCGACGCCGTGCGCTGGGTGCTCGGCGAATCGCGCGCCTCCGAGTTGCGCGGCGAATCGATGCAGGACGTGATCTTCAATGGCTCGACCGCGCGCAAGCCGGGTAGCCGCGCCAGCGTCGAACTCGTGTTCGACAATGCCGACGGACGTGCCGCCGGCCAGTGGGGGCAGTATGCCGAAATCGCCGTCAAGCGCGTGCTCACGCGCGACGGCACCTCGAGCTACTACATCAACAATCTGCCGGCGCGTCGCCGGGACATTCAGGACATCTTCCTCGGCACCGGTCTCGGGCCGCGCGCCTACGCGATCATCGGGCAGGGCATGATCGCGCGCCTGATCGAGGCGAAGCCGGAAGAGTTGCGCGTGTTCCTCGAAGAAGCCGCAGGTGTGTCGAAGTACAAGGAACGCCGCCGCGAAACCGAGAACCGGTTGCACGACACGCGCGAGAATCTGACGCGGGTCGAGGACATCGTCCGCGAACTGGGGGCGAACCTCGAGAAGCTGGAAGCGCAGGCGGTGGTCGCCACGCGTTACAAGGAATTGCAGACCGACGGCGAAGAGAAGCAACGGCTCTTGTGGCTGTTGCGCAAGAACGAAGCCGGCAGCGAGCAGGAACGCCAGCAGCGTGCGATCGAACAGGCCCAGATCGATCTCGAAGCGCACACTGCGAAGCTGCGCGAAGTCGAAGCGCAACTCGAAACGCTGCGCGTCGCGCATTACTCCGCGAGCGACGCGATGCAGGGCGCGCAAGGCGCGCTCTACGAGGCAAATTCTGAAGTCAGTCGGCTCGAAGCCGAGATCAAGTTCATCGTCGAATCGCGCAATCGCGTGCAGGCGCAGATCGCCGCGCTGAATGCGCAGCGTGAGCAGTGGCAGTCGCAGGCGCAAAAAGCGCAAGACGATCTCGCGGACGCCGAAGAACAACTGGCCGTTGCCGAAGAAAAAGCCGCGCTGGCCGAAGACGAAGCCGCCGCCAAGCATGACGCGATGCCCGCGCTCGAAGCGCGCTGGCGCGATGCGCAAACGGAGTTGAACGCCGAGCGCGGCGGGATCGCGCAAACCGAACAGGCGCTCAAGCTCGAAGCCGCGCATCAGCGCAATGCCGATCAGCAATTGCAGCAATTGCAGGCGCGTCACGAGCGTTTGAAGTCGGAAGCAGGCGGTCTCGACGCCCCCGACGAAGCGCAACTCGAAGACTTGCGCATGCAGCTTGCCGAGCACGAAGAAATCCTGCACGACGCGCAAACGCGTCTTGCCGACGCGCAGGAAACGCTGCCGCGTCTGGACGGCGAACGCCGCGCCGCGCAGGAGCGCGTGCAGGCGGAAAGCGCGCAGATTCATCAGCTCGACGCGCGCCTCGCCGCGCTCAAGCAGTTGCAGGAAAACGTCCAGACCGAAGGCAAGATCCAGCCGTGGCTCGAAAAGCATGAACTGGGCGGCTTGCCGCGTCTGTGGAAAAAGCTGCATGTCGAAGCTGGTTGGGAAGCCGCGCTCGAGGCCGTGCTGCGCGAGCGGCTCGCCGCGCTGGAAGTGTCGAACCTCGACTGGGTCAAGGCATTCGCCACCGACGCGCCGCCCGCCAAGCTCGCCTTCTACGCGCCGCCCGTGGCCGGGCAGCCGTCCGTCACGCCGCCCGCGCTGCGGCCGCTGCTGTCGCTGGTGCGGATCGACGACGCGGGCATCCGCGCGGTGCTCAACGACTGGCTCGGTCTCGCGTTCGTCGCCGACGATCTGCAGCAGGCGCTCGCCATGCGCTCGCAGTTGCCGGAAGGCGGCTCGTTTGTCGTCAAGGCGGGCCATGTGGTGACGCGCGTGGGCGTGCAGCTGTATGCCGCCGACTCCGAACAGGCCGGCATGCTGGCCCGTCAGCAGGAAATCGAAAATCTGGCGCGCCAGGTTCGCGCACAAGCCTTGCTCGCCGACGAGGCGAAGGCCGCTGCGATCCGCGCCGAAGCCGCGCACACGCAAGCCGCCCAAGCCTTGACCGACGTGCGTCAGCAGGCGGAGCGCGCCACGCAGCGGGTGCACGCCTTGCAGATGGACGTGCTCAAACTCACCCAGGCGCACGAGCGTTACACGCAGCGCAGCACGCAGATTCGCGAGGAACTCGAAGAGATCACCGCGCAGATCGAAGAGCAGCGCGCCATGCGTGCGGAGTCGGAAGCGAACTTCGAGCGTCACGATGGTGAGCTGGCCGAATTGCAGGCGCGTTTCGAAGATCATCAACTGGCGTTCGAGGCGCTCGACGAACAACTCACCGCCGCGCGCGCTCAGGCCCGCGATCTCGACCGCGCCGCCACCGACGCGCGCTTTGCCGCGCGCAACATGGCGAACCGCATCGACGAATTGAAGCGCAGTATTCAGGTCGCGCACGAGCAGAGCGAGCGTGTCGCGGCGTCGCTGGAAGACGCGCGCGCCGAGCTGGAAACGATCAACGAGCAGACCGCGCACACCGGCTTGCAGGACGCGCTCGACATTCGCGCCGTCAAGGAAGAAGCGCTGCACGCCGCGCGCCTCGAACTCGACGATCTCACCGCCAAGCTGCGTGCCGCCGACGAAACGCGTCTCACGGCCGAGCGCGCGCTGCAGCCGTTGCGCGACCGGATCAACGAATTGCAGTTGAAGGAACAGGCGGCGCGCCTGAACGGCGAGCAGTTCATCGAGCAACTGGCCGCGGCCGGTGTCGACGAGGCGCAATTGCAGGCCAAGCTCACGCCGGACATGAAGCCGTCGTATCTGCAGGGCGAAGTCACGCGCATCAACAACGCGATCACCGCGCTCGGTCCGGTCAACATGGCCGCGCTCGACGAACTGAAGGCGGCGACCGAGCGCAAGTCGTTCCTCGACTCGCAATCGGCCGACCTGAACAGCGCGATCGAAACGCTCGAAGACGCGATCCGCAAGATCGACGCGGAAACGCGCACGCTGTTGCAAGGCACCTTCGACCAGGTGAACCAGCATTTCGGCGAACTGTTCCCGCGTCTGTTCGGCGGCGGCCAGGCGAGGTTGATCATGACCGGCGACGAGATTCTCGACGCCGGCGTGCAGGTCATGGCGCAGCCGCCGGGCAAGAAGAATTCGACGATTCACCTGCTGTCGGGCGGCGAGAAAGCGCTGACCGCCACGGCACTGGTGTTTGCGATGTTCCAGCTGAATCCCGCGCCGTTCTGTCTGCTCGACGAAGTGGACGCGCCGCTCGACGACGCCAATACGGAACGTTTCGCGAACCTCGTGCGTGCGATGTCGGACAAAACCCAGTTCCTTTTCATCTCGCACAACAAGATCGCGATGGAAATGGCGCAGCAGTTGATCGGCGTGACCATGCAGGAGCAGGGCGTGTCGCGGATCGTTGCCGTCGACATGGAAACGGCTGCGGGTTTCGCCCAGAATATCGTTTGAGTTGCGCTTGATTTGCGCTTGAATTGCTTTTGAGTCGACATTCGCGGGTGTCCGCGTTCAGCGCAGCGGCCGTTGGCCGCGCGACACGTGAGCCGGGCGTAGAAGCCGCGCAGATAAAAGAATTGCTGATGGAGCATGCATGGACGAGTTGACACTCGGTTTGATCGGCGCGGGTGCCGTGGTGGTCGGGGGCGTGGTCGTGTACAACGCGTGGCAGGGCGCGAAGGTGCGCCGCAAGATGCCGCGGCCAATGCCGGCCGACACCGCCGAGAACTTCGCGCGGGACGATCAGGAGGAACAGAGCCCGTTCATCGAGCCGGCCCGGCCGACCACGCGCCGCGAGCCGGTGGTGGGCGCCGAAGCGGCAGGAGAAACCGCGGCGGCGCGCGTCGAGCCGACTTTCGGCGGGCCCGCTACAGTGGCTGCGCCACTCGATACGCCGGCCGATATTCAGGCCGAGACGACCACGCCGAACGGCTACCCGGAAGCCGAGGGCGTGGCTGAAGCCGAAGGCGGCGAGCACGCGCAGGCCGGCAAGTCCGCGCAAGCCGCTCACCAGACCGACGAACCGGCCGAGCCGATTCTGCCAGCCGCCACGACGATTTCGTCCGCGCCGCCGGCTATCGTCGATCGCCGCATCGACTGTATCGTGCCGATTCGTTTGAATGGCCCGGTCGCTGGCGACAAGGTGATCCCGCTTGCGCAGCGTCTGCGCCGCGCGGGCAGCAAGCCGGTGCATATCGAGGGCAAGCTCGAAGGCGGCGCGTGGGAACTGCTGCAGAACGGCGCGCGCTACGAAGAGTTGCGCGCGGCCGCGCAGTTGGCCAATCGCAGCGGCGCGTTGAACGAACTGGAGTTCTCCGAGTTCGTGACCGGCGTACAGCAATTTGCCGACGCGCTGGATGCGTCGCCGGAATTCCCCGACATGCTCGAAACGGTGGCGATGGCGCGCGAACTCGACGGCTTCGCCGCGCAGTGCGACGCGCAATTGTCGATCAACGTGCTCTCCGACGGCGCGCCCTGGTCCGCCAACTACGTGCAGGCGATCGCGTCGCAAGACGGGCTGCTGCTGTCGCGCGACGGTACGCGTTTCGTCAAGCTCGACGCGCGGCAAAGCCCGGTATTCATGCTGCAATTCGGCGACACCAACTTCCTGCGCGACGACCTGACCTACAAGGGCGGCCAGATGATCACGCTGGTGCTCGACGTGCCGGTGGCCGACGAAGACATCCTGCCGTTCCGCCTGATGTGCGACTACGCAAAATCGTTGGCCGAGCGTATCGGCGGGCGGGTGGTCGACGACGGCCGCCGTCCGTTGCCGGAGACCGCGTTGCTCGCGATCGAAAAGCAGTTGATGACGCTCTATGCGAAGCTCGAACAGGCGGGAATTCCCGCGGGTTCGCCGGCCACGCGGCGCTTGTTCAGCCAGTAAGCTTTTACGTTTTTACCGATGTCCGCAACGGCCGCACGATGTGCGGCCGTTGTCGTTTCAGGCGGCGGTTTCACGCGCAGCCGGCGACCGGGAGCACCCCGTGCCGAAACTGGCCATTCGGCCGATGTAAAGGGGCACGCTTCCTGCGATAATCCAATGTCTGATTTTCACTGAAGAACCTTCCGACAGCATGGCCCGAACCCCCGTCTCACCCTCCGCAAGCAGTGCCCCGGCAGAGCGCGCCGCGTGGCTGCGCGCGGAACTCGAACGCGCCAATTACGCGTACTACGTGCTCGACCAGCCGGACCTGCCCGACGCGGAATATGACCGGCTGTTCAAGGAACTCGAGCGCATCGAGACGGAACATCCTGACCTGATCGTGCCGGATTCGCCCACTCAACGCGTGGGCGGCGAGGCGGCCAGCGGTTTCGAGCCGGTCGTGCACGACCAGCCCATGCTGTCGCTAAACAACGGTTTCGCGGACGAAGACATCGTTGCATTCGACAAGCGTATCGGCGATGCGCTCGGCAAGAACGCGAGCGAGCCCCCGGTGCCGGTCGATTACGCGGCCGAACTGAAGTTCGACGGCCTTGCCATCTCGCTGCGTTACGTCGACGGCGTGTTCGTTCAGGCGTCCACGCGCGGCGACGGCACGACCGGCGAGAACGTTACCGAAAACGTCCGCACGATCCGCTCCATTCCGCTCAAGCTCAAGGGCAAACGCGTGCCGGCCGTGCTCGACGTGCGTGGCGAAGTGCTGATGTTCAAGCGCGATTTCGAGCGTCTGAACGAACGTCAGCGGGCTGCTGAACAGAAGGAGTTCGCCAACCCGCGCAATGCGGCGGCGGGCAGTTTGCGGCAGCTCGATTCGAAAATCACCGCGCAGCGGCCGCTGTCGTTTTTCGCTTATGGAATCGGCGTGCTCGAAGGCATGGACATGCCGGCCACGCATAGCGAACTGCTCGACTGGTACAAAGAACTCGGCTTGCCTGTGAATGGCGAACGCGCGGTGGTGCGGGGCGCAGAGGGCTTGCTGGGGTTTTTCCACGCCGTTGGCGAGAAGCGCGAGAAGCTGCCGTACGACATCGACGGTGTGGTGTACAAGGTCAACCGGCGCGATGAGCAGGAGGCGCTCGGTTTCGTGTCGCGCGCGCCGCGTTTCGCGCTCGCGCACAAATTCCCCGCGCAGGAGGCGCTCACCAGACTCGTCGCGATCGACGTGCAGGTCGGCCGTACCGGTGCGATTACGCCGGTGGCGCGGCTCGAGCCGGTGTTCGTCGGCGGCGCGACGGTCACGAACGCCACGCTGCATAACGAAGACGAAGTGCGCCGCAAGGACATCCGCATCGGCGACACGGTGATCGTGCGGCGCGCCGGCGACGTGATTCCCGAAGTGGTGAGCGCGCTGCTCGACCGGCGTCCTGAGGATGCGCGCGAGTTCGTCATGCCCACGCATTGCCCGGTGTGCGGCTCGAATATCGAGCGCTTGCCGGACGAGGCGATTGCGCGCTGTACCGGCGGACTGTTCTGTCCCGCGCAGCGCAAGCAGGCGCTGTGGCATTTCGCGCAGCGGCGCGCGCTGGATATCGACGGACTGGGCGAAAAAATCATCGATCAACTGGTCGAGCAGAATCTCGTGCGTACGCCGGCCGATCTGTTCAATGTCGGCTTCGCGACGCTCTCCGAACTCGACCGCTTTGCGGAAAAGTCCGCGCAAAACCTGCTCGACTCGCTCGAAAAGGCCAAGCACACCACGTTGGCGCGCTTCATCTACGCGCTCGGTATTCGCCATGTGGGCGAGTCCACGGCCAAAGACCTGGCCAAGCACTTCGGCTCGCTGGATCCGATCATGGACGCGTCGGTGGAAGCCTTGCTGGAGGTCAACGACGTCGGGCCGGTAGTGGCCGAGTCGATTCATCAGTTCTTCGCCGAAGAGCACAACCGTACGGTGATCGAGCAACTGCGCGCGCCGGGCAAAGTCACGTGGGCGGAAGGGCCGCCCGCTCCGAAAGCGCCGCAAGGCGTGCTGGCCGGTAAGACGGTCGTGTTGACCGGCACCTTGCCGAGCCTCGCGCGCGAAGAGGCAAAGGAAATGCTGGAAGCCGCCGGCGCGAAAGTGGCCGGATCCGTGTCGAAGAAAACGGACTATGTGGTGGCGGGAGCCGAAGCCGGCAGCAAGTTGGCTAAGGCCGAGGAACTCGGCATTCCCGTACTCGACGAAGATGGTATGCGTAAGCTCCTGGAGGGGCAGTTATGATCCGCGAAATTCTTAAGATGGGCGATCCGCGCCTTTTGCGTATTGCCGATCCGGTCGATCACTTCGACACGCCCGAGTTGCATGAGCTCGTGAAGGACATGTTCGAGACCATGCATGACGCCAATGGCGCGGGCCTCGCCGCGCCGCAGATCGGCGTCAATCTGCAGGTGGTGATCTTCGGCTTCGGCCACAACGAGCGCTACCCGGATGCGCCACCGGTGCCGGAAACGGTGCTGATCAATCCGACCATCACGCCGGTCTCGCAGGACATGGAAGAGGGCTGGGAAGGCTGCCTGTCTGTGCCGGGCTTGCGCGGCGCGGTGAGCCGGTTTTCGATGATCAAATATCACGGATTCGACCAGTACGGCAAACCTATCGATCGCGTCGCGGAGGGTTTTCACGCGCGCGTCGTGCAGCATGAGTGCGATCACCTGATCGGCAAGCTCTATCCGATGCGGATCAACGACTTCGCGAAGTTCGGGTTCACGGAAGTGCTGTTTCCGGATATGGATCCGAATAGCGACGATTGAAGCTGTTGGGGTGATGTGCCGCGGGGTGATGAACCGCCGCGGGTGTTCCTATAGCGGAACCATTGAAGTCGAAGCAGAATTGACGGATAGCGGCAAACTGGCGCGTCTCTCGGACCTGGTGAAGCGTGAGACTCGTCCAGCGTCGTCCACGCTGACAGGCGGCAGGGCGTCGGAAGGACCGGCTCATTAGCAAACAACCCCACGTTTTCGAACAAACGTGGGGTCGTTTTGCACCGCCGCCAGGCTATCGACCGGGTGAGGATCTAACCGCGCCCTCAGCACCGGACACATAGTCAGAACGATTCGTCGGCTGACAGGTAGCGCCATTGCCCAGGCGGCAGCGCGCCCAGCATCACACGGCCCATGCGCACGCGCTTCAGGCCGATCACTTCGAGGCCGACCAGTTCGCACATGCGGCGAATCTGGCGCTTCTTGCCTTCACGCAGCACAAAACGCAATTGTTCGCCGTTCTGCCAACTGACCTGCGCGGGTTTGAGCGGCACATCGTCGAGCGAGAGGCCGTGCCGCAGCAGCGCCAGACTTTCCGGCGGGAAGTGGCTTTCGACGTCGGTGGTGTGCTCGCCGAACGCCACGCGCACGAGATACTCCTTGTCGATTTCCGAATGACCGCCGATCAGCTGCTTCGCGATACGGCCGTCCTGAGTCAGTACCAGCAAGCCCGTCGAGTCGATATCCAGACGGCCGGCCGGTGCGAGCTGGCGCAAATGCGCGACCGAAAAGCGAATGTCCGAGCGGTCGCCTTCCCAGCGGTTCTCCGGCGTAACGAGCGTGATGGCCGGTTGATAACCGTCTTCCGCCTGACCGGAGACGAAGCCCACTGTCTTGTGGATCAGCACTGTCACCTGGCTTGCTTGCGCGGCTTCGGCGGCGGGGTCGATCTCGATACGCTGGTCCGGGCGAACCTTGGTGCCGAGCGTGTCGATGCGCTCGCCGTCCACCATCACCCAGCCTTTTTCGATCCACTCGTCGGCTTCGCGGCGCGAACACATACCGAGTTCCGACATCAGCTTGGACAGGCGCAAAGTGCCCGGCGCGTCTTCGTAATCGCGACGCGGCGTGCGCGGCGTGGCATCGACTTCGGAATCGCGCTCGCTTCGTGCTGCGCCGCGCGGCTTGTCGGCGCGCGCGGGCCGCTCGTCGCCGAAGCGGCGTCCGGCGGCGGGCAAGGTCTTGTCGAAGCTGCGGGCAGGGCGCTCGGTGCGCTCCGCGCCGCGCGCAGGACGGTCGCCGAATTCGCGTTTGGCCGGCGCGCGATCGCCGCGCTCGTCGCGCGGAGCGCGTGCCGGACGGTCGGAGCGCTCGCCGTAGCCGCTCTTGACGGGCTTGGCAAAACTGCGTTCACCGCGTTCGGACGAACCGCGCTCGCCTTCGAAACGACGCGGCGCGCTGTCGTTGCGCGGCCCGCGCTCACCGCCACGGCGCTCTTGCGGAGCGCCACGGTCGCTGCCGAAGCGCGGACGGTCGGACGCATCGCGCTCACGACGTTCCGGACGATCGCCGCGCGACGAGCCTTCGGACGGACGGCCCGTGCCAGGACGCGCACCGCTGAACGGGCGGCGTTCGTTATCGTCGCGGCGCGGGGCGCGGTCGCTGGCACCTTCAAACCGACGTGGCGGGCGTTCACCCTCGGTGCGACGGGGGGCGCGATCGCTGGCACCTTCAAACCGACGTGGGGCGCGTTCACCCTCAGCGCGGCGCGGGGCGCGTTCGCTACGATCACCACTGCCTTCAAACCGGCGCGGGGCGCGTTCGCCATCGTCGCGACGCGGGGCGCGCTCGCTGCTGCCTTCAAACCGACGCGGTGCACGTTCACCCTCAGCCCTGCGGGGTGCGCGTTCACTGCGGTCAGCGCCACCTTCAAAGCGACGCGGTGCACGTTCACCTTCGGTGCGACGGAGTGGGCGTTCGCTGCGGTCAGCACCACCTTCAAACCGACGTGGCGCGCGCTCTCCCTCGGCGCGGCGCGGGGCACGTTCGCTGCCACCTTCAAAGCGGCGCGGTGCCCGCTCGCCCTCGGTCCTGCGCGGCCCACGTTCGCTACGATCACCGCTGCCCTCAAACCGGCGCGGGGCGCGTTCACCATCGTCGCGACGCGGAGCGCGCTCGCCGCTGCCTTCAAACCGGCGCGGCGCACCCGTACTGCCGGCGCCTTCGCGGCGCGGCGGCCGATCCGACGCGGCCCGCTGAGTCCCACCGGCCGTCCGCTCGCGCGAAAACGACCCTTCGGCCTTTGCCGGACGAGCGCCAGCGCCCGCCGGCTTGCCGCCGGCCGGTCGCTTGCCGCTTCCAGCCGGCGCGCCAGTGCGTTCGCTCCGGGCTCCGCCGATACCCGCCGTCGACTCAGAAGGCTTCGGCCCCGCCGGGCGCGTCGGCTTACGCGCCGATGGACTTCCGGTACGGACAGGGGCGCGTTCGGACGAAGCCGGCCGCGGGTGCTTGGCTGTTAATTTGACTCGCATGAAATCTCACACTGCAATCGCGCGCAGCAGTTCGGTCTCGACCTGAATTTGCAGGCGGCTGTCAGACAGGCCGCGTCCATCAAGCAGGAACACGTCTTCGACGCGTTCGCCGAGCGTATTGATCCGCGCCGAAGCGACGCCGACCCGATGCTCGGCCAGCACGCGCGCAATCGAATAAAGAAGGCCTGGCCGGTCGTTCGCCGACACGGACAGGATGTAATATTGGCCGCGCTCGTCGGCCCGAAGATCGACGCGCGGCGTAACAGGGAAGGTCCGCGACAGCCGTGACAGACGGCCTTTCGACGGTCCCGGAAGCAGGGTGCCGTCACCCGTGAGGCGAGCGGTCAGTTCCTGTTCGACCAGATTGGCAATATCGCGATAATGCACGTCTTCTTCGGTATGCGCGACGAGGAAATTATCGAGCGCGTAACCGTGACGGGTCGTGCTGACCCGCGCATCGAGCACCGACAAGCCATTGCGGTCGAAATACGCGCAAATGCCGGCGAACAGATCGGGCTGATCCTTCACATAGACCAGCACCTGAAGCGCCTCGCCGATCGGCGACGGACGGGCCCGCACGATCGGCGTCGGCGTTTCGACATGGCGATACAGCACACGTGTTTGCCACGCGATATCCGCCGCGTCGTGACGCAGGAAATAGCCGATGTCGAGCTTGTCCCATAGCGCCCTCTGCGCACCTTCCGGCACGGTTTCGAGGCGCAGCAGCGCAAGCGCTTCTTCCTGCCGGGACTTCAGTTCCGAATGCGCATCCGGGCGTGCGCCGCCGAGTACGGAGAGGGTGGCGCGGTACAGATCTTCGAGCAGCTTGCCTTTCCACGTGTTCCAGACTTTCGGACTGGTGCCGCGGATGTCGGCCACGGTCAGCAGGTAGAGCGCCGTGAGGCGGCGCTCGGTGCCGACCAGTTCGGCAAATCGCTTGATGACTTCCGGGTCGCTCGTATCCTGCTTCTGAGCGACCTGGCTCATGGTCAGATGCTGCTGGACCAGCCACACGACGAGTTCGCCGTCGTCGCCGAGAATGCCGTGATTGCGGCAGAAGCGCCGCGCGTCGGCCATGCCGAGCGTGGAATGGTCGCCGCCGCGGCCTTTGGCGATGTCGTGAAACAGCGCCGCCACGTACAGCACCCACGGCCGGTCAAAGTTGGCGATCAGCTGGCTGCAGAACGGATATTCGTGCGCGTGCTCGGCCACGGCGAAGCGCCGCAGATTGCGCAGCACCATCAGAATGTGCTGGTCGACGGTGTAGACGTGATACAGATCGTGCTGCATCTGCCCGACAATGCGCCGGAAGTTGAGCAGATAGCGCCCCAGTACGCTGGTCTGGTTCATCAGGCGCAGTGCGTGCGTGATGCCGGCCGGCTGCTTCAGGATGTCCATGAAGAGGCGCCGGTTTTCCGGGTCCCGCCGCCAATGCTGATCCATCACGTCGCGGGCGTTGTAGATCGCGCGCAGGGTGCGCGCCGACAGGCCTTTTACGCCGGGCGTCTGTTCGTACAGCAGGAAAGCCTCGAGGATCGCGTTCGGCTCGCGCTGGAACACGTCGTCGCTGGCGATTTCCAGCATGCCCTGCTTCTCGACGAAGCGGTCCGACAGCACACGCGTGACGCCGCTCGTGCTGGGAAAGAGTTGCGCCTCGATGTTCTGGATCAGGATCGTGGCGAGTTGCGTGACAGCCTTGGCAGACCAGTAGTAGCGGCGCATGAGCTGTTCGCTCGCGCGCTTGGTGGCGGTCGGCTTGTAGCCGAAGCTCTCCGCCACCGCCGTTTGCAGGTCGAACACCATGATGTCCTGACGACGCCCGGCGATCACATGCAGCCGCGCACGCAGCGCTTTCAGGAAACTCTCGTTGCGGCGCAGTTCGCGCGCCTCGCGCTCGGTGATCAGGCCGCGCGCTTCGAGTTCGCGCCAGCTGCTGCCGAAACCGGCCGCCTGGGTGATCCACAGAATCAGTTGCAGATCGCGCAGGCCGCCCGGGCTCTCCTTGATGTTGGGTTCGAGCGAGTAAGGCGTGTCCTGGAATTTGGCGTGGCGCTGGCGCATTTCCAGCACTTTGGCCTGGAAGAAGGCTTTGGGGTCGAGCGCGTCGCGGTAACGCTTCGCGAAGTCGTCGAACAACTCCGCGCTGCCGGTTATGCGCCGTGCTTCGAGCAGCGAGGTGCGCACCGTGACGTCGTTGGCGGCTTCATCGAGGCATTGCGACACGCTGCGTACGCTGCTGCCCAGTTCGAGCCCCAAATCCCAGGCGAGACTGATAAAGCGTTCGATGCGGGCTTCCAGATGCCCGATCGGCGCGTCGGGCAGCAACACCAGAATGTCGATGTCGGAGTGCGGCGCCAGTTCGCCGCGCCCGTAGCCGCCCACCGCCAGCAAGGCCAGCTCGGGCGGCAGGTCGCAGGTGTTCCAGACGGCGCTCAGGGAATCGTCGGTGGCGCGCGCGAGCGAGGCCATCAGCGCCTCGACGTTGGTGGCCGTCCTGAAGCGTTCCAGCAGTTGGGCTTTGGCCACTTTGTACTCCGCCTTGAGCGACCTGGCAGGGGATTGGGCGAGGGCTGGAACACTACTCATTGGCAGGCGGCGGTGGGTTCGGAAGTCAGTCAGGCGGTGGCCGCGACGATCGGCGGACGCGCGGGCGTGCCGGCCGAAACGGTCAGCACGTCGTAGCCGGTTTCGGTGACGAGCACGGTATGCTCCCACTGCGCCGACAGGCTGCGGTCTTTCGTTTTGACGGTCCACTGGTCCGGCATGGTGCGGATGTCGCGGCGGCCGGCATTGATCATCGGCTCGATCGTGAAGATCATGCCGGTTTGCAGCTCGAGCCCGGTGCCGGGGCGGCCGTAGTGCAGGATCTGCGGGTCCTCGTGGAACACCGTGCCGATGCCGTGACCGCAATATTCGCGCACCACGCTGTAGCCCTGGCCTTCCGCATGTTTCTGGATCGCATAGCCGATGTCGCCGAGATGGGCGCCCGGACGCACCTGGTCGATGCCGAGCCACATGCATTCGAAGGTGGTCTGAACCAGACGTTTGGCCAGGATCGAGCCTTCGCCGACGATGAACATGCGGCTGGTGTCGCCGAAATAGCCTTCCTTGATGACGGTGACGTCGATATTCAGCGCGTCGCCGTTCTTCAAGGTCTTGTCGCCCGGAATGCCGTGGCAGATCACGTCGTTGACGGAAATGCAGGTGGCTTTCGGGTAGGGCGGGTAGCCGGGCGGCTGATAGTTCAGCGGCGCCGGAATCGTGCCCTGTTCCTTCAGCATGTATTCGTGGCACAGGCGGTCGAGTTCGCCAGTGGTGATGCCCGCCGTGACGAACGGCGTGATGTAGTCGAGCACTTCGCTCGCGAGTTTGCAAGCGACGCGCATCTGCGCGATATCGTGTTCGTTTTTGAGCGTAATAGCCATGAGTCGGGCCTGAAATGCGATTTATTGCGAGATTATCGCACCATATTCCTGCCGCCGCAGGCTTTTGCGACGGGAGTGACGCCTGTCGAGGGCTCGTGCGCGAGTCCCTGAGGTGGTCCCTGAGGTGGTCCATTGAGCAGGCGGCTTTCGCCGCGGTGGCGCAATGCCGCTCAGTGTCGAAGGCGCGCCGCAGTCGGCATTGCACCATGCCAGGGCGGGTTGGGTCGGCTGGCTCGGGCTGGTCGATCGGGGGCGGGCGGCGAGTACGCGGGTGCAACCGGCGGCGTCAGACAGGAGCTACCGGAGCAGGTTGAGTCGTGCAATAGTCGCGTGCTATAATCTTTGGCTAAGTCGATCTCTGTCTTGCTTTATTGCTTCATATGGTCTCCATGTGAGTGAAAAGTTTGGCGGGAGCGGCTTCTCATGGCGCTGGTTGCCTGCGCTATGAGGTAGTAAAGCATGACAAGGCAGCAGACTCGCAAGCCGGCGCACCCAGGGTGTCCGTCGCGTTCAGCCAGATAGATGAAATGGCGGCGCGGCCGATACGGCAGCCGGCTTAAGACCCAACCCTCGCGGAGATTTTCATGGCAGTTACCATGCGTCAAATGCTGGAAGCCGGTGTCCACTTCGGTCACCAAACGCGCTTCTGGAACCCGAAGATGGCCCCGTTCATTTTCGGTCATCGCAACAAGATTCACATCATCAACCTCGAAAAGACGCTGCCGATGTACAACGACGCGCTGAAGTACGCGCGTCAACTGGCAGCGAACCGCGGCACGATCCTGTTCGTTGGCACGAAGCGTCAATCGCGCGACACCATCGCTGAAGAAGCACAACGCGCTGGTATGCCGTACGTCAATGCTCGCTGGCTCGGCGGCATGCTGACCAACTTCAAGACGCTGAAGGTATCGATCAAGCGCCTGAAGGACATGGAAGCGGCGCTGGAAGCAGGCGAAACCGAACGCATGAGCAAGAAGGAAGCGCTCCTGTTCGAACGCGAAATGGCCAAGCTGCAAAAGTCGATCGGCGGCGTGAAGGACATGGGCGGCATTCCGGACGCGATCTTCGTGGTCGACGTCGGCTACCACAAGATTGCCGTGACCGAAGCCAACAAGCTCGGCATTCCGGTCATCGCCGTGGTCGACACGAACCACTCGCCGGAAGGCATCGACTACGTGATCCCGGGTAACGACGACGCCTCGAAGGCTGTCGCTCTGTACACGGCTGGCGTGGCTGACGCGATCGTTGAAGGCCGTGCGAACGCGGTCAACGAAGTGGTGCAGGCTGCACGTGGTGGCGACGGCGACGAGTTCGTCGAGGTCAACGCGGAAGCGTAAAGCTGCCCCGTGTCCGGCAAAAAAGGGGGCTTTCTACAGGCCCCCTTTTTTTAAGCCGCGATATTGTAGTAGGGTGCGGCCGGCAGTCTTCCGAGCGGTGCCCAGGCGTTGTCCGTAAAAAAGTACGCGCAACGCTGAAACGAATTCTTGCCGCCGGCATCGAAATGCGGGCGGCGTGTGACAGACGGAACTCAAGGAGCAAATGATGGCGGCAATTACCGCAAGCATGGTTGCAGAACTGCGCGCAAAGACCGACGCGCCGATGATGGAATGCAAGAAGGCGCTGACGGAAGCCGACGGCGACATGGCGCGCGCTGAAGAGCTGCTGCGCGTGAAGCTGGGCAACAAGGCCAGCAAGGCAGCGTCGCGCGTGACGGCTGAAGGCGTGGTCGCATCGTTCATCGGCGGCAATGCAGGTTCGCTGGTCGAGCTGAACTGCGAAACCGACTTCGTTTCGAAGAACGACGACTTCCTGGCTTTCTCGAAGAAGGTCGCTGAGCTGGTCGCTACGCAAAACCCGGCTGACGTCGCTGCTTTGTCGGCACTGCCGCTGGACGGCTCGACGGTCGACGCAGTGCGTCTCGCGCTGGTCGGCAAGATCGGCGAAAACCTGTCGATCCGCCGTTTCGTGCGCTTCGACACCGCCAACAAGCTGGCAGCGTACCTGCACGGCACGCGTATCGGCGTGCTGGTCGAGTACACGGGCGCGGACGAGCAGGTCGGCAAGGACGTGGCAATGCACATCGCCGCAATGAAGCCGGTTTCGCTGTCGTCGGACGACGTGCCGGCGGATCTGATCGCCAAGGAACGCAGCATTGCTGAACAGAAGGCCGCCGAATCGGGCAAGCCGGCTGAAATCGTCGCCAAGATGGTCGACGGCAGCGTGCAGAAGTACCTGAAGGAAGTGTCGCTGCTGAACCAGACGTTCGTTAAGAACGACAAGCAGACGATCGAACAGATGCTGAAGGCCGGCAACGCGAGCGTGCAGAAGTTCGCACTGTTCGTGGTCGGCGAAGGCATCGAGAAGAAGCAGGACGACTTCGCAGCTGAAGTGGCCGCTCAAGTCGCTGCTGCAAAGCAACAATAAGTCGCACCCAAGCATCACTGTTGTATCGTTGGACCCGCGGCAGAGCAAGACTTTGCCGCGGTCGGCAGCGCCGCAAGGCTGCGCGCGGGTTGACCCTCGTGGCGCAGCCGCCGCTGGCGAACCCCAGGGTTCGTCAATTTGGCGACGCTTGCCCGAATCAGCATTTCACCCCTACATTAGTCCCTTGTTGTTGCCCTGTTCTGCGCGATCTGGATACCCCTATGCCCACTGCCTATAAACGCGTCCTGCTCAAACTCTCCGGTGAAGCTCTGATGGGCGACGATGCCTTTGGCATCAATCGCGCGACCATCGAACGAATGGTGGCGGACGTGGCCGAAGTGGTCCGTCTCGGAACGCAGCTGGCCGTGGTGATCGGCGGCGGCAATATTTTCCGCGGCGTCGCAGGCGGCGCGGCGGGTATGGATCGCGCCACGGCCGACTACATGGGCATGCTGGCCACCATGATGAACGCCCTGGCGCTGCAGGACGCCATGCGCCACGCCGGTATCGAGGCGCGCGTGCAATCGGCGCTGCGCATGGACCAGGTGGTCGAGCCGTACATCCGGCCCCGCGCGATTCGCCAGCTCGAAGAAGGCAAAGTCGTGATTTTCGCGGCCGGCACCGGCAACCCGTTCTTCACGACCGACACGGCCGCAGCGCTGCGCGGCTCGGAAATTGGCGCGGAAGTCGTGCTGAAAGCAACGAAGGTGGACGGCGTCTACTCCGCCGACCCGAAGAAAGACCCGAGCGCGACCCGTTACACCACGATCAGCTTCGACGAGGCAATCGGCCGCAATCTGCAGGTCATGGACGCCACGGCGTTCGCACTGTGCCGCGACCAGAAGCTGCCGATCCGGGTGTTTTCGATCGTCAAGCCGGGCGCGCTCAAGCGCATCGTACAAGGTGAGGACGAAGGCACTCTCGTCCACGTGTAAACTCTCGTTCACATAACGTGGGCTTTGACGCGAGCCCGGGTCGCCGCATCTTGCGCGCGCTGGCCGGCTCGCACCGTTTTGAAGGTTCGGAGGTTTAAAAATGTCTGTGGCTGATATCCGAAAGGGCGCTGAACAAAAGATGCAGCGCTCCATCGACGCGTTCAAGAACGACCTGTCGAAGATCCGCACGGGCCGTGCGCATACGGGCCTGCTGGATCACATCCAGTGCGATTACTACGGTTCGCCGGTGCCGATTTCACAAGTCGCGAACCTGACGCTGATCGACGCCCGCACGATTGGCGTGCAGCCGTGGGAAAAGAAGATGGTTCAGGTCGTCGAAAAGGCGATCCGCGAGTCGGACCTCGGCCTGAACCCGGCCACGCAAGGCGACGTGATTCGCGTGCCGATGCCCGCGTTGACCGAAGAGCGCCGCCGCGAACTGACCAAAGTGGTCAAGAGCGAAGCGGAAACGGCCAAGGTCGCCGTGCGCAATTTGCGCCGTGATGCAAACGAGCAACTGAAAAAGCTCGTGAAGGACAAAGAAATTTCGGAAGACGACGAGCGTCGTGCCGGTGACGACGTTCAGAAGCTGACGGACAAGTTCGTTGCCGAAATCGACAAACTCGTCGTGACGAAAGAAGCCGAGATCATGACGGTCTGAGGCCGGTCGCCTCTCAGAAAAACGCCGGGCCGCCCCAGGTTTTCCGCCCCGCAGGACATCCCCTTCGGGGATTGCCCCCTCGGGCGGCTGGTGTGAAGCGCCAGGTTTGGGGGCACTCGGTACTTTCAGGGTTTCCACTTCTTTATTTGCAGTCACTGTCCCGACGGCCATGACCTATACCAGCTCAACCGTGCGCGTGCCTGATGTCGCCGCGGTGCCGCGACATATCGCGATCATCATGGACGGCAACGGCCGTTGGGCCACCCAGCGGCGTCTGCCGCGCGTGGCGGGCCATACGCGCGGCGTCGACGCGGTGCGTGCGGCCGTCGAGGCGTGCGCCCGTCAGGGTGTCGAATATCTGACGCTGTTCGCTTTCAGCTCGGAAAACTGGCGTCGTCCCAACGACGAAGTGTCGTTCCTGATGCGCCTGTTCGTGACCGCGCTGGAGCGCGAGATCGGCAAACTGCACGCCAACGGCATCCGTTTGCGGGTAGTGGGCGATCTGTCGCGCTTCGATACGCGCATCCGCGACCTGATCAAGCGCGCGGAGACCAAGACCGCGCGCAATACCCGCCTTACACTCACGATCGCCGCGAACTACGGCGGCCGCTGGGACATCATGCAGGCCACCCGCAAGCTCGCCGAACAGTCGGCGCTGGCGGGCAAGGCGGTCGAGGTGACCGAGGAATCGTTCGCCGAGCACCTCTCCATGGCTTATGCGCCGGAGCCGGATCTGTTCATCCGCACCGGCGGCGAGCGCCGTGTCAGCAACTTCCTGCTGTGGCAGCTCGCTTACACCGAGTTCTACTTCACCGACACGTTCTGGCCGGATTTCGACGCCGACGCGCTCGGCCACGCCATCGCTTCGTACGCGGAGCGCGAACGCCGCTTCGGCCGCACCAGTGCTCAACTCGAGCCGCAATCGCAAAACGTCGATTCGCTTCCATGCTAAAAACCCGTGTCATCACGGCGATCATCCTGCTGGCGGTCTTCCTGCCGGTGACGTTGTTCGCGCCGGTGGGTGCGTTCGGCGCGCTTATCGCCTTCGTCGTCGTGTTCGCCGCATGGGAGTGGGCGCGCCTGCTCAAGCTGGGCGGCGCGGGCCCGGTCATTTATGCGCTGGTGGCCGCGGTGGCGCTCGTCGCCAGCACGCGCCTTGGCACCGGTATCGAGCAGGCGAGGCCGCTCTTTCAGGCGGCCGCGATTTTCTGGGTGATCGCCGGTCCGTTCGTGCTGTTGCGCAAGCCCACGCTCGCCCAGGGCGCATGGCGCTCCTTTCTGTTTGTTGCCGGCATTGTGGTATTCGTCGCGTGCTGGCATGCTCTCGTCGCCGCGCGCATGCAGGGTGTGCCGTTCGTGCTGTCGTTGCTGCTATTGGTATGGCTGGCCGATATCGGCGCATACTTCTCGGGAAAAGCATTCGGAAAACACAAGCTGGCACCTGCCATCAGTCCGGGTAAGACTTGGGAGGGCGCGATCGGCGGCTGGCTGGTGGTGATGATCGTCGCGGCGGCGGCGGTCTTTTTGCATGCGTTCGAGCCGACCCTGTATTCTGCGTTGCTGGCGCATTGGGGCGCCGTGCGCACGTTGCTCGCCCTGACCCTGCTGGTCGTTTTCAGTGTGGTGGGCGACCTGTTCGAATCCATGATGAAACGCCAGGCCGGTGTGAAAGATTCAAGCGGCCTGTTGCCGGGGCACGGTGGCGTGCTCGACCGCATCGACGCATTGTTGCCGGTGCTGCCGCTTGCCATGCTGCTGCTCGGCTAGAGAAAGAGATATGCAAAAACGTCTGACACTGCTCGGTTCCACGGGCTCGATTGGAGACAGCACGCTCGACGTCGTCGCGCGTCATCCCGAGCGTTTTTCGGTGTATGCGCTGAGCGCGCATCGCAACGGCGACAAGCTCGTCGAGCAATGCCTGCGCTTTCAGCCCGAAGTCGCGGTGGTCGGCGACGCCGACACGGCCGCCAGCGTCGCCGCGAAATTGCGCGAGGCGGGTTGCAAGACCGAGGTCACGTACGGACCGCAGGCGCTCGTCGACGTGTCGAAGAGCGACGGCTGCGATACGGTGGTGGCGGCGATCGTCGGCGCGGCCGGCCTCGCGCCGAGCCTTGCCGCCGCGCGCGCCGGCAAACGCATCCTGCTCGCCAACAAGGAAGCGCTGGTCATGTCCGGCGCGATCTTCATGGACGCGGTGCGCGACAACGGCGCCGTCCTGCTGCCGGTGGACAGCGAGCACAACGCGATTTTCCAATGCTTGCCGCGCGAAGCCGCGCTGCACGGCGGCGTCTCCAAGATCATTCTGACCGCTTCGGGCGGCCCGTTCCGTACGCGCGAACCGGCCACACTTGTCGACGTCACGCCGGAAGAAGCCTGTAAGCATCCGAACTGGGTCATGGGCCGCAAGATATCGGTCGACTCGGCCACCATGATGAACAAGGGCCTCGAAGTGATCGAGGCGCACTGGCTGTTCGATCTGCCGGGCGAGCGCATCGACGTGCTGATTCACCCGCAAAGCGTGATCCACTCGATGGTCTCGTACGCCGACGGTTCGGTGCTCGCGCAGCTTGGCAATCCCGACATGCGCACGCCGATCGCCCATGCGCTGGCGTTTCCGGATCGCGTCGATTCGGGCGTGGCGCAACTCGATCTGCTGCAGGTCGCGTCGTTGTCGTTCGAAAAGCCGGATTACACGCGCTTTCCGTGTCTCGCCCTTGCAGTCAAGGCACTCGCCGAGGGAGGCCTCGCGAGCGCGGCGCTGAACGCTGCGAACGAAATAGCGGTGGAGGCGTTCCTCGCGCGCCAGATCGGTTTCATGGCGATTGCCCAGGTGGTCGACGCGGTGCTCAACGCGCTGCCGAACCGCAGCGCGCACGCGCTCGAGGACGTGATCGAAGCGGATGCCGCCGCGCGTCGCGCCGCTGCCGAATTCATCGCGCGTCTGCCCGACGGCGCCCGTCGCACGGAACGCGCCGTCCAGTGAGGCGCTCATGAACCTGCTGATCGAACTGCTCGCCTTCGCGGTCGCGATTGGCGTACTCGTGGTCGTCCACGAATACGGGCATTACAGCGTGGCGCGCCTGTGCGGCGTCAAGGTGCTGCGCTTTTCGATTGGCTTCGGCAAGCCGCTGTTCCAGTGGGTGAGCCCGAAGACGGGCACCGAATGGACCATTGCCGCGCTGCCGCTCGGCGGCTACGTGAAGATGCTCGACGAGCGCGAAAACAGCGCCGAGCCGATTCCCGTGGAAGCATTGCCGCATGCGTTCAACCGGCAGTCCGTGTGGCGCCGTTTTGCGATTGTCGCGGCCGGCCCGGTCGCGAACTTCCTTCTGGCGATCGTGCTGTTCGCGCTCGTCTTCGCCACCGGCGTGACGGAGCCGGCGGCCGTGGTCGCGGCGCCCGCGCCGAATACACCCGCGGCGCTCGCCGGCTTCGACGGCGGCGAGACGATCGTTGCCGTGCGTGCCGAGAACGCCGGCCAATCCGAGCCGGTGCGCTCATGGTCGGACCTGCGGTGGAAACTGCTGGGTGCGGCATTCGATCACAAGCGCGTCGTTCTGAGCGCGAAAGACGCGCACGGCACGTCGGACTTTCAACTCGATCTGCGCGGCCTCACCGAAAAAGACGTCGACGACGACTTCATGTCGCATCTCGGTTTCGAGCCGGGTGGTGGCAAGCTGACGGTGGCCGGTGTGCAGCCGGGCAGCGCGGCGCAAAAGGCTGGGCTCGTCGCCGGCGATCGTCTGCGCGCCGTCGACGGAATTCCGACCGAAAATGCCACGGCCTTTATCGCTTATGTAAAATCGCACGCCGGCAAACCAGTCACGTTGCAGGTCGAGCGCGGAGGTAAGGCGGCGGGCAAGCTCGAAGACGTGAACATCGTCCCGCAGGCGCAGCGTGACGAAGCGACGGGCCAGCAGATCGGTCGCATCGGCGCGGAACTGGCTACCCAGGTGCCGTCGATCGACGTGCACTATGGGCCGGTTGAAAGCCTGCAACTGGGCGCGCGCCGCACGTGGGATCTCGCGGTGTATTCGGTGCGGATGTTCGGCAGGATGATCGTGGGCGAAGCATCGCTCAAGAATCTTTCCGGGCCGGTGACGATCGCCGATTACGCAGGAAAGAGCGCACGTCTAGGTCCTTCTGCATTCCTGTCGTTCCTGGCCCTTGTCAGTATTAGTCTTGGCGTACTGAACCTGTTACCAATTCCGGTATTGGACGGGGGTCATCTGTTATATTATTTGGTTGAAGCTGTTACCGGTAAAGTTGTCTCCGATCGCTGGCAACTCGTTTTTCAGAGGGCGGGTCTCGCCTGCATCGTCGCGTTGTCGGCGATCGCGCTGTTCAACGATCTGGCTCGTTTAATCCATTTTTAAAGTGTTCGGCGGCGTTCACGATGGCGACCGCCCGACCTGATGCAGCTATACACACTGGGGAAGCACGTTGTTTAAACCTCATCGCTTTGTTCCAAAGACGGTTATAGCCGCGGCATTCGCCGCGCATGGGCTGGTTGCTCACGCAACGACGCCCTTCGTGGTGCAAGACATCCGGATCGAGGGATTGCAACGCGTCGAACCTGGTACCGTGTTCGCCTACCTGCCCATCAAGCAGGGCGACACCTTCAGCGACGACAAGGCATCGGAGGCCATTCGCGCCCTGTATGCCACGGGCTTCTTCAACGACGTCAAGATCGCGACCGAAGGCAATGTCGTCATCGTGCAGGTGCTGGAGCGTCCGGCTATCGGCACGATCGACTTCGCCGGCATTCATGAGTTCGACAAGGAAAACCTGACCAAGGCGCTGCGCGCGGTCGGCTTGTCGCAGGGCCGTTATTACGACAAGGCGCTCGTCGACAAGGCCGAGCAGGAACTGAAGCGTCAGTACCTCACGCGCGGTTATTACGCCGCCGAGGTCACCACCACGATCACGCCGATCGACCGCAACCGCGTGTCGGTGCTGTTCTCGGTGGCCGAAGGTCCGAGCGCGAAGATCCGCCAGATCAACTTCATCGGCAACAAGGCGTTCAGCACGGGTACGCTGCGCGACGAAATGCAGCTGTCCACGCCGAACTGGTTCTCGTGGTACACGAAGAACGACCTGTACGCGAAAGACAAGCTCACCGGCGACCTCGAAAACGTTCGCTCGTATTACCTGAATCGCGGCTACCTCGAATTCAACATCGACTCGACTCAGGTCTCTATCTCGCCGGACAAGAAGGACATGTATCTGACGGTCACGCTGCATGAAGGCGAGCCGTACACGATTTCGAGCATCAAGCTGGCAGGCAATCTGCTCGACCGCGAGCCGGAGCTGGCCAAGCTCATCAAGATCAAACCGGGTGACCGCTTCTCGGCTGAAAAGCTGCAAGCCACCACCAAGGCGATCGTCGACAAGCTGGGCGAATACGGCTATGCGTTCGCCACCGTCAATGCGCAGCCGCAGATCGATCAGTCCAACCACAAGGTCGACCTGACGCTGCAGGTGGACCCGAGCCGCCGCGTCTACGTGCGCCGCATCAACGTGGTGGGCAACACCCGCACGCGTGACGAAGTGGTGCGCCGCGAAATGCGCCAGCTCGAAAGCTCGTGGTTCGATTCGAACCGCCTCGCGCTGTCGAAAGACCGGATCAACCGTCTCGGCTATTTCACGGACGTCGACGTGACCACGGTGCCGGTGGAAGGCACGCCAGACCAGGTCGATGTGGACGTCAAGGTGGCCGAAAAGCCGACTGGCGCGATCACGCTGGGTGCGGGCTTTTCGTCGACCGACAAGGTGGTGCTCTCGGCAGGCGTCTCGCAGGACAACGTGTTCGGCTCGGGTACGAGTCTCGCGGTGAACGTGAATACCGCGAAGACGTACCGCACGTTGACGGTCACGCAAGTCGATCCGTACTTTACGGTCGACGGTATCAAGCGGATTACCGACGTTTATTACCGTACGTATCAGCCGCTGTATTACTCCACGGATTCGAGCTTCAAGATCGTCACGATCGGTGGTGACCTGAAGTTCGGTATTCCGTTCTCCGAAGTGGACACGGTCTACTTCGGCGCCGGCCTCGAGCAGAACCAGCTCGACATCGACTCGAACACGCCGCAAAGCTATATCGACTACGTGCACGAATTCGGCCGTGTGTCGAACAACGTGCCGATCACGGTAGGCTGGTCGCGCGACGCGCGTGACAGCGCACTGGTGCCGAGCCGCGGTTACTTCACGCAGGCGAACGCCGAATACGGCACGCCGATCGGTGGCACGCAGTACTACAAGGCCGACATCAACGCGCAGTACTATTACTCGTTCTCGCGCGGGTTCGTGCTGGGCTTCAACTTCCAGGGCGGTTACGGTAACGGCCTCGGCGGCAAGCCTTATCCGATTTTCAAGAACTACTATGCGGGCGGTATCGGTTCGGTGCGGGGCTACGAGCCGAGCTCGCTGGGTCCGCGCGACGCCAAGACGAACGACCCGATCGGCGGCTCGAAGCTGCTGGTGGGTAACGTCGAGTTGACGTTCCCGCTGCCGGGCACGGGTTACGACCGCACGCTGCGTGTCTTCACGTTCCTCGA
Source organism: Burkholderia sp. WP9 (assembly GCF_900104795.1). Lineage (NCBI taxonomy): Bacteria > Pseudomonadati > Pseudomonadota > Betaproteobacteria > Burkholderiales > Burkholderiaceae > Burkholderia > Burkholderia sp. WP9. Next base: position 896,226 of record NZ_FNTG01000001.1, read on the forward strand.
CGCTGGTAACGTGTGGGGCACGGAAGGTAACAGCATCGGCGCCAACGGTCTGCGTTACGGCTATGGTGTCGGTCTGGCGTGGATCTCGCCGATCGGTCCGCTGAAGCTGAGCCTGGGCTTCCCGCTCACGAAGCATACGGGCGACCAGTATCAGAAATTCCAGTTCCAGATCGGGACGGCGTTCTGATCGGGCGGCTGGCGGCTGGGCCAGAAGCGGCTGGCCAAACTACAGTATCGAGAGGATGACTTTGCTAACCGGTATGTTTTCGAAACGTGTGGCGTGCGCGCTGGCGCTGGCAATGACCTTGGGGGTCGGGGTGGCGCATGCGCAGGAGGCGAGGATCGCGGCGGTCAACTCCGACCGTATCCTGCGCGAATCCGCTGCTGCGAAGGCCGCGCAGGTCAAGCTCGAGGCAGAGTTCGCCAAGCGTGACAAGGACTTGGCCGACATGGCGCAGAAGCTGAAGTCGATGTCCGACTCCCTCGACAAGAACGGCGCGTCCATGTCGCCCGCCGATCGCGCGCAAAAACAGCGCGATCTGTCGCAACTGGACACGGATTTCCAGCGCAAGCAACGTGAGTTTCGCGAGGATCTGAACCAGCGCCGCAACGAAGAACTGGCGGCGGTGCTCGACCGCGCCAACAAGGTGATCAAGCAGATCGCAGAGGCCCAGCACTACGACCTGATCGTCCAGGAAGCCGTGTACGTGAGCCCGCGCATCGACATCACCGATCAGGTGCTCAAGGCGCTGGCGGCGTCGGGTAACTGAGTGCTGCAGTGGGGCAGGTCGCCCGGCAACAGAAGATCTGACAAGTTGGACTGAACGGTAGGAGACAGGATAGGCATGGCATTTACGCTCGAGGACATCGTCCAACGGTTCGGCGGTGAAGTAGTCGGAAACGGTTCGCAGCGCGTCGGCAGTCTCGCGCCGCTCGACCAGGCAGGCCCGGACCAGCTGGCGTTCCTCGCCAATCCGAAGTACCTGTCGCAGGTCGAAACGACCCGTGCGGGCGCGGTGTTGATCAACGCCGACGACCTCGCCAAACTCGCTTCCCGCGAGAATCGTAACTTCATCGTCACGCCGAATCCGTACGCTTACTTTGCGCGGGTCGCGCAGACCTTCATCGACCTCGCATCGCCCAAGGCGGTGCCAGGCGTGCATCCGAGCGCAACCATCGACCCGTCGGCGCAGATTGCCGCGAGCGCGGTGATCGGTCCGCACGTCACGGTCGAGGCGGGTGCGGTGATTGGCGAAAACGTGCGGCTCGACGCCAATGTCGTGATCGGCCGTGGCACGCGCATTGGCGCGGGTTCACATCTCTATCCCAATGTCGCGGTGTACTACGGTTGCAAGCTCGGCGAGCGCGTGATCGTGCACGCGGGCGCGGTGATCGGCTCGGACGGTTTCGGCTTCGCGCCGGATTTCGTCGGCGAGGGTGACGCGCGCACCGGCAGCTGGGTGAAGATTCCGCAGGTGGGCGGCGTGTCGATCGCGGCAGACGTCGAAATCGGTGCGAACACCACCATCGACCGCGGCGCAATGGCGGACACCATCATCGAAGAGTGCGTGAAGATCGACAATCTCGTGCAGATCGGTCACAACTGCAAGGTCGGTGCCTATACGGTGATCGCCGGCTGCGCGGGCATTGCGGGCAGTACCACGATCGGCCGCCATTGCATGATCGGCGGCGCGGTCGGGATCGCCGGTCACGTCACGCTGGCCGATTACGTGATCGTCACGGCCAAGTCGGGCGTTTCGAAATCGCTGTTGAAGCCTGGTATGTACACCAGTGCCTTCCCGGCCGTGAACCATGCAGACTGGAACAAGAGCGCGGCATTGCTGCGTAACATCGACAAACTCCGCGATCGTATCAAGGCGCTTGAAAACGCCGCGGCTGAGAAGGAAGGCAGCCCGGCCGCCAATGCAGCAAGCCGTTCCGCAGACGACCAGGCCTGAGAGGCACCAGGGTAACTCTTAGGCCGACTCGCGGGACAATTCGCCATGCATTTCGCAGGGCAACCTGCCGGCACCGCGTAAAATAGCGGGCGAGCATCAGGAAGCAAAGTCGGTTGCCGTGACCGGGTGGCACGGCCGCCGGGTCATGGCGAGCGCCGGCAGCATGCGTTATCAACCCACCTGCACCAGCATCCGCAGTCATCATCGCGCAGTCAATGCGCGAGTAGAAACACCATGAGCACCGAAAAAATCAATCTCGACATTCATAAGATTCTCACGCTGCTGCCACATCGTTACCCGATCCTGCTGGTCGACCGGGTGCTCGAACTTGAGCCGCACAAGAGCATCAAAGCGTTGAAGAACGTGTCGATCAACGAACCGTATTTCCAGGGGCACTTCCCGACGCGTCCGGTGATGCCGGGTGTGCTGATTCTCGAAGCGCTCGCGCAAACGGCGGCTCTGCTGACGTTTTCTGAAGAGCCGAGCGACCCGTCGAACACGCTGTATCTGTTCGTCGGCATCGACAACGCGCGCTTCAAGCGCGTGGTGGAACCGGGCGATCAGCTGATCCTGAACTGCACGTTCGAGCGTCATATGCGCGGCATCTGGAAGTTCAAGGCGCGCGCCGAAGTGGATGGCGTGGTAGCGGCGGAAGCCGACCTGATGTGCGCGGTGCGGCACACGGACAAGGACGCTTGACGCGCTAGCCAGTGTCCGGGCGGTCGGCGGCGTGATACACACGCTGGCCGCTTCGCCAGATGCCCATCCAGACAACGCAACAGAATCAGAAGCGAGGACGCATGAGCAGGATTCATCCCACTGCGATCGTCGAACCGGGCGCACAACTCGACGAATCCGTCGAAGTCGGACCGTATGCCGTGATCGGCGCACATGTGACGATCGGCGCGCGGACCACGATCGGTTCGCACAGCGTGATCGAAGGTCACACCACGCTCGGCGAAGACAACCGGATCGGCCACTACGCATCGGTTGGCGGCCGTCCGCAGGACATGAAGTACAACAACGAGCCGACCCGGCTCGTCATCGGCAATCGCAACACGATCCGCGAGTTCACCACGATCCACACCGGCACGGTGCAGGACGCGGGCGTCACCACGCTCGGTGACGACAACTGGATCATGGCGTACGTGCACATCGGGCACGATTGCCACGTGGGCAGCAACGTCATTCTGTCGAGCAATGCGCAGATGGCCGGCCACGTCACGATTGGCGACCACGCGATCGTCGGCGGCATGTCGGGCGTGCATCAGTTCGTGCGCATCGGCGCGCATTCCATGCTGGGCGGCGCCTCGGCGCTGGTTCAGGACATTCCGCCGTTCGTGATCGCCGCCGGCAACAAGGCGGAGCCGCACGGCATCAACGTCGAAGGCCTGCGCCGCCGCGGTTTTTCGCCGGACGCCATCTCGGCGCTGCGCGCGGCTTATCGCGTGTTGTACAAGAACGGCCTGTCGCTGGAAGAGGCGAAGGTGCAACTGCGCGAACTCGCGTCCGCGGGCGGCGACGGTGACGAACCGGTGCAGACGCTGCTCGCGTTCGTCGAAGCGTCGCAACGCGGCATCATCCGCTAACCGATGGCTTTGCAACCCAGTCCACTGCGCGTGGCGATGGTGGCCGGCGAACCGTCCGGCGACCTGCTGGCGGCGTCGCTGCTCGACGGTCTCGCAAGCCGATTGCCGGCCGGCACCCAGTACTATGGAATCGGCGGCCCGCGCATGATCGCCACGGGCTTCGACGCCCATTTTCCGATGGAAAAGCTGTCGGTGCGCGGCTATGTCGAGGCACTGAAGCACATTCCCGGCATTCTCGGCATCCGCAACGAACTGAAGCGCCAGTTGCTGGCCGAGCCGCCCTCGGTGTTCGTCGGCGTGGATGCGCCCGATTTCAACTTCGGGCTCGAGCATCCGTTGCGCGACGCCGGCATTCCGACCGTTCACTTCGTGTGTCCGTCCATCTGGGCGTGGCGCGGTGGCCGCATCAAGAAGATCGCCAAGGCGGTCGACCACATGCTGTGCGTGTTCCCGTTCGAAACGGCGCTGCTGGAAAAGGCGGGCGTCGCGGCATCGTACGTCGGGCATCCGCTTGCCGACGAGATTCCGCTCGTACCCGACACGCTCGGCGCGCGCCGGGCGCTGGGGCTGGCCGAAGAGGGCCCGATCATCGCGGTGCTGCCGGGTAGCCGGCGCTCGGAGATCGATCTGATCGGCCCGACGTTCTTCGCCGCGATGGAGATGATGCAGCACCAGGAGCCCGGTCTGCGCTTCGTCATGCCGGCGGCCACGCCGGCGCTGCGCGAGATGCTGCGGCCGCTGGTGGATTCGCACCCCGGTCTCGCGCTGACGATTACCGACGGTCAGTCGCAGCTCGCCATGACCGCGGCTGACGCGATCCTCGTGAAGAGCGGCACCGTGACGCTGGAAGCCGCGCTGCTGAAAAAGCCGATGGTGATCTCGTACAAGGTGCCCTGGCTGACCGGCCAGATCATGCGCCGTCAAGGGTATCTGCCCTATGTCGGTCTGCCGAACATCCTGGCGGGGCGGTTCGTGGTGCCGGAGATCCTGCAGCACTTCGCCACGCCGCAGGCGCTGGCCGAAGCCACGCTGAAACAGTTGCGCGACGAGACCAACCGGCGCACGCTGACGGAAATCTTCACGGAGATGCATCACGTGCTGAAGCAGAACACCGCGCAGCGTGCGGCGGAAGTCGTGGCGAGCGTCATCGAAAAGCGCAAGGGGCGGCCGTGACCGGCGCACGCGCACCGCGCCGCAAAACCGTTGCCGGAGCGGCGGCCCAGCAGGTCGGCCTGAACTTCGAGACGCCGGAGGACATTGTCTGCGGCGTGGACGAAGCGGGGCGCGGACCGCTAGCCGGCCCGGTGGTGGCAGCGGCGGTGATTTTCGATCCGGCCAAGCCGATGATTCGCGGCCTCGACGATTCCAAAGCGCTGACCGCGAAGAAGCGCGACGAGCTGTATGACAAGATCGTCGACCGTGCGCTCGCCTACTGCATCGCTTCGGCATCGGTCGAAGAAATCGATTCGCTTAATATTCTGCACGCCACCATGCTGGCAATGAAGCGCGCCGTGGAAGGCCTGTCCGTCGTACCGACGCTCGTGAAAGTCGACGGCAATCGCTGTCCGACACTGAGCGTTCGCAGTGAAGCGGTGATCGGCGGCGACGCGCTCGTGAAGAGCATCTCCGCGGCGTCGATTCTTGCCAAGGTCACGCGTGACCGCATGCTGCTCGAATTGCACCAGACGTATCCCGTCTACGGCTTCAATGCGCATGCCGGTTACGGCACGCCGCAGCATCTCGCGGCGTTGCGCGAACATGGACCTTGCGAGCATCATCGGCGTTCGTTCGCGCCGGTGCGTGAGGCGCATCTGCGGTTGCGCACCGGCGTGCCGCTGGCGGCCGGCGACGTGATCGTCGTATCCGAAGTGATGTTCGACGACGACGCCTTCGGCGAACGCAGCAGCGCCGTCTGAGCTTGACGCGAACGTCGCGCGAGCGCTTCATTAGCGGCGCGTGTCACAACCCTTTCCTCATTCTCACTGTCTTCGCTGCCTGTGAAAGCCATCACCTCGCGGGACAATCCGCTCTATAAACGCCTGAAGGCATTGGCCGGCTCGACGCATCAACAGCGCAAGAGCGGCCACGCGCTGCTCGAAGGGTTTCATCTCGCGAGCGCGTATCTCGACGTCGCCGGGCAACCGGAAATGTGCATCGTCACCGACGGCGCGCTGCGCCATGACGAAGCGCAGGCGATCGTTGCACGCATCGAAGATCACCGTGTCGTGACGCTGCCGGACGCTTTATTCGGGCAGTTGTCGAATGTCGTGCACGGTGTGGGCATACTGCTGCTGGTCGAAAAGCTCGACACGCCGCTGCCCGACAACGTCGCGCAAACCTGCCTCGTACTCGACGGCGTGCAGGACGCGGGCAACGTCGGCTCGATTCTGCGCAGCGCGGCGGCCGCCGGTATTCAGCAGGTGTTCTGCGCGCCGGGGACGGCGTACGCGTGGTCCTCGAAGGTCTTGCGCTCCGGCATGGGCGCGCATTTCCTCTTGCAGATTCACGAGGACGTGGAAGCGCAGGCGCTGGTCGAGCGCCTCGCGGTGCCGATCGTCATTACGGATTCGCACGGCGCCGAGGCGATCTACGACTGCGACCTGAGCGGAGCGCTCGCGTGGGTGTTCGGCAACGAAGGGGCGGGCGTTTCGCAGATCTGGCGCGACGCGGTCTCGTTGCGGGTGACGATTCCCCAGCCGGGCGGCATGGAGTCGTTGAATGTGGCGGCTGCGGCGGCTGTATGCATGTTCGAGCAGTGCCGCCAGCAGCGCGGGCGCGCTTGACGCCTCTCGCTCGACGCCGTTTTTTGACACGCGCGCGCTGCCGCGCGTGTCTCCTCTTCAGGCTGCCGGGCTGACGCGGCGGTTCAATAAGCCGGCCGGTCCAGCTTGATTTCCTGCAGGATGGTTGTTGCAATCTCTTCGATCGACTTGTGCGTCGACGACAGCCACTTGATCCCTTCCCGCCGCATCATCGTTTCGGCCTCGTTGATCTCATAGCGGCAATTCTCCGGCGCCGCGTACTTGCTGCCGGGACGACGCTCGTTGCGAATCTCCGAAAGCCGCTGTGGATCGATCGACAATCCGAACATTTTCTGCCGATGCGCGAGTAGCGGCGTAGGCAATTTGCCGCGCTCGAAATCTTCCGGAATCAGCGGATAGTTGGCTGCTTTCACGCCATACTGCATGGCCAGATAGAGGCTCGTCGGCGTTTTGCCGCTGCGCGACACGCCGACCAGAATCACGTCGGCGTCGGCCAGATTGCGGTTCGATTGGCCGTCGTCGTGGGCGAGCGAGAAGTTGATCGCCTCGATCCGGTTCTTGTACTCCTCGGTGTCCGCGTTCTGGTGGCCGCGGCCCATCGCGTGGCTCGACTTCAGTTCCAGTTCCTGTTCGAGCGGCTCCACGAACGTCTGAAACATGTCCAGCACGAGCGCGTTCGAGCCTTTGACGATCTGATTCGACGCGCTGTCCACCAGCGTCGTGAACACGATCGGGCGGCGACCGTCCTGCTGGATCGCCTCGTTGATCTTTTCGAGCGTGGCATAGGCCTTTTCCGTCGAGTCGACGAAAGGCACGCGAACCAGGCGGAATTTCTGGTCGAACTGGGAGAGGATCGAATGCGCGAAGGTTTCGGCAGTGATCCCGGTACCGTCGGAGACGATGAATACGGTGGGCGGCATCAGTGGGGCTGGGGAACGTGAGCGGGGAAAATCGCTCGAATGAAACATCGCTGTATCGACGCCGCTGCCCGGTGGCTAACCGGAGGCTGCAGCGGCGTTCAACCAGCGCGCCGTGGGCACCGCAACTGCGCCCGGATGGTGGCGGGGCCTCGCAAAAGCCCGCTGGCCGGTCCGGGGCGCGTTTCGAGGCGCAATTCTCGTCCGACAGTCACATTTTCAAAGTCGGCACGGTAGAATAGCGGCAACCTGTTGGATAAGCAATTGCAGGCGATTGGCGTCTAACTTACCGTGAACGGTCGTTCAACGCCTCGCTTTTAATCGGTATTTTAGTCGCCAAGTTGCGGCGAACGTGGTGGATCGATCGGTAAATTCGTCCATTCGCCTTCTTCGTCGCGCATCCGGTGCTTCGGGCAATGTGCAGCGATTGCTTCTCCAACAGGTTGTGCAAGACGCGAGGTCACGCTTCCAATGGGCGTCTCGCGTTCGAGCCCACTTGCACAGCCGTGAATTTCTTTCACACTTAGGGGCTTGTATGACTAACGCAGTTACCGTCGCAAAGGATAAGGCGTATGTAGTTCCGTTCGAGCAGTTGCGGATGACCGATGTGGAGATTGTCGGTGGCAAGAACGCGTCGCTTGGCGAGATGATCAGTCAGCTCGCTGAAGCCGGCGTGCGCGTGCCGACCGGTTTCGCCACCACGGCGCTGGCTTTCCGCGACTTCCTGCAGCACAACAATCTGACCGAACGCATCGCCAAACGTCTCGAAGCGCTCGACGTCGACGACGTGAAGTCGCTCGCCGAAGCGGGCAAGGAGATCCGTCAATGGATCGTCGACGCGCCGCTGCAGCCGCAACTCGAGGCTGATATCCGCGCGGGCTTCGAAACCCTGCAAAACAGCTCGCCTGAAGAGCTGTCGTTCGCCGTGCGTTCTTCGGCAACGGCGGAAGACCTGCCGGACGCATCGTTCGCGGGCCAGCAGGAAAGCTACCTCAACGTGGTCGGTATCGACGACGTGCTCGATCGCATGAAGCACGTGTTCGCGTCGCTGTACAACGACCGCGCTATCTCGTATCGCGTCCACAAGGGCTTCACCCACGCTGAAGTCGCGTTGTCGGCTGGCGTGCAGCGCATGGTGCGCTCGGACGTCGGCGCGGCCGGCGTGATGTTCACGCTCGACACCGAGTCGGGCTTCAAGGACGCCGTCTTTATCACGTCGAGCTATGGTCTCGGCGAAACCGTGGTGCAAGGCGCGGTGAATCCGGACGAGTTCTACGTCTACAAGACCACGCTCGCCCAAGGCAAGTACCCGATCATCCGCCGCTCGATCGGCTCGAAGCTGATCAGGATGGAATTCACCAAGGCGGGCGAAGAAGGCCGCGTGAAGACCGTCGACGTCTCGCACGAGCAGCGCAACCGCTTCTCGATCACGGACGAAGACGTGATCGAACTGGCCAAATACGCGGTCATCATCGAAAAGCACTACGAGCGTCCGATGGACATCGAGTGGGGCAAAGACGGCCGCGACGGCAAGATCTTCATTCTGCAGGCGCGCCCGGAAACGGTGAAGAGCCAGGCGGTGGGCAAGGCCGAACAGCGCTTCAAGCTGAAGGGTCAATCGAACGTACTCGCTACGGGCCGCGCGATCGGTCAGAAGATCGGCGCGGGTCCGGTGCGCGTGATTCACGATCCGTCGGAAATGGACCGTGTGCAGCCGGGCGACGTGCTGGTCGCCGACATGACCGACCCGAACTGGGAACCGGTCATGAAGCGTGCGTCGGCGATCGTCACGAACCGTGGCGGACGGACCTGCCACGCGGCGATCATCGCGCGTGAGCTGGGCGTGCCGGCCGTGGTCGGCTGCGGCGACGCGACCGACGTGCTGAAGGAAGGCGCGCTGGTCACGGTGTCGTGCGCGGAAGGCGACGAAGGCAAGATTTACGACGGTCTGCTTGAAACGGAAATCACCGAAGTGCAGCGCGGCGAACTGCCACCGATTCCGGTGAAGATCATGATGAACGTCGGCAACCCGCAACTGGCTTTCGACTTCTCGCAACTGCCGAACGCAGGCGTGGGTCTGGCGCGGCTCGAGTTCATCATCAACAACAACATCGGCGTTCACCCGAAGGCGATTCTCGAGTACCCGAATATCGATCAGGACCTGAAGAAGGCGGTGGAAAGCGTCGCTCGCGGTCACGCATCGCCGCGCGCGTTCTACGTCGACAAGCTGACCGAAGGCATCGCCACGATCGCGGCGGCGTTCTATCCGAAGCCCGTGATCGTGCGTCTGTCGGACTTCAAGTCGAACGAGTACAAGAAGCTGATCGGCGGTTCGCGCTACGAGCCGGACGAAGAAAACCCGATGCTGGGTTTCCGTGGCGCGTCGCGCTACATCGCCGAAGACTTCGCCGAAGCGTTCCAGATGGAATGCATCGCGCTGAAGAAGGTGCGTGAAGAGATGGGCCTCGACAACGTCGAGATCATGGTGCCGTTCGTGCGTACGCTGAAGCAGGCGGAGCGCGTGGTCGGGCTGCTGGCCAAGTACGGCCTGAAGCGCGGCGAGAAGGGTCTGCGCCTGATCATGATGTGCGAAGTGCCGTCGAACGCGATCCTTGCCGAAGAATTCCTGCAATTCTTCGACGGTTTCTCGATCGGTTCGAACGACCTGACGCAGCTCACGCTCGGCCTCGATCGCGACTCCGGCATGGAACTGCTGGCTGTCGATTTCGACGAACGCGATCCGGCGGTCAAGTTCCTGCTGAAGCGCGCGATCGACACCTGCCTGCGACTCGACAAGTACGTCGGTATTTGCGGCCAGGGCCCGTCGGATCATCCGGACTTTGCGCAGTGGCTGACCGATGAAGGCATCAAGTCGATCTCGCTGAACCCGGATACGATCGTCGAGACGTGGCAGCAACTGGCAAAGTCGGCGAAGTGAAGCGAGCAGCATGCCGCTTTCTAAGCAGCATGCATAACGGCGCGCATAGCGCACGACGCGGTATTTCAAACGTGCGCTCATTGCACGATAAACCGTACTGCACCGCGCGTTAAAATGCGTTCGCTTCGTGCTATAAACACCCCGGTAGATCCGGGGTGTTTTGCTTTGTGGAGGTCGACGTGGCGCCAGGTGGATTGTTCTGGTGGATCGGGGCGGGCGTGCTGGTCGTGCTGGAGTTGCTCAGCGGCACGTTCTATCTGCTAATGATCGCGTTGGGTTGTGTAGCGGCCGCCATCGCGCACCTCGCGGGCGCCGCAGCCGACGTGCAGTTCGCCGCCGCGGCCGTGGTCGCACTGGCGGCGGTGCTGCTGCTCAGGCGTTCGCGGTTTGGCCGCAAAACGCGCAAGGAGGCGTCGCGCAACCCCGACGTCAATCTCGACATCGGTCAAACGCTGACCGTGCCTGCCTGGCACGAGCGCCGGGCGCGCGCCAATTACCGCGGCGCGGCATGGGATGTCGAACTGGCCGCGGGTGAACCTGAAGACGCGCAGCTTTACGAAATCACGGAAATGCGTGGCAGTTGCCTCCTCGTCGTGGCGGCCCGCCATTCAGCCAAACGGGCCACCACGGCCTGAGTTTTCTCGCCGCACACACAACTATTCCAACCAGGGACCGGAGGGCAGTCATGGATTCGACCATCGTCGGGGCGGTGCTTCTGATCATCGTGATCGTACTGGCGGCGCAGACTATCAAGATCGTGCCGCAACAGCATGCGTGGGTGCTGGAGCGCCTCGGCCGCTATCACCGCACGCTGACACCGGGTTTGAGTTTCGCGTTTCCGTTTGTCGATCGGATTGCTTATAAGCACATCCTCAAGGAAATTCCGCTAGAGGTGCCAAGCCAGGTCTGTATCACGCGCGACAATACGCAGTTGCAGGTGGACGGCGTGCTGTACTTTCAGGTCACCGATCCGATGAAGGCGTCGTACGGGTCGAGCAACTTCGTGTTCGCGATCACGCAGTTGTCGCAAACCACGCTGCGCTCGGTGATCGGCAAGCTCGAACTCGACAAGACCTTCGAGGAGCGCGACTTCATCAATCACAGCATTGTTTCGTCGCTCGACGAAGCGGCGTCGAACTGGGGCGTGAAGGTGCTGCGCTACGAGATCAAGGACCTGACGCCGCCCAAGGAGATCCTCCACGCCATGCAGGCGCAGATTACCGCCGAGCGCGAAAAGCGCGCGCTGATTGCCGCGTCGGAAGGGCGCAAGCAGGAGCAGATCAACATTGCGTCCGGCGGGCGTGAGGCGGCGATTCAGAAGTCGGAAGGCGAACGCCAGGCGGCGATCAATCAGGCGCAGGGTCAGGCGTCGGCGATTCTGGCCGTGGCTGAAGCGAACTCGCAGGCGATTCAGAAGATTGCCGCGGCCATTCAGTCGAACGGCGGGATGGAAGCGGTCAATCTCAAGGTGGCCGAACAATACGTGAACGCGTTCGGCAATCTGGCGAAGCAGGGCACTACGCTGATCGTGCCGGGCAATCTGGCGGATATGAGTTCGATGATCGCCTCGGCGCTCACGATCGTGAACAAAGGGAAGGGCACGACGGAGATGCGCTGAGCGTGCTTTAGCTGCTGAAAAAAGAAATGGCCCGCAGACTGTGCGGGCCAATTTCATTTGAGTGCTTGCAGGTTCGTTGCCGCGCGCTGGCGGCGAACGAAGCGCGGCATATCCGCGCAGCGTCCGCTCGAACCGACGATCAGCTCGGCGAGCGCATCAAACGCGCTTTTTCACGTTCCCAATCGCGCTTCTTCTCGGTCTCACGTTTGTCGTGCTGCTTCTTGCCCTTGGCCAGACCGATCTCGCATTTGACGCGGCCGCCCTTGTAGTGGAAGTTCAGCGGCACGAGCGTGTAGCCGCGCTGCTCGACCTTGCCGATCAGTTTGCTGATTTCTTCGCTATGGAGCAGCAGCTTGCGCGTGCGCACCGGGTCGGGGTTGATATGGGTCGAGGCTTCGGGCAGCGGGCTGATGTGCGTGCCGATCAGGAACAGTTCGTTATTCTTGATGACCACGTAACCTTCCTTGATCTGGCCGCGCCCGGCGCGCAGCGCCTTGACCTCCCATCCTTCGAGCACGAGCCCTGCTTCGTAGCGTTCTTCGACCGAGTAGTCGTAGAAGGCTTTTCTGTTGTCGATGATGCTCATGAATGGAAAGTGCCCAACTCGTTTAAAATCACGATTTTAGCAAAGCGGGGCAAGGAAAGCCCGCCGCGCTTGTCCACCCTTGCCACGCGCTGTTCAATTTATGGCAGATGTCCAGAAAACCGTGTTGATCCGCCATTCGGCGGAACAGATGTTCGACCTCGTCACCGACGTCGCCGATTACCCCAACTTCCTGCCTTGGTGCGGGGGAGTCGAAATCCGCCGCCGGGACGAAACCGGCATGGAGGCGAGGATCGATATCAACTTCAAGGGCATCAAGCAGCACTTCGCCACGCGCAACAGCATGGAGCGGCCCACGCGCATCGACATGGAGTTCGCGGACGGCCCGTTTCGCAAGTTCACCGGCTTCTGGCGCTTCACGCCGTTGCGGGCCGATGCCTGCAAGATCGAATTCGCGCTGCACTACGAATTCACCAACATCATTCTCGAGAAGATCATTGGGCCGGTGTTCAATCACATCGCCAATACGTTCGTCGAATCGTTCGTGAAGCGCGCCGATCAGCGCTACGGTAAGGCATGAGCGCGCGCTTGTCGATCGAAGTCTGCTACGCGTTAGCCGGTGAGCAGGCGCTGATTGGCGTGGAACTGCCGGAAGGCGCCACGCTGCAGCAGGCGTTGGATGCGAGCGGCATCTTGCGGCGCTTCCCGCAGATCGACCTCGCCACGCAGAAGGTGGGCATATTCGGCAAGCTCAAGCCGCTCGACGCGGTGCTGGCCGACCACGATCGGGTGGAGATTTACCGGCCGCTGCTGGTCGATCCCAAGGTGTCGCGTCAGCGCCGCGTCGAGAAAACCCGCAAGGCGGGCTCGATCGAAGGGCGCCGCTGGCAGAACAAGGATTCGCGGTAAGTGGATTGGATCGGGTGGGGTGGAAAGCCGCCTCGATCCGCTGCGGCCGCCGCGGTGCGAGGCGGTAAGCCGCCGGCAGGCAACTTCGGGCTCGCCTCGCCGCACGTCACGGCGCCGCATCGCGGCTCACCGCGCGTCACCTCACTGCGCCGCATCTCACCGCGCGGCTCCGCACAGCGCTTCGCCTCGCCGCACCTTGAGGCACCTTAAGGTGCCTCAAGGCGCCGTCACTTGCGGCTTGTCCTTGATTCGTGTCACGTCGGGCGTATCGTCGTCCGCATGCTGGCGCACCGACCAGCACACGCCGGCCACCAGCAGCAGAATCGCCGCCAGTTCTAGCGGGCGCGGCAGGCGCTCGTCATAAATGAACGCATAAAGCAGCGCGAACAACGTCTCGAACACGATCATCTGGCCGGAGAGCGTCAGCGGCAGCCGTTTCGATGCGGCATTCCACAGCCCGTTGCCGAGCCACGACGCGCCGATCGCGAGGCCCAGATTGAGCATCCAGAAGCTGTGCCAGCGACCGTCGGCCAGCTCGCCTTGCGGGCCGCCCGACGGCAGCACGGCAACCACGAGCCACAGCGCCGCGCCGAGCGCGCCCGTCACCACGCCCCACAGAACCGACCACTCATTGCCGCTGAAATGCGTCTGACGCTGCAGGTAGCGGGCGTTTTCGACCGCGAACCACGTCCAGCAGCCGAGCGCGCCGACCGCGCAGGCGAGGCCGAGCAGCTTGGTGGCGACGCTCACCGGCGTGCTGTCGGCGACCGTAAACACGTCGATGTTGATGCAGACGATGCCCGCCATCACCATCGTGAGCGGCCAGGCGAGGCGGGCGAGCGGCACCGCGCCATGATCGCGCCGGCCGAGCAGCGTCACCGTGACGGGCAGCACGCCGACGATCAGCGACGCCGGCGCGATGCCGATCAGGTGGACGGCCGCCGTCAGCAGAAGGTAATAGAGCAGGTTGCCGGCCAGCGCCAGCTTCACCAGCGCGCCGAGATCCTCGCGGGTCAGTCGTTTGAAGAGCGAGCGCCCCATGGGCAGCGCGGCGGCCAGCGAGACCACGCCGTACATGGTGTAGCGGCCGGCGCTCAGCAGCAGCGGCGAAAAATCGGGCAGCACGCGCGGCACCAGAAAAACCATGCCCCATAGGGCTCCGGCCAGGACTCCATAAACCACACCGCGCTGCATCGACTGCTCCTGCAAGAAAAAACTGGAATGGTCGGCAGAATAGCCGGTCGGGGGCTTCGGTGTCTTGTTCGATTCTGCATTGGGACGCGGCGACGCCCGTTTGCGCCCGCTTGCGCCCCATTGCGCCCGAACGCGCAAACGAAACCGGATCGAACCCGAGGCGAACAGACAAGCGAAATCCCGGCGGCCCGATGATGCGAAAAAACTGCCCGAAATTCGCTAAGCTGCTGTTAGTGCAGTGAAAACCAGGGAGGTATCGCGTATAATTCGCTTTTGCGCCTATAGGATTTGCCATGCGTCTGATCCAAACAGCACTCACGTTCGATGACGTGCTCCTCGTCCCGGCTTTCTCCGATGTTCTGCCGCGCGACACCAGCCTCAAGACCCGGCTGACCCGCAACATCTCCCTGAATATGCCGCTCGTGTCCGCCGCCATGGACACGGTCACCGAAGCCCGCCTCGCCATCGCCATGGCGCAAATGGGTGGCGTGGGCATCATCCACAAGAACCTCACGGCTGCCGAGCAGGCGCGTGAAGTCGCCAAGGTGAAGCGCTTCGAGTCGGGCGTGGTCCGCGATCCGATCACCGTACCGCCGCAAATGAAGGTGCGCGACGTGATCGCGCTGTCGCGTCAGCATGGCATTTCGGGCTTCCCGGTCGTCGAAGGCGCGCAGCTGGTGGGTATCGTCACCAATCGCGACCTGCGCTTCGAAGAGCGTCTGGACGAGCCGGTGCGCAACATCATGACGCCGCGCGAGCGCCTCGTCACCGTCAAGGAAGGCACGCCGCTCGCCGAAGCCAAGGCGCTGATGCACAGCCACCGCCTCGAGCGCGTGCTGGTGATCAACGACGCATTCGAACTGCGCGGCCTGATGACCGTCAAGGACATCACCAAGCAGACCGAGCACCCGGACGCGTGTAAAGACGAACACGGCAAGCTGCGCGCGGGCGCGGCAGTCGGCGTGGGCGAAGACAACGAAGAGCGCGTGGAACTGCTGGTGCAGGCCGGTGTGGACGTGATCGTCGTGGACACGGCGCACGGCCACAGCAAAGGCGTGCTCGAGCGCGTCAAATGGGTCAAGCAGAACTTCCCGCAGGTTGAAGTGATCGGCGGCAACATCGCCACCGCGGCGGCTGCCAAGGCGCTCGTCGAATATGGCGCGGACGGCGTGAAGGTCGGTATCGGCCCGGGCTCGATCTGCACGACGCGGATCGTTGCGGGCGTGGGTGTGCCGCAGGTCACGGCGATCTCGAACGTTTCCGAAGCGCTGAAGGGCACGGGCGTGCCGGTCATCGCCGACGGCGGCGTGCGATTCTCCGGCGACGTCAGCAAGGCGCTGGCCGCCGGCGCGAACGCCGTGATGATGGGCAGCATGTTCGCCGGCACGGAAGAAGCGCCGGGCGACGTGTTCCTGTTCCAGGGCCGTCAGTACAAGTCGTACCGTGGCATGGGCTCGGTCGGCGCCATGAAAGACGGCGCGGCTGACCGCTACTTCCAGGACAACTCCGCGAACATCGACAAGCTGGTGCCGGAAGGTATCGAAGGCCGCGTCGCCTACAAGGGCTCGGTCAACGCGATCCTTTACCAGCTGATCGGCGGCGTGCGCGCCAGCATGGGCTACTGCGGCTGCCGCACCATCGCCGAGATGAACGACAAGGCCGAGTTCGTGCAGATCACGGGCGCGGGCTTGCGCGAGTCGCATGTGCATGACGTGCAAATCACCAAGGAAGCACCCAACTACCACGTGGACTAAACGCCAATGAAGCCATTGCTGCGCGGTGTACTCATCCTCGATGCCTTGCTGTTGCTTGCGTTCGGCCTGCTGTTTCTGCTGACGCCGTGGACTTCGCTGTACAACGCGCTGCTTCTGGTGCAAACCCAGCCGGCTCTGGTCGGCCAGGGGTTTGGCGTGGCGCTGATCGGGCTCGCGTGGCTGGCCTTGCACGCGTCGATCGACGGCGCGCTCACGTCCTCGGTCGCCCGGACGGTCGGCCATGTGAACTGGCTGACCGGCGTGCTGATGCTGGTCTGGCTGCTCGGTCTGCATACGCCGGCGCTGACCGGTTTCGGTCAGATCGTCGCGGTGCTGACGGGTGTGGTGCTGCTGGTGATCGGTCTGGGCGGCGTGCGCTTGTCGGGCGCGGTGCGGCGGCGCGAGAAAGTGCGGCTGGTCGAGGCCGCCGCTGCTGAGCGTGCCGAAAAGCAGGCGGCCAAAGAAGCGGCGAAAGACGCAGCCAACCGGCGCGAGCCGGATCGCGTGACCGCGGGTTTTCCGGTGTATCACGCCGAGCCGGTCGTCGAGCCCGTGGTGCCGGTTACGCGTCCAGTCAATCCCGCCAGTCCTGTCGCAGCAGCGCCGCTTCATCCGGTGGCTGACGAAGCCGGCCTGACAGCCTCCGAACGCGCAGCGCGGGCAGAAGCCGCTGCCGCGCGTGACGAAGCCCGCGACGGCGCCGCCAACGCGCCCCGGCCGCCGTTTCATGGCTGAGGCGTCGCGCGCCACGCCATCCGCCGCAGTGACCGGATTTCGTTCGCGCTCGCCGCAGGCAACTGGCTGTGGCGCCGCACGCGCCAGACCGCTGCATCGTTACGCTTCATGCTCGATCGTCCCCACGTGGACCGCTTTGAATTCAACGCCGCGCGCTGTGCGCGGCATTCCGTATCCGCTTACTCTTTGACTCCGTCCGCTGCCATGCACGACAAGATTCTGATCCTCGACTTCGGTTCGCAAGTCACCCAACTGATTGCACGTCGCGTTCGCGAAGCCAACGTGTATTCGGAAATTCATCCGTACGACGTCGATGCGTCGTTCATTCGCGACTTCGCGCCGAAGGGCGTGATCCTCTCCGGCGGCCCGAGCTCGGTCACCGAAACGGACACGCCGCGCGTGCCGCAGGCCGTGTTCGAACTCGGCGTGCCGGTGCTGGGCATCTGCTACGGCATGCAGGCTATGGCCGAGCAGCTGGGCGGCAAGGTCGACATCGGCCACCTGCGTGAGTTCGGTTATGCCGAAGTGCGTGCGCGCAATCACACGAGCCTGCTCGAAGGCATCAGCGACTTCACCACGCCGGAAGGTCACGGCATGCTGAAGGTGTGGATGAGCCACGGCGACAAGGTGCTGGAAATGCCGCCGGGCTTCGCGCTGATGGCGTCAACGGAATCGTGCCCGATCGCGGCAATGGCCGACGAAAAGCGCCGTTTCTACGGCCTGCAATGGCACCCGGAAGTCACGCACACCGTGCAGGGCCGCGCCATGCTCGAACGCTTCGTGCTGCAGATTTGCGGCGCGCAGCCCGATTGGGAAATGGGCCACTATATCGACGAAGCCGTCGCCAAAATTCGCGAGCAGGTCGGTAGTGAGCACGTGATTCTGGGTCTGTCGGGCGGCGTGGATTCGTCGGTGGCGGCGGCGCTGCTGCATCGCGCGATCGGCGATCAGCTCACCTGCGTGTTCGTCGATCATGGCCTGCTGCGCCTGAACGAAGCCGAGCAGGTGATGGCGACCTTCGCGGACCACCTGGGCGTGAAGGTGATTCACGTCGACGCGAGCGAAGTGTTCCTGCGCAAGCTCGCCGGTGTGACCGATCCGGAAGCGAAGCGCAAGATCATCGGCGCGGAATTCGTCGAAGTGTTCCAGACGGAAGCCGGCAAGCTGACCGATGCGAAGTGGCTGGCGCAAGGCACGATCTATCCGGACGTGATCGAATCGGCCGGCAAGGGCAAGAAAGCCACCCAGACGATCAAGAGCCACCACAACGTGGGCGGCCTGCCTGAGACGCTGAATCTGAAGCTGCTCGAGCCGCTGCGCGAACTGTTCAAGGACGAAGTGCGCGAACTCGGCGTCAAGCTCGGTTTGCCGCCGGCCATGGTGTACCGCCATCCGTTCCCGGGCCCGGGTCTGGGCGTGCGGATTCTCGGCGAAGTGAAGCGCGACTTCGCGGACCTGCTGCGCCGCGCGGACGCGATTTTCATCGAGACGCTGCGCACGTTCATCGACAAGGAAACCGGCAAGTCCTGGTACGATTTGACGAGCCAGGCGTTCGCGGTGTTTCTGCCGGTGAAGAGCGTTGGCGTGATGGGCGACGGGCGGACTTACGAGTATGTCGTCGCGCTGCGCGCCGTGCAGACGCTCGACTTCATGACCGCGCATTGGGCGCATCTGCCGCATGAGCTGCTGGGGCATGTGTCCAACCGGATCATCAATGAAGTGCGTGGCATCAACCGGGTGGTGTATGACATCTCGGGTAAGCCGCCGGCGACGATCGAGTGGGAATGATTCAGACTGCTCCCGGTCGTTCGGGGAGGTCCGGTTTTCCATGTTTTTCCATTTAAAAAAACATAAGGTTATTGTCCGTTTCGGTCTGCTGTGATCCGGGCAATGGCTGATGAAAATGCCGGTACCGGTGATGGTGCCGGCATTTTTTTTGGGACGGCCTTGTTCGATACCATCAAACCAGTCTCTCGGTATCGGTTGACGGTATACGTTCGAGGCGACCGAGCCACTAACGTCTGGCAAGTCGGCGGAGAAACACTTCTCACCGAATGCTTTCGGCTTGCTCCCAACCTCCGCCCAAAACTTTGTACAACGTCACGAGATTGGCCTGCCGGGACAGCGTGTCGGTCGCGAGTTGCTGCTGCGCGGTGTAGAGCGTGCGCTGCGCATCGAGGAAGGTCAGAAAGCTGTCCGTACCCGCCTTGTAACGCGCTTCGGCCAGCGTGTAGTAACGCTGCGAGGACGTGACGTAGTCGCGATCCGCCTGCACCTGGTCGATGTAGGTGGCGCGTGCGGTGAGCGCATTAGATACTTCCTTGAAGGCCGTCTGGATCGTGTTTTCATAGTCGGCGATCTCGATCTGCTTCTCGATTTTCGCAACATCGAGCGATGCCTTGTTGCTTCCGTAATCGAAGATCGGCATCGACACGCTCGGCGCGAATGCCCATGCTCCCGTGCCGGCCTTGAACAAACCCGAGAGCGTCGAACTCGACGTGCCGGCCGTCGCCGTCAACTCGATCTTCGGGAAGAACGCCGCGCGCGCGGCTCCGATGTTGGCGTTCGCCGCTTTCAACGCATGCTCGGCCTGCACGATGTCAGGACGACGGGTGAGCAACAGGGACGGCACGCCCGCGCCGATGTCGGCGAACATGGACTCGTCGTCGAATGAGCGGGCAGGCGGCAGGTCGTCGGGAATCGGCGCGCCGAGCACAGCGACCAGATTGTTGCGGTCTTGCGCGACGGCACGACGGTAAGCCGCCAGGCTGGCCTTCGCGCTCGCCAACGAATTCTCGGCTTGTTGCACGTCGAGCAGGGAAGAGTTGCCCAACTCCTGAACACGCTTCGTGACCTCGTAGGTCGACTGATCCGCCTTGACCGTGTCTTCGGTTAATTGCAGCAGGCGTTCATCGGACAGCAAGGTCAGGTAGTCGGTCGCCACCGTCGCGATCAAACTGATCTGCGTGCTTTGGCGCGACGCGTCCGTGGCGAGATAGTTTTCCAGCGCCTGACGCTTGAGGCTGCGCAAGCGTCCAAAGAAATCGATTTCCCACGACGTCGTGCCGACATTGAGATCGCTGACACTGCTCGTCACGCCTTGGGTTCGCTCCCGAGTCAGGCTGCCGCTCGCGCTGATCGACGGCGCAAGCGCGGCGCGCGTGATCCGGTATTGCGCTTCGTACTCGGCGACGTTCAACGCCGCCACGCGCAGGTCGCGATTGTTCGCCAGCGCGATGCTGATCAACCGCTGCAGACGCTCATCGCGAAAGAAGCTTTGCCATGCGGTATCGGCGGCCAGCGGCGGTGTGACGCCCGTGCTGCTCGCGCTTGTCGAACTCGCCGCGGCGCTCGTGCTTTCGTAGCCATCGCCGTGCGGATACGCCACCGCCACCGGCGCGGCGGGCCGTTCATAGTGCGGATCGAGCGTGCAGCCCGCGAGCAGCGCGAGCGCGAGCGCCGCTGCACAGGCACCGAGTTTGAGTCCCATCATTCAACACCTTCCTGTTGCTTGGTGTCGCCGTGCTCGCCGAACAGGCGTCGCACGACGACGAAGAAAACCGGCACGAAAAAGATCGCAAGGAACGTGGCGGCGATCATCCCGCCCATCACGCCGGTGCCGATTGCATGACGGCTCGCCGAGCCGGCGCCCGTGCTGATCACGAGCGGCAGGACGCCGAATATGAAGGCGAGCGAGGTCATCAGAATCGGCCGCAACCGCAACCGCGCGGCCTCGATGGTGGCTTCGATCAGCCCGCGCCCCTGCGCCTGCAGATCCTTGGCGAATTCGACGATCAGGATTGCGTTCTTGGTGGACAAGCCAATGGTCGCGAGCAGGCCGACCTTGAAATAGATGTCGTCGGAGAGCCCGCGGATATGCGCGCCCAACACCGCACCGAGCACGCCGAGCGGCACCACTAGAATCACCGCGATCGGAATGGACCAGCTTTCATACAGGCCGGCAAGACAGAGGAACACCACGATCAGCGAAATCGCGTAAAGATAGATCGCTTGCGAGCCGGCTATGCGCTCCTGATACGATTGCCCGGTCCAGTCGATGCTGTAGCCCGCGGGCAGTTTCTTGACGAGCGCATCGACCGCGTCCATCGCCTGGCCGGTGCTTGTATTTGCACCGGTTTGCGCGGTCATTTCCATTGCCAGCGTGCGATTAAAGCGCTCGATCTGCGGCGGCCCGAAGGTCCATTTGCCGGTGGCGAAGGCGGAGAAGGGCACCATCTCGCCGTCGTAGCCGCTGGTGGTTGAACTGCTAGTTGAGCTGCTGGTCGAGCTGGTGCTCGTCGAAGTGGTGCTGCCCGAACTGCTCGTGGTGCTCGAGCGCACATACCATCGGCCGATGTCCGACGGCATCATCCGGTATGGCGCGTCGGCCTGGACGTAGACCTTTTGAATGCGCCCCGTATCGACATAGTTGTTCACATATGAAGAACCGAACGCCGTCTGCAACGTGTCGTTCACATCGGCAATGGACAGCCCGAGCGCGCTCGCCTTCTCACGGTCGATATCGACATGGAACTGCGGCGTGTCGTCGAGACCGCCGGGACGCATGCCGGACAACGCGCTGTCTCTGGCCGCGAGCGCGAGCAGTTGCTGGCGCGCGGCCATCAGCTTGTCGTGGCCTTGGCCCGCGCGGTCTTCCAGTTCGAAGTCGAGGCCGCTCTGTGTGCCGAGTTCCTGAATGGCCGGCGGATTGAGCGCGAAAATCTGCGCGTCGCGCGTGGCGGCGAAGTGCATGTTGGCGTGCTGGATGAGTGCCGCCGCCGAGCCGTCCTTGCCGCGCCGGGTGCTCCAGTCCTTGAGCTTCACGAACGCCAACGCGTTGTTCTGTCCGGAACCGTTGAAGCTGAACCCGGTCAGTGCGATGATCTTGTCGACCTGCGGAAGCCCGAGATAGTAGGCTTCGACCTTCTTCACGGTTTCCAGCGTCTGCGCGGCGGGCGTGCCGACCGGCGCGGAAATCGAGGTGATGATGATCCCCTGATCCTCGTCGGGCAGGTAAGACGAAGGCAGCTTCATGAAGAGGAGTGCCACGACGCCCGCGATCAACACATAGATCACCATGTAGCGCATCGGATTGCCGATCACGCGCGAGACCGCCGAGTCATAGCGATCCGTGCCGCGCGCGAGCACGCGGTTGAACCAGCCGAACACGCCGCGTTTCGCGTGATGCTCGACGTCGTTACGCCGCAGCAAAGTGGCGCACAGCGCCGGCGTGAGCGTCAGCGCGAGGAACACGGAAAGCAGCATCGCCGCGACGATCGTCACGGAAAACTGCCGGTAAATCGCGCCGGTCGAGCCCGAGAAGAACGCCATTGGAATGAACACGGCGATCAGCACCGTCGTGATGCCGACCAGTGCGCCCGTGATCTGCTTCATTGCCTTGCGCGTGGCTTCGACCGGAGACAGTCCTTCTTCGGCGATCAACCGCTCGACGTTTTCGACGACCACGATGGCGTCGTCCACCAGCAGGCCGATTGCCAGCACCAGCCCGAACATCGACAGTACGTTGATCGAAAAGCCGACCACCGACATCACCGCGAACGTGCCGAGCAGGGCGACCGGCACGACAATGGTCGGAATCAGCGTCGCGCGCAGGTTCTGCAGGAACACGTACATCACGACAAAAACCAGCATGACCGCTTCGATCAGCGTCTTCACCACTTCTTCGATCGAGATCCTCACGAACGGCGTGGTGTCGTACGGATAGTCGACCACCACGTTGCGCGGCAATTGCCCGCTCAGTTCGTCGAGCTTGGCGCGCACGGCTTTCGCGACGCTCATCGCATTCGCGCCGCTCGCGAGCTTGACCGCGAGCGAGGCCGCCGGCGCGCCGTTCAGGCGCGAGTCCGTGCTGTAGTCGTCGCCGCCCACCTCGACGCGCGCGACGTCCTTGAGCATGACTTTCGAGCCGTCGCTATTTACACGCAACAGGATCGCGCCGAACTGCGCGGGCGTGGTGAGCAGGCTCGATGCGGAAATCGTCGCGTTGATGGCCTGCGTTTTCGTGGACGGCGAGCCGCCAATCTGGCCCACCGAGAGTTGCACGTTCTGATTCGTGATCGCGGTAGTAACGTCGGCGGTGGTGAGTCCGACTGCCTGCAACTTCACCGGGTCCAGCCAGATGCGCATGGCGTGTTGCGCGCCGAACAGCGTGACGTCGCCCACGCCGTTGATCTGTGTGAGCGGGTCCTCGATCTGCGTCGCGATGATATTGCCCAGATCGATGGAATTCATGCTGCCGTCGCTCGACGACAGCGACACGATCATCAGGAACGCGTTGGCCGCTTTCGCGACCTGCACGCCTTGCTCCTGAACCGTCTCAGGCAGCGACGAACTGGCCTGCTCGACCTTGTTCTGCACTTGCACCTGCGCGATATCCGCATTGGTGCCCTGCTGAAACGTGAGCGTGATGCGCGCCTGTCCCGACGAACTGCTGGTGGACGACATATAGAGCAGATGGTCGATGCCGCTCAGCTTCTGTTCGATCACCTGCGTGACGGTCGTGGCGATGGTTTCGGCGGAGGCGCCCGGATAGGTTGCCGTAATTTGCACGGAAACCGGCGCCACGCTCGGATACTGTTCGACCGGAAGCGTCTCGATGGAAGCACCGCCGATCATCATGATGACGATGGCGATGACCCACGCGAGGATCGGTCGGTTGATAAAAAATCCTGCCATGAGAATCTCGCTTTAACTATGGGCTGCCGACGTGTTGTCCGCGGTGGCGGGCGTGGCCGAGGTGCCCGATGTGCCGGGGCTTTCGACGGGCTTGACGAGCGAGCCGGTGCGCGCTTTCTGCGAGCCCGCGACGATCACGCGATCGCCCGCTTTGAGGCCGCTCGTGACGAGCCAGTCGCTGCCCGATGCGGTGTCGGCCGTCACGGTTCTCTGCACGACCTTGTTGTCGGCGCCGACGGTGAGCACGCTGGCGGAGCCGTCCGACGCACGCGAGACCGCGAGTTGCGGCACCGTGATTGCCTGCTGGTTCACGCCTTCTTCGAGTCGCGCGCGCACGAACATGCCGGGCAATAACACGCCGTCCGGATTCGGGAATACGCAGCGCAAGGTCACGGACCCGGTGGTGGCGTCGACGGTGATATCGGAGAACAGCAGCTTGCCGGGCTGCGCATAGGTGCTGCCGTCTTCCATCACCAGATGAACGACGGCGCCGTCCGTGCCGGCCTGCTGCAATTGACCGCTCGCGAATTCCTTCTGCAGACGCAGCCAGTCCGCGGAGGAGCGTGTGACGTCGAGATACATCTCGCTCGTCGCCTGCACCGTTGCGAGCGCGGTGGTCTGCTCGGCGGTCACGAGCGCGCCTTCGGTCACGCTCGATTTGCCGATGCGGCCCGCAATCGGTGCCACCACCTTTGTGTAGCCGAGATTGATCGCGGCGGTCTTCAACGCGGCGCGGTCGGCGACGACGTCGGCTTTCGCCTCGTCCAGCGCGGCGACGGCGTCGTCGTAGTCCTGGCGGCTCACGCCCTGGATCTTCGAGAGCTCGGCGTAGCGCGTGGCCTTGGTCTGCGCGGCGCTCGCCGTCGCCACTGCTTTGGCCAGCGTGCCGACCGCCTGGTCATAGGCGGCCTGATAACTGGACGCGTCGATCTGATACAGCACGGCGCCGGCCGCGACCTGCGAGCCCTCGGTAAACAGGCGTTTTCTGACGATGCCTTCGACTTGCGGCCGGACTTCGGCGACGCGAATCGCCGAGAGCCGTCCGGACAATTCGGTGCTCGACACAACGGTATGCGGCGTGATGGTCTGGACGCTGACTTCGGGGACCGTCTGCACGGGTCCATGAGACGCTTCGTCGCCGCAACCGGACAACATGAATGTGGCAGCGGCAACGGCCGCCGCGAGTAGCGTGAACGCCGGCGCGCGCGGTGACGGTTCAACCGCGATGGTGAGAGTGGGCATGCTGTGAGCATCCTTCGACTGGATTTCGAACAAGGTCCGTCTGGCGCGCGCCGTTCGCTCGCGAAAGAGCCCGCGCAGCGCTGCGCCAGCGGCAAGATGGAGCCCAGCATAGAGACCAACGTCTTACGGTGGCTTAGACAGGGATTACGACTTGTAACGGAGCGCGGCTTGTGGGGTGGGGGGATGGGATGGGAACGTGATGCCGTGCGCAAGACACTCGAACTGGCCGCGCCGCCGTAATAAACTGTAAGCGTGGCTAAGAACCCGCAACCCTCGGCGTCGCGCGATTCGATATATTTCGACCAGTGGCTGGCGCGCGGGAATGCCGTCCGTCAACTCTCTTCATCGATCAGGGCCCAGCCATGCCAGACACGCCCATCCAGGTTTTACTGGTCGACGACGACGCCGACCTTCGCGACCTGCTCCGAACGTTCTTTCAGCAACGCGGCATCGAGATGTCCGTGCTGCACGACGCCAATCATTTGAGCCGCCGGCTTGAACGCGAGCGGCCCTCGATCATCGTGCTCGATCTGATGATGCCGGGCATCGACGGACTCAGCGCGCTCAAGCAATTGCGCGCCAATGGCGACGCGATTCCCGTGATCATGCTGACGGCACGCGCCGACGGTGTGGATCGCGTGGTCGGTCTCGAACTCGGCGCCGACGACTATCTCGGCAAGCCGTTCATGCCACAGGAACTGCTTGCGCGTATTCATGCGGTGCTGCGCCGGCACGCCCAACCGGCGCTCGCAGCGGCGTCGCCGGTCGAAAAGCGTGAAGCACTGCGCTTCGGCCGCTTCAGGCTCGATTTCGCGAGCCGCACGCTATTTCGAGGTGACGAGTTGCTCAAGCTGACCGGCGGCGAATACGCGTTGCTCGAGGTGCTTGCCCAACATCCGATGGAAACGCTGTCGCGCTCGAAGCTAGTCGACCTGCTGCACGGTCCCTATTCGGAAGTGACCGAGCGCGGTATCGACGTGCCGGTGTGGCGCCTGCGCCGTCTGCTCGAAGACGATCCGGCCAATCCGCGCGTGATTCAGACGATACGTGGCACCGGCTACATGTTCGTGCCTGGCGGCAGTGACGATGACCAATCCCTTTAACACGCTGTTCGGCCGGCTCTCGTTGATGACGGTGAGCCTGATCGTGCTGGTTCACATTACCGCCCTGTTGCTCGTGGACCGTGAGCGCGGCCAGATCGACACGGCTCATGCGCAGCGCGCTCTGCTTCTCGCAGTTCAGGCAGAACATGACGGTACTCTGGCCGCTTCGCACGTATCGGCGATACTCGGCGTGTCGTATGTGAAAGCGAACGACGCGATCGCGTCAGGCTGTCCCGCGCCGTGCGAGAACACCTCGGGTCCGTTCGAACGCGACTTGCGGGCGAAGTTGCCGCCTGGCAGCCAGGTGGTGTCCAACGCCGACGATGGCACGGTGTGGGTGCACTACGCGGGCAATCCGGATTGGATCAAGCTGCAGAATTCGATGTTGCCGGCGCGACGCTTTCTCGGTGCGTCGGCGATGATGCTGATCTTTGCGGTGATCGTCGCGTTGGTTGCTGCGTGGCATTTGCAGCGGCCGTTGCATCGGTTGGCGCTTGCGGCGCGCGAGTTCCGCGTGGGCCATCGTGCGCCGGTTGTGGAGGCGAGCGGTCCGCGCGAAGTGAAGGAGTTGATTGGCGACTTCAACCAGATGGTGCACGAACTCGCGCAAGCCGAGCAGGAGCGCGCGGTGATGCTGGCCGGCGTGGCGCACGACCTGCGCGCGCCGATTACGCGCATGCAGGTGCGCGCGGATCTGCTGCCCGACGAAGCGAACCGTCGCGGCTTCTTGCGCGATGCGGAGTCGTTGTCGCGGATCGTCACGCAGTTTCTGGACTTTGCGCGTGAGACGGCCGACGCTTCACCGCGCACCCACGTCGATGCACATTGCCGCCGCCACTACGGCGACAGTCTCGCTGACGATGCACTCGTGCGTCTGAATCTGCGCGCCGGTGACGGCTTCGAGTTGCCGCTCGTCGACCTCGACCGGATTCTGACGAATCTGATCGAGAACGCGCTGACGTACGGCGAACCGCCGGTGGAAATCTCGACGTCACGGGAAAACGGCCGCTTCACGCTCGTGGTGCGCGATCACGGCAGCGGCATACCTGGCAACCAGCTCGACCGCGCGCTGCAACCCTTTGGGCGGCTCGACGAAGCGCGCGGCGGCGATGCCCATTGCGGCTTGGGCCTCGCGATCGTGCGGCGTCTGGTGCGGTATAACGGCGGCGAGTTTCATGCGGATAACGCGCCGGACGGAGGGCTCGTGGTGTCGATGACGTTTCCGGCATAGTCGCAGCATGGCGACGGTCAGCATGACGAATTGTCAGAGAAGCAACCCAGGCAGGAGCGGGCGTACCTCTCTTACGGATAGTCACTGAACCGCGAGGTCGGTTCGTTGACCGTCGAAGCCGGTGTATAACCCGGCACATTCGCGCGAAACTGATCGAGCAGCCCGTTATCCACCTGCGAGAAACCCTTGAGCTGAAGTTGCATCAACACGCGCGTACCGGTGCTCGGCGACGTGGTCGAACTGGTGGCGTTGGTGTACTTTTCGAATGCGACACCCAATGACCAGCAATCCGCGTCGTACTGAAATCCCAGCAATCCTGCGATCAGACGGTGCGTGCTCATGTCGTAATTCACCCGGGCCACGCTCACCATGTTGCGCGCGAGTGGCCATTGCTCCGACACGATGAACTGGTTGACCGGCTGATAGTCGAGCGTACTGTTAGCCCGCGTATAGCGATACGCGACGTTCAACACCTCGCGAGCGCCCGGCGCCCAGCCGAAGCCGGCCTCCGCATGGGTCAGGTAATGGTTGGCCTGGCTGTACTCCACCGCCTGTTCGGTCGTGAAATCCGGCCCCACCTTGTACGAAGCGCCCACGATCACGCCGGTACGAGCGACCGTACTGGCCGCGTCGTCCGTCTGCAGGGTCACGCGCGGGGTGCGGAAGTCGTACTGCTGCGCGAGGATGAAACGGGCGCGCTCGTCGCCGCTCGCGGGATCGATGAAACGCGTGGTCAGTGCGGCGGTGACGCGATTGGCGTCGGACACCCGGTCGTTGCCGACGAAGCTGTTGGGCATGAACAATTCCGTGAGCCCGAAATCGGCCGTTGCCGTATCGAACAGCGGCGCGAACGATTGGTCGCGATACGGCGTGTACACATAGAAAAGCCGCGGTTCGAGGGTCTGTATGTACGATTGCCCGAAGAGCCGCACGCTGCGCTCGAACCGCATGCCCGAGTCGAGGCTGAAGGTAGGTACGTTCACACCGAACGACTTCGGCTCCCCGGCGGGCACGTCGGTACCGATCGAGGTCAGATCGTAGGCTGCGAAATGCCACGCGAGCTTCGGGGTGATGAACCAGCCCGGGCGCTCGATCGGATAGCTGACGTAAGGATTGAACACGAAGCGGTTGCCTTGCGTCATATCCGACGATGAGATCGTGAAACGCGTCGCGTCCGCTTCGGCGCCGAAGTCGAATCCGCCCACGTCGTAGCGTGCGTAGTGCACGTTCACCTGCGGTTCGCGGTTATAGGTCGAGTCGCTCGAGAAAGTCTGCCAGCGCTGTTCGCGGGCCAGCACGCTCCACGGACCGTTGCTGTAGGTGAGGCCCGCCTCCTGTTGGTAGAGCGTGGTGGAGCCGGTTGGAAACGCCACGCCCGAGGCCAGATCGGTCGACACCGTCGAGTCCGACACGCGGTTGTAGTTCACGTAGGCGTTCAGACCGGAACCGAGATTCCAGTTCTGATTCAACGCAATCGAGTAGCGTTGTGTTCCGGTAATCGCATCGTGCGGCAGCCATGCGAGAGATATCGTGCCCGAATCGCCCGGCTGGATATAACGGTAGTCGGCGGTCAGCATCTCGCCTCGACGCGACATGATGCGCGGCGTGAGCGTGAGGTCGTAATTCGGCGCGAGATTGAAGTAGTACGGCAATGCGACGTCGACGCCGTTGGTGGAACTGACCGAGAACGTCGGCGGCAGGAAGCCGCTGCGGCGGGCGCCGGACAATGGAAACGACAGCCATGGGCTCGCCAGCAGTGGCACGCCCTGAAAAAACAGCACGCCGTAGTGCGCGATGCCTTCGTCGTTGCCATTGTCGATATCGAATTCGGATGCCTTCAGATACCACGCCGGCGCGGACTCGCATTGGCAGGTGCTGTATGTGCCGCGATAAACGATGGTACGTTCGTTATCGACCACATCCGCGCGCTCGGCGCTGCCCCATCCGCCGCTGAGATTGAACCTGTACTTCGGCACGCTGATATAGCCGTGGTTTGCCTCCACATAAAAATGCGCGTCCGGCCCGTCGAATACGTTGCCGTTGTCGGCGAGGCGCACATGGCCGTAGGCGTCGACCTTGTCGCGGTCGACGTCGTAATGCAGCGCGTCTGCCTCGACAATCGACGCCGGGCGCCGCAACTGCGCGTGTCCTTTCAATGAGACGTTGGTGCCGGTCGTGGTGGTCATCGAATCGGCTATCGCCGAGGTGACGGGTTTGTCGCCCGGCCGCAGGGGATGTTCGCTCAATTGCGGCGCGAGGCGCAGGCCCCAGATGCCGTCGAGCGATTCGGGCACCGCTGCGGTGCCGGCCAATTGCGCGTAACCGGCAAGTGGCGCGCATCCTGCCGCGCATAGCACGAGAGGAACGAGCGGCCGCAAACGTAGACGCTGAAATACACGGCGTAGTATCAAGACAGGTAATGCCCGGAAAGGAGGAGGGAGGCTGCGATTCGGCGTGGTGAAGAGGAGCCCGGGCATGCGCCCGGTCGAACAGCGTCATGCGCGGGTGAATAGACCGGGCTTTACTGAAGCGTCATGTCGTTCGAGCGGGGCTCGCTTACACCCGCTGCGCCGCCGAGCGCCTGCAGCAGATAGGGAATCTGCCCGGCCGGCAACGAAAACGACAACCCCGCGCTGCCGGACAGGCGGAAACGGATCACCACCATCTCCATACCGTTGAGCCGACCGACTTCCCAGCCCTGGCAGTGCAACGCGAAGCCCATGTCCTGATCGTTATGAATCACGCGGTCGGCGTGCTCGATGGCATTCGGCAGGGCGACCAGCAAGTCGTTGAGTACCGAGCGATGCAACGCAGCGGTGGGCTGATTGCCGTGAATGAGCAGGTATTGACCATCCGCCGTCAACTGCATGTCGGTAATGGAATTGAGCATGAAGGTCGACGCATCAGACACGGTTCGTGTCCTCCAGTCGGGGCGTTGTCCGGCTGGCGGCTTGGCGATCCGCCGTGTTCGCGATGTTCGCCGCGCTGCCGGACGCCTCGCGTGGAGTGAGCAGCGACGCCAGAGCCAGATGGATCGAGAAGATCGGCGTTGAACTGGCACGCAGGACCGCCGCCAGAACGGTGGGTGAAAGATATTCAATCATGATCGCTTCTCCAAATCGCGTTTCGCAGGTAGCGGAATCGACAATTTGACGATAGCAGCGCACGCCGGCCGCCGGGTTACACGCGCCCTACGCTTCCTTGGGTTCTGTAACGCTTTATTTCGACGCACGGTCTGCAAAGCGAATGCGCCTGCCCAACGAGCAGCCTACGCACGTTAGCAACCCTAATGTACGGAAAGTTTTCAGTAACGATCCAGGGCAATCACGTCCCTATACTTCGCGCTTTCCAGAGCCGAGGCACGTCGTTTCGAATGCAGCGCTCGCATGCTTTCTCGTTGTCGCGCGATGCATCAGGACTGAAACCCAAGATGAAACTTCAAGTATTAACGAGCCGTTTAGGCGGCGCGCTCTCGCTCGCCGGCATTACGCTGACAAGCGGGTCCGCCCAGGCCGCGCAGCCTTTCGTGGTGCAAGACATCCGCATCGAGGGATTGAAACGTGTCGAGGCCGGCACGCTGTTCGCCTATCTGCCGATTAAGCAGGGTAGCCTGTTCAGCGACGATAAGGCTTCCGAAGCGATCCGCGCGCTCTATGCCACCGGCTTCTTCAACGAGGTGCGGATCTCGACCGAGGGCAATATCGTCATCGTGTACGTGCAGGAACGTCCGGCCGTCGGTACGATCGACTTCGCGGGCATTCATGAATTCGACAAGGAAAACCTCACCAAGGCACTCGGTTCGGTCGGACTGTCGCAGGGCCGCTATTACGACAAGGCGCTGGTCGACAAAGCCGAACAGGAACTCAAGCGCCAGTACCTGACCCGCGGCTATTACGCCGCCGAAGTCGTCACCACGATCACGCCGATCGACCGCAATCGGGTGGCCGTGCTGTTCTCGGTCGCCGAGGGGCCGAGCGCGAAGATCCGCCAGATCAACTTCATTGGCAACCAGGCATTCAGTACCGATACGTTGCGCGACGAGATGCAACTGTCCACGCCGAACTGGTTCTCGTGGTACACGAAGAACGACCTGTACGCGAAGGACAAACTCACCGGCGATCTGGAACACGTACGCGCGTATTACCTGAATCGCGGCTATCTGGAGTTCAACATCGAGTCGACTCAGGTATCGCTGACACCCGACAAGAAGGAGATGTACCTCACCGTCACGCTGCACGAGGGCGAGCCGTATACGATTACGTCGATCGGTCTCGCGGGCAATCTGCTCGATCGCGAAGCGGAATTGAGAAAGCTCGTCAATATAAAAGCCGGTGAGCGTTTCTCGGCCGAGAAGCTGCAGGCCACCACCAAGGCCATTGTCGACAGGCTGGGAGAGTATGGCTATGCGTTCGCCACCGTCAATGCGGTGCCGAAGATCGATCAGGAACACCATACGGTCGATCTGACATTGCAGGTGGACCCGAGCCGCCGCGTGTATGTGCGCCACATCAACGTGATAGGCAACACACGTACGCGTGACGAAGTGGTGCGCCGTGAAATGCGTCAGCTCGAAAGCTCGTGGTTCGATTCGAACCGTCTCACGCTGTCGAAAGACCGGGTCAACCGGCTCGGCTACTTCACCGATGTGGATGTCACCACGGTGCCGGTGGAAGGCTCGCCCGACCAGGTCGACGTGGACGTCAAGGTCAGCGAGAAACCCACTGGCGCGATTACGCTGGGCGCGGGCTTTTCGTCGACGGACAAGGTCGTGCTCTCGGCCGGCATCTCGCAAGACAACGTGTTCGGTTCGGGCACGAGCCTCGCCGTGAACGTGAACACCGCGAAGACCTACCGCACACTGACCGTGACGCAGACCGATCCCTATTTCACCGTGGACGGCATCAAGCGGATCACCGACGTGTACTACCGCACCAACTACCCGCTCTACTACTATACGGACACAAGCTTTCGCATCATCACGGTGGGCGCGGATCTGAAATTCGGCATTCCGTTTTCCGAGGCGGATACCGTCTATTTCGGTGTTGGACTTGAACAGAACCGCCTGTCGACGGATTCGTCCACGCCGCAAAGTTACAAGGACTACGTCGCCGAATTCGGCCACGTGGTCAACAATGTGCCGCTCACGGCGGGGTGGGCTCGCGACAATCGAGACAGCGCGCTGGTGCCGAGTCGCGGCTACTTCATTCAGGGTAACGGCGAAGTCGGCACGCCGGCCGGCGGCACCGAATACTACAAGGCGGACGTGCAGGCGCAGTATTACTACTCGTTCTCGCGCGGCTTCATTCTCGGCCTGAATCTGCAGGGCGGTTATGGCAATGGATTTGCGGGTAAGGCCTATCCGATCTTCAAGAACTACTATGCGGGCGGGATCGGCTCGGTGCGCGGCTACGAGTCCGGTTCGCTCGGTCCGACCGACAAGACGACCGGCGACCCGATCGGCGGCTCGCGCATGGTAGTGGCCAACGTCGAAATGACGTTCCCGCTGCCAGGCAGTGGTTGGGACCGGACGCTACGCGTATTCACTTTCCTCGATGCCGGCAATGTCTGGGGCGACGAAGGCAACAGCACCGGCGCCAACGGATTGCGTTACAGCTATGGTGCGGGTCTCGAATGGATTTCACCGATTGGTCCGCTCAAGCTTTCGCTCGGCTTCCCGATCGTCAAACACGCGACTGACAAATATCAGAAGTTCCAGTTTCAGATCGGCACGTCGTTCTGAGCGAGTGTCGCAAGGCTGCGGGCCTGAGCCGCGCAGAGGCTGCGCGGTTGCTGCCTGCGGCGCTATCGGTCGAGAGACCAGCGTCAGGATGTTGTGCGCAATCAGAAGGAAACATCAGCCTGCGGCGTGCGGCGGATATCGGTCCGACCGAAAAACTTTCGTAAGCGCTGCGCCAGAAGGCTATCTAATCGCGTCTTATCAGCGGGGACCTGATCCGTAACATAGGCGGCGAGACTGCTTGATCATTTTAAAACACGAGTGGAGCATGAAAGGAGGCCCATTCATGAATCCTCGCGTATGCCAGGTGCTTTTGTCAGGAGCGAATGTGCGGCGGCTTCTTTTGACCACATTGCTGGCGGGAAGAGGCGGATTGCAAGGTTGCTCGACTACGCTGGAAACCCTTGGATTAGGGGTTGGGTTGGGCATCGGGGTGGGAACGATCGCAGCGATAGGTACGATCGCTTGCGCGATCGGCTGTGAGCGTAATCACGGGTTTTGAGTGGGCTTGCCGGGATCCACCTGGTGGTGATGACGCGTCTCTGCCGATGACACGACTGACATCGTCGGCGCTCGAATACCCGCTCTGAGAGTTTGGTCCGGTCCCGGCGCATTCTATTCACTCAAACGGCCGGGTAGCCGTCGAAATACGAAGAGTTGTTACCGACGAATTCGTCCTGGTCTTCAAGATCCTTTTTACCTGACAGTTGTCTTCGTGGAGTCGTTGACGACACCGGTAACGGAACGCACGATTTCGCGATTGTGTTCTTCTTGAGCGGCGGGTGTCACGGTACGTGAAGACTCAAGCTCTGCGCGAACTTCCGCGCGAGTCTTGACGCCCGGTCCATAGTTGGGAGGGCCTTCATAGCTGCCCGATCGGCCGATTCCCTGGCCTCCTTGAGCAAAAGCAGTCGTCGTGATGATGGTCGCGACGAGTGCCAACGAAAGTCGATAAAGAGTGGCTGACATATTGAAGATCCGTTAGAGAAAAAATCTACGAAAGATGACGCTTAAGGATAAAAATTAAAGTTGGTAATACGAAATAAAAATGAGTGGCAGGTGGATAAGAACTAAATTCGTGGCAACCTTCTCGGTTAAAAGTTACCCATCTTCGGCGCTCTGATCTAGCCGACTATCTCCGTGCGGGTCTGCCGGCCAGTCGGTATTGCGGTGAGTCCGTTTTCGAGCAGAACTGCCAACGCTCACGTTTCATTTGTGAGCGTTGACGTTCTCTTCGCTCACTCGACCGCTTTCACCATATCCTCAATCACCTTCTTCGCATCGCCGAAGACCATCATCGTCTTGTCCATGTAGAACAGGTCGTTGTCGAGCCCGGCGTAGCCTGCCGCCATCGACCGCTTGTTGACGATCACCGTGCGCGCCTTGTACGCCTCGATAATCGGCATGCCCGCGATCGGCGACTTCGGATCGTTCTTCGCCGCCGGGTTCACCACGTCGTTCGCGCCAAGCACCAGCACCACGTCGACCTGCCCGAACTCGCCGTTGATGTCGTCCATTTCGTAGACCATGTCATAGGCGACTTCGGCTTCGGCGAGCAACACGTTCATGTGCCCAGGCATGCGGCCGGCCACCGGGTGAATCGCGTACTTCACCTCGATGCCTTTCTCCACCAGCTTGTCGGTCAGTTCCTTCAACGCATGCTGCGCACGCGCCACGGCGAGGCCATAACCCGGCACGATCACCACGGTTTCGGCATTGCCGAGCATGAACGCTGCATCATCGGCCGAACCGGATTTCACCGGACGCTGCTCAGCCGACCCGCCCGCCGCCGCCGCGCCCGGCTCGTTGCCGAAGCCACCGAGAATCACGTTGAAGAACGAGCGGTTCATCGCCCGGCACATGATGTACGACAGAATCGCACCGGACGAGCCGACCAGCGAGCCCGCGATGATCAGCATCGGATTGTTCAGCGAGAAGCCGATGCCCGCCGCCGCCCAACCCGAATACGAGTTCAGCATCGACACGACCACCGGCATATCCGGCGGATTCAACTGGTCGTTGCAACATCTCCTAAAGGAGGTGCCAAATGGGACGAGCACAGGGTTGGGGTTCGGAACAGACAGGAAGACCAATAATGCAATCGCCCGGCAGGCCAGGTGTCAATCAGCGAGATACAAAGCGAGCGTTCTGGACTTGTGTCGCGCAAGGCATGGAGAGCGAGGCTGCGGCGCGCGCGTGTGGCGTGTCCCAACCTTTGGGGCCAAGATGGTTTCGTGATGCAGGCGGAATGCCGCCGATCGAGCTGACGCCGGGCACTGCGCCTTATCTGTCTTTTTCTGAACGCGAGGAAATTGCGCTGCTACGGGCGCAGGATTGCGGGATCCGTGAGATCGCGCGAAGACTGCAGCGCTCACCTTCGACCATCTCGCGCGAGTTGCGCCGTAATGCTGCAACCCGTAGCGGCACATTGATATACAGGGCGACAGTTGCTCAGTGGAAAGCTGAGCGGGCCGCGGAACGTCCGAAAGCTTCCAGACTGACCAAGAACGATAGATTAAAGAATTATGTGCAGAGTCGATTGGCGGGAGCGGTCACCGATTCAGAAGGCAGGCCGATTGCCGGACCCAACGTACCATGGAAAGGACGACGGCAAGGCCGCCGCGCGGACCGTCGTTGGGGCACCTGCTGGAGTCCCGAACAAATCAGTCGACGATTGGAGGCCGACTATCCAGAAGACCAATCCATGAGAATCTCTCACGAAGCCATCTATCAGGCGCTTTACATTCAGGGCCGTGGCGCTCTGCGCAAGGAGCTTACTGCCTGTTTGCGTACGGGCCGTGCACTTCGTGTGCCTCGAGCCAGGACGCAACAGCGAGGAAAGCATTTCATTACTCCGGAGGTCATGATCAGTGAACGTCCGGCTGAGGCTGATGATCGTGCCGTTCCGGGTCACTGGGAAGGTGACCTGATCATCGGCCTTAATCGATCCGCAGTGGGTACGCTGGTCGAGCGGACTACCCGCTATACAATGTTGCTCCATCTCCCACCTATGGAGGGACATGGCACTGGCGTGCGGGCCAAGAATGGGCCACCCTTGGCGGGTCATGGAGCGGAGGCCGTCCGCAATGCCATAGCTGCGAAGATCGTATTATTGCCTGAGCACTTGTGGCGATCGCTCACATGGGATCAAGGCGCAGAGATGGCCCAGCACGTGCAACTTCGAATCGATACGGGTCTGGAGATCTATTTCTGCGATCCTCAAAGCCCATGGCAACGCGGGACCAACGAGAATACGAATGGTCTGTTGCGTCAATACTTTCCGAAAGGCACCGACATCAGCCGGTACACGCAGCGCGAACTTGATGCCGTCGCAGACGCACTAAATTGCAGACCGCGTAAAAGCCTTGGATGGAAATCACCAGCAGAAGCACTAAGAGATCTACTACTTGCGTCATAAGCATTAGGTGTTGCAACGACCCCTTGAACCTAAGTCCGCGCCGCCGATCGGAATGATGATCAGCACGCCGAGCACGAAGGCGATCAGCGTCATGATGATGAACGGCAGCCACGATTGCGTGAGAAAGAAGATCACGCCGAAGCCGAGCATCGCGAGCGCGAGCAGCAGGTTGATCAGATGCTGCCCGGCATACACGACCGGCGCGCCCTGGAACAGCCGGAACCTGTACTTGCCCGACAGCTTGCCGAACGCGATCACCGAACCCGAGAACGTGATCGCGCCAACGAACGTGCCGATGAACAGTTCGACGCGATTGCCATACGGCAGGAAGCCCGGCGCGGTGTTCTCCGGATCGACCAGACCGAACGCGGACGGCTCCGACACCACCGCATACGCGATACACACGGCGGCCAGACCGATCAGCGAGTGCATCGCCGCGACCAGTTCCGGCATCTTGGTCATCTCGACGCGCGCGGCGACGAACGCGCCGACCGCGCCGCCGATCACCAGCGCGACCAGCAGCAGACCGAGACCCAGGCCGAGGTTCGAGCCGAGCCCGTTCGCCTGCTTGACGATCAGCGCGATGGTGGTGAGGATCGCGATCGCCATGCCGACCATGCCGAAGGTGTTGCCGATGCGCGCGGTTTTAGGATTGGACAGCCCCTTGAGCGCCTGAATGAAGCAGACCGACGCGACCAGATAAAGCAGCGTGACGACGTTCAGACTCATTACGCGTTCTCCTTGGCCGTCTTGTCTGCGATCAGCTTCTTCGGCTCTTTCTTGCGGAACATCTCGAGCATTCGCCTCGTCACTAAAAACCCGCCGAACACGTTGACGGCCGCGAGCGCGACGGCCAGCGTGCCGAAGAATTTGCCGGGCGTGCCTAAAGTCAGCCCCGCAGCGAGCATGGCGCCGACGATCACGATCGCCGAGATCGCGTTGGTCACGGCCATCAGCGGCGTGTGCAGCGCGGGCGTGACGTTCCAGACCACGTGGTAGCCGACGTAGATCGCCAGCACGAAGATGATCAGGTTGATGACGGTGTGGTTAATGACTTCCATCGCCGTTCTCCGTTAAGACTTGCGCGTGACTTCACCATCACGGGCCAGCAGCGTGGCCGCGACGATATCGTCCGCGAGATCGATGTTCAGGGCGCCTTCCTTCGTGATGATCAGCTTGAGGAAGTCGAGCAGGTTGCGCGCGTAGAGCGAGGACGCGTCGGCGGGGACCATCGAGGCCAGATTCGTATAGCCGACGATCGTCACGCCATGCCTGATCACCACCTGATCCGCCTCGGTGAGCGGACAGTTGCCGCCGCGCCGGCCCTCATACTCGGCGCCGCGTCCTGCCGCGAGGTCGACCAGCACGGAGCCGGGTTTCATCGCCTGCACGGTGTCGACCGAGATAAGCGTCGGTGCGGCGCGGCCCGGGATCAGCGCGGTGGAGATCACCACGTCGGCCTGTTTGGCCCGCTCATGGACCAGCGCCGACTGGCGCGTGAGCCACGATGGCGGCATCGGCCGCGCGTAGCCGCCGACGCCTTGCGCGGCTTCGCGCTCTTCATCGGTTTCGTAAGGCACATCGAGAAACTTGGCGCCGAGCGATTCGATCTGCTCTTTCACCGCTGGACGAACGTCAGACGCTTCGATCACCGCGCCCAGACGCTTGGCCGTTGCGATAGCCTGCAACCCGGCCACACCCGCGCCGAGAATCAGCACGCGCGCCGCCTTGACGGTGCCCGCGGCGGTCATCAGCATCGGCATGAAGCGCGGATAGAGCGTGGCGGCCAGCAGCACTGCCTTGTAGCCGGCAATGTTCGCCTGTGAACTCAATACATCGAGGCTTTGCGCACGAGTCGTGCGCGGCGCGGCCTCCAGAGCGAACGCGGTGATGCCCGCAGCCGCCAGCTTTGATGAGTTTTCGGCATTAAAAGGATCGAGCATGCCGACCAGCGTCGCGCCGCGCTTCAGCAGCGGCAGTTCGGCGTCGGTCGGTGACTGGACCTTGAGGACGAGATCGGCGCCGAAAGCGGTCGCGGCGTCGACAATCTCCGCGCCGGCGGCCGTAAAGGCATCGTCTGGAAAGCTCGCGCCGGTGCCGGCGCCGCTCTGGATCGTGACCCGGTGGCCCTGGCTCACATACTTCCTGACCGTTTCGGGCGTCGCGGCGACGCGGGTTTCGTGCGCGCGCGTCTCCGTTGGAATTCCGATGTTCATTTACCCACTTACCTTCTGGTTAAACGTGCTCTTTGAATTGCATGTGCTCAATAGCTGCGTGTTCAATTTCGCCTTGCTTATCCGTCGTCCCGTGATTGATCGAGACAACAGCGAAGGGGAGGTGCAAGCGCACGGGCAGTGTGATTCCGATATCGAACCGCCATGGCGTCGCCGTGACACTCGATCTATTGGCGCCGCCGTGGGGCAAATCGTGTCGAGCGCCGATACCGCCGTTGTCGGAAACAGGATTCCGGCAACGGCGAATGTCCCGTCACTCAAAGATGTGGGCGACCCGCAGCTTCGCGCGCGTTACGCCTTCTGATAGCGCGGCGCGGGCGTGCCGGTCTGGGTAGCGGCGAACAGAGCGGCGCGAGCGGCGTCGTACTTTTCCCACAGGCTTTCATCAGCGACCGACGGCCACGTCAACTTCTCGCCTCGGTCAAAACCAATCAGGGCTGCATCGACCATGTTTTCGGTGCTCATCACACTCTCCTGGCGCAAGGCCGACAGAGGGATACCCGACTCGTCCCAGATCTCGGTTGCCGTGGTCGCCGGCAGAACAACCTGCAGTCTCACACCCGTGTTCTTCAATTCATCCTGGAGACCGCGGCTGAATGCCAGAACGAAAGACTTGGTGCCGCTGTACACGGAGCTGACCTCCCACGAGTGGACCGACAGCACCGACGCAACATTGATGATGTCCCCTTCATTGCGTTCGAGGAAACGGGGCAGCACAGCGTGGGTGAGTCGTGTCAGTGCCACGATGTTGAGATTGATCTGTGCCATCGAGTCGCTGACGGGCGTCTTCCCCAACGGGGTGAAGCGCGCCAGGCCAGCATTGTTGACCAGCAGTGTCACGCTGGAATCGCTGGCCAGCACGTGCTCGACCTTGGCGAGATCAGCTTCCTTGGCGAGGTCCGCTGCCAGGACCTGAACCTTGACGCCATAGGTTTCCGACAATTTCTGCGACAGTGCCGACAGGCGATCCGCGCGCCGGGCAACCAGGATCAGGTCGTAGCCGCGCGCAGCCAGACGGTCGGCATAGACGGCGCCAGTGCCTGACGAGGCACCGGTGACCAGGGCGGTTTTGTTGCTTGCAGTCATTTTGCTACTCCAGTGGGTTAGGTTGAGCCTTCAACCATATTGATTGAGGGCTCAAGTATAAAGCCATGCTATGGGCTCGTGTCAATAGTGAAGTGCTCAACTATTTTTCGTCAGGAGAAAGTTTCAGCGATCGAACTGAAGGCGGCCGCCCCGATCGCAGAGGGGCGCCGGGCGCCGACCGTGC
Organism: Burkholderia sp. WP9; assembly: GCF_900104795.1. Lineage (NCBI taxonomy): Bacteria > Pseudomonadati > Pseudomonadota > Betaproteobacteria > Burkholderiales > Burkholderiaceae > Burkholderia > Burkholderia sp. WP9. The sequence goes on from NZ_FNTG01000001.1 coordinate 936,075, forward strand.
CGATCTGCGGAAACAAATGTTGCGGGGGCTTGTCAATACTGCAGTACTCAACGATCCTTACGCCATGAAGAAGAAATCTGCTGATATGGCGGGCGCTGGCAGCCCGCGCGTGCCCCGGAACGAAGAAAAGAGCATCTTCGAGTCGTTGGTGTGCACAAACACTGCGCTCAGGCGCGCCGCGCGCCGGTTGGGCACGCTGTACGACGATGCGCTCGCACCGCTCGGGCTGAAGGCCACTCAGGTGGGATTGCTGGCGGAAATCGAGCGGATGACTGCCGAGTCCGGGGGGCAGGCCCCCACGCTCCAGGATCTGGCGACGAAACTTGCGATCCAGATTTCTGCCGTTACACATGCGCTGAGACCCCTCGTCCGAGATGGTTTTGTCGAACTGCAGCCCGACGAGCACGACAGACGGGCGAAGCGCGGAGCGCTCACCACCGCTGGAGAAGCGCGGCTGCACGAGGCTCTTGTGCTCTGGGCTACCGCAAATCAGCGAGTCGAACAGGTCCTTGGGAGCGATTCCGCCTCCGCATTGCGCGCTTTGGCTGACCACGTCGCATCCGATGAGTTTCTGGCGGCGTACGGTCGCAGCTAGGCGAAAGACGCTCGCCAGACCGTGTTCGCCCGGAAGACCAGTTCGATAGCGTGTAGATTCTCGCAATCTCTGGACATTGACGACGGCTCGGGTGTAGACGCCAGTGCAAGGAGGAGCGCCGGTATTCGCGCGTGCCTGGTACAGGGAATGCGCGGAACGGCCGCGGGCGATTCATGGCAGCGATGTTCATGATGTTGCTGCCTCTTCTGAGCAACGCGTTGGCGAGACGGCAGCCACGGGGTGATCCACCATCGCCCGCCAGGAAGCGGGTGTCTCGCCGACTATTTTCTTGAACACGGTTGCGAAATGCGCATGCGACTGGAAGCCGCACTCGAGCGCGACGTCGAGCACTCTTTGCTGGGACGATCGCAACAGTTGCTGCGCGCGGTCGATACGTCGTTTCAGCAGATATTCATGAGGCCGCACGCCGGTGGCGCGCCGAAACTGGGAGGCGAAGTGCATACGCGAGAGACCCACGCTCGCGGCAATGTCTTCCAGCTTGACCTGCTCAGACAGGTGATCCTCGATAAAATCCATCGCGCGATTCAGACGCCATGGTTGCAACGGTGCCGCCTCACGCTGGACAGCAACGCGAGCATAGTGGCGAGCGACGATTCGCGACACGACGGCGAGGCTCACCTGCTCGACGAACATCTTGCCGAAGAGAGCGCCGTTGCTCCGTGCGGCAATGAGCGCCTGGATGAGACTTTCAAGCGCCGGATCGCGGATCATGTCGGGACTGTCGAGCACAATGGCGCCTGCGCTGGCACCCTCGAAAAGGTCCTGATAGCACTCCGCCAATACCTGCTGTGAAACGAACAGATGAGCCAGGTCGGCGGACGAGTTGAAAACGGTTCGGGTCGATATGCCCGGCGCAGTGACCTGCGCAATGCCCGGCGTCATTCGACCCTGCGCGACGCGCCGGCCGGCATGGCTGAACGTGAAGTTAGCCCACTTCAGGTTCAGCGCAATACAATGCAATTCGTCATTGCCCGGGTTCGCCACTTCGAGTGGCGCATCACCGGCGTGAGTCCATCGCGTCACGACGACTGCGCCAGGATTCGCACGAGCCTCAACCCGATCTGCGTCGGCGCAGCGCCAGTGCACTTCGCTAGGAATGCTCGATGGGGGAAACGATGCCATAGCGTGTCCGTCCTTTCACAATGTTGAGCTTCGACATGGCGGCAGCCAGTCAGATCAGTTCTGCCAAGGTCGACTGCTCGAAGGTCACGATCGAGTCCTGAGCGCCGTCCCTGACTTTCCTCACCCAATTCGGATCAGCCGCCAGCGCACGTCCAACCGCAACGAGGTCAAACTCTTCATCGCCGAGGCGGTGCAACAGCGAGTCCAGCGAGGCAGCCTGGTGCTGGCCGTATTGCCGATCGGTGTCTCGAGCGTGGAGCGTGTGCAGAAAATCCGGCCCTTCGAGACCGATGGAGCCGACAGTCATAGCCGGCAAGCCGGTAATCTTTTTTGCCCAGCCCGCAAGATTAAGTGAGGAATCCGTAAATTCAGGTTCCCAAAAACGGCGCGTCGACGCATGAAAAATGCTCACACCTGCGTCCGCAAGAGGAATCAGCAGTTGTTCCAGTTCACCGGGCGTGCGGGCTAGCCGGCTGCTGTAATCCTGAACTTTCCACTGCGAAAAACGCAGCGACACGGTGAAGTCATAGCGGACCCGGTTGCGGATTGCCTTGACGATTTCAGTGGCGAATCGAGTGCGCCCAGCGATGCTGCCCGCGTACGAATCGGTGCGGCGGTTCGTCGCTTCCCAGAAGAACTGGTCGACAAGATAGCCGTGCGCACCATGTATCTCGACGGCGTTGAAGCCGATCGCGCGCGCTGTTTGTGCGGCTTGCGCAAAAGCTTCTATCGCGTCCGCGATCTCGCTGTCGGTCATTGCATGCGAGTGGGCTCCCTCTGAGGAGGGACCCTCGGACGGTGCGCTGGGTTCGGGGCCCGTGCCGGGTTCGCGCCGCAGCCCCATATGCCAGAGCTGGACCGCAATCTTGCCACCGGCAGCATGGACGCCGTCGACTACATGCTTCCACCCGAGGATGCTTTCGGGCGAATGGATGTTCGGAATGGCTTCGTCACTCGACGCCGCAGGCCGCCCGATCGTCGTTCCTTCCGTGATAATCAGGCCGACGCCTCCCTCGGCGCGGCGTCGATAGTACGCAGCCACGTCCTCGCCAGGAACGCCGCCCGGGCTCTTACGCCGCGTCATCGGCGCCATCACGATCCGGTTCGCCAATTCAAGTCCCGCGCCGTTAAACGGAGTAAACAGGTTAGTCTTTTCGCTCATTCGAAGCCTCGAATCGGTTATGCCGATAAACTTTGCGGCTGTGCCGGCGGTTCGCCAACGAACCCCATTCATGCAGAAGCGGTTACGCGACGTTGTAACGGGAAGCCGGCTTACCCGATTGGGACGCCTGGAACAGCTTTTCGCGCGCCTCGTCGTACTCTTCCCACAACCTCAAGTCTTCAACCGACGGCAAGGTGATCGATTCGCCTTGTGCCAAACCGGCCAACGCGGCGTCGACGAGATGGTCGGCGCTCATGACAACGCTCTTATCCAGGTTGGAGACAGGGAAGCCCGCGATGTCCCAGAAACCTGTGTGAGTCGCCGCCGGCATGACCAGTTGGACTTTTACGTTGGTGCCCGCGACTTCCTGCTGAAGCCCGCGAGTGAAGCTCAGGACATAACCCTTGGTGCCGCTGTACACGGTGCTGACAGGAAGTGTATGAAGCGCGAGGACGGAGCTGATATTGACGAGCGTCCCTTTGTCCCGCTGCTTGAACAACGGAAGAATGGCGTACGACAGGTGGACGAGTGCATCCACGTTCAGTGCGTTCATCGTTTCGAGGTTGCTGAGCTTCGAGTCCGTGAAACCGCCGAGCGTGCCGGCGCCGGCATTGTTGACGAGCATCGTGATGGTTGCGTCGCGGGTAATGGCGGTCACCACCGTCTCGACGCCGGATTGCGTCGTCAGGTCTTCGGCGAGGAACGTCGCACGAATGCCAAACTGCGCTGACAGGCTTTGGGCCAGTTCGCTCAGACTATCGGCATTCCGGGCGATCAACAGGAGGTCATATCCCTGCTTTGCAAGACGGTTGGCATAGACCTTGCCGATGCCGGCCGATGCGCCAGTAATGACTGCAGTACCTTTGCCTGAAGAATGGGTGCTCATAAAACCTCCGTGGGACGGGTTGGATTGCGTGCTGGGTGGATCTCGCTTTCGATGGGTGGACTTTGCTGGTTTTTTTGGCATTGATATAGACGGTGGGCGCTCATATCATTAAGTCCACCCGGGAATAGGTGTCGCTCAAAATGGATAAACTGCAGGCCATCACCGTTTTTGTCCGCGTCGTCGAGGCAGGCAGTTTTTCGGCGGTCGCACTTCAAACCAACACGACGCAGAGCGCGGTCAGCAAACAGGTCGCGGCGTTGGAGCGTGAACTCGGCACCAAACTGCTGACGCGTACGACCCGCTCGCTCGCCCTGACGCAAGAAGGTGAACGCTATTTCAACCGGGTGCGACGCCTGGTGGCAGAGATGGACGAGGCCGAGGGCGAGTTGCGGCGTGGTGAGCAGCAACTGGTTGGATGGCTCAGAATCGCGGCGTCGGTTGGGTTCGGTCGAATCAAGCTCATGCCAATGATTCAGACCTTCCTGGCTGCGCATCCCGCGGTGAAGATCGATATCCGTCTGCAAGACAGCGTTGTCGATCTGGTTGAAGAGGGAATCGATGCGGCGGTTCGTATCGGCGACATGCCGGACAGTACTTTAATTGCGCGTAAGGTCGGCACTTCTCCCCGACACATCGTCGCACACAACCGCTATTTGTCGTCGCTTCCGAAGGGACTGATGGCGCCCGTCAAGCCTGAGGATCTCGCTGCGCACAACTGCGTTGTCTACACGGAATTGCCCATGCGCAACAACTGGACTTTTACCGCGGGCAGCGCTGCGCTGGAGCCAGAAGGGACAACGCGAGTCGTTCGTGTAGCGGGTAATCTGCAAAGTAACAGCAGTGAAGTGATCCGTGCATCGGTCCTCGCGGGAATGGGCATCGGGTGTTCGCCGACCTGGCTTTTCCATGAAGAAATCGCCAGCGGCGAGGTCCAGCTACTGTTGGCCGACTGGCGACCTCCGCCGGTCTCTATTCATCTGGTCTATCCACGCGAACGACGGAACTCAGCGAAAGTGAAGGCCTTCGCGCAGCACGTCGCGAGCGCATTGGCTGACGGGTAGCAGTACTGTTGGATTAGCCAGGTCAATCTGGCGGCACATAAATCGCTCCTGCACGAATGACGACTCAGAGGCAGATCAAAACTTGAGGGGCACGCTTCGCGCGGACAATGTTTCCGTGCGAATCCTAAATCGCTCGGCGCGGAGTAAAGCCCCTGTCGAGGTAGTCAGACAGACTGGCGGCGTCTCAACACAAAAGCGTCGCCGGTGTTTCTCTGCATGCGGCGGCGCCCGCAACCAAAGGAGCTGTCATGTCTGAAAATACCCCCATCCCTCCGTTCCCACCGTTCACTCTGGAGACAGCCACGCAAAAGGTGCGCGCCGGGGAAAATGGCTGGAACTCTCGCAATCCGGAGAAAGTGTCTCTTGCCTACACGGTTGATAGCCGTTGGCGCAACCGTTCCGAATTCATCACCGGCCGCGAACAGATCGTGCCCTTTCTGCGCCGCAAGTGGGAGCGCGAGCACGAATACCGCTTGATCAAGGAGATTTGGGCGTTCACGGAAAATCATATTGCAGTCCGATTCGCTTACGAGTGGCACGACGATGCGGGCAACTGGTACCGTTCATTCGGTAACGAAAACTGGCAGTTCGCCGAAAACGGTCTGATGGCTGTGCGCCATGCATCCATCAACGATGTGCCGATCAAAGAAGCCGATCGCAAGTTTTTCTGGGCGCTGGGCCCTCGCCCGGAGGATCATCCGGGACTCAGCAGTTTTGGGTTCTAGAAACGACGCCGGTCTCTTTCTCGTCGGTTCATACTCCTCTGCCGCGCGAAATGTAAGGGGGCGATACCTATCGTCGACTCAATGTCGGATTGCGGCAGGGGAGTACTCATGTGGCGGTGAATTTGCGGCGATGCCGTTGCGTTCGAAACGGGTCGTTCGTTCAAGCGGTGAGCGCGGCCTCGCCAAACCTTCAGTCTCCTTCGCGAGCCGGTGAGACGCCACTTCCGGCTGCTTTTCAGCTACTGTGGCAGCGCGGACAAGGCGATTCTCCGGCGCTGTCCAGTTGTTCGACGTGCCAGCATGTGTCGATCAGTTTGCGGGTCCTATCCGGCGATAGAATTCCTTCGGCCAGGTCCGAGAATTTCTTCTCGAGTTGCTGATCGGTCATCGGCACTTCGGTGCTGCCGATCGCGTGCTGGATGAATTTATGCAGCTTGCGCCCGTCCTTCAGTGTGATCGTCATGTCGACCTGCTCCGGCTTGATGGCCTGGTCGACGATGGTATTCACCTTCTGGCGCAGTGCCACCGTCATCGGGTCACGCACCTTCGCGTCGCTGAACTGCTTCTCACCCGCCGCGCCGTCGATCACGGCAATTGCCACCGCGTGATAGATGCTGAACTTGCCCTCGAGTCCGATCTGCGGGGTCTTCTTGCCGGTCGCCGCGGCCGCACCGAATACGCCACACGGGCGGCGCGCCGATTGATTAAAACGTCGGGCCGAGATAGCCCGGAAGTCCCGGTGCGCTTTGCTGTTCGCCAGTCGAAGCGCTCGTCGCTGTGCGGACGAGGCAGTGCGGAGCGGAAAAAGCGGCCCAACGGAATTCTTTCAGCTTCGTGGTGGGTGAAAGATAAACATCTATCACCAACCACGAGACGAGCAATGTTGCTGACCGCCGGAACCCCTACACAAGGTCCCACGCGGTCAGTGTCAACTCAGCATAAAAGGCGCCTCAACATATCTCCCTCACCATGGCAGCGAGTAGGTCTTGGTATTGGTGAAACTCTTCATGGCTTCCTGCACGCCTTCCTTATAACCGAGTCCCGAATCCTTCACGCCGCCGAACGGCGTCAGTTCGAGTCGATAACCCGGTACTTCGCGTACATTCACGCTGCCCACTTCCAGTTCGGTGACGAACCGCGTGATGTAGTCGAGTCGGTTCGTGCAGACCGACGATGACAACGCATAGTCGGTGCAGTTGGACATGCGGATCGCTTCGTCGATATTGGAGAAGTGCATGATCGGCGACACCGGCCCGAACGTCTCGTATTTGACGAGCGGCATGTCGGGCGTGACTCGATCCACGACGGTCGGCGAGTACAGCGCGCCATCCCGGCAGTTACCCGCCAGCAGCCGCGCGCCGCGTGACAACGCGTCGTTGACCTGCTGCTCGCAGAACCGCGCGGCCGCCTCGTCGATGACCGTGCCCATGTCGACCGCGCTATCCGCGGGATTCCCGTATTTCCACGCGCGCGTCTTGTCCACGACGAGTTCGGTAAAGCGATCGGCAACCGACTCATGCACCAGCATGCGCTTGATTGCCGTGCATCGCTGGCCGGAATTCTTGTAAGAGCCCGACACGGCGAGTGAGCTGGCTTCGTCCAGATCGGCGTCTTCCATTACGATAATCGGGTCGTTGCCGCCGAGTTCGAGCACCGCGCGGCGGTAGCCCATCCGGGCGGCAATCGATTTGCCGATCGACACGCCACCCGTAAACGTAATGAGATCGATCGCGGGGTTCGTGATCAGCTCATCGGCAATGACGGCAGGGTTGCCGGTCAACACTTGCAGCATCTGCACGGGCAGACCCGCCTCATAGAGAATGTCCGCCAGCAGATAGCACGACAGCGGCACCTTTTCCGACGGTTTGACGACGATACGATTGTTCGTGGCGATAGCCGGCACGATCTTGTGCGCGACCTGATTCATTGGATGGTTGAACGGCGTAATCGCGGAAATCACGCCGAGTAACGGATCGCGTTGCGTATAGACGCGGCGTTTTTTTCCGTGAGGCGTGAGATCGCACGAGAAAATCTGGCCGTCGTCTTTCAGCACCTCGCCCGCCCCGAAAACCAGCACGTCGGCGACGCGGCCGGCTTCGTAGGTCGAGTCCTTCCAGCACAAGCCGGCCTCCGCCGTGATGAGCGCGGCGATTTCGTGCGTGCGAGCCCGCACCGCGTCGGCTGCGCGCCGCAGGATCGCCGCCCGCTCATAGCGGGTGAGGGCGGGGCGATACGCGCGCGCAAATTCGAACGCGTGACGCACGTCTTCCAGCGTCGCTTTAGGCACGGTGCCGACCAGCGTGCCGTCGTAGGGATTACGCACTTCGATCACTTCGTCGCGATGGACTTTTTCTCCACCAATACGCAACGCTTCATGACGCACCTGCCACTGAGCTTTCGTTTCCGCAATAGCGTTCATATCCGGTCCCCGGTTCATTGAAGGTGATTGAGTGCGATATCGATGATGTCGAAATTGCGCAGCCGTGCCCGCTCGACAACGGATTTCGCGACCGGTTGATTGAACAGCAGCGGCACGATCTGTTCGGCGAGGCCGCCGTGCGAGCGCAGCGGTACATCGAGGCCGGACAGGTCGTGTTTGATGCGCCGTGTGCCGAGCACGACATCGCGCGTCGAGATCACGATCAGGTCGCCCATGCGCGCGGGCGGAAGTTCGAAGCGCGCGCAGCCTTCGGCGCCCGTCAGCACGACTTCGATGCCGGGTTCCGCCGAGAGCCGACGGCGCATCGCCTCGACATCGGCCGAAGGCGGAAGGTAGACCGTGGCGAACGATCCCAGCGCGCCGTGATGCACGACGTAGGGGTCGGTGATCGGCAGAATCACGCGAGCGGCGTCGTGGCCGAGCCACTCGTCAAAGCGCTCCTGAAGATAGATCACGTTGGGTTCGCCGTCTTCGTTGTGCTTCGCATTCATGCCGTGATCAGCCGTGATGGCGACAATCGCACCGAGTTCGTCGAGCCGCCGCAGGTAGCCGTCCATCATCTGGTAAAACGCGTTCGCACCGGGTGTGCCGGGTGCGCACTTATGCTGGACGTAGTCCGTGGTCGACAGATACATCAGGTCGATCGCGCGGGTTTCGAGCAGGCGCACGCCCGCCGCGAATACGAATTCCGACAGGTCGGCGCTGTACACGCTCGGCACCGGCTTGCCGACCAACTCCAGCACGTTGTCGATACCGTTCTCCTCGATCGTCGCCTCGTCGGCTTTCTCCGCGGAGAAGCACACGCCCGCCAGATCTTTGCCTAACAGGCGGCGCAATTTGTCTTTCGCCGTGACGACCGCCACATGCGCACCCTTTTCGGCGAAACCGGCCAGCACGGTGGGCGCGACGAGGTACTTCGGATCGTTCATCAGCACCTCGGTGCCGCTGTCGCGATCGAAAAAATAGTTGCCGCTAATGCCGTGAACGGCAGGTGGCACGCCCGTCACGATCGACAGGTTGTTCGGATTCGTGAAACTCGGCACGACGCATTCCCCCTTGAGCGCCGTGCCGGGATGCAGCAACTTGCCGAGAAAGGGCGCAACGCCCGCCGCTGCCGCCATCTCCAGATATTCATAGGCACAGCCGTCCACACAGACCACAACGACGGGTCGATGCATCCAGTTGTAGCTACGGCCGTTCACTTCGATGGAAACCGGTGTTGCGCTCATGACGTGTCCTTTGGCTAGGGTAAGTCGGGTGTTGGGGGTGAGGCGTTATGTGGCAAAGTGTGGCAATACTTGACATTAAAATTGATGCTTTGTAGATTGTCAACAACAGACAACATTCTCGAAACCAAAAAAAGCCGTCGTCACGAAGCTCGTAAGCAGCAGTCCCGTAGCACCGGTCGTTTTCGTCGCAGGCCGCGACGCCACTTTCTCAAGGGGTCTGGAAATGAAGGATAAGCAGGGGTCAAAGGGTCGCAGCAGTCGCTGGAATGTGGCGTTGCGTGGTCTCGTTGCCGCCGCAGTCGCATTCGGCGCGGTCCAGTTCGCGCAGGCGAAAACGCAGTTGCTCGTCTATACCGCGCTCGAAGACGAAGCCATGAAGCCGTACAAGGACGCTTTCGAAAAAGCCAACCCCGACATCGAAATCCGCTGGGTGCGCGATTCGACGGGCGCGGTGACCGCCAAGCTGCTCGCTGAGAAAAGCAATCCGCGCGCCGATGTCGTGCTCGGACTCGCGGCATCCAGTCTGACGCTGCTCGATCTGCAGGGAATGCTGATGCCCTACGCGCCGAAAGGCTTCGACAGCCTGACGCGCAAGTACAGCGACGCCAATACGCCGCCGCACTGGGTCGGCATGGACGTATGGGGCGCGACGGTCTGCTACAACCGCGTCGAGGCAGAGAAGCGCCACCTGCCTAAGCCGACCTCATGGGAAGACCTGACCAAGCCCATCTACAAGGGGATGATCGTGATGCCGAGCCCGGTGTCCTCCGGTACGGGCTATCTGGACGTGACCTCGTGGCTGCAAACGTTCGGTGACGACAAGGGCTGGAAGTACATGGACGCGCTCGACAAGAACGTCGCGCAATACGTGCACTCGGGTTCGAAGCCCTGCACGCTGGCCGGCACCGGCGAGTTTCCGATCGGCATCTCATTCGAATTTCGCGGGCACGAGTTGCAGGCCCAGGGCGCCCCGATCGATCTCATCTTCCCGAAAGAGGGACTGGGGTGGGATATGGAAGCGACGGGGATCATGAAGACCACCAAACAGCCCGAAGCGGCCAAGAAACTCGCGGATTTCATGGCCAGCAAAGAAGCCAATGAAATCACCGCGCAATGGTGGGCGATCGTTGCGTATCCGGGTGTCGCGAAGAAGCTCTCCGGCATTCCCGACAACTATTCGGAACTGCTGGTGAAAAACGATTTCACCTGGTCGGCGAAAAACCGCGACGCGATTCTCGGCGACTGGCAGAAGCGCTACGGCAGCAAGGAGCAGAAGTAGGACCGGCTTCGACAGGGTCTTGAGGAGCGCCGGGCGTGCGGTACGCACGCCCCGAACAAACGGTGAAGCAGCGCGCGGCGGCGCGTCGCCGCCATGCAGGCTTGGCATCGGAGGAGTTTATGACAGCGTATTTGAGCGTGCAGAACGTCTACAAGCGGTTCAATGACACGCCGGTTCTGGAGGACATCAATCTTGGCGTGAAGCAGGGAGAGATGATCTGTTTCCTCGGCCCATCGGGATGCGGCAAGACGACTTTGCTGCGCATCATCGCCGGCCTCGAAACGCAGAGTGCCGGCCAGATCACGCAGGACGGCCGCGATATTTCGCGGCTGCCGCCCCAGCTTCGCGATTACGGCATCGTCTTTCAGTCGTATGCGTTGTTCCCCAATCTGACCATCTTCGACAACGTGGCCTACGGTCTCGTGAATCGCAAGATGAAGCGCGCGGCGATCGCCGATCGCGTCAACGAACTGCTCACGCTCGTGGGCCTGCCGGACGCGCAGCGCAAACATCCGAATCAGCTGTCGGGCGGTCAGCAGCAGCGTATCGCCCTGGCGCGGGCGCTTGCCACCTCGCCGGGGCTGCTGTTGCTCGACGAGCCGTTGTCAGCGCTGGATGCGCGTGTGCGAGTGCGGCTGCGTCAGGAGATACGTCAGTTGCAGCAGCGGCTCGGCGTGACCACGATCATGGTCACGCACGACCAGGAAGAAGCGCTCTCCATGGCCGACCGGATCGTGGTGATGAATCAGGGCGTGATCGAGCAGATCGGCACACCGCACGAAATCTATCGCGAGCCGGCGTCGCCGTTCGTTGCCGATTTCATCGGCAAGGTCAACCTGATTCCCGCCGAAGTGACACGCGACGGCAACCTCAAGGCGGGCTCGCTGGCACTGCGCTACGGGTGCGGAACGCAGCGCGCGGTGCCGGGCTCCAGGGTGTCGGCCTTCGTTCGCCCGGAAGACATCCATATCAGCGCGCCGGGTAGCGCCGCGGACAATCTGCTGCCGGCTTCGGTGGAGAAACTGGAGTTCCTCGGCGCGTTCTGCCGGGTCAGTTTCAAGGTGGACGGTCTCGGGGAGCAGGAAATCGTCGCTGACCTGTCGTTTCACGAGATGCATCGGACGAGTCTGCAGCAGGGGGCGCGCTTCGATCTGGCGATTAGCCGCGAGCATGTATGCGTGTTTTCGGCCGCGAAGGAGCGACTTCAATGAGTGCCGTTCTGTTGGAGCGTCGCAGCGGCGACGAGGCGCACGCCGAAGTGCGTCAGAAGAGCCATTGGCACGACCGGGTCGCGCAGTTGGCGCTCGTGCTGATGTCCGCGTTTCTCGGCGTGTTTTTGCTGTTGCCGCTGGCTCTGGTGGTCGGTAAATGCTTCGTCGACGCGGACGGTCATTTTGTCGGATTGGTCAATTTCAAAGGCTATCTGGCGGACTCGGGCGTGTGGACCTCGACGCTGCATTCGGTCACGGTCGCCTGCCTGGTGACGGCCATCGTGATTCCGATGGCATTCACGTTTGCCTACGCGCTGACCCGTTCGTGCATGCCGATGAAAAACGCCGCGCGCACGGTCGCGTTGTTGCCGCTGCTCGCACCGACGTTGCTCTCCGCTGTGTCGTTCATCTACTGGTTCGGCAACTCGGGCATCCTGAAACCGTTGCTTCACGGACATTCGATCTACGGGCTGCCGGGCATCGTATGCAGTCTGGTCTATGCCGCGTTTCCGCATGTGCTGATGATTCTCGTGACGGCGCTCTCGCTGTCCGACGGGCGCCTGTACGAAGCCGCGGACGCAATGGGCACGCGCCGCGTGCGCAAGTTCTTCACGATCACGCTGCCGGGCGCGAAGTACGGCCTGATCAGCGCGACGATGGTGTCGTTTACGATCTGCATCAACGATTTCGGTGTGCCGGTCGTTATCGGCGGGCCTTATTCGGTGCTCTCCACCGACATCTATAAGCTGATCATCGGCTTGCAGGATTTCAACCGGAGCGCGGTTGTTAGCTTGCTGCTGCTGTGTCCCGCGCTGGTTGCGTTCGCGATCGATTTTTTCATTCGCCGCAAGCAGCAGTCGCAACTCGGCGCGCGTTCCACGCCGTATCAGCCGAAACCCGCGCGCGGCTTCGACATGGCGATGCTCGGCTACTGCGGCCTCGTGTGCGCTCTGGTGCTGGCAGTGGTCGGCATTTCCGTGTTTGCCTCGTTCGTGAAGTTCTGGCCGTATCAGATGAGTCTCGGCTTGCAGCACTACAAGATGGGCCTGATCGGCGCCGGGATTTTCGACGCCTACAAGAACAGCCTGAAGATGGCGGCATGCGTGGCGATCGGCGGCACCATCATAGTGTTCGGCGGCGCGTATCTCGTCGAGAAGACGCGCGGACCGCGCTGGTTACGCGGCTTTATCAATCTGTGCGCGATTCTGCCGATGGGTGTGCCGGGACTCGTGCTGGGCATCAGCTACATCTTTCTTTTCAACTCGCCCGCCAACCCGCTCAACGGCCTTTACGGCACGCTCGCGATACTCGCGATCGTGACCGTGGTGCACTACTACTCGTCGAGTCATCTGACCGCCGTGACCGCGCTGCGTCAGATCGACAATGAGTTCGAGGCCGTCTCCGCGTCCTTGAAAGTGCCTTTCTACAGGACGTTTTTCCGTGTCACCGTGCCGGTCTGCCTGCCGTCCATCCTGCAGATTGCTCGCTATCTCTTCGTCAATGGCATGACGACCGTGTCCGCCGTCGCGTTTCTTTATTCACCCGACACGCAACCGGCCTCGGTCGCCATTCTCAATCTCGACGACGCCGGACAGATCGGACCGGCCGCGGCGATGGCCACGTTGGTCCTAGTGACAGCGGCTCTCGCCTGTCTGCTGTTTGCCGGCGTGTCGCATGGCGTGTTGCGCAGAACCCAGGCATGGCGCACGTCGCGTCGTGGCTGAAACAGAAACCTCATCTGGATCTACAAGGAGCTACCGTGAATCTGTCCTCCGCACCCATTCTGCTTACTCCTGGTCCGCTCACGACCTCCGAGCGCACGCGTCAGGCGATGCTGCGCGATTGGGGATCATGGGACGGCGATTTCAATCAGATCACCGCCCGTGTCCGCCAGCAGACGCTGCGCATCGTGCATGGCGAAGACACGCATGAGTGCGTGCCGTTGCAAGGCAGCGGCACCTTCTCCGTGGAAGCCGCGATCGGCACGCTGGTGCCACGCGACGGACGGGTGCTGGTGCCGAACAATGGCGCGTACTGCCAGCGCATCGCGAAGATTTGCCGCGCACTCGGCCGGCGCCATCAGACCATCGACTACCCGGAAGACACGCAGGTCAAAGCGGCGGATGTCGATCGCGCGCTGGCGACCGACCCCGACATCACGCATGTCGCACTCGTGCACTGCGAAACCGGGGCGGGCGTGCTCAACCCGCTCCATGAGATTGCCGAGGTGGTCGCGAAGCACGGGCGCAGTCTGATCATCGACGCGATGAGTTCGTTCGGCGCCATTGATATCGATGCACGCCGAACGCCGTTCGATGCGGTGGTGGCGGCCTCCGGGAAGTGTCTCGAAGGTGTGCCCGGCATGGGGTTCGTGATCATTCGCCGCAGCACGCTGGAGCGCTGCGAGGGCAATAGCCCTTCGCTCGCGATGGATCTGTACGACCAGTGGGTCTATATGAACCGCACCACGCAATGGCGCTTCACGCCGCCTACGCATGTCGTCGCGGCACTCGACGAGGCCATTGCGCAATACGTGGAAGAGGGTGGTCTCGAAGCGCGCGGCGCACGCTATGCAGGCAATTGCCGCGCGCTGATCGAAGGCATGGCGGCACTCGGTTTTCGACCCTTTCTCGATCCGTCGATTCAGGCGCCGATCATCGTCACGTTTCATGCCCCCGACGATCCTCGCTATGACTTCAAGACCTTCTACACGGAAGTGAAAAAGCGCGGCTACATCCTGTACCCCGGCAAGCTGACCCAGTTGGAGACGTTCCGTGTCGGCTGTATCGGGCACTTCGGCGAATCGGGCATTCCGGGTGCGGTCGCGGCGATTGCCGACACGCTCCGAGTCATGGGAATCGAGCGGGTTTCGGCGAAAGCGCTGGCCTGAAGCGGCCGGCGCGGAGGCTTGTTCTTGCTTGAAGCGCGAGCAAGCCTCGCTTTCTCCGAATGGAATACAACCGTTGGGTCAATGCGAGCCATTTATGCGTCCGTTCTGGATTGAACAAGCACTCTTTGCCGACGGTTCGTTGGCGCCCGCCTTGCAAGGCGCGACGACTGCGGATGTCTGCATCGTCGGCGGCGGCTTTACCGGTTTGTGGACGGCCATTCAGGCCAAGCAGAAAAGGCCCGACCTCGACATTGTGATCATCGAGAGCGATCTGTGCGGCGCGGGTGCGAGTGGCCGCAACGGTGGCTGTCTGCTGACGTGGTCGACCAAGTTCTTCACGTTGCGGCGACTGTTTGGCGAGGCGGAGGCGATCCGGCTCGTGAAAGCGTCGGAAGCGGCCGTCGGGCGGATTCGCGACTTCTGCGCCGACAACGCGATCGACGCCGAAGTGCGGCTCGACGGCACGCTCTACACGGCGACTTCACGCGCGCAAATCGGCCTGCTCGACCCGGTCATTGCCGCGCTGAGCGAGCACGGCATCAATTCGTATCAGCATCTTTCGCCACAAGAAGTGGCGAGCCGGTCCGGCTCCGCGCGCAATCTCGGCGGCGTGTATTCGCCGGTCGCCGCAACGGTCCATCCGGGCAAGCTCGTGCGCGGGCTGCGGCGCGTCGCGATGGCGATGGGTATTCGTCTTTACGAGCGCACGCCGATGCTCGACTTCGCTGCCGGCGAACGCGTGACGGTGCGCACACCCGCCGGCAGCGTCAGCGCGCCAAAACTGGTGCTCGCGATCAATGCGTGGATGGCGAGCCGCTTCCGGCAGTTCGAGCGCACGCTGGCGGTCGTTTCAAGCGACATGATCGTCACCGAGCGATGCCCGGAGTTGCTGCAGCAAATCGGCTTGAAAGACGGTGTGTCGGTGCTCGACTCGCGGATCTTCGTCTACTACTACCGCAGCACGCCGGACGGGCGGCTGATGCTGGGCAAGGGCGGCAACACGTTTGCCTGGCGAGGCCGGATCGCCCCGGTGTTCGATCAGCGCTCGCCTTATGAAGCCGATTTGACGCGCGGTCTGCACGATTTCTTTCCGGCGCTGCGCGACGTGCCGGTCACCGCGAGCTGGAACGGCCCATCGGATCGGTCTGTCACCGGTTTTCCTTTTTTCGGCCGGCTCGACGGCGCGCCAAACGTGCTCTACGGCTTTGGCTATTCCGGCAATGGCGTTGGACCGACGTATATGGGCGGACAGATCCTGTCCTCGCTGCTGCTCGAACTCGACAACGAGTGGACGCGTAGTCCTTTGACGAATGGCCCGTTAGGGTATTTTCCGCCCGAACCGATCCGCTTCATGGGCTCGATAACGGTGCGTGATGCAATCCGGCGCAAGGAACGCGCGGAAGACGAGGACCGCCAGCCCTGGCTCGTCGATCGCCTTCTCAGCAAACTGGCTAGCGCCGCCGGCAAGTCGGATAAAGGGTAGCGGCGCCGCTCAGCCGGTCTGGCTCGCGGTGGGCAGCGGCGCTGAAGCAACCCAGCGCTCGTGGGCGCGCCGCATTCTGGCGAGGCCGTGCGCCACGTGTTCCCGCACGAGCGCGACGGCGCGCTCGGCGTCGCCTTTCGCGAGTGCGTTGACGATTTTTTCGTGCTCCGTGACCGATGTTGTCAGCGCGCTCTTTTCCGTTTCGATGGCCGCTTGACGCAGCAATCCTAGCTGACGCACGAGATGGCGATACGTTTCGAGCAAATGCTGGTTGCCCACGCCCGAGACCATGGCGTCGTGCAACTGGACATTCAGTGTCGTGTACCGGGCGAGGTCGTGGTCTTTCTTCGCCGATTTCATCGCGGCGATGATGCCTTTGAGGGTGGCCAGCGTTTCAGGCGTCATTCGCTCGGCTAGTGCGCGGGCCACGGATTCGTCCAGCATTGCCCGCACTTCGTAGATCTCTTCCGCTTCGCGCAGCGACAACGCGCGCACCGTGACGCCACGGTTCTTTTCGGTTTTCAGCAAGCCGGCCTGTTCCAGCGCTCGAAACGCTTCGCGCAAGGGTCCGCGCGACACGTTCAGGCGCGCGGAAACTTCGACTTCGTTCAACTTTTCGCCGGGGGCGAATTCGCCCGAGGCGATACCGCGTTCAAGCGTTTCCTGGACTAACGTGGCAAGCGAGTGCCGCTGCAGCAATTCAATCGCGCTGGATGGGGTTGGCGTGGTCATTGATGAGCGGTTGGAAGTGAGGGTTGGGAGTGAGTAGTGTTGGCTTTCCGAACATAGCGTGACGCCTTGTTTATTGTCAACAACGATCCGCACGGCGATGCGGGCCGCGCAGGTTTCGATCAGGAACTCCTGACCGTCGAACCTTCCGCGGTGTCCGCCCAACTCCCACTACTTTGCTACTTCGCTGCTCCCGCTACTTCTGTGCGGCCAATACGGCCTGCGTGCCCGTCTCGAAGTCGGAGGCGTCGTGGCGCTCGTGTAATTGATCCGACAGCTCGCCAAAGACACGGTTGACCATCCGTCCGCGACGCACGGCCGGGCGTTCGCCGATCGCATTAGCCCAGCGCTGAACGTGCCGATAGTCCTGCACCGACAGGAATTCGGCCGCATCGTAGAGCCACCCTTTGACGAGGCCGCCGTACCAAGGCCAGATCGCCATGTCGGCGATCGTGTACTCACTGCCCGCCACGTATTCGTTACCCGCGAGCCGCTGGTCGAGCACGTCGAGCTGACGTTTGACTTCCATGGCGAAGCGGTCGATCGCATATTCGATCTTTGTCGGCGCGTATGCGTAGAAGTGGCCGAGGCCGCCGCCCAGATACGGCG
The DNA here is from genome assembly GCF_900104795.1 of Burkholderia sp. WP9. Taxonomy (NCBI): domain Bacteria; kingdom Pseudomonadati; phylum Pseudomonadota; class Betaproteobacteria; order Burkholderiales; family Burkholderiaceae; genus Burkholderia; species Burkholderia sp. WP9. The sequence continues at coordinate 953,517 of NZ_FNTG01000001.1, forward strand.
CGCTTCCCATCTGCCAGAACAACCACGACAGGCATTCGGCGCGAGCGCCGGGCTCGGTCGGCAAAAACGCGCCGAATTTTTCGGCGAGATAGAGCAGAATCGAGCCGGACTCGAAAACCCGGATCGGCTTGGGGCCGCTGCGATCCATCAGCGCGGGGATCTTGGAGTTCGGATTCACCTCCACGAAGCCGCTGCCGAACTGATCGCCGTCGCCGATCCTGATCAGCCACGCGTCATACTCCGCGCCGCTATGACCGCTCGCCAGCAGTTCCTCGAGCAGTATCGTGACCTTCACGCCGTTGGGCGTTGCCAGCGAGTACAGCTGAAGAGGATGGCGGCCAACCGGCAGTTCCTTCTCGTGCGTGGCGCCCGCGATAGGGCGGTTGATGTTCGCGAAGCGGCCACCGTTCTCCTTGTTCCAGGTCCAGACTTTCGGCGGCACGTAATCGGCGCGGTCACTCATGCTCAAGCTCCTTTGTGTCTCGGGGGACAGGGTGTTTTCGCAGTGAGATTAACAAATCGGCGCGAAATGCGCTGGCGGCCGCGCGCCGCCAGGACATGGACCGGGCGCGGCCCGCAGCCTGTCGATCGTGCCTGCGATACGCGTTGGCGCCGTGCGATCCGCATGGACAGGAACGGGGAATGCTGAGGCAGGGAAATGCGCGTCTGCGCGATTCCCAAGCACTCGGCCACTCAGTCGTAGTGAAAAGATGCTTTGTGGGCTTACCATTTAACACATTGAAACCGCTTCGCATCCAATGCCTGACAAAGGAGCTCATGATGGACGATCCGTACGATCTTCAGCGCTTTGTCGATGCCCAGAACCCGGTCTATGCCGACGTTTGCGAAGAACTCGTCGCAGGGCGGAAGCGCAGCCACTGGATGTGGTTCGTATTTCCACAAATCAGCGGCCTCGGCTCGAGCGCGATGGCGCACCGTTTTGCGATTTCGTCGTTGCCGGAGGCCGAGGCCTATATGCGGCATCCGGTGCTCGGCCAGCGTCTTCGGGAAACGGCGCGGCTCGTCAATCTGGTGCCGGACCGCTCGATCGAGGACATTTTCGGCTATCCGGATTATCTGAAGTTCCGCTCGTCGATGACGCTGTTCGCGCGCGCAACGAGCGACAACGAAGTGTTCGTCGAGGCGCTGCGCAAATATTTCGATGGCGAGGCCGATCCCGACACGCTGCGTTTGCTATAGATGCGGCGCAATCGGCCGTGCATCGTGCGGTTGTGATTCGCGACGTCACTTCGGGGAGCAAGAACGCATGCCAAAAGCTTCTGTATCGACTCCGTTTCGTGTTTTCGAGCGTGTGGTCATCAGCCTCTATGACGGTGGCGTCCTGTCGCCAGCGGTACTTGAACGTGTCATTGGGGCATTTGCGCAAGCGGGTACCGACTGGCGCAGCACCACGAGTGCGAGGTCTGTAGATAACCGCTCGCTGCATGAAATCGTCGTGCTGACGATGCTGCCGGGCGAAGCCCCGAAATCGGCTTCAGCTTCGTTCATGGCCGTGGTCGAACACATTGCCGGAGAGTCGCTGCCGACTCGCGCCACAAGCGAAAGTGCAGGTGCAAGCGCCGACGACGCTCGGCCTGCCCACGCAAAAAACAGAAAACAGGCCGATACGGACGACGACAACGCCACGGAAGAATTACTCGCCCAATTGTCCGGCAGCGCGCAACCGGACAAAGGCCGGCGCACAAAAAAAGCGAGCCCGCCGGCGCGTTCGAATAGCTTCAATCCCTTCCTGAATGCGGCGTTGCCGCGTACAAAGAAGTCGTGACGTCAACCACGGCTCGCCGCTGCTTTGTCGATTTCTTGCCGCCGCACGCCTGCGATTGATGTTCGTCAAACCCAATCAGCCCGCTGGACCGATGATGTCTTCACTACTCCGCTTGGACTCCATGGAGCACATCATGATCCGCTCAGAAAGCAGAATCATTTTTGCGGCAATCGCCGTATTCGTCGCACTGGCAGGTATTGGGGCGTCCATCCGCGGTTTGCTCTTCGACCAGCCGCCGGTGTTTCGCTACGGCGTCGCGGCCCTGATCGTCGGCGTCGCGTGCTTTGTCATGTTGCTCAATTCGACGGCCGACAGCGATCGGCAAAGGTAAGTGCGGGGTATTGCGCGGCAGTGCTTATGCAGGATCCGCGCGGTGCTCGTACTTCGCAGCTTCCGGCGCCTCGGCCGGATCCGCGGGCGACAGCCGCAGCGCGCCCCAACCGAGCGGCGCAAACACGCGGCCGCCAGCCAGTTCCACGAGTTCGACGAACCTTTTGAGCGACACCCCCGCGGCGATCTGAACCGGCGCATTGTTGATGAAATCCTGCGTACGCAGCCACGGTGCGTCGCCGCGGTTGATTTCGTTGACGCTGCGCGCGCGACCGTCGTATCCGGCGTCGGGCGGCAACAGCGGCCCGTCGAACGCAACAGTCAGGATCTGCTGTGCCGCGTCCTCGTAAGGCAGGCCGGCGTGCCGCTCGTAGGGCGCGCGTTCCCAGCCGTCGCCCCATTGCTCGTTGAGCGGCAAGCGCGTGAAGTAAGCCCACGGTACGCGCACGAAGCAAAGCCCGTAAGCGTGACGCACGCCGTCCAGATCGGTGCTCAGTCCCATGGCGATGGCCTCGGTAATGTGGATGAAATCAGCGCTTCACACGTCGCTGTCGGAGGCGAACAGGCCGTGTTCCGGCTGCACCCGTTCGTTGTCGATACATTGCACATGCCAATGGCCGGTCATCAGGGCGCGGCCGCGTTCCGCGCACCACTGGGCGCGTCCGGTCTCGCCTTCGAACGGCCCTTCGAGTTCGTTCAGATCGAGCCCTTCGAGCACACAGACGGGCGTCGTGTCGTGCGGGCCGCACACGAGCGTGTTGCCGCAATCCATATGCAGCGTGCCCCAATCGGGCAGTTCGAGACCGAGGTGGCCTTCACGCGACCACTGCCGCGCATCCTTATCGAGCCACAGGATTGCAAAAGCCATCGGATGGACACGATCGAACGTGTCGAGGTGGACAGTGAGACGCATGAAATTTCTCCGAAACGTACGGTCGTCGTTCAATCAAGGCAGACCGCGGATAACGCGGCCTCGATGGGCGGGCTTATCGACTGCTCATCGACTCCTTATTGACTCAATACCCATTGCACCAGCGTATGCGCGTCTTCAGCCGACAGCGGGCCGCCGCGGTCGCCCGGCAGCGGCATCGGCATATCGCCCCAATGCGCTTTGCCGCCGAGGCGCAACTTGTGCTCGAGCATGAACTGCGCATTTGGCACGTTGCGATAACGCTCGGCGATCTGCTGGAACGACGGGGCGAGGAATGGCGCATCGTGTGTGTGGCAAAACATGCAGTGCTGCTGGTCGACCAGGGCGGTCGGTTCCGGTTCGGCATGAGCGGAGCCGGCGGCCAGCACTAACACGGCACATGCGGACAGACAGTTTCGGACTAAGGCGATCACGGCACGTGCTCCTGTGCAAAGGATGAGTCCAGTGTACGGAGGCCAGATTGGGTGCCGTTGACTTTCGTCAATCAGGACGCAATGCCTGAATTTGACGTACTGTGTAGAGGTCCTATGCTGCTGACAGGCGGGCGACGCATAGGTCGCATTCGCCCCGGTGCGTGGCGCGCGACGCGTAGGTGCGCGAATACGACCGTTCCAGTCTTGCGACCTGCGCAGTGAACCAGGTGACGGTCATGAAGATTCATTTTCCTGAAGAACTTCCGGAGTATTGTGCGCGCGATCTCGTCATCGCGTTTCCGGCCGAAGTGGACGGCGAGCGCGTGCAGTGCGCGATCACCGCTGAGGCCCTCGAAGATCATTTCGGTGCCGCGTCGCTGCGCGAAGACGATCTGATTGCCGCGTTCAACTCGAACCGGCATCCCATCGAACATGCTGCAAGACAGTTGCTCCACGAGATCGGCGGCAAACCGGTGCTGATGCATAGCGGCTACTTCCGCTTTTGCGAGTGAGCGCCTGCGAGGCAGCCGGCGGTCGCTGCAGTGTGCTTATCGCCATGCCGCCGCGGTAGCACTCGATGTGTACGCCGGCTTACCCGGTTTGAGGAGAACCTTATGCGTGCGATGGTGTTCGACGGTAGCGCAGCGCTGCTGCGTGAGCAGGAGGTGCCGGATCCGACGCCCGGTCCCGGGCAGATCCTCATCCAGATTCACGCATGCGGCGTGTGCCGCACCGATCTCCATCTGGTCGATCATGAACTCGAGCATCCCAAGCAGCCTGTGATCCCGGGCCACGAGATTGTCGGCACCGTGGCCGGGCTCGGTGCGGGGGTGACGGGCTTCGCGCTCGGCGACCGGGTGGGTGTGCCATGGGTCGGCCATACCTGCGGACATTGCCGCTACTGCCTGTCGGCGCGGGAAAATCTCTGCGACGCACCGGGCTTCACGGGCTACACGATCGACGGTGGTTACGCCGAGCGCACCGTCGCCGACAGTCGCTACTGCTTCCATCTGCCCGCGCAGTATTCGGATATCGAAGCGGCGCCGTTACTGTGCGCGGGACTCATCGGATATCGCACGCTGAGCATGGCGGGCGACGCCCAACGGATCGGTATTTACGGTTTCGGCGCAGCGGCGCATATCGTCGCGCAGGTCGCGCGTCATCAAGGGCGCACGGTGTATGCGTTCACGCGCCCCGGCGATCACGCGGCCCAGCAACTCGCGCTGCGTCTCGGGGCAGCATGGGCGGGCGGCAGCGACGAAACGCCTCCGGCCGAGTTGGATGCAGCCCTGATTTTTGCGCCGGTCGGCGCGCTCGTTCCGCAAGCATTGCGCGCTGTCGCGAAAGGGGGGACGGTTGTCTGCGGCGGGATCCACATGAGCGACATTCCGTCGTTCCCGTACGCATTTCTATGGGGCGAGCGGCACGTGGTATCCGTCGCCAATCTGACACGCGAGGACGGACTCGCTTTCATGCGAATTGCTACCGAGCATCGCCTCGAGATCGACACGACAACTTATGCGCTGACGGAGGCAAACCGGGCGCTCAGCGATCTGCGGGAGGGCAAGTTGACAGGTGCCGCAGTGCTCGCCGTCGGGTAGCGTGCGCGGATACTCGCTCATTGGCCACCTTTGGCGCCTGTTTCGCGCCGACGGCGGGTCATGACTTCCGAGCGAACGCCGAGCGCGAATCAAACCCGCACGAGACCCTCATGGTCGAGAATCCGGATATTCTTGCCGTGTGCGTCGAGCAGTCCATCACGCTGGAATTTGGAGAGCATCCGGCTCACCGTTTCAAGCTTGATGCCGAGATAGCTGCCGATTTCCTCACGCGTCATGCGCAGGTAAAACTCGGCCGGCGAATAGCCGCGCAGTCTCAAACGGTCCGACAGATTCAGAAGGAACGTCGCGACGCGCTGTTCGGCGGACATCGTGCCGAGCAACATCATCTGCGAGGATTCGCGCACGATCTCGCTGCCCATCATGCGGTGCACGTGTTGCTGGACCGCCTTGACCTCGCGACACATCGCTTCGAGTAGATGGAACGGGATAATGCACATCTTGCTGTCCTCGAGCGCGATGGCGTCGCAGTTGTGATGACCGGAGCACACGCCGTCCAGCCCGAGCGAATCGCCGGCGAGGTGAAAGCCTGTCACCTGCTCGCGGCCGTCGCGATGCATGACGACGGTCTTGAACGAGCCGACGCGCACCACGTAGATACTCTGGAACGAATCGTTCGCGCGATAAATGGTCTCGCCTTGCTTGATCGTGCGCGACGGGCAGATCAATGATTCGACCTGCTTGATCTCTGCCGCCGTCAGACCTTGCGGCATGCAGATCGAGCGCATCGAGCAGGTCGTGCAGCCCAGCGCGTCCTTGCGCGGCACTTGCACGGGCACCGGCACTTCCCGGGCAACGGGCGACATCGGCGGGAAGACGGCAACAGGCGCGGGGACGGAATAGGCGAGGACGTCAGACATGATGTGCTCCGGATTGTAGAAAGGCGCGCGTGCGATGTTCGCTGGCGATCCGCTGGATCGTGCTTCGTGCGAGATCGAATTCGCTGGTCTTGTCGAAAAAGTAGTGGGCACCGCTCATCAGGCATGCGCGCCGAAACCATGCACCCGAGTGGTTCGTCAGCACGATGGCGATCACATGAGGCATTCTTTTGGCAAGCGATGCGAGCAACTCCATGCCCGTGCCTCCGCTCAGATGCAGTTCCGTCACGACCAGATCGGCTGCGCCAGTCTCGACGCCTGTGAGCGCGGCGCCGGATTCCTCGGCTTCACCGACGATTTCCACGCCGTCCAGCGCGCCAAGCAGCGCGGCCATGCGACGCCGGACCGATACTGCGTCGTCGACCAGAAAGACGCGGAGGGTAAGGTTCTCGGGGCTTGAGTTCATGGCTCGAAGTATCGGCTGCGCTGTCTCAAAATAAAATCGGCGCCGAATGAACTTCGAGTAGGTGAGCGTGAAGCTTTGTAGGGAGTTTCCTACATGGCGGTGGGGCGCACCAGGAGAGTCCCTGGGTGCGAAAGGAGTAGGCTTTGTGGTTCGGGTCGGCTAGGGAACATGCGGCGCTCGCCCGCGAGCGGAGGCGCCGCGAAGCCGTCTAGATGTCGGCGTCGTCGTCGGCGACCAGTTTGTGGCGCATCGCGTAGCGCACCAGGGCGGCCTCGTGCGGCATCTGCATCTTCTCCAGGATGCGCGTCTTGTACGTGCTGACGGTCTTGCTGCTCACACACAGTTCGACCGCGATTTCCGTGATCGTCTGGCCTGCGGCAATACGCTTCAGAACATCGAATTCCCGATCCGACAGACGCTGATGCGGCAGCAGATCGGCCGGTTCGTTCAGGCTCTGCGCGAACCGCTCGGCCATGGCAAGGCTGACGTAGACGCCGCCGGCAGCGACTTTGGTCACGGCGGCCACCAGTTCGGCGCTCGCGCTTTCTTTGGTCAGATAACCGGACGCGCCGGCCTTGAACGCCCGCACCGCGTATTGCTGTTCGGCGTGCATGGTCAGCACGAGGATGCGCAGCGCCGGCTTTTCCTCCTTGATCTGCTTGATCAACTCGACGCCGTTACGCCCCGGCATGGAAAGATCGAGCACGAGCACGTCGGCGGCCCGCTCGCGGATCAGCGCAACGGTGCTGGCGCTGTCGTCTGCTTCGCCGATCACTTCGAAGCCGCTTGCGTTCTTCAGGATATGGCGCAGACCATCGCGCACCAGCGCGTGGTCGTCGGCGATCAGAACGCGGGTCATAGTTGCATCTCCTGCATCTGCACGTTTTCAGCTGGAATGGTGACGGTGAGCACGAAGCCCTGGCCGTGGGCGGTTTGAATGTCGACGGCGCCGCCGAGCATGTGCGCGCGTTCGCGAACGCCGAGCAGGCCGAAGGATTTGGCTGCCGGCTCGGCCGTGCGATGCACGCCGCGGCCATTATCGGCGATGCGCAGCACGAAGGTCTGATCCCCCGCCTGCAGGCTCAGCGTGACCAGCGTGGCGTCGGCATGGCGCGCCACGTTCGTCAGCGCTTCCTGCACGATCCGGAACAGCGCGGTGGCGCCTGCCGGGCTGAAACGCGCGTCGCCGGTTTCGATGTCACGCTCCACGTCGATACCGTAGCGGTTGGTGAAGTCGGTGGCGAGCCACTCGATCGCGGGAATCAATCCGAGGTCGTCGAGCATGACCGGCCGCAGATCGGCTGCAATGCGGCGGACCGAGGCCACGGTCACGTCGATCAGTCGGCGCATGCCTTGCAACTGTCCACGCACCGGCTCGCTCGCCGACCCCTCGAGCGCCTGTTCGACCGATGAAATGTCCATTTTCAGCGCGGTGAGTTGCTGGCCGAGGTCGTCGTGCAGTTCGCGCGCAATACGCGTTTTCTCGTCTTCACGGATATTCTGCAAATTGGCCGACAGCTCGCGCAACTCCTCGCGCGCCTGCCGTTGCGCGCGCTCTGCTTTGACGCGTTCCGTGATATCGCGCAGCATCACCGTATAGAGGCGGATGTCGCCATCGCGGATCTGCGAGATGGACGCCTCGAGCGGGAATTCCTCGCCGTTGGCGCGTAAGCCCGCCAGCACGCGTTGTTTGCCCATCTGGCGGTCGGACACGCCCGTCACGCCGAACTGCGCGACGTGCTGCGCGTGCGCCGCCCGAAACCGCTCCGGGATAAAACGGGCAAGCGGCGCACCGATCGCATCCATCGCTGAGCAGCCGAACACCTGTTCCGCCATCGGATTGAAGATGACGACCCGGTGCTGGTCGTCGATGGTGATGATCGCTTCCATCGACGAACGGATGATCGCCATCATGCGGGCTTCATTCACGGCCGACTGATTGTTCCGGGTGCTGGCCTCGCCGCGTGCGGATACGCTTTCGCGCCGCGCGCGCACCAGCAAAAACGCGCTCGTGGCCAGCAGCAGGGCGGCGGCGACGCAAATCAGCAGTGCCGGGTCGAACCAGTGCCGCGCTGTCAGCATGGCGGCCAACGTGACGACGAACGCGGCAGCGGCCGCGAGCGCGGGCCGCGCCGCAAACGAACCCGCAAACGAACCCAATCGCTCACGCAAATTCGCACTGCGCGATGTGGGCGCCTTACCGCTGACGGACATGTGCATCTCTTTGGAATGACTGCGGACAAGGATAGCGCGCGCCGCCCGAGGGCGTCTGTACGGCGGCGTGCACGGCAAGCACGTCTATTCCGGGCGATTCCGTGGTTCGTGTGGCCGCAGGCCGGCGAAACACCGCGCGGATAATTTGTGTTTGCGCTCATTGTCCGTGAAACGCCGGGTTCATGCCAGTCCCGCCGGGTGTCGCAGGCCGTGGTCGTCCGGCTCATTCCATCAAGACGGGCGCTCGCTCGCGCCCTCACTATCGACGCGGTGCTCAATGGGACATCAGCACCGGCACGGTCATCGACTGAAGCATGGTGCGCGTGACGCCGCCGAGCAGCCGCTCCTGCGCCCGCGCGTGGCCGTACGCACCCATGACCAGCAGATCGATGTGACGGTCGGCCAGCGCATTGAGCAGCATCGCGCCGGTGTGGACGCCGGACACTTTCGGCATGGCCGTGAAACTCGCCTCGATGCCGTGCCGCGCGAGCCAGGCGGCCACGTCGATGCCGCTCGGCTCACCATATTGCGGATGGCGCTCGACCTTCATGATCGTGACGAAGCCGGCGCCGCGGATGAGCGGCAGCGCATCGGTCACCGCCCGCGCGCATTCCCGTCCGCCGTTCCACGAGATCATCACATTCTCTATCTGAGGCCGTACCGGTCCCGCATACGGCAGTACGATTGCCGGCCGCCCGGAAGCGATGATCACGTCCTCGACGAAATCGCGCGCGATAAAGGCGCTCCTGTCTTCCGGATCGTCCTGGCCGAGGATCAGCAGATCCGCGTGGCGCGCATGCAGGATCGCCGTGCCGGTCGGTACTCCGCCCGGCGCGCGCCATTCGACGCTGCGCCCGGCGCGCTCCGCCGCGGCAAGAAAAGCCGCGTGCGCGTTCTTGAGATTCTTGTCCCGTTGCACCTGACGGCTGGCGGTCCAGATGTCCTCTCCGTGCAGAAAGAGCGGTCCCTCGGGCTCGTCGCAAACCAGGTAGAGGCCGATCAGATGGGCGTCGTGGCGAGCGGCCAGGTCGAGCGCATAGTCGAGCCGGGCGGCGCTGTGAGCGCTGTCGTCGAGATGCACCAGCAGGGTTTTGCAGTTCATGACGGATCCTTGACAGGCTCGCTCTCGGTTTTTGCGGGGCTTGCGGCGGGCGCCGGGCAATGCGCGGAGATCAGCAATACCGGACAGGTGGCGATGCGCAGAAAATGTTCAGCCACGCTGCCGAGCACCAGCCGTTGCACACCGCGCCGGCCGTGCGTGCCCATCACGACGACGTCGGCGTTGAATTCCTGCGCGGCAAGCAAAATGCGGTGCGCGGTGTCGTCGCCCGTCAGGTCGGTTTCGACCATGCGCGAGGGGCCGATCACGCCTGCCGCGGTCATCAGCGCGGTGGCGTCGGCGAGCACGTGCTTGCCTTCCGCGACGAGGGCATCGCGCACATAGGACGGGTCGTAACCGGGCACGTCGTAGGACATCAACGGCACGTCCACCACGTAGAGCGGCTGAAGCCGCGCGCCCGAGTCGCGCGCCAGTCCGATCGCGGCGGCCAGCGCGCGCGACGAGGTTTCGCTGCCGTCGACGGCAACCAGAATCTGTTTATACATGGCGAGCTCTCCAGAATCAGAAGGACGGGTGCCGCGATCAGTGCGACATCAGTACCGGCACGGTCATCGAGCGCAGAATCGTGCGCGTAGCGCCGCCCATTACCAGTTCGCGCCAGCGGGCGTGGCCATAAGCGCCCATCACCAGCAGATCGGCGCCGCTGTCGGCGACCTGCGAGAGCAGTACCTCGCCAACTAGCCCGCCCGGTCCCGTTTCGATGTCGGCGACCTCGACCCGCACGCCATGCCGCGCGATCACGGCGGCGATATCCGCCCCGGGAATGCGGGCTCCTTCGCCGTTGTGCTCGCCATTGATCGTGAGAATCGTGGTGCTGCTCGCCGACTGCATGAACGGCAGTGCGTCGTGCACGGCGCGCGTGGCTTCGCGGCTGCCGTCCCACGCGACTAATACGCGGCCGCCCGTCGACCGTTCATTGGTGGCGTAGGGCACGAGCAATACTGGACGGCCGCTCGACAGAACGAGGTTTTCCGGAAAGAAGTCGCCGACATACGACTCCGGATCCGCCGGATTGTCCTGACCGGCCACGATGAGGTCGGCGCAGCGGCCCACGCGCGGGATCGCGACACTGGCGGGCTCGTCGATGGCGACCCATTCCCCCGAGACGCCGGCGCGCCGGAGTTCGGCGTGGAACAGCCGTTCGAGCGCCGCGCTGCGCTCCGCGCGCATTTCCTGATGCGTTCGGTAATACTCCGCGGTTCCGGCCATCACATAGAGCGAGCGCGGGTCCGGCGAGAACACGGCGAATGCACCGGTCAGATGCGCGCCGAACTGATTGGCCAGACGCAGCGCGATCTCGAGCCGCGGATGGGCGTGCTGGCTGGTGTCCAGATGAACAACGATGGTTTTGTAGCTCATGACATTCGCTCCGCGAGAGAGGGGTGACGCGCAGGCTTGACGCGCGAATCAGTGAGCTTGAGTCTAAGAACGGCGGCGCCGGTCTCATTGACGCAGATCAATGGTGCTTCCAGCGCGCCGCGTGAAAACGTTTTTTGACTTGCGTCATGAAGCCGCGCCTGCTCCCACCTATGCTCCGGACATGCATGGCGTCATGCGCGCTCGTGCGTTTTCCCCAGAAGGAGCGAGTCATGTCTGAAGCCCGTGTTCTAGTCGTCTTCTTTTCGCGGACCGGCACCACGCGCACGCTCGCGTTCACGCTGGCAAAGATGCTGTCTGCCGATCTCGAAGAGATCTGCGATTGCACCGATCGGCGCGGCGGCTTGGGCTATATGCGCTGCCTGATCGACTCGTGGCTCAAGCGGCCCGCCGAGATCGTCCCGGCCGGGCGGGACACCGGGCAATACGATCTCGTGGTGGTGGGCACGCCCGTTTGGGGTGGCGCCGTCTCCGCACCGGTTCGCGCATATCTGCTCGAAAACCGGTGGAAGTTCAGACATGTCGCGTTTTTTTGCAGCCTGGGCGGCCTCGGCAGTCAGGCTGCCTTTGACGAAATGCGCGCGCTGGCCGGCAAGGCGCCCGTCGCGCAATGCAAGGTGCGCGCAGCCGAAGTGCAGCGCGGCGCGGTGGCCGCTTCATTGGTGCTGTTCGTGAGCGTGCTGAAACGCCATCTCGCCAACTATGACGCGCTTGCATGGACTAGCTGAGCGACGCGCCGTTCAGGTCGGCAGCACCATCATCAGCGCTGCCGCGCGCGGCACCTTCGCCGCGACCGGTGTGAGGGCAAGAAGCCCCCGAGCCGCCTACGACTCGCGGTGAAAGCGCGAAAGCGCCCGTCATCGAACGCTTCGCGACAGGCTTTGCCGTTTTCAGTGGCTGTGCAATGCGGAAACCGCGCCATACACCACACGCGGATCGTGCTGGCCTTTGTACACTGCCGGCGCGGATCGGTTCAGGCCGAGCAGCGTATACACAGCCGTTTGCGCGGAACGTACCGAGTATTCGACCGTGAACACGACATCGTTCGGCAACTCGCAAAACTGTCCGATGAACGCGAGGTTCGCCCAGCCCTCGGGCACCACCTGCGGGCGATCGCCGCGCCTGCGTCGCAGGAACTGGCTGGTAATGAACGGCATCAGACATGGAATGCAGACGGCGTCGTCGAGAATGCGCGGCGCTTCCGCCTGAATGTGCAGATGACCGAGCAGCTCCGTCATGATTTCGCGGCCCGTGCACTCGGCCATCGGCTTGTTGACGAAATTGCCCGGCCGGTCAACGAATAGTCCATAACCCCAGAACACCTCGACGCCCTTGGGCTGACCCATGAAATGCGGCTGATGAGGCAGCACGATCGAGGCGAGCCAGTTTGAGTGCGGAAAGGTAATCAGGCCGCCTTCGCCCGGCACGTTGCCGCTCAGATCGCGGATCAGGCGGAACAGCGTGCGGTCGTGCAGCGTCGCGGTGAAGGAAAGCCAGGTCGACTCGTCGATGTGATCGGCGAAGACCGACGGATGGCCGAACTCGGCACGCCCCGCGGCGATGGTTTTCCACAGCGCCCACGCGCCGCTGCTGTCGTCATGGTTGAGCACGGCGGCCCGGTCCGTGCCGCCGAGGCTCGAACCTGCCGTCATTGAACCGAGCGTGACGATGACCTTGTCCTGTACGGCGACGGGGATCTCGATACGCCGGTCGTCCTGTTCGCAGACAATGCCTGCCACCCGGTTCAGTTCGCCGCTTTCGTCATAATGCAGATCGACAACACGCGTGTTGGTTCGAAATCTCACTCCGCGTTCGTCGAGCCATTTGCGCAGCGGCCGCACCATCGAATCGTACTGGTTGTAGACCGTGCGCATGATGCCTTGCAACTGGTTGAAGCCCGACGTCATATGCGCGAAACGCAGCAGATAGCGCCGGAATTCGGCGGCGCTGTGCCAGGGCTGGAAGGCGAACGTCGTGCACCACATGTACCAGAAGTTGGTTTCGAAAAAGTCCGGCTCGAAGTGATCGGAAATCCGGCTGTCGCCGAGCATGGCTTCCGGTTCGATCGAGAGGCGGCCGAGCGTCAGCAGATGCGTTTCGGCGAGACCGTAAGAGGGCGCGTCCTCGCGCTGGCCGTCGCGCACGAAGCGTGCTTTCGACGAGGTGCGGATCGTTTCGTTCCAGTCGAAGATTTCCTTCGTGACGCTACTGTGGCCGTCTAGCGTGGGAATCGAGTCGAACAGATCGTAGGTGCATAGATACTTGCTCTCGAGCATCCTGCCGCCGCGCACGACATAGCCTTCCTGTGGCGAGCCGGCGCCGTCGAGGCTGCCGCCGGGCTTGTCGAGCGCCTCGAGGATCGTGATGCGGGAGCCGGGCATATCGGCGTCGCGAATCAGAAAGGCGGCGGCCGCGAGTGACGCGATGCCGCCGCCGACGAGATAGAAATGGCCCGCTGCGTTTGCTTTGTCGCGGGCCGGATCCGCGGCCGCTTGCGTGGCCAGGTAATCGGAATTTTTCATGTGATGATCCCCCGAGGGATGATGGCCGTGGACGTATTGCTAAACCATACTCGCGCGGCGGGGGAATCTCGTTGAGTTGGATCAACGCGGTGCGACGGGGCCGGGCAGGGCGGCGCGAGTGATCCGCGCGCCTGTTAGGCAAGCGAGCGCTAGCGGCCCGCTATCGGCCTCCTTACACGAACCACCACGCGAGCACGACCGTTATCAGCACGACCGCCCACGACGGCACTCGCCACCACCCGAGCAGCACGAGCGCGGCGACGACCAGCGCGAAGTCGCGGCCGGTGTGCACGGCGCTGGTCCACACGGGGTCGTACAGCGCGGCGAGCAGGATGCCGACTACGGCGGCGTTGATGCCGGCCATGGCGCGGCGCATCGACGCGAACGCGCGCAACCTGCCCCAAAGCGGCAAGGCCGCGCCGACCAGCAGGAACGAAGGCAGGAAGATCGCCACCGTAGCGATCAGTGCGCCCGCGAGGCCTGCCGGATGACCGCTGCTGGTGGCGCCGAGAAACGCGGCAAACGAAAAGAGCGGGCCGGGAACCGCTTGCGCCGCGCCGTAGCCTGCCATGAAGGTGTTCGCGGGAACCCAGCCGCGCGGCACGACGACCGCTTCCAGCAGTGGCAACACCACATGGCCACCGCCGAATACCAGCGATCCCACCCGGTAGAACGCCGCGAACAGATCGAGCGGATAACTGTGCAGATAGGCCGCTGCCGCAGGCAGGCCGAACAGTAGCAGTGCGAAGGCCGCGAGGCAGGCGAGCGCGCCGGTTCTGGACCCGGGCATGCCGGGTGGCGCGCTCGGCACCTCGGTCGAAGAAGTCAGCAGCGCCGCGCCGGCCACCCCCGCGGCAACGATCGACGCGATCTGCCCGAAGCCCGCGCCGAGCAGGATCACCGTGATCGCGGAAGCCGCCGCGATTGTCGCGCGTAGGCGGTCGGGACAGAGCATGCGTCCCATCGACCAGACAGCCTGGACGACCACCGCGACCGCCGCGATTTTCAGCCCTCGCAGCAGATGAAGCGAGGTCGCATCCGACAGCAGCGTGAAGCCGTATGCGAAGACCACGAGCAGGAGCACCGACGGCAGCGTGAAGCCGAGCCAGGCCGCGAGCGCGCCGGCAATGCCGCCACGCAGACGGCCGATTGCGATGCCGACCTGGCTGCTGCCCGGGCCCGGCAAAAACTGGCACAGCGCGACCACGTCGCTGAACGTGTGTTCATCGAGCCAGCGGCGGCGGCTGACGAATTCATCGCGGAAATAGCCAAGATGAGCCGCCGGCCCGCCGAACGAAGTCAGGCCGAGCCTCAGGAAAATGCAGAACAGCGTCCACGGCGAGCTGTGTGACGACAGGTCGAAGGACGTCTCTGTTTTGGCGTCATGCATGGGAAAGTTCATACACCGGTTGTACCGCGTTGGGCTCCAGAAAATAGCACACGCCGCCCGTCTCCGGGTCGCCGCGTCTCGCCAACGCGGCCGCGTTCGAACACGCGCTCACGCACGCTGCGTGGCACTGCCCCGCCGTTGATGCAGGTCAATCGCAAGGCGCCAATAGTGCCGATGATCTCTTAATCGGCTCGTTGCCTATGTGGCTTCGCTGCAGCAACGGTCGACCGGCGGGACAGCACGCGCGGAGGCAGTATGGGAATTGATATGCAGATCGTCTACTTCGGATTTGCGGGATCCGCGCAAATCGAATCCGAGGCAGCGGCGCAACTGGTGCGGCTCGAGCGGTTCGGCAGATTCATTTCCGGTTGCCATCTGGCGATCGAGGCCATTCACGAGCGGTCGCTCTACGACATGCCCGGCGCGCGAGGCGCCGAGCCAGGGACGGCGCCAGGCGCGGCGCCGAACCACACCCTGTTCGACGCACGTCTCGATCTGGTGCTGCGCACGGGTGAACTGGTGCCGCTCGAGCATCGCCAGGGTCACGATCCCGATGGCGCGATACGGGAGGCCTTCGATGCGGCCGAACGGCTTCTCGAACAGGGTGCCGCGCGCCACTGATTGGCAACGGATGTTTCAGCGTCTTCTTCAGGAGTGAGTCATGTACACCAACATCGTAGTGGCGCTCGACGGCAGTGAAGCCTCAAAGCGGGCGCTGTCCGAAGCGATCCAGCTCGCCAGGCTCGCGCGCGGCAAATTGACGGCGGTTTTCGTGCTGGATCAGTCGGCGGCTTTCACGTACGCGGGCGCCTGCGATCCGCATCTGCTGACAGACGCGGCGCGGCAAGTTGGGCAAAGCTTCCTGACCAGCGCGCTCGACCAGATGCGCGAACTCGATGTCGCGGGCGATACGGAAATCGTCGAGACGCAAGGCATCGCCGAGGACATTGCCAGCGCGTTGCTGCGCTGTGCGGAACGCCGTGGCGCGGACCTGGTCGTGATGGGCACGCACGGGCGCCGCGGTTTGCGGCGCATGGTGCTCGGGAGCGTGGCCGAGCGGTTCGCGCGCTTTGCGACGTGTCCGGTGCTGCTGGTTCGCGAAGAGGTGGACACGGAGCATGACACACCGGCGTGATGCTCATCTCGCGGCGGCCCTGACTGATCAACGAGGAAAATCATGAAAGCATTGGTGTATCACGGTCCTGGAAAGAAATCGCTCGACGAGCGGCCCATGCCGCAACTCGCCTGCGCCACCGACGCCATTGTCAAGGTGACGCGCACGACGATCTGCGGCACCGATCTCCACATCCTGAAGGGCGACGTTCCGACGTGCCAACCCGGCCGCATTCTCGGTCACGAAGGGGTGGGCATCGTGCAGCAGGTCGGCGCCGCGGTGAGTTCGTTGAAAGAGGGCGATCACGTGCTGATCTCTTGCATCTCCTCGTGCGGCAAGTGCGAGTATTGCCGGCGCGGTATGTATTCGCATTGCACGACCGGGGGCTGGATTCTCGGCAACCGCATCGACGGCACACAGGCAGAGTACGTGCGCATTCCGCATGCGGAGACGAGTCTTTATCCGATTCCCGCCGGTGCCGACGAAGAAGCGCTCGTGATGCTCTCCGACATCCTGCCGACCGGTTTCGAATGCGGCGTCCTCAATGGCAAGGTCCAGCCGGGCAGCACCGTGGCGATTGTCGGCGCGGGCCCGATCGGACTGGCGTCGCTGCTGACCGCGCAGTTCTATTCGCCGGCCCAGATCATCATGATCGATCGCGATGCAAGCCGCCTGGAGGTGGCGAGCCGTTTCGGGGCGACAGCGTGCATCGACAGCGGAATGGCCGAACCCATAGCCGAGGTGATGAAACTGACCGGCCATGTCGGCGTGGATTGCGCGATCGAGGCGGTGGGCGTGCCTGAAACTTTCGAGTTGTGCGAGGCGCTGGTCGCCCCTGGCGGCGTGATCGCCAATATCGGCGTGCATGGGGTCAAGGCGGATCTGCATCTGGAAACGCTCTGGGACCGCAACATCTCCATTACCACACGCCTTGTCGATACCGTCAGTACGCCGATGTTGCTGAAGACAGTAGGTTCCGGCAAGCTCGATCCTGCCAGGCTGATCACCCACCGCTTCCATCTCGAAGACGTGTTGAACGCCTACGAGACTTTCGGCTCCGCGGCGGATTCCCATGCGTTGAAGGTCATCATCGAAATGTCGTAGCGGCGGTGTCGGGTCGGTACAGCCGGGAGCCAGGATGCTGGCGAGGAAGTCGATTCGATCTGCCGCAGCGCCGCTCAGTTCGGGGTGGCGCAACCGCAACGCTGTGGCAGCAGGCACCGTGCGAAGAAGGCCCAGGTTGCGCGTTGCGCAGCTTTTCCTGAACCACGGGTCCCTTACAGGAACGCTCAAAATGAGGGTTGCGCGCGTGCACTCACGGTGCACGCGCGGCATGGGATTGCTGCGGGGATTGGGATTGCTTCGGAAGAGATGAGCGAGGGCTAGTCGCTCATCGGTCAGGCGGCAGGTCAGGTGGCGTCGGCGAACTGCGAAATCACCGCGGGGTTTTCCACCGTCGACGTGTCCTGCGCGATGACTTCTCCTTTGGCCACCGAACGCAACAGCCGGCGTACCACCTTGCCGGAGCGCGTCTTCGGCATTGCGTCGCCGAAGCGGATGTCCTTGGGCTTGGCGATCGGGCCGATCTCCTTGCCGATCCACGCGCGCAATTCGTCGGCCACGCGCTTCGCGTCAGCTCCGGACGGGCGCTCGGCCTTCAGCACCACGAACGCGACGATCGCCTCGCCGGCTGTTTCATCGGGGCGCCCGACCACCGCGGCTTCAGCCACCAACGGATGCGCGGCCAGCGCCGACTCGATTTCCATCGTCCCGAGCCGGTGCCCGGACACGTTCAGCACGTCGTCGATACGGCCAGTGATGGTGAAGTAGCCGGTCTCGCGGTCGCGGATTGCGCCATCGCCCGCGAGATAGAGCTTGCCGCCGAGTTCGTCGGGAAAATAGCCGTTGCGAAAGCGCTCCGGATTGCCCCAGATGGTCCGGATCATGGAAGGCCACGGTTTGCGGATGACGAGCACGCCGCCGTTTCCATTTGGCACGTCCTGGCCGGTTTCATCGACGATTGCCGCGTCGATACCGGGCATCGGCAAGGTGCATGAACCCGGCACCAGCGGCGTCACGCCCGGCAGCGGGGAGATCATGTGTCCGCCCGTTTCCGTCTGCCAGAAGGTGTCGAGCACAGGACAACGGCCACCGCCCACGTGCCGCGCGTACCACGTCCAGGCGCTCGGGTTGATCGGCTCGCCGACCGTGCCGAGCAGACGCAGACTGCTCAGGTCGAAGCTGTCCGGATGCACCGCATGATTCGCCTCGGCGGACTTGATGAGTGAGCGGATAGCCGTCGGCGCCGTATAGAAGATGCTGACCTTGTGGCGCTGGATCATCTCCCAGAACCGTCCCGCGTTCGGGTAGGTGGGCACGCCTTCGAAGATCACCTGCGTCGCGCCGACCGCGGTCGGGCCATAGCAGATATAGGTGTGACCGGTGATCCAGCCGATGTCAGCCGTACACCAGAACACATCCGCCGGCTTGATGTCGAAGGTCCACTTCATCGTCACGGCAGCCCACAGCAGATAACCGCCGGTGCTGTGCTGGACGCCCTTGGGCGTGCCCGTCGAACCGGAGGTATAGAGCACGAACAGCGGATGTTCCGCGCCGACCCACTCGGGCTCGCAGGTGTCCGGCTGGGCCGCTTCGAGTTCGTGAAGCCATTTGTCGCGCTCGGCGATCCACGGAATCTGGCCGCCCGTGCGCCGATAGATCGCCACCGTCTTGATGCCGGCGGTGCCGCCCATCGCGAGCGCTTCGTCGACGATCGTTTTGAGGGGCAGCGTCTTGCCGGCGCGAACCTGCTCGTCGGCGGTAATGATGGCGCACGCGCCGATGTCGACGATGCGTTCATGCAGCGACTTGGCGGAGAAGCCGCCAAACACCACCGAGTGCGGTGCGCCGATGCGCGCGCAGGCGAGCATCGCGACCACGCCTTCCACCGACATCGGCATATAGATCGCCACGCGGTCGCCTTTTTTCACGCCACGCGCTCGCAGCGCATTGGCGAGACGGCATACGCGGTGATACAGGGCCTGATAGGTGACATGAGTGATCTTGCCGTCGTCCGATTCGAACACGATCGCGGTCTTCTCCGCCAGTCCGTTGATCAGATTGCGATCGAGGCAGTTGTACGAAGCGTTCAGTTCGCCGTCTTCGAACCAGCGATAGAACGGCGCGTCGGTATCGTTCAGCACTTTCGTGAATGGGCGGCGCCAGTCCAGGTGTTCCCGGGCAAGACGCGCCCAGAAAGCTTCGTGATCCTGGCTCGCTTCGGCAACGAGGGCGCGATAGGCTTCCATGCCGTCGATGCTGGCATCCCGGGTAAGGGGTATTTGCAATGCGGTGGAGTCGGACGGGGCGGTATCGATGGTAGACATAGTCTCCTCACATGAGTCATGAAGGGATAAAGCACGTTAGTGCTTTACCGATGCGGGATGGCTCTTGTCGGCCATGCGGCGTCGGCATCCGAACTCGCATTGCAGCGTGGACGGGCCGGCGTCAGATCAGCGTGCGTATGGAGCCACTATGAAGGCGCGGCGGCTGGCGCCATTGATGCACATCAACTGGAACGCGCCGCGCCGCCAAGGTCGTCGTGGGATTTTCCGCGCGCGACACGAGCCGCGGGCGTCAAATGCGCAAACGCGGGGCAGCGGATGCCGCGCACAGGCGCCGCATCTAAGCAGGATCGTTCAGGAAGCCGGATCGCTAAGATCGAAGTGGCCGACGGTTTGTGCCAGCACGGGCAAGCTCTCACGCGAGAGACGCATTTCGGCGCCCAATGCGCTGCGGTTGAGCCAGCTTCGCGCGGCAACCGCGAGCCCCGCGGCGGCGCAAAACAGGTAGACGTTCTGCACGATCGTGCCGGCGCTTGCATACGCGAACGGCTCACGTTGCGACGGGGCGATGTCGTGCATGCGTGCGAGGTCAGCCACGTAGACCAGTTCGAGTGGCGCTTCGCCGACGAAGTCCTGGTAGCCCGTCAGTGCGCGCAAATCGGCAGCGCTCACCAGTTCGAGGCAGTGTTCCAACGGGTCGTAGCGGTACATGCCGCCGGCCAGCGCCGCATAGATGTCGATTTCGTGAAGGGCGAGGACCGATGGCGCCGTGCGTCCGCCACTGTCATCGGCCCCGCTGCGGTTGACGCCGTTGGCGGCCCAGAGCAACTGGCCAAGCGTTGCTTCGTCGAGTTCGGTCGTCGCGAAGCGGCGCGTGGTGCGCCGCTCCGAGAAGGTGTCCATGATCGGTCGGCCGCCGCTGCGCACGGGCGGTGGCAGCGTGATATGCGAGACCGGGTGGCCAACGACCGGGCGCGCGCGAGCGGGATCGCGCGTGGCGGTGCCGAGTCTGAAGAAATGTTTCATCGCAGCCTCATCGAACAGGCGTTGGGCACGCGTCGGTCCTCAGGACACAACTTCGGCAAGCGGACGGCGCGGCGAATGAGGCGCCGGCTTGCCGCGGCCGACGCGCAGCAGCAGTTGCGGAACGGCGTCCATGGCCAGCGTGGCGCCCAGCCGCTCACGCAGAAGGGTCAGTTCGATCGGCTGGTTCAGATACGACGCCGTGATCCCGGCATTCGCGGCGACCAGCAGCAGTCGCTCGAGTGCCTGGCCGGCTGCCAGCCACGCGGAGGCGTCGTCCGTCGATGTCGATATGCAGATGAGCAACGGAGACCCCGCGGCCAGCGCATGATGGGCCGCGGCGAGTCCGCCGCCGAGGTCGAAGGTCCGGATTACCGACGTGAGCAACGGCGCGGCCAGATCGAGCAGCACGGTCATCCCGGCGGACAGCGCGGGCATGCCGTCTTCACGGCGCCGCGGATGAATCCAGCTAGCCAGTTCGCGGCGAAAACGCGGGTCCTTGAACTGGACCCGATCGGCCTCGGCGACCAGCTCGGCAAGACTCTCGCGCAGCGGCGCGCTGGAGATGCAGACCACATCCGCGCCTTCCGCCTCGGCGGCATCCGCGAGTTGTTGCTGGATCAGCGAAGGCAGCGGCTCATCCGCAAAAATTTCGCGGGTCGTGACGCGGCGGGCAATCGCCTGGAAGAGCGGCGCAAGACTGGCGTCGCAATGACCGTCGTGAACGATTCGCAAATGCGCCAGCACGTCGGGATCGGCGCGCGATGGAAACAGCGTGATGGCGTAGGCGAGCCCGAAGTAACTCAGCGCCACGCGCAGATTGAACAGCGCCGCGCCGCAACTCATGATCAGTTCGCGATCGAAGGGATCGACCACGGGCAGTGCGCGCAAACGATCCGCGCACACGGTCACGCTGTCGCCATCCAGAATGAAGTGCCACGGTTGCGTGTTGTGGTTGGACGGCGCCAGCACCGCATAGCGCAGCGCAAATCGCAGTTTCGCTTCGACGCTGGCGGTGGGGTCAAGCTGATGTTCGTCGACGGCCCAGGCGCCCGTCTGCGGCAGTGCGCTCATGTCATGGTCTCCTGCACGATTCCATTCTGTCACTGTGTCAGGTGCGCGCCGCGCGCGGATTGATCTGGATCAGTTGGAATTGAACGGAGAGCGGCGCCTTCTATTCGTTGGGCCGGTCGCTTGCGTCAGTCGGCGTCGGCACGCTGTGGTCCGGCGCTGCATTCGCGATGGCGGCACACGGATCGACGCCCACCGTTCCCGCCGATCCGGGCAATTCGACGCTCTCGAGGTAGAGCGGCACCTCGCAGCGCCAGTGAAAGGTTTCCTCGATGTGACGGCGCATCGCATCGGCGGCGGCGGGTTCGCCGTGCGTGACGAAGGTCCGCTGCGGCGGCTGCGGAATCGAGCGCAGCCATGACAGTGTCTCGGCGTAATCGGCATGGGCCGACAACGACGACAGGCTCACCACCGAAGCGCGCACACGCACGTAGTCGCCGTGAATCTTGATCGTCGGCGCGCCGGCGGCAAGCGCCGCGCCGCGCGTGCCGGCCGCCTGGTAGCCGACCAGCGCGATCGTGTTGCGAGGATCGGGGGCGAAGGCTTTCAGATGATGCACGACCCGGCCGCCCGTCGCCATGCCGCTGCCCGCGATGATGACTCGTGGACCATTCAGACCCAGAATTGCTTTGGATTCCTCGACGGTGTGCACCATGTGCGCGGCGTTGCTGATTGCGTTGGCTTCTGTCGAACTCAGCCGGTGTTCGCCGACGTGATGCCGGTACAGCTGCGTGACGCTCGTCGCCATCGGACTGTCGAGAAATACCGGCACGTTCGCCATGCGGCCGGTGGCTTTCAGTTGCACGATGTAATGAAGGATCGATTGCGCGCGCCCCACCGCGAAACAGGGAATCACGACGACACCGCCGCGCCGGAAAGTGCTCGCGAAGACTTCCGCCAGTTCGGTGGCGGGATCGGTCCTGTCGTGCAGGCGGTCGCCGTAAGTGGATTCGACGATCAGGTAGTCGGCACGGGCGAGCGGCATGGGCGCGCGCATGATCGGGTCGTCTGGGCGGCCGAGGTCGCCGGAGAAGGCGATGACCTTGCCCTCGACGCACAGCACCACACTCGCGGCGCCGAGAATGTGCCCGGCCGGCAGCAGGCGGAAACACGCATGGTCGTTCAATTGTTTCGGCACGTCGAACTCGCGCGGCTTGAGCAGCTCAAGCGCATTCTCGGCATCTTCCAGCGTATACAGCGGCAGCGCCGGATGATGTTTCGACAAACCGTGGCGGTTGGCGTAGGCGGCTTCTTCTTCCTGCAGTCTGGCGCTGTCGCGCAGCATCACCTGGCACAGGTCACGGGTGCCGCGAGTGCAATAGACCGGCCCGCGATAGCCCATGCGCCTAAGCACCGGCAGGTAGCCGCTGTGATCCAGATGCGCGTGGGTCAGGATAACGGCGTCCAGTTTTGCGACGTCGATTGGCAAGGGATTCCAGTTGCGCAGACGCTGATTCTTCGTGCCCTGAAACAGGCCGCAGTCGATCAGAATCCGCAGGCCAGCGCCTTCCAGTAGATACTTCGAGCCGGTGACGGTTTCCGCCGCACCAAGAAAGGTCAGCTTCATGTCGCACCTTCTGTCAGAAATGGCCGCACATGGCCGTGAGGGATGCTCAACGCGAGTTCAACGCGCGTTCAACGCGCCGCGGTTTGCGTGGAGCCGTTGCAAAGCGCTCGAGCGAAGCGCCGGAAGGCGTTGAGCGAGCCGGCAATGCTCTGGTATTTTTCGCCGCCGATCTGGCCGTCGAGCGTGACCAGCATGCCCGCCTCGCGGGCCAGCGTGAGAATCCGGTTGATATCGTCGGTGGCGTCGAGTGCTTCGCGCAGCGTGCCGTCAGGCGACATCGTGTGGGCGTGCAAAGCGGTGGTCGGCATGATGGTCTCCTGATGACAGGGCAGGTATGACAAGACTGCGTTTCCTGCCGCGTGAACGTATCGATTGGTGCTTCGGATGAATTCAGTATTGGTCATCGAACAGGCGGGATAAATCAGGTGTCGCTGAGACTAGGGTAGGTGTTCCTGCGTCAATGTCAGCCTTTCCCTACACGGCCGGGCACGATGGATGTTAGGGAAAACGCGGCGTAGCGCGATGCTGCTCCCACGCTGGACGATGATCCAGGTCAAATGCCTTGGGGCGTCCTGCCCATACTTTTGTAAATGGGTAACTTTCTAAAAACAGGCCAGTGGTGTGCAACGGCGCATTGCGCGGTTGAACGTAACAATGGGCAGGCTGATATGAAATACGGGCGGCTGGCAGCTTTTGCGCTGCCGATAATCATCCTTGCTGGCTGCAGCACCGAAGCGAGCGTCGCCGCGCACCGCGACACCGAGATCGCGTTGGAAACGGCGCGCGATCAGGCGCACGTGGACTGTTCTTCTTCTGCCGAATGCGACCGGATATGGAGCCGCACGAGACTGTACGTCGCACAACGCTCAGTGACGCCGATCCGGCGCGCGGACGACACGACGATCGAAACGGCAGAGCCGCACATGTTCGGCGCCGTCTATGTGTGGGCAATGCGGACAAGCAACGCCAGCGGCGTGTCGACCATCGAGGTCAAAGGCATGTGCCGGGGTATGTACCGCGCGGACGGCAACCCCGGATGGTTGTACGGAACGTGTGCTAAACAGATCCGCTCGGTCGAAACGGATTTCCGCGCGTTCGTCGGCGCGGCGTCATGACGACGGTGGCGATATGAAGGAGAGTTGGTACATTGCCGGTCTCGCCGGCGTCGACCCTCACGACGACCCGCGAGCTGTGCGGGCATGGCGCTGGATGCAGTGGGCGCTATTCGCTTTGAGCCTGCTTGCCATTCCCGCATTCTATTTCGAACTGGCCGCCGCCTCCCCGTTTCATCTGGCCGGCCGTGCGCTCTACGCCTGCATGTCCGCCGGATACGTGGTGGTGCTGGCGCGAATGGCCTGTTTGAGCCGCAAGCCCAAGCGTTTCCTCATGCGCAACGGTTACGATGTCCTGATCGCGGCCAGCTCGGCGATCAGCGTGGCGTGGGGCGTGTCGACGTGGTCGTCTGCCGAATGGGTGTTGCGCATCGTTTTCGTGGGGCTGGTGGCGGCGCGCATCGTGTTGTCGTTACGAGGGTTTTTCTCGCCTGGGCGCCTGGGATTGCTGCTGGTGACAGCCGTGTTGCTGCTCGCGTCCGCGGGTGCGGGGTTTTACTGGCTCGAACCGGGCGTGCATACGTACGCTGAAGGCGTGTGGCTCGCATTCGAAAGCAGTGCGACAGTCGGCTATGGCGACATGGCGCCGACCACGCCCGCGTCACGTGTTCTCGCGGCCTTCGTGGTGTTGCTCGGCTACGGTCTGTTGTCGCTGGTTTTTGCCAGCATTGCCGCGATTTTCGTCGAACAGGAAGAGCGGATTCTGCGGCGCGAAATGCATCGCGATATCAAGGCATTGCGCGACGAGATTGCCGAGCTGAGAAAGGATGTGCAGTCCGCAGGCGGCGAAACACGCGTTGCCGCGGTTGCAAGCGAGCCGGTCAGCCCGGCTGCGTCTCATCCGGGCGAATCGCGCTCAGCGGAATCCTCGCGGTGATTCGGAAGCCGTGGCCTCGCGCGGTGTCGATCGCCAGGTGGCCATGCAGTTGGCGTACGCGTTCGCCCATGCCGAGGAGACCGAACGAGCCGCGCCTGCCGGTGTCTTCGAGCAGCGCACCGCGGCCGTTGTCCTCGATATGAAGCGAGCAGGTGTTTGCGTCGCTCGATATTTCGACCACCACCCGGCTAGCCTGCGCATGCCGGGCCACATTCGTCAGCGCTTCCTGCACGATGCGAAAAAGCGCGGAAGACGCGGAGGGCGTGAAGCCCGTATCGTCCACGGTATTGTGAAGCGTGGCAACCACGTTGAAGCGTTGCGTGAAATCGTCCGTCAGCCATTCCAGCGCCGCGACGAGGCCGAGGTCGTCCAGCAATGGCGGGCGCAAGTCGGCGGCGATACGCCGTAGAGACGCCACCATAGCGTCGATCTGACGTTGCAGTTCGCTCGCGGCGGTGAGTCCTTCCGGATCACTCGAGTTCTCGCCCATGCGCCGTTCCAGCGCGACGACGCCCATCTTGAGCGCCGTGAGCTGCTGGCCGAGGTCGTCATGCAGCTCGCGGGCAATTCGTCTTTGCTCGTCTTCGCGCGTGTGCTGGATCTGCGCGGCCAGTTCGCTCGCATGCTCGAGTTCGGCGAGGCGCATGCGTTCGGTCATGTCGCGCGTAACCTTGGCGAAACCGAGCAATGCACCGGCCGCATCATAAACTGCCGTGATCGTCACGTCCGCCCAGAACCGCGAGCCGTCGCGCCGAACGCGCCAGCCCTGATCCGCCACCCGGCCCTGCGCGATAGCGAGCGCCAGTTCGCGTTCCGGCTTCGCGGCGGCGACGTCTTCGGGTGTATAGAAGACAGAAAAATGGCGGCCGATGATTTCGTCGGGCGCATACCCCTTGATCTTGTGCGCGCCGCCGTTCCAGCTCGCCACGCGGCCGTCCTGATCGAGCATGAAGATCGCGTAATCCTGCACCGCGTCAATCAGCAGATGATAGCGGTCCTCCACCGGTACGTCGGAGTCGTTGGCTGAGGCGGATTTACGGTTTGCATCTTTCCAGTTGAACACCACCGGCATCTCCGAAAAGTTGGTCAATGGCGAACGACCGGTCCACTGCAATGATAGCGAGATCCACCGAGGTTACGCCGAATAATTCCTTTCCGCCGACGATAGCCGGCGCAACTGCGCGTGCCATCTACGCGCGCAGCAAGCCATTCGATGATTGATGCATGTCAACCGGCTTCCAGGGGGCACGCCTACATTGGACTGACTACTGCCGTGCGCGTGCTCGTCGCTGCGTCCCACAGCGCGCAGGCGGACCGCTTCATCACGTCAGGAGGTCCATTATGACCGGCAAATCCGTCACGCCCTTCGAGCTGTTCCGCGCCAACCTCTCGTTCGCGCTGCAGGCGCTGAGCTTCGGCCACCAGGCCCGGCAGCAGGCATGCGAGTTCGAGATGCAGCGTATACGGCGTGATCTGGAGGCGGCGCGCGCAATTGGCAATGCCGCTTCGGCAGCAAAGGACTGGAGCGCGCTCGCCGTATCGTGGCAAACGGTGTTGCGCGACTACATGGCGACCACCACCAATCTCTGGCAGCAAGGCCTCGGCGCGGCGGTGCGGCTGCAAACCGGATCCTTCGAAGGCATGCGTGAAGCGTTTGCGACCTGGCAGGCGGTTTCGACTGACCAATGGCCCACGCAGGCCGCGATGAATCCCGTCATGCAGCCTTGGCAGGAGTGGCTACAGCGCGTGGAAAGCGCGGCGGGCATGCCTCGCGGGCGAGCACTCGGCGGCGATGTCCTCCATGAACGCTAATCGGCGAGTTCGGCCGCGGCGCCGACCGCCGGTGGGCCAGCCGCAGGAGCGAGGGCATCCTGTCGGCTAAAGGCGTTGCGTCCATCCACGGCGGCATGCACATGCGCTGAAACGTTGAAGGTTTACCTTTTTGGTGGGTGTGTGCATCCGCGCTAGCCGTGCGCCGCTTCCGTCGGCGCGGCCGCTTCGGGTTCGCACAGCCGCCGCAGCAGTTTTCGCCAGTAATCCAGACGGCCGAAATCAGCGAGCGGGACCTCCGTATCGAAGCTCACCGTTCGCTGCATTTCTTCGGCGGATAGCGGTTCCTCGTTGGCCATCTGGCGAATCAGCACGACCGGGCCGGCATCCGACGCAGTGTTCGAAGCGGCGGCGCGCGCCTGCACACGTTGTTCGAGTTGACGCGCTCGCGCATGAAAATCGAGCAGGAAAACGGGCACGCCGAGCGAGCGCGCGAGCGCGACGAAGCGGGCACGATGCGCTCGCTTGAGAAACGTCGCGTCGACCAGCGCAGGGTAGCCCGCCAACAGCACCTGTTGCGCCAGCCCTTGCAGCAGGTCGTAATGCTGATCGATCGAGTGCGGTGTGTACGCGTCCGCTGGCAGAGGCCGGGGATCGAAGGGAGTGAACGGACGACCGCGTTTGCGCTCGATGTCGCTCGACAGTCGCACGGCGCCGAGCAGGCTCACTAACGCTTCGCTCGCCACCGATTTGCCCGATCCGCAATAGCCGTGGCATAGCAGCAAGTAGTGCCGCTGTGGCGCGCTCAGGCGCTCTGCCAGATTCAGGTAGGCAGCGGCTCGCGCGAAGTGCTCATCGTGCGGTTGATTTCGTGTTTTCAACAAGGCGACGAGGGCACGCACCAGCGCGCGATAGACCATGTAGTAACGCAGCGCAGGCAACGCCGCGAAATCGCCGGTACGTTGCAGCCAGCCGTTCAACAGCCGCGCTGCCAGATCCTGCCGTCCGTATGCCTGCAGATCCATCAAGGGAAAGCTCAGGTCGCTGGCGACGTCGATCCAGCGCAAGGCGTCGTCAAACTCGATGCAATCGAACATGAGTACGCGCTTGCCGCGGCGCACGATGTTGTCGAGGTGCAGGTCTCCATGACACTCGCGCACAAAGCCGCCTCTACGGCGCGCGTCGAAGTGCCCGGCAAGACGTTTGCCTTCGCTCTCGCACCAGGCGGAGAGGCGCGCAGGCAAGCGCGCCCCGGTCTCACTGTCGAGCGCCTCCAGCACGGTGCGCATCTGCTGCTGAACAAACGGCGCCGACCCGAAGACCTCGCGAGTCGGCGTGCGTGGTGACTGCCGGTGGAACGTGGCGAGTTGCACGGCCAAGGCGTCTATTTCGGCAAAGCCGAGCTCGCCGCGCGCCTGCAACGCCTTGAACACGTCGTGTTCGTCGAAGCGCCGCATCCGCACAGCGTGCTCGGCGGTGTTGCCTGTCCCTGCGATGCGATACGCGCGTCCGCGGCGCGTAATCGATACGACGCCGCAATAGAGTTCGCGTGCGAGCCGCCGGTTCAGTCTGAACTCGTCGGCGCACGAGCGTTCGCGCGCTTGCGCCTGCGTGAAGTCCACGAAGCCCGGATCGACGCGCTTCTTCACTTTGTATGCGTAACGCCCGGCCAGGTACACGACCGAGATATGTGTCTCGATACGGCGAATGCGTCCCGCCGGATGGCCGTAGGTAGACGACCTCTGCATGGCGCGGTCGAGCGCACGCCAGCCTCGTTGCGCGAGCCGCTCGCGCTGCCGTAGGTGAACCGGACGCTGATGTGCCGGTGAAAAGTCAGCAGGCATGGAACTCTCCGTCGCACGATCATGGTTTCTTCAGAATAGATGCGGCCCATCGTGCGGGGTTGACCGACGTCATGCTTTTCGAGGTCTCGGACTGCGATGTGGGCCGCTTGACGCACGTCAATTCACGAGTCGAAGGCGAGCATAGAGTTACCGGTACAGCCTGCTCGTCGCGACGGTGAACGCCGTGCATCGAAGCGCGCTGCAGTGCACCGCTCCCGTCCTGAAGATCGAGCGTGAAAGAGGCGGTATGAGGCGTGCGACGCGAATGCAAATCCATGATGTGATTGACTAAATCAGGAGCAGTACGATGAGCAACTTGAGCCGATTTGATCCGTTTCCCCTCGAACCCATGTCCGAACTCTTTCAAGGTTTGTTCCGGCCGCTGCGCGGCGCGGGCGGCGAAGCGCCGCTTGCCGATATCAAGGTCGACGTGACGGAAAGCGATAACGCGTACACCGTGAAGGCCGAACTGCCGGGCGTCGAGAAAAAGGACATCGACGTAAAAATCGACGGCAACCTTGTTTCGATCAGCGCGAAAGTCGAACGGAATCAGGAAATGAAAGAGGGCGAACGGGTGATTCGCCGGGAACGCTATGCAGGCGCTGTCAGCCGCGCCTTTTCATTGGCGAGCGAAGTCGACGAGAGCGCGGCGGCAGCGGAGTACAAGGACGGCGTGCTCTCGCTCACGCTGCCGAAGAAGGCGGCTTCCGAACGCAAGCGCCTGCAGATCAATTGATCCGGGGCCGCGCGGAGCGCCGCGGTTTCGTGGGCCGCGCGGGCTTTTAGCCGTATGCCAACAAGGAGCACGCAATGAAGTCGGACATGGAATTGAAGCAGCAGGTCGAAGACGAACTGGCTTGGGATCCTGCGGTGACCGTCACGGACATCGGCGTTGAAGTGCATGACCGGGTCGTGACGTTGTCCGGGCATCCAGTGAGCTATGCGGAGAAGCTCGCGGCGGAAAAGGCCGCGCAACGTGTGGCCGGCGTGAAGGCTGTCGTAGTGGAACTGAACGTTCGCCTGCCGCATTCCGACGTGCGCACCGACGAAGAAATCGCCAACGCCGTTCGTTCCATCTTGCGCTGGACGGTCGGTTTGAGCGAAGAGTCGGTCAAGGTGCAGGTCGAGAAAGGTTGGGTGACGTTGAGCGGCGAGGTCGACTGGGCGTATCAGAGCCATGTCGCGATGCGTACCGTGTCGCACATGCGCGGCGTGACAGGGGTGTCGAACCTCGTGCGGATCGGCGGCAACGTGGCCGCGCTCGATATCGGCGAACAGATCGGCAAGGCGCTGCAACGTCACGCGGAGCGCGAGGCGAAGCACATTGCCGTGAAGGTGGATGACGGAACCGTCACGCTGACGGGCTCGGTCGATTCGATGGCGGAGCGCTCCGCCGTGCGAGGTGCGGCGTGGTCGGCGCCGGGTGTCCATGCGGTTATCGACAATCTGACCGTGGGATAGACAGGCGCCATGCGCCGCCCGGCTGCGGACGGGACGGGCGCCGCGCAGGTGGCGTGAGCCGTGCGCGGGCGCATGAACGGTGCAGCATGGACGGCAATCCATGGGCGGCGCACATTATCAAGGAGCGACACATGACGATCTCGGGTAGTGTGGGTGACGGCGACTGGTCGGTCGCCGCAACCACACATCGCACAGCGGGCGGCTTCGATTGCTCGATCCAACTCAGCCACCACACCCCAGAGGGCATCTTCAAACACGAGTTCAGACACAGCAGTGTTTTTCCTACCGAGCGCGAAGCGGTTCTGGCGGGTTTGCGCGAAGGCATGGACTGGGTCCGCCTCAAGATGTCGAATACGCTGTCGGTTCTGCCGGGGGGATTTCCGGCCGAACCTAAATGATTTCTGACTTTTGTCGCGCGTTCGGTTTAGTTCGCTTTTTTTAGTTCGTTTATCTCGCCATCCCGTCACTCGCTCAGTCGAGCTTCAGTCGAGCTTCAGGACAATACGTCCTTCTACCTTCCCGCTCTTCAAATCGGCGAAAACCTGATTGATATTGTCCAGCCGATCGAGATGGATTCGAGCGCGCACACGGCCTTGCGCGGCGAATTCGAGCGATTCCTGCAAGTCCTTGCGCGTGCCGACAATGGAGCCGCGCACGGTAATGCCGTTGAGCACGGTCGAGAAAATCGGCAGCGGGAATTCACCCGGCGGCAGACCATTCAGCGCAATGGTGCCGCCGCGCCGCACCATGCCCAGTGCCTGAGCGAAGGCGCTGCGCGATACGGCGGTGACGAGTACCCCGTGCGTTCCGCCGATTTCCTTCTGGATCGCCGCCGCGGCGTCGCATTCGGAAGCATTGAACGTGAGCGTAGCGCCGAGTTCGCGGGCGAGAGCGAGCTTATCCGCTGAGATGTCGACCGCTACCACGCGCAGGCCCATGGCAATCGCGTATTGAACCGCGACGTGGCCGAGCCCGCCGATCCCCGAAATCGTGATCCATTGACCCGGCCGCGTGTCCGTCATGCGGATGCCTTTGTAGACGGTCACGCCCGCGCAGAGGATCGGCGCGATATCTTCGAACGTGACTTCGGCTGGCAGATGGCCGACATAGTCCGGATCGGCCAGGACGTACTCCGCGTAGGCGCCGTTCACCGAATAGCCCGTATTCTGCTGCTCATGGCACAAGGTTTCCCAACCGCCAAGGCAGTGCTCGCAATGACCGCAGGCGGTATAAAGCCACGGCACGCCGACTCGATCGCCTTCCTTCACGTGTTTGACGCCTTCGCCCACGGCAGCGACATAGCCGACTCCTTCATGGCCGGGAATGAAGGGCAGCGTGGGCTTGACCGGCCAGTCGCCGTCAGCCGCGTGCAGATCCGTGTGACATACGCCGGACGCCTTGATGTTGACGAGAATCTGACCGCGACCGGGCTTCGGGACGGGGACCTCTTCGATGCGCAGCGGAGCGCCGAACTCGTGAACCACAGCAGCTTTCATCACTTGGGCCATAACCTTTCTCCAGACGTTGAACGCGTGGCGACCAGTATCTCTGTCATGCATACGGTGCAATTGACTTGGGTCATCCAATGGCTACGCGGCGCTATTCGGATCACGCTCGTGCTGTACCACCTTGGAGATGATCCACGTCAAACGGGAGGATGCGGTGGCGGCCTAATCTGAAGTCACCCGAGGGCTCACCGGCTTCGAGATATTGACGATCGAGACGGGCCGGTCCCGCGAATTCAATGATCCTAACTGTTCAGGAGGCTCACTATGCGCGCATCCGATGTCATGACCACCAACGTCATCTCTGTCACCCCCGACATGACTGTGCGGGACGTCGCCAGAATTTTCGTCGACAACGGCATCAGCGGTGCGCCGGTGCTGGATCCGGAGGGTCGTATCACGGGCATGATCAGCGAGGGCGATCTGCTTCGCCGCACTGAAATCGGCACCGACGAGCGCAAGCGCGCTTCATGGCTCGACGTCTGGTCCGCGAACCATGAAGCGCGGGATTACATCAAGACCCATGCGGTGAAGGTGCGCGATGTCATGACCGCCGACGTGGTGACCGTTCAGCCCGACACGCCGCTCGGCGAAGTGGCCGGCATTCTCGAGACGCGGCGCATCAAACGTGTACCTGTGACGCAAGCGGGACGGCTCGTGGGTCTCGTAAGCCGCGCCAATCTCGTGCAGGCGCTCGCAAGCGTGCCGGACGAGCCGACATCGGATGTGACGCTCTCGGACGCCGAGATCCGCGCGATGCTGATGGGCGAACTGGCGGGCCGCAAATGGAGCTTCGCCGGCCGCAATATCGTCGTTACCGATGGCGTGGTGCACCTGTGGGGCGTATTTCATGCGCTGGAAGCCGTCGACGCAGTTCGCGTGGCGGCGCAGAACATTCCCGGCGTCAAACGTGTGGAGGATCACACCGAGCCGTATCCAGTGATGCCGGGCATCTAGCGGACCAGCGAGCCGGCGCGTTTCGGCAATCAACTTTTGGAGGCATGATGGCTCAGATCATTCCCGGGCAATGGCTCAACATGGAAAGCGCCGGTTTCGACAATCTGTTCGGCGTCACGACGCGCAGCTTCGAGGCTTTTGAGCGGCTCACCGCGTTGAACCTGGAGGCGATCCGGTTTGGACTTGCCGAAACGCAGGAGGCGATGGCCCGGACATGCGCGGCAGACAATCTGCCGGAGATGCTGTGTCTTCCCACGTTGCTGGCGCCTGTGGGCGTGGCCCAGGCGCTCTCGTACAGCCGGCAGTTCTTCGAGATCCTGTCGGACCTGCAGCGGGACGCCGCGCCGCCCGCCGTTGGCGCGGGGCGGCAACGGCATTCGGCCGACAGCCTGGTGGGGGGGCTCGCCACCCAGGCGCTCGTGCCTGCCGAGGTGGTGGGCGAGCCGCAGACGTCTGCCGCGCCCGCCGTCGCAGGGGCGGACGCTACTGAAAATGAGAAAACGTCTGCGCACAAAAAGCCCATCCAACCGATGCACACGGAATAGCGGACTTCGGTTGGAGGTTAGGTCAGTGTCGAGTCGGTGTCGAAGATTCGCATTGTGCGCCGACTTTAAGCGAGGGTCGCCACAAGCACAGCCTTGATCGTGTGCATGCGGTTCTCGGCCTGGGTAAAGACGATCGACGCATCCGATTCGAACACCTCGTCGCTGACTTCGAGTTCGGACACGCCGAAATGCTCGTGGACCATCCGGCCGGTTTCGGTGTCCAGATTGTGATAGGCCGGCAGGCAATGCATGAAGCGGGTGCGCGGGTTGCCGGTTGCTTTCATCAGCGTGGCGTTGACCTGATAGGGTTGCAGGAGTTCGATCCGCGGACCCCACGCGTCCACAGGCTCGCCCATCGACACCCAGACGTCCGTGTAGACGAAATCTACGCCGCTCACCGCCTCATGCGGGTCCTCGACGATCGTCACGCCGGCGCCGGTGCGCTCGGCGAGCAGGCGCATTTGCGCGACCAGTTCGTCATGCGGCCACAATTCGCGTGGCGCCGCGATGCGCACGTCCATGCCCATCTGCACGCCGCCGATCAGCAGCGAGTTGCCCATGTTGAAGCGGGCGTCGCCGAGGTAGCAGAACGACAGCTCATGCAACGGCTTCTCGCCGAATTCCTGCATGGTGAGCAGGTCGGCGAGCACCTGGGTCGGGTGGAACTCGTCGGTGAGGCCGTTCCAGACCGGAACATGCGAATAGGTCGCAAGATCTTCGACCACGCTCTGATGAAAGCCACGGTATTCGATACCGTCGTAGAGCCGTCCGAGTACCCGTGCCGTGTCCTTGAGCGACTCCTTGCGGCCGAGTTGCGAACTCGCGGAGTCGATATAGGTGACGTGGCCGCCCTGGTCGTGCACGGCAACTTCGAATGCGCAGCGCGTGCGCGTCGAGGTCTTTTCGAAAATCAACGCGATGTTCTTGCCGTTGAGCCGCGGGACTTCATTGCCCGCGTATTTGGCGCGCTTCAGCTCGGCGGCGAGATCGAGCAGGAAGCGGATGTCGCGCGGCGCGAAGTCCTGCATGTTCAGCAGACTGCGATTGCGTAGATTGAATGCCATAGGCGAATTCTCCAAAGGGTGCGGCGCGTGTTTCGCGTCAGAGGGTCAGAGGGGGGCGCGTTCGATCGGGCAGGTCATGCAATGGCCGCCGCCGCGTCCGCGGCCCAACTCGCCGCTCGGGATCGTGATGACTTCCACCCCCGCCTTGCGCAGCAGCGTGTTGGTGTACACATTGCGGTTGTAAGCGACGACGATGCCCGGCGCGAGCGCGATCACGTTGTTGCCGTCGTCCCATTGCTCGCGCTCGGATTCCCACGTGTCGCCGCCGGTGGCGACGGTGCGCAGCGTGCCGATGCCCAGCGCCTGCCCGACCACTTGCAGAAACGGTGCGCTTTCGGGGCGCACGTCGAGCTGGCCCGGCAGCTTGCCGGGGCGCAGACTCGTGCAACGGATGGCATCGACCACTTCTGGAAAGATCGTGACCAGGTCGCGATCGCAGAAGGTGAATACCGTGTCGAGGTGCATCGCGCCGCGCGAGCGCGGCAGTTGTGCGGCGATCACCTGCTTGACCGATTCGCGAGCGAACAGCGCGCGTGCGAGTTGCGCGACACCTTGCGGCGAGGTCCGCTCGCCCATGCCGATCAGCACGACGTCGCGCGACAGCGGCATGACATCGCCACCCTCGAGCGTCGCGCCACCGTGGTCCGCCTCCGGGCCGCCCCACCAGATGCGCGTCCCGCTGCTGAAGAGCGGATGAAAGCGGTAAATCGCGGCGGCGAGCAGCGTTTCCTGTTGCCGCGCCGGCCAGTACATCGATCCGAGCACGAGGCCGTCGTTGATCCAGCAACTGCTGTCGCGCGTAAAGAGCGTGTTGGGCAGCGGCGGGAGGATGAATCCCGCAGGCAGCGTGCATTGCGCGAGCAACCCGTCGGCCTTGAACGGCAATTCCGCCCGAACGATTCCGCCGATCAGGCGAGTCGCCAGTTCACTCGGCTCCATCTCCTGGAGCCACGGCCGCAGTTGTGCCGCCAGTTCCGCATCCACGGTGCCGGGCGCGAGCTTGTGTTCTAGCACCCAGTCGCGCGCCTCACGGCCTCGCAGAATGTCGGCCAACAGATCGTGCATCTCGAGCACGTCGACGCCGTGCTCCTGCATCGTGCTGACAAACGCGTAATGGTCGTTCTTCGCCTGCGATACCCACAGCACGTCGTCGAACAGCAAGTCGCGGCAATTGGCGGGTGTCAGGCGTGCCTGCGCAAGTCCCGGGCGGCAGACCATGACCTTGCGCAGTGTGCCTGTTTCGGAATAGACGCCGAATGTCATCGAGTTTTCTCTCCTGAAGATCGCCGGATTACAAGCCGAGCGCGCCGGTGGACAGCAGCCACGCCGCCACGGCCGCGAGCACGAGCAGGCCCGCGAGGATCACTGCTTCGAACGGCTTGAACAGACGTGCGCCGCGTTCGCGCTTTGCCCAGCCGTACAGAAGCACGCCAGGCGCATAGAGCAGAGCGGAGAGCAGCAGATACTTGGGCCCGGCGGCGTAGAGCAGCCAGCAGCAATAAACGGTTGCGGCCGCACCGATCAGCATGTCGCGGGTTCGGGTGCCTTCCGCCGCCGCGTAGCCCTCGCCGCGTATGGCGATGCGAGTCGCGTAGACGGCGGAGAACAGGTACGGGATCAGGATCATCGAAGTCGCGAGCGAGATCAGCGCCAGATAAGTCGCGTTGGAGACGAGCGTGATGATGAGAAACAGTTGCACGAGTCCGTTCGTGACCCAGAGTGCATTGGCGGGTACGCCGTGACTGTTTTCGCGCGCCAGAAACTTCGGCATGACGCCGCCGTTCGCCGGCGTGAAGAGTGTTTCCGCCGCCAGCAGGGTCCACGCCAGCAACGCGCCGCCGACCGATATCAGCAGGCCGAGACTGATGAGTACCGCGCCCCAGGCGCCGACGGCCTTGTCGAGCACGCCGGCCATCGACGGGTTCTTCATCGCGGCGAGTTCGCCTTGCGGGACGATCCCGAGCGACAGCAGGGAGACCGCCATCAGCAGGACCAGTACGACCGCGAAGCCGAGCAGGGTGGCGCGGCCGATATCCTCGCGCCGCTGCGCGCGGGCTGAGAACACGCTGGCGCCTTCGATACCGATGAACACCCACACGGTGATCAGCATGGTGCTTTTGACCTGCGTGAAGACGCTGCCGAGCTTCGCATTGCCCCAGAAGTCCTGCGCAATCACATGGCTTCTGAATGCAATGGCCGCGAGCACGATGAACAGCACGAGCGGAATCACCTTGGCGACGGTGGTGATCGCGTTGAGCACCGCCGCGCTGCGCACGCCGCGCAGGATCACCGCATGCATGATCCATAGCGCGATGGAGGCGCCCAGCACCGCCGCGGGCGTATTGCCCTCGCCGAACACGGGGAAAAAGTAGCCGAGCGTGCCGAACACGATGACGAGATAGCCGACGTTGCCGATCCACGCGCTGACCCAGTAACCCCAGGCCGAATTGAAGCCAACGAAGTCGCCGGCACCGGCCCGCGCGTAAGCGTAGATGCCGTTGTCGAGTTCGGGCTTGCGGGTCGTGAGCGTCTGATAGACGAAGGCGAGCATCAACATGCCGACGCCGGTGATCAGCCAGCCGATCAGGACAGCCGCGGCGCCCGCGCCGGAAGCCATGTTCTGCGGCAGGGAAAATACGCCGCTGCCGATCATCGAACCGATCACCAGCGCGGTGAGCAGGCCGAGCCGCAATGGTTTTGCCACGGCGTTGCCACTCCGGCCGGCCGGGGCGGGAGTGGAGGGTGCCGAAAATGAATCTGCCAGGTTCTTCATGACGGACCTCACCGTTCATCAGATAGCTGGATTAGGTCACTTCGTGAAGGCTTGGCCGTTGATCTGGATCAGTCCGCGCAAGGTCGCGCCTTAGCGGGGCATGTCAGGCGATTGGGCGAACGGTTTGCGCGGGTCTGTGCGCAGCCTACGTATTTCTCGGTCCTATCTCTCAGACATTTGATGAAAGTCAGTTTCGCGGCGCATTCCAGGAATATCTTTTGATTGGTCAATCACCGCCGCGCAAACCCTCAAACCCCGACCATGCCCACTCGTCCAGCAGCAGCGTTTTCAGCCAGCCCGTCGACTGCACGGGATGGCTGCATCGTTGCCGTGCGCGGCGCGATCGTCGATGTCCGGTTCGACGGTGATTCGCTTCCCCCCGTCGGCGATGCGCTCGTTGTCATGCCGGACGATCTCGCGCCGGTGCTCGCCGAGGTGCAGGCGCATCTGAGCGAAACCATGGTGCGCGCGCTGGCCTTGCAGACAACCGCCGGGTTGCGGCGCGGCACGCGTGTGCGAGCCACCGGCG
The DNA here is from genome assembly GCF_900104795.1 of Burkholderia sp. WP9. Taxonomy (NCBI): domain Bacteria; kingdom Pseudomonadati; phylum Pseudomonadota; class Betaproteobacteria; order Burkholderiales; family Burkholderiaceae; genus Burkholderia; species Burkholderia sp. WP9. Next base: position 991,059 of record NZ_FNTG01000001.1, read on the forward strand.
GCCCCATTGAAGCGCCGGTCGGCGAAGCCGTGCTCGGCAGGCTGCTCGACGTGACTGGCGCGACCCGCGACGACGGCCCGGCGCTTCCCGCGCAGATCGAGCGTCGTCCGATTCATCGCGCGGCGCCGCCGCTCGCGTCGCTGAAAGGCACCAGCACGCTGTTCTCGACCGGCATCAAGGTGATCGATCTGCTCGCGCCGCTCGCGCAGGGCGGCAAAGCGGCCATGTTCGGCGGCGCCGGCGTCGGCAAGACCGTGCTCGTGATGGAACTGATTCACGCGATGGTCGAGCGCTATGAAGGTATCTCGGTGTTTGCCGGTGTCGGCGAACGCTCGCGCGAAGGCCACGAGATGCTGCTCGACATGCGCACTTCCGGCGTGTTGCCGCGCACGGTGCTGGTGTACGGGCAGATGAACGAGCCGCCGGGGGCGCGCTGGCGCGTGCCCTTCACGGCATTGACGATTGCCGAATACTTCCGCGACGAACGCCGGCAGAACGTCCTGCTGCTCATGGATAACGTGTTTCGCTTCGTGCAGGCGGGCGCCGAAGTGTCGGGTCTGCTCGGGCGCATGCCCTCGAGAGTCGGCTATCAGCCCACGCTGGCCAGCGAAGTTGCGAGCTTGCAGGAGCGCATCGTGTCCGTGGGCGGCGTATCGGTGACGGCGATCGAGGCCGTGTACGTGCCGGCCGACGATTTCACCGACCCCGCCGTGACCGCGATTGCAGCACACCTCGACAGCATGGTCGTGCTGTCCCGCGCGATGGCCGCCGAAGGCATGTATCCCGCCGTCGATCCGATCGCGTCGTCGTCGATCCTGCTCGATCCGCTGGTGGTGGGCGAAGAGCATGCGGCCGTGGCCACCGAGGTGCGCAGGATCATCGAGCATTACCGCGAGTTGCAGGACGTGATCTCGTTGCTCGGCGTGGAAGAACTGGGCGCCGACGATCGCGCGCTGGTCGGCCGCGCCCGTCGCCTGCAACGCTTTCTGACCCAGCCGTTCGCGGTCACCGAAGCGTTTACGGGCGAAGCCGGCCGCTCGGTGGCGCTCGCCGACACGATTGCCGGCTGCAAGGCGATTCTCGCGGGCGAGTGCGATACGTGGCAGGAGAGTTCGCTCTACATGATCGGCTCACTCGACGAAGGGCGCAGCAGGGAAGAGGCTGCCGCGCAGCGACCCGCTGCTGCGGAGAAGGAGCCCGTGGCATGAGCAACAGCGCACTGAAGCTGACCATCGCCACGCCGTCGCGGGTATGGTTCGACGGCGTCGACATCGTTTCCTTGCGCGCGGAAGACGCAAGCGGTTCGTTCGGCATCCGTATTGGTCATGCCGATTTCGTCACGCAACTGACCTCTTCGGTGGTTCGCTGGACGGGTGCCGACAACGTGTCGCACTACTGCGCGGTGAACGGCGGCGTGCTGCTGGTATTGGGCGGCGCCACGGTGTCCATCGCTTGCCGCGAAGCGATTCCGGGCGATTCGCTGGAAGGCCTCGAGGTGCTGGTGCGCAGCCGCCACGCCGACGAAGACGACGCGGCGCGCCGTGCCCGGGTCGACCAGTTGCGGCTGCATGCGCGCGCGGTGCGTCAGATGCTGCGCTACTTGCGGCCGCGGCCCGGAACCGACAGTGCCAACCCGGCCGGCTCGGGGGCGACACCGCAATGAGCACGCCACGGCACGACAAGCGCAATACCGAAGCCGACAGGCTGGCCGGCGCGGCGCAACAGGCTGCGGAGCGCGCGGCGCGTGGGCGCGAAGAGCCGGAGCCGTCGCTCGGCAGCCGGCTCGGCCAGATCGGCATTCTTGGCTGGGCGATCGTCGTGCCGACTTTGCTCGGGCTCGCGTTGGGGCACTGGCTCGACCGCACGTTCGGCACGCGGGTATTTTTCTCGGCGCCGCTTCTGATGTTAGGGGCGGCGCTCGGTTTCTGGTCCGCGTGGAAATGGATGCATCGTCAACAGGGAACACACCGTGAATAGCGCGCTGGCATGGCCGCTACCGCCGCTCGCCGCCCAACTCGTGATCGGTCTCACGCTCGGCATGGTGGCCGGCGCGTGGCATTTCCTTTCGTTGCGCTGGAACTGGCCGCTGTTCGCAACGGGCAAAACGGCTGCGGCGCTCGCGCTGCAACTCGCGCGCATTGCGTTGACCTGTGCGGTGCTGCTGGTGCTCGCACGCATCGGTGCGCTCGCGCTGCTCGCCGGCATGGCAGGCGTGCTGCTCGCACGCAGGATCGCGCTACGGCGTTACGGAGGCCTGTCATGACCGAATCACCGCTCACGATCGCGCCGCTTCTGCGGATTGGACCCGTGGCGCTTACCTCGCCCGTGTTGATCACCTGGGCGATCATGGCCGTCGTCACGCTGGCGGCTGTCGTGCTGAGCCGAAGACTCTCGCTTGCGCCCGGCAAGACGCAAACCGCGGTTGAGCTGCTGGTCGAAACCATCGACCAGCAGATTCGCGACACCATGCAAACCGAGGCCGCAACCTATCGCGCGCTGATCGGCACGCTGTTCATCTTCGTGCTGGTCGCCAACTGGTGCGCGCTGGTGCCGGGCGTCACGCCGCCCACCGCGCACCTCGAAACGGATGCCGCGCTCGCGTTGATCGTGCTTGGCGCGACGGTCGTCTATGGCATTCGCAGCCGGGGTGCCACGGGCTATCTCGCGTCGTTCGCGGAACCGAGCTGGGTAATGATTCCGCTAAACGTCGTCGAGCAGATCACGCGGACGTTTTCACTCGTCGTGCGCCTGTTCGGCAACGTCATGAGCGGCGTGTTCGTGATCGGCATTCTGCTGTCGCTTGCCGGCCTGCTGGTGCCGATTCCGCTCATGGCGCTCGATCTGCTCACGGGCGCGGTGCAGGCCTACATTTTTGCTGTTCTCTCGATGGTTTTCATCGGTGCCGCGATCGGCGATCCGCACCATGTCAGTGTCAAAAAGGGCGAAGTCTCATGAATAACCTTATCGAAGTGGTCAGTATCGCCGCGGCAGCGCTTGCCGTTTCGTTCGGCGCGATCGGGCCGGCGCTCGCGGAAGGCCGTGCGGTCGCCGCGGCGATGGATGCGATCGCTCGGCAGCCGGATTCGGCGGGCACCGTATCGCGCACGCTGTTCGTCGGGCTGGCCATGATCGAGACGATGGCGATCTATTGCCTCGTGATCGCCTTGCTGCTGCTGTTCGCCAACCCGTTTGCGAAATAGGCGGACTCCATGCGAATCGACTGGTGGACGCTTGCGCTCCAGACCATCAATGCACTGGTGTTGATATGGCTGCTCGCGCGTTTTCTGTTCCGCCCGGTCGCCGGGATCATCGCCGAACGTCAGAAGGCGGCGCGCGCGCTGATCGCCGATGCCGAGGCGGCGAAGCTCGCAGCCATTCAGGAGCGCGACAAGGCGGCCCACGAAACGCAACAGCTGGCGGCGGCGCACGGCGAAGCGATGAAAACCGTCGCCGTGGAGGCCGCGGCGCAAAAGCAGGCGCTTCTGAGCGCCGCGCAAGCCGACGCGGACGCCTTGCGCGCGGCGGCGAAAGGCGAGGCCGCGGGGGCGCGCGCCGAGCAGGACAAGCTCGCGTCCGAACGGGCCAGCCGGCTTGCCGTCGATATCGCGGCAAAGCTGCTCGACAGATTGCCCGAGAGCGTGCGCGTGAGCGGCTTTATCGACGGTCTCGCCGAGGGGATCGCACAACTTCCGGAAACCGCCCGCGCGGCGCTTTGGGGCGACGGCGCGGTGCCGACACTCGCCGCGCCGCGTGTGTTGAGCGAGCGGGAGCAGCAGCAGTGCCGCACGATGCTCGCAACCTGCCTGAAACGTGATGCGCCGGTCAACTTCGAAGTGGATCCGCATTTGATCGCCGGCCTCGAACTGCGCTCGCCGCATGCCGTGGTGCGCAACAGCTTCGGCGCGGAACTCGTCCGGATCAAGGAGGCGCTGCTCGATGACAGTCATGCTTCCCGCTGAAACGAGCGACGACGCCTGGCTTGCGGCGCAGCGCGGGGCGCTGGCCCGCACGGCATGCGCGCCTTATGCCGATACGCTCGGCCGTGTCGAGCGGATCGGTGACGGGATCGCGTTCGTCTCGGGACTGGCCGATGCGGCGCTCGACGAATTGCTGCGATTCGAAAGCGGCGCGAGCGGCTTCGTGCACTCGTTGGAGGCCGATCTCATGAGCGTCGTGTTACTCGACGACGGCGCCACCGTCGAAGCCGGCGCGCGCGTGACGCGCACCGGCGCGGTGATCGAAGTGCCCGTGGGCGAAGGCTTGCTCGGTCGTGTGATCGATCCGCTTGGCCGGCCACTCGATCGCGACGAACCTGTGTCGGCGGTGAAGCGCATGCCGATCGAGCGGCCCGCGCCGGCGATCATCGATCGCGATCTGGTCAGCGAGCCTGTCGAAACCGGCGTGCTGATCGTCGACGCGCTCTTCGCCGTCGGACGCGGACAGCGGGAGCTGATCATAGGCGATCGTGCAACGGGCAAGACCGCGTTGGCGCTCGACGCCATCGTCAACCAGAAGCACTCGGACATGATCTGTGTCTACGTGGCGATCGGCCAACGCTCGACAGCGGTGCAGCAAGTGATCGAATCCGTGCGGCGGTACGGCGCACCCGAGCGCTGCGTGTTCGTGGTCGCGGCGGCGGCTTCGGCGGCCGGATTGCAATGGATCGCACCGTTTGCGGGCGTCACGATCGCCGAGTACTTTCGCGACCGCGGACAGCATGCGCTGGTCGTGATCGACGACCTCACCAAACACGCCGCGACGCACCGGGAGTTGGCGCTGCTGACACGCGAGCCGCCAGGGCGCGAGGCCTATCCCGGCGACATCTTCTACGTGCATGCGCGATTGCTGGAGCGCGCGGCGAAACTGTCGGCGGCGCTCGGCGGCGGGTCGTTGACGGCATTGCCGATTGCGGAAACCGACGCGGGCAACCTGTCCGCCTATATCCCGACCAATCTGATTTCGATCACGGACGGCCAGATCGTGCTGGACACCGCGCTGTTCGCCGCCAACCAGCGTCCGGCCGTCGATGTCGGGTTGAGCGTGAGCCGTGTCGGCGGCAAGGCGCAGCATCCCGCCTTGCGCGACGTGTCAGGCCGCTTGCGGCTCGATTACGCGCAGTTCCTGGAGCTGGAGATGTTCTCCCGCTTCGGCGGTCTGACGGATGCTCATGTGGCCGGCAAGATCGCACGCGGGGAGCGCATCCGGGCATTGATCGCGCAGCCACGCTTCAAGCCGCTGCGCACGCTCGATGAAATCGCGTTGCTGGCCGCGTTGTCCGAAGGCGTGTTCGACGGCGTGCCACCAGCCATCGCCGCCGAAGTGCGGAGCCAGCTCGCCGAACAATTGCCGGGCGGCAGCATGGCAGCCGGATGGGCGGATGCGCCGCTGGACGCCCCGACTCAAGCGGGACTCGTTACGGCGGTTCGCGAACTGGTGCAGCGCCTGACGTTGCAAGCGACGCTGCAAGCGCCGAACGGCGCCGCCCCGGCCGGGAGCGCGAAATGAGCGGCCGACTCGCGGAAATCGAAACGCGCACGGCGACCGCGCAACAACTGGACGCCGTGATCGGCGCAATGCGTGGCATCGCTGCGGCGCGTTCGCGTGAAGCGCAGCGGCGGCTGCCGGGTATCCGCTCTTCGGCCGCGACCGTGGGGGCTGCGATCGGCGCCGTCCTTGCTCATGGAAGAGCGGCGCAAGCCGCCCTGTCGGAGCCGGATCATGGCGCGCGGATCGTGATCGCGCTGTGTTCTGAACAGGGCTTCGTCGGCTCGTTCAACGAGCAGGTTCTGGACTATGTGCGGCCTCGTCTGGATAACGCGCGGTGTGAACTCCTGCTCGTCGGCACGCGCGGAGAGATGGCGGCGAACGAACGCCACCTTCCGGTCGCATGGAGCTCGCCGGCGGCGTCCCATGCCGATGACGTGCCGTCGCTGGCCAACCGTGTCACGGATGCGCTCTATGTGCGTCTTGGCGCTCGCGCGGTGGACCACGTCTCGATCATCCATGCGCTGCCTGGCGTCGCTGCTGCCAGCGAGATGGTCGAACACCGGTTGATTCCGTTCGATTTTTCGCGGTTTCCGGTGGCGGCGCGCGCCGTGCCACCGTTGCTCACCTTGCCGGTCGAACGTCTGCTGCCTGGGCTGGTCGAGGAATATGTGTTTGTCGAGATATGCGAAGCGTTGATGCTCTCGTTCGCCGCGGAAAACGAAGCGCGGGTGAGGGCGATGCTGGCCGCCCGCACCAATGTGAGAGACACGCTCGACGAACTGACGCAAAGCTATCGTCGGGTCCGTCAGGACGAAATCACCGCCGATATCGCGGAACTGGCGGCGACCGCCACGCAGCCGATCTAGCGGAGCGGCGGGTCGTCGTCCCGACGCCGCTCGTCTTTATCCGGCCGCGAGATCGCCGCCGTCGACTTTGCCGCGCTTGCGCGCCGGGCTGACACGCTTGCGCGCGGGTTTCCCGGTCGGCCCGGCGTCATCCTCTCCATTAACGGGCGCATGGTCTTCCGGCTTTATTGCGCCGGCGAGTTCCGGCTGTGGCGCTTCAGTGAGTTCGAAGACCGTATCATCCTGGAGCGCGTCGAAACGGCACAAGACCCGGTTGCCCTCGCGGATCGCACCGTCGAGCATCTGCTTCGCGAGCGGATTCTCGATGGTCTGGCGGATGCGCCGCCGCAGCTCACGCGCCCCATATTCCGGTCGATAAGCCTCGGTCACGAGCTGGTCGACGATACTGTCGTCGAATACGATGTCGATGTCCTGGCTCTTCGCGACGCGCGCAACCTTTTCGAGCTGCAAGCGCACGATCGAACGAATCTGATCCGCGCTCAACGATTCGAAAATGATGATTTCGTCGATGCGGTTCAGGAACTCGGGGCGGAAATGCGACCGCAGCACCGTCATCACGCCTTCGCGCACGCCGTCCGGCTGTCGGCCTTTACGGGCACTCTTGCCGGTATCGCTGCCATTTTCCGACGCAATGAAACCCGGACGCTTGCGAGGCGTGCCCATGATGACGTCCGAGGCGAGATTGCTGGTCGCAATGATCAAAGTGTTGGCGAAGTCAATCACGCGACCCTTGCCGTCGGTCAGCCGCCCGTCGTCGAATACCTGCAGCAGAACGTTGTAGACGTCCGGATGCGCTTTTTCGATTTCATCGAGCAGAATCACGCTATGCGGGCGCCGCCGCACGCGCTCGGTCAACTGGCCGCCTTCGTCGTAGCCGACGTAGCCGGGCGGCGCGCCAATCAGTCTCGCCACCGCGTGCCGCTCCATGTACTCGCTCATGTCGATACGCACAATGGCGTCTTCGTCGCCGAATACGACTTCAGCGAGCGCCTTGGCCAGTTCGGTCTTGCCGACGCCGGTCGGGCCAAGGAACAGAAACACCGCGAGCGGCTGATGGCGGGCCTGCAAACCGGCGCGGCTGCGCCGCACCGCATCGCTGACCGCGCCGATCGCTTCTTCCTGGCCGATCACGCGGCGGTGCAAACGGGCCTCCATTTGCAGCAGTTTGGTTTTCTCTTCCTGCGTCAGGTCGGCAACGGGAATGCCTGTCATCTTCGCGACGATCTCGGCGACCAGCGTGCGGGTGACCTCCGCGCTGCTCGTGCTCACGCGGCGCTTCCATGCCTGCGTCGCGTCGTCGAGCTGGGTTTGCTTGCCGGCCAGTTGTTCTCCGAGCGCCTTCGCACGCTCGAACTGTTTGTGCGACGCCGCGTATTCCTGTTCGCGCCGAACCTGGGCGATTTCCGATTCGAGTTCCAGCACCTCGGCCGGGCGTGACGTGGACGACAGATGCTCACGCGCGGCCGCCTGGTCGATCAGGTCGACTGCCTTGTCCGGCAGGAAGCGGCCCGTGATGTAGCGGTCCGACAGTTCGGCGGCGGCCACACAGGCTTCGTCGAGAATCGTGACCTTGTGATGCGCTTCCAGACGGTCGCGAAGCCCGCGCAGAATGCCGATGGTCTGGTCCACACTCGGCTCGCCGACCAGCACGGGCTGGAAGCGCCGTTCCAGTGCTGCGTCTTTCTCGATGTACTTCTGGTATTCGGCGAGCGTGGTTGCGCCGATCAGATTGAGCTCGCCACGCGCCATGGGCGGCTTGAACACGTTGGCGATATCCAGGCCGCCTTCGCCGCCGCCCTGGCCTGCACCGACGATCGTGTGCACCTCATCGACAAAGAGGACCAGCTGATCCTTGTGCGCTGAGATTTCGTCCATGACCTGCTTGACGCGTTCCTCGAATTCACCGCGATATTTGGAGCCCGCGACGAGCGAGTTGACGTTGAGTTCGATCAGGCGTTTTTCGCGTAGTGTTTCCGGCACGTCGCCGCTGATCATCCGCTGCGCGAGTCCTTCGACAATCGCGGTCTTGCCGACGCCGGGCTCGCCGATCAGCACGGGGTTGTTCTTTTTGCGTCGGGCCAGCACCTCGACGAGCGTCTCTGTTTCCTTCGACCGTCCGATAACCGGATCGAGTTTGCCGTCACGGGCGAGCCGCGTGATATCGCGGCTGTACTTGTCGAGCTGCGGCGTGTCGCTGGGGGCCTGCGCGGCTTCTTCCTGGCCCGCCACCTTCAAGGTCTGCTGACGCAGCTGGTGAGGCGACAGGCCGTACTTCATCAACAGATCGCCGGCAAAGCTGTCGGTCACCTCGGCAAGGCCGGTGAGAATGTGTTCGGGGCCGACGTAGTTCTGTCCGAATTCACGCGACGCGATAACGGCGCGTTCGAGCGCACTCTTCAGGCGTGGAGAAACGGAGATTTCGCCCTGCGGCGCTTTCGTCGTGGCATGTCCTTTTGGAGCGTTCGCCTCGATGTACTTTTGCAGCTCGCTGGCGGAGATTTTTACTGCCGACAGAATCCGCTGCACGCTTTCGCTTTCAGCGAGTTCATAAAGCACGTGTTCGGTGTCCACTTCGTGACGGCCGAATTGCACCGCGCGTTCGGCGGCGCGTTGCAGTATTTCCTTCGCCTGCTCGCTGAAGTGCTGTTGCAGGTCGATTCCTTTGTTCACGGGACCGTCGTGCTGCGTGCGGGCGGACTCGGGGCCCGGGCCATTCGCCGCCGGGTCCAGCAAGCCTTCGAAGAGACCGCCGCGGAACAGCGATTCGAGCGGCGACACCTGTCGTTGATGCCGCGTGAGTTGCGCGTAGTGGTAGTCGCAGACGTCGAGTTGCCTTCTGCGCCCTCCCTGAATGACCGCGACGCGGATGGTTGCCGGCCTGACGCCGCAAAGCTCGCACAGATGTTCCGCCATGTCGTATCTCCCGAATGTACCGGTGTTGGAAAAGCAGGCGAGCGGGAAGGTGACTGTCGTAGTGCCCGCCGCCTGTCGATCGGATCATTGTGGGCGGCGGGCAGTACGAGTCGTTGAGCTTGATCAAGCGTTGCCGCGTCGTGAATCCGGGGTGGGCCGGTGGCCCGGCATGCGAACCGCCGCGCGGCGTGATACGCGCATGCGGTCGATGCCGCTTTTGCATGCGCCTTCGCGCTTCCCGCGCGCAATGCGATTGCTTGACGCAGGTCAGGCCGACAGAGCCATTCGCGCCGATCATCCATCTAATCTGCAGCGATGGACAGTATCAAGACGTCGAGCGGGGGTTCTGCAACGTCTACGAGGAGCCGGTCATGTATCAGAAGATCGTCGTGGCTCTGGATGGCAGCGAGTCGTCCAGATGGGCGCTGTATGAAGCGCTCGAATTTGCTCAGCTGACGCAAGCGTGGCTTCACGCGGTGTACGTCGTCAATCCCTGGTGCGTGTCGCGCTACGCGGGCTATTTCAATGCCGAACAGCTTCGTAACGTGCTGCGCGAAGACGGCCGTCTCGCGCTCGACGAAGCGCGCCGGGCCATGGCCGAGCGCGGCGTGCCCGGCGACACCGAGATCGAGGAGACAGAGAATGCAGCGGACGATATCCCGCATTGCCTCGCCCGTTGCGTGCAGCGCCAGGGCGCCGGCCTGGTGGTGATGGGCACGCAAGGCCGGCACGGCATAGGAAGGTTGTTGCAGGGCAGCGTTGCGGAAACGTTCTTGCGGAGCGCTCACGTTCCGGTGCTGCTTGTCAGGACTCCACGCGATCAGGACGAGATACCGTCGGGGCTGTAAAAAGGACGCCGGCGGCCGGGCGTCAGCGGCCGTCGCCGCCACGCCCAAGCTCTCAATGCCACTAGTGCTGGATCGGACTGAAGCCGACCGTCTGCGCGAGAATCGGCAGTTCGTCTTCGTTGAGCGACAGCGCGGTCGCGAGCAGTTGCGCATTGATCCAGCCGCGGATCACGCAGGCGAGCCCCGCCGACGCACAATACAGCGAGACGTTCTGCGCGATCGCTCCGGCCGTCACGGCGGAAAACCGCTCGCGCTGCTGCGCGGGCATGTCCAGTAAGCGCGACGTGCGAACTACGTAGACGAGGTCGAGCGGCGCCTCGCCGACGAAATCCTGGTAGCCGGTCTGCCCGCGCGCGTCGATGGCATGTTTGAGAACCAGTTGATGGTTCGGCGCGTCGTACCGGTACACGCCGTTTTGCAGTGCGGCGTAGATGTCGATTTCGTTGAACGCGTGCGGTGAGGGCGCGGTGCGGCCGCCGGTTGCGGGCCGGTTGATGCCGTCGGCGGCCCAGAGCAACTCGCCCAGCACCGTGGGCGGCAATGCTGTCGGCGCGAACGATCGGCAACTCGCGCGCTGCGCGAAGGCGGTCATCAGCGGCACGCCGGTGTGCAATTCGGGCTTGGGCAGCGTAATGACAGCGGGAGTTTCGCCGGTGGCGAGCGGCGGCCGCAGGAGAGGCGCGGCCTGGTACGCAAGGAGTGGCATGTCGGTCATATCGGACTCCGTTTAATTGCGCCGAGGGTGGCCGTGGCACCGCCACGCTGCCCACGACAAGTGCCATTCCACGTTAGTCCGAAATCTCCGCTGCCGATTGATACAGATCAGGCGAAGCAGGTCCCTGCTTGCAGAGACGCTCGCGGGCAATAACGCCCATGCCTGTTGTGCAAAGACGCGACACGGATCGCGTCGATCCGGTCGAGTCCCGCTGCGTCGAGCAGCGCATTGCCATGCTGCGCTGGACGAACATGAACGAGAGTCCGCGCAGTTCAATGGGCAGCGCGCGCCAGCATCGGGCGCGCAAGCGCACGAGCGAATGCGCCATCACGGCATTTAAAGGCCGTGGGTCGTTTCATCGATCGATTGCTTGCGCTTGGCGCTCGGTTGCGCCGATGCGCCGTCGAGGGCGTCCAGTTTGGCGAGCAGCGCTGACGCCCGCGCGCCTATCGGGCTCTGCGCGTCGGTTTGGGCCGCCGCGGACTCGATACGCGCTCGCCAGTAGGCCGGCTGGAAAACAAAGTGAGCGGAGCGCGGCGCTTCACACTGGAGTAGCCGTTCGAGTTGCCCGATCATCGAACCGATATGGGCAAGGTCTCGTTCATTGGAATCGATTCGAGCCATGTGCGTGACGGGCCCCATTTCGTGATGACAGGACGTGTTGCGATCCGACGAGACAAGTCCATGACGGGGCCATGTGAATGCGCCGCAACGCGCGACTCAGTCCCGCTGTATCGACCAGCATAGAGGTGCGCCCAGATGGTTTGATTGATCGCCGTCAAGGGCGCGTGACGTAGATCACGCGAAAACGCCTGTTTAATTCAATTTGCCGTGTGAGCTTGTGTGGACCGCACTTGTCTCCGCATGCTCACTGTGGTGTATCGGACGAGTGGTTTCCGCTCGCGACCGCTGTCCATTCGTGTGCATAGGCGGGCCGGAACTCCAATCTGCATTTGGCGCCGGTCGTCCGGGCGGCGGTGATAGTGGCTTGACGTGTATCAATGAGTGACCAGGCAGGGCGCAGAGAATCAGATATCGACGTCAGCTGGGCGAACGCACGCCCTCTTTGGGGACCCGATCATGAGCACAACGCACCTTGGCGGTCATGCCATTCACTCAATCCGACGCATCCTCGTGGCTGTGGACACTTCGCCGGAGTCAGCGCGCACAGCGGCGTATGTGTGTCACCTGAAGCTGCCCGGCGCGCGGGTCCGCGTGGTGAGTGTCGCCGAAAATCCCCGCACCCTGTTGCCGCTCGGGTCGATGACGGATGGCGAGCTGCAGCTTGCACGCGCCGAACTTGCCCGCGACGCGGGTGACGCCGTGGCCCACGCAAAAAGTATATTCGCGGATGCCGGCATCGACGTCGAGTCGGACGTCGTGGAAATTTCGCGGCAAGGCGGCTATACCGCTAACGCATTGATCGATGCCGCGGCGCAATGGCAGGCGGATCTGCTCGTCGTGGGCGCGCGTCAGCATCACGGTATGTTGCGCTGGATCGAAGGTACGGTTTCCGAATTCGTCACCACCCAGGCACCCTGTTCGATTCTCGTTGTGCCGGCCAGTTACGAAACGGAGATCCAGTCGTCGCCGCGCCGGATCCTGTTCGCGCTGGATGGAAGCGCCGCGTCGCGCGACGCGTTGCATTTCGGGCTTCAACTCGCCACACCCGAGGCCCGCCTTCGCGCCGTCTATGTGATAGATCGCGCCGTCCGGCTAACCGATATCGTGCCGATCCGCATGCTCGAGGAGGCGTTCGTCGAAGAAGGAAAAGTGATTCTGGCCGCGGCAGCGAAGGTCTTTGCCGAATTGCCGAATCAGGCTGAGACCACGGCGGTCGAAACGGCCCCCGCACGTGACGACGTCGCGCACGCGATCATCCGCGACGCGCAACAGTGGCACGCGGACCTGGTCGTCGTCGGCACCCATGGGCGGCGCGGCGTCGCGCGCTGGTTTCTCGGCAGCGTGGCCGCGCGCACCGCGCGTCTCGCCGGCACGCCTTTACTGCTGGCGCGACCGGGCCACGAAACGTGAAACGGGCGACGGACATCGGCTGAACACACTGCGCGCCTGTCGCGCCATGCGAGCGCGGGGAGTGGCCGAAACGCCGGCGCGAAACGCCGGCTGACACACCTCCGGGCGCTCACGAACCTGGGGATCTTTCCGACATGTCGATCTTTAACTCACACGCGCTGCGCACCGCCGTTGCATTCGGGTTTCTTGTCCTGAGTGCCGCCGTTGCCGGGCAATCACTGCCCGAGGCGGTCAGCCGTGACGGCGTGCTGTACATGACGGGCGGCATCGGCGAGGACGACGCGAAAGCCTTTCGCGCACTCGCGCCTCGCTACAGCCTGCGCATGATGTTTACCACGGCTGCGGGCAACTATCTCTCCGATGTGGATGTGACGATCGCAAGCGCATCGGGGCGCGCTGTCCTCGACACCCGCACCGAAGGGCCGTTCCTGTTCGTCATGCTGCCGGCCGGACGCTATCGTATCGTCGCACATGCCGGGAGCACGGAGATCGGCAAGACAGTCGACGTGCCGCGCCGCGGCGGGGCGGATCTGCACATCGTGTTGCAGGAACGTGCCACCGGCAATGCGCGGACCAACTGTGCGCATTGCCGTGCACCCATGCGCGGCCAGAGCGAACCCTGATCATGGCGACGCAAGGCGCGACATCCGACGTGCCGGCGTCCGCCGTGCCTGCGCGGCATGTGGCGGGTGGACTGACGCACGCGGAGGTCCTGGCATTGCAGGTGCGGCACGGCCGCAATGTGATCACGCGGGGCAATCGCCATCTCTGGTGGAGCACCGTGCGCGATGCGTTCACCGAGCCGATGTTCCTGCTGCTGCTCAGCGCGAGCGGCCTGTATGGCCTGATCGGCGACATGACGGAGGCATCGACGCTGCTCGCCCTGGTCGTTGCCGTGCTGGTACTGACCATTGTCCAGAGCCATCGGACGGCGAGCGTGCTCGAAGCGCTGCGTGATCTGTCGGCGCCGCGAGCGCAGGTATTGCGCGACGGCAAGCGGGAATACGTATCGGCGGCGGAATTGGTGCCCGGCGATCTTGTCATTATCGAGGAAGGGGCGAAGGTGCCGGCCGACGGTGCGGTAACGGAAGCCCACGAACTGAGCGTCGACGAATCGCTGCTCACCGGCGAGTCCGTCGCCGTCGAGAAGTTTGCCGGTTCATCCGGCGAATCGCCCGCAGACCCGTCGCGGAGCTGCCTGTTTTCAGGGTCGATGGTGGTGCGGGGTCAGGGCCGCATGTACGTCACGGCGACGGGCGCGCAGACCGAGCTTGGCCGGCTCGGCGCGAGCCTTGCCGAAGTGAGCGAGCCACCTTCACCCTTGCAGGTCGAGATGCGCGGCTTCGTCAGGCGGTTTGCGACGCTCGCGGTGATCATCTGTGTGCTGCTCGTCTTCGCCTATCGCTGGCGCATGGGCGGCTGGATACCGGGTCTGCTGGCCGGCATTACGCTCGCGATGGGCATTTTGCCCGAAGAGCTGCCGGTGATATTCACCGTCTTCATGGCGCTGGGCGCGCGCCGGATCGCGAGGGAGGGCGTGCTGACACGGCGTCTGAGTGCCATCCAGACGCTCGGGCAAACCTCGGTGCTATGCGTCGACAAGACGGGCACGCTGACCCAGAACCGTATGTCCGTGCGCGTGCTGTATGCACGCGGCGAAGAGCTATGGCTGAAGGACGGCGCGGTCAAGATCGGCCCGCAGTTTCATGAACTGCTGGAGTACCTCGTGCTCGCGAGCGAAATCGAGCCGCTCGATCCCATGGAGCGCGCGTTCCACGAGACGGGCCGCTCCTGTCTGGCCGGCACGGACCGGCTGCATGAACAATGGTCGCTCGTGCAGGAATACGCATTGACGCCTGAACTGCCCGCCATGTCGCATGGATGGGAGAGCCCCGAACTCGATCATCGGCTGGTGGCGTGCAAGGGTGCGCCTGAGGCGATCTGCTCGCTGTGCCACCTCGAAGCCGGTGAGGCGCGAGCGCTGATGGAGCGCGCCACGCATATGGCGGAAAGCGGGTTACGCGTGCTCGGCGTGGCGCGGGCGCGGCATTGCGGCGAAACGTGGCCTGATCAGCAGCACGACTTCGCGTTCTCGCTGGTGGGGCTCGTCGGACTGCTCGACCCGGTGCGCCCGGAGGTGGAAGGCGCGGTTGCGCAGTTGAAGGTCGCGGGCGTGCGGGTCGTGATGATTACCGGCGACTATCCGTCGACGGCGCGGGCGGTCGCGGCGGAAGTCGGCATCGACAGCGGCCGCGTCGTAAGCGGCGCCGACCTTGCCGGCATGGACGATGCCGCGTTGCAACGCGCGATCGTCGACGCAAGCGTGTTCGCGCGGGTCAGGCCGGAGCAGAAGCTGAGGCTCATCGACGCGTTCAGGCATGCGGGCGAGGTCGTCGCGATGACGGGCGACGGCGTCAATGATGCGCCCGCGCTGAAAGCCGCGCATATCGGCATCGCGATGGGCACGCGGGGCGCGGAGGTTGCGCGCGAGGTGGCGTCGCTGGTGTTGCTGCGTGACGATCTGACGCCGATCGTGTCGGCCCTGCGGCTCGGCCGGCGCATCTACGAGAATCTGAAGATGGCGGTGGCATACACGATCGCGGTTCATATTCCGATGATCGCCGCCGCGACCCTTCCCGTGGTGGCGGGCTGGCCGCTCATGCTCGCGCCGGTGCACATCGTGTTCCTCGAAATGATCATCACACCCGTTTGCTCGATTGTCTTTGAAAACGAACCGGAGAGCCGCTCGCTCATGCGTGATCCGCCGCGGCGAATCGGCGAGCGGCTCATGTCCAACCGCATCCTGGGGCTGAGCATTGCGCTCGGGTGCGTAGCCGCCCTGATCGTCGTAGGCGTGTATGCGGCACTGCTCGGGCGCGGATTCGATCCGCTCGACGCTCGCACGGCCGGCTTCCTGCTGCTCGTGGCATGCAACGTCGGGCTGATGTTCGCCGTGCGCGCGTTGCCGCACCGGCCGTCGGCGCGCCGCGCACGCCAGACGAACTTTTATGGGTGGGCCGTCGTGTTGCTTACGACGCTCGCTGCGGGCGTGTTGATGACCTGGCCGGCGCTTGCCCGGCTGTTCGCTCTGCGTCCTGTTCTTGCCGTATGGCTGTGAGTCTGTCCATGCGGCGAAGCCATCACGGCAGGTTTGACCTCGATCAATCGCATCGTGCCGCAGGGCCATAGTCTGAGGAGGTGGCGCATTGCCGGTGGGGTGCAACTTATTTGCGGGAATGCTTGCCGCGTCGAATCAGTTCGCAGCCGCGCGCAATCGCGCTGCCAGGTCATGCCGGAGGAGAAATTCCATGAAGTCGGACAGTCAATTGAAGCAGGAAGTCGAGGACGAACTGATGAGCAGTCCGGCCGTCGACGCAAACGGGATAGGTGTTGCCGTGGTCGACCGTGTGGTCACGATCACCGGACACGTTCCAAACTATGCGGCGAAAGTCGCGGCCGAAAAATGCGCGATGCGAATCGCCGGTGTCGTCGCGGTGGTAGTCGGTATCGACGTGAAACTGCGCGAATCCGAGCGGCGTACCGACGAGGACATCGCCTTGAGCGTGCGCGCGGCCCTGGACTGGATCGCCGGCCTCGAAGAGCATGCGATCAGGATCAAGGTCGAGAAAGGCTGGGTGACATTGAGTGGCGAAGTCGAGGACGGTTACCGCAGCCACATCGCCGAGAAAAATGTCGTCCATATGCGTGGTGTGACGGGCGTGACGAATGAGATCAGGATCCGCGGTTCGGCTTCTCCGCTCGACATTGAGTACAGCATCCGCAAAGCCATTCAACGCCATACCGATCGCGAGTTGAAGCATGTGGGCGTCGAAGTCGACGACGGCAAGGTAACCTTGTCGGGGCGTCTCAGTTCGGGCGTCGAGCGCTCCATCGTGACGGGCGCGGCGCGCTCGACGCCGGGTGTGACGGCCGTTGTCGACCGTCTGGTGGTCGGTTGACGAAGCAGACCGCTGCCGCCGCGCTCATGGTTGTCGTGAGCGGTTGTCGAGCGCGGCGTGTGCTTCATGCCAACGGACGATGGCGGACCAGATATCCGCCGCCGTCTCGCAGAAAATGAATAGTGCGGCGTCCTGTGGCGCGATCATGCCTTCGCTGATCAGAAACTCGAAATTGATCGCGCGGCGCCAGAACGATTCGCCGACCAGCACGACGGGCAGCCGCCGGATCTTGTTCGTTTGCAGCAGGGTCAACACTTCGAACAACTCGTCACAGGTTCCAAAGCCGCCCGGAAAAAACACGGCGGCTTGCGCGCGTTCCAGCAGATGGAGCTTGCGAATGGCGAAATAGTGAAGCTTGAAGCAGAGTTCAGGTGTGAGGTAGGGATTGGGTTCCTGCTCACGCGGCAACGCGATATTCAAGCCGATGCTCGGCGCCTTGAGTTCGTACGCACCTCGATTCGCTGCTTCCATGATGCCGGGGCCGCCGCCGGTGACGACGGCGAGCGACGACAGCGCTCCCGTACACCGCGCGCTGCCGACAATACGGCCGAATTCGCGCGCGATCCCGTAGTAGCGACTGCGCTTGAGCAGTTGCTTCGCGACTTGCAAGGCGCTCTCGCTCTCGGGGTCGCCGGGCCGGCTTTCGAGCGTCCGCCGCGCTTCCTCGACCCGGCGGCGGGCGGCGGCCGGCGCGATGATCCGTGTGCTGCCGTACACCACGATCGTGTGCTGTATCGCATGGCGCTGCAACGTCTCCTCAGTCTTCCAGTAGTCGAGTTGCAGACGGATGCCGCACATTTCCGGGCGCCGCAGAAAGGCGAGGTCTTCGTCCGCTTCCAGGTAGGTTGGGCTTTCGATCATATGGCGCACGCGCGCCGAACGTTCGGAAGGGGCGTCCGCGTGGAGACGCCGCGCTCTTCGCACGGATTCGGCCACGGCGGGCGCGTCCTGACACTGCGCGCACGCGGGGTCCGCACGATGCTCGACCACCGTGCCGACACGCGTTGCCTCGTTTTTATGGATGCTTGTCATGCGCGCTCCCGCCCGCTTCGTTACCGCAAAACTTTCATTGAAAGCCCGGTTGACCGATTTGCCCGGCGCTTTGCGCAACCCGCCGTAGCCTGTCGGTGTTGAAGCCCATCGCGGCTAGCCGGGCGAGCATGCCGGCGTAGGTGGCATCGTCCATCGCCGGCGCGCGTGCGAGTACCCACACCATGTTGCCGTCGGCCATGCAGCGAATCGTGTAGCGATAGTCGGGGTCCACATACGCGGTGACAACCACCACTTCGAACGGCCAGATCAGTCCCACTCGCCATTTCGTGTTGCCGGTTCCGGGCATCACCTTCGCGACGAACTGGCTTCCCGTCGGCGGCTGATCGAAACCGTGACGCCGGCCGAGGTACTTGTCGTCGATGCTTCCGTCGTCGCGCAAGGTCCACTCGTCGTAACTGCCGACATAATCGGATTCGCTGAGAAACGGGGTGTCCGCGATCACGTACCAGCGGCCCATGTACCGCTGCAGATCGATTGGCGGTCCTGCCACGCAGGCGGACTGGGATGCTTGCGCGTGCGGCGGGACCGCCGGATCATGCGCGCACCCCGCAAGGAGAATGGCAAGCGAGGCGATGCACGCGATTGACTTGTGCATAGTTTTTATCCGATGGGTTAGCGATGAAGCAACCTTGCCCGGATCCCCGCACACGAGCGCCCGGCCTTCGTCAATGAACTGGACAGGCCGCTGAAGTTCACGATCTCGCGGCGAAGGCGCGGATGAATACAGGCGAGGCCGAGGACGAGGAACGCGCCCGGCAGCATTAAAAGGCCAACGAGTATTGTGCTTCTCAACATATCGCCTCCGGACCCCGATTGGTTTCTCCATTGATCGAGCATAAGGTTCGCGGCTCATGGCAGATTGACGTGTGTCAAGGCTGCGACGGGCCCCGCGAAAGTGACAGTAATACGCCCCAGGAGAGCGCCATGCGGGCCACAATGCGGACATCGGGGCAGATTCACTGAACTCGCGGATCTGCTTTTTGACGACGCTCCATCCTCGTCCGGTGACAAGGCATGAAACATTTCGATGTGTTCAATGGTGACGCCGACGGAATCTGCGCGCTGCATCAATTGCGATTGACGAAGCCGTTGAAGTCGTTGCTGATCACCGGTGTCAAGCGTGACGTGGAACTGCTCGCCCGCGTTCCAGCCAGGTCCGGCATATCCGTGACCGTCCTGGACATCTCGTTGGACTCCAATCGGGCCGCGTTGCTCGAATTGCTTCGACACGGCGCCGAAGTCGAGTACTTCGATCATCACTTTTGCGGAGCCATTCCTGGGCATCACAACCTGAAGGCGCACATCGATACCGCGCCCGACACGTGTACGAGCCTGCTCGTGGATCGCCATGTGGGCGGGCGACAGCGGCTGTGGGCTATCGTGGGCGCTTACGGCGACAACCTCCTGCACGCGGCGCGCACGCTTGCCGCGAGTTGTACGCTCGAGCCCGCGCAACTCGACCAGTTGCGTGAACTGGGCGAGTCGATCAACTACAACGCCTACGGAGAGAGTGAGGCGGATTTGCTGATCCCGCCTGTCAGGCTTTACGAAATTTTGCGCCCGTATGCCGACCCATTCGACTTTCTGAAGAACGAGCCGATCGCGCGGACGCTCTGTGAAGCGCTACGCCGGGACATGGCACTGGCGCTGAGTTTGCCGCCCGATACCGCTTTAGCGGGCGGAACCATCTATGTGCTGCCCAATGAACCGTGGGCACAACGGGTGCGCGGCGCTTTCGGCAATTTTCTGGCGACGAGTTCTCCTGATCGTGCTCACGCCGTGCTGAGCCAGAGCGTTCAGGGGGAATACGTCGTCAGCGTGCGCGCGCCGCTGGCGAATCCTTATGGTGCCGTCGAACTGTGCAGGCAGTTCTCAGGCGGAGGAGGGCGCGAGGCTGCGGCGGGTATCGGCCGGCTTCCGCATGATCGGCTGAGGGAATTTACGGTCGCGTTTGAACGAGCGTTCGCTGATGCGTCTCTGGCTCAGACGCTTTCCGCTCAGGCTGCGGGGCCAGCCACGAAGTGACGCCGCGTGCACTACTGCGTGTCCTGAGATGGACGGGCGAGGAGCGCGCGTACTTCAGCGTCGTTGGTCTGCTCGAACTCCTGATAGAACTGGCCGACGCCGCCGAAATGACGCGCGCGGTGCAGACAGACGAACTCATCGGCGAGGGCGGCGAGCCGCCTGGCCGTGCTTTCCGGCGCGACCGGTACGGCAACCACGATCCGAGCCGGCTTGCCGCTGCGCAACGCCGCAATGGCGACACGTACCGATGAGCCGGTAGCGACGCCGTCGTCGACGATGATCACTGTGCGGCCCTCGAGATTTAGCGGTGGATCCTGTCCGCGATAGAGCGCTTCTCGCCGTGCCAGCTCGCGGCGTTCATCGTTGAGTACGGTGACGACTTCCGACTGGCTGACGCCTGCCATCCGGATCGTCTGCTCGTCGAGATAAAGCGCGCCGCCCGAGGCGATCGCGCCCATGGCCATTTCCGGATCTTGCGGCACACCCAGCTTGCGCACGATCAGCACGTCGAGCGGGACGCCCAGTGCATGCGCGACCTCGTAGCCGACCGGCACGCCGCCACGCGGCAACGCCAGTACGATTACATCGGCGCGCCCTGCGTAGTCGCCCAATTGCCGCGCGAGCAGGCGCCCTGCGTCGGCGCGATCGCGGAACGGAGGCTCTGTCTCTATCCGGTTCCAGATCATGGCATCACCGCTTCGATCCACAATCGGCCCATCTTGCGAGGATAGATTGTCATGTCCCGTCTCCCTCCGAATGCGCGATACTGCGGCACTCGTCGCTCACCTGATCGATATCTCGCGATAGAGTCGCTCGATTTCCCCGCGCTCACAGAGCGTCGTGCCCGCACCGAGCAAAGTCGCCGATGCCGCAGCCATGCCATAGCGAAACGCTTCATCGATACCCGCATTTCGATTCAGCGCCCAGATCAGCGCGCCCACAAAGCTGTCACCGGCGCCGATTGAACTGGTCACTTTCATCGGCAGTCCCGCCGCCCGCAAGCACCGCTCGGCGGTGACCACCAACGCGCCTTGCTCTCCGAGCGTCAGCGCGACGATCCGGGCGCGACCGGCCCGCACGATCTCCTGCGCGGCGTCGATCCAATCAGGTTCTTCGCGCAGTGGCCGGCCCGTGAGATCCCGCAACTCGTTCAGACTCGGCTTGACGAGCCAGACGCCCGCGTCGAGCGCCGCGGTGAGTGCCGGTCCCGACGTGTCGAGCACGACCCGCGTGTCCTGCGCCGATGCGAGGTTCGCGAAGCGCGCGTAAATGTCGTCCGGCGCACCGGGCGGCAGGCTGCCGCTCAGCACCAGATAGCGCGGCGGCGCGCTCAGTGCGCGCACCTCGTCGATGCAGCGCTGCCATTCGAGCGCGGCGAGCGTCGGCCCCGGCAACACGAAGCGGTATTCCAGACCGGTGGATTGCTCGTGGACGGAGAAATTCTCGCGCGTTTCCCCGGCGATCTCGATGCACACGCCGGTGAACGCTTCGGCGTCCAGCAGACGTCTCAGCATCTGGCCGGTTGCGCCGCCCGCGAGATAGAAGGCCGAGCAGTCTCCGCCAAGACGCTGGATGACGCGGGCGACGTTGATCCCGCCGCCGCCCGGATCACGCCGCGCGGCGCTGCATCTCAGCTTGCGAGTATCGACCACTCGTTCGATCGATGTCGCGACATCGACGGCGGGGTTGAGTGTGATCGTCACGATGTCCGGCATGGTCGGCCAGTCTCCTTCGATTCGGCGCGGCGAGCGGCTAGGCCGCCGAAATCACCGGCAGCGCCGATGCCGCCGATGCCGCCACCGCGGCCTGCTCGGCGGCGGCAACGCGTTGCTTGACCGCGATGAAGCTATCGGGGCTCACCGACATCGAATCAATGCCGCATTCGACGAGAAACCCGGCGAACTCAGGATGGTCGCTCGGCGCCTGGCCGCACAGACCGATATGCACGCCCGCCTTGTGCGCTTCGGCCACGACACGCTCGATCATCCATCTGACGGCGTCATCCTGTTCGTCGAACAGTTCGGCGAGTTCGACGGAGTCCCGGTCCACGCCCAGGGTCAACTGCGTCAGATCGTTGCTGCCTATGGAGAAGCCATCGAAGCGTTGCGCGAAAGCCTTGGCCAGAATCACGTTGGACGGTATCTCGCACATCACATACACCTGGAGATCTGCTTCCCCGCGTTTCAGCCCGTTTTCCGCCATGACTTCGAGCACGCGGTCGGCTTCTTTCGTCGAGCGGCAGAACGGAATCATGACAACCACGTTGTCAAAGCCCATTTCGTTGCGCAGGCGGCGAATAGCCTGGCACTCCAGCGCAAAACCTTCGCGGTAGCGCGCCGAGTAGTAGCGCGACGCGCCGCGGAAACCCAGCATCGGGTTTTCTTCCTTCGGCTCGAACTCGGAGCCGCCGATCAGGTTGGCGTACTCGTTCGTTTTGAAGTCACTCATACGAACAATCACGGGATGCGGGTATTGAACGGCGGCAATCCGGCCCAGACCCCGCGCGAGCCGGTCCACGAAATACTCGGTTCGGGGTTCATAGCCGGCGGTCAGTTCGGCGATGGTCTTTTTTGCGTCCTCGTCTTTTAACGTGTCGTAGCGGACAAGGGCCATTGGATGAATCTTGATATGGTTGCTGACCACGAATTCCATGCGCGCCAACCCGACGCCGTCGGCGGGGATTCGCCACCAGCGGAACGCCGCAGCCGGATTGGCGAGGTTCAGCATGATCCTCGTGCGCGTTGCGGGGATGTTGTCGAAATTGATTTCCTCGACCTCATAGTCGGCGGTGCCTTCGTACACGAATCCTTCGCGGCCTTCTGCGCATGAAACGGTGACGTTCTGCTCATCGTGCAGCACATGGGTCGCATTGCTCGCACCGACGATAGCCGGAAGACCGAGTTCCCGGCTCACGATCGCGGCGTGCGAGGTACGCCCGCCGAAATCGGTGACGATCGCGGCAGCACGTCTCATGAGAGGCACCCAGTCGGGGTCCGTCGTTCGCGTGACGAGAATCGATCCGTCGACGAAGCGGTCCGCCTCGCGCGGACTGTCGATCACGCAAACCGCTCCGGCTGCCACGGCTTCGCCGATGCTCACGCCGGATACGAGCTTGCGGCCCGCCTTTCTGACGTGATAAGTCTTGACGGCACTGGCCTCCCTGCGCGACTCGACAGTTTCCGGCCGGGCCTGAACGATGAAGATTTCGTCGGTACTGCCGTCTTTGGCCCATTCGATATCCATCGGCTGGCCGTAATGCTTTTCGATCGTGCACGCCCAGTGCGCCAGGGTGAGAATTTCCTCGTCGTTCAGTACGAACGCTGCGCGCTCCGCCTTCGAGGTCGGCACGTTTTTGGTGGGCCGCTCGCTCTCGTTCGTGTAGATCATCTTGAGGCCCTTGCCGCCGCGTTTCTTTTCAATGATGGGCGACAGTTTAGGGTCGGACAGAAGCGGTTTGAACACTTCATACTCGTCGGGATCGACCGTGCCTTGCACGACATTTTCGCCGAGGCCCCAGGCCGCGTTGATCAGGACAATCTTCTCGAATCCGGTTTCGGTGTCGATGGAGAACATCACGCCAGCTCCACCCTGGTCGGAGCGCACCATGCGTTGTACGCCGACCGAGAGAGCAACCTTCAGGTGGTCGAATCCTTTCGCCTGCCGATAGCTGATCGCGCGGTCCGTGAAGAGCGATGCATAGCAGCGCCTGCAGGCTTCCAGCAACGCGCGCTCGCCCCTCACGTTCAGAAACGTTTCCTGCTGTCCGGCGAAGCTGGCGTCCGGCAAATCCTCGGCGGTCGCGCTCGAACGCACGGCCACGTCCATCTCGGTCGATCCGGCGCGGCGGTTCAGTTCCGCGTAGCCGCGGCGGATGGCTTGAGCCGTGTCATCGGGCCATTCACCGCGCAGGATGGCCCGGCGGATAGTCTGCCCGGCTTCGGCCAAAGGGATCTTGCCGTCAGCCAGTTCCGCGAGCACGGACGACAGTGTGTTCGTCAGGCCATTCGCTTCGATGAAGTGCCGGTACGCGTCGGCTGTCACGGCAAAGCCTGGTGGCACTTTAATGCCACGCGCCCCGAGATTGGCCACCATTTCACCGAGCGAAGCATTCTTTCCGCCGACGCGAGGCACATCGGTGCGCCGCAGTTCCTCGAACCAGACAACGTGCTGATCGTCCATGTGCTACTCCTTTGCGGCGGCCAGATACCGATATGCCGGCAGACGTGAACCAACCGTGAACCAGGCGCGAGCCAGGCGCGAACGTCGGCCGCGGCCGGCGAGATGGGCCGGGCTTGTCGGCCCTGGCCGGGCGTCAAATCGTAAGGAAACCCTGGAAAATCCAGGGAAGCTTCAAACGGGAAGCGTGGGTCGGCTCATCGAACGGGCCGGTGCAGGAGCCGGAGAAGCCCGGACTGCCATCGGATGAAAACGCCGGCACGAATGAATAGACGTCGTTGATCGTGACCAGAAAGTCGGGGTTGAACCGGGAAGGCGCGTAGATCGAAACGTTCTTGAAGAACTTGAGCGATGGCTCATCGAGCAGTGCGTCGGGTGTCGCGGCGCTCAACGGCTCCGCCGTGTCGTAGTGCGCGGGTAGCTCGAAGCGAAACTTTCCGTGTGTGACGGTTTCTGGCGGTGTGAAAGTCAGTTGGACGCCGGGATAGCACAAAGCGTAAGCCGGCGGCGCAACAGGCCCTTCAGGCCCGACAAGGAGGGGCGGATAGGCCCAGAGGGCGAGCGTCAGCGGGCTAGTCCGCTGAGCGAAATATTCGGCCAGCCAGTTCATGTTGTCTCCTCCTATGGGCATGGGGACGTCGTCGTTCCATGCCGGTCTCAACAGCGTCGGGTGTTCACGACGTGATGCAGGCGCGGATCTCGCCGCGCACTGTGCCGCGCATCGAGCCGCGCACCAAACCAAACGGTCTGCATCGCTTCACCGTGACTCTTTCAGCATATGCGCGCGACCTTGGACGCCGTTGATGTGCATCAACCCCGAAGTCACTGCCGAACCAGAACGGCGCGACGCGGCGCATGAGCGTGACGTGGTCCGGGCGTGCTTGACTTGAGTCAATCGGGAGTCGCCGGCGCAGGACTATGGTTCACGCATCCGGTCCCGGATTCTTTCGCATTCACGGCGCGCATCGCGCGCGGCGAAGGGCGCATAGCGGCAGGAGATATCGATGAAATCAGATCTGGAACTCAAGCATGACGTGGATCAGGAGTTGCTTTGGGATCCTGCGCTCGATGCCAGAACCATCACCGCCACGGTGCTCAACCGCATCGTCACGCTCGAAGGTTCCGTGAACAGTTGCGCCCAGAAACTCGCCGTGCAGAAAGCCGTGCAGCGGGTGGCCGGCAGTCGTGCGGTGGTGCTCGACCTGGTGGTTCGCGCGCCGTCCCCGCTGAAGCACACGGACGAGGAACTGGCTGACGCGATCGTCTCGGCGTTGCGATGGCAGGAAGGACTTCCCGGAGACGCGATCCAGGTGTTGGTGGAACACGGTTGCGTCACGCTGACCGGCGAGGTGGATTACGGCTTCCAGCGTCAGATGGCCGAAGTACTCGTGAGCCGGATGCGAGGGGTCGTAGGCGTGGCCAATCAGATCGAGGTACGAATCGATCCGGTCGCCGCCGACGTCAGCAAACAGGTGGCCGATGCATTGCAACGACGTTCGCGGCATGAGTCGGGCGGTATTTCGGTCGACGTGCACGATGGCGTCGTCCGCTTGACCGGCGTGGTCGACTCGCTGCTCGACAAGCGGGTGGCCTGCGGCGTCGCCTGGGGCACCAAGGGCGTCCGGTGGGTGGTCGACCAACTGGTCGTCGCATGAATGGCATCGGCGCAGCATGCGCGCGCCGGAACGTCTGCGCTTGATCTGAAACACTGTGGGCGCTACGCGCCTTCCTACCCTGTTCGCAACTACTGCGACTTCTATGACGAGGGGTTCCGAAATGACCGCGATACAAGCACGATTGAAGCGCAAACAGATGCGCCGCGACAAACAGCCTCAGGCCCATATCTACGACAGTTACCGGCCGCGCGGACGGAGTGCCGGCGCATCGCGTTGCCCCGACTGCGGCGCGATCTATGACGACGGCCGCTGGACGTGGCGCATGTCGGCCGAGCAGATGCATCAGTTGCAATGCCCGGCGTGCAAGCGGATCCACGAGCAGGCGCCGGCTGGAGAAATCACGTTCGAAGGTGACTATTTGCTGAGCCGCGCGGACGAGGTCCTGGCGCTGCTTCATCACCAGGCGGATGGCGAGAGCAAGGAACATCCGCTCGAACGGATCATGGATATCCAGCAAAACCCGGAGCATATCGTCGTGCAGACGACGGGGCCGCATCTGGTTCGCCGGCTCGGCGCGGCGATGTTGCATGCGCATCAGGGAACGCTGGAGATCAGCTACCGGGACAACGAAGGGCTACTGCGTGCCCATTGGGCCCGTTCATCGGTGAAGTGACAGGCGCGGCCGGTTTTCCCCAACTGACCGACGATCGACGCAAACCGCGATGAATGAAAAATCCAATTTCACTGGCTTCCTGATACCGATCGGCGTCGTCCTCCTGCTGCTGGCGCAGATCTTCCTGTACCGGCAGCCGATCGAACCGATCGCGTACAGCGACTTTCACCGGCTGCTGGTCGCGCGGCAACTCGACAATCTGGAAATCGGCACGGAGCAGATCACCGGCAGCGTCCGTATGCCCGGCGCGGCTGCGCTGTTGCCGGCCTCCGCCGCAAGCGGAATCGCCGCCAACGGCGAGCCGTGGCGCTTTTCGACCGTGCGGGTGAGCGACGAGCATCTGATCGAGGATCTGGCCGGCTCGGGCGTCCGCTATACCGGTGTGGCCGACAAGATGGGCTTGGCGGCATTGCTGGGCTGGATCTTTCCGGTCCTGATGTTTGCGGCCGTCTGGAGTGTTTTCATGCGGCGCGGTGGCGGTGGTTTGCGCGATTTCAGCGGGATCGGCAAAAGCAAGCCCAGAATCTACGTCGCGCAGGATACCGACGTTACGTTCGACGACATCGCCGGCATTGACGAAGCGAAAGCCGAACTGAAACAGATCGTCGAATTTCTGCGTAACGCCGAGCGCTATCGCCGCCTCGGCGGCAAGATTCCGAAGGGTGTGCTGATCGTCGGTGCGCCGGGTACCGGCAAGACCTTGCTCGCGAAAGCCGTGGCGGGAGAGGCGGGCGTGCCGTTCTTTTCGATTAGCGGGTCGGCGTTCGTCGAGATGTTCGTGGGCGTGGGGGCGGCGCGCGTGCGCGACCTGTTCGAACAGGCGCAAAAGAAGGCGCCGTGCATCGTCTTTATCGACGAACTGGATGCGCTGGGCAAAGTGCGCGGCGCCGGGGTCACGTCCGGCAACGACGAACGCGAGCAAACGCTGAATCAACTGTTGGTCGAGATGGACGGATTTCAGCCGAATTCCGGCGTGATCATTCTGGCGGCGACCAATCGCCCGGAGATTCTCGATCCGGCATTGCTGCGTCCTGGACGCTTCGACCGGCACATCGCGATCGACCGCCCGGACCTCAACGGACGCCACCAGATTCTGCAGGTCCACGTGAAGAAAGTGACCTTGGCCGCCGACGTCGATCTGGCCGAGATCGCATCACGCACGCCCGGTTTCGCCGGAGCCGATCTCGCCAACGTGGTCAACGAGGCGGCCTTGCATGCTGCCGAACTCGACAAGCCGGCGGTAGGCATGGCGGACTTCGACGAAGCGATCGACCGTGCGATGACGGGCATGGAACGCCGAAGCCGCGTGATGAACGAACAGGAAAAGATCACTATTGCCTACCACGAAGCGGGACACGCGCTGGTCGCGCTGACCCGGCCGCATTGCGACCCCGTCAAGAAGGTATCGATCATTCCGCGTGGCGTCGCCGCGCTCGGCTATACGCAGCAGGTGCCGACCGAAGACCGCTACGTGCTGCGCAAAAGCGAACTGCTGGACCGGCTCGACGCGTATCTCGGCGGCCGAGTGGCGGAGGAGATCGTCTTCGGCGACGTCTCGACCGGCGCCGAGAACGATCTGGATCGGGCCACGGCGTTGGTGCGGCATATGGTGACCCGCTATGGAATGAGCGAACCATTGGGGCTTTTCACGTTCGACAGCAGCGATCCCGGCTTGGGTTATCCGTCGGCGGGCGGGCGCGGCGAGCGCTTCAGCGAGAGCACGGCGAAGCTGGTCGACGACGAGGTTCGGCGCACACTCGCCGAGGCGCATGAACGTGTCACGCGCACGCTCGCTGAGCGCCGCGAGCAGTTGGACCGCATCGCCAGGCGGCTTTTGGAGTGCGAAGTGCTCGATCAGGCCACCTTGCTGCAGGTGATGGCTGGCGACGCGGCGCCGGCCGCAGGGCGGCAACCAGGCACGCCGGAGGCGGAGATACCAGGTGTCGCGCCGGGCGCTTCCGGCCGTGCGGCGCCTGAGGCGCACGTGGCAGGCAGTCCGTCTCCAGTCGAGCAACACGGTTGACCCGGATAGCGGTTAGCGATCCACGCGCCGGACTGCCCGCGCCTGAACGGCACGGCAGCACCCGGCGATAAAACGAACCGGAGCCGACGCGCTAATCGATGGAGCGCCAGAACGCGGTCAGCGCAGGGTAAATGACATCGTGCCATTTCGGCCCGGTGAACAGGTCGTAGTGGTCACAATTCTCAACGGTCAGCATTTGCCGCATGGCCGGCGCAATACCGCTGCAAAGCGTCTGTGCCGCATGTGTCTGGCCGGCTCCGGTAATGTCGTCGCGTGCGCCTTCGACCGTGCAGAGCGCCGTCGAAACGATATCCTGAGGCCGCACCGGTTGCGTGCCGATCTGCCAGGTCCCGCGAGCCAGCGAGTATTCCTGAAAAGACACACGGATCGAATCGAGAAAGTAGTCCTCGGTCATGTCGAGGACGGCCGCATATTCGTTCAGGCGCCGCAAAGCACTCGCGCTCGCCCGCTGATCGCCCGAACACTGGGCGGCCCAGTAGCCCGATTCGAGCGCCCATTGCCGGTCGGGGTTGGCGGCGACGAACGCCGCATGCTGGACGAACCCGGGATAGACGCGCCGGCCGGCGCCGGGGTGGGGCGGCGGGACCGTGTCGATCGCCGTGTTGCGAAACCAGTCGAGCGAATGGGTTCCAGCAAACTTGCCGATCTGCGTTGGAGCGATACGCGCGTCGATCGGACCGCCCATGAGCGTGATGCTGCGCGCGGGCAGCTCGCCGGCGCTTGCCGACAGCGCGGCGGCCGCTAGCGCGGGGCTCGTTGCCTGACAAACGGCGACGATGTGCAGCGCGGCGCTTCCCGTCGCGCGCAAGAACTGCTGGATGACGAGGACGTAGTCGTCGAGTCCGAACGACCCGGCGTCCAACGGCACGTCGCGCGCGTTCGCCCAGTCGGTGACGTACACGTCACCGTCCTGCAGCAGCGTTTCAACGGCTTCGCGCAACATCACCGCGTGGTGGCCCGCGAGCGGTGCACAGAGAAATACCGCGGGCGCGTCGCTGCCCGGCTCCGGCAGGAACGCCCCGACGTCCGGCGCGCGGCTGAACTTGCGCAGCGCGCAAAACGGCGTGCGCTCGATCACCTGCTCGACGACCGCAACGTCCCGTCCGCCGATGCGTACTGTCGGGATGTCGAAACGGGGCGCTTCCGCCGGCGGCTGAATCAGGCGATAGAGCCAGTCGTAACCCACCGCGGCGGCTCGCGTCTCGGGCGCTTGCATGCTGCCGTCGCCGGCAGGCAGACTCCACGCGCCAAGCATGCGCATCAGGTTGCGCTGTGTTTCCAGCCATGCGTACCACATGCTGCCTCCTCAAGGTTCTATTGGACCCGTCAGTCGATACCGGCGCCGATCGTTTGCCGCGCCTGCGAAGCCACGCGGGCGTTATTCGTGTGCTGTTCTTGCCTGTTCGCGGTCTCGCACGATTTCATACCTGCCCCGGAGAGCGATCCGGAGAATTCTCTGCATAGCCGAGGATAACGTTGCGCCGGCCAGTTCTCATGGGCTTGACCGTGATCAACGAAGCCAGGTTCACAGCGAATACTGTAGGTCTGCAGGGATACACGAGTTTGCGCCGGGTAGCGTGCACCGATGCCTGCATTCATCAGCCCAGTCCACGGGGTCATTAAAACAGGGAGAAGGCTCAATGCGCATCCTATGTCTTGGTTTGCTGGCTGTCATGGTCATGGCGGTTTCCGGATGCGGTTACAACGCCATTCAGAGGCAGGACGAGCAGGTAAAGGCAGACTGGTCGGAGGTGGTCAACCAATACCAGCGCCGCGCCGACCTGGTGCCGAACCTCGTGAATACGGTAAAGGGTTTTGCTGGCCAGGAGCGGTCTGTGCTGATCGGCGTTACCGAGGCTCGCGCGCGTGTCGGATCCTTGCAGGCAACGCCTGAACTGCTGAACGACCCGCAGGCGTTTGCCCGTTTCGAATCGGCTCAGGCCCAACTGTCGAGTTCGCTCTCGAGGCTGCTCGTCGTATCCGAGGCGTATCCGCAGCTGAAGTCTGACGCGAACTTTCGGGACCTGCAGGCACAACTCGAAGGCACCGAAAACCGCATTGCGGTGGCCCGAAACCGATACATCAAGGCAGTGCAGGACTACAACACGACGGTTCGGTCGTTCCCTTCCAATCTGACGGCCAGTGTGTTCGGCTACAAGGAAAAGCCCAATTTTTCGGTCACGAACGAAGCGGAGATCGCTCGGCCGCCGCAGGTCGATTTCACTACGGCGCCCACGCCGGCAAGCGGAGCAGCCAATTGAACTTCCTCAAAGTCGCCGGCACATGGCTATTTGTGCTCTCAGCATTTTTGTCGTCCGGCGCCGGCGCGCAAGCGCCGATTCCGGCCCTGACCACGCATGTGACGGACGTGACGGGCACGCTCGCCGACGCTCAACGCGCATCGCTCGAACAGACCTTGCAGGCGTTCGAGGCGAAAAAGGGCAGCCAGATCTCGGTGCTCATGGTGCCGACCACCGCGCCGGAAACCATCGAGCAATATTCGCTTCGCGTTGTCGAGCAATGGAAGCTGGGCCGCAAGAATATCGATGATGGCGTGCTGCTGATCATCGCGAAGGAGGACCGGACGCTTCGCATCGAAGTCGGCTATGGCCTCGAAGGCGCGCTCACCGACGCGACGAGCAGTCGCATCATCAACGAGACGATCGTTCCGCGGTTCAAACAGGGCGATTACTACGGCGGCGTCGCCGCCGGCGTCGACAGCATCATGCGTGTGGTCGATGGCGAGCCGTTGCCGCCGCCGGACCAGCGCGCAAGCGGCCCGGCGCAGCTTGCACATTATCTGCCGGTTCTTTTCGTGCTGACGCTCGTCGCGGGCGGTGTGTTGCGCGTCTTGCTGGGGCGGTTGCCCGGCGCCGTCGTGACCGGGGGCGCGGTTGCGCTCGTGGCCTGGATGTTGTCGGGCGCGCTGTTCATCGCCGCCGTCGCGGGGGTGATTGCGCTCGCGTTTACGCTGCTCGGCAGCGGTCTCGGCGCGGTCGCCGGCGCTCGCGTGATCGGCGGGCAGCCCGGCAGGTTCGGCGGCGACTCGGGCCGCACGATCTTCCGGGGCGGTGGCGGCGGATTTGGCGGCGGTGGCGCGTCGGGCAGGTGGTAGCCATGAACCTCGAGCGCATCGTCAGACATTTGTTCCTGACTCGCTGGCATGTGAACCGGGCCTTTCCGGTCCCCGTGCTGCGCGCCATCGAGAAAGCCGTCCGCGACAGCCATCGCGCGCACATGGGGCAGATCCGGTTTGCGGTCGAAGGTACGCTCCACATCGCGGCGCTATGGGAGGGCATGTCGGCCAGAGAACGTGCGATCGACGTGTTTTCCCAATTGCGAGTCTGGGATACGGAGCACAACAATGGGATACTGATCTATCTGCTGCTCGCCGACCATGATGTGGAGATCGTTGCCGACCGTGGCGTGCATGCGAGGGTCAAGCCGGGCGAGTGGGAAGCCATCTGCCAGCGAATGGAGGCGGAATTCAGACGGGGTAACTACGAGGCTGGCGTGCTGAGTGGCGTCGCGCAGGTAACGGAGTTGCTCAAGAAGCATTTCCCCGCGGAAACCGGGACGTTCGAGGAACTGCCGAGTAAGCCGGCTATTCTTTGACCATGCGCCCGTTTGCGCAGGGCAGACAAGGGTTCCTCGAGCGAGTGGCCAGTGGTGTGATTCGGACTGTCTCGTTTGCACCCCGGGCCGACATGCGCGGGGTTCGAAGAGATGTTGTGTGCAGGGAGTTGAAAACGTGAAAGATGCGTACGAGCGGCGTGCATTGCTGCTTCATCTGGGCGACGTGCTGGAGACGGTCAATCGTCTCATGGCTTGTGGCGCCGACAGGCATACCGTGAACGAGGCGGTGGCCGCGAATGATTCGCTCAAGGGCTTACCGTTGCTCACGCACGTATTGCCCTCGATGAACTCACGGGATTTCATCGAGCATGTCGCCGCTGGTTTTGTTTCGTGGCCGAAAGCGTTGCTTGAATTGGAACTGGATCGCGAGCAGCTCGCTCGTACGGTGCGGCAGGCGCTGTTTGCCGGCAACGCGCAAGGCTGGCAGGACTATGTCGCGACACTGCGCGAGTCGGTCGCGTGGTTTGGCTCGGGTCAGGAACCGATGGAAGCGAGCGAGGCAGCCGACGAGGCCACGAGCAGTGATGCGGAACAGCCGGAGCCTCTGGCTCGCGACGCGCAGATGGCGCGGCCGGGTGCCGGCGATGTCGAACGGGAAAGTGGCGACCCGTCATCGGCTTCGCGTGAGAGCGTGGAAAACGACGAGCGCTTGTACCCGTCGTGGCCCTGGAAGTCGGGAGTGTGACTGGTCTGATCAAATGATGTTCAGCGCGTGCCTTGATTCAGCACAAAGATGATCGGGCGGGCCCGCGATAAGGTTCGTATTGGGGGTGGGGACCCCCAAGGAGTAGCGTGTTGAGCCCGGTTCGTCCGGGCTTTTTTTTTTGCGCTTCCGCGCAAGAGGGGCTGCTCCCGTTGGTTTGCGAGCCCGCTTGGTGTTGGGCGAGGCCATGCGCGATGACGAGGCATCTAACATCAATCGCGCCTTGGGCGGAATATCAGCCACGCTGCGAGGCTGGTGAACAGCACCGCGATCGTGGCGATGATCCAGAATCCGTGCGTGTCGTATTTGAAGGGAAGGCCACCCACGTTCATCCCGAGCAAACCGGAGATCAGGTTGATCGGCAACGCGATCACGGTGACGGCGGTCAGGATCAACACGCTCCTGTTGGTATGCTCGGCAACGCGGTCGGCAATCTCCGCTTCCAGCAACTTGATGCGCTCCTCGAGGCTGCTCATGTCGCGCAATCTTAGCGAGAACTCCTCGGCGGATTGCCGCAGTGACTGCATGTCTTCGTCACGTGCCCCTTTGGGCGGCCGGTTGACGAGGCGAAAGAGCGCGGCGGGCTCCGGCGCCAACAGGCGGCGCAGGCTGACCAGATCGCGGCGAATGATGCCGAGGCCCGAACGCTTCGGCAATTTACCGGCGAGCAGCGTTTCATCCACCTTATCGGCCGATCTCGCCGCCAACCGCACAATCCCGATCAGCACATCGGCCTGCTCTTCCAGCAGGTTGATCAGGAGCGACAGCGGGCTGCGAAAGGGTTGCCCGGCTTCGACAGCCAGTCTCAATTGATTGACCGAACGCAGCGGCCGAGCGTGCGCGCTGAGCAGGCAGCGATCGCTGACATTGAGCCATAACGTTGCCACCTGGAGAGGCTTTTGCCTTCCGAAGTCGTATTCGACGTCGTTGAGTACGGCAATGACGTCGTCGTGGACGTGCGTCATACGGGTTGAACGGGAGCCTTCCCTGAGGGCTTCGGCGAAAGCCTCGGGCATGGCCACGCTGTGTTGCAACGGCAAACTCTCCAGCACGGCGGGAATATCATGAAAGTGCAGCCAGATGAATTCGCCGCTGTTGTCGTTGCGATTGGCTAACCACCGGGTCGCCGAGTCTGCGTCTATCTTGCGGCCCACGCCGTCAGCTGAAAACAGATAGCCGCGCTCCAGAGGGAATGCGTCTGTTGTCTGCGCTAGCGGCGTGGCGGTGCTCATTCGATGCTCCTTCCTGCCCGGCATGAGCGGTTGCGCTTCGACGATCTTGAGCGTGCACCTGTCCTTATCCGATCATCTGTTTTTTAGTCAGGACGGTGAGCGCGTCAGTCTCGCGGTTATCTCAGTCAAGCCGCGCGAGCGCACGTCGCCTTGAACGCCGTGCCGACTCAAGACCTCTCTGCTCAGGTCCTTCTCTGTTCAGGGCGCTTCGCTTCCTGAACCGGTTGGCGTGACTCAAGCCAGAGCGCGTTGACTATGCCGAACGAAAGCGCCACGCCAATACCAAGAATCCAGCTGAAATACCACATTGTGTGCTCCCGGTTGTTCAGGTCCAGTGATTGAAGCAAGATTCGCGTATTGGCGATCAATACATCGAATGGTGATTTTCTTCGAGCGCTGCCGCAGTCACCTTGCCGCGCATCACGCGATACACCCAGCTCGTATAGATCAGGATGATCGGCAGGAACACGATCACGGCGATCAGCATGATCTGCAACGTCATGCGGCTTGAGGTCGAATCCCATACGGTGAGACTGCTGCGGCCGTCGAGCGAGGAGGGCATGATGAACGGAAACATCGAGAAGCCCGCCGTAAGGATCACGCCGATGATCATCAGCGAGGTCGACAGGAACGCGCTCTTTTCGAATCGCGAACGCGCGAGCAACGCGGCCAGCACGCCGCCCACCAGGCCGGCTACGGGAGCGGCCACCATCCACGGATAGGTGGCGTAG
Organism: Burkholderia sp. WP9; assembly: GCF_900104795.1. Lineage (NCBI taxonomy): Bacteria > Pseudomonadati > Pseudomonadota > Betaproteobacteria > Burkholderiales > Burkholderiaceae > Burkholderia > Burkholderia sp. WP9. The sequence continues at coordinate 1,025,770 of NZ_FNTG01000001.1, forward strand.
TTGGTGAGCCATAAGCCCGGTGCGCCGATCACGCTCTTCAGCAGCGGATTGGCAACCGTATCGAGCGGCGCCGCGTCGACCAGCTGATAGCCGCCGATCATCGTGGCGATCAGCGCGCCCGCAATCAGGAACAGCACCACGGCCGCGAGCGACGCGATGCGCAGCGCGAGCGATGCGCGCTCGGCAACCACGTCGTCCGCTTTCATCTTCACGAAGGCGGCGCCGTGCGCGGCCAGCATCGACACGCTGACGAGCCCGCACAGCACCGCGAACGGATTGAGCAGCGCGAAGAAGCCGCCGTGATAGGTCACGCGCAGGTCGGTGTCGAACGAGAACGGCACGCCTTGCAGCAGGTTGCCGAACGCGACGCCGAACACCAGCGCCGGCACGAAGCCGCCGACGAACAGCGCCCAGTCCCACGCACTGCGCCAGCGCGGGTCTTCGCGCTTGCTGCGGTAGTCGAAGCCGACCGGCCGGAAGAACAGCGAGAACAGCACCAGCAGCATCGCGAAGTAGAACCCGGAGAACGAGGCCGCGTACACCAGCGGCCACGCGGCGAACATCGCACCGCCGGCGGTGATGAGCCACACCTGGTTGCCTTCCCAGGTCGCGCCCACGGTGTTCACGACGATGCGCCGCTCGGCGTCGGTCCTGCCGATGAAGGGCAGCAGGATCGCCGCGCCCATGTCGAAGCCGTCGGTGAGCGCAAAGCCGATCAGCAACACGCCGATCAGTACCCACCAGATGAGTTTGAGGCTTGCATAATCCATGATGTTCTTTTCCCTTGAAACTCGGTGGCGGCGAATCAGGCGACCGTGTTGGTCGGCAACGGCTGGTTCAGCGGCTGATTCGGCGGCTGTTGTTCATGGTGATAGCGGCCCGTATGCAGCGACGAGGGACCGAGCCGCGCATACTTGAACATCAGCATGATCTCGATGATGAACAGCACCGTGTAGAACACCACGAAGCCCCCGATACTCAGATACAGGTCGCCTGCCGTCAGGCTCGAGGCCGACAGGCTGGTGGGCAGAATGCCCGCGATGGTCCACGGCTGGCGGCCCACTTCCGCGACAATCCAGCCGAATTCCGCCGCGAGCCACGGCAGCGGAATCGCCCACACGGCCCAGCGCAGGAACCAGCGGCGCTTCTCCAGCAGCAGCGAGCGCTGCGCGCAGAACCAGAACGCCAGCACGAAGGTGGCGAGGAACAGGATGCCGAGGCCCACCATCAGGCGGAACGAGAAGAACACGGGCGCCACGGGCGGGATCGTTTTCTTTGCGGCCTGGGTGATCTGGTCGGGCGTGGCGTCGGTGACGTTCGCGGTGAACTGCTTGAGCATCAGGCCGTAGCCGAGGTCCTGCTTGTGCGCGTCGAAGGCGGCTTTGGCTTCGTCGGTGACGTCGCCCTGTTTCAGCTTCTGCAGCGCGGCGTAGGCGAGCATGCCGTTCCTGATGCGCGCCTCGTTGCGCACCATCAGGTCCTTCAGGCCGACCACGGGTTCGTCGAGTGAGCGCGTCGCGATCAGGCCGAGCGCGTAGGGAACCCGGATCGCGTAGTCGGTGCGTTCTTCCTTCTGGTTCGGAATCCCGATGATCGTAAACGGTGCCGGAGCGGGCGCGGTTTCCCATTCGGATTCGATCGCGGCCAGTTTGACCTGCTGGACTTCGCCGGTGCGGTAGCCGGATTCGTCGCCGAGCACGATCACGCACAGCGTGGAGGCGAGGCCGAACCCGGCGGCGATCGCGAACGAGCGCAGCGCGAATTCGGTGTCGCGGCGCTTGAGCAGATACCACGACGACACGCCGAGCACGAACATCGAGGCCGTCACGTAGCCCGCCGAGACAGTGTGCACGAACTTGACCTGCGCGACCGGATTGAACAGCACGGAGAAGATGCTGTCGAGCTCCATGCGCATGGTCTGGTAGTTGAAGGTGGCGCCGACCGGATTGTTCATCCAGCCGTTGGCCACCAGAATCCACAGCGCCGAGAGGTTCGAGCCGAGCGCGACGAGGAACGTGACACCCACGTGCTGGACCTTCGAGAGACGCTTCCAGCCAAAGAAGAACAGGCCGACGAAGGTGGACTCGAGGAAGAACGCCATCAGGCCTTCGACGGCGAGCGGCACGCCGAAAATATCGCCCACGTAATGCGAGTAGTACGACCAGTTGGTGCCGAACTGGAATTCGAGCGTGAGGCCGGTGGTGACGCCCATGGCAAAGTTGATGCCGAACAGCTTGCCCCAGAACTGGGTCATGTCCTTGTAGATCTGCTTGCCGGTCATCACGTAGACGGATTCCATGATGACGAGCAGCCAGGACAGGCCGAGCGTGAGCGGCACGAACAGGAAGTGATAGAGCGCCGTGATGGCGAACTGGAGGCGCGACAGTTCTACGACTTCGCTAACGGGCATGTTGATCACCTTGGGACGGATGCGAGGCAGGCACGGACAGCAGCGCCTGCGCGACTTGCTCAGGCGGGAGCGACATGTGCTCTGCCTGTGGATGGTTGAAGAACGCGTATTTGAGCGCCATCAGCAGTGCCAGTTTGACGACAAGCACAATGACGATGTCCCGCCTGAAAGTTGGTCTCGACACCCAGCCGGCGAGTCGCGCGCGCAGGACGGGGCGAGGCGGATTCCTGTCGTTCAGCGTGATGGTCATGATCGGTCGATGGACGACTTCGGTTGAATTTATTCAGTCTGTTCAAAACGCGTGCGCAAATCGGCAAGCGCATGACACAGACAGCACAGCCGATGAATGGACGGGTCTGGTCCCATGTCACCGGTCGCGGTAACTCACATCTTCACGAAAGAACGGTTGCTCACGTTTGAGCGAAGTCAACAAACTCAGCGCTAGAACACAGCGATGGGGATAGATCGCCGATCTTGCGTTGATTGAGTCCGTCGGCCATGGCTGTTTTTCAACGTTCGCGATTTGTTGTGACACGTCAAGTGGGCTGGGGAAAATGTGCGTAGTCTCAACACGGAGAACGCACCGACCTTGAGGCCTCGGGCGAAAAGTGCAGTAGGCACATGTCCGGTATTGCAGTCCGTCGGGCCTCGCGGACAGCGGCTCGCTGCATGATCCCTTCATCGCTTTCGAAGCGATGACCGGGCGAATGAAGATTTGGGAGCATGGGTATGTCGCATCATTATCGAATTCTGGAGAAGATTGCCTTTTCAATGGTTGTATTGTCGGCCTTGGTGTGCTCGGTATTTATCGCTTACGAGAGATGTCCCGAATTCAGATTCGCCATGCAGTTTGAAAAAGAAATTCTGACCTGCAATCGCGGCTACTCGGCTATTTGTGCGGGCGTGGGTATCGGCTTGCTGGGAGAAGCGCTGGCTTACTGAATGCAGCAGATATCCGCCGGGGCCGAATCGCCAAATCGCCAATGCGCCAAATGAGCACCCCCCCGAGCCGAAAACACTGCGATTCAATCGAGCGATTTGCGAAAGCGCAATACGCTTAGCGTCAGCATGACTGCACCGAGCGCTGCCATTGCCGCGAACTGCGGCCATAGCACGGCGAATCCGGTGCCTTTCAGAAAAACCGAGCGCAGCACGACGAGAAAGTAACGCAGTGGGTTGATCAACGTAATCCATTGCAGGACTTTGGGCATCGCGGCGATAGGAAACGCAAACCCCGACAGAATGAAAAGCGGATTGATCAGAAAGAAATTGAGCGCGAACGCCTGTTGCTGCGTGCGCGAGAAGGTGGACAGCAGCAAACCGAGACCCAATGCCGCGAACAGAAACAGCGATGCGCCGACCAGCATGACGAGCGGGTTGCCGACGAACGGAACCCGAAACCATCCTATGCCTACCGCCGTCACGAGGGCAACGTCGACCAGACCGATCAGGAAGAACGGCACGGTTTTGCCGAGGATGAACTCGACCGGCCTGATCGGGCTGACCATGATCTGCTCCAACGTGCCGATCTCGCGTTCGCGAACCACGGCAAACGCCGTGAGGCTGACCACCTGCATCAGCGTGAGCGTGCCGACCACGCCTGGAATGAAGAACCAGCGATCGTCGATCGTGTCGTTGTACCAGGGGCGCTCACGCAGCGTCACGGCGACCTCGGTGCGGGCGGGGCCCGTATAGTTCGACCACGGTTCGCTCATCTGATCGTTCTGGAACTGCGTGACGATCTGGCTGACGTAGCCGAGCGCAATGAGCGCGGTGTTGGAGTTGGTGCCGTCCACGACGACCTGCAGCGGCGCGCTCTGGCCGTTGCCGAGATGCTGCGCGAAGCCGGCATGGATGACGAGCGCCATCGTCGCCTTGTCGCTATCTATGTCATGCGTGATATCGCGGTCCGTGCCGGCGTTATCGACCACGTCGAATTTACCGGTGGCGACGAAGTGCGAGACGAGGTTGCGGCTCGCCTGGCTGCGGTCCAGGTCGAGCACGGCAAGGCTCACATGATTGACGGTGAAAGTCGCGGCGTAGCCGTAGATGATCACCTGCAGCAACAGCGGCACGACCAGCCGGAACATCGCCCACCGGTCGCGCTTGAGTTCGAGAAACTCCTTCATCAACATGACCTGCAGACGGTCGAACATGATGGGCTAGTCCAGATGTTTGCGGAACGCCCGGGCGGCGATCCAGATGATGGCGAGCGCATACACGGCCAGCGCGAGAATCGGCACGGCGAGATCGGAAAGGGTGCTGCCTTTGAGGAATACGGCCCGCAGGATGGTGATGTAATAGCGGGCGTAGACGAGCAGCGTGGCAAGGCGAATGGGCGCGGGCATCTGGTCGATGGCGAAGGTGTAGCCTGACAGCATGCTGGTCGGCAGCATCGTCAGCAGCAGCGCAACCTGGCTTGCGCCGAGCTGGCTGCGAATGTGAACCGACACCAGATAGCCGATGCCAAGCACGACCAGCGTAAACAGCGCGGTCGTGACGATCAGGGTGCCGACGCTGCCGCGCAACGGCACGTGAAACCAGTAAACCGTGCTGAGCAGACAGAATGCGGCATTGACGAGTCCGATCACGAAGTACGGAAGCAGTTTGCCGAGCATGACTTCGAGCGCGGTGACCGGCGTGGAGATGAGTTGCTCCATCGTGCCGCGCTCCCACTCGCGCGAGATGGTCAACGACGTCAGCTGCGCGCCGACCAGCGCGAGAATGACCGCGACGACGCCCGGGATAATGAAGTTACGGCTGTCGAGCGTCTCGTTGAACCAGACCCGCGGTTCGAGATCGACCAGACCGACGGTTTGCGGCCGAATGCCGTGGCTTTGCCGCCAGCGCAACTGGAATTCAGCCGTAATGCGCGCGATCACGTTCTGGGCGTAGCCGATTGCAATGTTGGTCGTATTGGCGTCCGTCGCATCGAACACGGTTTGCACCGAGGCGGTACCCGTCGTGGTGAACACGCGCGAGAAATCGACGGGGATCGTGACGACGCCGGCACACGTGCCGCGATCCATCGCGTCGCGCAATGCGCGTTCGTGGGTCACGTTCCGAACCGCGAGGAACCAGTGCGACGACACGAAGTCCTGCACCAGTTCACGGCTCAACTGGCTGTGTTCCTCGTCGTTGATACATAGCGGCACCTGCCGGATATCGAGGCTGACGCCGTAGCCGAGCAGCACCATCTGCAACAGCGGCATCAGCAGCGCAATGGCGAGACTGCGCGGATCGCGCCAGATCTGCAGCGTTTCCTTGAAGGCCATCGCCAGCAGCCGCCGCAGGCTCATGGTGAGTGCACTCCCTTATCCGCGTGCGTGACCAGTTGGACGAACACATCTTCGAGGCTGGCCCGGATGGCGCGTACGGCGATAAACTCGATATGCCGTCCTGCAAGAAACGGCTGAAGCACGGTTTCAGGCACGCCCGGGTGCATCAGCACGTGCAGCCGGTCGCCAAAGATCGCGGCGTCGATTACTTCGGGCGCCTCGCGCAGCGCGGCGAGAGCCGCGCCAGGCGGCGCGCACACCAGTTCGAACAGATTGCCGCCGAGATTGTGTTCGCGCAGCTCATTCGGGCTGCCGATCGCCACGAGATGGCCCGCGTCGATCAGCGCGATGCGGTGGCAGTATTCCGCCTCGTCCATGTAATGCGTAGAGACCAGCACCGTCACGCCGCCCGCGGCGAGGCCGTGAATCAGATCCCAGAAGCGGCGGCGCGCCTCGGGCTCGACGCCCGACGTCGGTTCGTCGAGAAACAGCACGGGCGGACGGTGCAGATTCGCACAGCCGAGTGCGAGCCGCTGCTTCCAGCCGCCCGCGAGCGTTCGCACGAGAATATTTTCACGCCCCTCGAGTCCCGCGGTCGAAATGGCGAGCCGGATACGCTCGGCGATGTCGTGTCGCGGAACCCGGTAGATGCCACAGAAAAAGCGCAGGTTTTCGTAGCAGGTCAGGTCGCCGTACAGCGAGAACTTCTGCGACATATAGCCAATGTGCGAGCGCAGCGCCTCGGCCTGGGTGCCAATGTCGTAGCCCGCCACCGAAGCGCGCCCCGCACTGGGCGAAAGCAGCCCGCACAGCATGCGGATGGTGGTCGACTTGCCCGCGCCGTTCGGCCCGATGAAGCCGACGACTTCGCCCCTGGCGATGGACAGGTCGAGCCGGTCGACCGCCGTGAACTTGCCAAAGCGCTTGGTCAGGCCGATTGCCTCGACGACGGGAGCCGCGGCGCTCATGTCGGGCTTCCCGACCCGACGAGCGCGACGAACACGTCTTCGATGCCCGGCTCGATGGAAGTGATGGTTGCGTTTGCAATGGCGCGTGTGGCAAGCCGCTCCTGCAATTCCGGCAGACGGCGCGCGGCCTCGTCAACGCGCACGTGCACGCGGTCGCCCATCAGCAACGCGCTCAGCACGCCGGGCGCATCCACGAGGGCGTCGTGAACCGCGCGCGGGTCTGCCGCGGCGATGGCGAACAGGGCACCCGGCATGGCCTGCTTCAGCCGCGCCGGCGTGTCGCACTGGCGGATCTGCCCGGTATGCAGCAGCGCGAGCCGCGAGCAGCGTTCGGCTTCGTCCATATATGCGGTGGACAGCACGATCGTGACACCGCTTTCGCGCAGGTTGTACAGGATCGCCCAGAAATCGCGCCGCGACACCGGGTCCACGCCCGTGGTCGGCTCATCCAGCAGCAGCACGCGGGGCGTGTGAATCAACGCGCACACCAGCCCGAGTTTCTGCTTCATGCCGCCCGATAGTTGACCGGCGAGACGATCGCGGAATGGCACGAGGCCGGCGGCCTCGAGAAGTTCGCCGCTGCGGGTCCGATTGGCTTTGCGCGATACCCCGAAGAGTTCGCCGTAGAAGAAAATGTTCTCGGCGACGGTCAGGTCTTCGTACAGGCCGAAACGCTGGGGCATATAGCTGAGGGCAGCCTTTGCGCGTTCCGGCGCCGCTATCACGTCGATATTTTCCAGCGAGATCTGGCCGGCGTCGGGCCGCAGCACGCCAGCCAGCATGCGCATGATGGTCGTTTTGCCCGCACCGTCCGGCCCGACCAGGCCGAAGATTTCCCCGCGTTCGATGTCGAAGCTGACACCCCGCACCGCCTGCACGGCGCCGAAACTGCGCACCAGGTCGTGCGCGCGGATGGCCGCCGCTGCCGGGTCGGTGCTCATTTGCCCGCTGCCAGCAAAGCGATGGACGCATCGGCCGGCATGCCCGGCAGCAGTTCGTGCGTCGGGTTGTCGATATCGATACGGATCCGGTAGACGAGCGTCACGCGCTCGGCGTGCGTCTCGACGGTTTTGGGCGTGAACTCGGCCTGCGGGGAAATGAAACTGATGCGCCCTTGGTAGCGCTTGCCGGGGTAGGTGTCGGTCGTCACGGTGGCGGCTTCGTTGAGGCGAACTTTGCCGATATCGGGCTCGTTCACATACGCGCGCAGCCAGACGTGATCGAGTTCATCGAGCGTAACGATCGCGACGCCCGATCCCGCGAGCTGCCCGAGTTCCGCTTCGCGTACTGCGATGACGCCGTCGAACGGCGCGCGCAGCTCGGTGTAGGAGAGCATCACTTCGTCGAGCTTGAGCTTCGCCGCGGCGGCGGCCTGATTGGCGCGCGCGAGCGTGATGTTGTTGCTTGCCACTTCCACCAGCGCCTTGTCGTGCGCGAGGGCCGCGGCGGATTGCCGTTCGGCGGTGAAGGCGAGGTCACGTGCCTGACGCGGAATCGCGTTGCCTTTCACCAGGATTTCCGCTCGCCCCAGGTCGAGCTGTTTTTCGCTGAGATCGAATTGATCGCTGACGACGTTGTGACGTGCCGCCGCCAAGGTGCTCTCATTGGCGCTGATCTGCGCCGTGGCAACTTGCAGGTTGGTCTGGTCGATTTCCGTCTGCCGCCGATACAGGCGATCGTCCACGCGCGCGAGCACGGTGCCGCGCTTGACGTAAGCGCCTTCGTCGAATGGCAGGTAGACAATCGGCGCCTGGACCTGCGTGAAGCTCAGGACACTCTCGTGAGCCTCGATGTTGCCGGACACGATGATATGGGTCGTATCATGATGGGAGCCGAACAGCACCGGCCAACGCCACACCACTACGCCGGCCGCGGCAAGAGCGACTAGCGCGAGCAGGGCCTGCATCCGGTGTTTCGATATGGCCATGGTTTTTGGTTCGGTTCAAACGCTTCCGGATGAAGAGATGCAAAACCGGAGATCGCCAGCCTGTGTATGGTGCGTCTGCTGAAGATAGAGCCGCTATCGCTCCGGCCAATTGACTCAAGTCAAGTTGGAACCCGGTAGGGGCCAGGTCGCGGTTGGTTTGCCGCTCCACGGCATGGTTGATGCATTGCGCCGGTCGCGTCATGTGCTGTCGGCGCGGCATCCTTGCCACCTCCGCGCCGATCTCCGCGGGAGCCCCGCATACGCCGACGCACGCCGTTTCACCCTCCGCCGCGCTGGCGAATACTTGCCACTTTTTGTCCAGTCCCCCGTTGCCGTTCGTACTGTATGGATGTACAGTCTTGTGCGTGGGCCCGTCACGGCGAGCAATTCTTGAGTGGGAAGCGAAAGCGCTTCAACGGCAATGGCGTGCGCGCCGGGTGGCGACGCTTTCGCCTGCGGCCCAGCCATACCTTGCGAGTTCCGGGGCTTGCCGTAGCAAGGCGATCGTGCAACCTCGCATAGTCGAGTGGTCTGAGTCGATCACGCGCTCAGGCAAGCCCGCACAATGAACGGAGATTCATCTACATGCCGGCTTTATCTGGTCAGAAATCCCATGCCTGAACAACTCTGGCTGCCTGGCCTCGAGGCGCCGCCAACGCCGACAGACGGCCTGTTTTTCGCTGTCTTTCCTGACGCCAATACGGCGGCAAGTATTTCGAAGCTCGCGCAACAGCTTTGCGGGGAGAGTCGCGCGCGCAGCAAACCGCTCGCGGCGGCCCGTCTGCACGTTACCTTGCAGCACCTCGGAAATTTCGCGGGCGGTTTGCCTCAGGCGCGGGTCGAGGCGGCCATGAAAGCTGCCTCGTTGGTCAGGATGGAGCCGTTCAGCGTCGAATTCGATACGGTGGTGAGCTTTGCATCCAAGCCACGACCGGGGCCGTTAGTGTTGGGCGGGGGCGAGGGCGTGAACGGTCTGCATCGGCTGCACGACGCTTTATGCCGCGCGTTGCAAGACGCAGGGTGCGGGGAGCATGCCATGTCAGCCGCGGTGGACTATACGCCGCACGTCACACTGGCGTATGGCATGCCTTGGGCCGCTGCGCGTCCGGTTGAACCGCTGTGCTGGAACGTGCGCGAATTCGCGTTGATGCACAGTTTGCTCGGGCGTACGCGGCACGTCATGCTGGCTCGATGGCCATTGGCGGATGCACGCTCATAATGCACGGCGCCGCAGTTGATGCCGACGTGTCCAGGCGCGACGGCTCAGAAACGCATGCCGGTCGCGCAGCCACCGGCGAAGCCGCCGCCGCTGCCGCCTGCGCCACCGCAGAACACGCCGCAGCCGGATAGCACGAGCGAGATCATCACGGCGGCCAGCGCTGCGCGCAGGGGTGCCCGGGATATGCGTTTGCACAGGTGGAGAGGGTGTGCGGCTATGGCAGTCTCGAACGTGATGGCGGCGTGGTTTCGGCTTGGGTAAGTCATTCCGGATTGCATATCGGCGGTGGTTTTGAGAGGCCACGAGCAAAGGCGCGAACTGCGCGGTCCGTTGAAAGTTTTCTGTCAGGTTTTAGCGCGGGAGCGGGCGGCACGCGGCGTGGCGGCGAACCCTTGAGCCTAGCGTCCGGCCGTGTGCTCTCGAATGACGAAAAATCTGAAAACGTAGGGGGTTTCGTCGGTTGCGGAGCCGGAACGAGCGTGCGCTGCCTGATAGAATGCTTGGGCCGCAACGTAGTGGATCGCAGATGAGATTGCTTGATGCATTAGTCGAACAGCGTATTGCCGCCGCCGCCGCGCGCGGGGAGTTCGACGAGTTACCCGGCGCGGGTGCGCCGCTATCCTTGGGCGACGACGCTCTGGTTCCTGAAGAGGTACGCGTCGCCAACCGGATTTTGAAGAATGCGGGCTTTGTGCCGCCCGCTGTCGAGCAGTTGCGCGCGTTGCGCGACCTGCAAGCGGAGTTGAATGCCGTGAGCGACCAGGCTACCCGCTGCCGTCTGCAGGCGCGCATGCTTGCGCTCGACATGGCGCTTGAATCGCTGCGCGGCGGCCCGCTGGTTTTGCCGCGCGAATACTGCCGGCGTATTGCCGAACGGCTGTCCGAACGCGTCGGCAGCCTGAATGCGGCAGATGCGGGTTCGCCGTGAGCGAGCCGCTAGCTCACTCCATCGTGCCGGATGCGGATTCTTTCCATTCTCACGAAGTGCCGAATACGATGAGTTCTCAAGCCTTGGCGGGTGGTGTCGCCGGATCGGCCGCGACGGATTCTGGCTCTGCCGCCGTATTGCCGGATGCTGAGCTCTCGCCCGGCGATTCACCCGCAACTCCCGTTGTCTCCGAGCGCGATCGCCGCTTCATGGCGCTCGCCCAGGCTGCCGCCGAAGAGGCGCGTGCTGCCGGTGAAGTGCCCGTCGGCGCAGTGCTCGTGCGAGGTGACGAAGTCATCGCCAAAGGTTTCAATCACCCAATCGGTGCGCACGACCCGTCGGCGCATGCGGAAATGGCCGCGCTGCGTGCGGCGGCGCAGGCCGTCGAAAACTACCGTCTGCCGGGTTGCGAGCTTTACGTGACGCTCGAACCTTGCCTGATGTGCGCCGGCGCGATCATGCACGCGCGCATCGCTCGTGTCGTCTTCGGCGCGCGCGATCCGAAAACCGGCGCGTGCGGTAGTGTCGTGGATGCTTTCGCTAATCCGCAGTTGAATCATCACACCACGGTGACCGGCGGCGTGCTCGAAAGCGAATGCGGCGCCGCGCTCAAATCGTTCTTTGCCGAGCGGCGGCGCGCCAGCCGCGAAGCGCGCGCTTCGGCACGTGGCGATGCGGGCAATGAATCGGACAGCAAATCGGGCAACGCATCGGGCCACGAAGCGGGAAACGAAGCGGGCAACGAAGCGGGCCCGGCCGAGGCGCTCTGAAACTACAACGTCAAACAAGGTCTTGCTCATGAGCGTCCATCGCACCATCGAACTGATCGCGCCGTCCGGGTATCCGCATGATCCGGAGGTGCTGCATCGCGCGCTGCAGCGTTTTCATGCCCAGGGCCATCGCATCGAGGGCGCGGAAGCGGCGCGGCGTCGCTACCTGCGCTTCGCCGGCACCGACGGCCAGCGCGCTGCCGATCTGAACCGGCTCGCCGACCCGTCGCGTGAGTTGCCGGATATCGTGCTGGCCGTGCGCGGCGGCTACGGCGCGGTGCGCATTCTGCACGGACTCGACTACGAAGGGCTGCAACGGCGGCTGACCGATCAACCGGTTGCCCTCGTGGGGCATAGCGATTTCACCGCGATCCAGCTTGCGTTGCTGGCGCGAGCCGGGGTGAAAACCTTCGGCGGTCCGATGGTGATGAGTGATTTCGGGGCGGAGGAACTCAGCGAGTTCACCATGCAGCACTTCTGGTCCGCGTTGACGAAACCGACCATGACGGTCTCGAGCAACACGCCGCAGGCACAGCCAGTAGATGTCTCGGGCATGTTGTGGGGCGGCAACCTGGCGGTGCTCGTGTCGCTGATCGGCACGCCGTACATGCCGCCGGTGAGTGGCGGAATCCTGTTTATCGAAGACGTCAACGAACAACCGTTCCGGGTCGAGCGGATGATTTATCAGCTGCACCTGTCCGGCATCCTCGCGCAGCAGCAGGCACTCGTGCTGGGCGATTTCTCCGGCGCCAAATCCTACGACTACGACAATGGTTACGACTTGCACTCGGTGATCGAGCAGGCGAGGTCGGTGATCGGCATTCCGATCGTGACAGGGCTGCAATTCGGTCATGTCCGCAACATGCTGACGCTGCCGGTGGGCGCGGACGCGCATCTCGTTGCCAACGCACAGGGATTCGAACTGAGCTTGTCGGGCTATCCGTATCTCGCGTGAGCGGACGTGCGAGCGAAGCGGGCCATTGCCCGCTTTATTTCTACTCCAGTAACGCAACTAACGGCCTGTGTTTTGGAATCGACCACGAGCAGAACGACCCGTGAAGGTCCATTGGTTTTGTTGACAAAACCCGCCCTCAACAGACGGCGTCCTTTCAGTCTAATTAAACTTATACATAGCCTGTATCAAGGCTTCGGGACTGATCTATAAGCCCGTCAGCCTTCCCTTGCCGTGAAAATTGTCAAAATTAAAATCAAAAATTGTTGACAATCTTTATGTCCATCCTAAGATGACCAACATACCGAGACACACATCATGTCCGACGCAGACCCTACCGCCGCCAATAGTACGAAACCTGAAGTGATCGCCGAGCGCATCCGCGCCGCGATCCTCGAGCATCGGCTTGCGCCGGGCGCCAAGCTGACCGAAGCGCAGTTGTGCGAAGTATTCGGCGTGAAGCGCGGCCCGATCCGGCAGGCGCTGACGCAACTCGCGACGGACCACCTCGTCGATCTCGAACCGAATCGCGGCGCGTTCGTGGCGAGCCCCTCGCTACAGGAAGTGCACGAGGTGTTCGAGATGCGCCGCATCATCGAACTGGCGGTGGTGGAAAAGATTTGCAGCGGTCACGGCATGCGGCGCTTGAAGAGCATTGGCAGCATGATCGGCCGGGAACGCAAAGCGTTCGAAACACGTGATTTTCCGGCGTGGATTCGCCTGTCGGGCGAGTTTCACACCGAATTGGCGGGACTGACCGGCAACACGGTGTTGTGCGATTGCCTGAACGGGCTGGTGGCGCGCTCCACGCTGATTTCCGCGTTGTACGAGTCGCTCGGACGCAGCCCATGCTCGTTCGAAGACCACGAAGCCATACTCGCCGCGCTCGACGCCGGCGATGCAAAAGAGGCGGCGGCACTCATGTCGCGCCATTTGCAAAGCGTCGAGCTGAAGATGCTGGACCGCCCGGCGCGTGGTGCGGCCGATCTGCGGGAAGTATTCGGCGCCCTCAACGGTGCGCCTAGAGAATGACCCACGACAATGTCCACGCCATGCTGAGGCAGGCGGCCGGCGTGCGCGCCTGACTGGTGCGCGCCGCACTGAATTGAACTGAACGAATCACGTGTTGCAAGGCGGCTCGACGTGAGCGCTGCCGGCTTGCGCACGCGTGTCCGTCGCCGGGCGACGGACATCGAGTAGCAGCAACGCAACGCCGGCGCTCCGCGGCTGCTGACGGTGCGATAACCACAAGTACTTCAGTACGGAGATATCCGCGGCACGGCAAACCAGGCGGCTCGCCTGTGCTTCGTCCCGAACGGGCAAAGCGCGCGCGACTGGCATGGCCGATGCATCGTCCTTCGATTCGCTATCGATGGTCTCTATCCCAAGGAGGAATCATGGCTCAGTTCAGTGCAGCGCCCGGCAATCCCGCAATTCCCACTTACGCAGACGGCGGCGCAACCGGCGATCCGTCAATGCCCGCAGGCTACAGCGAACGGCTCTATAACGAAGACCTCGCGCCGTTGCGCCACCAAACCTGGGGCGCGTACAACATTTTTGCGTTCTGGATGTCCGACGTGCACAGCGTCGGCGGCTATGTGTTTGCGGGCAGCCTGTTCGCGCTCGGGCTGACGAGCTGGCAGGTGCTGATCGCGTTGCTGGTCGGCATTACGATCGTGAACCTGTTGTGCAACCTGATCGCCAAGCCTAGCCAGGCGAACGGCGTGCCTTATCCGGTCGCGTGCCGTGCGACCTTCGGCGTGCTCGGCGCGAATATTCCCGCGGTGATTCGCGGCCTGATCGCGGTCGCGTGGTACGGCATTCAGACTTATCTGGCGTCGAGCGCGCTGGTGATCGTGGTGTTGAAGTTCGTTCCCCAGCTGCTGCCGTATGCCGATGTCCATCATCACGGCTTCATGGGCCTGTCGACGCTCGGCTGGGCCGGTTTCATGCTGCTGTGGGTCCTGCAGGCACTTGTGTTCTGGCACGGCATGGAGACCATCAAGAAGTTCATCGACTTCGCCGGCCCGGCCGTCTACGTGGTGATGTTCATTCTCGCGGGCTACATGGTGTATCGCGCGGGATGGCGCAACATCGGCATCAACCTGGGCGGCGTCAAATATCACGGCATGGAAGTCGTGCCGGTGATGATCACGGCGACTTCGCTGGTGGTGTCGTACTTCTCCGGACCGATGCTCAACTTCGGCGACTTTTCGCGCTACGGCAAGAGCTTTCGCAGCGTGCAGCGTGGCAACTTCTGGGGGCTGCCGGTCAACTTTCTGGCCTTCTCGCTGGTGACGGTGATCACGACCGCTGCCACGCTGCCGGTATTCGGCCAGCTGATCACGGACCCGGTTGAAACCGTGGGCCGCATCGATTATCCGACCGCGGTGATTCTCGGCGCGCTGACCTTCACGATCGCGACGATCGGCATCAACATCGTCGCCAATTTCGTCTCGCCGGCATTCGACTTCTCCAACGTCGCGCCGCGCCTGATCAGCTGGCGCGCGGGCGGCATGCTCGCAGCGGTGGCATCGATTTTCATTACGCCGTGGAATCTGTTCAACAACCCCGCCGTGATCCACTACACCCTCGATGTTCTCGGCAGCTTCATCGGACCTTTGTACGGTGTCCTGATCGTCGATTACTATCTCGTGAAGCGTCAGAAAATCGTGCTCGACGATCTGTATACGGTTGCGCCCACCGGCTCGTACTGGTATCGCAACGGCGTGAACTATCGGGCGGTCGCCGCGTTGCTGCCGGCTGCCGTGATCGCCGTGCTCTGCGTGATGGTGCCCGCGCTCGACGGCATGGCGAATTTCTCGTGGTTCATTGGCGCCGGCCTCGCCGCGCTGTTCTATCGCGTGATTGCACGCTGAATCGCACGCTGAATTGTGCAGATGCAACAGGAGTGGATATGCGCATCAAACTGATCAACCCGAATACGACCCAGCGCATGACGGAAGCAATGGGCCGCTGCGCGCGCGAAGTCGCCGCGCCGGGCACTGAAGTCATCGCGGTGAATCCGACCATGGGGCCGCCGTCGATCGAAGGCTATTACGACGAAGCGCTGGCGACGCCAGGCTTGCTGGCCGAGGTTGCGGCCGGCGAGCGCGAAGGCTGCGACGGTTACGTGATTGCCTGCTTCGGCGATCCGGGTCTCTACGCGGCACGCGAGTTGGCGCGGGGTCCGGTGATCGGCATCGCCGAGGCGGCAATGCACGCGGCCAGCGTGCTGGCGCCTGGCTTCTCCGTGGTGACCACGCTGGCGCGCACCTGCGGCATGGCGTGGCACCTCGCCGAGCGCTACGGCATGAAGCGGTTTTGCCGCAACGTTCGCGCCACCGACGTCGCCGTCCTCGATCTCGACAAGCCTGGCTCGGCGGCGCGCCGCATCATTCTCGACGAATGCCGGCGCGCGCTTGCCGAGGACGGCTCGGAAGCGATCGTGCTCGGCTGCGCGGGCATGGCCGAACTGTGCGCGGAGATCGAGGACGCGCTCGGCGCGCCGGTGATCGAAGGCGTGACAGCAGCGGTGAAATGGACCGAGGCGCTGGTCTCGCTGCGTCTTTCGACCGCCAAACGCGGCGACTATGCGCGGCCGCTGGCCAAGCGCTACGACGGCGCGCTGGCATCGTTCAGTCCGGTCGACGCCGATCCGAACCCGCGTGCGCTGCGCGGATCTACCGAAGTTTCCTCGGCAAATGCGCCGGAAAATGCAGGAACGTCCGATCTGGTGCGGGTAAACACTACGGAACCGGGCCGGCACATACATTCAGTGTGACACGCACTATCTGCCCCGGTGTATGGGCGCACCGGGGCGTTTTCGCTACACTGGTCCAACTCGGCGCGGGGTGCCTGAAAGGTTTTTTGTGTTGCTTCAGGCGCTGTTTCCGGTGTTTATTCGGCCGCGCCCACCCCACGTGCATACACGTGAGCTCCACGCGAATTTTACGTAACGTCACCACGCATTCGTCAAACCATGCCACTCGACCCGAACTACCCACGCGATCTGATCGGCTACGGCCGCCACCCGGTGCAGGCCAACTGGCCGGGGCGAGCGCGTGTCGCGGTGCAATTCGTTCTGAATTACGAAGAGGGCGGTGAAAACTGCGTGCTGCACGGCGATCCTGGCTCGGAGCAGTTCCTGTCGGAAATCGTCGGCGCCGCGGCTTATCCGGCTCGCCACATGAGCATGGAGTCGATCTACGAATACGGCTCGCGCGCGGGCGTCTGGCGCATTCTGCGCGAATTCGAAAAGCGCGGCCTGCCGCTCACGGTGTTCGGCGTTGGCATGGCGATCGAACGGCATCCGGAACTGGCGCGCGCGTTCGTGGAACTCGGTCATGAGATTGCCTGCCACGGCTATCGCTGGATTCACTATCAGGACGTGTCGCCGGAGAAAGAAGCGGAGCACATGCGTCTCGGCATGGAAGCGATCGAACGCGTGACGGGCGAGCGTCCGCTTGGCTGGTACACCGGCCGTGACAGTCCCAATACGCATCGTCTGGTCGCCGAATACGGCGGATTCCTGTACGACTCCGATTACTATGGCGACGACCTGCCGTTCTGGATGGACGTGGACGTTACCGGCGGCACGACAGTGCCGCAATTGATCGTGCCGTACACGCTCGACACCAACGACATGCGCTTTGCAAGCCCGCAAGGCTTCAACACGGCAGACCACTTCTTCACGTACCTGCGCGATGCATTCGACGTGCTCTACGAAGAGGGCGACGAAGCGCCGAAGATGCTTTCCATCGGCATGCATTGCCGTTTGCTCGGGCGCCCTGGGCGTTTTCGCGCGCTGCAACGTTTTCTCGACCATATCGAACAGCACGATCGCGTGTGGGTGACGCGGCGCGTCGATATTGCGCGCCACTGGCGCGAACATCACCCTTACCAACAAGACAACCGCGGGGCAGCGGCATGAAGGCGATGCAATACACTCTGGACCAACTCAACAGCATCTCGACCGAAGCGTTCGTGGCAACGCTGTCGGGTATTTTCGAGCACTCGCCGTGGGTCGCGGAAATCGCCGCGCAGCAACGGCCTTTCGCCAGTATCGACGAGTTGCATCGCAAGATGTCGAACATCGTCGAAACGGCCGGTGAAGAGAAGCAACTGGCGCTGATCAATGCTCACCCGGAACTCGCCGGCAAGGCCGCGGTGCGCGGCGAACTGACCGCCGAATCCACGCGCGAGCAGAGCGGCGCCGGCCTCGCGCAATGCACGCAGGAAGAGTTCGACAAGCTGCTCGCGCTGAACGCCGCTTATCGCGAGAAGTTCGGTTTTCCATTCATCCTCGCCGTGCGCGGTTATGACCGTCACGGCATCATCGCGAACTTCGAAGCGCGCGTGAACAATAGCCGCGCCGAAGAACTGCGCGCGAGCCTCGATCAGATCTACCGCATCGCACGTTTCAGGCTCGACGACCTGATCGACGCATAAGGCTTAACCACGCGTCGCGGACCTCGAACCGAAACGTTTTTTCAGCACTGGCAAATATCAAGGAAGACAAAAATGGCACTCCCGATTCTCGACCCCAACGCACCGGAATTCACGCGCCGCTATGTGAACCTGGCGGACCCGCGTCTGGGCGCGCAGGCGCTCGAGGCCAGCGACGACTTCTTCGCACCGAAGGAGCGCATGCTGAATCCGGAGCCGGCCGTTTTCATTCCGGGCAAATACGACGACAACGGCAAGTGGATGGACGGCTGGGAAACCCGCCGCAAGCGCGCCAACGGCTATGACTGGTGCGTCGTGAAGCTGGCTCGTCCGGGCGTGATCAAGGGGCTGGATCTCGACACCAGCCACTTCACGGGTAATTTCCCGCCGGCGGCGTCGGTGGAAGCCGCGCGCGTGGTGGACGGCGCGCCGAACCAGTCGACGCAATGGACCGAAATCGTGCCGTCGACCACGTTGCAAGGCAATAGCCATCATTATCACGAAGTCAGCGACACGAACGCTTACACCCACCTGCGCGTAAACATTTATCCGGACGGCGGCATTGCGCGTCTGCGGGTGTATGGTCAGCCGCAAGTCGATTGGGCCGGCGCGAGCCGCACGGAGCAGTTCGATCTGGCTGCGATGGAGAACGGCGCCTATCTCGTCGCGGCGAACAACCAGCACTTCGGCGCAGCGTCGACGATCCTGATGCCGGGCCGTGGCGTGAACATGGGAGACGGCTGGGAAACGCGCCGCCGTCGTGAGCCGGGTAACGACTGGGCGATCGTCGCACTGGCGCAACCGGGCGTGATCAGGAAAATCGAAGTCGATACGGCGCACTTCAAGGGTAACTTTCCGGACCGCTGCTCGATTCAAGCCGCGTATGTCACGGGTGGCACGAACAGCTCGCTGATCACGCAAGCCATGTTCTGGCCGGTGCTGCTCGGCGAACAGAAACTGAAGATGGACAACCAGCACTATTTCGAAAGCGAGATCGCGGCACTGGGTCCGGTGACGCACGTGCGCTTCAATATCATTCCGGACGGCGGCGTGTCGCGCCTGCGCCTGTGGGGCACGCTCGCATCATGAAAACGCTCGCGATCGAACCGTTGACGAAAGAAGCGTTCGCCGCATTCGGCGACGTGATCGAACTCGAAGGCGCGAAGCAGATCCCGATCAACCTCGGCACGACGATCCGCTATCACGATCTCGCGAAAGTGGATGTCGCCGACGAGAACGGCCGTACGCTCGTGAACCTGTTTCGCGGGCAACCGCGCACGCTGCCGTTCGAAGTGAAGATGCTCGAGCGGCACCCGCTCGGCAGCCAGGCGTTCGTCCCGCTGAACGACAAAGCGTATCTGGTGGTCGTGGCGCCGGCAGGTGAGCTGGACGTGTCGAAGATTCGCGCTTTCGTGACGAGCGGCTGGCAGGGCGTGAACTATGCGAAGGGCGTGTGGCATCATCCGCTGATTGCGTTGGGTGAGGTGAGCGACTTTATCGTCGTCGATCGCGGCGGGGATGGACTCAATCTCAATGAGCGGGACCTCGCGGAGTCGTTGTGGCTCACGGAAGATGCGTTGAGCGCGGTGGCGGTTTGAGGTTTACCGCTACGGCGTAGCGAGCAGGTTGATTTGAAAGAACCCACAGCATTACCAGTGCTGTGGGTTTTTGTTTTGGTGGCCAACCCAAAAGCCGAGCTACGCCGTCGTTGTGCGTTTAGCTCCGTTTGGCGAGAAGCGGCGATTGCCCGATTACTTGGCGCACGCGTTGCGCCGGGTCAGGCGCGAAAAAACCCGCCGCTTCTATCGCCGGTTTGAGTCTCTCGAATTGCAGGCTCTTCCTCGGCGAGCGCAAAGACGCCATGCTATCGACTCAGGCGTGAAGCTTCTGCTTCCCGACGGCGTGCCATTACAACCCAATAAACAACATATATCCTCGACGCCGTACGCCGGCACTCCCAGTGCGTCGATGTCGAAGCGTTCGATGCGCGACGCCGAGCGGCTCCAGCACGCGCATGGAATAGAACTCGTTGAAGCCGGGAACCGGCGTGTTGTCGTCCGAGCCCGTGACGATGCGGCTCGTCACGGAGAAACCGACACCAGCCGGCCAATGAAAAGCGGGCTTTCCGCTCACGCGAAAAGCCCGCTTCAAAGTCGCTCGATTCTTCGCGACGCCGGGCGGCATGCCCGGCTAGTGGTTACTTCGCCGCACCACCTTCAAACCACGCGGCGATCTTCATCCGCTCGTCGTCGGTCATATGCGTCACGTTGCCAAGCGGCATGGCCTTCAACGTCACGGCTTGCTGATAGATCCGTTGCGCGTTCTGCGAGATCTCATCCGGCGTATCCAGCAGCACGCCGGCAGGAGCGCTCCCCATCATCGTCGGATGCGCGGAGTGGCAAGCCACGCAGCGCTGTTGCAGAACCGGGGCGATATCGGCCACCTTCACCGTCGGCGCGTTCGCGGCTTGCGCTTGCGGCACGATCGGCTTCGGCATGGTCCAGAAGAGCGCGCCGAACATCAACGCGATACCCACCAGCGGCAGATACCACAGCACCTGGCCACGGTGGCGCATCACGAAGAACTGACGAATCAGCGCGCCAGCCAGCATGATGACCAGCAGCACAGCCCAGTTGTACGGATGCGTGTAGGTCATCGCGTAGTGGTTCGACAGCATCGCGAACACCACCGGCAACGTGAAATACGTGTTGTGCACCGAGCGCTGCTTGCCGCGCTTGCCGTAGATCGGGTTCGGCGTGTCGCCCTTGAGCATGGCGTCGACCATCTTGCGCTGGCCCGGAATGATCACGAAGAACACGTTCGCCGACATGATGGTCGCCAGCATCGCGCCCATGATCAGGTAAGCCGCGCGGCCCGCGAAAATATGGCACGCGAGCCATGCCGCGATCAGCACATACACGCCGACGCAGATGCCCAGCACCTTATCCTTGTTACCGAGGATGCGGCACAGCGAGTCGTACACGATCCAGCCAGCGGCGAGGAAGCCGAGCGCCGCGGCCACAGCGACCACCGGGCCCATATCCAGCACGTTCTTGTCGATCAGGTAAGTGCTCGGCGAGAACAGATACAGCACGGTGAAAAGACCAAAGCCCGACAGCCACGTGGTGTACGAGGGCCACTTCGACCAGTGCAGATCTTCCGGCATTTCCGGCGGCGCGACGGTGTACTTCTGCATGTTGTAGAAGCCGCCGCCGTGCACGTGCCACAACTCGCCGAACACGCCGCGTTTGCGCTGGTTCGGGTCCGTTGGCGGTTTCAGGCTGTTGTCGAGCGCGACGAAATAGAACGATTCGCCGATCCATGCAATCGCGGCGATGACGTGGAACCAGCGAATCGCCAGATTCAACCAGTCTGTGATAAAGCCTTCCATGAAACTCCTCCACTTCTGATTCGTTGTACACGCAACGACGTTGGGTGCCTTCTGGAACCCGGCTAGCGGGTTGTCGGCAGACAAAACGTCGCTGCGCAGACTGCGGGGTGCCCCCAAGGGGCCATCTTTCGGTGCCAGGCCCCTGAGGACGAAAGACGCGGTGCGCTCAGTTCGCACGCGCCGTTTTTTATTGGCTCGTCGGGTCGGATCGGGTTCGCTGGAACCGCATGTGTTCGATTGCGTTTCGCGGGTACTCGCATGAGTCTGCGCGAGCATCTGCGCAATGCAATCGAGCGCGATCGGCAGGTGGCGCGAACTCGACCTCGATTTCCCAACACCTCGTGGCAGATATCTCCTTAGCTGCCGCGATAGGTGCTGTACGACCACGGCGACACCAGCAACGGCACGTGATAGTGCGCGCCGGCATCGGCCACGCCGAAGCGCAGCACGACACGATCGACGAAACGCGGCTCCGGAACCTTCGTGCCGATCGACGCGAAGTAGTCGCCGGCGCCGAACACGAGTTCGTATTCGCCCGCGACTAGCGCGTCGCCTTCGAGCAGCGGCTGGTCGCAACGACCGTCGTCATTGGTGGTGGTGGTTTTGAGCGCGCGGCGCGTATCGCCTGAGAGCGCGAAGAGTTCGACCTTGATGCCCGCGCCGGGACGGCCGTTCGCGGTGTCGAGCACATGGGTAGTGAGCTTTCCCATTCGCAATTTTCCTTATGTGAATGCGAGGTTTCGGCGGCAGCCCGATCCAGATACGTTTGCGGCGGATCGAGGCTCCACGTCAGTGGCTACATACCCGTCGGCGAATTGAAGCGAGCGCCGTGGCAGCCATTGTAAAAAGGTTGTTCCGTTCAGCGCGCGCGAGATAGGAAAGATAATAGCTGGCGCATGACAGACAGCCTGCTGAAAGCCATAACGAGCGGGTTTTCCCGACCTTTTCGCTGCATTTGTCTTACCGGCGGATCGTACCGGCGCCAAAAAAGGCCCACTATATCGGCAGCGTGAGGTTGGGTATCGCATTGGCGTGAGTTGTCAGCATTATTTTGGCCGTCGAAGGTTACGTCTGTGCGTTGCAGCAAACAGGAATCGATGACGAACCAGCCGCAACGCACCCCGAAGACGGCGGAAACACGCTGGGTAACCGGGCCAACGGCGTTCGACGGGACGCGGCGGCACGGTGGCGTGCCGTCACATCGCGTTCGAACGGCTTTGCACGGAAGCAATGAAGCGGAGAAACGAATGACGATGGAACAGACGGCCAATCAAACGAATAAGCCGAAGAAAACGATGCTGGTCAAGCACGCAGACGTGCTGGTTACGATGGACGGCGACCGGCGCGAACTGCGCGACGGCGGCCTGTATATCGAAGACAACCGCATCGTCGCGGTCGGCCCGACGGCGGAACTGCCGCAAGCCGCCGACGAAGTGCTGGATATGCGCGGGCATCTGGTGATTCCGGGTCTCGTGAACACGCACCACCACATGTATCAGAGCCTGACGCGCGCGATTCCTGCCGCGCAGAACGCCGAGTTGTTCGGCTGGCTGACCAGCCTCTACAAGGTGTGGGCAAACCTCACGCCGGAGATGATCGAAGTCTCGACGCTCACAGCCATGGCCGAGCTTTTGCTGTCCGGTTGCACGACTTCGAGCGACCATTTGTATATCTATCCGAACGGCAGCCGGCTCGACGACAGCATCGCCGCAGCGCGCCGGATCGGCATGCGTTTTCACGCGGCGCGCGGCAGCATGAGCGTGGGGCAGAAAGACGGCGGACTGCCGCCGGATTCGGTGGTGGAGCGTGAGGCGGACATCCTGAAGGATACGCAGCGTCTGATCGAGACGTACCACGACGAAGGCCGTTACGCGATGTTGCGTGTGGTGGTCGCGCCGTGCTCGCCGTTCTCGGTGAGCCGCGATCTGATGCGCGAATCGGCGGTCATGGCGCGGCAGTACGGCGTGTCGATGCATACGCACCTGGCGGAGAACGTCAACGACATCGCGTATAGCCGCGAGAAGTTCGGCATGACGCCGGCGGAATATGCGGAAGACCTCGGCTGGGTCGGTCACGACGTGTGGCACGCGCACTGTGTGCAACTCGACGACGCGGGCATCGAACTGTTCGCGCGCACCGGCACTGGCGTCGCGCATTGTCCGTGTTCGAACATGCGGCTCGCGTCGGGCATCGCGCCGGTCAAGCGCATGCGTTTGGCGGGCGTGCCGGTGGGCCTGGGTGTCGACGGTTCAGCGTCGAACGACGGCGCGCAGATGGTCGCCGAAGTGCGTCAGGCGCTGTTGCTCCAGCGGGTCGGCTTCGGTCCCGATGCGATGACCGCGCGCGAAGCGTTGGAGATTGCGACGCTCGGCGGCGCGAAGGTGCTCAACCGCGACGATATCGGCGCGCTGGCGCCAGGCATGGCGGCGGACTTTGTA
Source organism: Burkholderia sp. WP9 (assembly GCF_900104795.1). Lineage (NCBI taxonomy): Bacteria > Pseudomonadati > Pseudomonadota > Betaproteobacteria > Burkholderiales > Burkholderiaceae > Burkholderia > Burkholderia sp. WP9. The sequence continues at coordinate 1,049,499 of NZ_FNTG01000001.1, forward strand.
TCGTTCGACCTGCGCCAGCCGCTTTTTGCGGGCGCGTTGCATGACCCGGTCGCGGCGCTGGTGTTCTGCGCGCCTTCGCAGGTGAGCTACAGCGTGATCGGCGGCAAGGTGGTCGTGAAGGAAGGGCAGTTGACGACGCTGGAACTTGCACCGGTCATCGAGCAGCACAACCGGTTGGCGAAGACGCTTTACGAAGCGGCGGCGTAACAAGAAGAGAGAACGAAGAAGCAAGCACCGTGAAGGCAAGGCTGCCGGCGGCGACACACGCGGCCGCCGGTAACCGGCAAAACAACTGATTAAGGCTTGTCGATCAACGTCTTGGTCGCTTCGGCGACCAGACTGCGCAGCCAGCGCACTTCGTCGGAGTAATGCACGCGCTCGTGCCACAGCTGGTAGTACTGCATCGGCGGGAAATCGAGCGGTGCGGGCACGACGGTGAGCGGCAGGAACTTGGCGTAGTAATCGGCAAAGAGGCGCGTCGTCGTAAAGATCAGGTCGGACTTGATCAGCACGTACGGCGCCAGATTGAAGTACGGCAAGGTCACGACCACATGACGCTTTAACCGCTCGCGCGCGAGGTGCACGTCGATCGCGCCGCGCTGGCCCACCGAATAAGGAGTAGGCGCGAGATGCGGAGCGTTCAGGTACTGGTCGAGCGTGAGCCCGCCGCGTTTGGCGAAGGGATGCGTGTTGCTCATCAGGCAGACGATCTGATCGACGAACAGGTTCGACAGGTGCAACTGCTCGGGCGGCTCAGGCCAGTTGCCGACCACGATGTCGAGCTTGCCGTCTTCGAGCGCGAGTTCGTAGTCGAAGGCCGGCCCGAGCGAATGAAACTCGAGCGTCGCGTTCGGCGCGGCCTGGCGAAAGCGTTCGACCACCGTCGGCACGAACAGCACGTTCAGATAGTCCGGGCAGCCGATCCGGTAGCAACGGATGGAAGTGGCCGGATCGAAGTTGTGCTGCTGGAACTTGATGCGTTCGATCTCGCGCAGCGCGTTCTGCACCGGTTCGAGCAGGCGCAGACCGTATTCCGTCGGCACCATGCCGGATTTGCCGCGTACCAGCAGCGGGTCGCCGGTGATGTCGCGCAAACGGCGCAGCGCCGCGCTGATGGCGGGTTGCGATTGATTCAGTTTGACGGCCGCGCGCGTGACGCTGCGTTCCATCAACAGGGTATGCAAGACGCGTAATAGGTACGTATCGATCGCCTCGCGTTGCTGACTCATGACTTCTCCGAAATATATGTTCTGGCTGATCGAGCGGGCGTGGGTGTATATGACTTTTAATATGAACACAAAGCCGCGTCAAGAGTGGGATACCCGCAGAGCACGCTGCGGCGCGGGTTTGCGGGAATTTTGATGGCTCGACTGACTGGGTCGAATTAGGTATTGTCATCCGGTTGTGGTGACGGATCGTCTGCCGGCAAGGTGGGCGGACGCGCTGAAACCGGCAGTCACTGGCGTACTACGGAATCACATGAGCGACTCTTCTTATAGCGACGGCGCCGCCGCGCAGCCGGCACACAGGCCGGAACAGACGGCGCCCCGGCTGGTGCTCCAGGGCATCACCAAACAATATCCGGCCGTGCGAGCCAACGACGACGTCACGTTGATCGTCGCGCCGGGCGAAATCCATGCCGTGCTCGGCGAGAATGGCGCCGGCAAAAGCACGCTGATGAAAATCATCTACGGCGCGGTGCGGCCCGACGCCGGCGAGATTCGCTGGGAAGGCGAGGTGGTCGAGATTGGCAGTCCGGCAGCGGCGCGCAAGCTGGGTGTCGGCATGGTGTTCCAGCACTTTTCGCTGTTCGAGACGCTCACGGTCGGCGAAAACATCGCGCTTGCACTCGACGAACCCTTCGATCTGAAGACGCTCTCGAAGCGTATCCGCGAAGTCTCCGCCGACTACGGCCTCGATATCGACCCGCAGCGTCACGTGCATAGCCTGACCGTGGGCGAGCGGCAACGCGTCGAGATCGTGCGCTGCCTGCTGCAGAACCCGCGTCTGCTGATCATGGACGAACCGACTTCGGTGCTGACACCGCAAGCGGTCCGCAAGCTGTTCGAGACGCTGCGACGCCTCGCCGCCGAAGGCTGCAGCATCCTGTACATCAGCCACAAGCTCGACGAAATCCAGGAACTGTGCGACACCGCGACGGTGATGCGCGGCGGGCGCGTGACCGGTCATGTGAAGCCGAAGGGCGAAACCCACGCGTCGCTCGCGCAATTGATGGTCGGTCATTCACTGCCGGATTACACGCGTCGCGAGCACAATCCGGGCGCGGTGCTGCTCGACGTGAAGCAGCTCTCGGTGGAAAGCGACGACCCGTTCGGCACCTCGCTGCGTGATGTGTCGTTCGGCGTGCATGCCGGCGAAATATTCGGCATCGCTGGCGTCTCGGGCAACGGACAGGCGGAATTGCTATCGGCCCTGTCGGGCGAAAAGCGGGGCGTGCGCGCCGACGCCGTCACGATTTGCGGCAAGGCGGCAGGGCGCCTCGGCGCGGGCGGCCGGCGCGCGCTCAGTTTCGGCTTCGTGCCGGAAGAGCGCCTCGGCCGCGGCGCGGTGCCGGCCATGACGCTGTCGGAAAACGCGCTGCTTACCGCGCATCGTCAGCAGATGGTGAGCTCGGGCTGGATCAAGGCGGGCGCGATGCGGGCGTTTGCGAAACGCTGCATCGAGGCGTTCGACGTGCGCTGCGGCGGCTCCGAAGCGCTCGCGCAAAGTCTTTCTGGCGGCAACCTGCAGAAGTACATCATGGGCCGCGAGATTCTGCAGGCGCCCAAGGTGCTGGTGGTCGCGCAGCCTACGTGGGGCGTCGACGTCGGCGCGGCGGCGTTCATTCGCCAGCAACTGCTCGACCTGTCGGCGCGCGGCGTGGCGATCCTGGTGATCTCGGAGGAGTTGGAAGAGTTGTTCGACATCTGCGATCGCATCGCGGTGCTCGCAGGCGGCAGACTCTCGCCGGTGCGCGCCACGGGGGCGACCAATGCCGAGGAAATCGGCCGCTGGATGGCGGGCCTGTTCGGCGACCGCGAAGGCGCGGCGCCATCCGCGGAACAGCCGGCGCACGCCTGATCCGACGTCTGCCGCGCACGCGCGGCGGGTCGCCTGGCATTAGAACCAGAACCAGAAGCAGAACCCAGATAAGCACACGCTACCCATGATCCTTCCGTATCGACTCGAAGCACGCACGACGCCCTCGCGCACCATGCAGCTCGCCGTGCCGTTGATCGCCGCGTTGCTCACGCTCGCGATCGGCTTTTTGATCTTCAGCCTCGTCGGCCGTGATCCGTTACAGGCCATGCACGCGTTTTTCATCGAGCCGCTCTCCAGCGTGAACGGCTGGTCCGAGCTGCTGCTCAAGGCGTCGCCGCTGTGCCTGATCGGCCTCGGGCTTGCCATCGGCTATCGCGCCAATGTGTGGAACATCGGCGCCGAAGGGCAGATGCTGCTCGGCGGCATCGCCGCGAGCGGCGTCGCGATCTATTTCGATCAGGCCACCGGCTGGTGGATTTTGCCGACCATGATGATCGCCGGCGTGCTCGGCGGCATGGCGTGGGCGGCGATTCCGGCGCTGCTCAAGAGCCGCTTCAACACCAACGAGATTCTCGTCAGCCTGATGCTCACGTATGTGGCCACGCAACTGCTGATCTATCTGGTGAGCGGCCCGTGGCGCGACCCGCAAGGCATGAACTTCCCGCTCTCGGAAATGTTCAGCGGCGACGCGCTCTATCCGACTTTCTCCGGCGACTGGCACATCAAATGGCTGCGCGGCACGCGCCTGAACGCCTCGGTATTCGTCACGCTGATCGCAATTCCGCTCGTGTGGGTCTTCATGCGCAAGAGCTTCGCGGGCTATCGCATGAACGTCGGTGGTCTCGCGCCGCTCGCCGCGCGCTACGCCGGCTTCTCCGACAAGAAAACCATCTGGACCTCGCTGCTGATCAGTGGCGGCCTCGCGGGCCTCGCCGGCATGGGGGAGATCGCCGGCCCGATCGGACAATTGCAGGCCACGTGGTCGCCGGGTTACGGCTTCACGGCGATCATCGTCGTGTTCGTGGGACGGTTGCATCCGCTCGGCATCGTGCTCGCGAGCCTGCTGATGGCGTTGCTGTATCTCGGCGGCGAAGCGGTGCAGACCTCGATGCAACTGCCGCAGGCGCTTTCCGGCGTGTTCCAGGGGCTGTTGCTGTTCTGCCTGCTGGGTGCCGACCTGTTCGTGAACTACCGTGTGCGCCGCCGCTCCCTGGCCGCCCAGGTTCACTGACCGGTTCGCCAACATTCGCTCATTGCTCACTGATTTTTGCGCCGGATCTCCATGGACATTCAACAAGCCAGCTCGCTCACCTCGAGCGCCGTCACCGCCGCGATTCCGCTGATGTTCGCGGGCGCGGGCGAACTCGTCACCGAAAAATCGGGCGTCCTCAACCTCGGCGTCGAAGGCATGATGCTGATGGGCGCGGTGACCGGCTACGCGGTCACCGCGATCACCGGCAACCCGTGGCTCGGCGTGCTCGCCGCGATCGGCGCCGGTCTCGCGATGTCGCTGCTGTTCGCCTTTCTCACGCTCACCATGCTCGCCAACCAGGTCGCCACCGGCCTCTCGCTGACCATCTTCGGCATTGGTCTTTCGGCGTATGTCGGTAAGCCCTACACGTCGGCCGCGGTGCGCGCGACCATCGACACGTGGACCATTCCCGGCCTCTCGAAGATTCCGGTGCTCGGGCCCGCGTTCTTCAGCCTCACGCCGCTCGATTACCTCGCGTTCCTGATGTTCGCGGTGATCGGCTGGTTCCTGTACCGTACCCGCGCGGGTCTCGTGCTGCGCTCGGTCGGCGAGTCGCCGCAAGTCGCGCACTCGGTGGGCTTTCCAGTGGTCGGCGTGCGCTACGGCGCGGTGGCTTTCGGCGGCGGCATGGCCGGGCTCGCGGGCGGCTATTATTCGATCGTCAATCTGCATCTGTGGCAGGAGCAGCTCACTTCGGGCCGCGGCTGGATCGCGCTCGCATTGGTCGTGTTCGCGACGTGGCGCCCGGGGCGCCTGCTGATCGGCGCGCTGCTGTTCGGCGCCGTGACCGGCCTGCAGTTCTACGCCCAGGCGATCGGCGTGCCGGTGCCGACGCAATTCCTCGCGATGCTGCCTTACGTCGCGACGGTCGTCGTGCTGGTGCTGATCTCGCGCAATCCGAACACGATTCGTCTGAATGCGCCCGCATCGCTGGGCAAGCCGTTTTTCTCGGCGGGCTGACCGACCATCGACCCGACGTTTCACATCATTCGACAAACACGACAGGAGAAAACATGAAGAGAAGAAATCTGCTGACCGCTTTCGCATGGGGCGCGGCCTCGCTCGCGCTCGCCGCGCCGCTCGCGCAAAGCGCGCAGGCCGCCGATGCGCCGGGCGTCGCGTTCGTCTACCTCGGCAATCCGGGCGATGCCGGCTGGACCTTCGCGCACGATCAGGGCTCGAAGGAAGCGGAAGCGAAGTTCGGCAGCAAGGTCAAGATCACGCGCATTGAAAACGTGCCCGAGTCGGCCGACTCCGAGCGCGTGTTCCGCGATCTGGCGAACAAGGGCAACAAGATCATCATCGGTTCGAGCTTCGGCTATCAGGACTTCGAGCTGAAGGTCGCGAAGGATTTTCCGGACACCGTTTTCCTGCACGCCACCGGCTACAAGAAGGCGCCGAACTTCGGCACCTATGACGTGCGCATGTACCAGGGCGCTTACCTCGCGGGCGTCGCCGCGGGTTACGTGACGAAGACCAACACGCTCGGCTTCGTGGCTTCGGTGCCGATTCCGGAAGTGATCCGCAACATCAACGCGTACACGCTCGGCGCGCGTTCGGTGAACCCGAAGGTGCATACCAAGGTCATCTGGATCAACAGCTGGTTCGATCCGGGCAAGGAAAAGCAGGCGGCTGAAACGCTGATCGGCCAGGGTGCCGACGTGCTGCTGCAAAACACCGATTCGAGCGCCACGCTCGCCACGGCGTCGGCCAAGCACGTGCACGCGTTCGGCTGGGATTCGGATATGAAGAAGTTCGGTCCCGACGCGCACCTCGGTTCGGTGGTCGCGCACTGGGGCGTGTACTACAACGCGGCGATCCAGCAGGTGCTGGACGGCAAGTGGAAGAACGATCCGGTGTGGTGGGGCATTCCGCAGAAGGCCGTCAACCTCGAAGATCTGAACACGTCCGCGATTCCGGCTGACGCGCAGAAGCAGGTTTCGGCCAAGCGCGACGAACTGGCGGGCGGCAAGTGGGACGTGTTCACCGGCCCGATCAAGGACCAGTCCGGCGCGGTGAAGGTGCCGGCCGGCAAGACTCTCACCGATCCGGAACTGCAACGCCTGAACTGGTACGTCGAAGGCGTGGACGGGTCGCTGCCGAAGTAACTGCGTCCGTGGCGTGCCGCGTCAGGAAGCGGCGCCAGAAGGTCGACCAGGCGGCGGTCTCAGCAACCGCTGCTCTAGAGCGCTGCGTCCGGTTCGGACGCAGCTTTTTTTTACTTCGGATTTTTCCCGCCGGACATTGCCGGCTCTCGCCGGCCTTACGTCAGTCGATGCGCAAGCCGACCTTGATCGTCACCTGCCAGTAAGCCACCTTGTCGTTTTCGATCTGGCCCCGAGTCTCCGTCACTTCGAACCAGTGCAGATTGCGCAGCGTTTTCGACGCTTTGGCAATGGCTGTGCTGATGGCGTCGTCGATCGATTTGGTCGACGAGCCGGTCAGTTCGATCTGTTTGTAGACGTGTTCTGACATGAACTTCCTCCTTTGATCTTCGTTGGTGTTCAAAAAGTATAGGCAACGCCAGCGCCGCGAACGGCCCTCGCTCGAGCAAGTCAATCCGCACATGCCGTGCCCGCTATACCGCGGCCAGACGCGGCCGTTATTATGTCCGCGCAACTCAATCTGAAATCCGACGAGGTTCGAAAGTGGAAATTGGTTTTTGCGGTCCCGGTTTGATGGGCGCGCCGATGATCCGGCATCTGCTGCGCGCGGGGCATACCGTGCATGTCTGGAATCGCACGCGTGCCAAGGCTGAAGCGCTGCTGGCGGACGGCGCTCAGGTGGTCGACACGCCGCGCGAACTCGCGGTACGGTGTGAGGCGGTGCTGCTGTGCGTCGCCGACGCGGCCGCGGTCGAAGAAACCGTTTTCGGCGCGTCGGGCCTTTTGAGCGGGGATGCGCCCATAGCCGGCCGTTTGCGCTGGATCGTCGATCACTCCAGCATTCCGCCAGCCGCGACGCGCGCTCTCGCGCAGCGTGCGGCGGCGCTGACGGCAATTCGCGCGAATGAAGGCACGAACGCAGGCGCGGGCGAGTCGGTCGGCGGCGTGAGCTGGATCGACGCCCCGGTTTCAGGCGGCGTGGCCGGCGCCACGGCCGGGACGCTGGCCGTCATGGCGGGCGGCGCTGCGGCGGACGTCGCGGCCGTCAAACCGCTGCTCGCCGCCTACGCGTCGCGTGTCACGCACATGGGCGAAGTCGGCGCGGGTCAGACCGCCAAACTGTGCAATCAGACCATCGTCACGGCAACGTTGGCGGCGATCGCCGAGGCGGTCAGCCTCGCGCAGCGCAGCGGGCTCGACGCCTCCCGGCTGACCGAAGGTCTCGCCGGCGGCTGGGCCGATTCGGTGCTGTTGCAGATTTTCGTGCCGCGCATGACGCAAAGCGGCCTCGCACCGGTCGGCGCGTTCCGGACCTTTCAAAAGGACATCGACACGGTGGCGGCGACCGCGTACGAGACCGGCACGCCGATGCCGGTCTCGTCGACGGTCCAGCAATTGCTGCGGCTGGGGGCGGCGATGGGTCTCGGCGAGGCCGACCTGTCGGCCTTCATCGACGTTTTGCAGACGCCGCGCGGTATCCAAAGCCAGTAGCGCGACGCGCGCGCGGGTTGAAATCGCGATAACCTGCTAAAATATTGGGTTTTTCGCCGATATCACATTCAAAGGGACGCGCCGTGCTGTCTACCGCCAATATCACCATGCAATTCGGGCCAAAGCCCCTCTTCGAGAATATCTCGGTCAAGTTCGGGGGAGGGAATCGCTATGGCCTGATCGGTGCGAACGGCTGCGGTAAGTCCACCTTCATGAAGATTCTGGGCAGCGACCTGGAGCCGAGTTCGGGCAACGTCATGCTCGAGCCGAACATCCGCCTCGGTAAGCTGCGCCAGGATCAGTTCGCGTACGAAGACGTGCGCGTGCTCGACGTCGTGATGATGGGTCACGCCGAAATGTGGGCCGCCATGACCGAGCGTGACGCGATCTACGCGAACCCCGACGCGACGGACGACGACTACATGCACGCCGCCGAACTCGAAGCGAAGTTCGCCGAGTACGACGGCTACACGGCCGAAGCGCGCGCGGGCGAACTCCTGCTCGGCATCGGCATCGCGATCGAGGACCACAACGGCCCGATGAGCAACGTCGCACCGGGCTGGAAGCTGCGCGTGCTGCTCGCGCAGGCGCTGTTCTCGAAGCCGGACGTGCTGCTGCTGGACGAGCCGACCAACAACCTGGACATCAACTCGATCCGTTGGCTGGAAGACGTGCTCAACCAGTACAACTCGACGATGATCATCATCTCGCACGATCGACACTTCCTGAACCAGGTCTGCACGCACATGGCCGACATGGACTTCGGCACGCTGAAGGTTTATCCGGGCAATTACGACGACTACATGCTGGCGAGCACGCAGGCGCGCGAGCGTCAGCAGAACGCCAACGCGAAGGCGAAGGAACGTGTCGCCGACCTGCAGGACTTCGTGCGCCGCTTCTCGGCGAACAAGTCGAAGGCGCGTCAGGCCACCAGCCGTCTGAAGATGATCGACAAGATCAAGATCGAGGAATTCAAGCCGTCGTCGCGGCAGAATCCGTTCATTCGCTTCGAGTACGAGAAGAAGCTGCATAACATCGCGGTGGTGGCCGAGAAGATCTCGAAGAAGTACGAGCGCACCATCTTCAACGACTTCAGCATCAGCGTGCAGCCGGGCGAGCGTATCGCGATCATCGGCGAGAACGGCGCGGGCAAGACCACGCTGCTGCGTTCGCTGCTCGGCAAACTGCAACTCGATCACGGCACGGTGAAGTGGGCGGAGAATGCGAACATCGGCTACATGCCGCAGGACACGTACGAAGAATTTCCGGACGACATCACGTTGATGGAGTGGATCGACGGCTATCGCCAGGAAGGCGACGACGAACAGATGGTGCGCGGCACGCTCGGCCGGCTGTTGTTCAATGCCGACGACATCCGCAAGTCGGTCAAGGTGCTCTCCGGCGGTGAGAAGGGCCGCATGATCTGGGGCAAGCTGATGCTGGGCCGCCACAACGTGCTGCTGATGGACGAGCCGACCAACCACATGGACATGGAGTCGATCGAGTCGCTGCAGATCGCGCTCGACAAGTTCGAAGGCACGCTGATTTTCGTCTCGCACGACCGTGAGTTCGTGAGCGGCCTCGCGAACCGGATCATCGAGGTGAAGACGGATGGCACGCTGAACGACTTTGGCGGTAATTACGAAGACTTTTTGTTGAGCCAGGGCGTGCAGTAAGCGCGCCTGAACCGCCCGCGGAATCTCGTTGCACCGTAAAAAGCCCGCTTCTTCGAAGAAGCGGGCTTTTTTATGGCGCGCGCCCCACGCATCGGCCCGCTCCGCCCTGCTGGTTAGAATAGAAGACCATTCCGGAGACAAAGACAGGGACCGACCACCATGAAAACCTACAACCAACTCTATATCGACGGCAAGTGGATCGCGCCGTGCGGCACCGGCACGATCGACGTGATCGACTCGGGCACGGAAGAGATCATGGGCCGCATCCCTGAAGGCATCGAGGCCGATGCCGAAAGCGCGATCGCCGCCGCGCGCGTGGCCTTCGACGCCTGGGCCGCGACGCCTGCCGCCGAGCGCGGCGAGTATCTGTACAAGATCGCGGCGAACCTGAAAGCGCGCACCGACGAACTGTCCGGACTGATCGCCGGCGAAGTCGGCATGCCGATAAAGCTGGCTCGCGCGATTCAGGTGGGCGGCCCCGTCTACAACTGGGGCGCGTATGCGAAGCTCGCGAGCGAGTTCCAATATGAAGAGCGTGTCGGCAATTCGCTCGTGGTGCGCGAGCCGGTCGGCGTGGTGGCCGCGATCACGCCGTGGAACTATCCGCTCAATCAGGTCACGCTGAAGGTCGCGGCCGCGCTCGCCGCCGGTTGCACAGTCGTGCTGAAGCCCTCGGAGATCGCGCCGCTGAACGCGTTCGTGCTTGCCGAGGCGATTCACGAGGCCGGGCTGCCGGCCGGCGTGTTCAACCTGGTGAGCGGTTATGGGCCGGTGGTGGGCGAGGTGCTGGCGAGCCATCCGTCGGTCGACATGGTGTCGTTTACCGGCTCGACCCGCGCCGGCAAGCGGGTGTCCGAGCTGGCCTCGGCGACGGTCAAGCGCGTGGCGCTCGAACTCGGCGGCAAGTCGGCCTCGATCATTCTCGACGACGCGGATTTCGCCGCGGCGGTCAAGGGCACGGTCAGCGCGTGCTTTCTGAATTCCGGACAAACATGCTCCGCTCACACGCGCATGCTGGTGCCCGAGGCCCGCTACGACGAAGCGCGCACGCTGGCGAAGCAGGCCGCCGAGAAGTATGTCGCCGGTGATCCGCGCAACGAGACGACCCGCCTGGGCCCGCTGGCGTCGGCGGCGCAGCAGGCACGCGTGCAGCAATACATCGCGAAGGGGATCGAGGAGGGCGCCGAGCTGGTGACAGGCGGTGCGGGCTTGCCTGACGGGGTGTCGACGGGCTTCTTCGTCAAGCCTACCGTGTTTGGCCGCGTGCACCCCAAGGCGACGATCGCTCAGGATGAGATCTTCGGCCCGGTCCTGTCGATTCTGACCTATAAGGACGAAGAGGAAGCCGTTCGGATTGCCAACGATTCGCCATACGGTCTCGGCGGCGCGGTCTGGGCCGGCAGCGACGAGCGTGCCGCGGGCATCGCGCGGCGGATTCGAACCGGCCAGGTGGATATCAATGGCGGAACATGGAATATGGCCGCGCCGTTCGGCGGTTTCAAGCAATCGGGATTCGGGCGCGAAAACGGGGTCTATGGACTCGAAGAGTATCTCGAACTCAAGTCCATGCAATTCAAGGCGTGATTCAATTCAGATGACCGGCATCAACTGAGCGGCACATACGATTCGGTCTTGTGCCGACTCATTGACCTGAAACAACGCAGGCTGCGCCCGACCGACGATTATCACCGCTTCGATAATCCGTCATTGGGCCAGTCATGCTCAACTCTCATTCTTTCCCGCCGCTGGTCATCCGCGGCCGCTCGTTACTGCCGATCGTGCAAGGCGGCATGGGCGTCGGCATCTCGGCGCACCGGCTGGCCGGCAGCGTCGCCCGCGAAGGCGCAGTGGGCACGATCGCCAGCATCGACCTGCGGCATCATCATCGCGACCTGGTCGAACGCTGCCGCGAGTCGCCCGAACGCGCCACGCTCGAACAGGCCAACCTCACCGCGCTGGCCCGCGAGATCCATTCAGCGAGGGCATTGAGCGAAGGCCGCGGCATGATTGCCGTGAACGTGATGAAAGCGGTCAGCGCGCAAGCCGACTACGTGCGCGTCGCATGCGAGAACGGTGCCGATGCGATCGTCATGGGCGCTGGGCTGCCGCTCGATTTGCCGGACATGACTCAAGGTCACGACATCGCGCTGATTCCGATTCTGTCGGACAGCCGCGGCGTCGCGCTCGTGTTGAAGAAGTGGATGAAAAAAGGCCGGCTGCCCGATGCCGTCGTGATCGAACATCCGGCGCACGCTGGGGGTCATCTCGGTGTCAACAACCTGGCCGATCAACACGATCAACGCTTCGATTTCTTCCGCATTCTCGAAGAACTCGACGCGGTCTTTACTTCGCTCGGCCTGAACCGCCAGGATGTACCGCTGATTGTTGCTGGTGGCATCAATAGTCACGAAGCGGTGCGCGCGCTGCTGAACGCGGGCGCAAGCGGCGTGCAACTCGGTACGCCGTTCGCCGTCACCGAAGAAGGCGACGCGCATCCGAACTTCAAGCGCGTGCTGGCCGAAGCGACGCCCGAGGACATCGTCGAATTCGTCAGCGTGACGGGATTGCCGGCGCGTGCCGTAAAGACGCCGTGGCTGGCGCGTTATCTGCGCCACGAAACGAAAATCCGCGAGAAAGTCGGCGCGCTCAAACACGCTTGCCCAACCGCGCTCGAATGTCTCAGCGCGTGCGGCTGGCGCGACGGTATCGAGAAGTTCGGCCACTTCTGCATCGATACGCGGCTCGCGGCGGCTTTGCGCGGGGACGTGGCGAACGGTCTGTTCTTCCGCGGCCGCGAAGCATTGCCGTTCGGCACGGCCATTCGCAGCGTGCACGACCTGCTCGAACTGCTGCTCACGGGCGCGGCGCGACCGGCTGTCGCAGGGCGATTGGCATTCTCGCTGGCTTGATACGAGTCAACATGTCGCGCGCCGAGAGCTTCGACAATCCCCACACGCAAACAACTACTTGGGGAAACACATGAACTACTCGTTGAGGAACCGACTCAAGGCCGCCGCGATCGCTTCGAGCCTGCTATGTGCAAGCGCTTTCGCGCCGCAGGTGCATGCCGCGGGCGACGACACGATGAGCGGCATTCACGCCGGCGACGTACTGGTGCGTCTGCGCGCCATCAGCATCATGCCGAACTCGAGCACGACCGGAACGCTGTCGGCGCTCAACGTGGGTGTGAACAACGCCATCGTGCCCGAGCTGGATTTCACGTACATGATTCGCGATTACCTCGGCGTCGAACTGATTCTTGCCACGTCGCGGCATCAACTGACCTCGAGTCTCGGCAATCTCGGCGGCGTGAACGTGTTGCCGCCCACGCTGCTGCTGCAGTATCACTTCAATCACGCGGGACGCATTCGTCCGTATGTCGGCGCGGGTGTGAACTACACGCTGTTCTATAACAACGGCCTGAACGCGGGCGGTCAGTCGATCGGCGTCACCAACCACAGTTGGGGCCCGGCGTTGCAAGCCGGCGTCGATGTCCAGGTGACCAAGTCGCTGTTCGTCAACGCGGACATCAAGAAGATATGGATGCACACGGATGCGACGCTCGGCGGTCAGGCGCTCGGCCGCTTGAGCATCGATCCGGTGGTGGTCGGCCTGGGTGTCGGGATGCGTTTCTGACGCGCGCTCGCGGCCCGTCCGCGAAGCGTCGAGCGCAAGCGCCATGCAAAAAACGCCGGGATATCCCGGCGTTTTCATTGGGGCTTCGAGCTGGACGCGACTTTGCCGCAGGCTAGCGGCGGGAAGCGTCCGACCAGCCTATAGCTTGTCGTTCGCGAACCGCATGGCCGTGCCTTCCTGCTCGATGCGGACCCACACGGCGCGCTTTTCCTCGTCGCTCAGGAAAACCCAGTTCGACACTTCAGTGGCGGTGCGGCCGCAGCCTTTGCATACCTCGTCGAACAGCGTGGAACAGACGCCGATGCACGGGCTGTCGGGAAGATCGTGGAGATTCGAAGCCATCGGAAACCTTGGGGCGAAGAAGCGAAGTTCCGCTATGTTAACCGATGCGCGACCTAGGCCGCGCCGTGCGCGAACGGCGTGGCCGCCATTCCCGCACGGTTGGCCGCTTGTGCGGCATGTTTCGCCGCATTTTCCGCAGCGATACGGCTCGCTCGTGTCAGCGCGCAATGCTGTAGCCGATCCGCGCCATCCAGTGTTGACGGTTGTTGTAGTCGAGCAGGTCCTCGCCATAGCCGTTGAAGTAGCCCACCCAGATATAGCCGCCCCACGCGCTGCCCAGCACTTTGGCGAGCGGGTAGGTGAATTGCGTATCCACGCTGCCGTACCAGTGCTTGGTGCCTTTGCGCAGCGTGGTCGCCAGTTGCCAGCCGTCCGGGCTGCCGTATTTGACCAGCAGATCGACGTAGCCCCGATAGTCGGCGATATCGGGGTTGCTGCTCGTGCCGACGTAGTAATAGATTTTCGGCGACACGGTCAGATGGTTAGCCGTCAGATCGCCGAACTCCCAGGTCGGCCGGATGAACGGCATGTTGATGCTGCGCGATGCGTCGCCGGCCCTGCCGTTCGATTCGTGCGCGATACCCGCCGCAAAACCCATGCGGGTGAAGAATGGGCTTGTCCAGCCGGTGTCCGGCACGTAGTAGAACAGTTGCGGCGAGTAGGTCGTGTCGCGGAACGGGCGTGAATCGGCGGACAGATCCCAGATAGAGGTCTGCGTATACGCGAAGTACAGGTTGTCGACAAAAGCCTTCGAGCGCAGATCGTCCGGTATCCGGATGCGGTATTTGAAGCTCAACTGCAGGCGGGCGTTCGTGTCGCCGTTGTGGCCGGCGGCGATGTACATCGGTTCATAAAAGGAAAGGTGAGAGAACACGCCGCGCCCCGTTGTCGCGAGCGAGTCGCCGGGCGGCGAGATGGCGTCGCCGGTCGGGCCGCCGACCACGGCCGCCGTCGCCGCGGCCTGAGCAGGCGTGGTCGCCTGGCTTTCCGCGCGTTCCGCCTGCGCAATCGCGTCCTGCTGCGGCCCGCGATTGATCACGACGAGCGCGGGCGAGGCGTCGAATCCCACCGGGTCGATGCGTACTTCGCCGCGCGCCGACTCCGGCCAGGGCGCCGAGAAACGCACCTTGCGGAACTGGCCCGGCCGCAGATGCAGCGTGTTGGGCACGCCCGGCTCACGCTGTAAATCAAGTGGCTGCGGCGACTGCTCGCCTGCACTCAAACTCACGCGAATGGTCGGCGGGACGGTGAGGGTCAAGGACTTGGCGTCGTCGGCGGAGTAGAGCATCGTGATCTGCAGCGGCTCGTTGGCCGCGGCCACGCGAGGCGGCTGCAGCATCGCGACCGTCGCGCGGGCTTCGCCGCACACGACAGCGCCGGTGAGGAAGGCAGCGACTAGCGCCGTGCGGGAAAGGCGCGCAATGGGTTGGCGCGCGTGAGAGAGGGCATTGCGGGCAACGCGGTCGATGGAAGCGTCAAAGCGCATGGGCTGTCGTCCAGGAGCAGGGCAACGAGCGAAACGGATGCGGCAGGCGTCAGGCGGCGACACATGCAACGCGCATCCGGCTCGATCGCGCGGAAGCGCCAAAGTGGCGCAAAAAATGGGCAAAAAAACGGCCGCCGCAAGAAACCCGGCAGCCGAGGTGAAACGGGCCGCACGGCCGGCGCGCCGTACTAACGGGCAGCGTCGCCGGTCATGTTGAGAAGCTCAGAAAAATACTTACAAAATCACTTCACCTTCCGCCAGGTCGAGAAAACGTTCTTCAGCCCCCGAACGCCAGTTGCCACAACAACGCGCCGTTGAGCAGGACAATGAACGCGGCGGACAGCCACGCGAGTGCGAGCGGCAGGCCGCGCACGCGCCAGCCGCGCATCAGCCCGGCGTCCGACGTGTAGCGGATCAGCGGCACGACGGCGAGCGGCAACTGCAGGCTCAGCACCACCTGACTTGCCACCAGCAATTGATTGGAACCGTGCTGCCCGAACAGCGCGACCGCGAAGAGCGCGGGGCCGATCGCCAGTGCGCGGGTCAGCAGGGCGCGCTGCCAGCGCGGCAGGCGGATGCGCAGAAAGCCCTCCATGACCGCCTGGCCGGCCAGTGTGCCGGTCACAGTCGCACTCAGTCCGCAGGCGAGCAGCGCTGCCGCGAACAGAATGCCGGCCCAGTGCGTGCCGACGAGCGGCGCGATCAGCCGGTGGGCGTCGGCGAGATCGGTCACGTCACGATGGCCGCTCACATAGAACACCGCCGCGGCCACGATCAGCAGGGCCGCGTTGATCACGAACGCAAAGGAAAGCGAGCCGAACGTGTCGAGATTGACGACGTGCAGAGCGGCCTTGATCTGCGCGTCGCTGCCGTCCGGTGCGTGGTGCTTGACGAGCGCCGAGTGCAGATAGAGGTTGTGCGGCATGACCGTCGCGCCCACGATGCCCGCCGCGAGCCACACCATGCCCGCATTGCGCAGCAATTCGACGCTCGGCACGGTGCCGGCGAGCGCCGCGTGCCAGTCCGGCCGCGCCAGCGCCAGTTGAACCACGAAGCATAGGCCGACGAAGCCGATCAGCGCGGCGATCACCGCTTCGAGCCTGCGCCCGCCTTTGTGCTGGAGCGCGAGCAGCGCGAAGGTGCACACCGCCGACATCAACACGCCTACCGTGAGCGACACGCCGAGTAGCAATTGTAATGCGACGGCGCTGCCGACCACCTCGGCGACGTCGCACGCGATGATCGCGACCTCGCTCGTCAGCCACAGGAAGAGGGTGCCGCGGCGGCCCGTGCGTTCGCGGCAGATCTGCGCGAGGTCGCGCCCGGTCACCACGCCAAGGCGCGACGACAGCCATTGCAGCAACATTGCCATCAGGCTTGCCAGCAGCACGATGCCGAGCAGACGGTAGCCGTAGCCCGCGCCGGCGCCGAGCGCGGTCGCCCAGTTGCCCGGATCGATATAGCCGACTGCGATGAGCGCCCCCGCGCCGACGAATGAAAACCAGTGCGCCGGACGTGCAGGTCCACTGCCCGGCAGACGCCGGCGGCGGTGGGGTCGCAATGCGGACGGATTGGTGTTCATCGATGCCTGAGGTTCAAGACTGCATCTTCTTGCAAGCCGCGTGCCCGGTGGGCGTGGGGTGGTGACATCGCCGCGCGATTGGTGGCGCGCTGTCACCGGCCATTGAGGACTATTGTGCTCCGTCGGACGCCAGTCGGCTCGCGCTTGCCGCAGCCTGGGCGACGCGTATCCGGGCCATGCCAGGCCGCCATGGGCCGCGCCCCGTTGTGCGGGCGCGGCGCGCCTTCACGGCGGCGAATCGATGGCGGGATGACAGCGGAATGGCAACGCGATCAGAGCGCAGCCGATACAGGTGTTTATTTCGGGTAGACACGCGCTCATAACCCGCTAAAATTGCGGCCAATTTTAAAGCGGTGCGGCTTACGCTGTACCGTTTGCGCGACAGCCCGGTATTTTTTTTGAAGCGCGCAATAATTGATGGTACTTTTCGGGTTTTTCAGGGGAGCCGCGCGCTGTGCCGCGGCGTAGGTGAAGACGGTCGGCTCGGCCGGCCAGGATCGGAGAACGGGATGAAAAGACGGGTAGTGGGGCAGGTGGCGGCGCTGGTCTTGTGCGCGACGCCCTGGTTGACGGCCGCTGCGAAAGACACGCAGCTGAACGTGTATAACTGGTCCGATTACATCGCCAAGGACACCATTCCCAACTTCACCAAGCAGTCCGGTGTCCAGGTCAAATACGACAACTACGACAGCGACGACACGCTGCAAGCCAAGCTCCTAACCGGCAATTCCGGCTATGACATCGTCGTGCCGACCAGCAATTACGCCGGCAAGCAGATCGCCGCCGGCATCTTCGCACCGCTCGACAAATCCAAACTGCCGAACCTGAAGTACCTCGATCCGTCGCTGATGGCGCTCGTCGCCGGCGCCGATCCCGGCAATAAATTCACCGTGCCCTGGGCTTACGGCACGACCGGCCTCGGCTACAACGTCACCAAAGCGCAGCAGATCCTCGGCAAGAGCGTTCCGCTCGACAGCTGGGACGTGCTCTTCAAGCCGGAAAACATTTCGAAGCTGAAGGCCTGTGGCGTGTCCGTGCTCGACGCGCCGGACCAGATGTTCGCCGCCGCGCTGCACTATATCGGCAAGGATCCGATGAGCACGAACCCGGCCGACTATCGCGCCGCGCTCGACATGATGAAGAAGATCCGCCCGTACATCACGCAGTTCAACTCGTCGGGCTACATCAACGACCTGGTGGGTGGCGACGTGTGCTTTGCGTACGGCTGGTCGGGCGACGTCGTGATCGCCAAGCATCGCGCGGTCGAGGCGAAGAAGCCCTATAAGGTCGAGTATTACATTCCGAAGGGCGGCGCGCCGGTGTGGTTCGACGTGATGGCGATTCCGAAAGACGCCAAGAACAAGGACGCCGCGCTCGAGTGGATCAACTACATCGAAACGCCGCAGGTTCACGCCGCGATTACCAACGCCGTCTACTATCCGAGCGCCAACCTCGAAGCGCGCAAGTACGTGGACAAGGACGTGGCGAACGACCCGGCTGTCTATCCTTCGCCTGAAGTCATCAAGACCCTGTTCCTGCTCAAGCCGTTGCCGCCGGAAATACAGCGGCTGCAAACGCGGCTGTGGACTGAATTCAAGTCCGGCCGCTGACCCGCGGCCGGTGTGAACGGGTAAGCATCATCATGAAGCCCTCGGTGTTCACCGGGGGCTTTGTTCGTCAAACGCCGGAGTAAAGCATTGTGATGAGTAGTGACCAGTCGGGCGCGCTGGCAGGGGCCGCCGCGCCGTCCCCGAGCCTGAACGCCGTTACGGGTGACGCCACGGACAACTTCGTCCAGATCGTCGACGTCGTGAAGAAGTTCGGTGAGACCGTGGCGGTCAAGGGCGTCAACCTGTCGGTGAAGAAGGGCGAACTGTTCGCGCTGCTCGGCAGTTCCGGCTGCGGCAAGTCGACCTTGTTGCGCATGATGGCCGGGCTCGAAAGCGTGACCTCGGGCAAGATCCTGATCGACGGTGAAGACCTCGCGCAATTGCCGCCGTACCGCCGGCCGGTCAACATGATGTTTCAGTCGTACGCGCTGTTTCCTCACATGACGGTAGAGGGCAACGTCGCCTTCGGTCTGAAGCAGGAAGGCGTGCCCAAGGCCGAACTGAAGGACCGCGTGCAAACCGCGCTCGAACTCGTGCAGATGGGCCGCTTCGCGAAGCGCAAGCCAAATCAGCTTTCCGGCGGCCAGCAGCAGCGCGTGGCGCTGGCGCGTTCGCTGGTCAAGCGGCCCAAGCTGTTGCTGCTCGACGAGCCGATGTCCGCGCTCGACAAGCAGATCCGTCAGCGCACCCAGATCGAGCTGGTGAACATTCTCGACAAGGTCGGCGTGACCTGCGTGATGGTGACGCACGATCAGGAAGAGGCGATGACCATGGCGGGCCGCCTCGCGGTGATGAGCGAAGGCGAGATCATTCAGCTCGGCACGCCGCACGAAGTCTACGAGTATCCGAATAGCCGCTTTTCGGCCGAATTCATCGGCTCGACGAATCTGTTCGAAGGCCATACGGTCGAAGACGAGCCCGATCACGTGTTCATCGAAACGCCCGATCTGCCGTGCCGCTTGTATGTGAGCCACGGCATCACCGGTCCGCTCGGCATGCCGGTGACGATTTCGGTGCGCCCCGAGCGCATCGCGCTCACGCGCAAACCGCCGGAGGGCGCGTACAACTGGGGCAAAGGCGTCGTCACGAATATCGCTTACATGGGGGGCTATTCGCTCTATCACGTGAAGCTCGACGCCGGCAAAACGGTAATCGCGAATGTGACGAGCCTCGCGCTGACCGAGATCGATCCGCCCACCTGGGGCGACGAAGTGTACGTGCGCTGGAGCGCCTCGGCCGGTGTGGTGTTGACGTCATGAAGCGCTCGTTCAATTCCTTCGCCACCTGGCCGGTGCGGCGCTTCAACCTGACCGGCCGCACGGCGGTGGTGGCCGGGCCGTTCATCTGGCTGCTGCTGTTTTTCCTCGTGCCGTTCCTGCTGGTCGTCAAGATCAGCTTCGCCGATTTGCAGCTCGGCATTCCGCCGTACACGGAGTTGACCAAATTCGCGGACGGCGCGGTTCACATCACGCTCGACCTGTCGCATTACGCGTTTTTGCTGACCGACAGCCTCTATTTCGCGACCTACGTGAATTCCGTGGTGGTGGCCGCGATCTCGACGCTGCTGTGTCTGCTGATCGGCTATCCGATGGCGTATTACATCGCGCGTTCGAATCCCGCCAGCCGCAATCTGCTGATGATGGCCGTGATGCTGCCGTTCTGGACTTCCTTCCTGATTCGCGTGTATGCGTGGATCGGCATCCTGAAGAACAACGGCTTGCTGAACAACTTCCTGATGTCTGTCGGGTTGATTCATTCGCCGATCGAGCTGTATCACACGAACACTGCCGTTTATATCGGCATGGTCTATTCGTATCTGCCGTTTCTCGTCATGCCGCTGTATGCGCATCTGGTGAAGATGGACATGACGCTGCTGGAGGCCGCCTACGACCTCGGCGCGAGGCCGTGGAAGGCGTTCTGGCAGATCACCTTGCCGCTTTCGAAGAACGGCATTATCGCCGGTTGCCTGCTCGTGTTCATTCCGGCGGTGGGTGAGTACGTGATTCCCGAATTGCTGGGCGGCGCGAATACGCTGATGATCGGCCGCGTGATGTGGAATGAGTTCTTCGACAATGCCGATTGGCCGATGGCGTCAGCCGTGACGTGCGCGATGGTGTTGTTGTTATTGGTGCCGATGGCGTTTTTCCAGTACGCGCAGGCGAAGGCGATGGAGGAAAGGCGCTGATGAAGCCGAACCGGATATTGCAGTTCATTGCCCTGGGAATCGGGTTTCTGTTTCTCTACATACCGATCGTCAGTCTGATTGTGTATTCGTTCAACGAATCGCAACTGGTCACGGTATGGACGCGGTTTTCGACGCGCTGGTATGCGGCGTTGCTGCAGGATGACGAGCTGATCGCGGCCGCGTGGCTGTCGTTGCGGGTGGCGTTGTTGACGGCGTTTGCTTCGGTGATCATCGGTACGTGGGCGGGGTTCGTGCTTGCGCGCATGGGGCGGTTTCGCGGCTTCACGCTGTATACGGGCATGATCAACGCGCCGTTGGTGATTCCCGAGGTGATTCAGGGGATTTCGTTGCTGCTCCTCTTTATCGAAATGGCCAAGTGGTTGGGATGGCCGGCCGGACGTGGCATTTTCACGATCTGGATCGGGCATCTCATGCTGTGTATTTCCTATGTGGCGATCATCGTGCAGTCGAGGGTGAAGGAGTTGCATCCTTCGCTGGAAGAGGCGGCGTTAGACCTTGGGGCTACACCGTTGCGGGTGTTTTTCTTCATCACGCTGCCGTTAATTTCCCAGGCGCTTGTGTCCGGTTGGTTGTTGTCGTTCACTTTGTCGATCGACGATCTGGTGCTGTCGGCGTTCCTGTCCGGGCCTGGTTCGACGACCTTGCCCCTGGTCGTTTTCTCGCGCGTCCGGTTGGGGCTGAATCCGGAGATGAATGCGTTGGCTACGCTGTTTATTGCGGTGGTGACAGTTGGGGTGGTGCTCGCCAACTATTTCATGCAGCGGGCCGAGAGGAAGCGGGCAGTCATGGCGGTTTAGAGCTTAGGGTGGTGGTTGGGTGTGTGTCCGCAACGGACCGGCCACCCAACCGGTAACCTCAAACCTTATAGCCGATCCGAACCCCGCCCCAATGCCGGCCTCCGACAAAAACCGGCGCGGAGGCGTCCTTCATCAGCACGAACTCCCCGCCGCCCATATCGCGCCGATAGGTTTGCAGCAAGAACGGCTTCGTATGCGAGGCGGCGGCGATCCCGGTTCGATCATCGAACATGCGCCGGTTACGGCAATTCGCCATATTCCAGACCACGTCATCACGCTGCGGCAAAGAGAACTTGAGATTGTGCGTTGGCAGATAACCGCGCAAATCGACCGCCGCACAAAACGCCACTCGCGGATCGAGATCGAGCAAAGGCTCCTGAATAGCCGGCAACACACGGTCGGTGAATGCGGTAAACCGCGTTAAAAACTGCGGCGGATTGCTCCCGGTCACCGGCACATAGCGCTGATCGAACAGATCCTCGATCGACACTTCACCGCGCGCCACGGCCGTTTCGAATGCCTTGCTCACGGCCGCCGCCGCCTTCTGCACGGCTTCGATAAACCGCGTATCCGCCGTTTCCACACCCGTCGCGGCAGTCAGTTCGATCAAGGTCTCGGATACGCCGAGCAGATTCCCCAAACGGTCCTTCGCCTGCACGAAGTTTTCGCTCGAATCCTCCACGCCGCTCGCGATTTCCAACACCTGCGCCTCGAGCCCGTCGCATTGCGTTTCGATCTCGCCGGTCAACACGGCGATCTGTCCCGCTTCCGTGTTCAGATGCGCGATTGCATCGCCGGTTGCGTGCACGACGTCGCCGATCTTCCGCGTGCCTTCCCGCACGCGGTGTGCTCGTTCGGTGTTGGCGGAACCCTCCGTGATCAACTGCTCGGTCTGCTGCGTGAGTTGGGCGAGCGTCGTCTCGATCTGCCCCGTGGCCTGCGCGGTTTTCGCCGAGAGGTTTTTCACCTCGGCCGCCACCACCGCGAAGCTCTTGCCGGAATCGCCGGCGCGCGCGGCTTCGATCGCGGCATTCAGCGCGAGCAGATGCGTCTGGCGGGCGATCAGCGAAATCTCCTCGGATACGCGGCTCACATGCGCCAGCGCGCTGCGCAACGCGCCGATCTGGCTTTCGATCACCGTTACGCCTTCCACGAGTCCATGGATGTCGGCCAGCGACGCTTCGAGCGTCTGCTGCGAGTCCTGCACGCCGGTCGCGGCTTCCGCGGATACATGGCTCATTTTCCGCGCGGCCTCGGCAATGCGGTGATTGCCCGCGAGCGTCTGCGCTGCCGATTCGCGCAGCGCGCGGCATACGTGCGCCTGGCGCTGCACGCGCGCGGCCACTTCGTCGACGTGGCCCGATACGTCGCAGATCTCGATGCCCAGCTTGCCGGCTTGCGCGGCAATGTCGCCGACAACCGTCTGCGAACGGGCCGGTCGGCGAAAGCTGAAACGCGTCATGGTCGTCTCCTGGATGGCGCGCTTGGCGCATTCAATCGACACAGTCATCCAATACGGATGCAGCGTCTTCCTGATGCATCTACGGCAGACTTTCAGTCGACTTGATACGGGGTATCCCGCAGTCGCTATCATGTGCGGTCAAATCGCGATCCGCAGCTTCACCGCAGACCTTTCTTTCTCTTATTAGCAACCATGATCGACTCCTTCGCGCGCGTTTCGGGCTGGCAACAGCTCTCTCATCTGTGGGAGCTGATCGTCATGCTCTGCAAGTTTCTGTGGGGGTTGCTGCTTCTGCTTGGCGGTGGCTGAGCGCGCCGGCGCGGTGCAGGAGAAGGGCGTGCAAAAAAGGCGTGCGAGATTCGCGCGCTACGGCCGCGCGCGAATCATCGATTGAAGGAGTCAGCGGGGAAAAACTGCGGAACTGAAAAAGCGTCGGATCATACCGGCGCGCGATACGTGCCTTCGTCAACCGGAAGACCCGCGCAAGGCGTGCCGAGAAACGCGCGCAGATCGGCCATGACGCGCTCCGGCGCTTCTTCCATGGGAATGTGGCCGAGCCCCGCATACATGACCGATTTCGCGCGCGGAATGCGGCTCGCGAATTCAGCCGCATGCGCCGTCGGAATCCAGCGATCCTTCGCACCCCATAGCACCAGCGCCGGCACGTCCAAGGTCTTCAGCACGTCCGTGTCGACTTCCTTGAAGTCGAGCGTGGGCACCATCTTGCCGATTGCTTCGCGCGTGCCTTCGCCGTGGAAGAACTCGACGTAGCGGCGCAGTGTCACCGCGTCGATCTTGTGCGGATCGCCATAGACATTGCGCACCGCGCTTTTGATGATGGCCTCGGGCAGCCACCACGGCGAACTGACCCGCACCAGCGCGCTATTGAACAGGCCGATGTAAATCGGCAGCTTCATCGGGAAGCCGGCCGAGTCGATCAGCACGAGCCGTTCAACGGCTTCGCCATGTCGAACCGCGTAGTCCCACGAGATCAGCCCGCCGAGTGAATTGCCAATGAAGGTCGCGCGCGAGACGGCGAGTGCCTGCAGGAACGTGTCGATGAAACGACGATAGGTCGGCAGATTCATCGTTTCGATTGCGCCGCTGCTGGAACGCAACGGTCCTGTCACGCCGAACGGCGGGAGATCGAGGCGGATCACGCGATACTCGCGCTTGAGTTCGTCGGCGACCCGATTCCACGTGTGCAGCGAAGACGCGAAGCCGTGGATCATCACGATGATGTCGCCGCTGCCTTCGTCGACGTAATGCACGTCGGCGCCCATGATCTTCACGAATCTGGAGCCGCTTTGCGTGTAGCGCCGCCGCAGTTCTTCGCGCGGCACGCTGGTGATGCCGAGGCGCGCGGCGAGCGAGCGCGACGGCAACGGGTTGGAGGCGGACGTGCTGGAGTCGATGCTTGCCATGGTTGTTGTCTCCCTTTTGGTTCGATTGGCTTCGAATCGGATTGCATCGGCGGCGTCTCACTCTCCCAGTCCATCAGCCACCGCTCATGTCGTCAGGGCGCGAAGCGATAGTCGTGCGGACGCACGCGCCGCGTGCGTTTGCGAAAGCTGAAAGTGAAGCCGGGCCACAACGCAGTGACCTTGCCGCTTCGGGTCTGATACCAGCTGTGACAGCCGCTCACCCATACGGAGTGCTGCATGTCCTTCTGCAAACGCGCGTTGAACTCGCGCTGCACGTCGGGCCGCAGAGTCATCGTGCGTGCCTTGCGGCGGCGCAGTACGCGCAGGCAATCGGCGATGTACTGCACTTGCGACTCGATCATGTAGATCATCGAGTTGTGGCCGAGCCCGGTATTCGGGCCGACGATCATGAAGAAGTTCGGGAAGTTCGCAATGCTGACGCCGAGGTAGGCCTCCGGTCCGTCGCGCAGCCACAGGGCGCCGAGATCCGCACCGTCGAGGCCGGTCACGTCGAAGGGCGCGCCGACGTCGTTGACCTGAAAGCCCGTGCCGCAGATGAGCGCGTCGGCGCGATGATGCGCGCCATCTTCGGTCACGATACCGTCGGCGACGATCTCGCGAATGCCGCTTGTCACTACGTCCACGTTCGGCTGGCTGAGCGCGGGATAGTAGTCGCTCGAAAGCAGCACGCGCTTGCAGCCGAGGCGGTAGTTCGGCGTGACCTTGGCGCGCAGTGCGGGGTCCTTGACGCGCCGTTCGAGATAGCTCAGGCCGAACTTCATCGGCACTTTCATCAGTTTCGGATTGACCACGAACGCGATAGCGCGCGATTCGAGTTGCCAGTAGATCGCGCTGCGCACGAAGCGCTGCGTGAACGGCAGATGCCGGAACAGCCACTGGGCGCGCGCGTCGATCGGCTTGTCGGGTTTGGGCATGACCCATGGCGCGGTGCGCTGGAACAGATCGAGGTGCGCGACGCGCGGCTGGATTTGCGGCACGAACTGGATCGCGCTTGCGCCGGTGCCGATTACCGCGACGCGTTTGCCGTCGAGCGGATACGCGTGGTCCCAGCGCGCCGAATGAAACAGCTTGCCTTCGAAGCGTTCCAGCCCTGCGATTCGCGGCATGGCCGGGCGCGACAGCGGGCCGCTCGCGGCGATCACGACGTCGGCTTCGACGCTTTCACGCACGCCATTCACATCGAGTTCGACGCACCAGACCTGGCGTGCTTCGTCGAAACGCGCCGCGCTCGCGCGCGCGTTGTAGCGCACGTAGCGGTCCACGCCATATTTGCGGGCGCAATGCTTCAGATAAGCGAAAATCTCGGCCTGGCCGCCGAACGCACGCGACCACGCCGGATTCGGCTCGAACGAAAACGAATAGAGATGCGAGGGCACGTCGCAGGCCGCGCCGGGATAGGTGTTGTCGCGCCACGTACCACCGATATCGCCGGCAGCCTCGTAAATCGTGAACGAGGTGATGCCCATGCGTTGCAGGCGAATTGCCATGCCGATGCCGGCAAAGCCGCTTCCGACAATCGCGATACGTGGCGCGGCAGGTGGGGCGGCAGGCGGGGCGGATGAGGCAGGCGTCACGGCGGTCTCCGGCATGGGGCGAATTGCATGCGTATACAGATGTCTACTTCAGCATAACGCGCAGGGTAGACAACTGTACACCTCGCGTCAAGATCGTTTAGAGTGTTGCTATTAAACGCGCGTGACGCGCCTCGATTGAATCCACATGACATCCGTACCCGAAGCGGCGTCCACCGCCGAGCATGGCATTGCCGCGGGGCAGGAATTGCCGCCAGGCAAGCGCAAACTGATCGAAGCCGCATTGCGCCTGACCGCGGGCGGCCGCGGTTTTGCGAGCCTGGGTTTGCGCGAACTGGCGCGCGAGGCCGGGCTCAACCCCAACACGTTCTATCGTCATTTCAACACGCTCGACGATCTGGCGCGCGAAGCCGTCGAATCGGTGAGCCGCCGCTTGCGGCCGATGCTGCGTCGCGAGCGCTGGCTCGCTGCGCACGACGAGCCGCATAGCGTGCCGCGCCGTGCCTGCGTCGCGTTCTTTGCGTTCGCGCTGGAGAACCGCGAGGCGTTTCTAAGCGCGCTGGCCGAATATCATGGCACGTCGAGGGCGTTGCGCGAGGCCGTGCGTGCGAACCTGCACGAGGTGTCGGCGGAAATGGCCGACGACGTCGTGCAACTGGATCTGATGCCGACGCTCTCGCGCGAAACCGTCGACGAGGTCTGCACGCAGACCGTGCTGCAACTGTTCCACTTGTCGGCGGAGTACATTCATGCGGACAGCGCACGCCGCGATGCGCTGGTCGCGTATGCGGAGCGCTTTATCGTGAGGTTGTTCGCGGGTTCGGCGTTGCTGGCGCAGCATGAGGCGGGCAGGGCGCCTTTCTCGATGCGCGCATGAAGGCGGAGGTTTGAAGCCCGAAGCCTGAAATCTGAACCGCAGCGCCATAACGAAAACAGGCTCCATGAAGGAGCCTGTTTTCATCCACGCATGCCTGCGCGACTGATTGAATCTCAGCCGCGACTGGGCTCAGGTGTCGTTCCAGCCGCCGGAGTCGTCGTTGCTGCCCATATCGACGCCGCCGCTGTTGTCGCTCCAGTCGTTCGAGCCCTGGCCAAAGTCGAGGCCACCGCCATTGCCGCCGTCATTGCCACGGCGGCGCGCTTCGTCGTCGACGACCACGTCACGCTCCACCACGCGCTCACGCCCGGAATTCAGCGCTTCACCAAGCAGCACGCCAGTCAGCAGACCGCCCATGCCGCCGCCAAAACCGCCGCCGCCTTGCTGCACGATGACCTGCGGCTGTTGCTGATACGGTCCTTGCTGCGGATAGGGCGCTTGCGGCGGATTGCCGAAACGTTCGGCTTCCTGCGCATAAGGCGACTGTTGCGTGCCGGCGGCCGGCGCGGCATACGGATCGGGCTTGCCATCCACCCGTGCGCGCAGACTGCCGAGGCGTTGTTCGAGTTCGTCGAGCTGATACGGCGGCACCGGACTCTTGCTGTTCGACAGGGATTCGACGAGGCCGCGCAACTGGTCTTCGGTCGCTTCGACTTCCTTCTCCAGCGCCTCATGCCCTTGCACCGTGGAGAGCTTCACGTCGAGCTTGAGCGAACGCACGGTGTTGAGCATTTCAGTGGCGCGCTTGAGTTGCACGCGACGATCGTCGTCGGCGCGCGTATCGCCCTGCGTACGGGCGCGACGCAAGGTCCAGCGCAGCACGAGCGCGATCACGCCGACGAGGACAAGAATGCCGATCCACATGCCCACGCCCGGACCATGCCGTTGCGGCGCTTGCGACATCATGGCCGACTGCTGCTGCACGGCGGGCGCGGTCTGCTGCACGAACGGGTTGGCCGCGTGGCTCGTGGTGTTGCCGGCCGCCGCGCCCGCGCGTTCCGCGTCCTTGCGAATGCGTGCTTCGGTTTGCGCGAAACGGGTCGGGTCGGTGAAGCGGATTTGCGGGTCGAGGGTCTTGGCCTGTTGCACCTGCGCGAGGGCGTCGGCGGAACGGCCTTCACGGTCGAGCACCTGGGCGTACAGATAATGCGCGCGCGCATTGTTCGGATGCGCCTGCAGCACTTCGCTCAGGCCGGCGTCGGCTTGTTGCCAGTTGCCTTGCGACATGGCCGATTCGATCTGCTGAACCGTCGGCACGGCGAACGCCGCAGCCGACACGAACAGCAGTGAGGCAAACGCGGTTGCGAGGAATTTTTTCATTTACGGACCGGGCGCGCTGCGCCCGTCTCCTTCAGTCGTTTCCGGCGGCTCACACAAGGGCCGCCGGTATGTACTGCTGCCGACGCAATTACTGGGCCGGCGTGTTGATCTGCTTCTTCAACGCTTCGAGACGATCTTCGACGGACGGACCGCGGTTCAGATCCGCGAGCTTGTCGTCGAGGGCCTTGCCACTCTTCACGTCGGCCGAATTCAGGCGCGCGTCCGAACGCGCATTCGACAGCGCAACCTTGTCTTCCAGCTTCTGGAAGTCCTCGGACAGATTCTTGCCGCCGATGCCGCCCAACGCCGTAGCCGCGACATCTTTCGCTTGAGCGATCTGCTGCTTGGCTTGCAGAATGTTCGAGCGTGCGTTCAGGTCGTTGCGACGGGTACGCATGTCTTCGATCTGACTCTTCAGCTGTGCCACCGACGGCTCCAGCGTGGTCAACTCCTTCGCCAGCGCATCGCGTTCGGCTTCGGCCGTGGCTTGCGCGCCGAGGGCTTCGCGCGCGAGCGCTTCGTCGCCGGATTGCAGCGCGCGTTTGGCGCCGTCTTCGTACTTCTTCGCCTTGTCCGCTGCAACATCGCGCTTGCTTTGCTGCGTGGCCACTTGTGCCTGAATCTCGATCAGCGAGTTCTCGGCTTTGGCGATGCTCTCGTCGAGTTCGCGCACGATCTGGCGCGAGTCGCGCGACGGATCCTGCACGGAATCGGCTGCGTCGTTCAGGAGACCTTTGAGCGTGCGCGAAATGCTGTCAAAAAGCGACATGAAAACCTCCAAAGAATGTAAACGGCGCTGAATAACCCCGCGCGCCCAACTGCATTCAACTGCTACTTTACGCCGCCGCGCGCGAAGCTGCGCAACGTTCGGACCGGAGTTCGGGGCACCCGCACCGATTGCAATAGCGGCGGCGTAAATTGTCCCGTTCGATTGTCCGATTCGAATATCGAGCGGCGAGTTGTTCAATCGTTAAATCGCGCGGCGCGTCAATCCGACGCTCGCGGATATTACACCACGTGCTCTCTTAAAACCGCCTTAAAGGGAGCGATGACAGATTCGCCAACCTTGGCACATGTGTATTGCCGAAAGGGCTTGCTGAAAGGATTTGCCGAAAGCTCGCGCATTCGAATGAACGGACATGTAACGATATGCAACGGTAACGTGCCCACTGGCATGGCGCGACAGGCATCGCACCAGATGGTCAGGCGAAGCGGCCGCCCTTCGTGCTCGGATCACCGAGCGGATCGTCGTCTTCGTGCGCGCTGTCGAGGCGAGGGCGTTTGAGAACGCTGCGCAGTTGCGCTTCCGAGTCGGACGGGTCAGGCGCGGAGCCTTGCACCGAAGCCGCCTTGGCCGCCGCCACGCGCGCAACTGCCTCCGCGGTTGCCGCAGCTTCCTCGTCGATTTCGGCGGCGAGGGCGGCGGCGACGCCCGCCGGGAGCAAAGGCGCGGGTTCGCCTTCGACTGGCGCGCGCTGCGACTCACTCGCGACCGGCCTTGACGAAGCGGAACCTGCCTCGCTATGCGCGGACCCGCCGGTTGCACCATCGACACGCGTTTGCAGGGCCGGCGGCAGCGCGGCGCGTGCATGCCGCGTGCCGCGCGCGACCCGTTGCAGCGCGGCGTCGAGCGCGTCTGGCGCGCGTGGCGCGCGCAGCCGGTCGACGATGCTCGCCGCCTTCACCTGTTCGCTAGTCGCGCCGAAGCTCAGCACCGCGCGCCGCATCAGCTCGCTGACGCTGATGCCCAGATTCTCCGCTGTGGAGGTGATCGCGCGTTTCTGCGCGGTGGTGACGAATACGACGATGCGTTCGCTGGGCTTGTTCATGGTCGGCTCGCATACTTGTTGGCATGGGCGGTTCAAAGCGGGCATTTGGCGGACGCCGCGGCGCGCGCACGTGTTAGCGCGCGGAGTCCATCATATGACGAGTTGCTCCGATGCGGAACGGGCGCGACGTGAAAATCCCGTGACATCAACGAGTTGTAGCGTTTGCGGGCGGCTTGTCCACAGGCCTTTCAACATTTTCTGTGAATAACTCCAGCGGGGCGCAAAAGCGCTCGTATCACTGCCCGGAACTACAGACTCCTTTCGCGCGAAGGGAATTCTTACAAAAAAACTAACTTGGAGCGCGCGCGATTTCTTTTAAAATGCGCTGTTACGTTGCGCCGGACAGTGTCCGGGCATGCCGTGCGGCCGGCCGGGGGCAAAGGGCCGCGCGGTGGTTTGCGCCTCAGGCTACGCTGCTCGATCACGAACCATGTGCGCGCCATGAGCGCGTGCAGAAAGGCGTTCAGTCATGCGCCCACTATTCCAGTCATGCCAATCATCAAACGACCGCATTCATCCAATTCTCCGTCTGGTGAAGACCGGGATTCCTACCAACGCACGCCAGGTCGCAATGCCGCTTCGCGCGACGCCGAGGCCAGCCGCCGTTCAATCGGCGCGACCCTCGCCATCTGGTTCGCCGGCCTGATCGCGACTATCGCGGTGGTGGGCGCGCTGATCATCGGCTATGCGCTGGTGGTGATGGGGCCGCAACTGCCGTCGCTCGACGCGCTGACCGACTATCGGCCGAAGGTGCCGCTGCGCGTCTACACCGCGGACCATGTGCTGATCGGCGAATTCGGCGAGGAGCGGCGCAGTCTCGTGCGCTTCCAGGACATTCCTGATCAGATGAAGAAAGCGGTGCTTGCGATCGAAGACTACCGCTTCTACGAACACGGCGGCGTCGACTTCATCGGCATTCTGCGGGCGGGTGTGTCCGACCTTTCGCACGGCGGCGCCTCACAGGGCGCGAGCACGATCACCATGCAGGTGGCGCGCAACTTCTTCCTCTCCAGCGAGAAGACCTACACGCGCAAGATCTACGAAATGCTGCTCGCGTACAAGATCGAACGCGCGCTGACCAAGGATCAGATACTCGAGCTGTACATGAACCAGATTTATCTGGGCGAGCGCGCATACGGTTTTGCCGCTGCCGCGCGCGTGTACTTCGGTAAGGACCTGAAAGACATCACGCTGGCGGAATCGGCGATGCTGGCCGGTTTGCCGAAGGCGCCGTCCGCGTATAACCCGGTGGTCAATCCGAAGCGCGCGAAGATACGTCAGGAGTACATTCTGCGGCGCATGCTCGAGCTGAAATACATCAGCCAGGAGCAATACGACCAGGCGGTGAAGGAAGAGATCCACACCAAGAATCCGGGCAACGAATATAGCGTGCATGCCGAGTACATCGCCGAAATGGTCCGGCAGATGATGTACGCGCAGTACAAGGACGAAACCTATACGCGCGGCCTGAACGTCACCACCACGATCGACTCCGCCGACCAGGACGCCGCCTATCGCGCGGTGCGCAAGGGCGTGATGGATTACGAGCGGCGCCATGGTTATCGCGGGCCGGAAGGCTTCGTCCAACTGCCCGCGCCGGGTGACGACCGCGATCAGACGATCGACGACGCGCTCACCGATCACCCCGATAACGGCGAGATCATCGCCGCCGTGGTGACGGACGTGAATCCGAAGCAGGTCAAGGCGCAACTGGTGGACGGCACGCAGCTCGCGATCAGCGGCGACGGTCTTCGTTTCGTCGCCGGCGCATTGAGCGCGCGCGCCACGGCCGCCACGAAGATCAAGGTCGGCTCGATCGTGCGCGTGCTCGCCGACGACAAGGGCAACTGGCAGATCACGCAACTGCCGCAGGTGGAGGGCGCGCTGGTGTCGCTCACGCCGCAGGACGGCGCGATTCGCGCGCTGGTGGGCGGCTTCGACTTCAACAAGAACAAGTTCAACCACGTCACGCAGGCGTGGCGTCAGCCGGGTTCGAGCTTCAAGCCGTTCATCTATTCGGCGGCGCTCGACAAGGGTCTCGGACCGGCCACGATCATCAACGACGCGCCGCTCTATTTCCCGTCGAGCACGCCGGGCGGCGACGCGTGGGAGCCGAAGGACGACGACCAGCCTGACGGTCCGATGCCGATGCGTCTCGCGTTGCAGAAGTCGAAGAACCTGGTGTCGATCCGCATTCTGTCGTTCATCGGCACCAAGTACGCGCAAGACTTCGTTACGCAGCGGTTCGGCTTCGACGCCGACAAGACCCCGCCGTATCTGCCAATGGCGCTCGGTGCGGGCCTCGTCACGCCGTTGCAGTCGGCGGGTGCGTATTCGGTGTTCGCAAACGGTGGCTACCGGATCAATCCGTATCTGATCAACGAGGTGACGGACGCGCGCGGCGAGCCGCTTTCCAAAGCGCAACCGCTCACAGCCGGTCGCGATGCGCCGCGTACGCTCGAGCCGCGTAACGCGTTCATCATGAACAGCCTGCTGCATTCGGTGGCGACGGCCGGCACGGGTGCCGGCACCAACGCGCTGCATCGTTCGGACTTGCAGGGCAAGACCGGGACGACCAACGACGCGAAAGACGGCTGGTTCGCCGGCTATCAGCAATCGCTCGTGGCGGTAGCGTGGATGGGTTATGACCAGCCGAAGACGCTCGGCAGCCGTGAATTCGGTGCGCAACTGGCCTTGCCGATCTGGGTGGAGTACATGCAGCGCGCGTTGCGCGGCGTGCCGCAGAGCGAGCCGGCGCAGCCGGACGGCGTGACTTCGGTCGACGGCGAGCTGTTCTACACGGACATGACGCCGGGCAATGGCTTCGTGGCCAGCATCGGTCTCGATTCGGCGAATCCGACCGCGGGCGTGAGCGACGCGGTCGGCGGCGTGGGACCCGCGGGCATGACGCCGCCGGTCGTGCCACCGCCTAGCGTTTCGTCGAACGAGAAGAAGCAGATCATGGATCTGTTCGAGTCCAACAAGCCCTGATGTCCCGCAAGGGGACGTTCAGTGGGGCGCAGCAGGCGTGTGCGGGCCGCATGAGCACGGCGGAGTCCGCGCACGCAAGATTCTGAAAGTGAAGCGAAGCGGCGCCTGGCGCGGCTTTCGCTCGGATTGCCGCGTGGCCCACCCGGCGGATTGTGTGCGCGGCAGGCGCAGTGTGTTTTAATCACGCCTGCGGTGCATTTATCAAGGGTCCTAAAGGACGCCTATTCCCTAAACGGTTTCGGCCTCCAGCACCACTGCGTCTCGCCGCGAGCGGGACGTCCATTCTCGAACTCCGCGCCGCGCGAGACCCGGTATGACGCGCGCGCCTGTCACTTCGTCCGTTGGCAATGTTGAGGTTGCGGCGGGCGGCGTGTTTGCCATCCAGCATCCACCGGGTCCCGCCTCGTGAAAAATCGAATTCTGATCTGTCTGATGACAGGTCTGCTGCGCGCGTTTGCGTTTCTGCCGTATAGCGTGGTCGCACGAATCGGCACGGGTATCGGCGCGTTGCTCTACCGCATTCCGAGCACGCGCCGGCGCGTCGTACATACCAATCTGAAGCTGTGTTTTCCGGATATGAGCGACGAGGCGCGCGAACGTCTGGCGCGTGCGCACTTTTGTCACGTTATCCGCAGCTATGTCGAGCGTGGGCCGCAGTGGTTCGGTAATGCGCAGGCGCTCGCACGCCTCGTCGAGGTGGAGAGCGCAATCGATCTCTCGGATATGACGGGTCAGCCGACGATTTTCGTCGGCTTCCATTTCGTCGGCATCGAGGCGGGCTGCATGATGTATTCGACGCGGCATCCGGTCGCATCGCTCTATACGCCGATGTCGAACCTTCTCTTCGACGCGATGGCCAAGCGCCAGCGCGGTCGTTTCGGCACCGAGATGATCCCGCGCAGCGACAGCGTGCGGCGCGCGTTGCGCACGTTGCGCGAAGGCAAGCCCGTAATGCTGGCCGCCGATATGGATTTCGGCTTGCGCGATTCGGTGTTCGTGCCGTTCTTCGGCGTGCCGGCCTGCACGCTGACCTCCGTCTCGCGGATGGCGCGTGCGGCGAATGCGCGGGTAGTGCCGTTCGTCACGGAGGTGTTGCCGGACTACCGCGGATACAAGCTGAATATCTTCGAAGCGCTGAGCGATTTTCCGTCCGACGACGTGTCGGTCGACGCGCGGCGTCTCACCGCGTTTCTCGAGACGCAGGTTAGACGGATTCCTGATCAATATTATTGGGTGCACAAGCGGTTCAAGAACCGGCCGGCGGGTGAGGCGAGTGTTTATTGATGCAGACCTGTGACGGGCTGCTGCAATGGGGGTCGCGGCGCCAGGCCAAGCGTGAGCAGGCGGCGTAGTTAAACGCATCGATGGACGAATCTCGTGCGCGGCCAAGGACTTAGTAGGTATCTCCGGATGTTATCAACAGCTCTATCAACACAAACTGTGGATAAAGTGTCCTACGATGCACAAGGTCTCCGATCATGGCCGCACTCGGACGAGGGCACCCGCTTCCCCGGCCGAGTGAGTACTGGGGCGAAGGGAACCAGTGTCCACTCCCGCTACCGTTTCGATGGCGAGTCGCGCGAAATGCCACTTGGTGCATGGTCGCGCGTGGCGCTCGTCGCAAGATCAACCGAGCCGTGCACGGCCCTCGCAGCGGGAACGCTCGACCACAGCACGAACACACTCCTATAGCCCGCTTTCTGCGGGCGCAGCACTAGAGTCTGATATCTGCGCTTGATCTCTACGGCGAGAATGCCGAGCTTATTTGCTGAAGTGAAGGCGGCGCGCCAGTTCTGCATCTATCAAAACGTCGTAATCGTCCTCGGTGCTCCAAAAATTTTTTCTTCGTTGCCTCGGGGAATATGGCTGAATCGGATGCCTTGGGTTCGCCATTCTTTTGCTTTGGCTCAACGATATCTGATAATTTTTGTTATGGGTTCCTACAGCTTGCGTCGGCATTCCCTGGTCCGGGTTTGTGTGAACGCAAGTCGCGCGTAATTTTAAGAGTTGTCGGATTTTCCGGTCATCTTGGTCCCTATAGGTTGCTTGTGCGTCAAACAAGTACAAAGCAAGCCAATAGGGATAAAAATGAAAAGACAAAGACTGTACGGGGAGGCGGCCGGATCTTCGGGCCGTCTAATGGCTGCGTTCGTGTTGCTGATACTTGCGTTCAGCGCAAATGCAGACGACTGCTTCTCACTGTACGCGAAGTCCGGCGCCACGCCGGGCTCCAAGACATGCAAGCTCGACGTGACCAGCAATACGCCTGGCGGAATGGGCAACTATGCGTGTATTAACGACCTCGCACTAATTGATCAGTAATGTAACTTAACCGAAACCCCGCCTGACTGCCGGCATGGCGCGAAACCACCGAGTTGATGCTGAGCGATCAGGCGCAGGTTCCCTATCCTTCGCTCGTGCCGGATTTGACGAGTTCTGCGAAGCGGTCAACGCTTTACAGCGGCCTGTTCAAGGGAGGTGATGGTGGATTCGTTAAATGCGGCGGTAGGGAAACTCATGAAGCCGAATGCTATGCTCAGTATGAAAACGACAGAGACGAATGCCGTCTCCTGGCCGGACCAAGAGGGAAGCGAAACTGGGCTCTATGCTTGGCGAACGCTTTTGACAGATATCAACAATGCAGGGGGTATTGATGCTTAAACGTCCGCCGTATTCAATGGTTGTGACCTACGTCGAGAATCCACAACAGTTGATCATGCAAATTGTTGAGTCAGCTAGGGTGGCTCCGCTTCTGGCCGAGTGTATGGAAGTACCATTCTTTGTGGACGACGACGAGTTCGAATTTGACGACGAGTTAGCGCGGCAGCTCGGCGTAGCAATGCTTAACGTGATCGCGGAGGGGCGGCCCGAAGTCAAAAAGCGTTTAAACGTTACGCAACACCCCATTGACGCGTCACCAGAGGAGTAACTGACCAAGTGCCCGGCGCTGCGACCATCGCAATTCTGATCGCAGCGCCGGGTAGCCCGCTGGTCCTATGAGTCCAGGTCAGCATCCAAGCGGTCTTCTCTTCACAGCGCACCCGCAGAAGCGGCGGCGTGACCCTCAAAAAGATCATGGGGGTGTGATGTATGACGTTGAGTTTTCGGCCAGGCATGAGCGCGTGCGCCTTTATCACGGATGGGCTTTACCGGTATCTGAAAGAGCACCGGGGCGCGGGACCTGTGGAGCTGGTTCTTCGTCCCGAGCACAAGTCCGTGTTAAGCGATGAACTACACGTACTATTAACAGGCATCGCATACAACGGTGTTTGTCGGGCCGTGGGGAATGCCTAAATTCCCCTCAGGTGGCCCGCGAACCTTTGTGGGTTGGGATTTCGCGTGATTGGCGAAGACTTATCCACGGACTTGCGAACAGAAAACGGGGATAACTTCCTAACCGTCCGTACGGAATCCCAGGTTTAGCTACTCAGCGACTCCCGCGCTCGCCGCTGATGCCGAAGCCGCCGCCGCCGAAGCCCCACCCACCCCCGTCTCAACCGGCGGATTCCCCATGGCCTGGAACAACGCCGCGGTGTCCGTCAGCCGCGCGCTCGTATAGCGGATCTCGTCGAGCTGCGCGTTGCGAAACTGCTGCTCGCTCGAACGGGTCGACGCAACAGGCAGCGCGCCCAGCCGGTAGCGTCCGGAGGTTTCATCGAAGATGCCTTGCGCCGAGCGCGCCGCAATATTCGCGGCATCCAGCGCTTGCGAGTCGTGTTCGAGCGCGGCCAACGTGTCGGCGACGTTCTGGAACGCGGCCAGCACCGTTTGCTTGTACTGCGAGACCGTGGCGTCGTAGGTATCGACCGCCGCACGTCGTTGCGCGAACAGGGCGCCGCCATGAAACAGCGGCTGCGACAGCGACGCTCCGATGCTCCAGATCGCGCCCGCGCCCGAGAGCGCGACCGGCCAGCTAAAACCGCCTTGTCCCATCGACGCGCTCAACGACAGACTCGGGAACATCTGCGCCGTGGCGACCCCGACGTCGGCCGCCGCGGCCTTCAGCGCGGCGTCGGCAGCCTGAATGTCGGGCCGCGAGCGCAGCAGCTCCGAAGGCACCACCACCGGTACCTGCTCAGGCACATGCAATTGCGCAAGCTCGAGATCGTCCGGCGCCGCATCAGGCGTTCGTCCGAGCAGCACCGCCAATGCGTGGCGCGTGCTCAGCCATTGTTGCTTCAAACCCGGCAAGCTCGCCGACAGACTCGCCGCGCTCTGTTGCGCGCTCAACTGATCGGCATGCGAGACCGCGCCCAGCACGTACCGCCGCTGCGTGTCGCGCGCCTGATCGTTGGCGATCGTCACGAGCCGTTCGGTCGTCTCCATCTGAGCATGCAGCGCGGCGCTGGTGATCGCGGCCGTCACGATATTGGCGGCCAGCGCGCGGCGCGCGGCGTCGAACTGATAGGCCTGAACGTTGACGCGCGCGGCGAGCGCGGCATCGGCGAGACGCGCGGCGCCGAACAGGTCGAAGGTGTAATGCGCCTGCAATTGACCGACGAAGACGTTGTACAGAAACGTGTTGGGTCCGATCTCGGGGATCGCCAGCGCGCGATTGCGGGTCGCCTGGCCGCCGGCGTCGATGGTCGGCAGCATCGAGCTGCCGATCTGCGCGCGCAACTGCTCGCGCGCGGCGGCGAGGCTTTTGTCGGTCGCGGCGAGCGTCGGACTGTTGCGCAGGCCTTCGTCGACCAAAGCGTTCAGCGTGTCCGATTGATAAAGCTTCCACCATTCGGGCACCGGCTTTTCGCCGACCACGAACTGCTGCGTGACGCCTTGCGCGGGCACGGTTTGCGTCGGCTGCGCTGCGGCGCCGTAGTGCGCCGGCTGCGGCATCGCGGGCGGCTCGCCGCTCGGTCCGAACGAGCAGGCGGCGAGCGCGCATGCCACGCCAGTGAGCGCGGCGAGGCGCGAATATCGGAAGAACGTGGGCGTGGTCATACTCAATTCCCCGTATGCGTCGTGCCGGACGCGGACGGCGTCTGCGGCTCGCGTTCATCGGCACGCACGCGGAACGACGTGGCGTACAGCGCGGGCAGATAGAACAGCGTGAGGATGGTCGCGCTCGTAATGCCGCCCATCAGCGCGGTTGCCATCGGGCCGAAGAAGTTCGAGCGCAACAATGGAATCAACGCGAGCACGGCGGCGGCGGCAGTCAGCGTGATCGGACGGAAACGCCGCACGGTCGCGCCGACGATCGCATCGAACCGCTTATGCCCGGAGGCGATGTCCTGCTCGATCTGATCGACCAGAATCACCGAGTTGCGCATGATGATGCCGAACATCGCGATCACGCCGAGCATGGCGACAAAGCCGAACGGCTGGCCGAACAGCAGCAGCGTGAGCACCACGCCGATCAGCCCGAGCGGCGCGGTCAGCACGACCATCAGCACGCGTGCGAAGCTTTGCAACTGGATCATCAGCAGCGTGAGCACGGCGATGATCATGATCGGCATCTGCGCATTGATCGACGTCTGGCCCTTGCCGCTTTCCTCGACCGAGCCGCCGATTTCGATCCGGTAGCCCACCGGCAGGCTGCCGCGAATCTGGCCCAGCGCTTTGTCGACGGCATGCGTGACGTCGATACCTTGCGCGCCCGGCGCGACGTCGGATTGCACGGTGATGGTCGGCTGACGGTCGCGCTCCCAGATCACGCCGTATTCGAGATCGTTGCGCAAATGGCCGAGCGTGCCGAGCGGCACGGGACCGTTCGGCGTAGGCATGGCCAGCGTGACGAGTTGCGCGGGATCGACGCGCTCCGCCTTGGGCGCGCGCAGATCGACGCTGATCAGCTTGTCGCGTTCGCGGTACTGCGTGACGGTGTAGCCGGAGAGCGTCATCGCGAGGAAGCTCGAAATGTCTTCTGAGCTCACGCCGAGTTCGCGCGCTTTTTTCTGATCGACCTCGAAGCGCACCGAGCGCTCGGCGGGTTCGTCCCAATCGAACTGCACGTTGCGGGTGCCGTGGTCCGCACGCAGCGTCGCGGCCACGCGCTCGGCGATCGAGCGCACCGTGGCGATGTCGTCGCCGCTTACGCGGAACTGCACCGGATAGCCGACGGGCGGTCCATTCTCGAGCCGCGACAGGCGCGTGCGAATGGCCGGAAAATGGTCGCGCAATTCAGGTTCGAGCCATTGCGCAAGCTTTTCGCGATCCTTTACCGACTTCGCCGTGATCACGAATTGCGCGAAATTGGGTTGCGGCAATTGCTGATCGAGCGGCAAATAGAAACGCGGCGCGCCGGTGCCGACGAAGTCGACCGTATGATCGATTTCCGGGCGGCCCACTAGTGCTTTTTCGAGCCGCGTGGCCTCACGCAATGTGGCTTCGAATGAGGCGCCTTCGGGCAGGCGCACATCCACCAGCAACTCGGGGCGGTCCGAACTCGGGAAGAACTGCTGCGGCACCAGCGTGAAACCCGCCATGGCCAGCACGAATAGTACGACTGTGATCGCCAGCACGACGAAGCGCCGCTCGATGCACCAGCCGATCCAGCCGCGCAGGCGCCGGTAGAAACGCGTGTCGTAGATGTCGTGCTCGTGATCGTCGGGCAGATGTGTCTCGTGCGCCTCGCGTTTGCGCTCGGGCAACAGGTGATAGCCGAGCAGCGGAATCAGTACCACGGCGGCAAGCCACGAGGCGATCAGCGCGATCGCCGACACTTCGAAGATCGAACGCGTGTATTCGCCGGTGCTCGACTTGGCCAATGCGATCGGCAAAAAACCGGAGACGGTGACGAGGGTGCCGGTGAGCATCGGAAACGCGGTGCTGGTGTACGCATAGGCTGCCGCGCGCGTGCGGTTCCAGCCTTGCTCCAGCTTCACCGACATCATTTCGACGGCGATGATCGCGTCGTCGACGAGCAGTCCCAACGCAAGCACGAGCGTGCCGAGCGACACCTTGTGCAGGCCGATATCGAACAGGTACATGCACAGCGCGGTGACGGCGAGCACCACGGGAATCGAGATCACGACCACCATGCCGGTGCGCACGCCGAGCGACACCAGGCTCACCACCAGCACGATCGCCACGGCTTCGGCGACGGCTTCGAGAAAGTCGTCGACCGAATGCGCGACCGCGTTCGGCATGCTCGACACTTCGACCAGTTGCAAGCCGGCGGGCAGCGCGCGGCGCAACTGGACCATCTGCTGATCGAGCGCCTTGCCGAGGCGGATCACGTCGCCGCCCGGCTGCATGGTCACACCGATGCCGAGCACGGCCTTGCCGCCGGAGCGCATTTGCGTGACGACGGGGTCGTCGTAGCCGCGTTTGATCGTGGCGATATCGCCGAGACGGAACGAGCGGTTGTTGATGCGAATCAGCGTGTCGGCGAGAGCGTTGACGTCCTTGAACTGGCCGGTGGGACGCACGAACACGCGGTCATCGGTGGTGGTCAGCGTGCCGGCTTGCGAGACGCTGTTCTGCGAATTGATGGCCTGGCCGAGTTGTTGCGGCGAGATGCCCAGACGCGTGAGCTGCGTATTGGCGATCTCGATATAGATGTGTTGATCGGGATCGCCGAAATAATCGACCTTGCCGACGCCCGGCACGCGCAGCAGCACCGTGCGCAGTTGGTCAGCGTAGTCGTGCAGTTGCGCGGCGGAAAAGCCGTCGCCTTCGAGCGTGTAGATGTTGGTATAGACGTCGCCGAATTCGTCGTTGAAGAACGGGCCTTGTATGCCTTGCGGCAGCGTGGCCGCAATGTCGCCGACTTTCTTGCGCACCTGATACCAGGTTTCGGGCACGTCCTTGACCGGCGCCGAGTCTTTCATCGAGAAGAACATCAGCGATTCGCCGGGGCGCGAGTAGCTGCGCACGAAGTCGATCGCGGGCGTCTCCTGCAATTTTCGGCCGATGCGGTCCGTGACCTGTTCCTGCACCTGGCGCGCGGTCGCGCCGGGCCAGAAGGTGCGGATCACCATCACGCGGAACGTGAAGGGCGGGTCTTCGGATTGCGCGAGCCGCGTATAGGCGAGGATACCGAAAGCGGTGGCGAGCGCGATCAGGAAAACGACCAGCGCCTGGTGGCGCAGTGCCCATGCGGACAGGTTGAAGCGTCCCTCTTCAGGCGTGGTGCTCATGAAGCGAAGTCCTCGGGATGCAGCGGCGCGATCGCACGGACCTTCTCGCCGGCGGTCACCGTATGCACGCCTTGCAGCACGACGCGCTCGCCCTCCTTGATGCCCTGGCTGATCACCACGGTGCGCTCGTTGTAGCGCGTGACCGTTACTCGGCGCAGTTCCAGCGCGTTGTCCGCGGCGCGCACGATCCACACGGCGGGCTGCGTGCCGTCGTGGAACAACGCGGTGGCGGGCACCGTAAACGAGCCGTTCTGATTGGCCGAAGTGTTCGCCGACGCGGCGAGTTCGATATCCGCGGTCATGCCCAGACGCACATCCGGGCCGGGGTTCTCGAGCGTGAGTTTGGCGCGATAGGTGCGGCTTTGCGGATCGGCGGCGGGCGAGAGTTCGCGCACGCGCGCGGCGAACTTGCGTCCCGGCAGCGCGGCAAGCGTGACGTTGGCGGTTTGCCCGACGGAGAGCGCGGCGAGCGCGCTTTCCGGCACGTCGCACACCACGTCGATGTCGCCGCTCCAGGCGAGGTTGTAGACGGCCTGGCCCGCCGAGACGTTCTGACCGGTGTCGGCCTGCTCGGCGGTAATCACGCCGGCGTGATCGGCGGCGAGCGTGGTGTATTGCAACTGGTCTTTCGACAACGCCGCCTGCTGCGCGGCCTGATCGCGCTGCGCGACGGCGGATGCGTATGCGTTCGTGGTCTGTTCGAGCTGGGCAGGCGCAATCAGGTTCTCTTTCGCCTGCGCCTGATCGCGATCGAGTTGCTGCTTCGCATACACAAGACTGTGCTCTGCGGCGGCAAGCTGCGCCTGCGCGCTGGCAGCGTTCTTTTGCTGGTCGGCCGGATCGAGCCGGGCGACGATCTGCCCGTTCTTCACCACATCGCCGAGGCGCACGCGCCGTTCGACGATCTTCCCGCCGACGCGAAACGACAGCGGCGTCGAGTAACGGGCCTGCACTTCGCCGGGTAACGACGCTGCCTGCATCTCGCTGCCGTCCGCATGCACGGCGACAGCGACCACCGGACGCGGCTCGGGCGCGGCGGCTTCTTTCTTCGAACACGCGGCCAGCGTGACGACGCCGGCAAGAACCAGAACGAATGCTGCGTGGCGCGGGCTTACGGGACGGCCACGCCGACGCGACTGCGGGCGCATCGCGGGCGATGCGGGAAAACCGGGACGCTTCACAATTACCCCAACTGGAGACAGCGAACGAACACGGCAAGCCGCAGCGGCCCGCCAGCGAAGACGCGTGGGCCATTATGCAATTGGCATGCGCATCTGACTTCGAATGACGGTTTGCATTCTAATACACACATGTATTTGAATGTTGGAGTGAATTCGGATTCTTTTCAGTGCTAGACTGGCGGCCATGAAACGGCAACGACTGACACGCGAGCAGAGCAAAGACCAGACGCGCGAGCGATTGCTCGACGCTGCGCAAGCCATTTTTATGAGGAAGGGTTTCGTTGCGGCGAGTGTCGAAGACATCGCGGCGGCGGCGGGTTATTCGCGCGGTGCGTTCTATTCGAACTTCCGCAGCAAGAGCGAGTTGTTTCTCGAACTACTGCGGCGCGACCACGAAGTCATGCAGGCGGGGTTGCAGGCGATCTTCGCGGATGCGGCATCGCGTGAAGAAATGGAAGCACGCGTGCTGCGCTACTACAGCAATCTGCATCGCGAGAACAAGTGTTTCCTGCTGTGGGTCGAGGCGAAGTTGCTCGCGGTGCGAGACGGCCGTTTCCGGATTCGCTTTAACGCTTTCATGCACGAGAAGCTCGAGCAGTTGAGCGCGTATATCCGGGAGTTTTCGGCGCGTGTGGGCACGCCGATGGTGATGCCGCCGGAGACGCTGGCGATCGGCTTGATGGGTTTGTGCGACGGCGTGCAGTTTTTCTACACGGTCGACCCGCAGAACGTGCCGGCGGAGATGGCTGAAACGGTGCTGGCGGGGTTTTTTGCGCGCGTGGTGTTCGGGCGCGAACCGTAAGACGTAAAGCCGTAAAGCGCGGCGTCAGTCAGCCGGCAACTGCGCGCAAGCGTCGGCAACCGGCGTTGCGCAGACGAACGAATACTGCCCGCTGTAGCGCAGAACCTCTTCGCCCACATGCAGCACCACCTTGATGTCCGGGCAACGTTCGTACGCGATGAAAGCCGAACACGCCGCAGCGGACCAGCAGACCAATGAGAACGCGATTTTTTCGAACAGCTGAAAACGATGTGTCATAGCAATTAACGATTGATTTCCCTTTCGGGGGCTATGATACCAGCATCCTAGGGTTTATACCTACTCCAAATCCGCAATAAACCTTGCAAAAAACCGCACGGAGTTGACGCGAGCGCACTCGCAAACCTGTCCGGAATGTCATGTTCAGGTCAGGGTTGGGACATGATCGGGTCGATACAATCGGATCGTTGGGCAAACCCGCGCGCGCCTTGCCGAGCGGGTCGATACAGGCGTGAGGGTTGCGCCGGCCCGGCTTTACCGCGGCAGGAGTCGTCCCATGAACCAATTGCAGTCGATGCGCGTTTTCGTCAGAGTGGCCGACCTCGGTAGTTTCGTCCGTGCGGCTGGCGCGCTGGATCTTTCCACGGCGGTTGTCACGCGTCACGTCGCCGATCTGGAAGCGCGCCTCGGCACCCGCCTGCTCAATCGCACCACGCGACGCCTCTCGCTGACGGAGTCCGGCACGACTTATCTGGAGCGCGTGCGGCACATTCTCGACGACCTCGAAGGCGTGGAGCAGATGGTGGTGGCGCGCAATCACGAGCCGGTCGGCACTTTGCGCATCGTCGCGCCGGTGGTGTTCGGGCTGCATAGCCTTGCACCGGTGGTGCAGTCCTATGCCGCGCGCTATCCCGACGTCGTGCCCGATGTCACGCTCGCGGATCGCCACGTCGATCTGGTGGAGGAGGGCTTCGATGTCGGCATTCTCGTCACGCGGTACATGCGCAGCGCGAGTATCGTCACGCGGCGTCTGACCACCGGCTATATGACCGTCTGCGCGACGCCCGCGTACCTGGCGCAGCACGGCACGCCGACGCGGCCCGAGCATCTGCTCACGCATCCGTGTTTGAGCCGGCCGTCCGAGCAGGGCGGCGAAGAACGCGTCTTTACCGGGCCGGACGGCGAAGTCCGCGTGCGCCCCACGAATGCGATCGTTGCGAACAATACGGAAATGCTCCGGCAGTTCGCGCTGCTGGGAATGGGC
Source organism: Burkholderia sp. WP9 (assembly GCF_900104795.1). NCBI lineage: Bacteria > Pseudomonadati > Pseudomonadota > Betaproteobacteria > Burkholderiales > Burkholderiaceae > Burkholderia > Burkholderia sp. WP9. Next base: position 1,093,466 of record NZ_FNTG01000001.1, read on the forward strand.
GTAGCGATCCTGCCGAACTATCTGATCGGCCGTGATCTGGCGTCCGGGCGGCTCGTGCCGCTGCTCGCCAACTACCGTTTGCCGCAGATCGAAATCACGATCGCCTATCCGAGCCGCCTGCATTTGCCGGCGAAGGTGCGGACTTTCATCGACCATCTCGTCGAGCATTTCCAGCAGCAGGGGCAGCACGCGCGCGATCCGCGCACCGTGACGCCGGCGCGTTCGGTAGCGGAGGCCGCGGAGGTGATGACGGACATGGGCGATCTGCGGGAGCCGGAATTGTCCGCCGACGCAGCGCGTCCCATGCCCAACGCCGCGCGCTCGCGGATTGCGGCGTCATCGCCGTTTTGATGTCGAGCGCGAGGGGCGTTGGCGTTTGAAGAGGGCCGCCAAGGTTTCCGGCCAGCCGTGCGCTTGCCGGGCAGATGGTTCATCGTGGTTGAGCCACCTGGCCGCCGGGGCCATGGCGAACGACGAGATTGCCTAAATCCACACGTCGTTCGCCGCGGTCCGTTCGCTGACTTCCTCGCCAGTATTCTTCACGCCGCGCGGCTCGATTAGCAGCAACTTGACTTCGCGCTCGGCGTACGGCTTGTGCTCGGTGCCCTTCGGCACCACGAACATTTCCCCGGCGGAAATCAGCACGAAACCATCGCGCATGTCGATGCGCAGTTGCCCGTCGAGCACGATGAAGGTCTCATCGGTGTCGGCGTGCTCGTGCCAGATGAAATCCCCTTCGATTCGCACCAGCTTGAACTGATAGTCGTTCATTTCGGCGACCACGCGCGCTTGCCACTGGTCGTTGAAAAGCGCCAGTTTTTCCGTGAAATTGATGGCTTGGTACGGCCGTTGAATGGTTTGAGCGTCGGACATCGTCGTGCTCCTCCTGAGCGGTTATGTCAGGCTGGAAGCGTACGGCGTAACGGGCAGGCGGGTCTTGAACGTTTGTGCGCGCGGCCGTTCGGCGCCGCGCGATCAGGTATGCAGCCGCTCGACGACTCAACGACTCAACGACTCAACGACTCAACGACTCAACGACTCAACGACTCAACGACTCAACGCGCGCCGGCGAGCCGACCATCTTCAGCCATTGCGCGGGCGCGACGCCCCATGCGTGCTTGAAATGCCGCGTCATGTGACTCTGATCGGCAAAGCCGCTTGCGGCGGAGGCGTCGGCTAGCGACACGCCTTTGAGCACCAGTTGCCGCACGAGATCGAGACGCCGCATGGTCAGATAGCGATGCGGACTGGTGCCGAACAGCGCTCGAAAATCCCGCGATAGACTCCAGCGGTCTCGACCCGCCGCGGCGGCAAGTTCGTCGAGCGTGACCGCGCGATCGAGCGACGCAAGCAGGTAATCGCGTGCCAGGGTTGCCGCCCGGTAATCCACAGAACGGGGCGCGTCCGGCGCGCCGGCCACCGCGGCGAGGGCGACGGCCAGATCGTGGAGCGCGCTGTCCTGTTCGAGCGGGTCGATGGCGCTATCCATCGCCTGCAACAGGCTCTCGGTGGCGGCAAAGAGGCGCGGATCATTCGACAGGCCACCTTCCAGAAACGGCAGCGGCCTGCCGCCGAGCGCCTGCTGGAACAACGCCGGATCGACATAGACCATGCGGTAGTGGAAGCCGTCGCCGGTGCCGGCCTGGCCGTCGTGCGGTTCGTCGGGATGCAGCACCATCGTGCCGCCCGGCAGGCTGTTACGGATGCTGCCGCGATAGCGAAAACTCTGAACGCCGGCCAGCGTGCGGCCGATCGCATAGGTATCGTGCCGGTGCATCGCGTAGCCGGCCTGATGAAAGAAAGCCTCGATCCGTTCGATGCCGTTTGCACCGGCCGTCTGCGGCGAGCGGTAGATCCAGTCGGATTCGCGTTTCAGGCCAGGCGCGAGCCAGAGGGACGGCGGGCGGGAACGAGGCTGCGACGAACCCGACTCCTCGCTCATGCCCCGAGTCCCGGGCTGTAATTGCCGCTGATCAGGCGCGTGACCGAGTTCACGTCGACATAGTCCTGTTCCGGCAAGCCGTCGAGCATCGAGAGGACCTCGTTGCTCGCGCCGGCTTCGCGCGCGGCGTCCACGAGTGCGTCTTTGTTGGTTGGAAACTGGACGGCGCCCAGAATATCGGTGATCTGGAGGTCAATCGATTCGCCGGGAATAGCCGATGCGGTCATGCAAACGCTCCTCGTAAGACGGTTGGGCGTGGCGCTTGCCGCTGGTTGAAAGCGCGCGGCTGACGTAACGCAATGGATGCCGGCCCGCGCATGCCGGTGCTGTAGCACATGCGCGCCCTCGACCGCATTGCGGCCGTGAACGCCAGGCAGTGTAAAGCATGCAGCGCCGCGCACGTCTCTATGTGACAGGTCGCGTCAGGTCTGCAAGTGCTCGTTCTGCCCAGTAAAGCTCCGGTCGAGATGTCGCGATTTGGGCAGCGCGATATGTTCCCAATGTTGCGGACGATTGCTGTCCGCGGCGGCGACATCCGGCGCCGCGGGGGCAACGGGTGCGGCGTTGGCGCGTTCGGCAAGACTATTGGCGGTCATGCTGTCCGGCGCGGTATGAACCGGCGCGGCAAAACAAGAGGCTGACAGCGTCACCATGGTCAACAGCGTCGAGGTTTTCATCACCCGACCTCCTAAGCTCATGCGGCGCTGACAATGGAGCAAGCGCTGTGCCGTCCCCGCGTCGAAAGGACGGCCCATGCTAAACGTGACCTTGCGCGCTAATCCATGCTGAATGGCGGATTTTGCAGCGCACGCACGTTCCCGACAAAACGGTATTGTCGATTCCAGATGATGGCAGAAACGCGGCGACTTCGCAGCAGCGCCGTCGCGAACGCTCATGCGCTGGACATGTTGCGCCGCCGCAAGCACGGTTCCTAACGCAACGCTTCAAAGCGCGTCCACGGCCACGACGGCCGGTCGCGCATGTAGCCGTTCAGCCAGTTCCACTGCGGATGCCGCTTCATGAACGCCTGCGCGTCGAACGGCCGCCCGCACGGATGGCCCCAGCGCGCGCTGAACGCCATCTCGCGCGCCATTTCGCTGTCGGCCACTTTGCCGTCGTTGGCGCCCCATGGGTTGAACGGGCCGTGATCGGTGCCGCCGAAGCGCGCGTCGTCCAGTTCCAGATGTCCGCAGATGGTGCGCGAGCACGGGTTGTCGTTGCGGTCGAGATAGACGTCGTGATGATCGGCGATCATTTCCTTGGCCAGTTCCACGTCGATCTTGCCGCGATGCATCTCTTCCAGTTGCATGAAACGCAGGCGCCGCGCGCCGTTCTTGCGCACATCCGTATAGTCTTCGCCTTCGCCCAGGCATTCCTGATTGCGGATCTTCAGATCGGTTGCGGTGTTGTAGCCGCTGTAGAAGCCGTCTCTCGTGCTCTCGAAGCCGGAGAAGTGCAAACCCAGTTCGTAACGCGCGATCTCGCCGGTCTTGGTGTCGCCCAGCAGCCAGCTATTCGCATAGCCGCCGTTATTGGCGATCGCGAACATTTCACACCATTCGCCGATGCTGTTCGCGTACTGCGACGCGCGCCGCGAGCGGTAGAACTCGGGCGCGCCGGCCGCGTTGTAGCCGGCGAAGTTGGAGATGGTGGTTTCCGTCACCATCAGGCCGGCCGCGGTCACCCAGAAATCCGTGAGGCTGGAGATGCAGCCGGGCAAGCCTTGCATGAGGATGCGGTGGCCCTGATCGGGCACGATGTCGAATACGACATTGAACGCGTCGCCGGCCGCGTATCGGTCCCACGAGTTGTGCGCCATCACGATGCGGCCGTCGCGGGTCGCGCGGCCGGTGGCGATGAACGCGCTGCAGTGGTGCCCGCGCCGTCCGCGCCACGGTTTCATGCCGAGGTTCGGCTGCTGCTGCGCCGCGTGGGCCGGCCACCAGCTTTGCAGCAGATCCATGTAGCCGTTCCACGCCAGTACTTCGGCGAACGGCAGCTTGGCGCCGTCGGCGATACCCTGGATTTCGTCGGCGAATTCGGTGTCGAGTTTGTTGGCGAACTGCGAGACCGCGGCGTCGACGAACGTGTCGAAGTCTTCGCCGGTGTCCCACTTCGCGAGATAGCGGGCGGTGTGGATCGCGTTGCGGATTTCCGTGGCGAGCAACTGGCCGTGCTGCTCGCCGCGGTCGTAGGGCTCGCCTTCGATATGCACGAAAATCCAGCCCGCCTGGTCGCGGCGCACGGCATCGAGGGACGGTTCGCTCATCTTCGCTCCGATCGAAGGGCGGGCGTCTCGGTGCGCCCGTTCTGGCGTAACGCGCGCTGCGGGCATTCGCCGCAGCAGTCTGTCCATTGTAGAGAATTTGCCGCGCTTTGCACGGCACGCAAAGCGACGGCGGGCGCGATGCTGGATGGCTTTGCGCGCGTCCCCTAACGCGTCCGCCTAACGTGTCGGATTCATGCGGAAGTACGCATCGAGCAGCGAGGTTTTATAGACCACGCCGGCCAGCGTGGGATGCGCGACGCTTTCGATCACCGGAAGTCGCTCGCCCTGAAACGCGAGAAAGTGCTGCAACGCGACGCCGAGCGGCATATCGGGCGTGAGCACGTCGAAATGCGGCTGCAGATAATCCGCCGCGGTCTTCGCGGTGGTGTCGCGCCCGTCGAGCAGGTCGGAGGTGATGTCCTTGAGCGCGACCACGCCGAGAAACGCGCCCGACTCGTTGGCCACGTAAAGATATTTCACCGGATATTCGAGAAACACGCGCGTCATGTCCTGCACGGTCGCGTTGGGCGGCACGACGGTTTCGGCTGGGCGGATCAGCTCGCGCATCTGCGTGGCGCGCAGCCGCGAGCGCTCCTGTTCCTCGTTGTTGCGCCGCAAGGTGATTTCGTACATGGATGTCTTGCCGATCGCGCGCGACACGAAATAGGCGACCACGCACGAGAGCATGAGCGGCAGCACCACCTGGTAGCTGAGCGTCATCTCGAAGATCATCAGGATCGCCATCAGCGGCGCCTGGGTTGCGCCCGCCAGAAACGCGCCCATGCCGACCATCGCATACGCGAACGGGGCCGACGTGCCGTGCGGCCACAGCGCATGCATGCCCTGGCCGAACAGCGAGCCGACCACCGCGCCGACGAACAGCGTCGGCGTGAACACCCCGCCGATCGCGCCGGAGCCCGCCGTGGCCGCCGTGGCGACGAGCTTGAACACCAGCACGAGAACGAGCGCGGTCCACGTCCACGGCGAATGCAGGATCGAGTTGACGACGCTGTAGCCGTTGCCCCACACCTCGGGCGTCCACACCGACAGAATGCCGACCACGAGGCCGCCGAGCGCGAGTCTCACGGGCAACGGCACCGGCAGCTTGCGAAAGCTTTTCTTCGACACGTCGAGCAGGCGCAGAAACTGTGGAGCCGCCGCGCCGCACAACAAGCCGAGCGCGACGAACAACAGCACTTCGAGACCGGCTACCGGCGGAAACACCGGCATTTCGTACGGCGGCTTGTAGCCGGCGAATTCACGCATCGTGATGTTGGCCACCACGGCCGAGACCACCACGGGCCCAAAGCTTTCCATCGCAATCGAGCCGAGCACGATTTCGGTGACGAAAAACGCGCCCGCAATCGGCGCGCTATATGCGGAGGTGATCCCGGCGGCCGCACCGCATGCCACCAGCAGACGCAGCCGCGACGGATCGAAATGCACCCAGCGTCCGATCAGCGAAGCGGCCAGTGCCGCCAGTTGCACCATCGGACCTTCGCGGCCGATCGACCCGCCGCTCGATATCGTGAACAGCGACGACACGCTGCGCCACAAGCTCAGCTTCACCGGCACCACGCCGTCGCCGATCGCGACCGCTTCCATGTAATCGATGTGGTTGCATTTGTCCGCATGCCGCTGCGCGATCAGCAGAAAGAAGCCGGCGATCAGGCCGCCGGCGGCGGGCATCCAGATCCGCACGGTCCACGGCAGGCTGCGCGCCATTTCGACGAAACTGCCGGCCTTGCCGACCACCGCGAATTGCAGCAGCGCGATGGCCTCGCGAAAGGCGATCGTGGCGAAGGCGCCCGCGACGCCGACCACCACCGACCAGACCAGCATCGTGTGGGCGTCGGAGAGGCGGAACAGATCTTGTGCGCGGGTGCGCAGCTTCAGCAGGAATGAAAGCACGTCGACGGTACGGGGCGTGAGAGTGAGTTGAAAAGCGCGCCCGCTTCGGATGGCGGGCGCGCTACGGTCAGTGAGCGAAGAAAATTGGCGCGGCTCAAGCGGCCGCCTTGTCGAGTTCCGGATAGTGCCGGAAGATGCAGGCCTCGTTGTGTTCGATACGCCGGTCGGACTGCAGGTACGCGGCGATGTTCGGCCGCTCGATCACCGCGTCGTGCAACGCGGCGAGCCGCGGATAGTGTTCGCCGAAGCGTTTGAGCGCGCGCGGAAACGCGTACAGCAAGCCGTCGATCAACTGGAACATGGACAGGTCGACGTAAGTGAGCGCGTCGCCCACCATGAAGCGGTCGCCGGCCGGATTCTGTTTCAGCACGCGCTCGAAGTACGACATGAACTTCGGAATGCGGTTGTCGATGAAGTCGTGCGCGCGCACTTTGGCGGCGTCTTTCTGGTCTTCGTAGTAAAGCGAACTGGCGAGCGGGTGGTGCGTGTCGTGCGCTTCGGTGACCATGTCGGCGATCGTCAGTTGCAGGCCGTTGGCCACGTAACGCAGGCTTTCCACCGTGGGCGCGAGGTTCAGCCGCGGGCCGAGATAGAACAGGATGTTGGCGGTCTGCGCGATCACCAGTTCGCCGTCTTTCAGGAACGGCGGCGCGAACGGCGGATACGGCTCGTCCCTGCTCTTCATCACCGACATCATCGCCTTCGTGCCCAGGCCTTCCGACGGTTCGCCGCGCGCCACTTCCACGTAGTCGGCGCCGGCTTCTTCCAGCGCGAGCCGCACGAATTCGCCGCGGCCCTGCAGGCCGTCCCAATAGTAGAGTTCAAGGCTCATCGATCGATCCTCATTCCGGTTGCATTGACAGCGCGCATAAGCGGACTGCATGAGCTGACGACGTCAGCAACCAGTATGCCGCGCGAGCGCGCCGCATGGGTCTCCAGAATGCGCAAAACCCCGCACGCGGCGGGGTGAGTGTGAAGGCGAGGGCGGCTTAGCCGAACAGGTGCTGGACAGTCCATGTGATACCCAGTCCGCCGGCAATCAGCCACACATACAGAATGAAGCCGGTGGTCAGTGCGCGGGGGCCGGCCTGCCGGATCTGCGAGATGCGTGTTTCGATGCCGAGCGCGGTCATGGCCATGGTCAGCGCGAAGGTGTCCAGCATGTTGAGCGTGCTGGTCGCGGCTTCGGGCAGCACGTGCAGCGAGTTGATCACGACGAAGCCGAGAAAGCCGAGCGCGAACCATGGAATCGCCAGCTTGCGGGGTGCGTGGGCACCGTCTGCCGAGCCGGCCGAAGCGGCGTTGCGGCGCGCGGAGCGGTTCACCCACATGCCGACCACCAGCAGCACCGGCACCAGCAACATCACGCGCGTCATCTTGACGATGGTGGCAATGTGCGTTGCTTCCGGGCTCACGTTGCTGGCCGCGCCGACCACCTGCGCCACTTCATGGATCGTGCCGCCGAAAAAGAGGCCCGCGCCAACCGTATCCAGATGCAGCCAGCCTGCATTGAACAGCACCGGGTACATGAACATCGAAAGCGTGCCGAACAACACTACGCTGCCCACGGCCATGGCGCTCTTGTGCGGCTTCGATTGCAGCGTCGATTCGAAGGCGAGCACGGCAGCCGCGCCGCAGATCGCGCTGCCCGCGGCGGTCAGCAAGGCGGTGTCGCGGTCGAGTTTCATGATTTTCATGCCGGCCCACGTGCCGATCACGAGCGTGCTGACCACGATCAGGACGGATTCCGCGAGGCCGGGCACGCCGACCTGAGCGATTTCCTGCAGGCTCACGCGCAGCCCGAAGAACGCCACGGCAATGCGCAACAGCTTGCGCGCCGAAAAGTTGACGCCGGCCGCCCAGCTGGCGGGCATGCCGTCGCGCAGCGCATTGCCGTAAATGGCGCCGGCCACGATGCCGACGATCAGCGGGCTCAGGCCCAGTCCGGCGACGGCCGGAATCGCGGCGATCCGCGTCACGGCGGCGGCGAACAGCGCGACGAAGAGAATGCCGTTGAGCTGGCCGCGGGTGGACAACCCGGTGGGCGACGTACTGGCGGCGGTGAGTTGAGCGGTGGACATGGTGCAGCCCTTTTCTGTGACTGACGAAGATTCGATGGGGCTAATCCTAAAGTAGATATATCGATATGAAAAATCATGATTTAGAATGTCAAGTATCGTTTGAGCCGATACTTGGACCACCATGACCCCGGACCAACTTATAACGTTTGCGGCCGTCGCCGAGCATCGCAATATCAGCCGGGCGGCGGTGGCGCTCCATTTGTCGCAGCCGGCCGTGTCTGGCCAGCTGCGGCAGTTGCAGGACGAGTTCGGCGAGCCGCTGTATCAGCGTGACGGCCGCGGCGTGCGCCTCACGCCCGCGGGCGAGCAACTCGCCAGCTACGCCACCCGGCTGCGTGACACCTGGCGGCAAGCCCATGCGTACCGCGACGCTTTACGCGGTCTCGAGCAGGGCTTCTTGCGGATCGGCGCGAGCACCACGCCGGCGAGTTATCTGCTGCCGTATCTGATCGCCGATTTCCATCGCCGTTATCCGGACGTGACGCTGCATACCGCCGACGGCAACACCACCGAAATCGTCGCCGCGCTCGGTTCGGTGGACATTGCAATGATCGAGGGACCGGTCGGCGAAGACCTGCCGCCGGACACCGCCGTGCATGCATGGCGCGAGGACGAAATCGTCGCGATCATGCCGCGCTCGCATCCGTTGGCGCAGTTGGGCGACGGCGGCCCGGCCGACCTGGCGGCCTTCGGCGAGCATCCGCTGGTGCTGCGCGAGGCAGGTTCGGGCGTGCGGCAAATCGTCGAGCGGGCCTTCGCGCGGGCCGGCGTGCCGATGCGCGTGGCGCTCGAGATTGCCGGCGTGGAAGGCGTGAAGGAGGCGGTGCGGGCGGGCATGGGCATCGGCTTCGTCTCGGCGATGTCGATGCGGCACGAGGACCGTGCGCTGTGTCTGCTTTCGCTCAGCCCGGAGCCGCTCACGCGGCGGCTGTCGATTCTGGTACCCCATGCGAGCGCGCCGTCGCGGGTGGTGGAGCGATTTCTCGCACTGTGTCTGGACAACGGCCCTTGAAGCGAAACTGCCGTTGCCCATGCCCGGCACGCCTGGGGATTTCCACTATGGTGCATGACGCCGACCTCGGCGCACTATTCGGGCATCGCAAGCGCCTCGGCGCTTTTTTTCGAAGTGCATTTGGAACCGGTTCCAAATGCTGATGACAGCAACAGATTGAGTAAATTCGACATGGTTGATGCACCGGACGTGGTGATCGTCGCAAGCGCATTCGGAATGGATGCGGTCCGCACGGACGGCCATCTGAAGTGGGCGCGGGTGAGCAGGCAGGCTGGGGCGGCGGGTTTCGAAGTGCGCCGCGAACTGTTCGCCGACCAAGCCGACGCCACGCCGCACAACCTGCGCGTGCTGGGCAGGCAGATTGCGGAACTCGGTTTGTGGTCGGTCTACTCCACGCCGGCTTCGCTGTACACGGCGCACGGCAAGCTCGACGCCGACGCGTTGCGCCTCTCGGTCGAAGAAGCGATCGCGCTCGGCGCGCGCTTCGTCAAGTTGCAGCTGGGCGGTTTCGCCACCGACGCCAATGCCGCCGTGATCGCCGATCACATGCGCTGTGCGGAGCTGCGGCTCGTCGTCGAAAACGGGCAATTGGCGCAGGGCGGCTCGCTCGCGCAATTCACCGGACTGTTCGACGCGCTGACGCGCGAAGGTCACGCCGATGTGCTCGGCATGACCTTCGACATGGGTAACTGGGCATGGTGCGATGTCGCGCCGCTCGACGCCGCGTTGCCGTTGGCCGCGCATGTGGAATACATCCACTGCAAGACGGCGGTGGGCGAAGGGGCACGGCGTTTTCCGGCGGCTCCGGCTGCCCACGACGCCCAATTCGCCGCGGTGCTCGACCATCTGCCGCGCCATGTGCCGCGCGGCATCGAGTTTCCGTTCGATGCGAGCCGTGTCGAAACGGACGCGGCGCATTACGTCGCGTGGCTGGCCGCCGCGTGAGCGGCAGGTAGGACCTGAGAGAGCGGCGGAGCCGAAAACAGCACGCTGCAAGAAGCACGCGGCGAAGGGCTCGCACGCAGCGAATGGTGCGCGGCAAGCAAGAAGCTGGCACGACGTAAAACATGCAGCGAAACATGCAGTAAACGGCGCAGCAAATGCCGCAGCAAAACACGCAGCAACGCGGACAAGCAGGAGCAAAGCATGAGCAACACCAGCACACCACTCGATGTCATCACCTACGGCGAAGCGATGGCCATGTTCGTGGCCGCCGAAACCGGCCCGCTCGCGGGCGTCGGCCAGTTCACGAAGCGCATCGCCGGCGCCGACCTGAACGTGGCGATCGGTCTGTCGCGGCTGGGCTTCAAGGTGGGCTGGATGAGCCGCGTCGGCAACGATTCGTTCGGCCAGTACGTGCGCGACACGTTGTCGAAGGAAGGCATCGACCAGCGCTGCGTGAGCACCGACGAGCGCTATCCGACCGGCTTCCAGCTGAAGTCGAAAAACGACGACGGCAGCGACCCGGCGGTCGAGTATTTCCGCAAAGGGTCGGCGGCGAGCCACCTGTCGCTGGCTGACTACGCGGCGGATTACGTGCTGCCGGCGCGTCATCTGCATCTGACAGGCGTGGCGCCCGCGATTTCGGCGAGCTCGCGCGAACTCGCGTTCCATCTGGCGCGTGAAATGCGTGCCGCCGGCAGGACGGTTTCCTTCGACCCGAATCTGCGCCCGACGCTGTGGCCGTCGCGCGCCGCGATGGTCGAAGGGCTGAACGCGCTTGCCGCGCTGGCCGACTGGGTGCTGCCCGGCATCGGCGAGGGCGAGATTCTGACCGGCTACACGCAACCGGACGACATCGCGAAGTTCTATCTGGACCACGGCGCGCGCGGCGTGATCATCAAGCTCGGCGCACAGGGCGCGTATTTCCGCACCGCGGACGATGCCGCCGTGATCGCCGGCCAGCCGGTCGCGAAGGTGGTCGACACGGTCGGCGCGGGCGATGGTTTTGCGGTCGGCGTGGTCAGCGCGTTGCTCGAAGGCAAGTCGCTGCCGCATGCCGTGGCGCGCGGCAACCGCATCGGCGCGCTGGCGATTCAGGTGATCGGCGATTCGGAAGGGCTGCCGAGCCGGGCCGAACTCGACGCGCTGGAGTCGGCCGACGCGCCGTCCATCGCCGCCGCAGCCTGAAGAGGCGCAAGTTTCGCAATCCGGCGCGTCGCGCCGGGCTGCTTCGATAACAGCAAGAGCGCTCGAACAGAGCGCCCCACGACCGTCCATCATTGTTTCGGGAAGCCGTCCAAGGAGACACCCCATGACTTCATCGCTTGCGATTCGCCGTTGGTGGACGATCATGCCGATCGTATTCATCACCTACAGCCTCGCTTATCTGGATCGCGCGAACTACGGTTTTGCGTCGGCCGCCGGCATCAACCAGGATCTCGGCATCAGCAAGGGACTGTCGTCGCTGATCGGCGCGCTGTTCTTCCTCGGTTATTTCTTCTTCCAGATTCCCGGCGCGATCTACGCGGAACGCCGCAGCGTCAAGAAGCTCGTGTTCTGGAGCCTGGTGCTGTGGGGCGGCTGCGCGGCGCTCACCGGCATGGTCAGCAATATTCCGTCGTTGATGGTGATCCGCTTCGTGCTCGGCGTGGTCGAAGCCGCCGTGATGCCGGCCATGCTGATTTTCATCAGCAACTGGTTCACCAAAAGCGAGCGCTCGCGCGCCAACACTTTCCTGATTCTCGGCAATCCGGTGACGGTGCTGTGGATGTCGGTGGTGTCGGGCTATCTGGTGCATTCGTTCGGCTGGCGTCACATGTTCATCGCCGAAGGCGCGCCCGCGATCCTGTGGGCGGTGATCTGGTGGTTCATCGTGAAGGACAAGCCGCAACAGGTGTCGTGGCTCACGCAGCAGCAGAAGGACGACCTCGCCGAAACGCTGCGCGCCGAGCAGGCCGCGATCAAGCCGGTGCGCAACTATAGCGACGCGTTCAAAACGCCCGCAGTGATCAAGCTGTGCGCGCAATATTTCTGCTGGAGCATCGGCGTGTACGGTTTCGTGCTGTGGCTGCCGTCGATCCTGAAGAACAGTTCGACGCTCGGTATGGTCGAAACCGGCTGGCTTTCGGCGCTGCCGTACCTCGCCGCGACCATCGCGATGCTTGCAGCTTCGTGGGCTTCGGATAAACTCAACCGCCGCAAGGTATTCGTGTGGCCGTTTCTGCTGGTCGGCGCGGTGGCGTTCGCGGCTTCTTACGCGCTCGGCTCCACGCACTTCTGGCTCTCGTATGCGCTGCTGGTGGTCGCCGGCGCCGCGATGTACGCGCCCTATGGCCCGTTCTTCGCGATCGTGCCGGAACTGCTGCCGAAGAACGTCGCGGGCGGCGCGATGGCGCTGATCAACAGCATGGGCGCGCTCGGTTCGTTCGTCGGCTCGTATGTGGTCGGCTATCTGAATGGCGCGACCGGGTCGCCCGCCGCGTCGTATGCATTCATGAGCGTGGCGCTCGTCGCCGCCGTGATCCTGACGCTGATCGTCAAACCGCAGGCGCAGGAACAGAACAACGTGTCCGCGGCTCGCCACCCTGTTGCAAGGAAAATAAGCTGATGAAGAAGATCGTCGCCTGGAGGTCGTTGCCCGAAGATGTGCTCGCCTATCTGCAACAGCATGCGCAAGTGGTGCAGGTCGATGCCGCGCAGCACGACACATTCGTGGCCGCGCTGAAAGACGCGGACGGCGGCATCGGTTCGAGCGTGAAGATCACGCCGGCCATGCTCGAAGGCGCGACGCGGCTCAAGGCGCTGTCGACCATCTCGGTGGGCTTCGATCAGTTCGACGTGGCCGATCTCACGCGCCGCGGCATCGTGCTCGCGCACACGCCGGACGTGTTGACCGAATCCACCGCGGACACGGTGTTCTCGCTGATTCTCGCGTCGGCGCGGCGGGTGGTCGAACTCGCCGAGTGGGTGAAGGCCGGGCACTGGCAGCACAGCATCGGAGCGGCGCAGTTCGGCGTGGACGTGCAGGGCAAGACGCTCGGCATCGTCGGGCTCGGGCGGATTGGCGGCGCGGTGGCGCGGCGCGCGGCGCTCGGCTTCAACATGAAGGTGCTGTACACCAACCGCTCGCCGAACCCGCAAGCCGAAGAGGCTTACGGCGCGCGGCGCGTCGAGTTGGCCGAACTGCTCGCCACTTCCGATTTTGTCTGCCTGCAAGTGCCTTTGACGCCGGAGACGAAGCATCTGATCGGCGCGGCTGAACTGAAATCGATGAAGAAGAGCGCGATCCTGATCAACGCCTCGCGCGGCGCGACCGTCGACGAAACGGCGCTGATCGAGGCGCTGCAAAACGGCACGATCCACGGCGCCGGTCTCGACGTGTTCGACACCGAACCGCTGCCGGCCGACTCGCCGCTCCTGAAGCTCGCGAACGTGGTCGCGCTGCCGCATATCGGTTCGGCGACGCACGAAACCCGTCACGCGATGGCGCTGAACGCGGCGGAAAACCTCGTCGCCGCGCTCGACGGCACACTGACCAGCAACATCGTCAATCGCGAAGTGCTTTCTCAATGAGCCGAACCACGCGCCAAGCCACGAGACGCCGATGAGCACGACCCCGCAGGCCGCGCCGCGCCGCGCGACGATCACCGACGTCGCGCGCGAAGCCGGCACCGGCAAGACCAGCATTTCGCGCTATCTGAACGGCGAGATGAGCGTGCTGTCGCCTGAACTGCGCGCGCGCATCGAGGCCGCGATCGCGCGCCTGAACTATCAGCCGAACCAGATGGCGCGCGGCCTCAAGCGTGGCCGCAACCGTCTGATCGGCATGCTGGTGGCCGACCTGACGAATCCCTACACAGTCGAAGTGCTGCAAGGCGTGGAAGCGGCGTGCCACGCGCTCGGCCTGATGCCGCTGATTTGCCATGCGGCGAACGAAGTGGAGATGGAGCGGCGCTATCTGCAACTGCTCACCACGTACCGGGTGGAAGGCGTGATCGTCAACGCAATCGGCGTGCGTGAGGAAACCCTGCGGCCCGTGGGCGGCGGAGGGATTCCGGTGGTGCTGGTCGACCGTCTGGTGGACGGGCTCGTCGCGGATATGGTCGGTCTCGACAACCAGGCGGCGGCCGAACTCGGCACGCGGCATCTGCTGGACAATGGTTTCGACGATATCTGGTTCGTCGTTCAGCCTTTCGAGCAGGTCAGCTCGCGGCAACTGCGCGAAGCGGCGTTTCGCGAGGCGATGAGCGCTCAGAGCGGGCAACCTGGACAGCGCGAAGGGAAGGGCGCCGCGCGCGGTCACACGCTCGTGCTGAATCTCGCGGACGCAGCCGAAGTCGAGCGCAGCCTCGCCGAACTGGACCGTGCGATCGATGCGGCGGCCCGCGCGCGCGAAACTGCCGGCGGCACGGGCAAGTCCGCGCGCGTCGCGCTGTTTGCGGCCAATGCGCCCGTTGCGCTGCGTCTCGCCTTGCATCTGAAAGCGCGCTATGGCGCCGACTGGCAGGCCCGCGCCGCGCTGCTTTCCATCGACGACCCCGACTGGGCCGAATTGACCGGCGTCACGACGATCCGCCAGCCGACCTACGAGATCGGCTACCGTGCGGTCGAGTTCCTGCATGAGCGCATCGAAGGCGTTCAGACGACCGCGCGCGATTGCCTGCTGCCTGGCGAACTGATCGTCCGCGCCTCCACTTTGCGCTGAATTCCCGCCGATCTGCGATCATTCGGGCTGCGGCGCGCAGTGGGTGCGCGCCGGTCATCGCAAGGAAACTCATGGTTGTTGCACCGCTTACCCTCTCGAGTCTCGCCCTCGCGACGCTGCTCGTCGCCGCTTTACCTTTCCTGATCTACCGCCGTCTGCGCCGGCCGCTCGCGCTCAAGCCGCGTGACGCCATCACCGGCGTGGCCGTGTTTGCGTTCTTCGCCATGGTGATCGAGCGCGCGCTGAACGACTTCGTGCTGCATCGGAACGAAGCGAGCGCGACCTTTCTGTCGAATCCGGTCGCCTTCGTCGTATACGGCGCGCTTGCCGCGGGTATCTGCGAGGAAGTGGGGCGGTTCATCGGCATGCGGCTGCTGCTCAAACGCGCGGCGGCGAAGTCCGGCTCCACGGCGTTCACGGCGGGCAAGGGCGATAGCGGCGCGGATGGCACCGCGCTGACCTACGGCCTGGGCCACGGCGGCGCCGAAGCCTGGCTCGTCGGCGTGCTGGTGCAGATTCAATGGATTCTGTTCGCGATCTTCGAAAACCGCGGTGAACTGGACGGCTATCTGAGCAATCTGCCTACCGACTCGGTGATGCGCATCCATCTGATTCTCGCCAGCCTGACGCCGCAGACCGCCGGCATTTTCGCGCTCGAACGCATTGCCGCGCTGGTGTTCCAGATCGGCTTGTCGGTGTTGATGTGGCGCGGCTTGCGGGCCGGCTGGCGCGGCATCCTGCCGCTCGCGATTGCATTGCATGCGCTGGTGGACGTGCCTGCCGCGATGTTCCAGGCGCAACTCGTGCCGCTCGCGGCAGTGGACGCCGTGTATGCGGTCGGCGCGGTGATCGTCGCCGGGCTGCTGTTGCGGGCGTTCAGGCGTCCGGCGGTGGCGGCATGAGGGCTGCGCTCGATGGCCGCGTTTGATGGCCGCGTTTGATGGCCGCACGCCTGCCGCTTGATCGTTGCTTAATGGCCGTTTGATGACCGCTTGATGGCGCGCTCGGTGCGCGCGCCATGTTGAACCATTGGCCGTTCTCTACAATCGGCCTCCTTTCACGCCTATCCTTTTGGCACTCCCCATGGAAGCTTACCAATACGACTGCGCCAATCCCGAGTTCGAGGAACTGGCGCGCGTCATCAGCGATCTGTTTCCCGAGCAGACGCAGTTCATCCAGCGTGCCGCGGAAGACGGCACGCCGACGCTGGCGGTTCACTGGGTGGCGATGCGGTTCGGCGCAACGGCGCGCCGTATCGTAATGACGGTGGTGATTACGCCGGCGGCGCTGGCCCGTTATCGCGCCTCGCCGGCGCGGCTGCGTGGCCGCAGTTTCGCGGTGCTGCGCGCGTATGTCGAGGCCTCGCTGGGTTCGCTGGAGGAACAGTATGCGAACGGCGAGGCGGTGCCGCGTGAAGTCACGATCGAACTCGGCGACGAGTTTGCGTGACGCCGTAGTCACGCAAGCCGGCGCGGCTCAGTCTCCGTCGTAGGGCTCGGCGATCTGATTGCCGGGGTGCTTCGCGTTGAAGTCCTCGCGTATCTTTTCCTTGAGGTTGTACGTGTCGGTTTCGCGCATGCGGGCGTCGTACTGATCCGAGATTCCACCGAGGACGAGCCCGGTGGTCGCAAGCGCGAAAGACAGGGCCGGCCCGACCACCGGCACGAATCCGATCATGCCGCTCGCCAGATTGATCACGGAGGCGCCGAAGTCCATCCGGTCCTGTGGCGTCAGCTTGCCTGCCTTCTGCTTTTGCAGATACGTGTCCAGCGCGACGCCAAACGATGCGCCGCCAAGAGCGGTATTGATCGCCGCCGGCACCATCTGCATGCGCAGCGGCTTGGATATCTTCATCCAGTCGGGCCAGCTGTCGGTTTTCGAGAGTATGTTGGCCTGGCGCTTCGCAAAGAAATCCGTGTATTTGTCGGACCACTCCTTCAGCTTCGATGGACGCTCGCTTGCGGGCGTATCCCTCAGCAGTTTGCCGAGGTCGCCGAAAGCCGTCCTCGAATCGGTCAGCGCGTTTTCCCGCTCCTGCATGGCGCTGTTGAACTGGTCGTAGGCCGCGTGCTTCAGGCCCGCCAGCTGATCGAGCTGCTTGCCGAGTTCGAGCGCCTGCGGCTTGCCCGACTGGCGTGCGGCGTCTGCCGTATCGAAGCCCTGGCTCTTGAGTTGGGCGATGACGTCCCGTGCCTTGGCGTCGATGGTCTTGATATTCTCGTGGGCGTCGCTGGCCGCATCGGTGGTCGAGCTTTTCAGTTTTGTCGCGAGGTTCTGCATTTCGAAATACTGGGGGGCGAGATCGTTCGTCGCGTCCTGTATTTCAAGTTGCTGTACGTCGGGATTCGTTTTCGCGAGCTTTTCGATGACGTCGTCGCGCAAGCTTTGTTGTTGCTGCGCGAGCTGGTCGTCGATGTGTCCAGTGGTTTGCTTGTCGAGCGCGTCGATTTCGTCATCGAGCTTGCCGTGCGGATCGAAGTCGGCAAAGTTCGCGGAGCTGCTCGGTCCGGCGACCGGTTGCGGAGCGCCTTGCGTCGCGCCACTGGGTCCGGCGACCGGTTCCGGCGCACCTTGCGTCGCGCCGCCCGGGCCTCGCCCTGCCTCGCCCGTGGATCCGCCAGTCACGGTGCCTGGTTGCCTAGCTGTTTGCAGCGTTCGTTTCGCCTGTTGCAGCTTGACCAGGTGATTGCCCAGATCGGTGCCGACGCCAATGGTGAGCTCGTTGATGCCCTGTGCCGTGGTCGCGCCCGCCGTGATGAAGTCCTTCGTCGGATCCTGACCTTTATGCAATTTCTCCACGCCGGACAGAAAAGATAGCCCGCCTTTCGTGAAATAACTCGCGGCGGCATTCAGACGAGTACCCGTCAGAATGCCCAGGCGACCATTCGGTCCCAGAGGATCGAGCACGCTCTGGTTCGGCCGCTGCCACGCCGCGAGAGGCGTGTTCTTCAGGAGGGCGGAATCGTTGAAGCGCGCTTCGTCGAAGATGAGCGCGCGTGCATAGGTGCTCGCCGCCTTGCCATATTTTCCGTAGGTTGAAGCGGCATCCGCATGATGAGTGAGCGCGGACAGGTCGACGTTGGCCTTCTGTCCGATGGTGTCCAGCGACTCATCGCCTTTGGCGTTCTGCAGGGCAGTTTTGAGCCGGTCGATCTTCGACTGCAGTTCGGGCGTCGGTTTGTCTGATGCGTTCAATTGCCGCACGCGGTTATACGTCGACGCGGCCGCGATCAGGTGGTCGGTCGTATCGCGGCCCTGGTCGATATCCTGATCGACCGCGGCGAGCGACGCATTGAACGTCTCCATATCGGCAGCGACCTCGTTGCCGATGACCGCCTGCGTCGCCATGGCGTTAGCCTCGACATCGATCGTGCTGGCGGCTGCCGCCGCGCCGACCTCCCCGGAGGGCAACTGCGGAGCGGCCTTTATCGACGCGTCGGCTTTTGCGATGGGCGTGGATGGTTGAGCCGGGTTCTGCCGGTTGCCGACATGCGCTGGAGCGCCGCGATTCTGCGAGTTGGGTGCGTTGTCCTGAAGATCCGACATACCGTCGGGCCGGAACGGATAAGAGGCTGCATTGACTTTCATTGAAACTCCTGCGGGAAGGCGCCTCGTACAGTCACATCGTCATGCCGCCGGCGCACGTTGAGCGGTGTCCCATGCTCGCGCCGCCTGACCGTCCGGCGGAGGTGAATAAACATTTTTGTGACATAAGTTTCGTTGGTCCGGGTAAGCAAAAATTAATTAGATATACGGAATCTCGATCCGGGATGCACAACATTCAATTAGAATGCCGAACCAAGAAAATAACGAAGCGTGGCCCAGCCGCGCACTATCAATACAATCACCAGGGGACATGCAGGAGCATAAAGACCGATGACAAATCTCAATATTCCGGCGGCAGTATCCACACAAGACACACGGCGCCGCATCTTCGCGATCGTTGGCGCTTCATCGGGCAATCTCGTCGAGTGGTTCGACTTTTACGTGTATTCGTTCTGCGCGCTGTACTTTGCGCCGGCGTTCTTCCCGAGTGGCAATCCGACCACGCAGTTGCTCAACACCGCCGGCGTGTTCGCGGCAGGCTTCCTGATGCGTCCGATCGGCGGCTGGTTCTTCGGCCGTCTGGCCGACAAGCACGGCCGCCGCATGGCCATGATGGTGTCGGTGTTCATGATGTGCGGCGGGTCGCTGGTGATCGCGCTCTTGCCCACCTACGCACAGATCGGCGCGCTCGCGCCGGCGCTGCTGCTGGTTGCGCGGCTGTTCCAGGGGTTGTCGGTGGGTGGCGAATATGGGACCAGCGCGACCTATATGAGTGAAGTCGCGCTCAAGGGGCGGCGCGGCTTTTTTGCGTCGTTCCAGTACGTGACGCTGATCGGTGGGCAGTTGTGCGCGCTGCTCGTGCTGGTGGTGCTGCAACAAACGCTCTCCACTGAAGAGCTGAAGGCGTGGGGCTGGCGCGTGCCGTTCGTGATCGGCGCGCTGGCGGCCTTGATCGCGCTGTATCTGCGTAAATCGCTCGACGAAACCACCACGGCCGAGACGCGTCATCGCAAGGAAGCGGGCACGTTGCGCGGTCTGTGGGTGCACAAGGGCGCGTTCATGACCGTGCTCGGCTTCACGGCCGGCGGCTCGCTGATTTTCTACACGTTCACGACGTACATGCAGAAGTACCTGGTCAACACGGCAGGCATGCATGCCAAGACGGCCAGCAACGTGATGACTGCGGCGCTGTTCGTGTATATGGTGATGCAGCCGGCGTTCGGTGCATTGTCGGACCGCATCGGCCGCCGCCGTTCCATGCTGTTCTTCGGGTTTTTCGCGACTATCGGCACGGTGCCGTTGCTGCACGCGCTGAAAGACGTGACGAGCCCATATGCGGCATTTGGCCTCGTGGTGTTGGCGCTCGCGATCGTGAGCTTCTACACGTCGATCAGCGGACTGATCAAGGCGGAAATGTTCCCGCCGGAAGTGCGCGCGCTGGGCGTGGGGTTGTCGTATGCGGTGGCCAATGCGATCTTCGGCGGCTCGGCGGAGTATGTCGCGCTGTGGTTGAAGCAGGCGGGCAGCGAGTCCACGTTCTACTGGTATGTGACGGCGATGTGCGCAATCGCCGGTGTCGTGGCGTTCCTGATGCGTGACCCTTCGAAAGAGGGCTATTTGCGGCACGAGCCGTGAGCCGCCAGCAAAGCCTCGAATCCACGCGCTTGTCGCGCGAGCGCGGTCGTGACCGGTCAGGCGCTCGCGCGGTCAGCGCCGCTAATCACGCCTAACTCGCCACGCGATAAACCTTTGCGAAGCGTGCCGCCTGTACCACACCGTAGTCGCCAGGCGCGTACTGCATGACCCAGTCGCCGGCGGCGCCGTGGAGCACGTCGCCACCGTTTGCCGAGCGCGCGAGCGTGAACGCTTCATGCATCTGTTTGGCCAGCACGACAGCGGGGCGGTTGCGGTACGCACCCGCTTCGCCGTGCGAGATCGTTGCGTCGGCGGGAACGTATTTGGCGTCGAAGCGTTCCCGTGAGACGACCCAGCGGTCACCCGTCGATCCGGTGATCAGCGCGTCGCCGCGGACGTAACGGTTCGGGCCTTCAAGGCTCATCAATTCGCCTTCGGCGGCGGCAAATTCCACGCTGACCGTTTCGTCTTTTACGACACGGCAGGCGTTAGCGTCTTGATTCAGATCGAGATTTTTGAGTTCGGTCATAAAGCGAGCTGGTATGGGGAGCGGGGCGGCGGCGCAGGACTTCAGGTCTTCGGGCCGCGTACGACTCGCATCATGCCAGATGCATCTGACGACCGGTTTCTTTTGCGATGAACAGCGGCGCGGAACGGCCGTGTGTCGCATATACGTGAAAAGACAAAACGGAAGGTTGCCGGATCGGCATGCGGATTCAGAGAAAGCGCGAATTGGTGGGGCGGAGCCGGTCTACGCGGCCGGTCATGCAATAAGCCCGGCCAATAAATTCGGCCAACCACCCCGGCGCGCGCCGCGGCATATCCGCGCGGCGCGCAGTGGGTTTCTTACGGCTTCACAGTGGCGTCGCTTGCCGGGGCAGCGGCGGCCTTGCCACCTTTACCCTTGCCACGATGGCCATGGCCTTCCACACCGCCCGGTTGATGGAAAGTCACGTCAGCCAGTTTCTTCTGTTCCGGCGAGAAGCTGTTATACAGCGGGTCGAACGCATCGACCAGTTTCTTCATGCCGTCAGCATGTGCTTGCGCGATGGTCGCGTATTGCTTCATGTCGTCGAGCGCGGACACGTTGGTGGCGGCCCGGCGCTGCTGGAACAACTCGCCCATCGTCTGGCCATTGCCGCGCATCACGTCGGCGAACGCTTTCCACTGTGGTTCCTGAGCCGAAGTAATCTTCAGTTGCGAATGCAGGTAGGCGATGCGGTCTTCGACATTGCGCTCGTGGCCGGCCTTGGCGGCGGGTGCCGAAGCGGCGCTCACCGGCGCCGATGCCGGCGCGGAAGTTTGTGCGAATGCGCCGCTCATGGCGACTGCGGTGGCCAGCATTACCAGTGCTTTTTTCATCGAAACTCCTGATGTCTGTTCGAATTGGGACAAGGCTCGTGTGCGAGCGGCCCGCCTTGCGCCAGTCATGGCGACGCATGGCGGCCGGCTGCCCACTTTGCCGTCGCCGCTATTAGTATCACGATATCCCTACAATGCGGCTCTTGTGCGACAAACGCTTACAACCGAAACGAACAGGAAATAGCGGGTGGACAAATTCGTCAGCATGGAAATCTTCGTCGCGGTGGTCGAGGCGGGCAGTCTGACGGCGGCCGCCGAGCGCTTCGACATTTCGTCGGCGATGGTGGGCAAGCATATCCGTTCGCTGGAAACCCGGCTCGCCACGCGGCTCCTGACGCGCACGACACGCCGGCAAAGCCTGACGGAGATCGGCCGGCAGTATTACGAGCAATGCCGGCGCATCCTCGCTGACGTCAAGGACGCCGAGTCGCTTGCCGAGGCGATGGCCGCCGCGCCGCGCGGCGTGCTTAAAGTGACGGTGCCGCTCACCTATGGCGTGGAAGTCTTCGCCCCGGCAATGACCGAATACCTCACCGCATGGCCAGACATCACGCTTGAACTCGATCTTTCGAATCGCGTGATCGACCTGGTGGAAGAGGGTTTCGATGCGTCGATACGCATCGGCCAATTGCCCGATTCGAGTCTGGTCGCACGGCCGCTGAAACCCTACCGGATGCGCGCATGCGCTTCTCCGGCGTATCTGGCGCGCGCCGGCACGCCGCGCACGCCGGAGGATCTCAAGGAGCATGAATGCCTCGGGTTTCTGCACTGGGGCCGCGAAGGTTTATGGCGCCTCGGCGGCGAGAGCGCGGAGGAGAACCATCTGCGCGCCGGACGGTTTCGCGCGAACAACGGCCAGGCGCTCAAGGTCGCCGCGTTGCACGGCTTCGGGCTCGTGTTGCAGCCGGAGGCGCTGCTCGCGAGAGAAATCGCCAGCGGCGAACTGGTGTCCGTGCTGGAGGACTATCTGCCGGAGGGCGCGCCGGTCCATCTGGTTTATCCGCGCGATCGCCGCGCCACGGCCAAGCTCACCAGCTTCATCGATTTCGTGATCGAACGGTTCGGGGCGTAGCGCCGGCAGCCGCTGCCAGTTGTCATGAAGTGGGCAACGCTTGCGATGTCTGTCGCAGCCTGCTTGACGGTTCATGTGGATCGGCCCGCCGACTTCTCCATTCGCCGCCGCAGACGCGCGATAATCCGCCTCATCTGAACCACATCATTGACCTTCGATGAGACCTCCGCGCCTCGACCAACTCGACGATCTCGACCGCAACCTGGTTGCGCTGCTACAAGCCAACGCACGCGAGAGCGTCGCCAATCTCGCGCGCCAACTGGGCGTGGCGCGGACTACGGTGATCGCGCGAATTGCGCGGCTCGAGCGCAGCAACGTGATCGCCGGTTACAGCGTTCGGCTCGGCCAGGACGTGCTCGACTCGAGCATCATGGCCTACGTCGGCATCATCATCGCGCCCAAACACGGGCCCGCCGTGCAGAAACGTCTCGGCAAGATGCCCGAGGTGCAGTTGCTGTGCGCGGTGAGCGGCGAGTTCGATTACGTTGCGTGGCTGCGCGCCGATTCGCCCGACCGGCTCAACGATCTGCTTGACCAGATCGGCGGTCTGGAGGGCGTGGAGCGGACCACGACCTCGATCATTCTCGCGCGCAAGATCGACCGCGGCATGGTGTGAGCGCACGAGCGGCCTCCGTGGGCTGCGCACGGCGCCATTCATTTACGCGGTTTTAACAACTTTTCGACACATCGACTGATGTGTTCGTCATAACGTCGAAGTTCATAGTCATAGCGCAGCATTTTGCGCGTATGAAGTGTTTTTGCTTCTCCCTAAACTGTTGCTCAAGGGTTCAGCCCGCTGGGCGCGGCGCCACGAGCGCAGCGCACGTCCCAAGCTGGAGACAGCACACAGATAACAAGGAGAAGCGTATGAAAGTAGCTATCGTAGGCGCAGGTTTGATCGGTCACACCATCGCCCATATGTTGCGTGAAACCGGCGACTACGAAGTCGTCGCGTTCGACCGCGACCAGCACGCGCTCGACAAGCTCGCCGCTCAGGGCATTCCGACCCGCCGTGTGGATTCCGCCGATGCCGCCGCGCTGCGCGCGGCCGTGCAAGGCTTCGACGCGCTCGTCAACGCGCTGCCTTATTACCTCGCCGTGAACGTGGCCGCGGCTGCCAAGGGCGCGGGCGTGCATTACTTCGATCTGACGGAAGACGTGCGCGCCACGCACGCGATCCGCGCGATCGCCGACGACGCCTTCATGCCGCAGTGCGGTCTGGCGCCGGGCTTTATCGGCATTGCCGCGCACGAACTCGCAAACCGCTTCACGGAAATCCGCGACGTCAAGATGCGCGTGGGCGCGCTGCCGGAATTCCCGACCAACGCGCTGAAGTACAACCTGACGTGGAGCGTCGACGGTCTGATCAACGAGTACTGCCAGCCGTGCGAAGCGATCCGCGACAGCCGCACGCAATGGGTGCAGCCGCTCGAAGGCCTCGAACATTTCTCGCTCGATGGCACCGAGTACGAAGCCTTCAACACCTCCGGCGGTCTTGGCACGCTGTGTGAAACCTTGTCGGGCCGGGTGGAATCGCTCGACTACAAGTCGGTGCGCTATCCGGGCCACCGCAACCTGATGCAGTTCCTGCTCGAAGACCTGCGTCTTGCCAGCGACCGCGACACGCTCAAGAACATCATGCGCCGTTCGGTGCCTTCCACCGCGCAAGACGTGGTGCTCGTGTTCATCACGGTGAGCGGCATGCGCGACGGTCAACTGGTGCAGGAAGTCTTCACCCGCAAGATCTTCGCGAAGACGGTGTGCGGCGTGCCGATGAGCGCGATCCAGATCACCACGGCCGGCGCGATGTGCGCGGTGCTCGATCTGTTCCGTGAACAGAAGCTCCCGCAAAAGGGCTTTGTGCGTCAGGAGCAGGTGTCGCTGCGCGATTTCCTCGCGAACCGCTTCGGCCAGTTGTACGAGGGGCAGTCGCTGGAGACGATGGCGACTGTCTGACGGCGTGGCATGAGGGCCGTGCGACAACGTGGCGGCAGGCGAGAAAAGCCTGCTGCACACAGCAATGAAGACTCCGTAGAGGGTCTTTCAAACGCCCTGCGCTGCGGGGCGTCGTTTTTTGTGGCGTGCCGCGCAGGCTAATCCGGCACCGGCGGCATGATCGCCGCCCCGCGCGGCGCGCCGACAATGCGTGCGAGCAGCGCTTCATAATCCGCCGAAGCGGGCGCGGTATTGTCGAACATCAGCAGGTCGTCGCAGAGATCGCCGCTGGGCGCGAAGCGGCGCTGCCGGTACTCGTCCCAATGCGCGAGTTTGTAGGCGTCGTTCGGATTCGCGCGCTCCACGATCCGCTGATGCGCCGTCTCTTCCGACGTATAAACCCATACGACCCGCAACGCTACTTCGGCACTCACGCCCAGCCACGCGCGATCGAACAGGCGCCGCTCGCGCACTTCGCGCGAAAGCGGCCCGACCACCAGCGCGCTAACGCCGAGTTCGAGATTGTCGCGGGCGGTGTCGAGCAGGCCGCGGTACTCGGGATCGCGCAGATGCTCGAGGAACAGCGGGCTGTCGCGGTCGTTGGGGTCGCCGGTCAGCATGGCCATGGCGGCCGCGCTGTAGCCACCGTAAAGCGTATCTTTATCGAGCAGGCAGAAGGGCGTGCCGCACGCTTTCATCAGCGGGCCATGCAGTTTCCTCGCGAGCGTGGTCTTGCCCGTGCCTGCGTGACCGCAGAAGAAAACCATATGCGTCACGAAGGCGTGTCCTCCGGCGGGGCGGATACGGCGCCAGCCACCTGTGGGTCACGGGCGAACTTGCCGCCGGCCTCCAGCCACATCACGTTGATGATGCCGAAGCCCAATGCCACGCCGATGCCGAGAATCCAGGTGAAATACCACATTGCTGTCTCCTTGTGATCGGCAGGTTACGAGCTGCCCTTTGCAGCGATCATGAAGAAGAACGCGGCGCCACGCAAGGGGCCAGGGGTCGTCCATTCGGCCAGGCTGGCAGAACGGGCGTGCGTTGCTATCATGCATGGAAAGGGAGCAGCAGCGGTCAGGACGGTCGGGCATCGTCCGGCATGCTGGTTAGAAGAAGCAGAAAAGCGGGACCACAATCAACAACACGGGAGAACCCGCATGCCGATGCGTCTGGATCACCATCGCAAAGCCGCGCTGGTCGCCATGGCCCGGCTGGGCGCGTTGGGCACGCTGGCCGCGTTGAGCCTTGGCGTGCTCGCCGGCTGCGCTTCCACACCCGCCGAGCCCGTTCCGTTCAAGGCAGTGCCGGCCGCGCGCATCGTCCGGGCTGGCTACACGGAGCCGGGGGCGGGGCTCGTCGCCGTGGATGTCCGGCGTGAGCGCTCGCGCGACGTGATCGTGCGTTTTCGCAGTGCGCTGGTGTATATCGACGGCGAGCAGGTCACGGACGTAATGAACGGCGAGCACGTGGTCTTTTATCTGAGCCCGGGCGTGCATCGCATCGCCGTGTCGACGCAGTTTGATCCTGTCATCGAAATGCGCTTTATGGTGACGGCGGATACGCGCTACACCAATCGCGCTTCGGTCACGTTCGGCGACGACCACCGCATTGCGCTGCAGCGGGTCGCTCAATAGCGTTCTCTGCCGCGCGAGCATGCAGCCTGAAGCGCCCACGCGGTTTAACAATTCGATACATGACGCCCACGCATAGCCCTTAACATGACGGCTATTGCAAATCCGGCCCGTTTAGGCCCGACGCGTGGCTTACGCGTCGTAAGGGTCCGGCCGGTCTGTTCCGTTTTCAAGGTAATTCAAACATGCTGATCAATTGCGCCGCCTATCAGGACGGCCGGAAGCTGGCAGACATCGACATCGATAGCATCAGCGATTACGTGGCGCGGCCCGAGTGCTTTGTCTGGGTGGCGCTGAAGGACCCGGGCCCGGGAGAGCTGGCCGTGATGAAACACGAATTCGGCCTGCACGAACTCGCGATCGAAGACGCGCAGAACGGTCACCAGCGCCCCAAGATCGAGGAGTACGGCGAATCGCTGTTCGCGGTGATGCACACGGTGGAGATGGACGAAGACAACGAATTGCTGATCGGCGAAGTCGACGTGTTCGTGGGGCGCAACTATGTGCTGTCGGTGCGGCGCGGTACGCGCATCGGCTTTCAGAATGTGCGCGCCCGCTGCGAGCGCGAACCGCAATTGCTCAAGGAAGGCTCGGCGTTCGTGCTGTATGCGCTTGCCGACGACATCGTCGATCGATATTTTCCGATCATCGAGACGATGAACAGCGAGATCGAGGCACTCGAAGACCGTATCTTCGACCGCAACAATTCCGCGGCGTCGCGCGCGATCATCCAGGATCTGTACTCGCTCAAGCGCCGCCTCGTGATCCTGCAGCACCATATCGCACCGCTGCAGGAAGCCATCAGCAAACTCACGGGCGGGCGCATTCCGAGCGTCTGCGAGGGCATGCAGGCGTACTTCCGCGACGTCTACGATCACCTCGAGCGGATCGTGAGAATCATCGACGGACGGCGCGAAATGGTCGTCACCGCCGTGCAGGTCAATCTCGGCATGATTTCGCTCGCCGAGAGCGAGGTGACCAAACGGCTCGGCTCGTTCGCCGCGCTGTTCGCGGTGCCGACCATGATTGCCGGCATCTACGGGATGAACTTCCAGAGCATTCCCGAGTTGCACTACAAGTACGGCTATCCGATCTGTCTGGCGGTCATGCTGACCGTCGACCTCGTGCTGTACTGGCGATTCCGCAAAGCCGGCTGGCTTTGATCGACGCAGAGGGCGGCGCTTTGCGAACTCGTCCCGCGTTGTCCCCGCTTGCATCGTGCGCAATAAAAGTCCAGCATAGGCGGCCCGCCGGGCTGTGATCTTGCAGCCGGCGGCAAATTCGCCAAGCACGGACCAAGCGAGGGACCCTTTGCCACACGTCACCTGCCGGCGCGCCGATCCGGTGCGCCGGTTCGAATCGAGCGGGTGCGCCGCACCACCGCGCGTCGTTGACAATTCACGCGGACTGCGCTGAGAATGGCCCACGCAAACGTTTGCGCACTATTAAAAATAAGGCTCTTTTTTGAGCCCGACAGACCCTGGAGATAGGCATGAACCAACGCATTCGCCGCCGCATCCTGGCGGCCGCCGTCCTCGCCACCGCCGGCGCCGCTTTGCCGTTTTCCTCCGCGTATGCGCAGAGCGCGCCCGCTCACAAGCCGAAGGTCGCGCTGGTCATGAAGTCGCTCGCCAACGAGTTCTTCCTGACCATGGAAACCGGCGCGAAGGACTATCAGAAGCACAACCCGTCGCAATTCGACCTGATCACCAACGGCATCAAGGACGAGACCGATACCGCGAACCAGATCCGCATCGTCGAGCAGATGATCGTCTCGAAGGTCGACGCGATCGTGCTCGCGCCGGCTGATTCGAAGGCGCTGGTGCCGGTCGTCAAGAAGGCGGTGGATGCGGGCATCATCGTCGTGAATATCGACAATCGGCTCGACCCGGACGTGCTCAAGTCGAAAGATCTGAACGTGCCGTTCGTCGGGCCCGATAACCGCAAGGGCGCGCAGAAGGTCGGCGATTATCTGGCCAAAAAGCTCAAGGCGGGCGACGAGGTCGGCATCATCGAAGGCGTGTCGACCACCACCAACGCGCAACAGCGCACCGCCGGCTTCAAGGACGCGATGCAGAAGGTCGGCGCGAAGGTCGTCTCGGTGCAATCGGGTGAATGGGAGATCGACAAGGGCAATGCGGTGGCGTCGGCCATGCTCAACGAATACCCGAATCTGAAGGCGCTTCTCGCCGGCAACGACAACATGGCGATCGGCGCGGTCTCGGCCGTGCGCGCGGCGGGCAAGCAGGGCAAGGTGCTGGTGGTCGGCTATGACAACATCAACGCGATCAAGCCGATGCTCAAGGACGGACGCGTGCTCGCCACCGCGGATCAGTACGCCGCCAAGCAGGCCGTGTTCGGTATCGACACCGCGCTGAAGGCGCTCAGCGAGCACAAGAAGCAGTCGGATCTGTCGGGCGTGGTGGAGACGCCGTGCGATCTGGTCACGAAGTGAACATGGCCCGGTTAGCGCCGGGCCAAGTCGTACGCAGGTTCGGGGCAACGACGTTTCATGCTCAATGCATGGCGTGCGCTCACGAACCCGCGGCTATTCAATAAGCGCTCAAGAAACCTGCCGTGCCGCCGTTAATTCCAGAGGTAAGCGTCATGACGGTGCCGCGCGACGGGAGGGGGCGTGGCTGTTAGCGCCTGTGCATTCCGCACATTGGGCCCGCATGACACGAGACGGCCGGTGGCGGCCACATGCAAACGGATTGCGTGAGGCCACCGCCGCCGCCTTGGAACCAGGATTGCGATGGATTCAACCGACCACGACGCTGTACCTGCCGTACTGTCCGTCAGCGGCATCGGCAAGACCTACGCCGAACCGGTGCTCGCCGACATCTCCCTGTCGCTGCGCGCCGGCGAGGTATTGGCGTTGACGGGTGAGAATGGCGCAGGCAAGAGTACGCTGTCCAAGATCATTGGAGGGCTGGTCGAGCCGACCGCCGGCACGATGCGGCTCGGCGGCGAGCCTTATGCGCCGGCAAGCCGCACCGAGGCCGAGGCGCTCGGCGTGCGCATGGTGATGCAGGAGCTGAATCTGCTGCCGACGTTATCGGTGGCCGAGAACCTGTTCCTGAACCGCCTGCCGCGGGTCGGCGCGTTCAGCTTCGGCTGGATCGACCGGCGCAAGCTGCGTGAAGACGCGCGCCAGGCCATGGCGCAGGTCGGCCTCGACGCGATCGATCCGGACACGCTGGTCGGCGAGCTCGGTATCGGTCACCAGCAGATGGTGGAAATCGCACGCAATCTGATCGACGACTGCCGCGTGCTGATCCTCGACGAACCGACCGCGATGCTGACCGCGCGCGAGGTCGATCTGCTGTTCGAACAGATCGACCGGCTGAAGGCGCGCGGCGTGGCGTTGGTCTACATCTCGCACCGCCTCGAGGAACTGGCGCGAGTGGCCGAGCAGATCGCGGTGTTGCGCGACGGCCGGCTGGTGCATGTCGACGCGATGGCCAACCTGACCAGCGACCAAATCGTCACATGGATGGTCGGCCGTGAACTCGGCGAGCGGATCGATCTGGGCGTGCGCAACATCGGCGCGCCGCTCCTGAAAGTGGAGCGGCTTACACGCGGCAAGGTGGTGCGCGAGGTGTCGTTCGAAGTGCGTGCGGGCGAGATTTTCGGCATTAGCGGCCTGATCGGCGCGGGCCGCACGGAGTTGATGCGGCTGATTTACGGTGCCGATCAGAAGGATAGCGGTAGCGTCGCGCTGGCTGCAACGCCGGGCGCGCTGCCCACGCCGGTGCAGATCGCTTCGCCCTCGGACGCGGTGCGCGCCGGCATCGCGCTCATCACCGAAGACCGCAAAGGCGAAGGCCTGCTGCTGCCGCAGCCGATCGCGGCCAACGTGTCGCTCGGCAATATCGGCAGCGTGGCGCGGCACGGTATCGTCGACGCGAAGCGGGAGAACGCGCTGGCGCAGAAGCAGATCACCGCGATGCGGATCCGCACATCCGGGCCGGCGCAGATTGTCGGCGAGCTGTCGGGCGGCAACCAGCAGAAGGTCGTGATCGGCCGCTGGCTGGCGCGCGACTGCCGCGTGCTGTTGTTCGACGAACCGACGCGCGGCATCGACGTCGGCGCGAAGTTCGATATTTATGGCTTGATGGGTGCGCTGGCTCGCGAAGGACGCGCGCTCGTCGTGGTGTCGAGCGACTTGCGGGAGCTCATGCTGATCTGCGACCGGATCGGCGTGATGTCCGCGGGGAGCATGACGGGTGTGTTCGAGCGCGACAACTGGTCGCAGGACGCGCTGCTGGCCGCGGCTTTCGCCGGCTATCGCAGCCGCGAAGCGTTGCTGCACGCCGCCCCCGACACCAGCGAAGCAGGGAGTCTGTCATGAACGATCAATCGGCGCCTGAAGCATCGGGCGACAAGCCGGGTGTGGGCGGCGTGGGGAGCGTGAGTGGTGCGGGCAGCACGGGCGCCGTCGCGCCGCCCGCCGACCCGTCGGCGCCGCTCGCGAGCGGCAAGCCGGCCGGCACGCGCCTGGGCTTTTCGAATTACCTCGGGCTCGCCGGCGCGTTGCTGGCGATGATCGTGCTGTTCTCGCTGCTGAGTTCGCACTTTTTGACGTACGACACCTTCAGCACGATCGCCAATCAGATTCCGGATCTGGTGGTGATGTCGGTGGGCATGACCTTCGTGCTGATCATCGCCGGGATCGATCTGTCGGTGGGGTCGGTGCTGGCGCTGGGCGCGTCGGTGGTGAGCGTGGCCGCGCTGAAGTGGGGCTGGGGGCCGTTGCCGTCGGCGCTGCTCGGGGTCGCCGCGGCGGCGCTGACCGGCACCATTACCGGCGCGGTGACGGTGGGCTGGCGGATTCCGTCGTTCATCGTCTCGCTCGGCGTGCTCGAAGCCGCGCGCGGCATGGCGTATCAGATGACGAATTCGCGCACCGCCTATATCGGCGACGCGTTCGACTTCCTGTCGAACCCGATCGCAGTTGGCATCTCGCCGGCGTTCCTGATCGCGGTGGCGGTGATGGTGATCGCGCAACTGGTGCTCACGCGCACGGTGTTCGGCCGCTATCTGGTCGGCATCGGCACCAACGAGGAGGCGGTGCGGCTCGCAGGCGTCAATCCGCGGCCGTACAAGGTCATCGTGTTCGCGCTGATGGGCGCGCTCGCCGGGCTGGCCGCGCTGTTCCAGATCTCGCGTCTGGAAGCGGCCGACCCCAACGCGGGCCAAGGCGTCGAACTGCAGGTGATCGCGGCCGTGGTGATCGGCGGCACGAGCCTGATGGGCGGGCGCGGCTCGGTGATCAGCACCTTTTTCGGCGTGTTGATCATTTCGGTGCTGGCGGCCGGCCTCGCGCAAATCGGCGCGAATGAGCCGACCAAGCGCATGATCACCGGCGCGGTAATCGTGGTGGCGGTGGTGCTGGATACGTACCGCAGCCGTCGCAAGCGCGCCTGATCGAGGGCCGGCGCGGCAAGCCGGCAGTTCACGGCACGCCGGCAGCAGAAGTAGCGGAAGTAGCAGAAGTAGCGGAAGTAGCAGAAGTAGCAGAAGTAGCAGAAGTAGCAGAACCGGAAGCCGCATGCACGGCACGGGCAGTCGCAGCGAGACGCGCGGTAAAGCGTCAGTATTTACGGGGTTGGTCAGTTTTCGAAGAAAACGGCCGGTAGGTCGCCAGGTGGTGCGGCCGGCGGGTAAAACAGGCAGGAGAGCAACAGGTTATGGCGACGATCAAGGATGTAGCGGCCGCGGCGGGCGTGTCGTTCACGACGGTATCGCACGTGGTGAACAACTCGCG
Source organism: Burkholderia sp. WP9 (assembly GCF_900104795.1). NCBI lineage: Bacteria > Pseudomonadati > Pseudomonadota > Betaproteobacteria > Burkholderiales > Burkholderiaceae > Burkholderia > Burkholderia sp. WP9. Next base: position 1,125,282 of record NZ_FNTG01000001.1, read on the forward strand.
GCCCGTGTCGGCTGACGTGCGCGCGAAGGTCGAGCACGCGATCCGTCAGCTTCACTATGTTCCGTCGGCGGTGGCCCGCTCGCTGAAGGCACGGTCGACGGCGACGATCGGGCTCGTCGTGCCGAACACCACGAACCCGTATTTCGCGGAGCTGGCGCGCGGCATCGAGGACGGTTGCTCGCGCAACGGCTACTGCGTGTTCTTCTGCAATTCCGACGACGATCCGGCCAAGCAACGTAACTATCTGCGCGTGCTGCAGGAAAAGCGGATCGACGGCCTGATCGTCGCATCCGCCGGCGACGACGCCGTGCTCGCGCAGACGCTCGCCGACTCGCGCGAGCCGCTGGTGATTCTGGACCGCAACATCGAAGGGCTGAATGCGGATCTCGTGCAGATCGACCATGAGAAGGGCGCGTATCTCGCCACCCGGCATCTGCTCGAACTGGGGCACGTACGGATTGGCTGTATTACCGGCACCGTGCAGACAGCGGTTAGCGCGATGCGCGTGCATGGCTTCATCCGCGCGATGAGCGAGCGCGGCATCGAGATTCCGCCCGACGCGATCGTGGAAAGCGATTATTCGGGCACCGGCGGTTACCGCGCGGCGGGCCAACTGTTCGACACGGTCAAACCGTCGGCGATTTTCGCCTGCAACGACATGATGGGCATCGGCGCGCTGCGCGCAGCCGCGGAACGCAATATCAGCGTGCCGCGTGATTGCTCGATCATCGGGTTCGACGATATCGAACTGGGGCGTTTCACCTACCCGGCGCTCTCGACCGTCGGCCAGTCGGTGCGCGCGCTCGGCGACATCGCCGCGCAGACGCTGATCGAACGCATTGCCGGTGGCTCGCCCGATAGTCCGCGTCCGCCTGGCCGCCGGCGCGTCGTATCGCCGCGGCTGATCGTGCGCGAGTCCACCGCGACCTGGGGCGGCGCGGCCAAACGCGATCTGGCGGCCTGATCTGGCGTCCAGACTCTGCGCTGCGCGCGCATTGTCGAACCCGCATACGCGCGATGGTGCGCACCCGCTCGCCCGGTGCATCCGTGCATGACCGCTGCTGACGACCTGGACATCGATTTCCCGGAGCAGGCGTCATCTAGTGCCGCTGGCACGCTGCATTGCGCCCGATTTCCACAAAACGGCGCGCCGTCTTTCTGACTTCCCCTCCGCAAGCAACCCTTAGGTGCATCTCGCATCGTCGGTTCGCATCAGCGTCTCGCCGTCAGTGATTTGTAATTCCTGCCAATTGCTTACATCGCCTTTCCTCATACCATATAAATCCTTCAAGGAACTAACTACTGTGCCGTAAACAGGGTTATTAGAGCGCCGCCTCAAATGAGCGCCGACACGCAGCCACCACACGCCAACCGCTGCGTACGCAACTCTCATTTTCAAAGCACAGGAACCAGACATGTTGAACAAGGGCATTACGATCAAGGCGCGCATAGGCCTCACGATGGCTTTTCTCGCGGCGTTGCTGGTGGCCATCGGCGCCTTCGGTATGTTCGGTATGAGCGATTCGAACCACGCCTTGAAGGACACGTTCACCAACTCCATGCCGAGCGCGGTCGATATCGGCAACGCCGAACTCTACGCGGCGCGCGAGCGGTTGGCGCTCGACCGGGCGGCGTTCCTGATCGGCACGCCGGAAGTTGCGCCGACAATCGAGCGCGCGCGCACCATGCGCGTCACGTCCGATATGTGGTGGAAAAAGTATATGGACCTGCCGCGCGGGCCGGATGAGGAGCGCCTCGCGCAGGACGTGGTGGCCAAGCGTGACGCGCTGCATCAGCAACTGGATGCTTTTGCGGCAATCGTTGCCGCAAACGACCAGAGCAAGCTGGTCGACGGCGCCAAACGGCTGCAAGCCGCCTACAGTGAACTCGCCAATTCCGACGACGCGCTGCGCAAATTCCAGTTCGCGTCGGCCAAAGATGGCTACGACGCGGCGCAAAGCAGCTTCGAACTGTTCCGCCTGGTGAGCGCGGGCGCATTGCTGATCGGCGTGCTGGCCGCGGCGATCTCGTATCTGACGCTCAGCCGCGCGATCGCCCGGCCGCTCGACGCCGCGCTCGGTCATTTCGATGCGATCTCGGCAGGCGATCTGCGCCGCCCGGTGGTCGTGACTTCGCGTGACGAGATGGGGCAACTGCTCGAAGGCATCGCCAGAATGCAGCGCAGCCTCACCGAAACGGTGCGCACCGTGCGCAGCGGCAGCGAATCGATTGCGACTGCAACCCGCGAGATCGCCGCCGGCAATATCGACCTGTCCTCGCGCACCGAAGAGCAGGCCTCGGCGCTGCAGGAAACCGCGTCGAGCATGGAAGAGCTCACCGGCACGGTCAAGCAGAACGCCGACAACGCCCGCCAGGCCAGCTCGCTTGCGGCGAATGCGTCGGAGATCGCCAACAAGGGCAGCGCCGTGGTCGAGAAGGTGGTCGGCACGATGGGCGACATCAATCAAAGCTCGGCGAAGATCGCCGACATTATTTCGATCATTGAAGGGATCGCGTTCCAGACCAATATCCTGGCCCTGAATGCGGCGGTGGAAGCCGCGCGCGCCGGCGAAGAAGGGCGCGGTTTCGCGGTGGTGGCGGGCGAAGTGCGCAGTCTCGCCCAGCGTTCGTCGGCGGCGGCGAAGGAAATCAAGGAACTGATCGATACCTCGGTCGAGCGCGTTCAATCGGGTTCGGCGCTGGTCGACGAAGCCGGCCGCACCATGACCGACATCATCGGTGCGGTGCAGCGTGTGACCGACATCATGGGAGAAATCGCCGCGGCTTCCGAAGAACAGAGCAGCGGCATCGATCAGGTGGCGCGCGCCGTCACGCAGATGGACGAAGTCACGCAGCAAAACGCTGCGCTGGTCGAAGAAGCAGCGGCCGCGGCCTCGTCGCTCGAAGATCAGGCCGGCAAGTTGCGTCAGGCCGTAGCGGTGTTTCACCTGGAAGAAGGCGGCCTCACGCCGCCCATGAGCGCCGCGCTGAAGCGCGCGCCTGCGCCGCTGCGCCCGGTGATCGCACGCAAGGCTTCGCGCGCACCTGCCATGCAACCCGCGCCGCAATCCGCCGCCGTGACGAAAGCGCCTGCCGCAGCAGCACAGCCCGCTGCCGCAACGGCACGCGCGCCCGCAAAAGCTATGGCGTCCGCTGGAGCTGGCAGCGATCAAGATTGGGAGACGTTCTGACGGGACGTAGGCTGCAACATTCGTTCCCGACGCGCCGGCCGATCCCATTAGATGGGTAAGCGCGGCGGTTCAGCTGACCGCGCCACTCGTAAAGACCGCGATTGCGTACGCATTCGCGGTCTTTTTTTATGGCGTGCGCATTAAGTAACGTTTGTGCATGCAGTCCGTACCCTGGCAAGCGTAATGATCCGGTACATTGACGGACGCCCCGAAGAAAGTCACTTTTGGGGTCGCTGCCAGACATGTAGCGGCAATCGCCGACGCGGCTCGTCAGTTCAACGGGCGTGGTTTCGCCGCCTTCGAGCGCCGCGATGCATGGCCACCCACCAACACGCCACATTCAACCGCTCAATGCGCCAGCCACAAAGGACCGACATGACGCCTCACGACCTCGCGCACCGCCTCGTCGAAGCACGCCGGCAGCATCGCCCGATCGATGTGCCCGCACCCGACAGCCTGCCGCCCGATGCGGCAACCGCGTACGCGATCCAGCAGGCGGTCATCGCCGGTCTCGGCGAATCGACCGGTGGCTGGAAGATCGGCGCCAAAGTGCCGGGCGGCGCCGCCTCGGGCGCGCCGATTCCGGCCTCGCTGGTATTGCCTTCGCCGGCGCGCATCGCGCATGCCGGCTTCTTCCGGGTGCTGGTGGAACTGGAGATCGCCTTCCGCTTCGCGGAGGCGATCGAGCCGCGCGGCCGGGCCTATGCGCGCGACGAAGTGCTGGCGAAGGTCGGCGTCGTGCTGCCGGCCATCGAGATCGTCGACAGCCGCTTTACCGAGTGGCCGAACGTCGCGCCGCTTGCGCAACTGGCCGACGCCCAGAACAACGGCGCGTTGATCACCGGTCATCCTGTCGCTTATTCGGGGCTCGCGCGTGGCTTCGACTTCGTTTCACCGGAGCTGGAGCTGAGCTTCGACGGCGACTCGCTGATACCGGAGGCCACGGGCAATCCGGCTGGCGACCCGCGCGAACTGCTGGTGTGGTTCGTCAACCACTGCGCCGCCATGGGCATCACCATCGAGCCGGAATGGACGCTCACCACCGGTTCGTACGTCGGCGCACACAGGCTGGACAAAGCGGGCATCGTGCGTGGGCACATCGACGGACTTGGAGAAGTGGAAATTGAACTGACCTGAGAGGCTGCGCGCTTGTAACAGCGCATTACCAAGCTCCACTCAAACGGCTGCCTATGGGCGGCCGTTTTACATTTTTCGCATCTGTGATGGCCGCCGTGCCGTATACACCTATTGGAACGACGCAGCGTCTCGCCGTCATCCAGTTATACAGGTGGCTAACCACGCTGCCGACGCGGGTAAGGCGAAACGACATGACTGGTACAACGGATGAAAACGCGCGGAACAAAACTGCTCGCGCGTTGACGAAGCGATTGACGCTGCACGGTGAAATGATCGAGATTGGCATGACGCATGACCAATGCATGAAGATGTAACAGGCAACTGTTTGCGTAGACCGAACGCTTGTGTCGCGCGTTGATGAAAAAAGAGGCGGATACAGAAAACGGGCTCACGTCTGCGCTTTCAGCAACAAAGTGTGTGTGTGCAGACACGCCGTCTGATACAGCAGTGGGATCGTTCGATGAACGTAGCGGCTGGCGCGGGACGTGATTGCAGGATCACTGAGCAGCACTGAGGCAGAGTGCTGATATGGCCGCAAGGCATGAGTGCAAAGGCAGCGACGTGTGACCATAATCGCTGCGTTACGAGTGCAAGATACGAGTGCAAGATTGTAGGTCGTCGAAACTTTGTTTCCAAGTGAGGATTGTCGGGAGGCGAATGCGGCGCGATTTTCGCAACGTAGTTCGTGAAAAAAAATTTAAAAGGGTTTAGGATGAATTCGAGCGATGTCGTTTCCGAATAGCGCGCCGCGCACGACATCGGTCTAGACTTCGGCGAGGAGGTAGCATGGATATCTACAGCAGTTTCGCGACCCGCTTCGAGAAAACGCGAGAAGATGAGCTCTCGCTCGAGGAGTATCTCGCGCTCTGCAAAGACAATCCCGCCGCGTACGCCACGGCTGGCGAACGCATGTTGACGGCGATCGGGGAGCCGGAACAGATCGACACTCGTAACGATCCGCGCATGTCGCGCATCTTCGCGAACAAGGTCATCAAGGTATACCCCGCATTCCGTGAGTTCTACGGAATGGAAGAGGTGATCGAGCAGGTGGTCGCCTACTTCCGGCACTCGGCCCAGGGGCTCGAAGAAAAGAAGCAGATTCTGTATCTGTTGGGCCCGGTCGGCGGCGGTAAATCGTCGATCGCGGAACGTCTCAAGCAGCTCATGGAGCGTGTGCCGTTTTACGCGATCAAGGGCTCGCCCGTGAATGAGTCGCCGCTCGGTCTGTTCGACTACGAAGAAGACGGCCCGATTCTCGAAGAACAATACGGCATTCCACGCCGCTACCTCAAAAGCATCCTCAGCCCGTGGGCGGTCAAACGCCTGCACGAATACAACGGCGACATCCGCAAGTTCCGCGTGGTGCGCCGCTACCCGTCGATCCTTCGCCAGATCGGTATAGCCAAGACCGAGCCGGGCGACGAAAACAATCAGGACATTTCGTCACTGGTCGGTAAGGTCGACATCCGCAAACTCGAACAGTACGCTCAGGACGACGCGGACGCGTACAGCTACTCCGGTGGCCTGTGTCTCGCGAATCAGGGCCTGCTCGAGTTCGTCGAAATGTTCAAGGCGCCGATCAAGGTGCTGCACCCGCTGCTCACGGCGACCCAGGAAGGTAACTTCAAGGGCACGGAAGGGTTCGGCGCGATCCCGTTCGACGGTGTGATTCTGGCTCACTCGAACGAGTCCGAATGGAAGGCATTCCGCAACAACCGCAACAACGAAGCACTGCTCGACCGGATCTTCGTGGTGAAGGTGCCGTACTGCCTGCGCTACGGTGAAGAGATCAAGATCTACGAGAAGCTGCTGCGCAATTCGTCGCTGGCGAACGCGGTGTGCGCACCTGGCACGTTGAAGATGATGGCGCAGATGTCCGTGCTCACGCGTTTGCAGGAGCCGGAGAATTCAAGCCTCTTCTCGAAGATGCAGGTGTACGACGGCGAGAATCTGAAGGACACCGATCCGAAGGCCAAGTCTTATCAGGAGTACCGCGATTTCGCGGGCGTGGATGAAGGGATGACCGGCGTGTCGACCCGTTTCGCGTTCAAGATTCTTTCGCGCGTGTTCAACTTCGATTCGACCGAGGTCGCGGCCAATCCGGTGCACCTCATGTACGTGCTCGAACAGCAGATCGAACGCGAACAGTTCCCGCCGGAAACCGAGCAGAAGTATCTGTCGTTCATCAAGGACGTGCTCGCCTCGCGCTATGCGGAGTTTATCGGCAAGGAGATTCAGACCGCGTATCTGGAGTCGTATTCCGAGTACGGTCAGAACATTTTCGATCGTTACGTGACGTACGCGGACTTCTGGATCCAGGATCAGGAGTTCCGCGACCACGACACCGGCGAGAGTTTCGACCGCGCGGCGCTGAACGCCGAACTGGAGAAGATCGAGAAACCCGCGGGCATCAGCAACCCGAAGGACTTCCGCAACGAGATCGTGAACTTCGTGCTGCGTGCGCGTGCGGCCAATGGCGGGAAGAATCCGGCATGGGTCAGCTACGAAAAGCTGCGCGTCGTGATCGAAAAGAAGATGTTCTCGAACACGGAAGAGTTGCTGCCGGTGATCTCGTTCAACGCCAAGGGTTCGGCGGAAGAGCAACGCAAGCACGAAGACTTCGTCAATCGCATGGTGACGAAGGGCTATACGCCGAAGCAGGTGCGCTTGCTGTGTGACTGGTATCTGCGCGTGCGCAAGTCGTCATGATGCGCATTGCGTGCCGCCCGCGCGGTCCATCCGCGCGGGCACCCTGCGAGGCGCAAATTGCATGGACATAGCGTTGCTTCAGGCAACGTGCGTCTCGCGCACCCGAAATTAGTGCAGCTGCATGGGATCGGAGACCGGGCGTGCTTCATCAAATCATCGACCGCAGGTTGGCAGGCAAAAACAAGAGCATTGCGAATCGCGAGCGTTTTTTGCGTCGCGTAAAGAACTATATTCGTCGCGCCGTTTCGGAAGCGGTGCGCGACCGCAGCATCAAGGATATTCAGAACACCCAGAGCATCACGATCCCGCGCAAGGACATTGCGGAACCGTCGTTCCGGCATGGCCCCGGCGGCAAGCGGGAAATGGTGCATCCGGGCAATGCCGACTATATCCGCGGCGACAAGATCCAGCGCCCGCAAGGCGGCGGCGGTGGAGGCGGGGGCAACCAGGCCAGCAACGAAGGCGAGGGTCAGGACGACTTCGTGTTCGAGCTGAGCCGCGAAGAATTCATGCAGTATTTCTTCGACGACCTCGAACTGCCGCGTCTCGTCAAAACCCATCTGATGGCCGTGCCCACGTGGAAAAGCATCCGCGCGGGCTGGGCCGCCGAAGGCACGCCGAACAATATCGACGTGGTCCGTTCGCTGCGCAGCGCCCTCGGCCGCCGCATCGCGCTCGGTGCGCCGCTCGTCAACCAGTTGCACGAGATGGAACGGCAACTGGAGGTGATGAAAGCCGATCCCGACGATCGTCGCGACGAAATCAAACTGCTCGAAGAGGAAATTCACCATCTGCGTGGGCGCATCTGGCGGATTCCGTTTATCGATCCGTTCGATTTGCGCTATGTGAACCGTGTGAAGCAGCCCACGCCTTCCAGTCAGGCGGTGATGTTCTGTCTGATGGATGTGTCCGGTTCCATGGACGAGCAGCGTAAGGATCTCGCCAAGCGCTTCTTCATTCTGCTGTATCTGTTTCTCAAGCGAAACTACGAGAAGATCGAAGTGGTGTTCATTCGCCACCATACGCGCGCCGAGGAAGTCGACGAAGACACCTTCTTCCACTCGACCGAAAGCGGCGGCACGGTCGTGTCGAGCGCGCTGGAGTTGATGCAGAAGGTGATGGACGAACGCTATTCACCGACTGAATGGAATATTTACGGCGCTCAGGCTTCGGACGGCGACAACTGGACCGACGACTCGCCAAAGTGCCGCAAGATTCTCTCTGATGACATCCTGGAGAAGGTGCGCTATTTTGCGTATATTCAGGTGACGCCGGAAGAGCAGAACTTGTGGCTGGAATATGCGCAGTTAGCCCTGAGCCAGCCGCACATGGCGATGAAGAAGGTCGAGACCGCGGCTGACATTTATCCGGTGTTTCGTGAATTGTTTGAAAAGCAGGCGGCTAATTCATGACGAACAAGCCCCCGCACAACGAAGCGCGCGGCGAGCCAGAGAACGGCGCGCCGGAACGCGGGAAAGGCGTGCCGCAGCAGCAACAGTCGGGGCATGCCGAGGCGAAGGCGGACGATACGGGAGCCGCCACGGCCGGAGCAGTCGACACCGCTGCAGCACGGGGACACACCGGAACGCCCAACGTGGGGCAAAGGGAAGTCCGTATGAACGTAGCCGATAGACGGCCTCTGCCGTGCCCGTCCGACTGGACATTCGAATTGATCGAAGAGTACGACTCGCATATTGCCCGTGTTGCAGAGCAATATGAACTCGACGTGTATCCGATCCAGCTCGAACTCATCAGCGCCGAACAGATGATGGATGCGTACGCGTCCGTCGGTATGCCGGTGAACTACCGTCACTGGTCGTTCGGCAAACACTTTCTCTCTACCGAAAAGAGCTACCGTCGCGGGCAGATGGGGCTGGCGTACGAGATCGTCATCAATTCCAATCCCTGCATCGCGTATCTGATGGAAGAGAACACGATGACGATGCAGGCGCTCGTCATCGCCCACGCGGCTTACGGGCACAACTCGTTTTTCAAGGGCAACTATCTGTTCCGGTTGTGGACGGATGCGCATGCCATTATCGATTACCTCGTCTACGCGAAGAATTACATCGCCGAGTGCGAGGAGCGCTTCGGGCTCGACCGGGTCGAAGAATTGCTCGACTCGTGCCACGCGTTGATGAACTACGGTGTAGACCGCTACAAGCGTCCGCAAAAGCTCTCGCTCGAAAAGGAGTTCGCGGCGCGCCGCGAACGCGAGGCTTATTTGCAGTCCCAGGTCAATGAACTGTGGCGCACCTTGCCGACCCGGCATACGCCGCTGCCGGAGGAAATCGAGGAGCGCTATCCGCCGGAGCCGCAGGAGAATCTGCTGTATTTCGCGGAGAAGAACGCGCCGTTGCTGGAGCCGTGGGAGCGGGAAGTCATCCGCATCGTGCGCAAGGTCGGCCAGTATTTTTATCCGCAACGGCAAACTCAGGTAATGAACGAAGGCTGGGCCACGTTCTGGCACTACACGTTGCTCAACACAATGTACAACCAGGGCAAGCTGGAAGACGGCTTCATGATGGAGTTTCTCCATTCGCACAGCAATGTGGTCTACCAGCCGCCCGTCACCAAACCGTATTACAGCGGCATCAATCCGTACGCGCTCGGTTTTTCGATGATGAGCGACATTCGCCGGATTTGCGAAGCGCCCACGGAAGAGGACCGCAAGTGGTTCCCGGAACTCGCGGGCAGCCCGTGGCTACCGGCCATGCACTATGCAATGCGCAACTTCAAGGACGAGAGTTTTGTCGCGCAGTATCTGTCGCCGCATCTGATTCGTGAAATGCGCCTCTTCTCGGTGCTCGACGACGATATGCGCGACGCGCTCGAAGTCTCGGCGATTCACGACGACAGCGGTTATCAGTACGTGCGCCAGGCGTTGTCGCGGCAGTACGACATGCATCATCGCGAGCCGAACATTCAGGTGTGGGCGGTGAATACGCGCGGCGACCGGAGTTTGACGCTACGGCATTTCATGAGCGACAACCGGCATCTTTCCGGTGACAGTGACGAAGTGCTCAAGCATATGGCGCGCCTGTGGCAATTCGACGTCTACCTGGAAAGCGTCGATGAGAACGGCACGGTCCGCAAGCGTTACGAGTGCCGCTATGTACCGCCGGCGGTAAGGGTGTGACGCCTTCCTGAAGCCGCGGTCGTTTGGACACTAGCGTGATCTGTGAGAAGCCCCTGCCAATCGTGAGACTGGCAGGGGCTTTTTTATCGCGGCCTGACAAACCACCATCTTTCCCTTGCACTTCTGTAAAATTCGCGCACGTGCGAAGCGTGCCGCCACGGCATCTCGGCTCGCGCGTTGTGAAGGCGGCGCCACGACCGTTACCTCCGTTCAAAGACAAGGAAAGAGAACAAGCATGACCGACCTAACCGACCAAACCGTGGCTTCGGCTCACGACACACGGCGCCGCATCTTCGCGATCGTTGGCGCTTCATCGGGCAATCTCGTCGAGTGGTTCGACTTTTACGTGTATTCGTTCTGCGCGCTGTACTTCGCGCCGGCGTTCTTCCCGAGTGGCAATCCGACCACGCAGTTGCTCAACACCGCCGGCGTGTTCGCGGCAGGCTTCCTGATGCGTCCGATCGGCGGCTGGTTCTTCGGCCGTCTCGCCGACAAGCACGGCCGCCGCATGGCCATGATGGTGTCGGTGTTCATGATGTGCGGCGGGTCGCTGGTGATCGCGCTGCTGCCGACCTACGCACAGATCGGCGCGCTCGCGCCGGCGCTGCTGCTGGTTGCGCGGCTGTTCCAGGGGTTGTCGGTGGGTGGCGAATATGGGACCAGCGCGACCTATATGAGTGAAGTCGCGCTCAAGGGGCGGCGCGGCTTTTTTGCGTCGTTCCAGTACGTGACGCTGATCGGTGGGCAGTTGTGCGCGCTGCTCGTGCTGGTGGTGCTGCAACAAACGCTCTCCACCGAAGAGCTGAAGGCGTGGGGCTGGCGCGTGCCGTTCGTGATCGGCGCGCTGGCGGCCTTGATCGCGCTGTATCTGCGTAAATCGCTCGACGAAACCACCACGGCCGAGACGCGTCATCGCAAGGAAGCGGGCACGTTGCGCGGACTGTGGGTGCATAAAGGCGCGTTCATGACCGTGCTCGGTTTCACGGCCGGCGGCTCGCTGATTTTCTACACGTTCACGACGTACATGCAGAAGTACCTGGTCAACACGGCAGGCATGCATGCCAAGACGGCCAGCAACGTGATGACTGCGGCGCTGTTCGTGTATATGGTGATGCAGCCGGCGTTCGGTGCGTTGTCCGACCGCATCGGCCGCCGCCGGTCCATGCTGTTCTTCGGGTTTTTCGCGACCGTCGGCACGGTGCCGTTGCTGCATGCGCTAAAAGACGTGACGAGCCCGTATGCGGCATTTGGCCTCGTGGTGTTGGCGCTTGCCATTGTGAGCTTCTACACGTCGATCAGCGGTCTGATCAAGGCGGAAATGTTCCCGCCGGAAGTGCGCGCGCTGGGCGTGGGGTTGTCGTATGCGGTGGCCAATGCGATCTTCGGCGGCTCGGCGGAGTATGTCGCGCTGTGGTTGAAGCAGGCGGGCAGCGAGTCCACGTTCTACTGGTACGTCACTGCGCTCTGCGCGATTGCCGGCATCGTCTCGCTGCGTATGCGCGATCCGTCGAAAGAAGGGTATTTGCGGCACGAGCCTTGAATCTGCAAAGCACCATAACGCACCGTTAGGCACGACCGAAGCGGTTCGCGAGCGGCGTTCCAGGGAGATCCGGAGCGCCGTTTTCGCGGCCTTAACGCTTTGAGCGGAAGGCGTATCGACCGCGCGGAGCACGCTCACGCCACGATGATCTCGGTGCCCAACGCGTGCAGCAGATCGCGCAGCGCTTCGGCCTGCGCCATTTTCGCGCCGCTGCGCAGGTGAATCTGCAGCGCCCGCCCGGTGATTCCGTCGACGGATTGCGCGAGCCACAACTCCACTGCAAGCCCCAATCCTTCAGGCTGGTTGACGACGACCGGTTCGATCACACGCGGCTTGAAACAGGCACTGTCGGACATGGCGTATCGCCTCAGGTCTGGTGATGGATCACACCTATCCTAGTCAGCGTGCTGCGTGAGACCAAGCAACAAATACGCGTTTGCTTAGCAGCGGATGCTTAGCAGAAAACCCGCTTATCGCCCCGCGCCGACCGGCGTTCAGCGCCAGCGCCGCGTTACACCGGCTCCGATCGATCGCTCGCGAACTCCGGGACCAACTCCTTCACGACAGCGGCCGGATCCACGCCCAACGCGGGCGCCGTAGCCACCGCGGCGACCGCGGCCGCCGCCACGGCCTGCTGGGGCGCGCTCAACGCGCCACGCGCGAGCATCAGAAGATGGTAGTAAAGCCGCGCGTTCAGCCCATAGCGGTACGCGAACAGATGGGCGAAGGCGACCTTGAATCCGGCGAGCGCCTGACGGTTCTTCGCGTGAGCCGACACCACGATCGGCGCGAGACGGCGCAACGCCAATCTGCGCGACGGCTCGAGTTGCGCCGGCAGCTTCAATGCCTTGACGTACGCATACGCGCAGAGCGTCGCCGCGGCCGTCGTGCCGCGCGTGCTGTGCGAGATCGAGCTTGCCGTCTTGCGATACACGGACACGTAGTCGTGCAGGTAGAAGACCTCGCGCGCCGCGAGACACAGCTCGGTGCCAAACACGAAGTCGCAGCACACGCCGTACGTGTCTTTGTAGCCGATCCGTTTCACGAGTTCGGCGTTGGCCATCCAGCCGTTGTTCGGGAACATCTGAATGAGGCCGGTTCTACCCGGCAGGGATTGCAGGCCCTCGACAGCCTTCGAGCGTCGAAACGCCGCGTTCAGCTTCGCGCTCGCCGCGAAATCGATGGCGCCGCCATGATCGGCTTCGTACTGATCGCCGAATGCCACCTCGAGTCGCGGATGCAGCGTCCATAACGACACGAGTTTTTCGACGCCGTCCGTGGTGAGCAGATCGTCGTCGTGGATCAGCAGAATCTTGTCGCCGCTCGCCCGCCTGAACAGGTTCGCGACGTTGCGCGCCTGGCCGAGGGAAGGCTGATTCCTCATATAGCGCACGCGTGGCTCGCGTGCATAACGCGTTGTGATCAACCGCTCCGTGCGCCTGTCCGCCGAATCGTCGCCGATCAGGATTTCCAGATTGCCGTAGCTTTGCGTCAGGCACGAGTCGATGCACGTCATGAGCAGATCAGGGCGGTCGCAAGTGGGCAGACAGATGGAAACCTTGGGGTGGGTGGAGGGGGTCGAAGTGATGGACATAAGCGTCGCCTTTGTTATCTGTTGAGGGGCGGCAGCTGGTCCGCTTGACGCACACGTCGCTGCAAGCAGAAAAATAGTCCATCACACCAAAAAAATAATCGGTAAAAATAAGGAAGAAATGTTTGCCGTATGAAAGCGCGCTGAAGGGGAATATTTATGCGGCTTCGCTGAAAAAAAGCAGCAAAGCCGCTCGCCCTCCAACACGCACGATTTCAACTAACCGAGGGTTCTCCCTCGCCGGGTTTTTTGCCCGGACGGTCTGCGGGCGACTGATTGCGGCCCTCGTCGTCGCGTTCCGGCAGCTTGCTTTTCTCGTTGTCGCTGTGTACGACCGGCTGCGGATGTTCCATGTCAGCCGGTTTCTGATCGCCACGCACTTTGGTTTCGCTCATGTTTCTCTCCTGATTGGATGACATGTTCGATGCAGCAAGCGGCAGGCCCGGCTCACGATCCGGCGCGCCACGAGCGAAGCATTCGCGCCTTATCTGCACCTGCGCAGTGCCGGCGCGCATCGCCCGAGTGCAGCCGTACGCCAGTGCGACGCGGCCGCCGCTGACGCATGGCGCCTGAACGCCCACTGCACGCGTGGCATGCTGCTTCGCAGCAGCTGGCACAACATTCGCTTAAAGGAAAATCAGAGTAGAAGCGGCTAGCGAGCCGGCATGTCCATGCCGGTCACCGTGGGGCATTGCTCTTGGGGCGCATCGTGCGCCCACGTCGAAGCAATTCGACGTTTGAACGGAACTGTCCGGTTCCGACAACAAGGAGCGTGCGATGCAGTTGCCCCGAATATTCACCCGACTGTTGTGCATCACCGCAATCACACGCGGCGAGCTGCGTTCGCTTGTGGGTTCGCTTTTGCGTTCGTTTTTGCGTTCATCCCTGCCCACGCGTCGTATCGAGCCAGCATGCGTGCAGCGTGGCAGTCACATCGCCCGTTCCTTGTACGGCATCCGGCCTTGCCTTCTCACGATCCCAACTCTTCCCACATTCACACGGAGTTCAGTCATGCGCGTGTTGCATCTTCTCTCCCGCATTGCAGTGTCCGCTCATTCAATCGCGGCCCGTGCCGCTAGCGCCGCCGTCCTGGCCGGCGCTGCGCTCGGCGTATTCGTTGCGCCGCCGGCTCACGCCGACGATCACGTCAGCCTGCTGACGAGCTGGTATGCGCAAGCCGAGCACGGCGGTTTCTATCAGGCCGTCGCGACCGGCATCTACAAGAAATACGGGCTCGACGTCACGATCAAAATGGGCGGTCCGCAGGTCAACGGCATGCAGTTGCTGGCTGGCGGGCAGGCGGACTTTCTGCTCGGCTACGACTTCCAGGTGCTCTCCAGCGTGGAAGCCGGCATTCCCGTCACCACCGTGGCCGCCGCGTTCCAGTACGACCCGCAAGGCATGATGACCCACGCCGACGTGACCAGTCTCGCCGGCCTGAAGAACAAGACGATCCTCGTCGCCGGTTCGGGCCGCACGACGTGGTGGCCGTGGCTGAAGGCGAAGTACGGCTACACCGAGGCCCAAGCGCGTCCGTACACCTTCAACCTGCAACCATTCTTTGCCGATCCGAACGTGGCGATGCAGGCGTATCCGTCGTCGGAAACGTTCCAGGCGGAGCAGGCTCATGCGAACGCGCACTTCTTCCTGTTCGCCGATGACGGCTATCCGCCGTACAACTCGACCATCGTCACGATGCGCGACACGATGAAAAACAAGCCGGACGTCGTGGCGCGTTTCGTGAAGGCGTCGATGGAAGGGTGGAAGAGCTATCTGAACGATCCCGCACCGGGCAATGCGTTGATCAAGAAAGACAACCCGCAGATGAGCGACGCGCAACTCGCCTACGGCGTGGCGCAACTGAAGAAACTCAAGCTCGTAACCGGCGGCGATGCGGCCACGCAAGGCATCGGCACCATGACCGACGCGCGCTGGAAAAAGACCTTCGATTACATGGTCGACGCGAAACTGCTCAAGCCCGCTACCGACTATCACGCGGCCTACACGCTGCAATTCATTCAGAACGCGAAGGTGATGCCTTGAGGCCGGCCCTCCACGCAGACATCGCAGCTCGCCCAAACGCCTGAACGCCTGAAAGAAGGAGCATCACATGCTGGTCACCCGTCAAAACGTCCTGCGCCGCTTCTGGTACGCCATCATGCCGATGGCGCAACTCGACGCCGGACCGCAGCCCTTCACCTTGCTCGGCGAGCCGATCGTGTTATGGAAAGGCGCGGGCGGCAAGCCGCACGCGTTGCGCGATCGTTGCTGCCATCGCACGGCGAAACTGTCGAAGGGATTCGTCGATAGCGATGGCAATATCGCCTGCGGCTATCACGGCTGGACCTACGACTGCTCGGGCCAATGCGTGAAAATTCCGCAGAACGGCGGCGGCGCGATTCCGTCGCGCGCCGTGGTGCCGTCATATCGCTGCGAAGAACGCTACGGCTACGCGTGGGTCGCGCTAGAGGACCCGTTGCAGCCCATTCCCGAGTTTCCCGAAGACGGTGCGCCCGGCTATCGCCGCATTCTGCAGTTTTACGAGCGTTGGGAAACGAGTCCGCTGCGCATGATGGAAAACTCGTTCGACAACTCGCATTTCAGCTTTGTGCATAAAGGCAACTTCGGCCTGTTCGACAATCCGAAACCGTCGAAGTACGAATTCCGTCCGCACGATTGGGGCTTCGAAGCCGAGACGCATGTGCCCGTGCGCAATCCGCCGGCGAGCTACCGCATCACCGGCACGACCGAGGAAGTCACCGAGCGGCATCTGATCAACCGCTGGTTCATGCCGTTCGCGCGGCGCTTTGGCTGCGTGTATCCGGCGAGCGGTATCCATCACATCATCTACAACTGCGCGACGCCGATCGACGACCGCACGCTGATGCTGTCGCAATGGCTCTATCGCAACGACACCGAAGACGCGTGTTCGACGCAGGAACTGATCGACTGGGATCGCCCGATCACCGACGAAGACCGCGACATTCTCGAAGCCACCGACTACGACGCGTGCATCGACGTGCGGCGTCAGCAGGAGTGCCATATGGAATCGGATCAGCCCGGCTTGCTGATGCGCCGCATGCTGCTCAAGCTGCTGAACGATCATGGAGAGTCCGAAGTATTTCGCGAAGTATTGCCCCTTCACGTGGAGGAATGATCATGGCGGCGACTCAAGCCTTTATCGCTGACGTGGCCGCGCCGTCGCTCTCGGTGCAGCGCGTCGACAAGCGCTATGCGAACGGCACGATCGCACTGGAGGACGTGCGCCTCGCCATCGAACCCGGCGAGTTCGTTTCGCTGCTCGGCCCGTCGGGTTGCGGCAAAAGCACGCTGCTGAAAATGTTTGCCGGCATCGAAACGCCCACGCACGGCCATCTGCGCTGGTGGGGGCAAGCGTTCGAGACGGTCGGCTCGCCGGGCCGGCGCATGTCGATGGTGTTTCAGGAGGCGACGCTGATGCCGTGGGCCACGGTCGCCGACAACGTGCGTTTGCCGCTCGATCTCGCGCGTGTGCCGCGGCGCGAAGCCGACGCGCGCGTGGCCGCTGCGCTCGACGGCGTGGGGCTCGCGAAATTCGGCCACGTGCTGCCGCGTGAATTGTCGGGCGGCATGCAGATGCGCGCGTCCCTGGCGCGTGCGCTCGTGACCGAGCCGGATCTGCTGCTGCTGGACGAGCCGTTCGGCGCGCTCGACGAATTCACCCGCAACCGCCTCGACAGCGATTTGCGCGCGTTGTGGCAGCGGCGCGGCATGACGGTGGTGTTCGTCACGCACAGCATTTACGAGGCGGTGTATCTGTCGAGCCGCGTGGTCGTGATGCAGGCGCGGCCGGGCCGCATCATCGCCGAAGTGCCGATCGACGGTCCGCTCGAACGCGACGACGCCTATCGCGTCAGCGAGCCGTTCATGCAGCATTGCAAGACGCTCTCGGAGTTGATTACCGATGCGCATCGCGCGTCGTTGGCGAACGAAGAAACAGGAGTGCAATCATGACGGGCGAAGTGCTTGCGGGTCATTCGGGCAAGTCGGGACGCGGGGCGGCTGCCGCGTCGCCGACTGCGGCAGCTGCGGCTGCAGCGCAGGGCGCAGGGCAGCGTGCGAAATCCGCTGCGAGGCCGGCTACCAGTTCCCAGCGGCAGCCGTGGTTGCAACGCCCCGGCGTGATGAAGGCCATCGCGCCGTGGGTGGTCGGCGTCGTGGTGCTGGCGTGCTGGCAAGCCTGGTGCGTGGTGATGAAGGTGCCGGCGTATCTGGTGCCGTCGCCGTCGGCGATCGTGAGCGAGCTGGTGCAGGACGGGCCGCTGCTGTTCGGCAGCCTGCTCGCGACCCTGAAGATCACCCTGTTGGCGTTTGCGCTGGCCACGGTGCTGGGCGTCGTCATCGCGTTGCTGTTCGTGCAGAGTCCACTGATCGAGGCGAGCCTCTTTCCCTACGCGATCCTGTTGCAGGTCACACCGGTCGTGGCGATCGCGCCGTTGATCATCATCTGGGTCAAGGACATGAACGTCGCGCTGGTCTTGTGCGCGACGCTGGTGGCGTTGTTCCCGATCATCTCGAACACGGTGCTTGGCTTGCGCAGCGTGAACCCCGGCTTGATCAACCTCTTCAGGATCAATCGGGCGACCCGCTGGCAGACGTTGGTGCGTTTGCGGATTCCGAGCGCGTTGCCGTATTTCTTCGGCGGCCTGCGCATTTCGAGCGGGTTGTCGCTGATCGGCGCGGTGGTGGCGGAGTTCGTCGCTGGTACGGGCGGCAGCGGCGCGGGGCTCGCCTATCAGATCTTGCAGGCGGGTTTTCAGCTGAATATTCCGCGTCTGTTCGCGGCGCTGCTGCTGATCACCGTGACGGGCGTGGTGCTGTTCGCCATCACGGCGTGGGTGTCGCGCGCGGGTTTGCGCGGCTGGCACGACAGCCAGCTTTGAATGACGCGGTCTCGAACTCAGCTTCACACTCTCGCTCGAACTTATGACGACACACGACACAACACAGCACACGACACCTGGCACGCTGATCCGCAACGCGGCGGCGATCATGACCGGCGGCCGCGGCTCGGCCGACGATCCCGCGCGCGTGAGCGGTCCTGACATTCGCATTGTCGGCGACACGATTGAAGCGATCGGCGCGCTCACCCCGCGGCCGGGCGAGACGATCGTCGACGCCACCGATTGCGTCGTCTATCCGGCATGGGTCAACACGCATCATCATCTGTTCCAGTCGCTGCTCAAGGGCGACACGGCGGGACTGGACGCCACGCTCACGCCGTGGCTCGCCGCGACGCCGTATCGCTTCCGGGCGCTCTTCGACGAGCGGCGCTTCCGGCTCGCGGCGCGCATCGGCCTGATCGAACTGGCGCGCTCGGGCTGCGCGACGGTGGCCGACCACAACTACGTGTACTACCCGAACATGCCCTTCGACAGTTCGGCGATTCTCTTCGAAGAGGCCGGGAAGCTCGGCTTGCGTTTCGTGTTGCTGCGCGGCGGCGCGACGCAAACGCGCCAGCTCGAGGCCGAACTGCCGACCGCGTTGCGCCCTGAAACACTCGACGCCTACATCGCCGATATCGAACGGCTCGCCACCCGTTTCCACGACGCGTCGCCGCGCGCGATGCAGCGTGTCGTGATGGCGCCGACCACCGTGCTGTATTCGATCTCGCCTGCCGAAATGCGCGCGACGGCGGCGGTGGCGCGCCGCCTCGGTCTGCGTCTGCATAGCCATCTCTCGGAGACGGTGGGCTACCAGGACAGCGCGCATGCGATGTACCGGCAATCGCCGGTTGCATTTTGCGGCGAGCACGACTGGCTAGGCAGCGACGTCTGGTACGCGCATCTCGTCAAGGTCGATGCCGACGAGATCGCGCTGCTGGCGCAAACCGGCACGGGCGTCGCCCATTGTCCGCAGAGCAACGGGCGCCTCGGCAGCGGCATTTGTCCGGTGCGCGAAATGGCCGATGCGGGGGTGCCGGTGTCGATCGGCGTCGACGGAGCGGCGTCGAACGAAGCGGCCGACATGATCTCCGAAGTACACATGACATGGCTCGCGCAACGCGCGCGGCGCGGCATGCTCGCGCAGCCCACGTTTCGCGGCGGGAGTTTCGAAGGCGGCGCGAACGCCGCGAGTGTGGCCGATGTGATTCACTGGGGCACGGCGGGTGGCGCGCGGATCATGGGCCTCGACGAAGTGGGCAGGATTGCGGTGGGTTTCGCCGCGGATCTCGCGGTATATCGGCTCGACGACCCGCGCTATTTCGGCTTGCACGATCCGGCGATCGGGCCGGTGGCGTCGGGCGGCAGGCCATCGCTCGCGGCACTGTTTGCTGCTGGAAAGCGCGTGGTGGCCGATGACGGGATCGACGGTGTCGATCTCAAGGAACTGGCGCGCGAGGCGAGGGCGGCTGTGCGGGAGTTGCTGGAGGAGGTGGTGTGAGGCAACACCGCCGACAGCGCGGTGAAACGCGAGCCTGTCGGCGGGGCAACCGATGCGGCCAGTGCTGCCGCATCGGCTGCCGCTGACTAGTGCAGCAACTGGCTCAGTTCAAACTGCGCTACCCCGATCTGCGTCTGAAGTTGTCTTTCCATTTGCTGGTATTGGTGCCGCCGGTCGTTGAGTTGGTGGATTTGGGGCAGTAGAGTGTTCAACTCCCCTCTCAGTTTCGCCATATCATCGTTGAAGCGGGTGAGCTCCGCGCGAATGGTTTGCCTTCGATCACGGAGCTCGCGAATGCGCATGTCCACTTGCGGGTCGTGAGGCTGACCTGTGCTTTCGAGTTGTTGAAGCTGGGCGATCAGGTTGGCGCTCTCCTGTTCTGTCTGATTTTTCCGCTGCAGCAGGTCCGCCTTCCGTTGTTCCGTGGTTGTTTGAAGCCCGCGTATCTCCTCGAGCCTTCGCGCGGTCGACAGCACATCCTGCGTGACGGTTTGCAGTTGCGTTTGCAAGTGAGCCAATGTCTGATGTGCCTGCTGGATCTGGTAGGCCTTCTGCTCGTCGCCCACGGCAGTGTGTCGGTCTCTGGACTCGTTTCCGCCGCCTCGCAGGCCGACAGCGTCATGCGGCTTCCAGCTGCCGTCCGGCCGACGCTCGATCGGCACGCCCGGCTCGGCCGGTTTGTCTGGTTGCACGACGCGCCACGTCTGGTTGGCCGTGTCTTAGCGCACCGGATAGCTCTGGCCGTGATCCTGAATGTACCTCTGCCCCTTCGAATCGATCAGGACTCCGGCGTGCGCTGGGTCCGGCTGCAACGTGCCTGAAGGTTGTGCCGCGTAGCGCGACGGCAGCACGGGCGTATCCGGCGCGTGTTGATGGGCGGATCCGGTGGGGCTCGGGTCTTTCGTCTCGCTGCCGCTGCCCGCGAAATTGCGCTCGAACACATCCACCGAACCGGCGGGCAGCGACGCAGACGGCTCGGGGTGGAGCGCGCCGCCAGTGGACGAAGGGTGCTCGCCGACGCCGGGGAGGTGTTCCCCTTCGGGTCCCAGACCGCCGAGCAACAGGCCGCCGATTGCCGTTCCGGCGTCGATCAGGCCCACCTGTCCACGGCTCAATCCGCCATGATCGGGAAATTCGGCATCGAGCAACCTGGTCGCCAGCCAGTCCGCGCCCGGGATCGGCGACAGGTCGGCGAACACGCGGCCAACGCCGTAGAGAATCTTGTCCGCAAGGTCGGGAATAGCCTCGCGCAGCATTTCGCGGTTTTTCCCGTCGATGTCCTTGAGCGCGCCGCCGTAGTTCTTCGCGAGATTGTCGACGTAGTCCTTGTCGGGTGCAGGTGGATTGTTGGCGACGTCCTCGAAGGTCTGCTTTTCAACGTGGCTCAGGCCCTCTCCGGGCTTGTCCATCGTCTTCAGCGCCTGGTCCTGCAAGGCCTGCATGCGACGATGTATCGACGAGCCTGGATCCGCCATGCCCTGCTGGAACGTCAGCAGATCTTGCGCGATCTGCTCAGGCGGGCGCTGACGCGCCGATGATGTGGCGCGCTCCTGGCTCGAATAGCCGTCGTCGGAAAGCAGCTTCTCCATTACCGACTGGTACGGGAAGGTCTTCGCATAGGCGGGCTTGCGCGTATCGTCATCCCAGTCGGGATCGTCTGAGGTTTTCGGCAGTTTGATTTTGTCAGGCTTGTACTGCTGCGCCGCGTCGAGAATGTCGTTCACGCGGGCGGCCGAATCGTTCCATGACTTCTGAGTCGCCGCGTAGACGTCGCCAGCCTTGTTGAGGATATCGCGCTGCATATCAGTCTTGATCTTGACGGCCTGCGCGAAGCTGGCCTCGCGTTGCTGCGCTGTCGCGGCCGGTGCGCTGAATGCGCTGTACTGGTCGCGCAACTGCTGCAAGCGTTGCGTGCCGGCGTCGCCGAGCAGCCCGGCGCCAGTCGGCATATTGAACACGGCATTCATGCGTTTGAGCGGATCGGCGCGAGTCTGCTCCAGCTGGGAAATCACGTCTGCTTTAAGTTGCTGGATAGCGGCGTCACGTTGGGCGTCCGGTTCGCCGATCACGGCTTTCGCCCGCGCGGCGAAGCCCTCACGGGTTTCCTCGTCCATCTGCGCCGTAGCGGCCGCGAGACCCTCCAGACGTATCCGCGCGTTAGCGAAGCCTCGCGGGTAGCCGGTCGTCAGCAGGTTCGTCGTCGATTCCTGAGCTTGCGTGAC
The DNA here is from genome assembly GCF_900104795.1 of Burkholderia sp. WP9. Taxonomy (NCBI): domain Bacteria; kingdom Pseudomonadati; phylum Pseudomonadota; class Betaproteobacteria; order Burkholderiales; family Burkholderiaceae; genus Burkholderia; species Burkholderia sp. WP9. The sequence goes on from NZ_FNTG01000001.1 coordinate 1,147,234, forward strand.
TTTCGTGTCGTTTGCGTAGTTGATCGATTGGTTGCCACCGTCATACTTGTTCAGCATGGTTTGGGCGAATTCGGCCGGCGTGGTCGTGTCTTTCGGCGCCACGGTTGCGAGCTTCGGGGCGACAGCGTTGTGCTGGCTCGGCAGCCTGCCGGGTGCGTTCCCGGACGGAATGCGAAAATCGGAGACGGAGTTTGTCATAGGGCATTTCGTTATGTTTAAGGGACGCTGCGTTGCAACCCATTGAGGCGGATTGCCATAACGATGAAAACACCTCGGACAGGGCGCCGTGTGTTACCGGAGGATGACCACGCGAGCGCGACGCGCATCTCCGGTGACTGCCGTCGAACGAAAAAGCGCAAGCCTTGCAGCGCAAGGCCAACTCTAGAACACGCTGACCTCCACACTTACAAACAAGCGCTTGACCATGCCCGTCATTCAGCGCACCGTGGACGAGAACCCTTTCTCGCGGGAGTACGAAATGTCCCTCAACTTCCCGAACCCAAGCCGCAGCTATGACGCCTCGCACCACTGCGTCAATTTTTGGGGCTACGACAATGCGCGCGAAATCGCTTTCGTCGTCACCCGTTCGGTGATTTCTAATCTGAGCCCCAGTGTGGGCGCCGACGAACCGGCCGTGCTTGCGGCGTTCGACCGGCATCGCGAGCAAATCCTGACGCTCGCTCGCGGGCTGTATCTCGGCGGCCCGCAAAACCGCTACACGATTTCCTGACGCGGCACGGCGTGCCGCGCAAACGTCGCCGAAGCGAGACTCAGGCCGCCGGTTCGCGCGGCGCGCCGCCCGTGAGCGAAACGACAAATTCGAAAAACGCACGGACCTTTGCGGGCGGATGATGCCGCGAAGGATAGAGCGCATACAGCGGATACAGCTCGTCGCCCCAATCCGGAAAGAGCTCGACCAGTTTGCCGCTCGCCATGAGCGATTCGGCGCCGAGCGCGAGAATCTGCGCGACGCCCTGACCGGCTGCGCAGGCACTATGCAAGGTGCCCACGTCGTTGACGGTCAAACGGCCTTGCGGCGTAATCACGGTCTTTTTGCGGCCGCGATGAAATTCCCAGCTGAACGGGTAGCCCGTCAGCGGATCGCGGAATTTGATGCACACATGCTTGCCGCTTTCGAGTTCGGCCGGATTCACCGGATGCCCATGCTTCTTCAGATACGACGGCGCGGCCACGGTGAGAATCCGTGTGTCCAGCAGCTTGCGGGCAATCAGCGTCGATACTGGCGGATCGCCGAAACGGATCGCGAGATCGAAACCGTCGGCGACCATATCGCCCAACTGGTCGCGGGTGATCAGTTCGAGCTGCAGGTCGGGGTGCCGGTCGACAAACCCGCCCAGCCTTGGCCCAAGCACGAGCCGCGAAAAGAACGGATCCATGTTCACGCGCAAACGTCCGCGAACAGCGGTCGCGCCCTGCGCGGCGGATGCCGCGGCTTCTTCGAGTCCGCCCAGAAGCGGCACGATCTGTTCGTAGAAGCGCCGGCCTTCGTCGGTCAACGCGACCGAGCGCGTGGTGCGATCGAAAAGCCGGATGCCGAGCCGCGCTTCGAGCCGTGCGACCGAACGGCTGACCCCGGATTGCGACATGTCGAGCGCTTCGCCAGCGGCCGCAAAACTGCCGCAATCGACGATCGCCGTCAAGACGCCCATGCCGTTCAGCATGCGCTCGTCAAATGGCATGTGAGAGTCCTTTGTTATGCATTAATGCGTGACATGCTAACGCGAAAGTCCGTTTGAATTCACGCGCCAAAACGGGGAAACGCCGCCTGGTAAGGCGGACGAATGATGTCATGTCATGAGTGGAATGACAGCCGCGCTACCGCGTCAATCACGCTGCGGGCGTCAATCTGCATGAGCTCGTCCGATGCAACAGGAACATGCGGCTCTCGTCATGCATTGGGCATACTTGGATGGAATAGCGGACAACGCGGAATCGCGCGTATTTTTATTGCGCGCGCCGCCGATGGTCCCGTCAGCGGCCCGCGCCTTGGGTCGCTTGCGCGCGCACGGTGCGCGAGGCAGGTGTTTCGTCGAGGTGACGAAACACCCAGGCCGATACGAGCGTGATCACGCCGACACACACGAAGGCGAGCCGAAACCCGAGCGCGGCCGATCCCACTTGCGCGGAAAAGAGATTCACGAGGCCGCCGCCGATCGACACGCCCAGCCCGATCGCGAGCATCTGCACCATGGAAAAGAGGCTGTTGCCACTGCCGGCGTCGGCATGCGAGAGGTCTTTGAGCGTGACGCTGTTCATCGCCGCGAATTGCATGGAGTTGGACGCCCCGAACACCGCCAGAATCGCGATCCCGACCACGAGCGGCGTGTCGCGCGTGATCAGTGCAAAGGCCACGATCGACGAGCCGACGATCACGGTATTGACGAGCAGGAACGTGTCATAGCCATAACGGCGCACGAGCGGCGCGATCCAGCGTTTGGCGACGGTGCCGGCCAGCGCCGCGGGCAGCATCATCAGCCCCGAATGCAGCGGCGAATAGCCCAGTTGCAATTGCAGCAGCAAGGGCACGAGGAACGGCACGGCACTCGAACCGATGCGGCACACCAGGTTGCCGATCAGACCGACGCTGAAATTCGGCTCGCGAAAGAGCGCAAGCTTGAAGAGCGGATTGGCGCGGCGTTTCGCGTACGGAATGTAGGCGAGCGCGCTCACGGCGGCGAGCACGAAGAGCGCCGCCGACCAGGCCAGCCGATGCGTCGGCATGGGCGCGTCGACAGCGAGCGAAAACGCGATCATGCACAGCGACAGCAGCGCGCAGCCGATGAAGTCGAACGGCGGCGCCTGGGTTTCGCCATGCGCCGGCAGGAAGCGTTGCACCGCATACAGGCCCACGGCGCCGATCGGCACATTGATCAGGAAAATCCAGTGCCACGTGATCGCCTGCACGAACCAGCCGCCGAGCGTCGGCCCGGCGATCGGCCCCAGTTGTCCCGCGACCGAAATGAACGCGAGTGCCGCCACGTACTGCTCGCCCGTCACGCTGCGTAAGACCGCGAGCCGTCCGATCGGCAGCAGCATCGAGCCGCCCACACCTTGCAGCACGCGCGCCAGCACCAGCTGGCCGAGCGTATGCGCGCTCGCGCAGCAGATCGAGCCGATCACGAACAGGAGGATTGCCACGAAATAGACGCGCCGCGTGCCGAAGCGGTCGGCGAGCCAGCCGGAGGCCGGCGTGAGCATCGCCATGGTCAAGGTGTACGCGACCACGATCGGCTGCATGGCGAGTGGCGCGACGTGCAAGCTGTTTGCAATCGACGGCAACGCCGTATTGACGATCGTCGTGTCGAGCGACTGCATGAAAAAGCCGGCGGCGACGATCCACAGCAGTGCGGTCTGGGAAGAATCCTTGGTCATCTTTAACGGGCGGCGGGGCGGCGGCATGAGCGGGCGGCAGCCGGAACCGGAGCATTCGGTGGGGCGATTCCGTCATCATATTGACATCCTCGTCAATCGGGAACCCCACTAGAGGCGCTGACTGTTATCGACTTTGCCGATAAGCGAGGCGACAATGGCTCATGCTCAATCCCATCTGGCTCAAGACCTTTTCGACCGTCGCCGCGTGCCACAGCTTTACCGAGGCGGGACGGCGGCTCGACCTCACGCAATCGAGCGTCAGCGAACACATCCGAAGGCTCGAAGAGAGCGTCGGCCGGCGCCTGTTCGTGCGCGACACCCATTCGCTTGCCATGACGCCCGACGGCGAAGCCATGCTCGCGCACGCCAGCGTGATTCTGCAGGCGCTGGCGCGGGCGGAGTCGCAGTTTCGCGCGCCGCGTCTGAAAGGCCGCGTGCGGCTCGGTTCCTCGGACGATGTCGCGCTCGGCCCGCTGCCGACGGTGCTGGCGGCCTTTCGCAACGCGCATCCGGATGTCGAACTGGAAATCACTATCGGCATGACCGGCAAGCTGTACGAACTGCTCGATGCGGGGGCGATCGATCTGCTGGTCGGCAAGCGGCGGCTCGGCGACCGGCGCGGCGTGCCGCTCTTCACCGGTCGGCTGGAGTGGCTGGCGCGCGCCGGCACGCTGGTCGACCTGAGCCAGCCGTTGCCGCTGATTCTGGTCGCGGAGCCGAGCGTGACGCGGGCCGTCGTGCTCGACGCGCTCGCCGAGGCCGGCTTTAGCTGGCAACTGGTGTGCACGAGCAGCAGTCACGCGGGTTGTATCGCGGCCGCGCGCGGCGGGCTCGGCATCACGGTTCGTCCGCAGTATCTGGCCGCGCGGGGGCTTGCGCCGCCGCTGAACACGGCGAGTCTGCCGGTGCTGCCGTCGGTGGAATTCATCGCTCTCGCGGCGAAACGGTTAAGCCGGCCGGCGGGCACGTTGCTGAAGCTGCTGCACGACAGTGATTTGCGCGGATCGTGGATCGGGGAATGAGGGCGCGCAGGCGGCGCGTGCGCGATACAACGCGCCGCTTCGCGTGTTCGGATCAGGCGGGCAGCGTGGCAGCGAGCTTGTCGAACTCCGTCGCCCACTCCGCGCGCCACGTGTTGCGCGTGGCCTCGTCGACCCACGCGCCGTCAATCCCGTTCAGCATGAATTGCCGCAGTTCCGCGACGCTGAACCCGAAGTGGCTGTACATCAACTGCCATGCTTCGCTCGGGTTCACTTTGTGCAGCGTGGGGTCGTCGGTATTCGGATGGATCTTCAGGCCGAGTTGCGGCATGCGCCGCAGCGGATGTTGTTCAGCCCACACGTCCGGGGCCAGCGTACGCAGGTAGTACGAGTTGGTCGGCACCACGGTGAAGACGATGCCCCGCGCGGCATATTGCTCGGCCAGTTGCGGATTGTCCACGATCGTATAGCCGTGATCGATGCGGTCGCACTGCAGCAGATCGACGGCGGTTTCGACATTGCGCCACGGCATGCCGAATTCGCCCGCGTGCGCGGTGGTTTTGAAGCCAGCGTTGCGCGCGTGGCGATATGCCTTCCAGAACAGTTCCGGCGGCCGGTCGTTCTCGCGATAGTCGATGCCGAGGCCCGCCACTTCGTCGGCGCGGTTGGCGCACATCCAGGCGACCAGTGCGACGGCTTCGTCGGGATCGGCTTCGCGATCGATGCTCGGGATCAGCCGCGCGCTGATGCCGAAGTCGCGCGCGGCGTCGCGAATGGCGGTGACGATTGCCGCTTGCGCATCGGCATAGGCGATGTGCGAGACGCGCACCGTGCCCGTAGGATTCCAGAAGAATTCGCTGTGACGAACCTGATGCGCGGCGGCATCGGCGAGATATTCGTAGGCGATACGGCGCAGATCGTCCGCTTGCGTGAGCAGATGTTCGTCGAGCGCGCGCAGCACGCGCAGCACGCCGACCGGTTTTTCGCCACGCTTGTAGAAAGAATCGATTTCCTCGCGACTGAGCGGCGCATGGCTTTTTTCGGCCAGCGCGATAAACGTCTCATGACGCACCGCGCCCAGCAGGTGGCAGTGCAATTCGGCTTTCGGCAGTGCCTTGAAGAAGGCGCGATGCGCGTCGGTCAGCCCGATGTTCAGACGCGATGCGGGCACGTTACCCATTGTCTCTTTCATGTCGGTATGGTATTCGGTAGTGCGCAAAACTCAGTGTAGTGCGAATGCAAGGTGAACTCGTGGCGCGAAGGCGCGGGGCTCAGTGCGGCTTGACCACGGTATAGAAGTAGTAGCCGAGCGGCACGGCCAGCACATACAGGCCCCACGGCACTTCGCGGAAACGTCCCGCGAGCAGTTTGACAAGGACGTAGCAGAGCAGGCCGCCTGCAATGCCGGTGCCGAAGCTGTTCGACATCAGCGTGAGCAGCACCATGGAGAGTACCGGCAGGGAGTCGGTGAAGTCGTCGAAATGCGTGTGGCGGATCGTGCTGAACATCGACAGGCCGATCAGGATCAACGCGGGCGCGGTCGCTTCTTTCGGAATCGCCAGCGCGACCGGCACGAACAGCAGCATCAGCGCGAACATGGCGGCCGCGGCGAGCGACGACAGGCCGGAGCGGCCACCCGCTTCCACACCCGCCGCCGATTCCACCAACGCGGTGAGCGCCGGAATGCCGAATACGGGGCCGAGCGTCGCGGCAATCGAATCGACCAGAAACGGCCGGTTGATATTGGGCAGATTGGCGTTTTCGTCGAGCAGATCCGCTTTGGCGCCGACGGCGAGCGTGGTGCCGAGCGTGGAAAAGAATTCGGCTGCGAAGAATACGAACAGATACGGAATGGACGCGACGCTCAGCGCGCCGGCGATATCGAGTTTGAACGCGATCGGCGCGATACTGTGCGGCCACGACAGAAACGACGCTGGCATATGCGTGACGCCGAGCGGCACGCCCGTGGCGGCCGCGATCAGGATCGCCCACAGAATGGCGCCGGGCACGCGGCGTCCTTGCAGAACGACTGCCGCGCCGAGTCCGACCAGCGCGACGAGTGTGCCTGGCCGCGAAAAGTCGCCGAGCGCGAGCGCATTGGTCTTCGCGTTGGCGATCACCATGCCCGCATTGCGAAAGCCGAGCACCGCGATGAACAAACCAATCGATGCGCCGAGCCCGAGTTTGATCTGCGCCGGAATCAGCCGCACCACCAGACTGCGTGCACCCACCAGCGTCAGGATCAGAAACAGCACGCCGGAGACGAACGCGATGCCGAGCCCCGTTTGCCACGCGACATGTTCGCCCGCGAGCGTAATGCCGAGAATCACCGAGCCGCCGATACCCGGTCCGACCAGAAACGGCAAGTTCGCGTACAGCGCCATCAGCACCGTGCTCAGCACGAATACGAGGATCGTCGCGGTGGTGGCCGCGCCGCGATCCATGCCGCCCGCGGCGAGCAGTGACGGAATCACCACCAGCAAGTACGCGGCCGCGAGAAACGAGGTGATGCCCGCGATCGTCTCGACCCGCACGCTGGTCTTGCGCGCGCCGAGCGCGAAACGCCGCCCGAGCCAGCCACCGTTTGCAAGCGACATGCCGCTCGTTGCATCGGCGCTTGAAGATTCGTTATTGATCAATTGATTCATCCTGTAACCATGCCATTTATACTGCTGCGCATTGCGTCGATGCATTGCTTTCCATGACCGACCGTTCTTCCCTGCTGCCCGCGCTCACGCTGCGGCAAATCCAGTACTTCGTCACGCTAGCGCATGCCCGCAGCTTCACGCAGGCCGCGCAGTCGCTCGCGTTGACGCAACCCGCGCTGACCGCGGCGATCCGGCAGATCGAATTCCTGCTCGGCGGGCCCTTGTTCGCGCGTTCCGCGCATCGGCTGACATTGACCCATGCCGGCGCGAGCGTCCTGCCGCTCGCGGAACGCCTGCTCAACCAGGCGCGCGGCACTTTCGACGACATGGCCAGCACCTTCGCCGAACGCGTGCAGACGGTGCGTATCGGACTGATTCCCTCGGCCGCGGCGCGCTTGCTGCCCGCGCTCTGCGCGTTGCGTGCGCAGCAACCGTCGCTGCGCTTCACGTTGAACGATATGCCGAACACCGCGTTGCTCGACGCCGTGCGCCAGGGCGCGGCCGATTTCGGCATCGGCGTGCACGAGCCCGATGCGTCCAGCCCGGACGACGACGCCGCCGCACTGCGCTACCAGGATCTGTTCGAGGATCAGATCGTCGTGGTGGTGCGGCGCGACGACCCGCTCGCGCAGAAGAAGAGCCTCGCGTGGTCGAAGCTGGTCGGCCGCGATCTCGCCGCATTCGTGCGCGGCAGCGTGAGCGAGGCGTTGCAGCGCACCGGTGGCGCGGAAGGTTTGCAACTGAACGTCGCGTACCGCGTCGAGTACACCGAGCCGTTGTACGAACTGGTGCGCAACCGCCTCGCGATCGCCGTGCTGCCGAGCCTCTACACGATGCATCTGCACGACGCGGAACTGGTCGCGTTGCGGCTCGACAAGCCGCGCGTGAGCCGTTCGATCGCGCTGATCTCGCTCGCCGGCGACGATCGCGGCCCGCATGTGCGAGCGTGTCGCGAGTGGATCGCCGCGCATATCTGACGCAGCGCGCCCGGTTCGCATCACGCCTGTCCCGATGCACACGCGTAAATGCACGCTAAACCCGAAACTCACGGCAGCGTGGCGAGCCGCGCCCGCAGCGCCGCATAGAAGCCGTCCGCGTCGACCTCGGTGATCCACGTCGCGTTCGGCTTGCGGCCGCTGTGGCCGCTCCAGTCCACGACGGTTTCGCCGAGCGTCCATTCGCCCACCGTTTCGATCATTACGTTGACTTCGCGTCCCTTGAACAGGGACGGCTCGATCAGGTAGCCGGTCGCGCAAGGGTCGTACATCGGCGCGGATTCGATACCGCGTCGGCCTTTCTGATAGGCCACTTCGGCGGCCATGATGTCGGCGGCCATGGTGCCGCAGCGATTGCCGAGCGCGCGGATCGGCGCGATGCGCGCCGGCGTGATCGGCGCTTTCACGGCCACGTCGCGCGGCAGCACCACGATCGGCACGCCGCTCGCGAACACGATTTGCGCGGCCTGCGGATCGACGTAGATGTTGAACTCGGCGGCAGGCGTAATGTTGCCGCGCTCGAAAAAAGCGCCACCCATCAGCACGATTTCGCGGATGCCGTTGCGAATCTCCGGCGCCTCCGTGAGCGCGGTGGCGAGATTGGTCAGCGGTCCGAGCGCGCAGAGTGTCACGCTGTGCGGCGGTGCTGCGCGCAGCGTGTCGATCAGAAAGGCGACCGCATGTTGCGGCGCGAGCGGTGCAAGCGGCTCATGCAGCGGCACGCCTTCGAGTCCGGTTTTGCCATGCACGTTGGCGGCGGTGATCAGTTCGCGCGTGAGCGGCCGCGGGCAGCCCGCGTAAATCGGCAGCGAATGCGTGCGCTCGGCCCAGTCGCGCACGATACGCGCATTGCGTTCGGTGAGATCGAGCGGCACGTTGCCCGCCACTGTCGTGATCGCGCGCACGTCGAGACGCTCGCTCGCGCCGAGCGCGAACAGAATCGCAATCGCGTCGTCCTGGCCCGGATCGCAATCGATAATCACGCTGCGTCGCGTGCCGGCCTGCAATCCGGCGCTGGACGACGCGCCGTTCGCCGTATCGGCCGCAGCGGATGCGCTCGCGGAACCCGCCGCGCCCGCTAGCATCGGCCAGGCTGAAGCGCCGGCCGCGAGGCCCATCGCCTTGCGAAGAAAGGCGCGGCGGTCCTGTTTCGTGTCGGAGGCGTTCATCATCGTCAGAACGCGTGGCGCATGCCGACCGTCGCGATCATCTGACGGATGCTGGTGGATTGGGCGTAGGCAAAAATCTGCGCGTGTTGCGCGTCGCCAGCCGCCTGCTGTGCGATCACCGTGAGCGCGACGTCCGTGCGCTTCGACAGGAAGTAGTCGGCCTGCAGATTCACCTGATGCCATTTGGGCCCCGTGTTGATCACGTCGTATTTGCCGTCGGTGAAGGCATACGCGGCGCCGAGAATGAAGGCGGGCGTAACGTGGTAGTTCAGGTTCAGGTTGTAGTTCTGCAAATGCAGATGCGAGTTGTCGAGATAATCGTAGCGGACATCTGTGAAGAGCGCCGCGAATTGCGCCGCGCCTATCGTATAGAAACCACCCGTGCCGAAGATGCGCTGTTTGCTCGCGTACGCGGCGGGATGCAGTGCGCTCTTCGAGAAGATCAGCAGCGACGAGGCGTAGTCGTTGGAAATCGCGCCGTCCTGGTTGGTCGCGCTGTACGGATTGTTGTACTGCGCGTACACCACGCTCCACTTCAGCGGGCCGTGCTCGTAACCCGCGCCGAAGCTGTACGCATTGTTGTTGGCGAAACCGGTCGCGTTGCTGAAACCATATTCGGCGGTGGCCTTCAGGCCGTGATAGTCGGGTGTGACGTACTTGACCGCGTTCTGCACGCGGATGTCGTTATAGCCGTTGTCGTTGTCGCCGATATTCACGCCATTGCTCGCGATGATCACGGGGCCGACATAGTCGTGCACCGTGTCGTACTGACGGCCGAAGGTCAGCGTGCCGTACTTCTTGCTGGCGAGCCCGACGAACGCCTGGCGGCCGAACAGGCGGCCGTTTTGCGACGCGGTGCCGGTCATCACGTTAAAGCCGTTCTCCAACTGGAAGATCGCAGCCATACCGCCGCCCATATCTTCGACGCCCTTCAAACCCCAGCGCGGATTCTGATTGGTGCCGGAGAGCGCCTGCCACGCGTTCTTGCCGCCCTGGTTCGTCGCGTAGCCGACGCCCGCCGAAATCAGGCCATACAGCGTCACGCTGCTTTGCGCATGCGCGGCGCTGGAGAGCGCGCCGGCGATCGCGAGAGGGGCGAACTTGAGTAGTTTCATCGTGGTCCAGTAGCGGGAAAAGAGGGCGCCTGGCGTGAGGCGCATTTGAACTGGGCTCGACTATACGAAGACGGTCGTTATAAAAATAATGTTGTTTTTTTATAGTTACATAAATTTAATTTATTCAAGACCGAGGGCCTTGACCACCGGCGAAACGGGGTGGTCAGCGGCGTGTTGCGCGTTTACCGCGTTGGCCAAATATTATTTTTTCGCCAAGTCGTGGATCGTTATACTTTCCAAATACGGTTAAGCTTTCCATATATGGAACATATAGCCGCTTACGTGCGCGGGGGCCGCACTTCAAAAGCCAGAGCGCCAAACCAGCCAGAGCGATAAAAACCACGATGACCACGAACTTGACCATCAATTTGCGGATCGCGATCACCATCGCGTTTCTTGGCGTATTGCTGACCGCTACCGGCGTGCTCGGCATTCTCGGTATGAACGAAAGCAACGAGGCGCAGCGCGACGCTTACTCGGTTCATTTCGCCTCGGTCGTCGCGCTCGGCAAATCAGGTACGGCAATGTCGCGGGCGCGTTTCGGACTCGACTGGGCGATGAGCAATCCGCACTCGCCGCAACTGACCACGCAACTCGAGCGCGCCCGCATGCTGCTCGGCGAGTCGGACAAGTGGTGGAACACCTTTCGCGACCTGCCGAAAACGCCCGAACTGCGGCGCCTCACCGAGGATCTCGACGCGAAGCGCACCGCCGTGCGTCGCGACGGTATCGACAAACTGATCGAAGCGATCCGCACGGGCGACGCGAGCTGGATGGACGAAAGCCGCGCGAATCATCTGATCGGCCTGTACACGGCAATGAACGCGAGTCAGGGTGATCTGGAGAACTATCTGAACCAGCAGGCGAGCGACGCGAACGAGCGCTCCGCCACGCTCTTTCATACGCTCCTGTACGCGAGCATCGGCAGCATTCTGGTGGGGCTCACGGTAGCGTTCATCAGTTGGCGCACGTTGCGCCGCGCGATCATGGCGCCGCTGAACGACGCACTGCGCCAATTCGATGCGATTGCCGCCGGCGAACTGACGACCCAGGTGCCGATTCGTTCGAACGACGAAATGGCGACGCTGTTGCGCGGCGTCGCGTCGATGCAGGACAAACTCGGCGCGACCGTCACCACTGTGCGGGCCGGTTCGCATTCGATCGCGTCGTCGACCCAGCAGATCGCCGCGGGCAATCTCGATCTGTCGCAACGCACCGAGGAACAGGCCGCGTCGCTCGAAGAAACCGCGGCGGCGATGGAGCAGCTCACGTCGACCGTGCAACTGAATGCCGGGAACGCGCAGCACGCGAGCGAACTGGCGTTGCGCGCTTCGGAGATGGCCGCGCGCGGGCGCGATTCGGTCGGCAGCATGGTCGAGACGATGCGCGTGATTCACGCGGGCTCGTCGAAGATGACGGGCATCATCACCGCGATCGAAGGCATTGCGTTTCAGACCAATATCCTCGCGTTGAACGCGGCCGTGGAAGCCGCCCGCGCAGGTGAAGAAGGGCGCGGTTTCGCGGTGGTGGCGGGCGAGGTGCGCAGTCTCGCCCAGCGTTCGGCGGCGGCCGCGAAGGAAATCGGTTCGCTGATCGCGGAGTCGACCTCGCGCGTCGAGAGCGGCGCGGGACTCGTCAACGAGGCGGGCGAGACGATGCAGGAAATCGAAGCCGCGGTCGGGCGCGTGGCGCGCCTTGTCGGCGAGATTGCGACGGCCTCGCAGGAGCAGAGCGAAGGGATCAAACAGGTGAGCCTCGCCGTCACGCAGATGGACGAGGTCACGCAGCATAATGCCGCGCTGGTCGAGGAAAGCGCGGCGACCGCCAACTCGCTCGCGGATCAGGCGCGGCAATTGAGCGAATTGACCGCGGCCTTCAAGGTCGCGAGCGATACGGCGCGGCACGAGGCCGTTTATTAAGCGGCCTTCGGGCGGTGGGGATCGGCCAGGCTGCATTTCGAGCAGCCTTCAAGCAGAGGCGTTCGGCGAGACCGCTTTCTAAATCGCGTTTGAGCTGCCGCGCTCACGCCGGTCACGCGCGCAACGTCATCCGTATTTCGCCGCGCCGAGCACCCTTACCGATGGTAATGGCATCGTTGCCGGGCTTCGGGCGATTCTGTATGGTGGGTCATCCATTTATCCGAAGAGAGCGCGCATGACATCCGCCGCCAACCAGCCACCGTCGCCGATCCGCACCGACGTTTTGATCGTGGGCGCGGGCCCCGTCGGGCTTTTTGCCGCTTTCGAGGCAGGCGTGATCGGCCTGTCGTGCCAGATCGTCGACGGGCTCGGCAAGATCGGCGGCCAATGCATCGAGCTCTATCCGGACAAGCCGATCTACGATATTCCCGCCATTGTGTCCTGCACGGCGCGTGAACTGGTCGAGCGCCTGCTTGCGCAATGCAAGCCGTTCGACCCGCCGATCCATCTCGGTCAGCGGGTTGAGTCGGTCGAGCAGGGCGGCGACGGGCGCTGGACAGTCCGTACCGATCGCGGTCTCGTGTTCGATGTCGCCGCGATCCTGCTGGCGGCCGGCAACGGCGCGTTCGTGCCGCAGAAGCTGGCGCTGGCCGAAGCGGTGCCGCTGGAGTCGCGTCACGTGCATTACAGCGTGCCGCGTATTGCCGATTTCGCCGGCAAGACCGTGGTGGTGGCAGGCGGCGGGGACTCCGCGCTCGACTGGGCGTTGGCGCTGCGCAAGGTCGCGCGGCGGGTGACGCTGGTGCATCGGCGCAGCGGTTTCAGTGCGGCGGATTCGAGTGTCGAGTCGATGCGGCGCGCGGTCGAAGCGGGCGAGATGGACTTCATGGTCGGCGCGATTGCGGGCCTCCAGGTAGAGGACGATGCATTGAAGTCGATCACCTTGCGGCATATCGAGGGCGAGACGCAACTCGCGGCCGAGCACATCGTCGCGTTGTATGGACTGGTTGCCGATCTCGGACCGGTCGCGCAATGGGGGCTGTCGATTCACGCCGGCCGTGTCGATGTGGATACCTCCAACTACGAGAGCTCGCGGCCCGGCATTTTCGCGGTTGGCGACATTGCTAATTATCCCAACAAGCAGAAACTGATTCTGTCGGGTTTTCATGAGGCGTCGCTGGCACTGCGCAAAGCATACGCGTACGCGTATCCGGAGAAGAAGCGCGTGCACGTCCACTCCAGTTACGACGCGAAGCTGGCGGAAAAGGTCAGCGCTGCCGGTTAAATGTGCCGCGAAACTAGCGCATCGAGATCGGGCCGGCAGAGATCGGGAGAGGTCACTACCGGCTCGTTTCTACACGCCTTTTACTTTCCTGCGGATTCGCTGGCGCCGGCCGCCGCTCTGGCTTCCTTGTCCTTCTTTTTGGCCTCGTGGTGGCCGATTGCGCATCCCGCCGCCGCGCCCGCTACGCCGTGATCACCCGCAACGTGGCCGGCTACGCCGCCCACTACCGCGCCTTTGGTGCAGCCTTCCGCTTGCGCTGCGGTGTAAGTGAATGCCAATGTTGCCGCAAGGGCGAGGCTGGTAAATGCTCTTTTCAATTGCAACTCCTGTTCGTTTGATGATGGTGCGATCAGGCAGTAGCAATCGGGAGGCCTGGCCCGCCAGCTGGTGTTTTTCCACGTGGATTGCGGCGCGAAGCCCGCCGGCCAGTCCTTTGTTGGCACACCATAAACGGATGCGGCCAGCGGATGCCGGTGTATGCTTTTGCACGTAACCCTCATCCTTTGAAATCATGAAACAGCTCGATGTCCCTTCTACCGGTGAAAACGGCGAACCTGCCAAGGCTGCGGCGCCGGTTCGCATGAACCCGGCTGCCGATGTCGATTACTGGTCTCTGGTGCAGGCGATCGAAGACTATGCAATCTTCCTGCTCGATGCGACCGGGCGGATCGTCAGTTGTAATGGCGGGGCACTGAAACTGGCGGGTTACACAGACACGGATATTATCGGCGAGCACTTTTCGCGCTTCTACACTGAGGAGGCCGTGGCGCGCGGCTGGCCCGCCTACGAATTGCAACAGGCGTCGCTCACCGGCCGTTTCGAGGACGAAGGCTGGCGTGTCCGCAAGGACGGCACGACCTTCTGGTCGAACGTCGTGATCACGGCGATCCGCAACGACGCCGGCATTCTTACCGGCTTCGCCAAGATCACGCGCGACCTGACCGCGCAACGCGAGTACACGGAAGCGCTTCGGCAAAGCGAAGAGCGTTTCCGTTTGCTGGTCGACTGTGTCAAGGACTACGCGATATTCATGCTCGATCCGCAAGGCTATGTGGTGAGCTGGAATGCCGGCGCCGCGCGCATCAAAGGCTATACGCGCGATGAAATCGTCGGTCAGCATTTCTCGGTGTTCTACGTGCCGGAGGAAGCGGCGGCGGGCAAGCCCGCGCGTGAACTGGCGCTTGCCCGGCAGCTCGGCCACGTCGAGGACGAAGGCTGGCGGGTGCGCAAGGACGGCACGACGTTCTGGGCCAACGTCAACATCACAGCGATACATGACGAATCGAACCGGCTGTGTGGTTTCGCCAAGGTCACGCGCGATCTGACCGAGCGGCGTCAGCGCGAAGAACTGGAGCGTTCGGGCGAACGCATGCGTCAGTTCCTCGCGACCCTCGCGCATGAATTGCGCAACCCGCTCGCGCCGGTGCGCAATGCGATCGGGGTGATGCAACTCGAAACCGGTGTCAGCCCCACGCTCGCGCGTTCGCGCGATCTGATCGACCGCCAGGTTACGCACCTCACTCGGCTTGTCGATGATCTGCTCGATGTCGGCCGCATCATGTCTAACAAGGTCGAGTTGCGCCTCGGCCGCATCGATCTGGCCGAGGTTGTGGCGCGCGGCGTCGAGGCAGCCCGGCCGTTTACGGACGCGCACGAGCAGCGCGTCGTGCTGCTTATGCCGGTCGAGCCGATCTTCGTTCGAGGCGATATGACGCGTCTCGTCCAGGTGCTGCAGAACCTCTTGCACAACGCGTCGAAATTTTCGCCGGTGGGCAGTGTGATTGAAATTTCGTCCCGCATCGATTTTCACATGGCCGTGCTCGAAGTGCGCGATAGCGGTTGCGGTATTCCTCTGCGCTCGCTCGACAAGATCTTCGAACTGTTCGCCCAGGAAAAAGATGCGCAGAGCTCGGGCGAAGGCGGGTTGGGCATCGGCCTCACGCTGTGCAAGTCGCTCGTCGAGATGCACGGCGGCAGCATTGTCGCGAGCAGCGAGGGGCCTGGCAGCGGCAGTACGTTCACGCTGAGTCTGCCGCTGGCCGCCGCGCCGTCCGATGCAGCCAGTGACGAGGCGAATGCGGCAAGCGGCCAGGTCGCGCCGCTGCGCATTCTGCTGGTCGACGACAATCGCGATTCCGCCGACAGTCTCGCGATGCTGCTCGAACTCAAAGGCCACGAGGTGCGTATTGCCTACGAGGGCGAGCAGGCGCTGCAGGTCGCGCCGCGCTTCGCGCCGCACCTCGCCGTGATCGACATCGCGATGCCGAAGATGGACGGCTACGCCACCATCGCGGTGCTGCGCAAGATGCCCGCGCTCGCCGATACGATGTACGCCGCGATGACCGGTTTCGGCCAGGCATCGGATCGCGAGCGCACCCGCGGGGCCGGTTTCCACGCGCATCTCGTGAAGCCCGTGGAACTCGCATTGTTCGATACGTTGCTCGCGGAGGTCGAGGCGCGGCGTAGCGGGCGCGCTACTGGCTAGCGCTCGAATCAGCCCGCGCTTCCTTCATTCCAGAGCGCAACAACAGTCTGCGCGTGCTTCCGCTTTCCTGAAGAAACCTTGGCGTACTCCGCCTTTCGCCGGCTGAGGCACGCCGCTTGCTGTCCGCCTCGTATGGCCGGCGGTCCCTTTTGAGGATCTGCCGGCAATCGATCGAACAGCTTCAGGGAGGCACGATGCTCGATACGCGTGAACGTGGGGCCGGCGTCACTACCCGGCCGCCGCACGGCTCCGGCCTGATCACCCCCGAGGCTTCGCAAAACGCGGGGCGTCGCGCGCGCACGGAAGCGAAACTTGCCGGATCGCTCGAAGATTATCTGCATGGCACGCGTTTCGATCCGAACGACTCCGTCGCCTTGGGCGGCGTGTTGAGCGCGCTGGTCGAACGCGGCTATGACCGTGCGCCGGTCGTGCCCTTGCCGGGCCACGGCGAGACGCTCGCGCGCTGGCGCGCGCTCGCCGCGGTGGCGGCGTGCGATCTCGGCCTCGTCAAACTGTTCGAAGGGCACACAGACGCGCTCGCCATTCTCGCGGAATTGCACGGCCCGGAGGCGCCGGCGGGAAGCCGCTGGGGTGTGTGGGCCGCCGAGCCGCCCGACGCGCGCGTCCAGGCCGTCAAAGTAGGATTCCGAAGCGATGGCGAGGGCCTTCATCTTACCGGTACGAAAGCGTGGTGCTCCGGCGCCGCCGTCGTCACGCATGCGCTCGTGACTGCGTGGCTGGATGGCGAACCGGTGCTCGCGGCCGTAGCGATGGATCAGCCGTCGATCACGATCGATACGTCGAAATGGCAAGCCGTCGGCATGCAGGCCACGGCGAGCGCCGACGTGACGTTCAACCAGGCTTGTGCAACGCTGGTGGGTGGCGCGCACGACTATGTGCGCCGGCCGGGCTTCTGGCACGGCGGCGCCGGTATCGCGGCGTGCTGGTACGGCGCCGCCGCGCAAATCGGCTGGATGCTGCGGGAAGCGTCCACGCAGCGGGCGGATTCGCATCGGCTTGCGCATCTCGGTGCGGTGGAGGTTGCCTTGGCGGG
Organism: Burkholderia sp. WP9; assembly: GCF_900104795.1. Lineage (NCBI taxonomy): Bacteria > Pseudomonadati > Pseudomonadota > Betaproteobacteria > Burkholderiales > Burkholderiaceae > Burkholderia > Burkholderia sp. WP9. The sequence continues at coordinate 1,164,277 of NZ_FNTG01000001.1, forward strand.
CGCCGCTGCGGTATTGCGCGAGACCGCGACGCACATCGACACCAATCCGCTGGCCGATTCGCAGCGCGAGGCGATGCGTGCCCGCCTCGTGGTGGAAGAAGCCGCGAGCGCCGTGATGAATCATGCAACGCGTACGCTCGGGGCTGGCCCGTTGTGCCGCAATGCGCGCTTCGCGCGTGCGCTGGCGGACCTGCCGGTATTTCTGCGGCAAAGCCACGCGGAGCGCGATCTTGCCGCGCTTGGTGAACTGAGCGCCGCCGCGGGAGCGGACGAGGCAGGCAAGGGCGGTGATGATCGCGATGCCGGAGGTGCCCCGTGGATGCTCTGACACCCGTCACGGAGGGCCGCTGACATGAGCTCGCCCGCCACCTACTTCGATGAACTCTATCAACAGAGCGACGATCCGTGGAAGCTGCGCGAAGGCTGGTACGAACGCCGCAAGCGCTCGCTCACGCTCGCGCTGCTGCCGCGTCCGCGCTACCGGAACGCGTTCGAACCCGGCTGTGCGAACGGCGAACTGACGGTTGAACTGGCGAGGCGCTGCGACATGCTGCTCGCCGCGGACCTGCACGCGCGCGCCGTGCAGTTGACGCGCGAGCGCGTCGCCGGCGCGCCGCAGGTTCGTGTCGAACAGCGCACGGTGCCGGGCGAGTGGCCAACCGAGGCCGGCCCGTTCGATCTGATCGTGATTAGCGAATTCGCTTACTACCTCGACGCCGCGGAACTCGAAACGCTGGCTTCGCGAGTCTCCGCGTCGCTCACGACGGACGGCACGCTGCTCGCCTGTCACTGGCGCCGGCCTTTCGCCGAAGCGCTCGAATCCGCCGACGCCGCGCATGCGTTGTTCGATGCACGCTGCGGCCTGTCGCGTCTCGCGCATCACGATGAAGCCGATCTGTTGATCGACGTCTGGTCGCGCGACGCCCGTTCGGTCGCGCAGCGCGAGGGGCTCCTATGATCGGCGTGATTGTTCCGGCGCATAACGAAGAGGCGTTGCTGGCGCCTTGCCTCGCGGCCCTGATCGAGGCGTCGCGTCATGAGGATCTGGCGAGGGAAACGGTGCGCATCGTGGTGGTGCTCGACGACTGCGACGACTTTACCGGCGCGATTGCGCGTGCTTACGGTGTCGAGACGCTCACACTGAAAGCGCGCAATGTCGGCATTGCGCGTGCGAGCGGAGCGGACTTCCTGCTTGCGGATGGCGCGCGCTGGCTCGCGTTTACCGACGCCGACAGCCGAGTGTCGCCGGGTTGGCTCGTCGCCCAGCTTTCGCTCGACGCGGACGCGGTGTGCGGCTCGATTGCCGTCGACGACTGGACCCCGCATCCGCACAGCGTGCGCGAATATTTCCGCAAGACTTACGTGGATGCGGACGGTCATCGACATATTCACGGTGCGAACCTCGGCGTATCGGCCGACGCGTACCGGCGCGCGGGTGGCTTTCCGCCGCTCACGTGCAGCGAGGATGTCGCGCTGGTGGATCGGCTGATCGCGATAGGTGCGCGTATCGCGTGGAGCGCGGCGCCGCGCGTGATTACGAGTGCGCGTGCGGCAGCTCGCGCGCGTGGTGGTTTCGGCGATACGTTGGCGGGGTGGGCGGTTGGTTGAAGCGGTCGGGTAAAGCGGTGCTCACAAGCAGTCGGCTAAAGCGGCCGCATAAGGCGTACGGAGCCGCCCAATGCTTCCGGCGCGCGCAATCAACACTCGACTTAGCCGGCAGTACGCCGCGAGGAGGGCGGCATGATGGACGCAATCTTCCTGCTGTTCGGTCAGGGCAGGACACTCGATCCGCTACAGATGGCGGCTCGTTCGATCGTCGTATTTCTGGTCGCGCTTGTGCTGATCCGGATCTCAGGGCGGCGCTCGTTCGGACAACGCTCGCCGTTCGATTCCGTTGTGGTGATACTACTTGGTGCAACGCTGAGCCGGGCGATCGTCGGGGCATCGCCGTTTGTCGCAACGGTGGCGGCGTCGTTCGTGATCGTCGTGTGTCATCGTTTGCTGGCGTGGGCGTGTATTCGCTCGTCCTTGCTGGAGCGGCTGGTGGGCGGTGTCGAACGGGAAGTGTTCAGCAACGGCGAGTCCAACTCACGCGAAATGAACGCCGCGCTCATCACGCCGACCGATGTTCAGGAGAGCGTGCGCCAGAAAACCGGCTCACGTTCAATGAACGATGTGGCCGCGGCGATTCTCGAACGCAACGGTGAGGTGAGCGTGATCCGAAAGAAGGCCTGAAGCGTGCCCGTGCCGTGCGCGTAACCGATAAATCCGCCCAGCCGTTCAGTCGTTTAGCCGATCGACAACCAATCAGCCGCGACCGCCTCGCGAGATCTCCTCGCCCGCGCGATGCGGCATGCGCAGCGTGACCGGAATCGACGCGAACGAGCACAGGCCGACCACCAGAAATGCCGGCCAGAAATCCGACCACGTGATACCGGGATGGCCGTGCAGCACGCGCGAGATTTGCAGCACGATACCGCCGATCGTCACGCCCAGCCCGAGCGACATCTGCTGCACCACGCTGCCGAGACTCGTGGCGCGTCCCACGTCACGGCTGGCGATTTCCGCATAAGTCAGCGAGTTCAGACTCGTGAACTGCAACGCGGGGAAGAATCCGCCGAGCAGCACCACGATCCAGATGATCCACGTCGGCGTGCCGGGGAAGAACAGTCCGCAGGCCGCGATCGAGATTCCCGACAACGCGGCATTGACCACCAGCACCGAACGAAAACCGAAGCGATGCAGCACGCTCGAGGCGACCGTGCGCATGAACATGCCGCCGAATGCGGACGCGCAGGTGATCAGGCCGGATTCGAACGCGCTCATGCCGTGGCCTTCCTGCAGCATGAGCGGCAATAGAAACGGCAACGCGCCGAGGCCGATACGAAACAGCGAACCGCCGAGCACGCTCGCCTGGAACGTCGGCACTTTGAAAAAGCGCAAGTCCAGCAGCGGAAGCGGCACGCGCTGCGCGTAGGCGACATAAGCCGCGAGCAACACGGCGCCGCATGCGCACATGCCGAGCGCGTCGCGATTCGAAATCAGTTCGCCGCCGACCAGCGACAGCCCAAGCAGAAGCAACACCGCGCCGGCAGCCGAAAGAAAAAAACCGATCCAGTCGAGCGGACCCGGGTCAGGCTCGCGCGTGTTGGCGATGTGCCGGTTGGTCAGATAGATACCGAGAATGCCGATCGGCACGTTGATGAAGAAAATCAGCCGCCAGTGCAGATATGTGGTGATGAAGCCGCCGAGCAGCGGTCCGGCGGCGGGGCCGAGCATCGCGGGGACGCTCAGATAGTTCATCGCGCGGATGAAGTCGGACTTGTGCACCACGCGGAAAATGATGATCCGCCCGACCGGCACCATCATTGCGCCGCCCACACCCTGCACGAAGCGCGCGAGCGTGAAGGTGGCGAGTGAGTTCGAAGCGGCGCACAGCAGCGAGCCCGTCACGAAAATGCCGATTGCCGTGCGAAAGATCGTGCGCGCGCCGAACCGGTCGGCGAGCCATCCGCACACGGGAATGAACACGCCGAGTCCCAGCACATAGCTCGTCACCGCGATTTTCAGCGTGACCGGATCGCGCCCGAAGTCGCGCGCCATGGCCGGCAGCGCGGTGACGATCACATTCGCGTCGACGCTTTCCATGAACATCGCGCACGCGACGATAAGGGGCGCAATCAGGGCTTTCTGGACGACGGTCATGAAGGCGGGCTGCGTCGGGCGTTCACGGTCAAAGAGGCATTATTGCACCTGTACGGTGCGCATGGTTAAAAGACAACGCTCCGATGTCACCCTTTTTAAGATTGTCTCTATGGCGGCCGGCCTTCTGCGGCAAAGGTCCGACACTTTATTGATATTTGTTGCAGTGCGACAGAAGCTCGGTATAATCGGGTTATTGCCTAGGTATAAACCCTATACAGGAGTCTGTCATGAACACCGCTTCCAACGCCGCCGCCCGCGCTACTGTCTCCACGAGCAACACGTTCCTCGGCAAGCTGCGCGCACTGGCGCTGCATGCACTGAACCTCCATCTGCAAAATTGCGCGGTGATCGCTGAAGCGCATCGTCGTCCGGAGTAATCAAAAGCGGCGCGCTCTTCGCGCGCTGACTCGCAGAGCAGGGCGCAGCGTTGCGCCGCTGCTGTTTGCACGGCACGCTTTCGCGTGCCGTTGCGTGAGGTAGCCGCGAGGCCCGTTCGACAATGTCGAGCGTTGCTTCGCGCGCACGGGTCGCCGCGCGTCATCAACGCGCTGATCAAAAGTGTCATCGACACCAGTGCGACCCACTACTTGCGCTCCATCCCCATCCTGTCCGGCCGTCACCACGCGCCGTCGATTCTTCATTCGCAGCGCGCAAATAGCGTTTAAACTTCAGCCCCTGCCGAAAGGCGGTGCGTGTCGTTGCCATCCGATCGGCAATATCGACCGTTTATTCACGCGTTTCGCTCTGTCACGCCGCGTGCCGCATTCGATGCAGCGGGCCCAGGTTAAACCCCGCGTCAGGGCTCACACTGTCAACCTTTTCACCCCTGTGCCGTTATCCATTTGTAATCGCCAATAAGAGGCGACGCCGCGGCGGACGAATTGTCGTCGTGACAGCTCCAAGCAAGGCCCCGCATTGACCATGTTCCATCGATATAACAATAAATTCGACCGGCTAGGCGCGATGTTCGACCGTGCATCGAAAACGCTCTCTGACCGCGGGCTTCTCTCGCCCTTGCTCGCGCTAGTGCTTGGCGCGCTGCTGCTGGTCGTCTTGCAACATCTCTCGCAAGCGGTGGACTATCGCTCGGTGATGCGTCAGTTGCGTGAACTGACGGCCGGCGAATGGGCCGCCGCGCTCGGCGCCACCGCGCTCAGTTACGTGGCGCTGGTCGGCCGCGATGCCGTCGGTTTGCGCTATCTGGGCGCAGTCGTGCCGCGTGCGGCGCTGTGGATCGGTGCGACCGCGGGCTCCGCACTCGGTAATGCCACCGGTTTCGGTGCGCTGACAGGCGGCGCTGTGCGCGCGCGCGTCTACAGCGTGGCGAACGTCACGCCCGCGCAGATCGGGCGCATGACGGTGTTCACGAGCGTCTCGCTCGCGCTCGCGCTGGTGCTGATGACGGCGCTCGGCATGCTCGGCGTGGCCGGCACGCTCGCGCCGATGCTGCATCTCGAACCGGTCGCGCTGCGTTGGAGCGGTGCGGCGCTGCTCGTCGTGCTCGGACTGGCGGCCACCGCATGCCGCAGCGAAACGCGCCCGGTCCGCACGCGCTGGCAGTGGCTCTCGTTCGACATTCCCGCGCGCCGCGATCTGCTCGCGCAAGTGGCGCTCGCGGTCCTCGACGTGGTGGCAGCCGGCCTCGCCTTGTGGGCGCTGCTGCCGCATGCGGACGTGAGCTTCGTAACCTTCATCACGGTCTACGCCGCAGCGATGCTGCTCGGCATGATCGGCCATACGCCCGGGGGCGTCGGCGTGTTCGAGGCGGCGATGGTGTTCACGCTGAACGGTAGCGTGCAAACGCATCATATGGTTGCCGCGTTACTCGCGTATCGTGCGATTTACTTCGGTGTCCCGTTGATCGTCTCGGCCGCGCTGCTCGCCGGTTTCGAGGGACGGGCGCTGAAAAGCCGACTGCCGTTTCAACACGCGGCCGCCGCCTCGAAGCTCGCGCCGCTGTTCCTGAGTCTCGTCACGTTCGTGGTGGGTGGCATGCTGGTGATTTCCAGCGCGACGCCCGCGTTCTGGCAACGCATCCGCATTCTGCGCGACGTACTGCCGCTGTGGGTGCTCGAAAGTTCGCAGATGCTCTGCAGCGTGCTCGGGGTGCTGCTGCTGTTCGTCGCGCGTGGTTTGCTGCGGCGGCTGGACGCCGCGTGGTGGATGACGCTCATGCTGGCAGTGCTGAGTCTCGCGTTGTCGTTGACCAAAGGTCTTGCGTTCGTGGAAGCCGGCGTTCTCGGCATGCTGATCGTGCTGCTGCTGTCCACGCGCCAGCGTTTCAACCGTCATTCCTCGCTGTTCGCCGAGCGCTTTACCGCGGGCTGGCTGGTTTCGGTTGCGATGGTGCTGATGCTCGCCACGTGGGTCATGCTGTTTGCTTTTCGCGACGTGCCGTACACGCGCGACCTGTGGTGGCAATTCGCCTTCGACGAACGCGCGCCGCGTGCGCTGCGCGCGACGCTGGCCGCCAGCCTCTTTGCGGCGGTGTTCTCGTTCTGGCAGTTGCTGCGTCCCGCACCGGGCCGCTTCGTCAAGCCGGCGCCGGAAGATCTGCACGACGCGGCGCGCATCGTTCGCGCGCAGGAGCGTAGCGACGCCGGCCTCGCGCTGATGGGCGACAAGAGCTTCCTGTTCTCCGAGTCGCGTCAGGCTTTTCTGATGTACGCGAAATATGGCCGCACATGGGCCGCTTTGCACGATCCGGTGGGGCCGCGCGAAGAGTGGGCCGCTCTCATCAGCAAGTTCGTCGCGCTCGCGCATGCCCACGGCGGGCGCGCGGCGTTTTATCAGGTGCGCGCCAACGCGTTGCCGCTTTATCTCGACGCCGGTCTCACGCTGATGAAACTCGGTGAAGAAGCGCATGTCGTGCTCGACGACTTCGATCTGAAGGGCTCGCATCGCGCGCATCTTCGCTATGCGCTCAAGCGCGGCGAGCGTGATGGCTTCACCGTCGAAGTGATCGATCAGGCGCACGTGCCGGCGTCGCTTGAAACGCTGCGCGAGATTTCCGATGGCTGGCTCGACAGCCGCGACGCGCGCGAAAAGAGCTTCTCGGTCGCCGCATTCACGGACGAGTATCTCGCGGCGCAATCGGTGATGCTGGTGCGTCAGAACGGCGAGCCGGCCGCGTTCGTCACCTTCATGACGACCGATATGAACACTGAAGCGACGGTCGGCGTGATGCGTCATGTGGCAAGCGCGTCGCCTTATGCAATGGAATATCTGTTCACGCAACTTGCGCTGCATCTGAAGCAGGCGGGCTTCCGCTCGCTCAGCCTCGGCATCGCGCCGCTGTCCGGCATGCAGCCCACGCCGCTCGCTTCGCGCTGGCACCGGTTCGCCGGCATCGTGTGGCGTTTCGGCGGCCGTTTCTATAATTTCCGCGGACTGCGCGCTTTCAAGAGCAAATTCCAGCCGCATTGGGAGCCGCGCTATCTCGCGGCGTCGGGTTCGGTGGGCGTGTTCTTCACGCTCGCGGACCTGTCATTGCTGGCGGGAGGCCGGCGTTCATGACATTGCATTCGTTCTTCCGGGCCGCCGTGGTGGCGGGCCTCGTGATTGGCGGCGCGCTTGCGCACGCCGCGACCACCACCGTGCCAGGCGGCCGTTATGGCGACGTGAAGGTCACGCAGCCGGAAGGTCCGTTGCGCGGCTTCGTGGTGCTGTACTCGCAAGCCAGCGGCTGGAGCGCGGCGGATCAGCAAAGCGCCGATGCGCTTGCGAAGGCCGGTGCGTTGACCGTCGGCGTCGACACCGCCCGCTATGCGGCCAATCTCGGCGCGAAGAAAGAAGCCTGCCATCAGCTGGTGGGTGATGCCGAAGCGCTGAGCCACCAGCTCGAACGGCAGTCGCAATCGAGCCACTATTTCGCGCCGATCGTCGTGGGTACCGGGCAGGGCGCGACGCTCGCCATGCACGTGCTCGAACAGGCGCCCTCGAATACGATTGCCGGCGCGGTCGCGGTGGACGCCGAGCGCACGCTCGATCCGCGCTTCCAGCCGTGTCCGCCGGATCCGACGGTGATCCGCGACAAGGTGCCGGGTTTCGTCGAAAAAGCGGCTACGGGTAGCGCCGATCGCACGCGGCTCGTTGCGTTGGTCACGCCACATCTGCAAGCGGTGTCGACGAGCGATGACGACGTGTCCGATCTGCCGCTGATCGAATTGCCGGCAGCGCATCCGAACGGCCTGATGGCGATCGTGATATCCGGCGACGGCGGCTGGCGCGATCTCGACAAGACCATCGCCCAGGCTTTGCAGAAAGACGGCGTCTCCGTGATCGGCTGGGACAGCTTGCGCTATTTCTGGAGCGAGAAGCCGCCTGCGCAAACCAGCCGCGACCTCGCGCGGGTGATGCAAACCTATGGCGCACGCTGGAACGCACAGCACGTCGCGCTCGTCGGCTATTCGTTTGGTGCGGACGTGATGCCGTTCGCCTATAACCGTCTGCCGCCCGCGTTGCGCGAGAAGGTATCGCTGATCGCGTTGCTCGGCTTCGCGCCGGACGCCGATTTTCAGATCCGCGTGGGCGGCTGGCTCGGCATGCCGGCAAGCGACAAGGCGCTGAAAGTCCAGCCGGAATTGACCCGTGTGCCGCCCGCGATCGTGCAGTGCTTCTACGGCGAGAACGAAAAAGACACCTTGTGTCCGTCGCTGACGAAAACCGGCGTGGAAGTGATTCGCACCTCGGGCGATCACCACTTCGGCGGCGATTACAACTCGCTGGAACAGCGCATTCTGAGCGCCTTCAGGAAGCAGAGCGGCGTGCGCAACTGATATCGCCGCAGCGCCCCGGCGTGCTGACGGCGGCACGCCGACAAATGCTCATTCGTCTGTTGAGAGCGCTATCGCACATAGGCCGGACTCACCGGCATCTATGATCCTTACAAAGACCTGACCGTCAGGCTCATCAAGCGGTAGCGCGCGACGAGCCTGCGTGGCCGGTTGCTGTCCGCGTCTTTGTCTTGTGAATTCTCCTACGATAATGCAGCACGCCGCCGGGTAGCTCAGTTGCCCGGTAGCGGGCTGCTGGCATGGCTGGCCGCCGCTCCGGCACGCTCGCGCGACCGGTTGGGCAACGCCGGCACTTTGCCCCATGCGTCGAGGCCGTGAATGCTGGATTCATTCTTCTTCGATACTGCCGCGCGTGAGCCGGATCGTCCCGCGCTATGGGTCGACCAGCGCTCGTATTCCTACGGCGAGGTTGCGTCGCGAGCCTGTGGGATCGCGGCCGCCTTGGGCCCGGTATTGCCAGCCGGCCGAGCGCGACGCTGCCTGTTGTTCGCCCATCGCAGCATGGATGCCTATGCGAGTTTGCTAGGAATCCTCAGGGCTGGTTGCGCTTACGTGCCGCTCAATCCGAACGTGCCGATTGCACGTATTGCCGCGGTAATCGAGCAAGCGGGCGCGTCCGTCATGCTGGTCGACCGGCGATGCGCCGTATTACTCGACGAAGTGGTGTCGCTGCTGGACGAGTCGCCGAAAATTCTTCTGCTCGACGACGACGTAAGCGAAGAAGTCAGAACAGTCTCCCAGGAATTCAGGGAGACATCCCCTGTCTGCGAGGCATCTGCCCGCTGCGCGCAGACGCGGCTACCTGACGGGCCAAACGAGGCCGAAGCGGCCACTCCTCGCGCGTTGCACGACCAGGCCTACGTTCTGTTCACGTCAGGCTCGACCGGCGCACCCAAGGGCGTACCGATTTCGCACGAGAATGCTTGCGCCTATGTGACGGGGCAACTGGAATTGTTCGAAAAGCTTCCCGAAGCGCGCTACGTGCAGTTATGCGAGCTTTCCTTCGATCCCTCGGTGCACGACATGTTCGTGTGCTGGGCGAACGGCGCATGCCTGTTTGTACCGAAGACGGTCGAGCCGATCTACAACGCGGCCTTCATCAAGGAACACGCAATCACGCATTGGAGCAGCGTACCTTCTGTCGCGGCTTTCATGCAGCAGTTCCGCAAACTGCAGCCGGACGAATTCCCCAGTCTGCGCGTGACGCTGTTCGGTGGTGAACCGCTGCAGCGTCAGCTGGTGCAAGCGTGGCGGCGCGCCGCGCCGAACAGCCGGGTTCTCAACATGTACGGGCCGACTGAAACGACGGTTGCGTGCACTGCCTTCGAAGTCACTGCGGAATTTCTCACCGATCCGCGCCACACGGTGATGCCGCTTGGCCGCGCGTTACCGGGCATGGAGTTGTTGATCGTGGACGCCGCGCTCGAACCGGTCGCGCCGGGCATCAGCGGTGAATTGCTGATTGGTGGTCCGCAGGTCGCGTCCGGGTATCTGTCGGCGGATGACCCCGGCAATCGCCGATTCATTTCGAACCTGTATCCGGGCTGCCGCGCGTCGCGCTGGTATCGGAGCGCTGACGCCGCGCGCGAGGTACCCGGTCAGGGAATCGTGTTTCAAGGCCGGCTGGATACGCAGATCAAGATTCGCGGCAACCGTATCGAGCTCGAAGAAGTGGAGCATGTCGTTCGATCATGCAGTCAGGCGGCGCTATGCGCGGTCATCGCCTGGCCGGTCGACGAAGTGGGGCGCGCGGCTGGCCTGGTGGCTTTCGTGGCGTGTGCGCAACGCGGTGCCGCGCGGATTCTGCAGGCATGCCGTGAGCGCTTGCCGGCGTATGCCGTACCGCAACGGGTCGTGATGCTGGACACGTTGCGGCTGAATGTAAATGGCAAGGTCGACAAGAGGGCTCTCGCTGAGCACTGTGTGACCGGCGACGTGCTCACCTGAGCGCAGTGCGGCAACGTCTTCTTGTGCGCGCTCGATGGATGAGTGCCGCGTTGAAAAATTGAAGTATCGGGGAAATCAGAATGAAGACTCATGTGCGCCGCATTCTTCGCCAGACCGCCTGTCTCGCCGTATCGGTCGATACGCTCGGCGATCAGGATGGTCTCTACGCCGCCGGCTTGTCGTCGCTCGGCGCTGTCCGCGTGATGATGGCCATCGAGGACGAATTCGCCGTGGAGATTCCAGGCGCGCTGATCACGCATGAGATGTTTGAAAGCATCGATTCCCTCGCAAGCGTGATCGCGCTCATCGTGCCGGAGGAGTCGATTGCAACGCGAACCTGAAGTGGCGCTGCGTCGGCCGATCACGCCCGCTCAGCTCACCATGACACCCGTTACGTTCGGCGGCTGTTTCGGATGGCTGCACCGTCCGGCCGGCACGCAACCGGAGACGGGCGTCGTGCTGTGCAACCCGTTCGGCTATGAAGCACTGTGCACTTATCGAGGCTGGCGTGACCTCGCCGACAGGCTCGCCGCGCGCGGTATCGCGGTGCTGCGCTTCGACTATCCCGGCACGGGCGATTCGAGTGGCAACGAAGACGACCCGCAACGCATGCGTGCGTGGCTCGACAGCATCGAAGCGGCAGCGCTGTGGCTGCGCGCCGAAACCGCGGTGACGCGCCTGAGTCTGTGCGGGCTGCGTTTTGGCGCGACGCTGGCGGCGCTGGCCGCCGAACAGATGGGCGGCGTCGACGATCTGGTGCTGCTCATGCCGGTGAGTTCGGGCAAGGGCTACATGCGTGAACTGGAGCTTCAGCATCAGAGTTGGCTCAGTTCGCAGCAGGCGCTCGGACTCAGCCTAGGTGACGAGGCCGCCAACACGGTCGGCGCATACGGCTTCCGTTTGTATCCGGATACGCTCGAAGCGCTCGCCATGGTCGATCTCGAACGGACTACGCAATCGCCCGCGCGGCGCGTGTTGCTGCAGGATCTGAATGAGAGCGCGCGTCTGAAGCGCGTGGCCACGCATTATCAGACGCTCGGTGCGTCAACCGATCTGCAATTTTTCGGCGAATACGGCAAGTTTCTGGTCAATCCCAGTTACAGCGAAACCCCGGATCAGGCGTTCGCGAGCGTGCTCGAATGGTTCGGTGCCGCCGCGCTCACTGAACCCGAGCCGCGCGTCGAGATGCTTGCGGGCGCAACGACCGCGCAGATCGATTTCGCGCATGGGCGCGAAACGCCGGTGGTGTTCGAGGGCGGCGGCTATGCGGGCGTATTCTGTCAGCCGCGGCAAGCATTTGAAGGGACGCCGGCTGTATTGTTCGTCAACACGGGCGGCGTGCACCGGATTGGCGACGGCCGCTTCACGGTGCTGATGGCGCGCTATCTGGCGGCCAAGGGCATCGCCTCGTTGCGCATGGACTTGAGCGGCCTCGGCGATAGTCAGCGTCGTGACGCCGCGCTGTCGCTCGACAAGGTGTACGCGCAATATGCGCTCGCGGATGCCAAAGCGGGTGTCGATTGGCTCGTGGCGGCGGGGTATCCGGAAACCGTGATGTTCGGCGTGTGCACAGGTGCCTACGTCAGCCTGCATACGGCGCAGACGCACCCGGCAGTGGTGGGTTGCGCGGCCGTCAATCTGCCGTTTTTCACGTGGGATGGCGCGCAAACGCGGCCCGGCGCGCGCCATATGGCGGCGAGCGTCGTATACCGGCGCGCCATGCGCGATCCGCGCAAATGGCTGCGTTTGTTGACCGGCCAGGCAAACGGCCGGGTGATCGCGATCGAACTCGCTCGCCGTTTGGGCGCGCGCCTTTCCTCGCGCGCCGGTAAAGGGCTCGAGTGGCTGCTCGGCCAACGCACGCCGGGCGGCGTAGTGCGCAGACTCGTTCTGGACCTGGAGCGCAAGGGTGTGCAGACCTCATTGATCTATGGTTCGCTCGATGAAGGACTGGACGCACTGGAAATTCATTTCGGACCCCGTGGTAATCGCCTCGATAAGTTGAATAACATCGATGTGAAACTGATCGGCAAGGTCGACCATGCGCTCTTTTCACAGTCCGCGCGCCACGTGGTGATGGCGCAGTTCGACCGGTTTCTGCGCGAGCGTATCTTGAATGCGCGGCGTCCAGCCGCCGTGCCGGATCACGGGTTGCACGTCGCGCAGGTTCTACGGCGTTGAGATCGACGGGTGCGGTTTGGGATAGCTGTGACGCTGTTCACTATCGCGCGTAAGCGCCGCGTCCGGCAGGGTTGTGCGCAATGCAGAGCGCTCAACCCTGCGCGCATCGCAATCAACAGGGATTGACAAAGCGCCTCAAGTCAACGAAGATCGAACGCATGAACTGCCTCGACATCCGTATTGCGCTGATTATTAGCATCATTCATCGAATGGTGGGTTAGCGCGCGTCTGATAGCAGTGACACATAACCCGCCACACGAGGCGGGTTTTTTTATGTCCGCTGCAACCTGCCTCCTGGTGAACTCTCTGCTGATTTGTCCTTGCCGCACAGGAGCTTGCCTTGTCGTTACACGAACTCAAACGGGCGGCCGAAGCCGCTGATAGCGTCGCGCTTCGGCACGACTACCTGAAAAAAACCCTCACCGCGCGCGTCTACGACGTGGCCCGCGAGACCGAACTCGAACGCGCGCCGAATCTGTCGGCACGTCTGCGCAATCCGGTCTACCTGAAGCGCGAGGACAACCAGCCGGTGTTCTCGTTCAAGGTGCGCGGCGCGTACAACAAGATGGCGCATATTCCTTCCGAGGCGTTGGAACGTGGCGTGATTACCGCGTCGGCGGGCAATCATGCGCAGGGCGTGGCGCTGTCGGCGGCGCGCATGGGCGTGAAGGCGATCATCGTGGTGCCGGTCACGACTCCGCAAGTGAAGGTCGATGCGGTGCGCGCGCACGGCGGGCCGACCGTCGAAGTCGTGCAGTTCGGCGAATCGTATAGCGATGCGTATGGACACGCGGTGAAGCTGCAGGAAGAGCGCGGCCTGACCTTCGTGCATCCGTTCGACGATCCGTATGTGATCGCCGGGCAAGGCACCGTCGCCATGGAAATTCTCAGCCAGCATCAGGGTCCGATTCACGCGATCTTCGTGCCGATCGGCGGCGGTGGGCTCGCGGCGGGGGTGGCTGCGTACGTGAAATCGGTGCGCCCGGAGATCAAGGTGATCGGCGTGCAAACCGATGATTCGTGCGCGATGGCCGCGTCGCTGAAAGCTGGCGAGCGGGTCACGCTGAACGAAGTGGGTCTGTTCTCGGACGGCACGGCGGTGAAACTGGTCGGCGAAGAAACCTTCCGCCTGTGCAGCGAATATCTCGACGACGTGCTGCTCGTAAATACCGACGCACTCTGCGCCGCGATCAAGGATGTTTTCCAGGACACCCGCAGCGTGCTGGAGCCCGCGGGTTCTTTGGCCGTAGCCGGTGCCAAGCAGTATGCGGAGCGCGAAGGCATCGAGAACCAGACGCTGATCGCGATCACGTCCGGTGCGAACATGAACTTCGACCGCATGCGCTTCGTGGCCGAACGCGCCGAAGTGGGTGAAGCGCGCGAAGCCGTGTTTGCCGTGACGATCCCCGAAGAGCGCGGCAGTTTCCGGCGTTTCTGCGAACTGGTGGGCACGCGCAGCGTCACCGAGTTCAACTATCGCATTGCGGACGCGAATTCCGCCCATATCTTCGTGGGCGTGCAGATCAGGAATCGCAGCGAATCGGCGCAGATCGCCGGCGCATTCGAAGCGCACGGGTTCGCCACAGTGGACCTCACGTTCGACGAACTCTCCAAGCAGCACATCCGCTACATGGTGGGCGGCCGCTCGCCTCTGGCGCACGACGAACGTCTGTTCCGTTTCGAGTTTCCCGAGCGTCCGGGCGCGCTGATGAAATTCCTTTCGTCGATGGCGCCGAACTGGAATATCAGCCTGTTCCACTACCGCAACCAGGGCGCGGACTACAGCTCGATTCTGGTCGGCATCCAGGTGCCGGTGAGCGAGAACGAGGCTTTTGATCGTTTTCTCGCCACGCTCGGCTATCCGAACTGGGAAGAGACGCAAAACCCGGTGTATCGCCTGTTTCTCGCATCGTAGAGCGGCTCGGGGTTTACCTTGACGTAGTGCGTGCCGCGCGACGAATGAGTCGTGCAGCGAATGCGCCACGAGCCCTGCCTGGACGGCGTTAGAGCCGAATTGTGCCCGCGGCCGTGTGCGGCCAATCAAGCCCTTTATCTCCAAACGCGATACGGCCTATCCACCGTATCGCGTTGCGCGATATAGCGCGTAGTCGCGAAACTGAGTGCAAATCTAACGCCGCATTCAGGAGACAATTCATGCGCACTCAAGTCGGCATCATCGGTGCCGGGCCTGCGGGGCTGCTGCTTTCCCATCTTCTTCAATTGCGTGGTATCGACTCCGTCGTGCTGGAGTCGCGTGCTCGCGATCAGATCGAATCCACCATCCGCGTCGGCGTGCTTGAACAAGGCACGATGGACCTGTTGACCGAAGCCGGTGTCGGCGCCCGCATGAAGGCCGAAGGCGCGCTGCATCACGGCTTCGAGCTGGCGTTCGAAGGCAAGCGGCGCCGCATCGATCTGACCGGACTCACAGGGCATTCGATTACGGTCTACGCACAGCACGAAGTGATCAAGGATCTCGTCGCGGCACGTATGGCCGACGACGGCAAGCTGCGTTTCAGCGTGTCGGACACGTCGATTTACGGCATCGATACCGACCAGCCGTCGATCCGTTATCGCCACGAGGGTGAAGCGTACGAATTGCAATGCGACTCCGTGATCGGCTGCGACGGTTCGCAGGGCGTGTCGCGCGCGTCGATTCCGCAGACATTGCGCAAGGATTTTGAACGTGTGTACCCGTTCGGTTGGTTCGGTATCCTGTGTGAAGCGCCGCCGTCATCGGATGAATTGATCTACGCGCGTCACGAACGCGGCTTCGCGCTGATCAGCACGCGCTCGCCGAACGTGCAGCGCATGTACTTCCAGTGCGACCCGAAAGACTCGGTGGAGAATTGGTCCGACGACCGGATCTGGGCGGAACTGCATGCACGAGTCGATTCGCACGATGGCCGACAAATCGTCGACGGCAAGATCTTTCAGAAGAACATCGTCGCCATGCGCAGTTTCGTGTCGAACACCATGCAACATGGCAGGCTCTTTCTGGCGGGCGACGCGGCGCATATCGTGCCGCCCACCGGCGCGAAGGGTATGAATCTGGCGGTGGCGCGCGCACAAAGCATCCGGCCGTCGCACACTCACGCATAGATGAAATCTTTCCCGGCGAATGCAGCGGGACGAAACGACAGCGGCTTATGTCCGCGCTGTCATTTTGCCGGGGTATGCTCTCCCTTTAGTGTGTTCTTCGAAAAAGGGGCAGAGGCAAATGCGGCGTGTCATATTCAACCAGAAGGGCGGGGTGGGCAAATCGACCATCGTGTGCAACCTGGCGGCCATCAACGCCAGCGAGAACCTGCGTACGCTGGTTATCGATCTCGACCCTCAGGGTAACTCCAGCCAGTATCTGCTTGGCAAAGAGGCCCGCGATCTCAAGCCCAACGTCGCGGACTTCTTCGAAACGGCCTTGAGTTTCAGCTTCAGACCGACGCCGGTCTCGACGTTCATTCACCGCACGCCGTTCGAAAACCTCGACGTGATGCCCTCTCATCCGGATCTCGACACGCTTCACGGCAAGCTGGAGTCGCGCTACAAGATCTACAAGCTGCGTGACGCGTTGAACGAACTGGACGAGTACGACGCGATTTACATCGATACGCCTCCGGCATTGAATTTCTATACCCGCTCCGCGCTGATTGCGGTCGAGCGCTGCCTGATTCCTTTCGACTGCGACGATTTTTCCCGCCGCGCCCTGTATACGCTGCTCGACAACGTCAAGGAGATTCAGCAGGACCATAACGCCGGCCTGGAAGTCGAAGGTATCGTGATCAACCAGTTTCAGCCGCGCGCAAGCCTGCCCCTTCAACTGGTCGAGGAGCTGATCAGCGAGGGCTTGCCTGTGCTGGAGTCGCGATTGTCGACTTCGGTGAAGATTCGCGAGTCGCATCAGTACGCGAAGCCGATGATTCACTTCGACCCGCGTCACAAACTCGCCCATGAATTCATGGCATTGCATCGGGAGCTGATTGGATAGTCTCAGGCATGCCTCGCTAGTCACGCGTGTCCGGATGGCTTTCGCGACTGAAGAATGAATCCGTTGATCATTCCGTTCGGCGGGCTCGTGAATGTGATAATCGGGCACGTTCACTCGCTAACGAGGTAATGCAATGCAGGTCTATGGCAGACGCAGTTCGATCAACGTGCAAAAAGTGCTGTGGTGTCTCGCTGAACTGGGTTTCGCAGAAGGGCGGGAATTTTCGCGGATCGATGCCGGGCTCGAGTTCGGCGTGATCGACACGCCGCCGTATCGTGCGCTCAATCCGAACGGGTTGGTGCCCACGCTCGTGGATGGTGAGTGCGTGCTGTGGGAGTCGAATACGATCGTGCGCTATCTGGCCGCGAAACACGACGCGCAAACCTTGTTGCCGTCCGAACCCGCTGCGCGTGCCGATGTCGAGCGCTGGATGGACTGGCAACTCGGCACGCTCTGGGCAACGTTGCGCGTCGCGTTCCTCGGTCTGACGCGAGTGCCGGAGGAGCAACGCGACTATGACGCCATCGAGCGTTCATATCGCGAAGCAACGCGACTTCTAGGCATTGCGGACGCTGTCCTCGCGAAACACGACTATCTCGCGCAGGATCGCTTTACCGTGGCCGATATCGGAGTCGGCCTCGCGGCGCACCGCTGGGTGCATCTCGCGGAACGGTTTGCCGACGTGCTCCAGGCGCCGCAGCCCTTGCCTTCGCTGGACCGCTGGCTTCAGGCGGTCAAGGGCAGGCCGGCTTTTTCCGTGGCGGTCGCTCCCTGATTGGGCGTGAGGCGTGGCGCATATGCGCCTCACTCGATCAAAGTGTCGCGAATAGGCCGACCATAATCGCGCCGAATAGAATCCATTTGAATATGTAGTACGTTGGCCGATGCCATGCCTTTAGACGCTTTCCAACCCGTCGCACGGCATACAGATAGTTGAAAATGCGATTCAGAAACCCAATGCGATTTCCGGCTTCGTTCGGCGAGGCTGCCGTGCGAAGCTGAATGGCGGAAAACATCCGATTGAACGCGGCCGCCCAGCGAAAATACATTGTTCGGAGTGGAGAGGCGTTCGGAATGGAGACCGGGGCCGAGTCGCCGCACTCGCTGAAGCGACCGGGCCTGCGTGGTATAGCGCTCTGAATGACTGCTGCTCCGCAAAACAGGCACTGTGCGCGCCATGCAGAACAGTCCCCGCGTCCGAGCAGAGAAAGTAGCGTTTTTCAAGCAAATGCCTTTAGAAAACACCGGCTGCCCAACCGTTTTTCATTGTAGTGGCAGCAGCAACAGTGAATTCAGGATTGTCGGATTTATCCCGCCGCGTCGGGCACCTACACTGTATTCACCGCTGCAACAACAGCCCCATCCGCAGCGCGTAGAAAGACAATCTCTGGAGGTGGTTTCATGAAGTCGCTCATTCAAGCTGTTGCTATCGCCGTTGTTCTTGCCGCGCCGGTAGCATCGTTCGCCCAGTCGTCCAATGACGCCGCGTCGCAAGCCGTGCAAGCGCAGGCCTCGGGCCAGCAACAATCGGCTCAAACGGACAAGAGCGGTTATGGCTCAGGCAGCCGTGGCACGTGGCAAGCGGGTTATGGTAACGACACGACGGTGAGTTCGTATTCGCCGCCGATCCGCAACATTCGTTAAGCAAACGACGAAGCGCGCGGCGAACAGATCGCCGCGCGGGCGGATTGTTTTCTATGGCGCGCGCAACAGGGTCATTTCGTTGTGCAGCAGCGCCAGCAGATCATCATTACTAGGCCGCGTGCCCCAGTGCCGCGCGCCCGCCACTGACGCAATCGCGATCCACGAGTGAGGTGGAAACCATTCGCGCAGCAGTGTGCCATCCTGACGCAAACACAATTGGCCGGTCTGCTCGCTGTATTCGGCGCAGATCAGCGTGTCGTTGATTTGTGCGGTGACTCGGAGTGGATCGCTGCGTAGCACAATGTTGCTCCCGCGGATTAGGTGGCGCCAATGCGTGCGCGGCACGGTCGCGTCATCAACGCGAGCGTGCCGCGTGCATCAATGATCGCCGTGACCGTGACCGTAGCCGCGTTCGTCGCCGCGATCATCGCCATGGCCATGCCAGCCGTTATCGTGACCGCGCCAGTCGCCGTGCGGACCACGCGCCTCGTGCCATTCGCGTCCGTCGCGGTGACGCTCTTCCCACTCGCGCCGCTCCCAGTAGCGGCGGCCGTCGTAATAGCGCTCGCCGTACCAGCCCGGACTCACCACGACCACCGGCGGAGCCGGAGCGTAAACCGGCGGCGGGGGCGGGGCATACACGGGTTCGGGCGCGTAAGCGACCCCGGGAATGCCGATGTTCACACCCACATCGACGTGGGCCAGCGCGACTGACGATGCGCCGATTCCGAGTCCCGCAACGATCGCCATGGACAGCCAGCGGTTTCGTGATTTGTTCATGTTGTATTTCCCGCTTCTACGATAGTGAGTGGAAAGTCTTGTGTGGCTCGCGCTCAATAGCGGTCGCGATCGTGATAGCGATAATGGTCATGATCGTGGTAACCGCCCTCGGGGACGACGATGCAACCGCTCAATGCACCGCCGAGCGTGACGGCGAGAATGGCCAGCGCGAAAATTCTTTTCATGACGTTGCTCCTGTTTCCTTGTGACCCGAACTCTACTGACCGGCCGTATTTCCGGTGTGTTTGTGTGTAACAGGACGTGTCGATAGGCGCGTGTGGCGACAACGCGTGTACCGCGTAAGGGGCGCACGCCAGAGCCTGGTGAGAAGAGGGCGGATTATGCGGCGATCGGCGCGCAAGCCATTGAACGCACTGCAAATACAGCGTGATGGTCGACCCTTGCGCAAAGCGCTGCGGGCCGATCGGCGTGTGGATCGGCGGCACCCGGTCTCGTGGCGGGCAGGATTACCGCATCCATGCCGTACGGATACATTCAGTTGCAGACTAAGTTGCTGACCGGCGCTGTTGGCCGATTGAATCGCTCCGGTCGATTGATGATCCGCCGAAACATTGCGCGTGAGTGTCAGGACGTGGACAGTCGCCATTGGCGCCCGGCATGCGTAGCGACACGATTACGTCGATATCGACGCGGTGACGTCCGCGCGCGAACCTGGAACGTCGCGCGTGATAAGCACATGAAAAACAAGTCTTTTACGCGCGTGGCCAAGACTGGTTAGATCACGGGATCGACTGTCCGTCGGTCGATCCCGTTCAATCGCATTTCTTGCCGGTCAGCCATGAGCACACTTACCGAAGCGTTCACGCCGGATGCCGCGGCGCTCGCCGCGCGCCGGATGCCCTCGCGTGCTGCACCATTGGAGTGGTCGCGGCGCGACGGCCGCATGCTCGACGCCGATCTGCGCGAGGCGATCCACGCGGCCTTCACCGCGAACCCGTGCCTGAAGAGTTGGCCTGCCCACGCGATCGACGCGCTGTGCGACGCCGGCCACCTCCGCACGTGGACCAACGGCGAGTTGATTTTCGCGCGCGACGAGCCGTGCGACGACATTCAGGTGGTACTGTCCGGCGCGATCGAAATGAGCTGGACCAACGCGGCCGGCGTCCGCGCGGTGGCGGTGTATATGTGGCCGAACGAGGTCATCAATTTCATTCCGGTTCTGGACCGGCGCGGTTCGATGCATGATCAGCGCGCGCACGGTTCGACCACGCTGTTCCACATTCCCGGTCAAGCGCTGTTCGATCTGTTCGCCCGCGAGCCGGTGCTGTTGCGCAACGTGCTGGATCTGATCTGCCTGCGCAGCCGCGCACTGCACGGCCGCATGGGCAAGACGGCGCTGGCGGGTTTTCGCGCGCGCATGGCGGACCAGTTGCTCGCGCTCACCGAGTGGCATGGCAGACGAACGGAGCGGGGCGTCGAGTTGACGATCAGACTCTCGCAGGAGGATCTCGCGGCCTTGCTTGCCGCGTCACGGCAGAGCGTCAACAAGGAACTGCGCTGGCTGGTGCGCAACGGTATCGTCGACGTGCGTTATAGCCGTCTGACCGTGATCGACATGAAGGCGCTGCGCGAACTGAGCGAGGCCGCGTGAGAAAACTGATAACGATATAAAAAGCGCTTCTATCAAGTGTCCAAAGCGCGATAGATTCGCGGCGCCCACCCTGTCGATAATGACTCGTCGATTCAGACCTGTCCTGTCCTCAAACCGGGAGTTGCATCACATGTCGAACCTCAGTCTCGCGACGTCCAACGCACTGGACATTCATCCCGTCACTGGCCGCATCGGCGCGGAAGTTCGCGGCGTACGGCTGTCCGGCCAGCTCGAGCCCGCAACGCTCGAAGCCATTCGCGCGGCGTTGCTGCGTCACAAGGTGATCTTTTTCCGCGGCCAGACGCACTTGCAGGACGCCGACCAGGAAGCGTTCGCCAAGCTGCTCGGCGAGCCGGTTTCGCATCCCACGGTGCCGGTGGTGGACGGCACGGACTATCTGCTCGAACTCGACTCGCATCGCGGCGGCCGCGCGAATTCATGGCATACGGATGTGACCTTCGTCGATGCCTATCCGCAAGCGTCGATCCTGCGCGGCGTGACGATTCCGGAAGTAGGCGGCGACACGGTATGGGCCAACACGGCCACCGCCTATGACGATCTGCCGCCGCCACTCAAGGCGCTCGCCGAACAATTGTGGGCCGTGCACAGCAACGAATACGACTATGCGAACCACGCGAACGTCGGCGAGCGCGGGCGCGATACCGAGGCGTTGAAACGTTACCGCGAGGCGTTCGTGTCCACGCGCTACGAGACCGAGCATCCGGTCGTGCGCGTGCATCCGGAATCCGGCGAAAAGACCTTGATTCTCGGGCACTTCGTGGAGAGTTTCGTGGGCCTCACGCCGAGTGCGTCGGCGCATGTGCTCGAACTGCTGCAAGGCTACGTGACGCGGCTGGAGAACATCGTGCGCTGGCGCTGGCAGACTGGCGACGTGGCGATCTGGGACAACCGCGCGACCCAGCACTACGCGGTCAACGACTATGGCGACGCCCACCGGGTGGTGCGGCGCGTCACGCTGAAAGGCGATGTGCCGGTCAGCGTCGACGGCCGCCGCAGCTTCACGCGCAGTGTCGAACCGAGACCGGCGGCGAAGGCGGCCTGAGGGTCGTGCTCACCTCGATTGCTCGCGAGTGGTTTCGTTCAGCGCGTATGGCGCGGCTATTCAGTGGCGAGGTGCGCCGGCGCGGTTGTTTCCCGATAGCCGAGCCGCGTCGAGATCGCGAGGCCCGACTTTCTGAGCAGCGCGACGTAGTGCGACTTGGTGTCGGCGCCGCAACGCATGGTCGGAAATGAAATGGACAAACCGGCGATCACGCGGCCGAAGCGGTCGAACACCGGCACGGCGAGACACTGCAGGCCTTCTTCCTGTTCCTCGTTATCCTCGCCGTAACCCTGCTCGCGCACGCGCGGCAGAATGCTGAGCACGGCTTCGGCGGAGGCAAGCGTCTTTTGCGTCGACTTGCGGAATTCGACGTGGGAAAGCACTTCGCGCGCGTCGGCCGGTTCCATCCACGCGAGCAGCACCTTGCCGATCGCCGTGCTATGCAGCGGATTGCGCCGGCCGATGCGCGATTGCATGCGCAGCCCGTAATCGGCGTCGATCTTGTGAATGTAGATGATGGCGTCTTCGTCGAAAGCACCCAAGTGCACCGCCTCGCGCGTCGCCGCGCCGATGCGGCGCATCTCGACGTCGGCCTCGCGGACCAGATCGACGCTTTCCAACGCTTTCGCGCCGAGTTCGAACAGGCGGATGGTCAGCCGGTAGCGCTCGGTTTCCACTTCCTGCGTCACGTAGCCGAGCGCCTTCAACGTCTGGATCACGCGATGCACGGTAGTCTTCGACATGCCGAGCCGCTGCGACAGTTCGCTGATGCCGATCTGTCCGCTGTCGCCGATCGCGCCGAGAATGGCGAAGACCCGGCCGATCGACGAGGCCGATTCGCCCTTGTCGCAAACCATGCCGCCCACGCCGCCGAAGTCGGCGTTCTCCGCGTCCTGTACGTGGGCGGGGGCGTCGTCCTTGCGCTGTTTGCCTGTTGCTGCCATTGCCTTCTTCCCTGTCTATGCGTTGCCGCGCCGCCAACGCGCGTGTCGGCGACGCGCCGAGAGCATACCGCGTCCCGCGCGCGCTGCCGAGTCAACGCGCGAGCCAGCCGCCGTCCACCGCCAGTGTATGCCCGTGCACATAGTCCGAAGCGGATGACGCGAGGAACACGACCGGGCCCGCCAGGTCTTCCGGGGTGCCCCAACGGGCGGCCGGAATGCGGCCGAGAATCTCGTCGTTGCGCTGCGCATCGTCGCGCAAGGCCGCCGTGTTCGCAGTCGCCATGTAGCCTGGCGCGATCGCATTCACATTGATGCCTTGCGCCGCCCATTCGTTCGCGAGCAACCGCGTGAGCCCGAGCACGCCGCTTTTCGATGCCGTATAGGAGGCCACCCGTATGCCGCCCTGAAACGACAGCATCGACGCGACATTGATGATCTTGCCACCGCTTCGCTGCTTGACGAACTGCCGCGCGGCGGCCTGCGAGAGAAAGAACAGGCTCTTCAGATTGACGTCCACGACCGCGTCCCAGTCGGCTTCGGTGAAATCGAGCGCGTTCTCGCGGCGGATGAGGCCCGCGTTGTTCACCAGCACGTCGATGCGGCCGAAAGCCTCGACCGCGGCGCGCACGATGTCCTCGACCGGCGCGATCGAGCCGAGATCGGCGCGCACGTCCGCGAAGCGTCGGCCGGTTGCGGCCACGCGCGCGGGCGTGTCGCCGGCGTCGGCCCGGCTCACGCCGACAATGTCGCAGCCGGCGTTTGCCAGCGCGAGCGCCATGGCCGCGCCAAGGCCCGTGTTGCTGCCGGTGACGATGGCGACGCGGCCGGTGAGATCAAAGGTGTTCACGGTATTCAAGCCCATGTCGTGCGCCGGGAGTTCCTGACGCGAGAGAAGCAGTGAAGCGAGCAGCAAAACAAGCGGTTGAAAAGCGGGCGAAGAAAGCGGCCCGTCAACGCAAGTCCCCAACGGCGATGTGATCCATGTCGCTGAACACCTGGTTTTCTCCGACCATGCCCCAGATGAACGTGTACGCCTGCGTGCCGACGCCGGAGTGAATCGACCAGCTCGGCGAAATCACCGCCTGCTCGTTGTGCACGAGAATGTGCCGCGTCTCGTTCGGCTCGCCCATCATGTGAAAGACGGCGGCGTCGGCGGCGACGTTGAAATAGAAATACACCTCCATGCGGCGTTCATGCGTATGGCACGGCATGGTGTTCCACAGGCTGCCCGGTTCGAGCTTCGTCATGCCCATGGACAGCTGGCAGGTGGGCAGCACTTCGGGAACGATGAACTTGTAGATGGTGCGGCGGTTGCTCGTGGCGGGGTCGCCGAGCGTTTGCGGCGAGGCTTGCGCCAGCGTTATCGTGCGGGTCGGATACGACGTGTGCGCGGGGGCGCAGTTCAGGTAGAACTTCGCGGGGCGCGTGGCGTTGTCGCTGCCGAAGGCGATGGCCTGCGCGCCTTTGCCGATGTAGATCGCCTCTTCATTGCGCACCGTATGGCGCGTGCCGTCCACATCGACCCAGCCGTCGCCGCCGATGTTGATCGCGCCGAGTTCGCGCCGCTCCAGCAGATAACTCACGCCGATTGCCTTGCCGAGCGAGCCGGGCACTTCGACCGCTCGCGCCACCGGCGACACGCCGCCGACGATGATCCGGTCGATATGGCTATAGGTGAGTTTCAACGCATCGCGCTCGAACACCTGATCGACCAGAAACGCCTGGCGCAGCCCTGCGGTGTCGAGCGTCTTCGCGTATTCGCTGTTGATGGCCTGTCTCACTTCCATGGTGCTTTCTCCGCTCGGTTGGCGCGCCTTGCCGTCTCTCCAGGCAGGCGCCGTTCTGGGCTCGACTGTAGCGCAGAAATGCAGTCCCGGAACAGTGGTCCGAAAATAGTGCAATGCGTCACCATGACTGGCAAGGGTTTCAGAAGACGCACGGGTAAACGATAAACGCAAATTTCGATAGAAACGGAACGGCGTTCCTGAGGCGGTGCTATATTGCGCCGAAAGGGAGCAGCCCGGCTAAGAACGGGACATTACCCCGGGTGATCCACCCGATAACTGGACGCAAAAGTCCACGGAGGAGGCATGAAGCTCAAGAAGGCCATCGACCGCATTCCTGGCGGCCTGATGCTGGTGCCATTGCTGCTCGGCGCCTGCGTCCACACGTTTGCGCCGGGCGCGGGCAAGTACTTCGGGTCGTTCACCAATGGGTTGATTACCGGCACCGTGCCGATTCTGGCGGTGTGGTTCTTCTGCATGGGCGCGACCATCGATCTGCGGGCGACCGGCACCGTGCTGCGTAAATCCGGCACGCTGCTGGTGACGAAAATGATCGTGGCATGGATCGCGACGATCGTCGCCTCGCACTTCATTCCGATCGACGGCGTCAAGGCGGGGCTCTTCGCCGGACTTTCGGTGCTGGCGATCACGACCTCGATGGACATGACCAACGGCGGTCTCTACGCGGCCGTGATGCAGCAATACGGAACCCGGGAAGAGGCGGGCGCGTTCGTGCTGATGTCGGTGGAATCCGGGCCGCTCGTCAGCATGATCATTCTCGGCGCGACCGGCGTGGCGTTCTTCGAACCGCGCCTGTTCGTCGGCGCGGTGCTGCCGTTTCTGATCGGCTTTGTGCTGGGTAATCTGGATGGCGAATTGCGCGAATTCTTCGGCCGTTGCGTGCATCCGCTGATCCCGTTTTTCGGCTTTGCGCTCGGTAACGGCATCGACCTCGGCGTGATTGCGAAAAGCGGCGTGCCGGGAATCGTGCTGGGTCTGGGCGTGATCGTGGTGACCGGTATTCCGCTGATTCTCGCGGACCGCTGGATCGCCGGCGGCAATGGAGCGGCGGGGCTGGCGGCTTCGTCGACGGCGGGGGCCGCGGTGGCCAATCCGGCGATCATCGGCGAGATGATTCCGAGCTTCAAGCCGCTGGTGCCCGCCGCAACCGCGATGGTGGCGACGGCCTGTCTCGTGACGGCGATTCTGGTGCCGATCCTCACGGCGCTGTGGGTGCGCCGGCATCATGCGCGCGACGCGTTGCGCGAGGAGTTCGCGGCGGCAAGCTCACCGCCGCTCAATGAGCGGGACGTGCATGTGTAGGGCGGGGTGAAGCCAGCTCGCTTGCGTTCCTGATAGACGTAAGCGGGGTCAGGCGTCAGCGGGTCGCGCGATTGCTCTGTGGTTGCTTGCGCTTGCGGGTAGTGGCTGCCGGTTCGCCCGTGCTCATGACAATAAAAAAAGTCCGCGAGCGACGGCTCACGGACCCGGTGCAGTGTAATGAAGCGTTGGCGGAAGGCGGCGAAAATGCCGCCTGCGCGAACCTTAGACCGCCATCACAGATACGGCCTTGGTGACCAGGTAGCCTTCCATCGCTTCCGGGCCGCCTTCTGAACCGTAGCCCGAATCCTTCACGCCGCCGAACGGCATTTCCGGCGACGGCGTAGCCGGCTGGTTGATCCACAGCATGCCGACTTCCAGTTGCTGCGACAGCAGATGCACATTGGCGAACGACTTGGTGAACGCGTAGCCGGCGAGACCGTACGGCAGACGGTTGGCTTCGGCGATCGCTTCTTCCAGTGTGTCGAAGCCGCGGATCGCGGCGATCGGGCCGAACGGCTCGTTGTTGAACACGTCGGCTTCGAGCGACACGTTGGTCAGCACGGTCGGTGCGAAGAAGTTGCCTTCCGAGCCTACGCGCTCGCCGCCCGTTTCCACCTTGGCGCCGGTTTTGCGGGCGTCGTCGAGCACCTTGCTCATTGCCGTCAGACGGCGCGCGTTGGCGAGCGGCCCGAGAGTCGTGCCCTCGGCAAGCCCGTCGCCCAGCTTGAGGCCTTCAGCGTGCTTGACGAGCGCCGCGGCGAATTCCTCGCGGATGCTGTTGTGCACGAGAAAGCGCGTGGGCGAGATGCATACCTGACCGGCATTGCGAAACTTCGCACCACCTGCGGCCTTCACGGCGAGCGCCACGTCGGCGTCTTCGGCCACGATGACCGGCGCGTGACCGCCCAATTCCATCGTCGCGCGCTTCATGTGTGCGCCGGCCAACGCCGCCAGTTGCTTGCCGACCGGCGTCGAGCCGGTGAACGTGACCTTGCGGATCACCGGATGCGGAATCAGGTAGCTGGAGATTTCAGCCGGGTCGCCGAACACGAGGCCGACCGTACCCGCCGGCACGCCGGCTTCGACGAAGGCCTGCAGCAGCGCTGCCGGCGACGCCGGGGTTTCTTCCGGCGCCTTGACGAGGAACGAGCAGCCGCACGCGAGCGCGGCGCTCAGCTTGCGCACCACCTGGTTGACCGGGAAATTCCACGGCGTGAACGCCGCCACCGGGCCGATCGGCTCCTTGAGCACGAGTTGCTGCGCCGCGAGGTTGCGCGACGGCACGATGCGGCCGTAGACACGGCGGCCTTCGTCGGCGAACCATTCGATGATGTCCGCCGCCGCCAGCACTTCGACGCGCGCTTCGGCGAACGGCTTGCCCTGTTCCTGCGTCATCAGGCGGCCGATATCCGACGCACGCTCGCGCACCAGGGCGGCGGCGCGGCGCATGGTGTTGGCGCGCTCGTTGGCCGGCACTTTGCGCCAGGCTTCGAAGCCGCGCTGCGCGGCGGCCAGCGCCCGGTCCAGATCGGCAATGCCGGCGTGCGCCACTTTGCCGATGGCCTGGCCGGTGGCCGGGTTGATGACGTCGAGGGTCTTGCCGCTGGCGGCGTCGCACCACTCGCCGTTGATCAGAAGTCGGGTATCGGTATAGCTCGAATTGGCCATGCTGGGGTTCCTGTATATGGGAAAACGACAGGCCGCGCGCGCGTGAAACATGGGGCTGAATCTGCGCGGGCCCTGGATGGACTGCCGATACCAATCATCTTATCTGATTGTGCAAAATCGCACCGACGGCCGGCCCGGCCGCGCCGCGCGGCACGCGTCTTGCGGCGCGGCTGGCGCGACAGCGGGAAACTGCCCAAAGCGGTGCCGCGCAAAGAAGCGTAGAGTCGAACAGCAGTGGCGGGAACCGGCGCGGACCCGCGGCCGTGGATGGTGCTGGAGGCCGGCTCGGGCAGGCAAAAGCAGAGAAAAGCAGGGAAAAAGCCGGCTCGATCAGGCGAAAGCAGTACGCAAGGCGGTACGCGAAGCAGCGCGTTAGGCAACGTTCGCAGCGGCGAGCGAAACCCGGCGAATGCAGCCCAATCAACCCAGATGCACACGAGGAATCGACATGCCAACCGGTACAGTGAAATGGTTCAATGACGCGAAAGGCTTTGGCTTCATCACCCCCGACGACGGCGGTGAAGATCTGTTCGCTCACTTCTCGGAAATTCGTTCCGAGGGTTTCAAGTCCTTGCAGGAAAACCAGAAGGTCAGCTTTGAAATCAAGCAGGGACCGAAGGGCAAGCAGGCGGCGGATATCAAGCCGGTCTGAACTGAAAGGCCGGTTCGCGCGTGACAGGCGCGCGGCCGGCCGGTACTTTCCTTAAGGTTTCCTTCAGCTTTGCTCCGTAGTATTTGCGCGATTACCCGCCGCCCGGTGGGCAAAAGTTCCGATTTTTTGTCGTTACTGAACAGAAAGCGCCAATACAAGGCTTGCTGGAGCATCCATGAAAACCCTGTTCTTGCAGGCGCCGTCGTACGACGGCTTCGATGGTGGCGCGGGTTCGCGCTATCAGGCCAAACGCGAAGTCCGCTCGTTCTGGTATCCGACGTGGCTTGCGCAGCCCGCGGCACTCGTGCCCGATAGCCGCGTGCTCGATGCACCGGCAGATGGTCTGTCGGTGGATCAAACGCTCGACATTGCGCAGCAATACGATCTGGTGGTGATCCACACCAGCACGCCGTCCTTTCCGACCGACGCCCTGTTCGCCGAAGACCTGAAGAAGCGCAAGCCGTCGGTTTTGATCGGCATGGTGGGCGCGAAGGTCGCCGTCGATCCTCACAATTCGCTGGTTGCCACCGAGGCGATCGATTTCCTCTGCCGCGAAGAATTCGACTTCACCTGTCAGGAAGTGGCCGAAGGCAAACCGTTCTCGCAGATCAAGGGCCTCAGCTATCGCGCCGCCGACGGTTCGATCGAGCACAACGAAGCGCGCGCAATCCTCGAAAACATGGACGAGCTGCCGTTCGTGGCGCCCATCTACAAGCGCGATCTGAAGATCGACAACTACTTCATCGGCTATCTGAAGCATCCGTACGTGTCGATCTACACGGGCCGCGGCTGCCGCTCGAAGTGCACGTTCTGCTTGTGGCCACAAACCGTGGGCGGCCACCGCTACCGCACGCGCTCGGTCGAGAATGTGCTGGCCGAAGTGAAGTGGATTCGCGACAACATGCCCGAAGTGAAGGAGATCATGTTCGACGACGACACGTTCACCGATTTCAAGCCGCGCGTCGAGGAAATCGCCCGCGGTCTTGGGAAACTGGGCGTGACGTGGTCGTGCAACGCGAAGGCGAACGTGCCTTACTCGACGCTGAAGATCATGAAGGAAAACGGCCTGCGCCTGCTGCTGGTCGGCTACGAATCCGGCGACGACCAGATTCTGCTGAACATCAAGAAGGGGCTGCGCACGGATATCGCGCGCCGTTTCAGCGACGATTGCCGCAAGCTCGGCATCAAGATTCACGGCACTTTCATTCTCGGTCTGCCCGGCGAGACGCAGGACACGATCCAGAAGACGATCGAATACGCCAAAGAGATCAATCCGCACACGATCCAGGTGTCGCTCGCCGCGCCGTATCCCGGCACCAGGCTCTACAACGAGGCCGTTGAAAACGGCTGGCTCGAAGAGAACAAGGTGATCAACCTCGTCAGCAAGTCGGGCGTGCAACTCGCGGCGATCGGCTATCCGCATCTATCGCGCGACGAGATCTATAACCAGCTCGAACGCTTCTATAAGCATTTCTATTTCCGGCCGTCGAAGATCTGGGAAATCCTGCGCGAGATGCTGACGAGCTGGGACATGATGAAGCGGCGCTTGCGTGAAGGCGTCGAATTCTTCCGTTTCCTGCGCGCCCGCCAGGCGTGAGCGCCGCGCATCTGGCCGCCGTCACGCTCGCCTGCGCGTGCGCGGCGGGCGCGGTCCTCGGCATCGGCTACACCGCGCTCGCCGGTGTGCTGATCGGACGGTTCTTCAAACGCGCGGTGTCCGAGCCGACCGACTTCGTGCCGGTTACCATAGTGAAACCGCTGCACGGTAACGAGTGGGCGCTGCTCGACAATCTCTCGAGCTTCTGCCGGCAGAACTATCCGGGGCCCGTGCAGTTTCTGTTCGGCGTGCACGACTCCGCCGATCCCGCGCTGCAAGCCGTCGACGAATTGCGGCGCCTGCATCCCGAAGCGGACATCACCGTAGTGGCCGATGCGCGCCTCTATGGGCCGAACCGCAAGATCAGCAACATCCTCAATATGCTGCCGCAAGCGCGGCACGACGTGCTCGTCTTCGCCGACAGCGACGTGAGCGTCGGAGCGGACTATCTGCGCCACGTGATAGGCGAATTGCAGAAGCCCGGCGTCGGACTCGTCACCTGTGCGTATCGCGGACAGCCCGATCCCGGTTTCTGGCCGCGCCTGTCGGCCAAGGCGACCAACTATCAGTTCCTGCCAGGCGTCGTGACGGGCCTCGCGCTCGGGCTCGCGCGCCCGTGCTTCGGCCAGACGATCGCGATGCGGCGCGATACGCTCGACAACATCGGCGGCCTGACGCCGTTCGTGCGGCATCTGGCGGAAGATCACGCAATCGGTGAAGCGGTGCGGCTGACCGGCGAGAAGGTGGTGATTCCGCCGTTCACCATCTCGCATGCCTGCGTCGAATCGAGCGCGGCACAGTTGATCGAGCACGAGTTGCGCTGGAGCCGCACGATCCGCCGCATCGATCCGCTCGGCCATCTCGGCTCGGCACTGGTTCATCCGTTCGCGTTCGCGTTGCTCGCGGTCATCTTCTCGGCGGGCGGCTGGTGGGCGTGGTCGCTCGCGCTGGCCGCCGTAGGCGCGCGGCTTGCCCTGAAGCTGCTGTCCGATCGCGCGTTGAAGCAGGCGCATCGTGACCTGTGGCTGCTGCCAATATGGGATATCGTATCGTTTGCGATTTTCGTCGCGAGCTTCTGGTCGTCGCGCGTGATCTGGCGAGGCTTCAGCTTCAAGGTGGACGGCGACGGCCTGTTGTCGGCGGCGCAGGACGAATGACGGACGAAGGGCAGCCTGGATCGGCAATGATGAGTCGTATTTTCGAAGCAGCTTTCAAACGCGAAGCAACGCGCCAGAAGCGCGCGTACGAGGTGGGCGCGTGATGAAACACCTCGGCCGCGTCGCCGCGCTAGTTGGCCTGCTGGTCTCGCTCTGGCTCGTCTGGCAGGATAATCCCGCCGCCGTGCTCGGCGCGCTGCGCGCGGCCGGCGTGGGACTGCTGCTGGCTGCGCTCGCCCACGTGCTGCCGATGCTCGCCAATGCGTGCGACTGGCGTTCGCTGATTCGCGGCGCGAACCGTCCGGGCGTGTTCCAGATGCTGCACCTCGTGTGGGTGCGCGAATCGGTCAACAGCATGCTGCCGGTGGCGCGCATCGGCGGCGAAGTAGTGTCGTTTCGCATGCTCAGGCGTTGGGGCGTGCGGCCGTCCACGGCGGTGGGCAGCATCATCGTCGACATGCAGCTCACTGTGATCAGCCAGCTGCTCTTCACGATGGTCGGCATCGGCTTCCTGTTCGCGCACGCGCATTCCGACACGCTGCGGCTCGCCGGACAACTGGCATGGGGCGTGGTGGTGCTCACGCCGCTCCTCGTGCTGTTCTCGCTCGTGCAGCACGCCAGTCCGTTCGAGCGCATCACGCGCACACTCAATCATATGACGAGCGGCAAGCTCGCCGCGCTGGTCGGACAGTCGGCGCAGATCGATCAGGCCATCAAGCTGATCTGGCGCAGGCGTGGCGTGGTGGTGCGTTATCTGTTTTTCTGGCAACCGTTGCAGTGTTTCCTCACGTCGCTGGAAATCTGGCTCGCGCTGTACTTTCTCGGCGTGCACGTCACGCTCGTCGAAGCGGTGGTGATCGAATCGCTGATCCAGGCGATCAGCAGCGCGGCCTTCTTCGTGCCGGGCGGGCTCGGCGTGCAGGAGGGCGGCTTCATTCTGATCGGCGGCGCGCTTGGCCTCGATCCCTCCACCTGTCTCGCGCTGGCCGGCGCACGGCGCATTCGCGACCTCGTGATGTTCGTGCCGGGGCTGGTTGCGTGGCAGTTCGCGGAGTCGTCGAATCGGGCGCCGCAGCGAGCCTTCGAGCGCGCACCTTAGCGAGACGAACGGACAGGGCGCGCGGACGGCGTGGCGCGTATAGCGAGCAACTGCGGGTGAGGGGGACGGCGCGCCGTCAGCTCGCGTCGCGATCTTCTCAGCTCATCTGAGCATAGGCGGGAAACGACACCTCGACCGTGAGGCCTCGTTCGCCAATGCCCGCACCCAGACGCAGGCTCGCGCCGAAGTGCTCCGCGATCCGCGCAACAATCGACAGACCCAGCCCGCTGCCGGTGGCCTGATTGCCGGTCGCGCGAAAGAAACGATTCGTCAGACGGTCGAGATCGTCGGGCGCGACGCCGGGGCCGTCGTCGCGTACGCTCACCTGCACGCGGTCTTCGGCGTGCTGCACGGCTACTTCTATGTTGCCGCCGGCGCGGCCGTACTTGATCGCGTTATCGAGCAGATTGTCGAGCAGTATGCCGATCAGCACGGGCTCCGCGTTGATCTCGGCGCGCATGTCGCCCTTGAGCATGACGTGAATGTTTTTCTGCTGGGCGTTGCGCTCGTTGGCGAGCAGCGCGTCTTTTGCCACCACGGCGGGTTTGAGCGGCGCCGTCGACATGGTTTCGTGCGCGTCCAGACGCGCGAGCAGCAGCAATTGCTCCGCGAGCCGCGCGCTGCGATCGACGCCTTGCACCACGCGTTCCATTGCCAGCCGTTGCCGCGCTTCGTCCGTTTCGGCCAGTGCGACCTGTGCCTGCACCTTGATCGCGGCCAGCGGCGTTTTCAGTTCATGAGAGGCGTCGGCGGTGAACGCGCGCTCGCGCTCCAGCGAGTGCAGCAAACGCGAGAGCAGCAGATTGATCGCATCGACGAGCGGTCGCACCTCGGTCGGCGCGCGGCCGATATCGACCGGTTCCAGCCGGTTCACGCCGCGCGTACGGATCGCACCCGAGAGCACCCGGAGCGGCGCGAGGCTCCAGCCGATGCTGAACCACACCAGCACCGCCAGCACCGGCAGCGCGATCAGCGTGGGGCGGGCGATCCGGCTCGCGACGCCGCTCACCAGGTCGCTGCGCGTGTTGGCCGGTTCGAAGACGCGCACGGTGTGGCCGAGCAGCGTGTCGCGCAAGGTGAACGAGTGATACATCTGGCCGCCGAGCGTGATGTCCCGCGCGCCGCTCGCGGCCGGCACCGGAAGATCCCATGCGTTGAGCGCGCGCAATTGCGGGCTGCCCGCCAGCACTTCGCCGTTCGCGCCGCGCACCTGAAAGAGGGCGTCGCGGGGCAGCGAATCGTCGTCGTCACTGTCGTTGGCGCCGGGATCACCGCCTTTTTCTTCTTCGCGCACGTCGATGCGCGCGTTGGCGAGCGTGGTCAGATTGCGCTCATCGAGCAGCGCGAGAATCTGCGCGAGTTCGGCGAGCCGCGCCCCTTCCCATTCGCTCACTTCGCGGACGGCCTGGCGATAGCTCGACACGAGCGCAATGCCCCACATCAGCACGATGCTCGCGAGAACCAGCAGCACGAGCCGCCGGCGGATCGACGCGCCCATCATTCTTTCTCCACCACGTAGCCGATATTGCGCACCGTCTTGATCAGCTTCGCGCCGAGCTTCTTGCGCAGATTGGACACGTGCACCTCGATCGCGTTGCTCTCGATTTCTTCCTGCCAGCCATACAGGCTTTCTTCAAGACGCGAACGCGACTGCGGTATGCCCTGGTTGGTCAGCAACTGCATCAGGATGGCCCATTCGCGCGAGGTGAGCGG
Organism: Burkholderia sp. WP9; assembly: GCF_900104795.1. NCBI lineage: Bacteria > Pseudomonadati > Pseudomonadota > Betaproteobacteria > Burkholderiales > Burkholderiaceae > Burkholderia > Burkholderia sp. WP9. Next base: position 1,197,927 of record NZ_FNTG01000001.1, read on the forward strand.
CACGCGTTTCGCGCCCACTTCGACGGTTTGAGCGGCCGGATTGACCGTCAGGTCCTGATAGCGGATCTGCTCGACGCTGCGGCCTTGCGCACGGCGCAGCAGAGCCCGGCAGCGCGCGATCAGCTCGGTCAGGTCGAAAGGCTTGCCGACGTAGTCGTCGGCACCCGCTTCGAGGCCATCGACCCGGTCGACCACCGTGCCCCGCGCGGTCAACACCAGCACCGGCACGTGCTTGCCCGAATCGCGCAGCCGTTTGAGCAGATCCATGCCCGATACGCGCGGTAACCCGAGATCGAGCACCACCAGCGCGTACGCGGTGGTGTCGAGCGCGAGACCGGCCTTGTGGCCGTCGCGGGCCCAGTCGACCGTGAAGCCGGCTTGGCGCAGTCCTGCTTCGACACCGCAGCCAATCAGATCGTCGTCTTCTACGAGGAGTACGCGCATGGGTCCATTCATTCCATTCGATGTTTTTTGCATGGCGGCCGGCAGGTCAAGTCAGGTGTCGAACCGCAGCCCGAAGTTTAACCATGCTGTTCATAACACGCTTTATACGCCTTCTTCCTTAAGGTTTCCTTCAGCTTGACTCGCTACTATCGGCCATCAACAGATCCTTGTGGCGGCGCCATTGCAAGCACGCGGCCTCGCGTCTGTTGCAACGTCTTTGCAGTTCAATCGTAGGCATCTCGATGGAATGGACGGTCGGCCGTTTTTCGGGCCGACGGGTCGCGCCGAGGCAAGGCGCCAGGCATTTCGTCAGGCAACGAGACCGAGTCATGAAGCCAGTCACCCTCGATATGCTGCGCGCCCACCTGCTGGTGGCTTCGCTTACGGCCATGGGCGCGGAGTTGCTCGTGTGCCTCGGGCTGCTGGTGTGGCCGGTTTCGGAGCACGCCTTCGGTTCCACGCCGTTCCGGCTTTTGGCCGTGGCGGTGATTGTCAGCGGTGTGATCGTCACGCGCCAGTTCGCGCACGCCGCTTTCGACTTCGCTCTGCAGGGTCATTACGCCACAGGCGCCGGCCGGCCCGCACGGTCTGTCGCGGTCGCCTCGAACTGTCCGCGGCGCTGGCTCGTGATTCTTCATCTGCGCCTGACCGGCAGACCGTTCGTGCTCGCCGAGCATTGACGGAATGGGACGATGGCGGCGCACGCATTAACAGCATGCCAATGGGTCCTGCTCGGCGGATGCGTCGGCGCTTCGCTGTACGCGCTGCTGGCGGCGGTTGCGATGCCGTTTTTCGCCTCTCGCCGGCGCGTAGCGGGTAGTCCTGCTCAAGGCGCTTCGCGCAACTCGCATGCGTTGTATCCCTTCAAACATGTCGGTGTCAGCGTGCTCAAGCCGCTGTGCGGCGCCGAGCCACGGCTCTACGAAAATCTGCGGACCTTCTGCGAGCAGCGCCATGGATACTTCCAGCTGGTGCTCGGCGTGTCCTCGCCCGACGACCCGGCCATTGCCGTGGTCCGCCGGCTTCAGGCGGCCTATCCATTGCACGACATCGAACTCGCGATCGATACGCGCGTGCACGGCAGCAATCTCAAGGTCAGCAATCTGATCAACATGGCGGAGCGGGCCCGCCATGAGGTGATCGTGATCGCCGATAGCGACATTGCCGTCGAAGACCATTATCTAGACAGCGTGGCCGCGCCGCTCGCGGATCCGCGCGTGGGCGTGGTCACGTGTCTTTACGTGGCCCAAGGTGTCGGCGGTTTCTGGCCGCGCGTGGGCGCGCTCTTCATCAACGAATGGTTCGCGCCGTCGGTGCGTGTCGCGCACGCGGCCGGTTCGCGCAGTTTCGGCTTCGGTGCGACGCTCGCTTTGCGGCGCGCGACACTCGAGCGCATCGGCGGTTTCGAGGTGCTGAAAAACTGTCTCGCGGACGATTACTGGCTGGCCGAACACGTGCGCGCCCTCGGGCTGCAGACCGTACTCTCGCGCGTGATCGTGGCCACCGACGTGATCGAGCCGACGTTCTCCGCGCTGTGGCAACGCGAAACGCGCTGGCTGCGCACGATCCGCTCGGTGAACCCGCTCGGCTTCGCGTTCCTCTTCATCACCTTTCCCACGCCCTGGCTGCT